>NZ_JH815593.1:1132596-1199183 GCF_000298075.1 Staphylococcus massiliensis CCUG 55927 | reverse complement strand
GAGCCAAGTGAAGTCGCGACATGGCTGTAAACCCGCGATAAGAGCCAAGTGGAGTCGCGACATGGCTGTAAACCCGCGATAAGAGCCAAGTGAAGTCGCGACATGGCTGTAAACCCGCGATAAGAGCCAAGTGGAGTCGCGACAAGGCTGTAAACCCGCAATAAGAGCCAAGTGAGGTCGCGACATGGCTCTTAAACCGAAATAACAACCAAGTGAGTCAACCACTTGGCTCTAAATCCAACCTTACAGCCAAGTGCTATTACCACATGGCTGTAACAACACTAGCACCAGCCCCGGCGCGCGCACGTAAACCTACAAATCTATACAAACATAAAAGCACCCGCAATGTTGATCTCACGTATCAACGTTGCGGGTGCTTTCTTCGTTCAATTAGGCTTAGTTTTTTCCACGTAAAAGATTTAGAATAAAAGACGCTACGACAATTAGAATGATTGTACCAATAAGTGCTGGAATTACGGGAATACCAGCGATTTCACCCCAGTGACCTAATAACTTAGCGCCGATAGCTGAACCTACAATTCCAGCTAAAATGTTACCTAGGATTCCGCCAGGGATATCTTTTCCTAAGATAACACCAGCTAACCAACCGATTAAGCCACCAACAATGAGCATCAAGATAAATCCGAACATGTTGGCCCTCCTAACAATTTCCATTTTTTCTATCTAAAAATATATACCCATTCCTTTTATTCATAATCCTAGTTAGATTTGAAAGGTCTTTTGCCAAAGGAGGTATGTAATTAAGAGTGCATGGATGATTAAGAATACGAACCAGAACGGTGTTAAAATTGTCATGATGCTAAATGATAGGATAATGACAATTGTTCCGACGAAAGCGGGCTGTTTAAGTTTCTGGTATAAAGCTACTTTGTATCTCGATGGTGCTTTTGAAAGAAATAAAATAATGGCACCGAATATAAAAATGGCTGGTGCTAAATATGGTAGTGACATATAGTATGAATCTTCGCTTGTTTGAAAAGTGATGAGTAAAGACAGGCTAAACATCATAGCAAGTATGCCTGCAATAAACTTTTGATGATTAACAACATAGCGATGTGTATGAATCTCCACATATTTCTGCACGATAAACCATGCTATGAGCATTAATGTGGTCGTATTTGTAATAAAATCGAATGTGCCTAAACTAACTAAATTGATTAAAGCATTTATCATAATCGCTAGTACGATTGTACTGAAGTAGAAGTGTTGGTATTGGTGGATCCACAAATCTAGCATTAGCGAAAAACACACAACTAAGATGTTAATTATCAAGATTACAATCATTTTCGGCTCCTATCTCATTTGTTCATTGTATTATTATAACAGTAGTTGTGTTTACAAGCATTTAATATGTGTATCAAACTATATGATATTTATAAAAAACTTTATCCTCGAGCTAGACGCTTTTCTTGTTGCTCCATAATAGTGTGTGAAGCTGTGGTAAGACATACACATTGTTCATGTCGTCGCTTTTCATAACGCGGTCGATTAAGTTTTCATAGCGTTCAAGCAATTTCATCGTATGGTTATCAACGTCATCCTCTAAATAAGGGTTACCTACTTGTAAGTAAAACGGAATGACTGGGAAAGTATGGTGAATCATTTTAGCGTATTCATAGTCATCCTCTTCGAAAATAACTACCTTAAGGTTAACGGTTTCCTTCTTACATTGCGCGATGACTGCCTTAAGGATGTCTAAGTTTTGGTCCATACCGCTGCTAGGTGGTTTCGGGCTTATCGTTAAGTCGTTAATTTGGCGCATCCACGGTTGGAATTTAGAACCTTGAGTTTCAAGCGCAGTTTCAATTCCTTTCATCTCAAAAAGGTCTACAAGTTCCTGAATACCTTTAATTAAAGCAGGGTTACCGCCTGAAATCGTAACGTGATTAAAACAGTCGCCGCCAATTGCTTTTAGTTCATCATAAATCGCTTCAGCTGTCATAAGGTGTACGTCGTCCTTCATTGAACCGTCCCAAGTAAAACTTGAATCGCACCAACTACAACGGAAGTCACAACCACTCGTTCTTACAAACATTGTTTTACGACCGATGACGCGTCCTTCGCCTTGGATCGTAGGGCCGAAAATTTCGAGTACAGGTATTTTAGCCATGTTCAACATCCTTTGGTCGATAAATCACGTAGCTTGTAGGTGTTTCTCTAACAAACACTTGTACACACTTAGGTTGGTTCGGACGTTTACGTAAATATTCAGCAACCATATCGTAAATCGTCTTTGCGACCATTTCGGTTGAAGGGCTTTTCCCGTGGAAGATATCTAAATCGTTTAACAGTTGGTGGTCGAATTGATCGTGTACCAATGCTTTTAACGCGCTGAAATTGACAAGAAAGCCTGTGTCATCAAGTTCATCGCCTGCAATCGTTAAATTAACGAAGTATGTGTGACCGTGCGTGCGCATACATTTACCTGCGTCTTCGCTCGGAATATAGTGTGCGCTTGAGAAGTTAAAGTCTTTGTTGAGCTCGAATTGATACGGATGATTCGTGCTCGGATACATTTGTTGAAACATTACGCTTCACCTCTTGAATTTATATATTGTTCTAAACCGCGTTGTCTCAGTTTACAAGCAGGGCATTCGCCGCAACCATCACCAATAACGCCGTTGTAGCACGTTAACGTCTTATTGCGTACGTAATCTAGTGCACCAAGCTCATCACTTAACGCCCATGTTTCCTTCTTATCTAACCACATTAAAGGCGTTTCGATGACGAAATTTTGGTCCATTGATAAGTTTAACGTCACGTTCATGGATTTAATAAATGCATCACGGCAGTCTGGATAGCCAGAGAAGTCCGTTTCACAAACGCCCGTTATAATTGTCTTCGCATCAAGTTGATAACTCAGCGCACCTGCAAATGATAAGAAGAGTAAATTACGTGCTGGTACGAACGTATTTGGCATCCCATCGTCATTCGTCTCGATATCCATATCATGGTTCGTCAGAGCATTAGGCGTCAGTTGAGATAATAACGACATATCTAACACGTGATGTTCTAAACCTTGCTCTTTCGCAATCGCCTTCGCGACTTCAATTTCCTTGTCATGACGTTGTCCATATTCAAATGTTACAAGTATCACTTCTTCATATTTTTGTTTCGCATAGAAAAGGCACGTCGTACTATCTTGGCCACCGCTAAATACGACGATCGCTCTATCTTTATTTAAAGTTTTAGTCATCTTAACAGACTCCTTTTTACATATCTTTTAAAAATGAAATAAAAAAACCTGAGACTTAAAGTCCCAGGCTATATATAAAAAACGAGTTGAATGCATGTCATCATGTAAGTCTAGTTTTTTATAGAGGGTATGAGCTAGGAACCTCTCATCATTTATTTGTCCGTTCCTAAGAATAATACATTACCATTGTAAAAGCAAGTCGCAATTTGGGATAATGGTTATAAAGTGTTATAGAAAAGAGCGTATGACAATGATAGTTATAATTAATAATAAAGATTCATTTACATATAATCTCGTCGATTATGTTTCAACCGAAACAACACGACCGTTGAAGGTTATCGACGTTGATGCGATTGATTTAAACACATTAAAGACTTGGGATATCTCGGCCCTTATTATTTCTCCTGGCCCGAAGACGCCTAAAGACTATCCCATTCTATTCGATCTTTTATCCCATTATGAAACGCGTGTGCCGATATTAGGCGTTTGTCTAGGCTTTCAACTCATCGTTTCGTATTATGGTGGCGACATCGTTCACAACGAGAAGCCTGTCCATGGTCACACGACATCGCTTACCCATTCAGGAAAAGTCCTATTCCAAGGATTGCCTCAAGGGTTCGAAGTGATGCGCTACCATTCACTCATGGCGAAGCGTGACTCTGTGCGCGAACCGCTACAAATCTGTGCTTCAAATGAGAAGGATGTGCCCATGGCTGTCTCGCATCAATCATTGCCGATATACGGCTTGCAGTATCACCCTGAATCCTATTTAAGCGCGTACGGTCACGAGCAAATACGACTTTTTCTAGCGAAGGTAGGTGCGTCACATGTCAGTCAACATTAATTATAAATATTTAAATAGTCCTAACACGCATTCAACATACCAATTCCAATTTGAACAACCCGATGCATCGTTCATCGCGCGTTCTAAAGATGAGGTATGCCCAATGATTGATTTCGCTGAAGACTATCAACGACAGGGCTTTTACGTGGTGGTATATTTACCATACGAAGCAGCACCAGCTTTCAATTCAGACCTCGTCACTTACGAGCCGTCTGATTCGGTGTACGGGGCATGCTACGTCTTTAAGGAACCTGTTCAACATACGCAGGCCAATACGGTTTCAACGCCAAGTTCGGACAGCCAATTCCAATTCAAGGCATCGAAAGCTTCTATTATAGAAAGCATTGAAACGATACAACGTGAAATCACGGAAGGTAACACGTACCAAGTAAACTATACGACGCGTTTAAGTAGACCGATTTCACAAGGTATCGCAGACATCTATCACGCCTTAAGCGAAGGTGGTCACGGGTCATACACCGTCATGATTGATACGGATGACGTTAAGGTAGCATCGATTTCACCGGAATTATTCTTCCAGAAGGGGACGTACGACAATCAACCCAATACAATTTTAAGTCGTCCGATGAAAGGTACGATGCCAAGGGGTACCTCGCCTGAAACTGACCAAGCGAACTATGATACGTTAGCGCAGTCGTTAAAGGACCGTGCCGAGAACGTCATGATTGTGGATCTATTGCGCAATGATATATCACGCATTGCTAAGCCTGGTACGATAGACGTCGATTTACCATTCTTTATCGAAACATTCGAGACGGTCTATCAAATGACGAGCATCGTGAAAGGTACGTTGCGTCAAGGGACTTCTTTACACACTATTTTAAAAGCCCTATTCCCGTGCGGTTCGATTACAGGTGCACCTAAAATAAATACAATGTCTATCATTCATCAACTTGAGCAAACACCTAGACACGCATACTGCGGTACAATCGGTTTACTATTACCTGACACTAAAATGATCTTCAACGTACCGATTCGAACGGTACAATATATATATGATGAAGCCGTTTATGGTGTCGGTGCAGGTATTACAATCGACTCTGACCCGAATAATGAGTATGATGAGTTCCAAGCTAAAACGTCTATTTTAAAGGGGATTTAATATGCATGTAATTGAAACGATGCGCATTGAAGATAAGCATATTCCAAGGTTCGACTTGCATCAAAGACGAATCCGCCAAGCGGCACATTATTTTGACATACCTTTTCAAGAAGAAGCATTTCAATCTGAGGTTGAAGCGGTTCTTAATCAAATACAAGATGATGCGATATATCGATTGAAAGTGACGCTCGATCAGGATGGTAGGCTTGAAAGTGCTTTTCAAAGGATGCAACCAACGGCATACTTAACAGCAACGTACGGAGAGTTGAACGAGAACGTGGCATCTTGGAAGCGGACGTATAAGACGTCTGAACGGGCACATCTTGCTTTCGATCAACCGACGGATTTAATCTTGTTGTATGATGCTAACGACAAGGTGCTTGAATTTAATATCGGTAACGTTGCGATTGAAGAGGATCAAAACGTATATACGCCTGTGTATGAAGGGGACTTTCTAAATGGGTGTATGCGCCAGGCACTATTAAATGATAAAAAAATCACGGAAAGAAACTATACAATTACTGAAATTATAGATAAAATAAAACAACATAAAGTAAAACTTTATATGTTGAACAGTTTAAGAGAAATGGTTGATGTTAAATTAGAGCTTAAAGGGTGACGGTTATGGTATTTGTATATCTATTCTGTATTATTGCAATGACATTTCTGCTACGTCACTTTGTGTATAAGCAATTGGACACATCTTATCAACCTTTGAAATATATTGTAGTGGTGCTAACATCACTCATATTGATATTTACAGTTTACTTATTTATGCATGCAATCGTGAAAATTATGATAAGGCTACTCGGTGGCTTTTACAATTAGGAAAGGTGAGATGACCTGATGAAAGTCTATAGTCAAGGGGATTTAGCTATCGTCGTTTCACTAGACGGAGATGTTTCTAAATCAACAACTGAAGATTTAATCAAGTTAAGTAAAGCGCTACGTGCTAAACATTTACCGTTTATTATCGAAATCGTGCCGACTGAATCCGATTTACTAGTCGTTTATGACGCGACGAATATGATTAAGCATTATGATATTGAATCACCATTTAAATATATGAAGGCTTTAATTGAGGACATGGATATTCAATCTGAAGAAACTGAACACCAAGACGTGTGTGAAATTCCTGTTGTCTATGGCGACACGTACGGTCCTGACCTTAAAGATTTACTTAATGCGAACCATTTAACTGAAAGTGAGTTTGTGCAATTACATACTGAGAATCGCTACTTCGTGTCGATGATGGGTTATTCACCAGGCTTCCCTTATTTAACGGGGCTAGATTCCAAACTTTACGCGAGACAAACTGGTGTTCACAAGCGCTTTATTCCAGCAGGGTCTGTCATTATTGAAGGTCAAAAGTGCGGTATCGTAACGAATGATACGTATGGTGACTGGCTTGTTGTTGGCTATACGCCAGTTCAATTATTCGATCCTTCAAGCGAATCGATAACTGTATTAAAAGTTGGCGATATGGTGTCTTTCAAAGCGGTTTCTCAAAAAGATATAGAATTAGGGGGCTTTAAGCCATGTCAATCATAATTGAAGATGGTGGCCTATTTTCAAGTTTTCAAGATTTAGGTCGCAAAGGATATGAACATTTAGGTATTATCGCAAGCGGCGCATTAGATTCACTTGCGCATGAAATTGCGAACCGATTAGTTGGCAATGATAAAAACGAAGCAACACTTGAAATGACGCATAAGATGGCACGTATTCGTTTTACAGAACCAACCTTAATCGCGATAACTGGTGCGCATTTTAAAGCCCACGTAGGCGACATGTCGATTTATCCTTCTAAATTATATCGCTTAGAAAAAGGCGACGTCCTTACATTTACCGACCATACGAAAAGTACGCGTGCCTACTTAGCTGTAGCAGGTGGCTTTGAACTCGACACATGGCTTGGTTCCACATCAACAGACATGATTTCTAAGCTCGGTGGCTTCCATGGTCGTACATTGAAAGCTGGCGATGAAATTAATATGAAACGTGATTATAACGAACGCCATCATAAACTCTTTGAGAATCTTGAAAAGTCCAAGAAAGCTACTTGGGGCGTAGATGGTTATACGTTAAGTCTCAATTATCTTTCAGACGTGATTCACGTTATAAAAAGTAAGGGCGCTGAAGATTTTACAGAAGCGACTAAAAAGCAATTTACAACAAATGAATATAAGCTTACGAGTAAAGCAAACCGCGTTGGTATCGTACTTGATGGTGTGCCTATAAAAGCTTATTACGATGATATGCCGCCGCATCAAGCGGTTAAACGCGGCTCTATTCAAGTTAAACGTGACGGTACACCAATCATTTTACTCAACGATCACTATACGCTGGGAAGTTATCCGCAGCTAGGCACGGTCGCGAGTTATCATATCTCTAAAATTTCGCAAAAGCCACAAGGTGCTAAGCTTAAATTCCAGTATATTGATATCGAGCAGGCTGAAAAGAATCTGATTAAGTATGATCGATGGGTAAACCAACTCTTCCATTGTATTGAGTTTAAGATGCAGGAAGAAATGGCTAAAGTTGTGAAATCGTAACGGAGTTGGATTTCGTGTTGTGAGAAGGTGCGTAAGTTTGAAGCGATCGCGTCGTTGTTCGTGGACATGCGTGTAATGATATTTAATGAAGAAACGCGATGTTGATTTAGGTGGCGACGTCGAAATTAAACGTTCGTAAACGACACTTTGAAGACGCTTTTTACTTTAACATGACCAATTAAATATTTGATAAGGTGGATCTGCGTTTTGAAAAGTCGCGAGGTCCACTTTTTTTATATTGAGATGGATATCAACCTTAAGACTGAAAACTTTTAGTGAAGCAAGGTGTATAATAGATTTCAGTTTGTATTGATTAAATATTAACTTCTTTAAATCAATCCTAAGGCTATTATTAATTTAATTTTAATTGAATATGAAGTTAAATTTAAGCGTGAAAAATATTTTTAAAAACAGGTGGTTTCGCTTGAAATATTTCACTTGTTCCTATATATTTATATATTGTACTGAATATAGAATATTACAGAAATGTTACATATAACCCTTTATATGTAACTGAGATTGATTTGACAATAACTTTGTAAATAAACGATAAATGAAACTTGGACAAATGAATATGATTAAATGGAGGCTACAATCATGAGTACACAGAAAAAGAAAATAAGTGTATTTATGTTCTTCTTATTGACAGTATTAACTTTGTCTTTGAAGACATATTTTGCTTATTACGTTGACTTTTCTCTGGGCGTCAAAGGTTTAGTGCAGAACTTGATTTTGCTCATGAACCCATATAGTTTAATCGCCCTAGTTTTAAGTATATTTTTATTCTTTAAAGGTAAGAAAGCATACTGGTTGTTATTCATTGGTGGATTTTTACTTACGTTCCTACTGTATGCGAATGTTGTGTATTTCCGATTCTTCTCGGATTTCCTAACATTTAGTACGCTAAACCAAGCAGGTAACGTTGAATCCATGGGCGGTGCCGTTACAGCTTCTTTCGAATGGTATGACTTCATGTATTTCTTAGATACATTATTCTATCTATTCGTATTACTTTTCAAACGTGACTGGTTAAGCGAGCGCGTATTCAGCAAAAAGTTTATCCCAGTTGTGATGGCCGTTTCAGTAGCATTATTCTTCTTAAACTTAAGTTTTGCTGAAACAGATCGTCCAGACTTATTAACACGTACATTCGACCATAAATACTTAGTTAAGTATTTAGGACCATATAACTTCACAGTGTATGACGGTGTTAAAACAGTCCAAAACAAACAACAAAAAGCTTTAGCATCAGAAGATGACTTAACAGAAGTTTTAAACTACACAAAACAAAAGAACGCAGAACCGAATATGGAATACTTCGGTAAAGCTAAAGGCAAAAATGTTATCAAAATTCACTTAGAAAGTTTCCAAACTTTCTTGATCAATAAAAAAGTGAACGGTGAAGAAGTAACACCTTACTTAAATAAATTATCATCAGGTAATAGCGAGTACCGTTATTATCCAAACTTCTATCACCAAACTGGTCAAGGTAAAACATCAGATGCTGAGTTCACTATGGACAACAGTTTATATGGTTTACCTCAAGGTTCAGCCTTTTCATTAAAAGGAGACAACACGTATCAATCATTACCAGCTATCATGAACCAAAAACAAGGTTACACATCTAACGTGATGCATGGTGACTACAAAACGTTCTGGAACCGTGACCAAGTTTATAAACACTTTGGTATCGATAAGTTCTACGATGCAACTTACTACGATATGTCACCTAAGAACTTAGAAAACTTAGGACTTAAAGATAAAGAATTCTTCACGAAATCAGCAGAATATTTAGCGAAAGAAAAAGAACCGTTCTATTCGCACTTAATTACGTTAACAAACCATTATCCATTTACTTTAAACCCTCAAGATGCTTCAATTGAAAAGCCAAACACGGGTGACTCAACTGTTGATGGATATATTCAAACAGCAAGATATTTAGATGAATCACTTGAACAGTTTATCAACGAACTAAAAGCAAAAGGCTTATACGATGATTCAGTGATTATGATTTACGGTGACCACTATGGTATTTCTGAAAATCATAACAAAGCAATGGAAAAACTTTTAGGTGAAGAAATCACACCAGCCAAATTCTCTGACCTGAACCGCACAGGATTCTGGCTAAAAGTTCCTGGTATGGAAGGTCAAGTTGACCCAACATACGCAGGCCAAATCGATGTTATGCCGACAATGCTACACTTATTAGGTATTGATTCTAAGAATTACGCTATGCTAGGTACAGATATGTTATCTAAGGATCATAAACAAGTCGTACCATTCAGAAATGGTGACTTCGTAACTGATAAGTATCAATATATTAACGGTAAAGCATACGATCAGAAGACAAATGAACCACTTGAAGAAGAACCTAAATCACTTGAATCAGATAAGCAACAAGTGGAAAAAGACTTATCAATCAGTGACAAAATCTTAAA
This sequence comes from Staphylococcus massiliensis CCUG 55927, assembly GCF_000298075.1. Lineage (GTDB taxonomy): Bacteria > Bacillota > Bacilli > Staphylococcales > Staphylococcaceae > Staphylococcus > Staphylococcus massiliensis. The sequence goes on along the minus strand of NZ_JH815593.1, from coordinate 1,189,006 downwards.
TGGTGACTTATTCAGATTCTACGACAACAAAGACTTTGATAAAGTCAAACCATCTAATTACCATTACAAAGCAGGCGAATATGGTAATCAAAAATAATACAACTTTTTCATAAATTCGATAAGGAGCCGAAACGTTCAAGCGTTTCGGTTCTTTTTTGGTTGGATGGGGGATTACGGGTGTGATTTTGAGTAGAATTAAGCGAAGTCGCTATTGCGGTAGGCGTTTGAAACTTGATGGCGAAACCGTCATCAAGTCTCAGGGCGTTTCAAACTTGATGGCGAAACCGTCATCAAGTCTCAGGGCGTTTCAAACTTGATGGCGAAACCGTCATCAAGTCTCAGGGCGTTTCAAACTTGATGGCGAAACTGTCATCAAGTTTCAGGGCGTTTCAAACTTGATGGTGAAACCGTCATCAAGTCTCAACACATCTCAAACCCAATCAACAAAGCTTGACCGAATATCAAAGTCTGAACATTCAACGACATAAATGTTACAAACCGCTTAAACCAAGAGAACCGATGAAATATGTTATATTGAAACTCAAGAGGGAGTTGATATTATGATTCGTTTTAACGATTCAAGTTTAATACTGCAAAGTACAGCACCATAACTAAGGTACTTTGTAGCAGATTCTTTTCCTACAAGGTATCTTTTCCAACACAACTAAAAGAAAGGAAAATGAATCATGACGAAACAAATTTATCCTTACCAATATCACTATATCGCGGAACAAATGTATCAACTGCATAATATCTACAAATCCGTTAACGACCCAGAAACGGTTAAGCACCAAATGGCGGATGTGCTTCATAATATTCGTAACGTGTTTGAAGCTGTTACGCCTGAACTTGAAGCATCCCTTGAAACGCTCAAGGATATCAAATTATCTAAATACCAGATTGAGAAAGTCTTAAACGTCGTTAGCCAATATGTCATTCCTTTTCAAATGCCGTCATCTAAGCAGATTGAAAAGCAATTTCGAAAAGTTAAGAAGCTTAAGGTTCCAAACTTTAGCTCTGAAGATTTATTAGCTTCAACCTTTCTAGGTTGGAATGATCCGTCATCAAACCGTCGTTACATGTTGTACTATGATGAATCAGATCAATTGAAAGGATTTTACGGCGAGCTATCGCCGAAAACGGTTAAGGGCTTTTGCTCGATATGTAATAAAGAGAGTAAGGTGTCATTATTCTTGCATAAAAGTAAGGAATCGGGTGACGGGATGTATACGAAGAAGGGCGATTATATTTGTTATGATAGCCAAACGTGCAACCGTCAATTAACTGATCTCACTAAATTCTATCACTTTGTGAATAAACTGAATTAACGCATACTAAAAAGGACGTGTCGCTACATAGCGCCCACGTCCTTTCATGTTTTAACCTAAGGCAACATCTAGAATCATCATAATGGTAAAGCCAATCATGAGACTCATTGTCGCAAGGTCTGTATTATTACCGTTTTGTGAATCTGGAATGAGTTCTTCTACAACCACAAATATCATTGCGCCTGCAGCAAAAGCTAATGCATATGGTAGCATTGGCGTTATGAATACAACCGCTAAAGCACCAATTGTCGCAAAGATAGGTTCTACAATAGCAGATGCTTGTCCGTAGTTAAAGGCTCTCATTTTAGAAGCGCCTGAAGCACGGATTGGCATAGATAAGGCAGCACCTTCAGGGATATTCTGAATACCGATACCAATTGCTAAAGTGAGTGCGCCTAATAATGTGGCATGTGAATTTCCTGTAACAACGCCGCCAAATGCAACCCCGATGGATAAACCTTCAGGAATATTATGTAGCGTTATTGCTAGTACAAGTAATATATTTTTATCTAAACTTGACTTCATACCTTCTTTAACTTGGCTCTTATCGTTCGTATTACGATGCATATGCGGAATCACTAAGTCTAGTGAACGTATAAAGAGACCGCCTAATAAGAAACCAATGGCAGCAGGTACGAATGAGAATGGACTTCCATTACCAAAGTCGATTGCTGGTTGTAAAAGAGACCAAAAGCTTGCAGCTATCATAATGCCTGCCGCAAAACCTTGCATAGAGCTCAAGACTTTATCGTTAATATTCTTGAAAAAGAATACAAAAGCCGCACCAAGTGCAGTTAATAACCACGTTACGATACCTGCGAAAAGTGCTTGTATGTAAGGTGGCAAACTTTGGAATAATTCTTGCATCTACAAAGTCTCCTTCTATCATTTATTAGTAAAAAGATGTATAATATATAGAACTGAATTAAGTCTACCAGTAAATGTAAGTATTGTGAAATAAAAGGATGAAATTATTATGGAAGCATATAAAATCGAACATTTAAAGAAAATGCACGCAGATAAAGTGATTTTTGATGATCTTAATTTATCAATTTCAGAACATGAGAAAATCGGACTCGTTGGCATTAATGGGACAGGTAAGAGTACATTACTTAAAGTGATTGCGAACTTAGATGAAGATTTTGAAGCTTCAGTCACACACCCTAAAGACTACAATATTTGCTACTCAGCTCAAAAGCAAGACTTAGATCTCGATAAGACTGTTTTTGAAACGGTCATGGACGTAGACACAAAGACGATGCGCGCGATTAAACGTTATGAACAAGCGACGAAGCATTATAGTAATGTGATGACAGATGAAGCGCTTAACGAGATGATGGCAGCGCAAAACGACATGGATCAATTAAATGCATGGGACTACAGTGCTGAAATTAAAACGATCTTAACTAAACTTGGCATTCATGACGTTGATAAAAAAGTAGGCGCCTTGTCAGGTGGCCAACAAAAGCGTGTTACACTTGCGAAGTCGTTAATCGAAATGCCAGACTTACTATTATTAGATGAGCCTACGAACCATTTAGATTTTGAATCAATTCATTGGCTTATCAACTTTGTAAAGCAATATCCGCATACTGTGCTTTTCGTGACGCATGATCGTTACTTTTTAAATGAAGTGGCGACACGTATCGTTGATTTAAATCAAGGTCAACTGACGACGTATCCTGGTAATTATGAATCATACATAGAGATGCGTGCTGAGAATGAACGTATTAAGGCAGAACAACGTGACAAAGAAAAGTCACTTTATAAAAAGGAATTAGAGTGGATGCGCGCCGGTGTAAAAGCACGTACGACGAAACAAGAAGCGCGTAAACAACGCTTTAAAGACTTAGAATCTCAAGTTAAAGGTCACACGCAAGAACGTAGTGGTGAATTGAACCTCGCGTACTCACGACTTGGTAAACAAGTATACGAACTTGAAGATGTATCAAAATCGATTAAAGATAAAACATTGTTTAAGGGCTTTTCAGAGATTGTGCAAAGCGGCCAACGTGTTGGTATCGTTGGACCGAATGGTGTTGGTAAGACGACGTTGTTGAATATATTAAGTGGTGAGGATAAGGACTTTGATGGCGACCTTAAAATTGGTCAGACGGTAAAAGTGGCATATTTCAAACAAACGGATGAGCGTTTGGACCGTGATATACGTATGATTGATTTCTTAAGGGAAGAAAGTGAAGTCGCTAAGCAAAAGGATGGCACGAATGTATCCATTACACAGCTTCTGGAACGCTTTCTATTTCCGAGTTCGACGCATGGTAAGAAAGTTTATAAGCTGTCTGGTGGCGAACAAAAGCGTCTGTATCTCTTACGCTTACTTGTGCATCAACCGAACGTATTACTGCTCGATGAGCCTACGAACGATTTAGATACAGAAACGCTTACGATATTAGAGCAATACATTGAGGACTTCGGTGGCACGGTAATTACGGTTAGCCACGACCGATACTTCTTAAATAAGGTTGCGAAAGCGTATTGGTATATACACGATGGTCAAATAGAACGAGTTATTGGCGACTTTGATGATTATCTCGCTTATAAAAAAGCTGTTGAAGATGAAGCGCAAGCACAACGTGACCGTGACAAGGTCAAACATACAAAGTCTAAGCCACAGAAATCTGGACTATCTTATAAGGAAAAGCGTGAATATGAAACGTTAATCGAGCGTATTGATGAAACTGAAGCACGTCTTGAAGCGATTGACAGTGAGATGATTGAAGCGGGTAACGATTATGCGAAAATTAAAGAACTCAATGAAGAAAAAGAAATTTTAGAAGAAACGTATGATAATGACATCACAAGATGGAGTGAACTCGAAGAATTATTAAATTAATGAGGGATATTATGGAGGAAACATTATCACATTATTTTGGTTATGCGTCATTTCGACCGGGCCAAAGAGAAATCATTGAAAAAGTAATGGACCATGAACATACCCTTGGCGTACTGCCAACTGGTGGCGGTAAATCACTTTGCTATCAAATCCCTGGGTTAATGAAAGGCGGCATCACCCTCGTGATTAGTCCGCTAATTTCTTTGATGAAAGACCAAGTGGATCAATTACAGGCAATAGGTATTAAAGCTGCTTATTTAAATAGTAGTTTGTCGCAACAACAGCAAAAAGAAGTTGAAGCTTCACTGAAACAAGGTGAAATTCAATTTCTTTTTATTGCACCTGAGCGCTTTTCACAACATTACTTCATGAATATGATTCGAAAACTTGATATTAAACTCATTGCATTTGACGAGGCGCATTGTATTTCTAAGTGGGGGCATGATTTTAGACCGAGTTACCAAGAAGTTATACATAAAGTATTATCACTACCACAAGCATTTACAATTGTTGCTTTAACTGCGACAGCGACGAATGAAGTTGAGAAGGATATTATGTCGCGTCTTACAATTGACCGAAAGAACCTTGTCAAAACAAGTACGAAGCGTCGAAATCTCATTTTCAAGGTGAATCCAACTTATCAACGTCAAAAATTCGTGATTGATTATGTTAAGGCACACGATAAACAATCAGGTATTATTTATTGTTCAACGAGAAAGCAAGTTGAAGAAATTTATGAAGCTTTGCAGCAAGAAAATGTGCGTGTAATCTTTTACCATGCTGGTATGACAAATAAGGAACGTGAAGAAGCTCAGAATGACTTCGTGTTTGATAATGTCGATGTTGTGGTTGCGACGAACGCTTTTGGTATGGGGATCGATAAATCAAATGTACGCTACGTGATTCACTATAACATGCCAGGTGATTTAGAAAGTTACTACCAAGAAGCTGGTCGTGCAGGGCGAGATGGTCTTGATAGTGAATGTATCTTGATGTTTAGCGACCGTGATATTGGGCTACATCAGTTCTTTATACAATCGTCTCAAGCCGACGAAGATTATAAAGAGCGCATGGGTGAAAAGCTCACTAAGATGATGCATTACACAAAGACAAAGAAATGTCTAGAAGCGACTTTGGTGCATTATTTTGAACCTAATGAAAAGCTAGAAGAGTGTGGACAGTGTAGCAATTGTCAAAAGCAAGATAAGACTTACGACATGACAAGAGAAGCTCAGAAAATTATTAGTTGTATCTGTCGACTTGGTCAGAAGGAAACATATAATACCGTTATTCAAGTCCTACGTGGTGAAACATCTGATTACATTCAGCATTCCGGATTTGATAAGGTGACGACGTTTGGACTTATGAAGATGTATACAACAAGTGAATGTCATCATCTTATCGATGAACTCCGTTTTAAGGGCTTTTTAAATGAACAAGATGGTGTTTTAATCTGTGATAAAACGGTTAAATCAGTATTAAGTGGTGAAAAATCTGTATTTACGACACCATTTAAACAAAAAGCTAGAGAAAAGGTTAGTATTAATACTGTTGAAGGTATTGATCGTGCCTTATTTGATGAATTGATTAAAGTGCGCAAGCAATTAAGTGATAAATTGAACATCGCGCCAGTAAGTATATTCTCTGATTATACATTAGAAGAATTTGCGAAACGTAAACCAGAAACGAAACAAGATATGATAGTTATAGATGGGGTAGGTAGTTATAAACTTAAACATTATTGCCCTAAATTCTTAGAAACGATTCAGTCTTATAAAGATAAGGTTTAAACATTATAGGTTTATCTACTCGAATCATTCATAATTCCGATTCTTTTATAGTATGTGTTGGTATGTGATTTGAAGTAGGTAAACCTTTTTCAATATTAAATGTTGTAAAAATTTGGAATATACTCTAAACTTACATTAATTTATCATCTTTTGTTAAAAATACATATTAAAAGAGGTAATGATATGATTCAATTCAAGAATGTGACCAAGCGTTACAAGGATAAAGTAGCCGTAGATGACTTAAGCTTTAATATTAAAGAGGGCGAATTTTTCGTCTTAATTGGACCATCTGGTTGCGGTAAAACGACTACACTTAAGATGATTAACCGCTTAATCCCTTTAACAGACGGGTTTATCTATTTCAACGACAAACCAATAAGTAGTTATCCTGTTCATGAAATGAGATGGGATATTGGTTATGTGCTTCAACAAATTGCTTTATTTCCGCATATGACGATTAAAGATAATATCGCGCAAGTGCCTCAAATGAAGAAATGGGACGCTAAGCGCATTGACGCCCGTGTTAACGAACTTATGGAAATGGTTGGTTTAGAACCTGAAGTTTATAAAGACCGTCTGCCTCATCAGTTATCAGGTGGGCAACGTCAAAGAGTTGGGGTGCTTCGTGCATTAGCTGCAGATCCACCTGTTATTCTCATGGATGAACCGTTTAGTGCATTAGATCCAATTAGTAGAGAAAAACTTCAAGATGATTTATTAAATATTCAAAGTAAGATTAAGAAAACGATTGTCTTCGTGACGCATGACATACAAGAAGCCTTCAAATTAGGTGATCGTATCTGTCTTTTAAATGAGGGGCACCAAGAACAAATTGGAACACCTGATGAATTTATGACGCAGCCGAAAAATGAGTTCGTAAGACAATTTATTGGTGACTTAGACGCATATATGATTAAACAAGTGACGGTGAAAGATATTATTAACCAAATTCACTTACCTAAGACGGATGAAGATCCGAGTTTACCAGTCGTGAGTGAAGATGCGACGATACAAGATATTTATGATGAGTTATCCCGTTCAGATAACGTCTTGGTATGTTGTGATGGCGAAATGTTTTACCAGCTTAACCGACAAGACGTCTTTACTTTCTTAGCTCATAGTCAAAGAGGTGCGTTATCATGAAACAATTCTTCGAAACGTTAGCAGAACGTAAGTCTGAACTGTTGCAAGTGTTAATCGAGCATATTCAATTATCCTTTATAGCACTGTTAATCGCGGGATTAATTGGTGTGCCACTCGGTATCTTATTAACTAAGACGAAGAAAATTTCAGAAATCGTGATTAATATAGCGGCGGTGCTTCAAACGATTCCATCACTCGCCTTACTTGGTTTAATGATTCCGTTATTCGGTATCGGTAAAGTACCAGCTATAATTGCGTTAGTCGTGTATGCATTATTGCCGATTCTCCGTAATACTTACACGGGTATTAAGGAAGTAGACGGCTCTCTTGTTGAAGCGGCTAAAGGTATTGGTATGAAGCCGTTACGACGTTTAACTAAAGTAGAGTTACCAATCGCAATGCCCGTCATTATGGCAGGGATTCGAACAGCTATGGTGCTTATCGTTGGTACGGCTACACTCGCAGCTTTAATTGGTGCAGGTGGTCTTGGTGATCTTATCTTACTCGGTATCGATCGCAATGATGCATCGTTAATTCTTATTGGTGCAATACCGGCTGCGATTTTAGCCATCCTATTTGACTTTGTGCTTCGTTATTTAGAGCGCGTCTCTTATAAAAAGGCCTTAATCATCCTGTTAAGTATTTTACTCGCTATGTTACTCGTCATCGTAGGTCCTATGCTCACGAAGAAGGGTGACAATATCACAATAGCTGGTAAGTTAGGTGCTGAGCCTTCGATTATTACACATATGTATAAGATTCTGATTGAAGAAGAAACAGATGACACGGTAAAAGTAGAAGATGGTTTAGGTAAAACATCATTCTTATTTAACGCTTTAAAATCTGGAGACATAGATGGTTACCTTGAGTTTACAGGTACGGTTTTAGGCGAACTTACAAAAGAACCGCCTAAATCTAAAGATGCAGATAAAGTATACAACCAAGCGAAACAAAGTCTTGAGAAAAAACATGATATGACGATGTTAAAACCAATGAAATTTAACAACACATACGCGCTTGCGGTTAAGAAAGACTTTGCTGAAGAACACGACCTCAAAACGATTAGCGACTTGAAAAAGGTTGAAGACGAAATTAAACCTGGTTTCACTATGGAATTTAATGACCGCGGTGATGGATTTAAAGCAATTAAGAAATCCTATAGCTTAAACTTTGATGACGTAAAAACAATGGAACCTAAGTTACGTTATCAAGCTGTTGAAAAGGGTGATATCAATCTCATCGACGCTTATTCAACAGATGCAGAACTTAAGAAATACGATATGATTGTGCTAGAAGATGATAAGAAAGTGTTTCCGCCTTATCAAGGTGCGCCAATGTTTAAAAAGTCCTACATCGAAAAACATGAAGAAATTAAGAAACCGTTAAATAAACTTGAGAACAAAATTTCTGATGAAGACATGCAAGAGATGAACTATAAAGTGTCTGTAGAAGGTGAATCACCAGAGAAAGTAGCACGTGAATATCTTGAAAAAGAAGGGCTTCTAAAGTCGTCTGATTGATTTTTATTGTGTAAAAGATTTATAATTAAATTATAATATCTAAAACATAGAAACTGAGGTGGTCTTATGAAGGAACAATTAAAAGACATGCAAGCTTACCAAGCTGGTTTATCACCAGAAGGATTAAAAGATAAATATAACCTTGACGTTGATTTATTTAAACTCGCATCTAACGAGAACGTTTATGGACCTTCACCGAAAGTTAAAGAAGCGATTCAAGAAAACTTAGATCGCATCTTCTATTATCCTGAAACAGATGTACCTCAAGTACGTGAAGCATTAAGTGAATTTTACAATATTAATCCCAAAACATTATTCTTTGGCGCTGGTTTAGACGAAGCAATTCTAACGATTACACGCACTGAACTTGATGATGGCGATAAAATCGTTACTAGTGAAGCAACATTCGGCCAATATAAACGCAATGCGATTGTAGAAGGCGCTGAAGTTGTTGAAGTACCTTTAAAGGACGGTTACTTTGATTTAGATGGCATTTTAAATGAAATTGATGACAAAACAAAGATGGTTTGGATTTGTAATCCGAATAATCCAACAGGTACTTATGTAACGCATGAAGCGCTTGAAAACTTTATTTCACAAGTGCCTGATGACGTATTGGTAATGGTGGACGAAGCTTACTTTGAATTCGTTAACCAAGAAGATTATCCGAATACATTCGAACTACAAGACAAATATCAAAACGTCGTATTATTACGTACTTTCTCCAAAGCTTATGGTTTAGCTGGTTTACGTATCGGTTATGTCATTGCGGACGAATCTCACGTCAACAACTGGGATATAATTAGACCGCCATTTGATATTGGTGTCTTAACGCAAGTAGCAGCTCAAGCAGCACTTGAAGACCAAGATTATTTAAAAGATGTTACATCTAAAGTTGTTACTGAGCGTGAAAAATTCTATGAACTTGAAGCAAGTAAGCACTTCTATGATAGTGAAACAAACTTCATCTACGTTAAAACGGATCGACCTCACGATTTATATGAAGCACTATTAGAAGTAGGGGCAATTACGAGAGAATTCCCTGATGGCTTACGCATTTCAATTGGCTTCGAAGATCAAAATGATAAAGTTAGACGCGTATTAGAGTCATTTGAATTTTAAATGTTGTTTTAATAGCGTAAAACCCTGATAAAGAAGTGGTAGAAGAAATCATTGGTATTTCTCTACCGCTTTTTTAGTGTGATAATGATTGCGTGTGATTCATATACAAATTTGATATACTTGTGGTGCTACTATTAAAAGGGAGTTGTAATTCATGGCAAGAGAATCTATAGGTATAGATATGGATGAAGTGCTAGCTGATACGGTTGGCTCACTTTTAGAAGAGTTTAATAAAAAGACAGAATTAGGCGTTACGTTGGAAAGTCTTGAAGGCGATAAGTTACGCAATGTTATGCCTGAACATCAAGCTGTGATTAAGGATATACTTGCGAGTAACGGCTTTTTCAGACGCTTAAAAGTGATTCCTGATGCAGTTGAAGTTGTTAAGAAGTTAAATGAACATTACGATATTTATATCGTTACAGCAGCTATGGATGTGCCGACTTCATTTAGTGATAAATATGATTGGTTACGTGAACATTTCGCATTCCTAGACCCACAACATTTCGTATTCTGTGGACGTAAAAATGTCGCACTTACAGATTATTTGATTGACGATAATCCGAAACAACTACGTATTCATACAGGTAAACCACTTATGTTTACAGCACCACATAATGTAAACGAAACTGAGTTTACACGTTTAAATAACTGGAAAGAAGTCGAAGCTTACTTTCTAAACTAAAAAAAGACCCGATTTCACGCGTTTACCAGTCATTTGTCGTAATCTTAAACATACAGTTAAGATTTTGCGATCGTGACTTTGGTCGTGTGGAATCGGGTTTAATATGTTTTTTATCAATATCATTTATTTTATTGTAGTGTCAGGATTTCAATATGTTGCGGTAAGATTTCGATGTCTATAGGTGTTTCGTAAGCAATTTCGCCATCGACATCAACCTTCATAGTCGGTGATGTTTCAATTTGAATGTGCTTACCTTCAACATGTCCAATATTTTCACTAATTTCGTTCCAATTCATACTATCACGTAAGCTAAAAATATCTTTCATGATACTCACACTATAATCGTTAAAAATGAAAACATTTAACGTACCATCATCCGGCGTCATGTCGGTCATAGGAATTTTACCGCCACCGATAAAGCGGCCGTTAGCGATAAGAATCATAGATGTGTCGCCTTCTTCAGTATAGTCGTCTACTTTCATTTTATAATCAAAGTGTGTTGGATTCGCTAAAGTTTTAATCGTAGATCCAATATAACTTAATTTACCAAAGATATCCTTTGAACCATCTTGAACATTCTCAGCGTTTTGAACCATAAGCCCCATACCAGCGAAGTTGAGTGCATATTCACCGTTAACTTTCATAACATCATATGCTTTCTGAGTAGTTTGAGGTAATTGTTCACTTGCCTTTTTAAAGTTACCATCTAAATTAAGTGTTTTAGTAAAATCTTTAAATGTACCACCAGGTAATACGCCGATTGGTAAGTTTAATCCATTCTCACATACGCCATTTACAAGCTCATTGACTGTGCCATCTCCGCCTAAAATGAATAAAATATCAGCATCTTCGGCATACGTTTGTTCTTTTATCTTTTTACAATAGTCTTTAATTTGTCCTTTTTCTTCACTAAGTTGAACAGTTACGCGCTTACACATCTGACTTAAATATTGCGTTGCAGTACCAATACCTAGGTTGATATCATCTAAACCAGAATGTTCATGATAAAAAAGAATGCCATGTTCATAATTATGAGACATAAAATAACCTACTTTCTTAAAGGTAAATTTTGTATGTTCATTACATATTTTATACTTTATTTTGTCTCTTTGGCAAAGATAAATACGCTTGCTTATGTTTGTATCTATTTTATTTATAATACCTTTCTTTTTCTAAAAGACACTAATAATAGCATTTGAAAGATATATAATAAGAGCGTCGTTAAAAAGATGAAATAAATCGGTTCATATTTATTAAACGTCCATTCCCAAGCACTATTAACAGCGATACTCTCATAAGCGAATAAAGATGTACAAAGCATGATGAGGTGGCCTACGTTAATCCTGAAAATGGATAAATATCTTAATTGAAAACATGAAACCAGAAAATATAGTAATGTAACTATTATATATATGTACTTATAATGATATTCGTAAACGCAATACAACAAAATAAATGGTATTGGTAATATGTATAATAATAATAAAAATAGGGATATTGAAAATCTCATCATTTTTCCTCTTATGTAATGTGTATATTTAAAACTATAATGTTTTACAACTAAATTTACTTTTAAATTATAACATATCAAAGCTTTCGTTGAATCTGCATTATTGAAAATTTTATATCACTAATATTCTAAATTGTTTGTTAATTACTGGTATAATGCGTTTATTCATATTTAAAAAAGCGCACATGAATTTGTGCGCTTTGCATTGATTTATTATTAGTGAATACCTTTCATACTTCTCTTTATGATAGGTGTGATTAAGAAAATCACGATACCTATTAAAACAGCGAAACCACCGATAAAGCCAAAGTAATTGCGGTCTCCTAAAATAGGAATTAATTTCACGAGTTGTCCATTTAAAGCTTGTGCAGTTGCATTAGTAAGTAACCAAAGACTCATCATTTGCGCGTTAAATTTTAGAGGTGCTAATTTAACAGCAGAACTACTACCTGTTGGCGAAATCAATAACTCACCAATAACGCAAATCATGTATGAAAGAATAATCCAAAATACCGCGATTTTAGCGCTTCCTGTCATCATAATAACAACCATCATTAGTATAAATGAAGCACCTGCGAACATTAAACCGATTGCGAACTTCATTGGTAAGCTTGGTTCATACTTATCAAGCTTTTTCCATAAGAATGAAATAATAGGTGCGAATACTACGATAAAGAAAGGATTGATCGTTTGAAACCACGTCAATGGAAAATCAAACTCTAATCCGAATAAATTGAGCGATAAATCAGCGCTCTTTTTAGCAAACACGTTCAGTACGTTCGCACCTTGTTCTTGAATAGACCAGAAAATGACACCAACTACAAACAATGGTATGAATGCGTAAACACGTGATCGTTCAGTATCTGATACTTCTTTACTGCGAATCATGATCGTGAAGTATACGATTGGTAAAACTAAACCGAGCACTAATACGATATAACTAATTAAGTCGAACGTTAAGGTTTGTGTCATTAAACCTATGATAGCTGCAATAACGAGTGCTAATGTTGAGAAACCGAAAATCTTACCGTAGAGTTTCTTTTCTTTATGAGATAAAGGGTCTTCTGGTTTTAACCCAACTTGACCTAGCGTATTACGTGTGAATAGTAGGTAGATAACTAGAGCTAATCCCATACCAATTGCTGCAATTAAGAAACCGCCATGGAAGTTTTTAGTCTTCTCGAAATGCGTAAGTGCAATAGGTGCGATAAGGGCACCCATATTGACTGCCATATAAAATATAACGAAACCTGAGTCCATTCTTGAGTCGCCTTTAGGATATAAACGACCAACGATATTTGAAATGTTCGGTTTCATTAAACCTGATCCAATGATAATAAAGAACATCGAAATGCATAATGCGACAAGGCCGCCTATCGGTAAACTTAAGAATATGTGGCCGATTATAATTAATACGCCACCTAGGAAAGTTGCTGACCTTGTACCTAAAATTCTATCTGCAATCCATCCCCCAAGAATAGACGTCATGAAAATTAACGACCCGTAGATTGATAGAATCGACTGAGCGGTCGTTTGTTCGAGTCCTAGCCCACCATCTTCTATCGCATAATACATATAGAAGATGAGTAGTGCACGCATGCCGTAGTAACTGAATCTCTCCCAAAATTCAACTGAAAAAAGTATCCCTAAACCGCTTGGATGTCCAAAGAATCCGGTCTGAGGGATTTCGGTCGGTGCACCACGATTATTGTTATTTCTCATTTTAAAAGACACCTTTCTTTTTCCCTTAATATATAATTTCGTCGATATTTAAAATCATACGTCTTTATTTGCTAAATTACAACAAAATTTAGAAAATCAACAATATTAGAAATGTTAATTTCTGTTTTAATTTATTTGTTATTAATCAATAAAATCAATGTATTATGCATAAAAAAGAAGCAAAACAACCGTCATGATGACGATTATTTTGCTTTTATAAAAGTTACGTAATTTTTTATGTTTTCGATTATTTCACGCCAGCCATTAATTTTTTAATGAATGGACTAAATAATAAGAGCACGACACCTATGCTAATGGCAATAATGCCTGAATATAAGAAGTAGTCACCTTGGCTAATCGTTGTATAAACTTTAACCATTTGCGCGTTTAAGCCTTGAGCCATTGCGTTAGATAAGAACCAAATACTCATCATTTGTGCTGTAAATGCTTCAGGTGCTAATTTCGTAGTTGTCGATAACCCAATAGGTGAGATGCATAATTCTCCTAAAGTAACGAGTAATAAACTCAAGAAAATCCACATTGGATGAATTAAAGTTACTTCGCCACTTAAAGGAATAACCATTATGATGTATGAAATACCACCTAAAACTGTACCAATAGCGAACTTAACTACAGTAGAAGGGTTAAATTTACCTAACTTGACCCACATTAAAGAAAATAGTGGGGCACAGATAATGATTACTAATGGGTTAATTGATTGGAACCATGAAGCTGGAATATTAAAATCAATGGCGCCACCAGTTAATTTAGACATGCTAAGTTGTGTTTTAGTATCTGCAAATTGAGCAATGATTGTTGAACCTTGTTCTTGAATCATCCAGAATGCTACAGATGCTACGAATAAAGGTATATAAGCAAGTACGCGTTTTCGCTCGTGAGATTTCGTTTTATGGCTTGAAATAATACGTGCAATGTAAATGAAAGGAATAACAACGCCTAAAATAGACACAATATTCGCAAAACTTTCAAGAGAAAGTTTGTTCATGACTGCTAATAATACAGTTACAGCGATAATAGCAATTACTGCGACACTTATAATTTTAATGAATTTAGATCTTTCATCTTTTGATAATGGGTCAGGGACTTCAACACCTGCTAAGCCTAAGTGCTTTTTATTAGTGAAGAAGTAAATCACAAGACCTATAAACATACCAATTGCTGCTACAGCAAAGCCGGCATGGAATCCTACGTTTACTTGTAACCAACCAATTAATAAAGGTGATAAGAACGCACCCATGTTAATAGACATGTAAAAGATTGTGAATGCTGAATCTAATCTTGGATCGTTCTTTTCATAAAGTAAACCAACTGTTGATGAAATATTTGGTTTGAGTAATCCGGTACCAATAATTAAGAACAATAATGCTAGTAATAATAATGTGAAATTATTCGGTAATGACAGTAGAATATGACCAATCATGATCAATATACCACCATAGAATAACGCGTGGCGTGTGCCTGTTATTCTATCGGCTATCCAACCACCAATAATACCACTCATGTAAACAAGGGCACCGTAGATAGACACGATTTGTAGTGCTAGACCTTGCTCAATGCCAAATCCACCTTTAGCAACCGAATAGTATATGTAATATGCCAGGATGGCTTTCATGCCATAGTAACTAAATCGTTCCCAAAACTCTGTGAAAAAGAGTGTTCCTAATCCTTTAGGATGCGCAAAGAATCCTGAACGCGGTGTGCTTTCGATAATTTCTTCTTTAGTGTAATGTGTGTTTCCCATAACTTCACCTCTCGATATCTCTGAATTTTATTTTATACGTTACAATTTGATTTAACAAGAAGTTTTTTGAAAATTTTTAATATTTAACTCGACATAAAGAAAAGGAGTTAAGATATTGTGAACTTAACTCCTTAACAATTTGTTGCTTATAAATAATTTATACAAATCTAACGATTATCGATCTTTTCAGGATATAAATCGTGATTCATTAAGCGATGTTCGGCCATCTTTTCGTATTTCGTTCCAGGCTTACCATAGTTCGTATAAGGGTCAATTGAAATACCGCCACGTGGCGTGAATTTGCCCCATACTTCTATATAGTGAGGATCCATTAAATCGATTAAGTCATTCATAATAATATTCATACAATCTTCATGGAAATCCCCATGATTTCTGAAGCTAAATAAATAAAGTTTCAGTGACTTAGATTCTACCATCTTAATATTAGGGATGTATGAAATATAAATGGTAGCAAAGTCTGGTTGTCCTGTGATAGGACATAGTGATGTAAATTCAGGACAATTAAATTTTACAAAGTAATCACGGTTTGGATGTTTATTATCAAATGACTCTAATAATTTTGGATCATAATCGAAATGATACGTATTGTTTTTGTTACCGAGCAATGTTAGATCGTCTAATTCGTGCTTTTCTCTACTCATGTAAACACTCCTTTAATAGTTATGAAATGCGACTTCTTCTCGCTTTTTGGAACATGTAATAACTTGCTCCTAGAATAATGACATAACCTGCAATTGCGAATGGGTCAGGTGTTTCATTAAATAAGAAGAAACCGAATACTGCTGTGAATATGATAGATGCGTATGTGAATATTGAAATGTCTTTTGCTGGCGCATAACTATAAGCAACGGTAATCCCGATCTGACCAACGGCAGCTGAAAGACCTGCACCTATTAATAATAAAATTTGTTTCGTAGTCATTGGTTCATACGTAAATATAACGAATGGAATTAATGCTATGACTGAAAAGAAAGAGAAGTAAAATACGATTGTATAAGGTTTCTCTTTAGCACTTAGTGCACGTACACAAGTATAAGCACTTGCTGCGAAAATTCCTGAAAGTAAGCCACCAATAGCTGGAATCACTGATGATGAAAATTCTGGCTTAACGATGAGTAACATCCCTAATATTGCAATAATCATAGCGATCCATTGGTATTTTCTTACCTTTTCATGGAGGAAAATTAAACTTAATAAAATCGTCCAAAATGGGTTAAGTTTCATAAGAATATCTGCGTCACTAAGTACCATATGATCAATGGCGTAAATGTTTAATAAAACGCCTAGTAATCCTAATGTTGAGCGAGAAAACAATAGTGGTTGACTTGAAAGTTTACCAAAAAATGGTTGTTTGTATTTAAGAATAAAAAACAAGGGTATAAACATAGCCACTAGGTTTCTTGCTAAAGATTTCTGAAAGACAGGTAAATCACCAGATAATCTAAAAAATACAGCCATAAAACTAAATCCGATAGCTGAAATTAAGATTGCGATAATACCTTTTAATTTTGAATTCAAACCAAAATCGCCTCAATTCTAAATTTTAACGTATCTATATTAGCATATTTGTATTTAATTTCCTATACAGTTGAAATTAATTTAAGAATAGGCTATTCTATAAATAGAACATATGTTCGATAAGCGAACAGTGATGTTTTATCGTGTTGAAGTATCGTGAAAATTTTACGTATAAAAGTGTGTTCTAAAGAAGTTTTAAATTCTGTCATAAATTCTTAGTGAGTGGATGTAGATGCAATTTCATCGCTTAATATGACAAAAGGTGACATTTTTCACTAGGTGTTTGTCTTTAAATCTAATTATGAGTTATGTATAATGAACACATAATATAGTATGAGTGATTGAAATCAAACACAATATATTGTGGTTTGGAATAAAACAAATATAGATTGGAATCACATCATTATAGTTGATTTACACCCGTTTTATTATGTTTTCAAACAAAAACTCAAACAATTTACTTCTTATTTAACAATTTTCATATACTATATGTAGTCGTGTTCGAACATACATAATTAGAATGTTAAGAAAGCAGGTGGCGATATGAAAGTTGTGTATTTTTCATTCACAGGCAATGTTAGAAGATTTATTAAGCGTACTGAAATCGAAGATACGTTCGAGATAACATCTGATAACATGCATACAAAATTAGATGAAGCTTTTATATTAGTCACGGGTACAATCGGCTTTGGGGAGGTTCCAGAACCGGTACAACAATTTTTAGACATCAATCATGCCAATCTATCAGCTGTAGCAGCGAGTGGCAATAGAAATTGGGGACAGAATTTTGCGAAAGCAGGCCGTGTTGTTGCGGATAAATATCATGTACCCTTACTTATGAAATTTGAGTTACAAGGCAATAAGCAGGACGTTATAGAATTTAAGGATAAGGTGGGCAATTTTTGATGAAGACGATGGAACAAAAAACATATAACCATATTGAACTAAATAATGAAGTTACTAAGCGTAAAGAGAATGGCTTCTTCAACCTTGAGAAGGACCAAGAAGCTTTAGAGAATTACCTGGAAGAAATTAAAGATCATACAATCTATTTTGACGATGCGATTGAGCGCTTACATTACTTAGTAGATCAGGATTTTTATTTCGATGTGTTTGAAAAGTACAGTGAAGCGGACTTAAGAGAAATTACAGATTTTGCTCAGAATTTACCTTTTACTTTTGCGAGTTACATGTCAGCAAGTAAATTCTTTAAAGATTATGCTTTAAAAACGAATAATAAAACTCAATACTTAGAGGATTATAAAGAACACGTTGTCATCGTTTCTTTATATTTAGCTGATGGTCATAAAGCGACAGCTAAGCAATTTATCCAAGCGATGATTGAACAACGTTATCAACCTGCAACACCTACATTCTTAAATGCAGGTCGTGCACGTCGTGGCGAACTTGTTTCATGTTTCTTACTTGAAGTAGACGATAGCTTAAATTCTATTAACTTTATCGACTCTACAGCTAAACAATTAAGTAAAATTGGCGGCGGTGTTGCAATCAACTTATCTAAATTACGTGCTAGAGGTGAGGCGATTAAAGGCATTAAAGGTGTAGCTAAAGGTGTGCTACCAGTAGCTAAATCCTTAGAAGGTGGCTTTAGTTATGCCGATCAACTTGGTCAACGTCCAGGTGCTGGTGCGGTTTATCTCAATATCTTCCATTATGATGTTGAAGAGTTCTTAGATACAAAAAAGGTAAACGCAGATGAAGATTTACGTCTATCTACAATTTCAACAGGATTAATTGTACCTTCTAAATTCTTTGATCTTGCGAAAGAAGGTAAGGACTTCTATATGTTCGCACCACACACTGTTGAACGTGAATATGGTGTAACACTAGATGATATTAATATTGATGATTACTACGATAAACTTGTTGAGAATCCTAATATCATGAAAAAAGCAAAAGATGCTCGTGAGATGTTAAACATTATTGCTCAAACGCAATTACAATCTGGTTATCCTTACCTTATGTTCAAGGATAATGCGAATAAAGTACATGCTAACTCTAATATTGGTCAAATCAAAATGAGTAATTTATGTACAGAAATCTTCCAATTACAAGAAACTTCAATTATAAATGATTACGGTATTGAAGATGAAATTAAACGAGATATTTCTTGTAACCTTGGTTCTATGAACATCGTGAATGTTATGGAATCAGGCAAGTTTAGAGATTCAGTTCATACTGGTATGGATGCATTAACTTTTGTAAGTGATGAAGCAAATATTCAAAACGCACCTGGCGTTAAAAAGGCTAACAGTGAACTTCACTCAGTAGGTTTAGGTGTTATGAACCTTCATGGTTATTTAGCGAAAAACCATATTAATTATGAATCTGAAGAAGCGAAAGACTTCGCGAATACGTTCTTCATGATGATGAACTATTATTCAATCGAACGTTCTATGCAAATTGCAAAAGACCGTCAAGAAAAATATGTAGGCTTTGAAGATTCAGATTACGCAAGCGGTGAGTATTTTAATCGTTATACTGAAAATGATTTTTCACCAAAATATGATAAAGTTAAAGCTTTATTCGAAGGTTTAGATATTCCAACTACAGAAGATTGGAAAGCACTAGCAGAAAAAGTTAAAGAACATGGCTTATACCATGCTTATCGTTTAGCAATTGCGCCGACACAAAGTATTTCATATGTTCAAAATGCTACAAGCTCAGTGATGCCAATTGTAGACCAGATTGAACGTCGTACTTACGGCAATGCTGAAACATTTTATCCAATGCCATTCTTATCACCTCAAACGATGTGGTATTACAAGTCAGCATTCAATACTGACCAAATGAAATTAATTGATTTAATCGCAACAATTCAAACGCACGTTGACCAAGGTATCTCAACGATTCTTTACGTGAATTCTGAGATTTCTACACGTGAATTATCACGTTTATATGTATATGCACACTACAAAGGGTTAAAATCTCTTTACTATACACGTAACAAATTATTAAGCGTAGATGAATGTACAAGTTGTGCCATTTAAATAGATAGAAATAGTAACATCCATTTTGAAAATGGGTGTTCTATTTTAGCGATAAATGATCGTAATATATTAAACAAACGTTATATCAGTCTTTTAATTAAGAATGAATTGAAGTGCCTAACGAAATAGAAATTTAAATGAATGGAGAATTAAAATGATTGCTGTCAATTGGAATACACAAGAAGATATGACGAATATGTTCTGGAGACAAAATATCTCACAAATGTGGGTTGAAACAGAATTCAAAGTATCAAAAGACATTGCGAGCTGGAAAACTTTAACAGATGATGAACAGAATGCTTTTAAAAAAGCTTTAGCAGGATTAACAGGTTTAGATACGCATCAAGCAGATGATGGCATGCCTTTAATTATGATGCATACGAAAGATTTACGTAAAAAAGCAGTGTATTCATTTATGGCTATGATGGAACAAATTCATGCGAAAAGTTATTCTCATATCTTCACGACTTTACTTCCATCTAGTGAGACTAATGAATTACTTGATAAATGGGTTTTAGAAGAGCCTCATTTAAAATATAAATCAGATAAAATCGTTTCAAACTACCATAAATTATGGTGTAAAGATGCCTCCATCTATGATCAATATATGGCACGTGTCTCAAGTGTATTTTTAGAAACATTTTTATTCTATTCTGGTTTCTACTATCCACTATACTTAGCTGGACAAGGTAGAATGACGACTTCAGGTGAAATCATCAGAAAGATTCTTTTAGATGAATCTATTCACGGTGTATTCACTGGTTTAGATGCTCAAAGTCTACGTAATGAATTATCAGAGAGCGAAAAACAAAAAGCTGATCAACAAATGTATAAATTATTAGATGAACTATATAAAAACGAAGTGAGTTATACAAAAGGACTTTATGACGCTATTGGTTTAACTGAAGATGTTTTAAATTATGTACGTTATAACGGTAATAAAGCTTTATCAAACCTAGGTTTTGAACCTTACTTTGAAGAACGTGAATTCAACCCAATTATTGAAAATGCGCTAGATACGTCTACTAAAAACCATGACTTCTTCTCAGTAAAAGGTGATGGCTATACGCTAGCGTTAAATGTTGAAGCGTTACAAGATGAAGACTTTAACTTTGATGATAAATAAAACTTACATTGTTGCTTGTAAGAGTTAGTATAATTAGGAGTTATTCTAATTGTGCTAACTCTTTTTTTTATTAAATTTGGCTTAACTTAGCGGTAGTGCTTTTAAAAAAAGAGATATAAAAATTTAAGCGATGAAATCGTAATTAATGAAATGTATTACGTATTAAATTTAAATCATATTAAAGTATTTAACACTTTAAATAATAATAAAAAGAATTTTACATTCATTTAATAGTAATATTTGTAATATTATAGTAACATTCGTAATGTAAAAGAAATCAAAGGAGTGTAATTATGAAAAAATCAAATTTATTTGTTTCGTCACTTTTAGCATCAACAGTTTTATTTACAGGGGTATCAGGGACTATGGAAGCAGCGGAAGATCATCAAGCTACAAATGAAGACCAAGCACATACACAAACACAAGCATCTCAAGGTCAACGTCCATATGGCGGTGTTGTTCCTAAAGGTATGACTGAAGCTCAGTACCAAGAATTAGAAAACAATGTACCTCATTATGGTCATGAAACAGCTGAATCATTCTCTCATGCAGTAGATAGAGAAACGCAACGTATCGCAGATGAATATAAAGTTACAATTTACGCACCTAATAAAACATACAAACCCCAAATTAGACCTTGGTATGCATACAAAGGTCATACAAGCTATGATTCTAGCTTTATCGTTGAGTCGACATTCGTTAATGCAGTTAAGCACAACAATGTGACGCTAAACGGTTACAAAATCAATATGGTTACGCCTAAAGAATCAGAACCTATGGCTATTAAAAATGTTGCAGATACACAAATTACAAACTTCGATGACGCAGGTATGCCACACATCGCAAACTTCGATGTTAAGAAAGGTCAAATTAGTAAACAAGATATCATTAAAGCTTATGGTCAACCAGCTCAAGTAAAAGAAGGTGAAAACAACCAATTCAGTATGACTTACAACATTGATGACGCGATTATTAGTTTCAACTTCGATGCGAATGGTTACGTTCAAAAAGGTCACTTAGGTATTTAATCACAAAACTCAATAAGATATGAGCATTGCAGGTTAGACGAATGTCTAGCCTGCTTTTTTATTAACAAAATCTTAACAAAAGTTAAATAAAGTATTGATTTATGTGAGGAAAGTGATAAAATTTAATTGAAATTGATTATCATTTGCAAAATACATCACATTGAAAGAGGATTCTATTATGAAATTACTAATGAATGGTTGGCTTTTGTGCATCGTGTTAATCATTTGTTCGGTGACATCACTCTTTGTTGGCGTTCATCAGCTGGATGTCACACACATCCCATCATGGTCGCATGAAGAGTGGAATATTTTATATGCAAGTCGCATTCCCAGAACGATGAGTATCATCATTTGTGGAAGTAGCTTAGCTTTAGCAGGTTTAATCATGCAACAAATGCTTCAAAATAAATTTGTTAGTCCGACTACTGCAGGCACAATGGAGTGGGCGAAGTTTGGTATTTTAATTTCATTAATATTAATTCCTACTTCAAGCAGGCTATTGAAGCTTATTTTAGCGATATGTTTCAGTTTGTTAGGTACTTTTCTATTTGTAAGGTTAGTTGAATTGATTAAGTTTAAAGATGTGATCTTTGTGCCGCTCTTAGGCATCATGATGGGCGCTGTTGTGTCGAGTTTTACAAATTTCTTTGCATTGCGTACCAATGCGGTTCAAAGTTTAGGTAACTGGATGCATGGTAACTTTGCAATTATAACGAGTGGCAGATATGAAGTACTCTATCTAAGTATTCCAATTTTAGTTTTAACTTACATATTTGCGAACCAATTTACGATGGCTGGTATGGGTAAAGATTTTAGCCAAAATCTCGGTCTTAATTATCAATTTATTATTAATCTAGGGCTTTTCTTTACGTCGATTATCACGGCACTCGTTGTGGTAACGGTTGGAACTTTACCTTTCTTAGGATTGATTGTTCCGAATATTGTTTCTATTTTCAAAGGGGACCATTTAAAAGCAGCGCTGCCACATACAGCAATGTTAGGTGCTATATTTGTGCTGATTTCTGATGTGATCGGTCGTCTTGTCGTGTATCCATACGAAGTGAATATTGGTCTCACGATAGGTGTATTTGGAACGGTGATATTTATTATGTTATTGATTCGAGGTCGACGTCATGAAACTACTTGAGAAAAAGAAAAAACTGATACTGCTTGTTGCGGTCACACTTATAATCAGCATTGCTTACTTATTTATAGGACTCGATTTCGAAATATTTGAATACCAATTTTCAAGTCGAGTACGGAAGCTTGTCTTAATGTTATTTGTAGGTGCTGCAATCGCCACTTCGGTAACGATTTTTCAAGCCATAACCGTTAACCGATTATTAACACCGTCTATTATGGGACTTGATGCAGTTTACATATTTATTAAGGTTCTTCTGATTTTTGTATTCGGTGTGCAATCATTTTGGAATACGAATATTTACGCGAATTTTATCATTACTGTATTTGTCATGATGTTATTTGCGCTCATATTATTTCAAGTTATCTTCAAGACATTTCAATTCTCAGTTTATATGATCTTATTGATGGGCGTTGTTATGGGAACTTTCTTTAAAAGTATAACGGGCTTTATTGAATTATTGATTAATCCCGAGGACTTTTTGCAAATACAAAGTGCAATGTTCGCAAGTTTCGATGCTTCCAATTCAAAGCTGGTATTACTTTCGGCAATCATTTTGATTATGATCATACTATCTATCGTACGCTTATTACCGACTTTAGACGTCTTACTGCTTGGTAAAGCCCATGCGATAAACTTAGGTATACGTTATGAAGTATTCACACGACTCTTGATGATACTTGTCGCAATCCTTGTATCCATATCTACCGCACTCGTTGGTCCAATCACATTTCTTGGACTCATGACGATTAATATTGCGCATGAATTTATGAAAACGTATGAACATAAATATCTTTTACCTGTCACGATTTGTTTGAGTTGGATTGTTTTGATACTCGCGCAATTTGGCGTTGAACAGTTGTTTGAAGCGACAAATGAAGTGAGTATTCTCATCAATTTAGTAGGCGGCAGTTATTTTATCTACATTCTAGTTAAAAGGAGACACTTAGCATGATTGAAGTAAGAGGCGTTGACGTCCATATAAGAGACACTAAGATTTTAGAAGATGTAAATGTTGATATTGAAAAAGGAAAGCTTACTTCAATTATTGGTCCTAATGGTGCCGGTAAGAGTACATTCTTATCACTCATTAGTCGACTTATTGAACTCGAAAGTGGTTCAGTTCATATTGATGGCGATGCGCTTTTCAAAGTGCCGACAAACGAACTTGCCAAAAGGCTTTCAATTTTAAAGCAAGCGAATCATACAGAACTGAACATTACGGTTGAGCAGCTTGTTCAATTTGGGCGTTTCCCTTATTCAAAAGGCTATTTGAAGGACGATGATCATCAAGAGGTTGACCGTGCTCTAAATCTGTTACATCTTGATGAAATTCGTCATCGAAATATCAAAACATTATCAGGCGGGCAAAAGCAACGGGCGTACATCGCAATGACGATAGCTCAGAATACGGATTATATCTTGCTTGATGAACCGTTGAACAATTTGGATATGAAACATTCTGTTCAGATTATGCAGACGTTGAAAAATCTAGCTGAATATTTAAATAAGACAATTATTATTGTGATTCATGATATTAACTTTGCGTCATGTTATTCAGATAATATTATTGCTTTTAAAAAAGGGCGAATTGTACATGAAGGAACGAAAGACGATGTTATTGATTCCAAGATATTGTCAGAGATTTATGAAATGGATGTCTCGATACAAACGATTTCGAATCAAAAGTTCTGCATGTATTTCGAGGATAAACAATCAAGTTAGCATTATTGAAAGGAGTGATGGCGCGTTAAGAGATACGCATATAATTGTGGGGACAAGTATTTAAGAAATCAGTAGGAGTGAATTTAATGAAAAGATTAAGTTTTCTAGTCGTTATATGTTTAGCATTTTTATTAGTTGCATGTGGTAATCAATCTAGTAAGAAAGAAGAAAAAAGTAGTGAAAAAGCTTCAAGTGAGAAAACTATTAAAGTAGAGAATAACTTTAAATTACGTGATGAAAATAAAGACAGCAAAGAACAAAAGAAAGTTTCTGAAACAGTCGATGTGCCTGTTAATCCTGAGAAAGTTATCGTATTTGATTATGGTGCGTTAGATACGTTAAAAGAACTTGGTGTAAAAGATGAGATTAAAGCTTTACCTAAGGGTGAAAATAAAGAGTTATTACCAGACTTTTTAAAAGAATTTAAAGATGATAAATATGAAAATACTGGGGACTTAAAAACGATTGACTTTGATAAAGTTGCTAAAATCCAACCAGATATCATCTTCTTATCAAGTAGAACAGCTTATCAAAAGAACTTAGATGAATTTAAGAAAGCTGCGCCAAAAGCCAAAGTGGTATACATGGGTGCAGATGATAAAAATTACTTAAAATCTGTTAAAACGAATACGGATAATTTAGGAAAAATCTTTGGTAAAGAAGATAAAGCTAAGGAATTAAATCAAAAGTTAGAAGATAAAATTGCTGGTGTGAAAGCGAAAACGAAGGATTTAAAAGCTAAAGGTATGTACTTACTCGTTAACGAAGGCGAATTATCAACATACGGTCCTGGTGATCGCTTCGGTAGTCTCGTTTACGATACTTTAGGATTCACGCCTGCTGATACAGATATTAAACAAAGCCCACATGGTCAAGTTATCTCTAACGAGTATATCAACAAAATGAACCCGGACATTATATTCGCTATGGACCGCGGTCAAGCTGTAAGTGGTAAAGCGTCATCTAAAAAAGTACTAGGCAATGACGTTCTGAAAAATGTAAGTGCGATTAAGTCAGGTAAAATTATCGAACTTGATCCTAAGTTGTGGTACTTCTCAGCTGGTTCTACAACGACATCAATTATGCAGATTGAAGAATTAGAAAAAGCGTTTAAAAAATAATAGTTTGATTTATTGAGAGAGCCGAGCGTGATTTCTTAAAGGGAGTCATGCTTGGTTTTTTATTGCAGTTTGAAGCGGAGTTGGATGGTGGGCCGGTGCGGTTTATCACGTTTGAAGAATCTTGATAAACAGAAGCCCTTGGATTATCACGTTTGAAGATTCTTGATAAACAAAAGCCCTTGGATTATCACGTTTGAAGAATCTTGATAAACAAAAGCCCTTGGATTATCACGTTTAAGAAATCTTGATAAACAAAAGCCCTTGGATTATCACGTTTGAAGAATCTTGATAAACAGAAGCCGTTAGATTATCACGTTTGAAGAATCTTGATAAACAAAAGCCCTTGGATTATCACGTTTGAAGAATCTTGATAAACAGAGCCCCTTTGTTTATCACGTTTAAGAAATCTTGATAAACAGAGCCCCTTGAATTATCACGTTTGAAAAGTCTTGATAAACAAAAGCCCTTGGATTATCACGTTTAAGAAATCTTGATAAACAGAGCCCCTTTGTTTATCACGTCTAGCATTTCTTGATAAACCCCAACATGTAATTAAGTGATTCAACTCAAATTTAATCATAATTTGATGTATGAAGCAATTGTGATAGAAGCTGTATCCTTAAATACTCACTTTCATTATAACCATTGCCGCCAATTAAACCTACAACACACGATACTCCCCTTAACTCAAGGTTTTCAATCTCAAAAAAGAAGCTATGAAGCACGCGCTTCATAGCCTCATCTTTAAAACACTTAACCCGCCAACTAAAAAATTAATAGCCTAAGTCAAACTACATTCTAAAGTAGTGGTGGTAATCGTATTTACAACGATTATTGAAATGGCTTTTGCAATGGGGGCATGTTTCAGTCATCATATATTCATTTATTGTGAGTTCATATCCGCAATGGCCGCATAGAATCGCGCGTTCGTCGAATTCTTCTTTAGACCATCTTCGTGTTGCATGACTTTCGTTCTCGTTATGACATTTATAACAAGGGTAATATTTACCGCAACATTTAAATTTAATCGCGATAATATCTAAGTAGGATTGATAATGAATACAACGCGTCTCATTATCAACCGTATTGCCGTAGACATTTACCATAAAATCCTGCTTTCTATTGTTCTAAATGTTCGCCAATGATACGTACTTCACGTTTCAGTTCGACGTCGAATTTCTCTTTGACAACGTCTTGAACGTGGTGGATCAGGTCTTCGTAGTCTGTCGCTGTACCGTTATCCACGTTAACCATAAAGCCGGCATGTTTCTTAGATACTTCAACGCCGCCAATACGGTGACCTTGTAAATCAGAATCTTGAATGAGTTTACCTGCGAAGTGACCTGGTGGGCGTTGGAACACACTACCGCATGAAGGGTATTCTAAAGGTTGTTTTGTTTCACGGCGTTCTGTAAGGTCTTCCATCTTCGCATTAATTTCTTCATAATCGCCAGGTTCTAGCGTGAATGCAGCCTCTAAAACGACGTAGTGCTTTTCCTGAACGATACTTTGACGATAACCTAATTTAAGATCTTCGTTAGATAGCTTGAATAAATGACCTTCATCATCAACGCATAAAGCGTAATCGATGCAGTCTTTAACTTCGCCGCCGTATGCACCAGCGTTCATATAGACAGCACCACCTACAGAGCCAGGGATACCGCAAGCGAACTCAAGTCCAGTTAAATGATTGTCGCGAGCAAGTCTTGAAACGTCGATAATCGCACGACCACTACCCGTGATAATTGAAGCGTCTGAAACTTCAACGTAGTTTAGCTCAAGTAAACTTAGTACAATGCCGCGAATACCACCTTCACGGATGATAATATTTGATCCATTACCTAAAAACGTAACGGGGATATCATGTTTATACGCATATTTCATAACGCTTTGAACGTCTTCAATTTTAGATGGGGATATGTAAAAGTCGGCCTTGCCGCCAGTTTCTGTATAGGTATAGCGTTTGAGTGGTTCATCCACTTTAATAATATCTTCCGGAATGACTTGCTTTAATTCATTTAAGATGTTGTCGTTATGCAAGACAAAAACATCCTTTCTAAAAGTTTTGATAGCTTTATTATAGCAACTATTCTAAAGTGATGTGAAATAACATGGGTTCATTTTCAATAAAATAAATTTAATGTAAAGGTTATAATCTAACTATATTTTTTTAATATTTTTGAAAAGAACTTCTCTTTTTGAATTTCGTATTGTCTTATACCAAGGTCTCTATGCTTCAAGCCTAACTTAAATGTTTCGAATTCGTGTTGAACGTCGGGATTCTCACTTAACAACCCATCTAGAAATAGGTAATGCTCAAATTGATCGGTATCGCGTTGTATAATATGAAGACGCACTTCTTGTTTCAAATCAATTAAATTATTAAAGCGTGCCATCACAACTTTCTTGCGATATTTATGATGTAGCCGATAGAATCCTACATAGTTCAAGCGCTTTTCATCGAGAGAAGTGATGTCGTGTAAACTATCCACACCAACCAATACATCTAAAATCGGCTCGGTTTGATATTGGAAATGCCTCGTGCCACCGATATGCTGTGTTGATTTAACAGGCGTATCAAGTAGGTTCATCAATACATCTCGAACTTCGTCATATGCATCAATATAAACACTCTGTTGACTTGAATCCTTACTGATAAAAGGTTGTATAGCTGAATACATGATTGACTCCTTTAAAATTCCTGAAATAATGATGATTTACTATATCACATTATGTCGCGATAATAAACATGATTGAAATGATTGTTATTTAGGAAAAGGGGAATGAAATTAGCGAAATATTTGATTTTCGAGTTAAATTTTCTCCTTATAAAAGGGGATATTGAAATTAAAGTTCACATTTTCCACTTAATTTTGTTAAAAATAGTGGTTAACAACCCATGCCAAAGTGTGTATAATGATTTACATTGATAAGTGTTTTCTATAATAAAATAATTGGGTTAAGATTTAGAAATTGAACAGACATTTGGAACAGCTATAAATTAACTAATCTTGAAAAAGATCATTATTTAGAGGTGAAAAGGGATGGCGATTAAGCTAACTTCAATTGACCAGTTTGAGCAAATCATTACAGATAACAAATATGTATTCTTATTAAAACATAGTGAAACTTGCCCGATATCTGCAAATGCCCTCGATCAATTTAATAAGTTTTTATACGAACGAGATATGGATGGCTATTATATGATTGTTCAAGATGATCGCGAATTATCTGATTATATCGCGTCAAAAACTGGTGTGAAGCACGAGACGCCACAAGGCTTTTACTTTGTAGAAGGTGAAGTTATTTGGCATGATAGTCACGATAACGTTACCGTTGCATCTCTAGCAAAAGCTGAAGAATAAATATTGAACTTAACGAGTTAGTAAGGTGAAGGTCGAATTACATACCCTTCATTTACTAACTCTTTTTTTGTCGAATAAGTTAACCTAGTGCGAATATCGTGACCATGAAACCTCAAACACGCTCCACACTATATCAACCGAATTTCATTTAGGCGTGGTACGTTGTATAATAAGATGAGTGATTGAAGTATAAAGTTAGATGAAATAATGAGGTGACATTATGAAAGTACTTGTAGCTATGGATGAATTCTATGGTAGTTTAACAAGTTATGAGGCGAATCGCTATGTTGAAGAAGCGGTCGCAAGCCAGATTAAAGAAGCTGATATTGTACAAGTCCCTTTATTCAATGGTAAGAACGAATTGCTTACATCCGTATTTTCATGGCAATCAGGGACGAAATATAAATTAGAGACACATGATGCAGATATGAATCACGTGCAAACTGAATACGGTATTACAAACGATGGCTATACCGTTATCGAAAGTCAACTGTTTCTAAAAGGGGAGAATCCTGTTACACATCGCTCAAGCTATGGATTAGGTGAAGTGATTCTACACGCTTTAGAGAACGGTGCGAAACACTTTATCATCTCAGTAGGCGGCATTGATAGCTATGATGGTGGTGCAGGTCTCTTACAAGCGCTTGGCGCAACATTTTATGATGATGATGGTCATGTGATTGATTTGTCAAAAGGCCCAAGATACCTTAATCTCGTCAGACGAATTGATACATCACATCTAAATGATAAATTAACTCAAGCAACCATTGAAATCGTATCTGATTTCGATAGTCATTATTATGGAAAACAAAGTGCGATAATGAAAACATATGAGCATAAAGGGATTTCGAAAGAGGATGCTATAGAAGTTGATAATAAAGTATGGTATCTCAATGAAATTCTTAAAAGTAGTCTAAATTTAACATTGAGCCCGATAGAACGTGGCGGTGCAGGCGGTGGTGTCGCTGCAGTACTGAGTGGTATTTATGGTGGTACGATTTCTACAAGTCATGCAATCTTAGATAAAATAACACATCTCGATCAATTAATTGAACAAGCTGACCTAGTCATCTTTGGTGAAGGCATTGATGAAGATAGTCAGATTCTTGAAACGACATCACTAAAGATTGCGGAATTATGCCAGAAGCATCACAAGACGAATGTTGCGATATGCGGTACGTCTAATAAGTTTGACGCGTTTACAGAACGCGATGTGACAGGTATGTTTAATGTCTTCATGGACGCACCTACAACGTTCACAAATTATCAATTAGGCATCCAACTTAGACAATATTCGATTCAATCATTGAAATTATTACAAGCGTCAATTTCATAATGAAAAGACCTTATATCGCAATCAGGCGATATAAGGTCTTTTTTTAAAAGGGAACATTTATTCAAAGTTGTACTGGGTTGCGGCTTCTGCGATGCCTACAATAACCATTGTAGCTTCTTTCATGACGTCTATTGAAGCGTATTCATAAGGTCCATGGAAATTACCGCAACCTGTGAAAATGTTTGGTGTTGGTAAGCCCATGTAAGATAACTGAGAACCATCTGTTCCGCCTCTGATAGGATCTGTATTTGGTGTAATTCCTCTTTGTTCAAATACACGTTTCGGAATATCGATAATATGAGGGTATGGTTTAATCTTTTCAGCCATATTATAGTATTGATCTTCCATATTGATTTCTAAAACTTTACGGCCATATTTTAAATTTAAATCTTCAACGATATCATTAAGTAATTTCTTCTTATCTTCAAATTTGAGTTTGTCGTGGTCACGGATAATGTAAGATAACTGTGCTTTTTCTACATTACCTTGAAGCGACATGAGGTGATAAAAGCCTTCATAACCATCTGTAAATTCTGGTGATGCATCTTTAGGCACTTTCGCATGAAACTGATGGGCTACTTCAAGTGCGTTGATCATCGTGTCTTTTGCTGAACCAGGATGGACGTTGAGGCCATGACTCGTTACTTGAGCACTAGCCGCATTAAAGCTTTCAAATTGCAGTTCACCAAGTAAGCTACCATCCATCGTATACGCGAAGTCAGCATTAAAGGCGTCTACATCAAAATGGTGCGGCCCTTTACCGATTTCTTCATCAGGTGTAAACCCGATACGAATGCGACCATGCTTAATTTCAGGATGTTGGATTAAGTATTGAATGGCTTCCATAATCTCAACGATACCCGCTTTATCATCAGCACCGAGTAACGTCGTACCATCTGTCGTAACTAACGTGTGACCGATTAATGATTTTAATTCAGGAAATTGATCTACAGTCAGTTGAAGATCACTATTGCCAAGCGTGATCGGGTTACCATCAAATTGTTCAACAACTTGCGGTTTAACGTCAGAAGCTTTGAAATCTGGAGATGTGTCGACGTGTGCTAAGAAGCCAATCGTTGGAACCGCTTTGTCTGTATTACTTTCTAACGTAGCAAATAAATAACCTTTATCATCAAGCGTTGTTTCTAATCCCATATCTTTAAGTTCTTGTTGAAGTAAATGTAAGAGATCCCATTGGGCTTTTGATGAAGGGGTCGTATTTGAATCTGGATTAGACTGTGTATTGATTTCAGTGTAGCGAATGAGTCTATCAGTAATTTGTGCTTTCATGTCAATGTCTCCTTATACACGGTCGTTCATATGATAACTTTCACGGTGCGCTTTACCTTTAACTTTGCCGAAAAGCAATTTAGAGCGCGTATAAATGTAGTAAATGATTTCTGAACAAAGGATACCGAAAGCGATGGCTCCGGATGTTAACGTAACCTCTAAGAACGTATTGACCGCGTCTGTGTATTCGTTTGAAACTAAATGTCTCGTTGCTTCATATGCGGCACCACCTGGTACTAAAGGAATGATACCTGGCACGATGAAGATGATAACGGGACGTTTATATTGTCTACTCATAACGTGACTTGTTAATCCTAAGATAACACTACCTAAGAATGCTGCAAGTACTTTGTTTGCAGTAAGGTCATCTGTAATCACGTAAATCACCCAACTTAAAGCACCTACGAAACCACAAGCGATTAATAAGCGACGCGGCGCATTAAAGATGATCGAGAATAATATTGTAGCGAGGAAACTCACTAGAAAGTGTATGGCATACTTAAATAATATGAGCAAAGGTATACCTCCTTATAAAACAGATTAGAATAGTAATAATACAATCGCAACGCCTGCACCAATCGCAAATGCAGTTAAAGCCGCTTCAACACCACGTGACATACCAGCTAATAACTCACCAGCCATTAAGTCACGGATAGCATTCGTAATCAAGATACCAGGGACTAAGGGCATAACTGCTGCGATGGTTATAATATTTTGATTCTCGACGAGTCCAAGTTTCGAACATAGTGCAGCGATACTGATGACGATGGTTGCACTTATGAACTCTGAGAAGAATTTAATTTGAATATATCGTTGTACAATATCAAATGTTAAGAAGGCACCAGCTCCGGCTATAATGGCAATAATAAAATCGGTAATGGTACTACCACCGAACATGAATAAAAAGAAGCCACATGCAATTGCTGCTGCAAAGAATTTGGTTGAAAATGAATATTGTAATGAGGCATGATGTAAGTGAATGAGTTCTGATTTGGCTTCATCGATTGTGATTTCGTCGTTCGCAATTTTACGTGAGATGTTGTTCGTTAGCGCGATTTTCTCAAGATCTGTAGTACGTTCACGCACTCGAACTAACCGCGTGTTCGTTCTGTCGTTTAGTGAAAAGATAATTGCAGTCGACGTCACAAAGCTATATGTATCAGATAAGCCGTAGTTACTTGCAATCCTGCCCATTGTATCTTCAACACGGTAGGTCTCAGCACCACTTTCAAGTAAGACACGACCTGCAATTAAGACAAGATCGATGACTTTATCTTCGTCAATGATAGTTAGACCGTCTGCCATTTAATAAACCCCCTTATTTATTTTTATAGAACACTTGAAGTTTACAAAAAGGGCGTGCAACTTGCAATAGATTTTAAAATATTTTCAAGTAAATGTAATTATTTTCTAGGAAGGGTGAAACGGGGGGTGAGGTGGGATTGATTGGTTTGAATTCTCTTTATTGAAAATGAAAGCTAGGACACGTTTCGTGGTGCCCTAGCTTTTCATATAATTGTATTAAATTTTAACAATCGGATTAAACATTACTTTGTTACGGCCTTCGTTTTTAGCTACATGTAACATGTCATCGGCATCTTTAAATACCTTACGTTGTGATTTATAGTTGTCTTTTGTTAAATGTCCTACGCCAATTGAAACAGATAATTTAATAACTTCTTTAGACGGTAGGTGGAAGCTTGACTTTTCCACAGCGCGGCGAATGCTTTCAGCGAGCTTAACACTTTCATCTAATGAAATGTTTTGAACAACGACTGAAAATTCTTCGCCACCGTTTCTAAATATTTTAAATTGTTTTGGTACGTAATTGATTAATAGTTGAGACATTTGTTTAAGAACTGCGTCACCAGCATAATGCGTGTACGCGTCATTTACGTCTTTGAAACCATCTATATCTATAAGCAGCAAGCCTAGCGATTCGTCTTTCTCAGCGGCTACTTGCGTACACTTGTTTAGATGTCTATCAAAAGATTTTACGTTTCCTAAACCAGTTAGGTAATCCACAGAGTCCTCATTTTCATAACGTTGAATCAACGAGAAGAAACGCCAAATATCAACAAATATAATTGAAGAAATAATCGTTAATACAAATGAAAGCGGGATTAAGTATAAGAGTTCGATCCAGTCATATTGCGAGTTGAATAAAATCAATCCAGCGAAAATGACAATACTTAAACCATTTAGAATTTGTAATGAAGCGATATGGCCTTGTTTTAAAAATGGACCAATAATACTTGATATCAATGCAATGATTAAAATGGTAATGCCATGCGCAATCGTATTATCAAATATCAACGTGTCGGCTAAAACGATGATGATTGCTGATAACATCGTATAGAAAAAGTTCGTATAGCGACCTAAAAATAGTAAAGGAACGAATGTAAGATGGATGACATATGGTGGTATGTCGATCGGGTATGACGCTAGTAATAATGCGACAACTGTAAGTAATAAAGTAGTATAGCTTTTAGAGAAGCGGATATGACTACTTTCTGAGTATTCTAGTCGATGAAATAAGTAAATGCCTGCTACGGTAACTGAAATATTATAAATGATAGCTTGAATCATATTACTTCGACTCCTTTTCTAAGCACTTAGTTATTGTAAGTGAAATCTTACAATTTGTCATCCTATCGCGAGAAATTATTTTTTTATTTTAGGTTAGAATTTTAAAACATGTAATGAAATGGTATAATATCTATATGAAAATGTGTGTTAAATGCATTTAATATATATTCTATAGATAGGCTTAAATTTTGAGAACGAGTGTAGGTGAACTGATGCTAACTTTAAAACTAATCGTCCTCTCAATGATCGTCAGTTTAATATTGACACCAATCATTATAATCTTTTCAAAAAAGATGAATATTTTAGATAGACCGAATATTCGAAAGGTACATACTGAGCCAATCTCAATGCTAGGCGGTACTGTTATATTACTCGCCTTTTTAATTGGTATTTGGTTCGCACATCCTGTAGAAGAAGAAATAAAACCTCTGGTTATTGGTAGTGTTTTAATATACTTATTAGGTTTAATCGATGATTTATTTGATTTGAAACCAATTATAAAATTGATTGGTCAAATACTCGTTGCTTTAGTGGTCGTGTACTATGGCATCACGATCGATTTTATTTCATTACCGATAGGCCCAACAATTCATTTTGGATATTTTAGTATTCCGTTTACAATTTTTTGGATTGTCGCAATTTCAAATGCAATCAATCTCATAGATGGTTTAGATGGTTTAGCAGCAGGCGTATCAGCGATTGCACTTATCACGATAGGTTTTATCGCGATTCTACAAGTCAACATATTTATCATGATGATATGCAGTGTTTTATTAGGTTCATTACTAGGATTTTTATGCTTTAATTTCCACCCAGCTAAAATATTTTTAGGTGATAGTGGTGCATTGTTGATTGGTTATATTATCGGATTTGTGTCATTGTTAGGTTTTAAAAACATAACGTTAATTTCATTATTCTTCCCAGTAGTTATTCTTGCTGTGCCTTTTATCGACACATTGTTTGCTATGGTACGTCGTGTTAAGAAAGGTCAAAGTATTATGCAAGCGGATAAATCGCATTTACATCATAGGTTACTTGATTTGGGTTACTCACATCGCCAAACGGTTATCTTAATCTATTCAATCGCGATTTTATTTAGTATTGCAAGTATTATCTTGTATTTATCTCAACCTTGGGGTGTCTTAATGATGTTCATCCTCATCATTATTACAATAGAGCTCATTGTTGAATTTACTGGGTTAATTGACGATAATTATAAGCCTTTATTAAAATTAATTTCAAAGAAAACTCAAAAATAAACACTTCCTAAAAGTTAGTAAATCATGGCTTTTAAGAAGTGTTTTAATTTATGCCTAAGAAATTCGGTTGGTAAGAACTTAAATTTTACATAGCTTTCTTGGTTATTGGACAGTTTAATTAAAAAGACGTCACT
This sequence comes from Staphylococcus massiliensis CCUG 55927, assembly GCF_000298075.1. Lineage (GTDB taxonomy): Bacteria > Bacillota > Bacilli > Staphylococcales > Staphylococcaceae > Staphylococcus > Staphylococcus massiliensis. The sequence goes on along the minus strand of NZ_JH815593.1, from coordinate 1,152,906 downwards.
AATATACTATCACGCTTGAAATTCCTTTGGTCTCTGCGTACTGCTAATTCTTCAAATCAACCATTTTTTTAGATATGTAATAATTCCTAACAGCTGACTCCTAGGGGAGTAGCGTGAGTCTGGAGACTACAGGCTCCAGCCACGTCCCAGGAAAGCATGCTGTTAAAGGAAATTAAATTACAAGCTACATAAAAATCAACCGAATTTAATTTATGTCTATTTTTCTAAATCGAACGGTAAGCGCGTAACGTCACCTTCATGTAGTTCATAGTTGCTTTGAGTGTGTCGATTTAAGAAGTCAATAAAGTCATCGCGTTCAGTCTCAATGACATCAATATCGTAACTTACCTTATCCGTGTAAGTCGTGTCTTTTAACATGAAAGTCGTAGATTGAATTTCATGTTCTAACTTACCAGTTAAATCATAGCTAACAGTTACAGTCATAGGTATCGCGTTTTTAAGCACAACGAGGCCAATATCATTCACTGCATTACGTACTGCGCCACTATAAGCACGAATTAAGCCGCCACCGCCGAGTTTAATACCGCCAAAGTATCTTGTCACGACCGCTACAGTATTATGAATATCATTCTTCTTTAAAACTTCAAGCATTGGAACGCCTGCAGTCCCGCTTGGTTCGCCGTCGTCATTAGCCTTTTGAATATTCATCGTATCACCAATTGTGTAGCACGAGCAGTTGTGCGTGGCCTCATGGTGCTTTTTCTTAATGGATTGAATAAAAGCCTTGGCGTCATCCTCAGTTTGAACGGGTTTGATATAACAGATAAAACGCGATTTATTGATGACTGTCTCAAACTGATGTTCAGATTTGATTGTGATCACATCATCTTTCATAATGTTCATCCTTTGTCTTCGTATTAACTATATTATACACATCAAAATAACAGATTTAAATATTCAAAACGATTATCATTATATATAATATAAGGTATGATATATTTATATGAGCTAGGAGGATGAGATATGAAAGTCGCTGTACTGACAGATTCTACAAGTTATATCCCACAAGATTTAATTGAAAAGTATCATATACCGATTGCACATTTATATGTGACGTTAAACGATAATGAAAGCTATAAAGAATTCGTCGAAATTTCTAAAGAACAGTGTTACGACAAGCTTAAAGATATTAAAACTGCACCTAGAACGAGTCAGCCTGCTATTGGAACACTTGTCGATATGTATGAAAAACTTAAAGACGAAGGTTATACAGACGTTATTTCGATTCATCTATCAAGTGGCATTAGCGGTACCGTTCAAACAGCTATGCAAGTAAACGACATGATCGAAGGTATCAACATTCATGTATTTGATACTAAGATTGCTGCGTTTGCTGAAGGCGTGTTTGTTTTAAAAGCCATCGAGCTCATCGAACAAGGCTTAGAACTGGATGCTATTTTAAAAGAACTTGAAAGCATGCGTGAAGAAACTGGCGCTTACATTGTGGTAGATGACCTTAAATACCTTCAAAAGAGTGGCCGAATTTCAAATGCTCAAGCTTGGATTGGAACACTTTTAAAAATGAAGCCACTACTTTGCTTTGAGGATGGTAAAATCGTACCTAATGAAAAGGTACGTACGAAAAAGCGTGCACTTAAAATGATGGTGCGTAAAGCGGCTGAAGAGATTAAAGATGCCGAAGATAAAACGCTATTGGTAATCGGTGGCGATAAGGTCGATGAAAGTAACGAAGTTTATGAATCTATGAAAAAAGAGTTTCCAGATTATGATGTACTCTTCTCAGAATTCGGGCCAGTAGTTGCTTCTCACTTAGGGCCAGGCGGCATCGGTGTTGGATACATAGGTCGTAAAATTAAGATGTAAATAATGATGAAGATTTGGAGATGACGTGCTCATTTTCAAATCTTTTTTGTTTGTAAGAGTAATTGATTAAGCCAATCCGTATATATGTATGAAGGGATATAGAGGTGAGGCGTATTAAATATTACGGCAGACTAGTGAAGGATCACCATATTTTAACAAATGAAGTAATTGAACAAACGGTCAGAGGCGTTCGTTTAAGCGACGGTCATTATAGATGTGCACAATGTCATTCAACACAGTCACATCATTTTTATACATATCAACCTTATCTTAACGAAGAAAGCGTTACTTATTGCCGAAATTGTATTCAACTTGGCAAGATGGAATCTGATCAAGACGTGTTTTATATAAAGTCGGAGCAGGCCGCGACAGATGGCGCATACCATCTACCATTTAATTTATCAGAACAACAAAGTTATGCGAGTGCTCAAATCGTAAAGGCCATCGCATCTATGGAGAGTCTCTTATTATATGCCGTTACGGGTGCAGGCAAGACTGAGATGATATTTGAAGGTATTAAGTATGCACGACAACTAGGGTTGAATGTAGCAGTCGTCTCACCTCGTGTAGACGTTGTGATTGAGGTAGCGTTACGAATTAAAGAAGCTTTTAAAAATGAGCAAATTGACGTGCTTTATCAAGGTCACAAACAAGTGTTTAATGGGCACTTTGTCATATCAACCATCCATCAGTTATTTCGTTTCAAGTCACACTTTGACGTCATTTTTGTCGATGAAGTGGATGCGTTCCCTTTATCTATGGATAAGTCGCTTCAACAAAGTCTCATTTACGCTTCAAAGGCCACACATTCGCACCTCTTAATGACAGCGACACCACCTAAAAAATTATTGCGTTCATTTAAAAATAATCAAATTATCACCTTGCCAGCAAGGTTCCATCGTAAACGATTACCGGTACCTCAATATCAATATTTCAAGCTCAATACGTCTAAGTGTCAATCTAAACTATTACACATTTTAAAGGAACAAGTACGTAAGAATCGCTATACGCTCGTATTCTTTAATCATATTCGTCGTATGGAAGATACTTATGTACATTATAAACCGCACATCAAAGGGTTAATTACTGTCTTTAGTGAAGATGCACTCAGACATGACAAAGTAGAAGCCTTAAGACGGGGTGAACACTCAGTGGTATTTACAACAACAATATTAGAACGCGGGTTTACGATGGCTAGCTTAGACGTCATCGTAGTTGATAGCCATTTGTTTCAAGCTAATGCGCTCGTTCAAATTGCGGGACGCGTAGGGCGTAAGAAAGAAATGCCTACTGGCTTAGTGCTTTTCCTACATGAGGGGATCAGTTTAAGTATGTTGAAAGCTTCACGCATGATTAAGTCGATGAATCGCTTAGGTATCGAAAGAGGTTGGATAGATGCGTAGATGTTTAATTTGCTTTGAAGTGATACACGCACCTTTAACAATTAATAATTTCTATAAAAAACCTGACGTCATATGTGAAAAGTGTTTAACTCAAATTAAACAGTTTGAGTCGGTGAAGCGGTGCGCGCGATGTTTGAAGAAACTTGGTCCTAATGAAGCTGTGTGCTTAGATTGTAAGTGGCTAGAACAACGGTTTCGATTGGTCGATCAAGTCGTGACAGTTGCTGATTATCAAGGGCTTATGAAAAGTACTATCGTTCAGTATAAATTTCACCTTGATATTGCTTTAAGTCACGTGTTTGCGGAGATTATGCCTCAATTAGGGCGCTATGATTATCTTGTACCGATTCCGTCACCGCATGAAAAGAAATTAATGAGACGTTTTGATCATATTGGTGAAATACTTAAAGCGAAGCAGATACCATTTCATCCCATTTTAGAGGCTAAAGTCAGAGCGAAACAATCCAATTTAACTAAAAGAGAGCGTGCGAAAAGTGACAACCCATTCCTTTTGGTTGATAGGGGTTATGACCTTGAAAATAAAGAGATTTTACTCATAGATGATATTTATACAACAGGGCTAACCGTGCACCATGCAGCGGAATTATTATTTTTTAGAAAAGTTAGAAAAATCAGAGTGTTAACGTTTGCACGGTCTTAGAAAAGTGGTAAAATATAAGTAAGGAATAGAATAAAAAAATAAAAAATAGAGGTTGAAAGGAGTAGATCACTATGATTAAATTTGAAATTCATGGCGACAACCTCACTATTACAGATGCCATCAGAAATTATATCGAGGAGAAAGTTGGCAAGTTAGAACGTTACTTTACAAACGTGCCAAACGTGACAGCGCACGTGAAAGTTAAAACGTATCAAAACTCTAGTACTAAAATTGAAGTAACAATTCCGTTAAAAAATGTAACGCTTCGTGCAGAAGAACGACACGATGATTTATATGCGGGTATTGATTTAATTAATAATAAGCTTGAAAGACAAGTTCGTAAATATAAAACTAAAGTAAACCGCAAGCATCGTGCTAAAGGTAACAAAGAAGATTTATTCACACCTGTTGTTGAGAATACAACTGAAGAAGAACAACAAAATGAACCAGATATCGAGATAATTAAATCTAAAGAATTTGCATTAAAACCGATGGATTCTGAAGAAGCAGTTCTTCAAATGAATTTGTTAGGTCATGATTTCTTTGTATTTAATGACAGAGATACTGAAGGAACAAGTATTGTTTATAAACGTAAAGATGGAAAGTATGGTTTAATTCAAACTAAATCATAACACTTAAATTATAATTTATGAGACTGAAGCAATCGACTTTGTTTCAGTCTCATTTTGTATCTAAAGGGCTTTTCAAGGTGGGGAAAATTAACACTAAATTCACGTTAAGGTGATATATTAGAATTAATGAACAATATGACTTACACTAATATAGTGTGAAGAAATCATCTCATTTATATCAATTAAATCGAACGAAACGCATCGTAAATAAAATATATGATATGATGATTTGTTGTAAGCCAAACAGTTTTTATGCTAAAAAGGAGCGAACAGAATGGGTTTTTTATCGAAAATTGTTGACGGCAATAATAGAGAAATAAAACGCCTCGGTAAACTAGCTGATAAAGTACTCGACTTAGAACCAGAAATCGAGCGCTTGTCAGATGACGATATTAGAAATAAAACAAGAGAATTCCAAGACAAAATTCAAGCGATTGAAAGTGTTTCAAAACAAGATAAAGAATTAGATCGAATCTTACCGGAAGCATTTGCGTTAGTACGTGAAGGTGCTAAACGTGTATTTAATATGTCACCATATCGCGTACAAGTTATGGGTGGTATTGCCATTCATAAAGGTGATATTGCTGAGATGAGAACGGGTGAAGGTAAAACGTTAACAGCTACTATGCCTGTATACTTAAACGCATTAGCTGGACGTGGTGTTCACGTTATCACGGTCAATGAATACTTATCTAGTGTTCAAAGTGAAGAGATGGCTGAACTTTATAACTTCTTAGGCTTAACAGTTGGGCTTAACCTTAATAGTTTAAACACAACTGAAAAAAGAGAAGCTTATAATCAAGACATCACGTATAGTACGAACAACGAGTTAGGTTTCGATTACTTACGTGACAACATGGTGAATTATAAAGAAGACCGTGTTATGAGACCGCTTCACTTTGCCATCATTGATGAGGTTGACTCTATCTTAATCGACGAAGCGCGTACACCATTAATTATTTCAGGTGAAGCTGAAAAATCGACAACACTTTATACGCAAGCGAACGTATTCGTTAAAATGCTTAAAAAAGACGATGACTATCACTATGATGAAAAGACGAAATCTGTTCAGTTAACTGAACAAGGTATCGATAAAGCAGAAAACATGTTTAAAATCGATAACTTATACGACGTGAAACATGTTGATATCATTCACCATATCAGTCTTGCTTTACGTGCACATTACACAATGCAACGTGACGTTGACTATATGATTCATCAAGGTGAAGTTTTAATCGTAGACCAATTCACTGGTCGTACAATGCCAGGTCGACGCTTTTCAGAAGGGTTACACCAAGCAATTGAAGCTAAAGAAGGCGTTCAAATTCAAAATGAATCTAAAACGATGGCTTCGATTACATTCCAAAACTACTTCAGAATGTACAATAAACTAGCTGGTATGACAGGTACTGCGAAGACGGAAGAAGAAGAGTTCCGTAATATTTATAATATGACGGTTACACAAATTCCAACGAACCGTCCTGTTCAACGTATCGATAACTCAGATAAAATTTATGTGAGTCAAAAAGGTAAGTTTGATGCAGTTGTTGAAGAAGTTATTGAAAAGTATCGTAAAGGTCAGCCCGTACTTCTAGGTACTGTAGCGGTTGAAACAAGTGAATACATTTCAAACCTTTTAAAACGACGTGGCGTTAGACATAATGTCTTAAACGCTAAGAACCACGAACATGAAGCGGAAATTATCATGAATGCGGGTCAAAAAGGTGCCGTTACAATCGCGACAAACATGGCCGGTCGTGGAACCGACATTAAACTTGGTGAAGGCGTAGAAGATTTAGGCGGTCTTGCTGTAATCGGTACTGAGCGTCACGAATCACGTCGTATCGATGATCAGCTACGTGGTCGTTCTGGTCGTCAAGGTGATAAAGGTGACAGTCGTTTCTACTTATCTTTACAAGATGAGTTAATGGTTCGCTTCGGATCAGATCGTATGCAAACGATGATGAACCGTCTTGGTATGGACGATTCAACACCAATCGAATCTAAAATGGTATCTCGTGCAGTAGAATCTGCTCAAAAACGTGTTGAAGGTAACAACTTTGACGCACGTAAACGTATTCTTGAATACGACGAAGTTTTACGTAAGCAACGTGAAATTATTTATGCAGAACGTAACCGTATTATAGATGAGCCTTCAAGCTCTGATTTAGTTGACACTATGATGCGTTCAACGCTTGATAGAGCCATCCGTTATTACATTAACGATGACGACGATAGCCAAGATTACGAACCATTTATCAACTACGTGAATGACATCTTCCTAAGTGAAGGTGATTTAACAGTTGATGAGATCAAAGGTCGTGACAGCGAAGATATCTTTGATATTGTGTGGGCTAAAGTTGAAAAGGCCTATCAGCACCAAAAAGAAAATGTTGACGAACGTATGGAAGAATTCGAACGTATGATTTTACTACGTTCTATTGATGCAAGATGGACAGATCACATTGATACAATGGATCAATTACGTCAAGGTATCCATTTACGTTCTTATGGTCAACAAAATCCGCTTCGTGACTATCAAAACGAAGGTCACAACTTATTTGATAGCATGATGCAAGGTATTGAAGAAGACGTAACGAAATATATCTTAAAATCAGTAGTCACTGTAGAAGATGATGTAAAACGTGAGAAAAATGAAGACCTAGGCGAAGGTAAACATTTATCAAGCGAAGATGGTAAAGAGAAAGTAAAATCTAAGCCATTTGTTAAAGATGAAGATGTTGGCCGTAATGAACCATGTCCTTGTGGTAGTGGTAAGAAATATAAGAACTGTCATGGTCAATAATGCGTTAAAAGGGCAGTATGCAAATGTTAACTTGACATTTGCGCTGCCCTTTTTTTACTATTAAAAAGTATGTTAGTTATAAAGGAGCGATTTTATGGAATTATCCGAAATTAAACGTAATATCGATAAACATAGCAATCAACTTGAAAAATTAAGGGGGTCTCTTTGACTTAGAAAACAAAGAGACAAATATAGAAGAATATGAAGAAATGATGGCTGAGCCTGACTTTTGGGATAACCAACAAAAAGCTCAAGAAATCATTGATAAAAATAATGCGTTAAAGTCTGTTGTAAATGCGTATCATGATTTAAATAATGAAATTGAAGATTTAGATGCGACTTATGAATTGCTTCAAGAAGAATATGATGAAGATATGAAAGATGATTTAGAAGAATCAGTAGTCGCTTTAGATGACAAAATAGATGATTTTGAACTTCAATTGTTATTAAATGGTGAACATGATGCGAATAACGCGATTTTAGAATTGCATCCTGGTGCAGGCGGTACTGAATCACAGGACTGGACAAGTATGTTACTTCGTATGTACCAAAGATATGCTGAGGATGCTGGATTTAAGGTAGAAGTCACAGATTACTTACCAGGTGATGAAGCGGGCGTTAAAAGTGTCACAATGATTATCAAAGGACATAATGCATACGGTTACCTTAAAGCCGAAAAAGGTGTCCATCGCCTTGTGCGTATTTCGCCATTCGATTCCTCAGGTCGTCGTCATACGTCATTTGCTTCATGTGATGTGATACCTGAATTTAATAATGATGAAATTGAAATCGATATCAATCCAGATGACATTACGGTAGATACGTTCAGAGCTTCTGGTGCAGGCGGACAGCACATTAATAAAACAGAGTCAGCAATCCGTATTACACACCATCCATCAGGTATTGTTGTAAATAACCAAAATGAGCGTTCCCAAATTAAAAATCGTGAAGCTGCTATGAAAATGTTGAAATCTAAGTTATATCAACAAGAAATCGAACGTCAAGAAAGTGAATTAGCAGCTATTAGAGGTGAACAAAAAGAAATAGGATGGGGTAGCCAAATCCGTTCTTATGTGTTCCATCCTTATTCAATGGTTAAGGATCACCGTACGAATGAAGAAACGGGTAATACGTCTAAAGTGATGGACGGTGATATTGGTCCGTTTATTAATGCTTATTTAAGAAGCCAAATGGACCTTGGCCAAGAGGACGAGGAAACAACGTTATAAGATATGAGAATTAACTTAAGCAACTGAAATAGCGAAAGTAAACACTTTCGTTAGGTCAGTTGCTTTTTTAATGAGAAAATATATTTAGGTATATTACATATATTATTTCATATAACCACTATTTTATAAATATTGTACCATCTAATGACGTTTATATTACATGTGTATTACATTAATAAATTGTACAATTCATTATGCTATACTTTGTCTTGTCGAAAAAAAGTAAATGTTATCAGGAGGATTTCAATATGAAAAAGGTTATTTACTCAGCAATCGCAACTACAGCACTATCAACATTTATTGCAAACGAAGCGGACGCAGCTCAACAATTTACTACTAATCAAGATATGCAATTAGACGAAATTGCTAACTTATTTGCCACTACATCAGATGAAATTCAAGCATTAAATCAATTAAATGGTACATACATAGAGAAAAACGCTACAATCGCGGTACCTGATCAAGATATCGTAATCGTTAAAGAAGGCGATTCATTACAAAAGATCAGCCAAACATATAACGTTTCTGTTCAAACGCTACTTGAATGGAACCAATTAAACGATACAACAATTTATCCTGGAGAATTATTAGCAGTATCTGAAAAAGGTGCACAACATATTAATCAACTTGCTACACCTGTAACGCCAAATTATGAAACAACTTATAATGAAGTTTCTACTTCAAACGTTGAGAACGTACAAGTTCAAGCTAATACGTATGCTCAAAATCAAGAAGTTAAAAACGAAGCTTACGTACCTGTAGCTACTAATGAAGTTAACTACAATGGTGACTATCAAGTTGCTGCGCCAACTAATGCGCCATCAGTATCACATGTAAGTTACAATCAAACACAATCTTATAGCCAACCTGCAAGTCAAACATACACTGCTCCACAATCATTTTCAGGAAGTAATTTATATAACTGGGGTCAATGTACGTACTATGCATTTGAACGTCGTCAACAATTAGGTAAAGGCGTTGGTTCTTTATGGGGCAATGCTAATAACTGGGCGAGTGCAGCACGTTCTAATGGTTACACTGTTAACAATACACCAAGTGTAGGCGCTATCTTCCAAAGTGGTAATGGTGCTTATGGTCACGTTGGTGTTGTAGAAGCAATTAATGCGGATGGATCTATCCAAGTTTCAGAAATGAACTGGAATGGTGTAGGTGTTAAGAGCTACCGTAACGTATCAAATACTGGTGCTTATAACTATATTCACTAATTCAAATAATTACTAATTTTTAAAAGCCTAAAGTCGAAGAGAATCTTCGCTTTAGGCTTTTTTGCGTTCTTATTTATCTTGAAATTTTATAATGATTATATGTTTTAGTTATTAGTGTTAGTTGATAATCGGTTTATATGAATACGAAAACTTAACGTTGCAAAATTAAGAAAAAAATTTATTAAATTGATTTGTTGTTATATAATCGAGTGGAAGTGTTCTAGATAAGTTATTCGGCATGAGTCATCTCTGGATATGTAAAGATAGAACGCACCAATAATTACGAAAGTAATTAAGATTAAACAACAATGAGGTGTAACAATGAAGTTAAAAAAAGAAATATTCTCAATACGTAAGTATAAGATTGGTACCACTTCTGTAGTGTTAGGGGCTCTGTTATTTCTAGCCGGTGTCAATGAAGCTGAAGCAAGTACGTCTACGGCGTCGAACCCTTCATCTACATCACCTAATCCAGCTGCGTCTCAACCAGCAAGTAATAATCAAGGTTCACCTACTGCTACGGCATCAAGTCCAAGTAGTCCTACGACAACAAATGCATCTACGCCAGCCGCAACGACAAATACATCAAGTACAAGTAATACAGCTGCGACTGCAAGTGCGCCTAACTCGAATACAGCAGCTACCAATTATGAAGGTCCAAGAAATCCATCTGAAGCAGGTTATTTAACTAACCCGCAAAACGGTATTATTACTCCAGGCGCTGATAACTCTTTTGAAAATGGGGATTTTACGAACGCTGTAGCGCATACTAAAACGGTACCTCAGACTCAAACAGGTACTAGTACTTCCACAAACAAAGGTAATGTAACTCATAATTGGAAAGAGCTTGAGACTAATGAATTTGAAGGATGGCGTACTGAAGATTCAAACCGAACATTTAGGGTTGTTGAAGTTGGGACTGCAACTTCTGATTTGGTAGGTCATGATCAACTTACTGATTCAAAGCTTTATGAGGATCCTAATCACAATCCAATTCGTCCTGTTGGTAATGCAAGAAACGTACTCATAGGTTTAGCTAAAGTTAATCACGAAAATCGTCGTTATGTTGAATTGAAAACCAAAGGCAATGCGATTTATAAAGAATTCGAAGTTGTTCCTAGTTCGCTTATTTATTTTAAATATCATTTTGCAGGGGTAAATAGTGGTGGTAACGGATACGTTGGGTCGGAGTCCCTCAAAGCTGAAATCCTTGATGCTAACAATCTTAGTAATGTCATTCATAGCTTTGAACGTTCAGGTGGTTATACAGGTTGGACGTGGGATGGCACTTTTATAAGAATACCTGATAATGTAAACCGTATTAGAGTTCGTTTTGAAGCTGGAGCAAAAAGTACACATTTTGCTACTGCTGAGGCTGAAGGTTATTTGTTAGATGATGTAGAGATCAGATTAGCACCTGCTCTTAAAACTGATACGAACATATTGCATAATGGTAATTCGGCTTATGGAGAGAACCATATCTACAATAGAGGCGATCGACTTGATTATCAAATCACGCATACTAATGTAGGTGCTGTGACGCTTACTAAAAACAAAACTGTTATTAAAGTACCTGAAGAATTGTCTTTCTTGACTGTTAATAACTCTAAGCTTAATCCCGTCTTTGATAGAGCAAACCATACGTTAACGTTCGTAAATAATGAGCGTTTAGAACCTGGTAATAGTTATACTACTAATGTGACGTTTGTTGTAAATGAAAACGTTCAAGGTGAGGTTGCGATAAAAAGTAATTCTAAGTTATTGCCATTACACAGTGGTGTAATTCGACCAGAGAACCATCCAGAATTAACTACTCGAATTTACGATGACAATGAATTAGGTTATGAATACGGTAGCGACAAGATGCTCTATATTGATTCAAAAGCACCTGTTATCAATAACGTATCTGATCAGTCATTTGAAGCAGGTACTCAAATTACGCCTGTTTCTATCGATATAAATGATACAGATGCGCACCGTACAGTTACAGGATCGTTAAGTTCAAGCACGCACTTACCTAATGGTCTCATATTTGATGCTAGTACAAATACGATTAGTGGTACACCGAACCAAGTAGGTCGTTTCCCTGTAACAGTTGTAGCTACAGATGTTGCAAACAACACAACTACATCTACATTTCATATCACTGTTGGAGATACTATAGCACCTGAAATCACACCAGTTCAAGATCAAGCACTTATTGTAGGTAATGCGATATCTCCTATTACAGTAGGTTATACAGATAATGATCCTCAAATACCAGTTATTAACGTATCAAGTTTGCCAGATGGTGTTACATATAATGCAGCTACTAAAGAAATTAGTGGTACACCGACTGCACCTGGTGTTTATGAAGGACTCATCACTGTAACAGATGCGAGTGGTAATGCAGCTGAAGAACGCTTTACAATAACGGTACATCCACCACGTGGCCCTTTATTCACGGCAATTGACGATAAACAAACGAACGAAGATGTTGCTATGACTCCGATTCAAGTTGAGTCAGATGATGCACAAGCTACTTACGTCGTAGAAGGTTTGCCTAATGGCGTTAATTTCAATGCCACTTCTAAAGAAATATCGGGAACGCCTGATACACCTGGGACATATGCCGTTACAATTCGAGCAACAGGTGTTAATGGACTTGAATCTGAAGAAACATTTAATTTAACTGTTAATGATGTTACTAATCCTATAATAACTCCAATTAGAAACGTTAAAAGAGAATTAGGTAACGCGATTAACCCAATTAATGTCGTTGTAACAGATAATGGTCCAGGACCTAATCGAATAGAAGTCAATGGACTTCCAGATGGTGTTAATTTTGATGCGAATACGAATCAAATCACAGGTACTCCGACTCAGACAGGCGATTTTAACGTTACAGTGGTCGCGACGGACGCAGGTGGTAATCGGGTTGAAGCGCCATTTAAAATTACTATGACGGATAGAACAGCACCTTCCATTAGAGACATTGATAATCAAGTTTTTGAGCTAGGTAATGCGATGACACCTGTAACACCAATCATAAGTGATAATAGTTCAGGGCCTTTTAATATCGTAGTGACAGGTTTACCAGACGGCGTCACTTATGATTCAAATACCTTAACGATTAGTGGGGCAACTACAACACCTAATAATTATAGTATTTCAATCACTGTAACTGACCCTAGTCAAAATGTAGCTAATGAGACATTTTCATTACTTGTTGAAGATACGACGCCACCAGTTATTGCACCAATTAACAATCAAGATATTGAGTTTGGAAGTGCGATAACACCAGTAAATATCCAAGTTACTGATAATAGCACAGGACCTTTTACTAACACTGTTGATGGCTTACCACAAGGCGTGGCCTTTGATAACCAAACAGGTGTGATTTCAGGTACACCAACAGAAGTTGGAACTTTTAACGTTAGCGTTAACTCAACTGACCCAGAAGGTAATGGAGCTACGCCAGTTAGCTTTACGCTCAATGTCGCTGATACAATTGCACCAACGATTAATGAAATAAATGATGTGACCGTACCAGAAGATGTGGCGATTCAATCAATTCCAATTCAAGTGGATGATCTATCAGCGAATGTCGTAGTTGAAAGTTTACCTCAAGGGTTAAGTTATAATTCTAGTGCAAAAGTCATTGAAGGCACACCTGAAAATCCAGGAACATATCCGATTGTTGTAAAAGCAACTGACCCTAATGGCAATGAAACAGAAGAACGATTCACATTAAATGTAACGGATACAACGCCTCCGACAATCTCACCGATTCCAGACGTCCCTAACGAACTAGGTACAGCGATTAACCCAATTGTACCTGTCGTTCAAGACAATGGAGCTGGTCCTAACGTTGTTTCAGTTGAAGGCTTACCACAAGGTGTTACGTATGATGCGACTACAAATGCGATTAATGGTACGCCTCGTGATGTGGGCGAATATGACATTACTTTAAAAGCAACAGATCCAAGCGGTAACGAATCTGCACCTGTAACGTTTAAAATTACGGTCACAGATACAATTGCACCTATGATAACAGCAATTGACGATCAAAATGTTAATGAAGATCAAGATATTTCACCGATTTCAGTGCAGGTTGATGATTCAACTGCAAATATCGTTGTTGAAGGCTTACCACAGGGTATTTCATACAATCCGAATACGAAAGTGATAGAAGGTTCGACGCCAAACCCTGGTACTTACCCTGTAGTTGTCAAAGCGACAGACCCTAGTGGTAATGAAACTGAAGAACCATTTAACTTAATTGTAGCGGACACAACACCAGCAACGATTGATGACATACCTGACCAAAACGTAGAGCTTGGTTCTCCTATGACATCTGTTGTTCCAGTTGTTACAGATAATGGCCCAGGTCCAAACGTCATCACTGTTAACGATCTACCAAATGGTGTTACGTATGATGCTACATCCCATACAATTAGTGGTACACCAACAGAAACTGGTGCATATCAAGTTACCGTTCACGCTACTGATGCATCAGGTAACGCTGCTGAAAAGACATTCACGATTAATGTGGCAGATACGACTGCACCATCTATTAGCGAAATTCCTGATCAAGTGAACGAGCTCGGTACACCAATCAATGTTATTACACCTGCTTTCACAGATAATGGTCCAGGTCCTAACGATGTGACGGTGGAAGGTCTGCCATCAGGCGTAGAGTACGATCAAAGCTCTAATACGATAAGCGGATCAGCTGATGATAAAGATGAATATAATATCACAGTAAAAGTTACAGACCCAAGTGGTAACGAAAGTCAAGAAAGCTTTGTCTTAAGCGTTCGAGATACTTCGGCACCGAATGTGACGCCAATCGGAAACCAACATAAAGAATTCGGTACACCGATAGATAGCGTTACACCATTTGTAATAGATAATGATAAAGGTCCGAATACGATTACTGTCGAAGGTTTGCCTCCTGGTGTAACTTATGATCGTCAGACAAATACAATTAGCGGTACCGCTACAAGCGTTGGTGAATACGACGTTACAGTTCGCGTTACGGACCCTAGTCAAAATGAAGCAAATCTCGTAACATTCAAAATTACGATCGAAGATACAATTGCGCCTGTAATAGATGAAATTGGAGATCAAAGGGTTACTGAAGATCAACCAATAACAGCTATACCGGTTGTTGTAGACGATCCTACAGCTCAAATTGTCGCGGAAAGCTTGCCACAAGGCGTAACATACAATCATACTACAAAAGTGATTGAGGGTACTCCTGAAACACCGGGTGATTATCCAGTTATCGTTCGTGCTACAGATTCACAAGGTAACGAAAGTACGAAACCATTTGTCTTAACAGTTGTTGATACAACTCCGCCATCTATTACGGAAATACCAGATCAACAAAAAGAGTTTGGTAGTCCAATTGAGACGATTACGCCAGTATTTACGGATAACGGTAAAGGTCCTAATGCAGTTACTGTAGAGGATTTACCGCCAGGTGTAACGTACAACAATCAAACAAATGAAATTAGTGGTACTCCAACGAGCGTAGGGGAGTTTAATGTAAAAGTTAAAGTCACAGATGCAAGTGGAAACATCTCAGAAGAACCTTTCAAAATCACGATTGCAGATACGACAGCACCTACAATCACACCAATTAAACATACGACTGTTAATGAAGATGTAGCGATGCAACCAATTCCAGTCGTAACCAACGACCCAACAGCGACTGTTGAAATCGAAGGCGCGCCAACTGGTGTTTCATATAATCCTTTAGCAAAAGTCATAGATGGTATCCCAGAAAACCCTGGTGTGTATCCTATTAAAGTTAAAGCGACAGATCCAAGCAACAATTTAACGATTACTCAATTTTTGTTAAAGGTTAATGATACTACGCCACCAGTTATAGATGCTATTCCTGATCAAGAAAAAGAACTTGGAACAGCTATTGACTCAGTGGTTCCAGTATTCCAAGACAATGCCAAGGGACCTAATGTTGTAACAGTCGAAGGCTTACCACCAGGTGTTAACTATGATTCGGCTACTAATACGATAAGTGGTACTCCGAGAGGCGTTGGCGTATTTGAAGTAAACGTAACAGTAACTGACCGAAGTGGTAATGCATCTACGCCTGAAACATTTAGAATTACAATTGTTGATACAACAGCACCTGTAATCACAGCCATAGATGATTTAAGTGTGCCTGAAAAGGCTGCAATAACGCCGATTTCAGTTCATGTAGACGATGATACAGCTAATGTTGAAGTATTACATTTACCTAGAGGCTTAAGTTATAACGCACAAACTAAAGTCATTGAAGGAACACCACTAACATTCGGTACTCATAATATCGTTGTCAGAGCAACAGATCCAAACGGCAATATTTCTGAAGAGCCTTTCACGTTGACAATTACGGATGCTACACCACCTACAATTAATACATTTGATGATCAAGAAATCGAGTTAGGTAACCCAATATTTGCATTCACACCAGTTATCCAAGATAATGATCCAAATGATAAATTAACGGTTAATATTTCTGGTTTACCGCCTGGTGTAGAAAGAGAGAATCAAG
Organism: Staphylococcus massiliensis CCUG 55927; assembly: GCF_000298075.1. Lineage (GTDB taxonomy): Bacteria > Bacillota > Bacilli > Staphylococcales > Staphylococcaceae > Staphylococcus > Staphylococcus massiliensis. The sequence goes on along the minus strand of NZ_JH815593.1, from coordinate 1,136,560 downwards.
TCTTTCTTAAAGTAAGCGGTACACCTACAGAAGTGGGAGAATTCACAGTTCAGATTGACGCAGCTGACTCTAAAGGTAACCAAGCAGTGCCATCTACATTTAAAATTGTAGTCAAAGATACAACGCCACCTACAATTGATAAGATTTCGAACCAAGAAAAAGAATTTGGCACGCCTATAGATTCAATTACGCCTGTTTATCATGATAACGCTTCGGGTTCACATACCGTATCGGTTGAAGGATTACCTGATGGTGTAACGTATGACGCTAACACAAATACGATTAGTGGTACATCTACAGAAGTTGGTACTTTTAATGTTTCAGTTAAAGTAACGGATCCAAGTGGTAACGAATCGACACCAGAAGTATTTACGATAACTGTTGAAGATTCAATTACGCCTACGGTAACACCAATTGATGATATTACTGCTCCTGAAGACCAAGCACTTACGCCGATATCTGTAGTAGTTGATGACCCAACAGCGAGCGTTGTTGTAGAAGGTCTACCAGAGGGTGTGAGTTATAACCCAGGTAATCATGTCATCGAAGGTACACCAGTTACGCCGGGTACTTACCCAGTAGTTGTAAAAGTTTCAGACCCACATAACAATCGTGTTGAAGAACCATTTGTATTGACAGTTACTGATACTACACCGCCTTTAGTCACAGATATTGCGAATCAAAATATTGAATTAGGTGCACCAATTGCTCAGATCACACCTAATTATTCAGAAAATAGCAATGGTTCAAATAAAGTTACTGTTGAAGGTTTACCTTCTGGCGTAACTTATGACGACAAGGCGAATACAATTAGTGGTACACCAACATCAGTAGGTGAATTTGATGTAACGGTTAAAGTTACGGATGCGAGTGGAAATGTTTCAATACCAGAGACGTTCAAGATTATTGTTGTAGATACAGTTGCACCAAACATCACACTAATTTCTAATCAACGCGTTCCTGAAGATAAAGCAATCTCGCCAATATCTGTTACCATTGATGACCCTTCAAGTAAGGTAGAAGTTGAAGGTTTACCAACAGGTGTAAGTTATAATGTCCAAACTAAAGTTATCGAAGGTACGCCTGATACACCTGGTACTTATCCAGTGACAATTAAAGCTACGGATCTAAACAATAATGCATCAGAATCTAAATTTGATTTAGTAGTTACTGATACAACACCACCGATTATTGCAGAAATAAACGATCAGGTTGTCGAACTTGGCGCTGCTTTAAAAGATGTCATTTCAACATATACGGATAACGTACAAGGTACGCATAAAGTTTCTGTAGAAGGTTTACCGGAAGGCGTAACGTATAATAGCGAAACAAATACAATCAGTGGCACTCCTAAAACGGTAGGTAGCTTTACGATTACTGTAAAAGTAACGGATACAAGTGGTAATGTTTCAATTCCGGAAGTATTCACTGTAACAATTAAAGATACGACACCACCTCAAGTTAACGACATTGAAAACCAAAGTGTTGAATTAGGTCATCCAATCAAAGCGATTACGGTAAACACTGTTGATAATAGTACTGGACCTCACACAATCACAGTTGAAGGTCTACCTAAAGGGGTAACATTCGATTCTAAATCTAATCAAATTACGGGTACTTCTACAGAAGTGGGTACGTTTAATGTAACTGCAAAAGCAACTGATCCAAGTGGCAATCAATCAGCATCTAAAGTATTTAAACTTGTGGTTACAGATACGACTAAACCGACAATTGAAGCGATTCTTAATCAATCAAAAGAACTCGGTACAGCAATTGATACGATTTCACCTCAAGTTACCGATAATGGAAGCGGTCCAAATAAGATTGAAGTAGAAGGCTTACCGGACGGCGTTACGTACGACGCTAAATCAAATACGATTAGCGGAACGCCTAAATCAGTGGGTAATTATGCAATTAAAGTCAAAGTAACTGATCCAAGCGGAAATAGCTCTATAGCGGAATTCAAGGTTAATGTTGAAAATGTTAAACCGCCTGTAGTTAAAGATTTAACGCCACCAACGATCGAAGATATTAAAGGTCAAAAGGTTCAACTAGGTGAAGCAATAAATAAAGTAACACCATCTGTCAAAGACGATAGTCAGGTTACAATATCAGTTGAAGGCTTACCTTCGGGTGTGACTTTTGAAAAGGACCAAAATGCAATCACAGGTAAACCTACTCAAGCCGGTAAATATGAAGTTAAGGTTTCAGCTACAGATGAAGCTGGCAATAAAGCTTCTAAATCATTTACGATAGAGGTCTCTGACTTAGATAAACCGAATAAAGATAAACAAGGCCACAAAGAACAAGACAAAGATCCGAACATCAAAGTGCCTCAGAAAGATATTAAAGCATCTCAACAAGGTAAAGGTTCTAAACAAGGCAATGGTCATGTTTCAACTAACACGACTACGAATGTAGGAAGTCAATCGACGGCTAATGCACATGGATCATCACAAGCTAATAAGCAACGTGAAATGTCTTCTGGAAAAGCCTCTCAAGCTCAACGTGTCTTACCTAAGACAGGACAAAATGAACAAAATATTTCATTATTTGCTTCAGCTTCACTGTTATGTTTAGGAACGTTGCTTCTAAGAAGAAAGCGTAAACCTCATAACAAATAATCGTTTAAAGATGTATACCTAAGTCTTTAAAAATAGAGCTTCAAATGATTTATAACTTAAGTCATTTGGGGCTCTTCTTAATTCATTAAAGTGTCTGGGACATATTACTACAATTCTCTTAAACAGCATGCTTTCCTGGGGCATGGCCGGAGCCTGTAGTCTCCGGTCTCATGCTATTCCCCTAGGAGTCAGCTGTTTTGAGAATTTTATGAAATAAGGTTTAAATGCTCTATTTCACTATTATGTCCCAGGCTCGCTTCAATCAAAATCACATAGTTTGAGCACTTACTCCAACATGCGTGCTATCAGAACGAAAGCGGATAGTTTAAAATTTCCTTAAGGGATTTGCTATTTAATAATTTAATTGAAATAACGACATCTCAATACTTTCATTTAAAAGAAGTCTTGTTATAATTAAAAGAAATAATATTCCTTTATAAAGGAGGCGTTCAAATTGGGCGTGCATCAATATTTTAAACGTCTAACCGATCTTGAAAATTTAATTCGATTACCTGGGAAATTTAAGTATCAAGAACATAATGTAGCCGCGCATTCTTTTAAAGTGACTAAGATAGCACAATACCTCGCAACAGTTGAGGAGCATTACGGTCGAGAAATTAATTGGAAGAGTCTTTATGAGAAGGCGCTTAATCACGATTTTGCTGAAATATTTACAGGTGATATTAAGACACCAGTTAAATACGCGAGTAGTGAATTGAAGAAATTATTCTCTCAAGTTGAAGAAGAGATGGTCGAAACGTTTATCAAAGAAGAAATCCCAGAACAATATCAAGAAATTTATAGAGAACGTCTTCAAGAAGGCAAAGATGATTCAATTGAAGGTCAAATTCTATCAGTTGCTGATAAAATTGATTTATTATACGAAACGTTTGAAGAAATTCAGAAACGTAATCCAGAACCATTATTCTTTGAAATCTATGAAATGTCCCTCGAAACGATCATGCAATTTGACCACTTATATTCAGTTCAAGATTTCATTGAAAATATTATCCCAGAAATGTTAACCGAGAAATTTATTCCAAAAGCAGAATTAAAAGAGAAAACAATGTCTATTCTTAATAAAAGGAATGGGTGAGTCTTATGTTAATTTGGATGGTATTAGCCGCCTTCTTTCCGTGTATATTAGTCGTAATGTTTAGTTTTCTAACACGTAATAAATGGGTCGGTACGATTGTCGCATTAGCGTTAATAGGCGGATCAATTTATAAAGGGTTCTTTCATAGCCAATGGATTATCTTTATAGATGTTATTTCCTTACTTGCAGGTTATGTCATTGTAGATACGTTAAAATATCATCGCAAAAAGGAAGACGAATAAAA
>NZ_JH815593.1:1095687-1132066 GCF_000298075.1 Staphylococcus massiliensis CCUG 55927 | reverse complement strand
CTTTTTTAAATACAGTTTATTTAAAAGTCTAAAAAGACGGGAAGTTAGTGTATATAAAGCACTAACCCGTCTTTTTTATTTTGCGAACAGATGTTTGTATTAGATTTAGTTAATCTGTTAAAATATATAATAATGAAAGATATCGATAGGAGGATGGCGCATGGAACATTATCCATTTAAAATTGCCTCAGATTTTGAGCCGCGTGGTGACCAACCTGAAGCAATAGCTAAAATTGCACAGGGTGTTAAGGACGGTAAACGTCACCAAACATTACTTGGTGCAACAGGTACTGGTAAAACCTTTACAATGAGTAATGTTATTAAAGAAGTCGGTAAGCCCACTTTAATTATCGCTCACAATAAGACGCTTGCTGGACAATTATATAGTGAGTTTAAAGAATTCTTCCCTGAAAATAGAGTCGAATATTTCGTAAGTTACTATGATTATTATCAACCTGAAGCTTATGTTCCATCTACAGATACGTTTATCGAAAAAGATGCCTCAATCAACGATGAAATCGACCAACTCCGACACTCAGCAACAAGTGCATTGTTCGAACGTGATGATGTTATCATCATCGCCAGCGTAAGTTGTATTTACGGTTTAGGTAATCCGGAAGAATATAAAGACTTAGTTGTAAGTATCCGTGTAGGGATGGAAATGGACCGTAGTGAACTTTTACGTAAGCTAGTAGATGTGCAATATACACGTAACGATATCGACTTTAGACGTGGTACGTTCCGTGTTCGCGGTGATGTGGTAGAAATTTTCCCAGCTTCACGTGAAGAGATGTGTATCCGTGTTGAATTCTTTGGTGACGAAATAGACCGCATTCGCGAAGTGAATTACTTAACGGGCGAAGTGATTAAGGACCGTAAGCACTTTCCTATCTTCCCAGCATCACACTTCGTTACCCGTGATGAAAAGCTAAAAGTAGCGATTGAACGTATTGAGGCTGAGTTAGAAGAACGTTTAGAACTTTTAAGAAGCGAGAATAAATTATTAGAAGCACAACGACTTGAACAGCGTACGAACTATGATCTAGAAATGATGCGTGAAATGGGCTTTTGCTCAGGAATCGAGAACTATTCTGTGCATTTAACATTACGCCCATTAGGATCAACACCGTATACGTTGCTTGATTACTTTGGCGATGATTGGCTCATTATGATTGATGAGTCTCACGTAACGATACCGCAAATCAGAGGGATGTATAACGGTGACCGTGCGCGTAAAAATGTTTTAGTGGAACACGGCTTTCGTCTGCCAAGTGCGCTCGACAATAGACCACTAAAATTTGAAGAGTTCGAAGATAAGACACATCAACTCGTATACGTTTCTGCAACACCAGGTCCGTACGAACTTGAACATACAGATGAAATGGTTGAACAAATTATCCGTCCTACAGGGTTACTTGATCCTAAAATTGAAGTTCGACCAACTGAAAATCAAATTGATGATTTATTAAGTGAAATTCAGGACCGTGTCGAACGTAATGAACGTGTCTTAGTTACGACATTAACGAAGAAAATGAGTGAAGACTTAACCACATACCTTAAAGAAGCGGGCGTAAAAGTCAATTACTTACACTCAGAAATCAAAACACTCGAACGTATTGAAATTATTCGTGATTTACGTATGGGTACCTTTGATGTCTTAATCGGTATTAACTTATTAAGGGAAGGTATCGATATTCCAGAAGTATCACTTGTAGTTATCCTTGATGCGGATAAAGAAGGTTTCTTACGTTCAGAACGTTCTCTTGTTCAGACAATTGGTCGTGCTGCGCGTAATGACAAAGGTGAAGTTATCATGTATGCGGATAAAATTACGGATTCAATGCAGTATGCGATTGATGAAACAGAACGTCGTCGAGAAATCCAAATGGCACATAATGAAAAGCACGGCATCACACCGAAAACGATTAACAAGAAGATTCGTGATGTCATTAGTGCTACAGTCGAAGCGGACGAAACAAATGAACAACAACAAGTCGAAGTACCTAAGAAGTTAACGAAGAAAGAGCGCGAGAAAACAATTGAAAATGTAGAAAAAGAAATGAAAGCTGCCGCAAAAGAACTCGACTTCGAACGCGCTCAAGAATTAAGAGATTTACTTTTTGAATTAAAATCAGAAGGGTGAAGCATAAATGAAAGATTCATCAATAGTAATCAAAGGGGCGCGTGCCCATAACTTAAAAGGCGTAGATATTGAATTACCTAAACATAAATTAATCGTTATGACAGGTTTGTCTGGTTCAGGTAAGTCGTCACTAGCATTCGATACTATTTACGCAGAAGGCCAAAGACGTTATGTGGAATCGTTAAGTGCCTATGCACGTCAATTTTTAGGTCAAATGGATAAACCGGATGTAGATACGATTGAAGGTTTATCACCGGCTATTTCAATTGACCAAAAGACTACAAGTAAAAACCCGCGTTCAACAGTGGCAACTGTAACAGAAATTTATGACTATATCCGTCTTTTATATGCGCGTATTGGACGCCCTTATTGCCCAGAACATAACATTGAAATTGAATCTCAAACGGTTCAACAAATGGTAGACCGTATTCTCGAATTAGAAGAACGTACTAAAATTCAACTTTTAGCACCTGTTGTCAATCATCGTAAGGGTGCGCATGAAAAGCTACTTGAAGATATTAATAAAAAAGGGTATGTACGTGTCCGTGTAGATGGTGAAATCATGGATGTTATGGAAGTACCTGAGCTTGATAAGAATAAGCATCATTCTATTGATATCGTCGTAGACCGTTTAGTTGTAAAACCTGGTATTGAAACACGCTTAGCGGATTCTATTGAGACAGTTCTTGAATTAGCAGAAGGTAATTTAACAGTTGATGTGATTGGTTCAGAACCACTGACCTTCTCAGAAAATCACGCGTGTCCGATATGTGGCTTTTCAATTGGGGAACTTGAACCAAGAATGTTTAGTTTCAACAGTCCATTTGGTGCTTGTCCAACGTGTGACGGATTAGGGCAATCTCTAACTGTTGACTTAGATTTAGTCGTGCCAGACAAGGATAAGACGTTAGAAGAGGGTGCGATTGTACCTTGGGAACCGACAAGTTCGAACTTCTATCCAACATTATTAAAACGTGTGTGCGAAGTTTATAAAATCAAAATGGATAAACCATTTAAAAAGTTAACGAAACGTCAGAAGGATATTATTCTCTATGGCTCGAAAGGTAAGCAAATTGAATTTAAGTTCGAATCAAAAAACGGTCAAAAGCGTACGCGTACGATGGCATTTGAAGGTGTAATACCGAATATTAACCGTAGATTTCATGATTCACCTTCAGAGTACGTGCGTGAAATGATGCAGAAATATATGACGGAATTACCATGTGAGACGTGTCATGGTAAGCGTTTAAATGAAGACGCGCTATCTGTTTATGTGGGTGACTTAAATATAGGTGAAGTTGTGCGCTATTCAATTAAAGATGCGCTCGATTATTTCCGTAATATTGAATTAACAGAGCAAGAACAAACGATTGCGAAGTTAATCTTGAAAGAGATTACGTCTCGCTTAGAGTTCTTATATAACGTTGGTCTTGACTATCTAACACTTAACCGTTCATCCGGTACGCTTTCAGGTGGGGAAGCACAGCGTATTCGACTGGCTACCCAAATTGGTTCACGTTTATCTGGTGTGCTCTATGTGCTGGATGAGCCATCGATTGGTTTACACCAACGTGACAATGATCGCTTAATTAACACTTTAAAAGAAATGCGCGACCTAGGTAATACTTTAATTGTAGTTGAACATGATGACGATACGATGCGTGCAGCGGATTATCTTGTTGACGTAGGCCCTGGTGCAGGTGATTTCGGTGGTGAAATCGTCGCAAGTGGTACGCCTAAACAAGTTATGAAAAATAAGAAATCACTAACTGGACAGTACTTATCAGGTAAGAAAAAAGTAGATGTACCTGAGCATCGCCGTGACGTGACTGACCGTAAAATCACGGTTGAAGGTGCAAGAAGTAACAACTTAAAAGGCGTAACGGTAGACTTTCCGTTATCAACGATGACTGTTGTCACAGGTGTGTCAGGATCAGGTAAAAGTTCACTTGTGAATGAAGTGTTATATAAAAGTTTAGCGCAAAAAATCAATAAATCTAAAGTGAAGCCTGGTGAACATGATGCCATTAAAGGGCTAGAACATGTCGATAAGATCATTGATATTGACCAGTCACCAATTGGTCGTACGCCACGTTCAAACCCTGCTACTTACACAAGTGTATTTGATAATATCCGTGAAGTATTCCAAAATACGAACGAAGCTAAAGTACGCGGTTATCAAAAAGGACGTTTTAGTTTTAACGTTAAAGGCGGTAGATGTGAAGCTTGTAAGGGTGATGGTATTATTAAAATAGAAATGCACTTCTTACCAGATGTTTATGTGCCTTGTGAAGTTTGTGACGGTAAACGTTATAACCGTGAAACGTTAGAAGTAAAATACAAAGGTAAAAGTATTGCGGACGTTCTCGAAATGACTGTAGAAGATGCGACGCATTTCTTTGAAAATATACCTAAGATTAAACGTAAGCTTCAAACGCTTGTAGATGTTGGTCTAGGGTATATCACACTTGGCCAACCAGCTACGACATTATCAGGTGGTGAAGCGCAACGTGTTAAACTTGCTTCAGAACTTCACAAGCGCTCTACAGGTCGTTCTATTTACATTCTTGATGAACCGACTACAGGTCTTCACGTTGATGATATTAAACGCTTACTCAAAGTTCTGAACCGAATTGTAGATAATGGTGACACGGTTGTGATTATCGAACATAATTTAGATGTGATTAAAACGGCAGACCACATCATAGACTTAGGACCTGAAGGTGGCGACGGCGGTGGTACGCTAGTCGCGACAGGTACACCTGAAGACATTGCTGAATATAAAGATTCATATACAGGTCAATATTTGAAGACTGTTTTAGAACGAGATAAAGACTAATTTAAAGGAGGGATTCACATGAGTCAGGCTAAATTAAAGATTTTAGAACTACTTAAAGATGATAAGATTTCAGTTGAAGATGCTTCAATGTTACTTGATGCGATTGATACTAAATCTCAAGAACAAGCATCAACGACAAATTCCAAAGCAACAAGTACGTCTCAAGAGGACACTTCAGCAAAAGACAACGAGTCAACTTCACGTCAAGATGATATTCAAGATATTGAAGACGAAATTCGTAAATCGTTTCGTAATGTAACGGATAAGTTAAATGAAAGTTTTAAGCGATATGAACAAAATCGTGATTCAGGTAAGAAAGATCCATTTAATGAAATGGAATCAACGCTTAAGAATCTTAGCGATTTTCTAGATCCTAATAAAAGAAAATAGTTTTTAGTGATACTTTAAGCCTTAGTATGAATCCCATTTCATCTAAGGCTTTATTTTATAGCAATAATAATTCGTTTTTACGATAGGGCTTTTCAAAAAAGAAATCGAGTGAAATGTTTAGTTTTTAATGTGGAATCGTGTTGCTTTTTGGTATGATAAAAGAGTAGTGAAGTTAGCAATTGAGGTGACAAGCATGATAAGTGCGAAATGTTTAATAGAGAAGTTTGATTTAGAACTTATCGCAGGCGAAGAAGGTTTAGACCGCCCTATACATAACACAGACATATCAAGACCTGGTCTCGAAATGGCAGGTTATTTTTCACACTATGCGAAAGACCGTATTCAGATATTAGGTACGACGGAATTGTCGTTCTATAATTTGTTGCCTGAAGCGTCTAAAGAAGGGCGCATGCGTAGTTTATGCCGTGAAGAAACACCAGCAATTATCATAACGCGTGATTTAGAGCCACCTGAAGAATTAATCGAAGCAGCAAAGGAATTAAATACGCCGTTGTTTAAATCTCACGACGCAACAACGCGTCTGATGGGACAATTAACTACATATCTTGAACGACGACTTGCACGCTCAACGTCGTTACATGGTGTATTAGTTGACGTGTACGGTGTAGGTGTACTCATAACAGGGGACTCAGGCATTGGTAAAAGTGAGACAGCCTTAGAACTTGTCAAACGTGGTCACAGACTTGTTGCGGATGATAATGTTGAAATTAGACAAATTACGAAAGACGAGTTAATTGGTAAGCCGCCAAAGATTATCGAGCATTTACTTGAAATTAGAGGGCTCGGTATTATCAACGTGATGACGTTATTTGGCGCAGGTTCGATATTGACTGAAAAGCGTATTCGACTCAATATTGACCTTGAAACATGGAATGAAAATAAACTTTATGACAGAATTGGGTTACATGAAGAATCGCTTACGATTTTAGATACAGACATAACGAAGAAGACGATCCCGGTAAGACCTGGGCGAAATGTTGCGGTTATTATTGAAGTAGCAGCAATGAATTACCGATTAAATATTATGGGCATCAATACTGCTGAAGAATTCAATAACCGTTTAAATGCAGAAATCATGAAAAACGGAAATAAAAATAAGGAGCGTAAGAAATGAATCTTGCATACATAGACCCAATTGCTTTTAGTTTAGGACCGATTCAAGTACATTGGTACGGGATTATTATCGCGAGTGCCATTGCGATTGGTTATTTTATCGCACAAAAAAGTGCCGATAAGGTTGGTTATAAAGAAGATGACTTACTGAACATGATTATTTTAAGTGTCATTTTCGCGATCTTAGCCGCACGTATTTACTTTGTAATCTTCCAATTCCCTTATTACATGAAGCATCCTGTTGAAATACCGATGATATGGAAAGGCGGTATTGCCATCCACGGTGGCTTAATCGGTGCCTTCTTAACAGGATTAATCCTTTGTAAGCAGAAGAATTACAGTCCACTACAAATCGGAGACGTGGTAGCACCAAGTATTATTTTAGCGCAAGGTATTGGTAGATGGGGTAACTTTATGAACCATGAAGCACATGGTGGCCCGGTTTCAAGGTCCTTTCTAGAGGGATTACACATTCCAAACTTTATCATTGAGAATATGAAAATCGACGGCACGTATTACCACCCAGCGTTCTTATATGAATCGATTTGGGACGTCTTAGGGTTTATCATTCTGATTGCTTTAAGAAAGCACCTTAAGATTGGTGAAACGTTCTTCTTATATTTAATATGGTACTCATTTGGCCGCTTCTTTATCGAAGGACTACGTACCGATGCATTAATGATTGCGGATTTAATTCGCGTTGCTCAGTTAGTATCATTACTCTTAATAATCATCGGTATCGCGCTAATCTTGTTCAGACGCTTTAAATATAACGTTCCACGTTATAAAGATGTTGGCGTGTTACCATGGCCTACTTCAAAAGAAAAAGGTAAGTGATAACATTTGAGAAAGTTAACGAAAACACCATCTAGCCACAGAAATCCGTTGTGGCATATGTATCGTTTTATAAAGTTCGGAAAGATTTTAAAGAACACAGTTGTTATAGAAGCATGCAGATATTTACCAAGTGTACGTTTAAAGCGTACACTTTTTATAAAATTGTTAGGTATGAAAATCGGTGAAGAGACGGCTATTGCTTTTAAAGCAGTACCTGATATCATGTATCCTGAACTAATAGCTATTGGCAAACGCTCAGTTATTGGGTATAATGCTACAATACTTACACATGAATTTTTAGTCGATGAATTTAGAAAAGGTAACGTTCAAATTGGAGATTACACGTTGATCGGCGCAAACGTTACAATATTACCCGGCGTGACGATTGGCAACTATGCGAAAGTTGGCGCAGGTACCGTTGTAACGAAAAATGTACCAGATCATGCATTAGCGTACGGTAATCCCATGCAACTTAAATAAATATATGGAGGTGGCAATACCTATGACACATCACGACAAGGTTATACCAATGAAGTTTGATCAAGCTTTCTATGAAAAGCGCGCTAAAACAAAATCTTTACAGCACGATTATTCAAAGGCTTCATACTACTATCATAAGGTCTTAGAATTGTCACCTCACGACTTTGAAATTAAGAAGGAACTTGCTTTTGCTTTAACGAAACTTAAAAAGTTTAACGAAGCTGAGCAATTATTCTTTGATCAAATCGTTACGGGCGACAAGATCCCTGAGAGTTATTATGAACTCAGCCAGATTAACATCGCTCAGAATGAACCAAACAAGGCTTACTTGTTTGGTTTAAATTATGTATTTACAAGCGACGATGCGGACTACCGCGAAGAGTTAGAAGATATGTTTGAAGTGACGTATCATGAAGAAAAGAAATTAAAGCTAGAAAGCGAACTGTTCTCAGCGCAAATGATTTTCCAACATTTATTTGGTCAAGGGCGTTTAATAGATGCGCGTGACTATATGGAAAGCCTTGAAGAACACGTACGTGAACATAGAGTAAGTCGCAACTTATTAGCAATGTGCTATTTATATTTAAACGAATACTCAGTTGCGAAAGAAATGTTTGAGCGCCTTCTAAGTGAAGACTCAAGCGATGTACATGCTTTATGTCACTATACGTTGTTACTCTATAACACAAATCAACGTGAACAGTTTAAAAAGTATGTGCAATTGCTTCGTAAAATTGCGCCAATTAATGATGACGAAAGCTTTAAGTTAGGCATTGTGCTGAGCTTCTTAAAACAATACCATGCATCGAATCAGTTACTCGTGCCACTTTATAAGAAGGGGAAATATTTGTCTTACCAAATGTTTCACGCCTTGAGCTTCAATAGTTATTTCCTCGGAAATACGTCTAAGAGTAAGTATTTTTGGGAACAATTACGTGAAATTTCTCAAGTAGAGGTAGGACATGCACCTTGGATGATTGCGCATAGTAAAGCGTTCTTTAAAGATCATATTGAACCGCTACTAATGGATGATGATCTCGCACGTCGTATACTTGGTATCTTTTTACTCGATCAAGAGAAAGGGCAGTCCATCATCATGACCGAGGACATTTGGCACGTCTTAGAATCAATGGGTGATTATGAACGACTTTATATTTCCTATCTTGTAAGCGATTTGAAACTGACGCGTTTGGACTTCATTCACAGAGGCTTAAAACTTATCTATGATGAAGACCGTCTTGTCAATAGCAATCAATTGATGTTAAGTTGGATTGACTACGCAGAGTCTATCATCGCTTCTCGAAAAGACCTTTCAGACGAGAACGCCTATGTTGCGGCGGTTGTATACCTATTCTTTAAGGCAGAACGTCATCAAAAGGTCACGAAAAAAGACATGTCAGAATGGTTTCAAGTTAGTACCTACAAATTAAATAAAATGTTAAATATACTTTTGAGCATTTAAATGTAAAATTTCGGTTAATTATTGTACAATGCATGTGTTAATGATCAATCGCTACTAATTAAATTGAAAACAGTCATAGATAATAGAGGAGGAAGACTAATGACAGAACAAGTAGAATACGATGTAGCCATTATCGGTGCTGGTCCAGCAGGTATGACGGCTGCAGTTTACGCTTCACGTGCTAATTTAAGCACGGTTATGATTGAACGCGGTATGCCAGGTGGCCAAATGGCTAATACAGAAGAGGTAGAGAACTTCCCAGGTTTTGATTTTATTACAGGTCCTGATTTATCTACTAAGATGTTCGAACATGCGAAAAAATTCGGTGCTGAATACACATATGGTGACATTAAAGGTATTGAAGATAAAGGCGACTACAAAGTTGTCGATTTAGGTTCTAAAACGGTTACGGCAAAAGCAGTGATCATTTCAACTGGTGCTGAATACAAGAAGATCGGTGTTCCTGGCGAAGAAGAGCTAGGCGGCCGTGGTGTAAGTTACTGTGCAGTATGTGACGGCGCGTTCTTTAAGGATAAGAACGTTTATGTTATTGGTGGCGGTGACTCAGCTGTTGAAGAAGGTACGTTCTTAACGAAATTCGCTAAGAAAGTTACTGTTATTCACCGTCGTGATGAATTAAGAGCTCAAAAAATCTTACAAGACCGTGCTTTTAAAAATGATAAAATGGACTTCATTTGGAGCCACACATTACAATCTATTAATGAGAAAGACGGTAAAGTCGGTTCAATCACAATTGAATCAACGAAAGATGGTTCAGAACAAACATTAGACGCTGATGGTGTCTTCGTTTATATCGGTATGAAGCCGTTAACACAACCATTCTCTGATTTAGGTATTACAAATGATGTAGGCTATATCCAAACGGACGATGCAATGAAAACAAATGTAGCAGGTATCTTTGCTGCAGGTGACGTTCGTGAGAAAGGTTTACGTCAAATCGTTACAGCTACTGGCGACGGTAGTATTGCAGCTCAAAGCGCTATCGCTTATATTGAAGAACTTGAAGATGAATAATGCTACGACGCAAGTTTCAAGCTGAGGCAAAGGTTTGCCTTGGCTTTTTCTTTGTGGTGAAAAGCAATGTTTGAATACGCCGAGACTTATATCAATATTCATAACATGTGTGTCGTCATACGTGTTATCTTTTAAAAGAGGGAAAGTTTAGAGAAGTTTTGTATATGCCTACTACTAAAGACCGTTTTAATGTAAACTAGTAATTGAATATAATAGGATGGTGGTTTTGAGTCATGCAACATGAACAAAATGAAGTAACTAAAAGTGAACTACTCGTTGTTACAGGTTTATCAGGTGCTGGAAAATCAGTTGTGATACAAGTTTTAGAAGATTTAGGGTACTTTTGTGTAGATAATTTACCGCCCATTTTATTGCATAAATTCGTTGAATTAATGGATCAAGGTAACCCTTCACTTCAAAAAGTAGCAATTGGTGTTGATTTAAGAGGTAAGGATTTCTTCCAATCGTTAATTCAAGAGATTGATTTAGTGTTAAGTCGTAAGAATGTCATTGTAGACGTTATGTTTGTAGATGCGAACGATGAAAAGCTTGTTTCAAGATACAAAGAAACGAGACGTGCACACCCTTTAGCGGCTGAGAACAATGGCACTTTAATCGATTCTATTCAAGAAGAACGTAATTTATTATCAGACGTGAGAAGTCTTGCGAACTTTACGATTGATACAACTGCATTATCTCCAAAAGAGTTAAAGCGTCGTATCGAAGCACGTTTTGGTAGTGAGAATGAAGAACTATTTAGCATTTACGTAACGAGCTTCGGGTTTAAACATGGTCCGCAAATGGATGCAGATCTGTTATTTGATGTGCGATTTTTACCAAACCCATATTATATCGAGGCACTTCGTCCAATGACCGGTCTAGATGACGAAGTATATAAATACGTTATGAAATGGAAAGAGACAACGATTTTCTATGAAAAGCTTTTAGATTTACTTAAATTTATGATTCCAGGGTACAAAAAGGAAGGGAAAGCCCAATTAGTCATTGCGATTGGATGTACAGGTGGTCAACACCGTTCAGTTGCATTAGCTCAAAGACTTAGCGAAGATTTAAAAGAAATATACGATTATAATGTCTACGCGCATCATCGAGATGCCGAAATTGAAAGTGGCGAGAGAAATGGAACAACTTAAATTAGTTTTAATCGGTGGTGGTACAGGTTTATCTGTACTAGCACGTGGTTTAAAAAATTTTCCGGTAGATATCACCACAATTGTTACCGTAGCGGATGATGGTGGTAGTACAGGTAAGATACGTAACCAAATGGATATACCTGCACCGGGAGATATACGAAATGTAATTGCTGCCTTAAGTGATGCAGAACCAACCATTCAACAACTGTTCAATTATCGTTTTAATGAAAATCAAGTTGAAGGTCACGCAATCGGTAATTTATTAATCGCAGCAATGACAAATATTACAGATGACTTTGGTCATGCTGTAAAAGAACTAAGTAAAGTACTAAATATTAAAGGACGTGTCATTCCATCAACGAATAAAAGTGTTTCGTTAAACGCTGAAATGGAAGATGGCGAAATTGTCGCAGGGGAGTCTACCATTCCCACTAAAAATAAACAAATCAAGCGTGTCTTTTTAGAACCAGAAGACGCTGAACCTATGGACGAGGCGATTAAAGCACTTGAGGAAGCAGATTTAATCGTCCTTGGTCCTGGTTCCCTTTATACAAGTGTGATTTCAAATCTATGCGTAAAAGGGATTGGTAACGCTGTAGTAGATAGCCAGGCAACAAAGTTATATGTATCTAATATTATGACACAACCTGGTGAAACAGATGGTTACACAACCGTCGACCATATTAACGCAATTCATAATCATGTCAAAGCACCATTCCTTGATTTCGTAATTTGTACGACAAGAGAAATGGATCCTAAGATTATGAAACGTTATGAACGTGAACAATCACAACCAGTGAAATACTCACCAGAAGACATTAAAGCCTTAGGTGTTAAAGTGATTGAAGGTAACAATCTAGTACAAATTTCTAAAAATGACCATGTGCGTCATAATACGAAAGCGTTAGCTCAAACGATTTATGAAATTGCATTACAAGAAATCAGTACAATTCAGTACAACCCTGATCAAGATAAATAATGCGACGAGATTTAAGCGTCCTTTGACAATGACGGATACACTTCATTAACAAATAGAAAGGATCGTATGCACAATGAGCTTTGCATCAGATATGAAAAATGAATTAACACGCATAGAAGTGGATGATGCCAATGCGAAAGCAGAGCTCAGTGCTTTGATTCGTATGAATGGCGCATTAAGTTTTAGTAACCAACAATTTATTATCAATATTCAAACAGAGAATGCGACGACTGCGAGACGTATCTTTTCACTTATTAAAAAGGTCTTTTTAGTAGAAGTTGATATTCTCGTTCGTAAAAAGATGAAACTGAAGAAAAATAATATCTACATTTGTCGTGTGAAAACAAAAGCGCGTGATATTCTTAATGAACTCGGTATCTTGAAAGATGGCGTGTTCATGCATGATATCGACGAAAGTATGATTAAGACAGATGAGATGAAGCGCAGTTATTTAAGAGGTGCGTTTCTTGCTGGTGGATCCATGAATAATCCTGAAACATCGTCATACCACTTAGAGATCTTTTCACTATATGAAAATCACTCTGAGAGTTTAACGCATTTAATGAATCATTATGATTTAAATGGGAAGCATTTGGAGCGTAAAAAAGGGTGGATTACATACCTGAAAGAAGCGGAAAGAATTGCAGACTTTCTCAGCTTAATAGGCGGCTATCAAGCGTTACTTAAGTTCGAAGACGTGCGTATTGTGAGAGATATGAGGAATTCTGTGAACCGTCTTGTAAACTGTGAGACAGCAAATTTAAATAAGACGGTTAGCGCGGCAATGCGTCAAGTGGAGAGTATTCAGTTGATTGACGAGGAAATTGGACTTGAGAATTTACCGGACAGGCTGCGTGAAGTCGCGAAGCTTAGGGTTGAGCATCAAGATATTTCGTTAAAAGAACTAGGTGAGATGATGAGTACTGGTAAGATTTCTAAATCAGGTATCAACCATCGATTGAGAAAGCTTAATGAAATGGCGGATAAAATTCGTAATGGTGAACCATTAGAACTATAAGTGAAGCAGCGGTCCTTTAAGTGGACATGCTGCTTTTTGCGTTTTTCTGCATTTAAAAATAAGCCCATTCCCCGCTAGCTCGAGGCTAGGGGAATGGGCTTTTAAACAATGATAGGTTTTAAGCGCATTTATGATAGATTATTGAACTTCGTTTTTGTAGAAGTCGAAAATGTTTTTGGCAGAGTCAGTATTGTCGATGTGACCTCTGAAGCTATCGATACCAGGGCCGAAACCGTAAGTATTAACGTCTACGCCAGTGTGACCATATGTTGTCCAACCAGTGTTAGATTTATCATTAATTGGTTTTTGGATAGCATCTTGTAATTTTTGTTTTTGTTCACCGTACTTGTCGCCGTCTTTTTCTTCATCAAGTTTACTTAATGCTTTAGCTTCTTTTTTGATAGCTTTCATTTGTTCTTTATCAAGGTCAAAACCATAACCGTTTTGAATTACTTCTTCAACGTCTTTACCTTCGATAATTTGGTCAGTCATGTAAGAACCAGAATGTTTCATTTGACGGATATATTCAGGATCCCATCTATATTCTTTACCTTTAGCCATTGATAAGCCACCAGTTGAGTGGTCAGCTGTCGCAACAACTAATGTGTCAGGATTTTGTTTCGCATAGTTTGTAGCATTTTCGAATGCTTTTTCGAAACCTTCCATTTCAGACATAACACCAGTGATGTCGTTAGGGTGAGCTGATTTATCAATTGAAGCACCTTCAACCATTAAGAAGAAACCTTTGTCGTTCTTTTGTAAACGATCTAAAGCGATTGATTGCATTTCTACTAATCTAGGATCATCTTCTGGCGCATCAATTTGTAAAGGCATATTTCCTTCAGAGAATAAACCTAATAATTGATCGTCTTTAGAGTTTAATAAGTCTTCGCGGTTTTCAACTACTTCATAGCCATCTTGAGCGAATTTCTCTTTTAAGTTACCGTTTTCTTCGCCAAAGTATTTGCTACCGCCACCTAAAAGTACGTCTACTTTATGTTGACCATTGATTTTGTCATTAAAGAATTGTTGCGCGATTTCGTCTTTCATACCACGTTCTTTAACGTGAGCAGCGTAAGCAGCTGGTGTTGCGTCAGTGATTTCAGCAGTTGAAACAAGACCAGTTGATTTACCGTTTTCTTTAGCTTGTTCTAAAACAGATTTTAAACGTTCTTGTTTTTCATTAACACTAATTGCACCATTGTAAGTTTTGTGACCAGTACTGAATGCAGTAGCACCTGCTGCTGAGTCAGTTACGTCATCTTCAGGGTCTTTAGGGCTAGTGCTTTGATCACCAACGAAGTAGTCATCAAATGCTGTTTTTTCAACTTCTTCAGTATCTGGGTTATCTTTGAAGTGTCTGTAAGCTGTGTTGAAAGCAGGTCCCATACCATCGCCAACTAGGAAGATGATATTTTTAGGATTTTCAGTATTGCCGTACATAGCCATGTCGCCTTGTTGACCTTGGTTTAATTGCGTACCTTCAGGTGCTTCCCCTGCACCAGAAGCTAAAGTAACGTTAGTAACGCCTAATGATGTAGCGATTAAAGTTGAAGCTAAAGTAGTTGCAGCTAACTTATTAAACATTTTCATAATCAAAAATCCTTTCACTTTTTAATTTTCCTACAACTAAAGTACCAAACGAATGTAAAGTGGAGATATTGATAAAATGAATATTATGTAAATTCTATTTATAAAAAGCTAATAAAAAACACACTAATGTGTGCACGACACATTAGTGTGTAATATTATATAAAATTATTTATGTTCTGGTGCCATAACTTCATCAATTAAACCATATTCTTTAGCTTCTTCAGCCGTTAAGAAGTTATCGCGGTCAGTATCTTTTTCGATTTTATCAATTGGTTGACCCGTACGTTCAGATAAAATTTTGTTTAATTTAGCACGCGTTTTTAAGATGTGGTTCGCAGCAATTTCAATTTCAGTTGCTTGACCTTGAGCGCCACCTAGTGGTTGGTGAATCATAACTTCTGCGTTAGGTAATGCATAACGTTTACCTTTAGCACCAGCAGCTAATAAGAATGATCCCATTGAAGCTGCCATACCGATACAAATTGTTTGAACATCAGGTTTGATGTGTTGGATTGTATCATAAATCGCAAATCCAGCTGTAACACTACCACCTGGAGAGTTAATGTATAAATAGATATCCTTTTCAGAATCTTGAGCTTGTAAGAATAATAATTGTGAAACGATTGAATTTGCTACGTTATCGTCTACTTGAGAACCTAACATAATAATACGGTCTTTTAATAAACGTGAATAAATATCATAAGCACGTTCACCGCGGTTCGTAGTTTCAATAACTGTTGGAATTAAATTCATTGAGTACGTCCTCCTTTAATTAGCTTATACATACATTATAGTCTAAAAGTCAAACATGGTCAAAAACTACGTCTGTATAGCCTGAAATCAATTATATCAATCATAGCATTGACCTTTAATAAAATCATCTGTAAACTATTTGTTAATGCATATTCATATTCAACCCCTTGTAGTGTAATGGATAACACGTGAGATTCCGGTTCTTATAATGAAGGTTCGATTCCTTTCAAGGGGAGTCATATATTCGGGTCTGGGACATAAGTCGTGAAATAGAGCACATAAGCTTTATTTCATACAATTCTCAAAACAGCTGACTCCTAGGGGAGTAGCATGAGACCGGAGACTACAGGCTCCGGCCATGCCCCAGGAAAGCATGCTGTTTAAAAGAATTGTAGTGATATGTCCTAGACCCTTCTTTTTAAAAAGTCCTTTAAATATAAAATGCTGCTTTAAAATGAATGTGCTACTTAAAATATATGGTGCTTCTTAAGATCTAATAGGCTAGGTCTATCTACTGCTAGTGGTACAAGCGTTGCTATAAGCCTGTTTAAATTTCATAATTTCATATAATAGATCGGTAGTAACGGTCCACTATGCCGAGTTGTTTAAATTTCAAATATAAGGGTTACTAGTAATTAAGCGATATAATTTAACAAGACAATAATTTGTGATACATAATTGAATGTTATTTACAATTTTGTAAATCAAATCTTTTAGAAATCTTAACATTTCTCTTTAAAAGTCGATGACATCAGGATTTTAGGCCTGTTAATTAAACAAAAATGCCTATATATCGCACCTATTAGCTATTTGAAGTGTGTGATTTAATAAAGTACAATTTAATATAGTTAGGGGAAACTTCATATCTATGGATGTTAAATGATGATAACATTGGGAGATGTTACGGCATTAAACCCTATGACACAAACTCGGAGAGCGTTCTGCTCTCCGAGTTTTTTATTGAATTAGAAATTTTTTACAAAAATTACTATCTTTTAATAATAATTAGATTTAATTTTATATCAAATATGTTAGAGTGAGTCCCGAAGTAATTTATACAAGGATTAAATTAATCTTTGTATACAATAGTTTTATTTTAAAACTAAATATTTTACGTTTAAAATTTCATAGCTTTGTTACATAGGAGGATTCGCGTGGATTTTGATATGATGGATTCGGGACAGCAACATAATCATTTCGTCAACACGACGCATCAACAAGCATCACAAGTCTCAAATAATAATGAAAGTGAAGGTGGGAATCAATTGGATCCAAATTCTGATGTCGTAACGGTTGAAGACTTCGGTGCAAAAGGTGATTATTTAAAGCAAGATGGTTCGATTAATCCTAACTACACGAATGACACACAGGCTTTTAAGAAGGCAGTAGAATATGCGACTTCACATAATAAGACACTAAAACTTAATCATAAAAATTATTATGTCGATAATATCGTCTTTCCCGAGGGAAATTATGACTTTAGTGAAGGGCGACTTGTTGTAGGTAAAGGTGCTAATGGTAGTGACTTCTATAATGTAAAAGCAACTTCAGGCGCTGTAATTGATAAATTAGATATTTTAGTAACGGCTCAATTCGGAAGTGGGCGTTTGTTGAGCTTAAACGGTGCTGTAGATGTGGGTGATGTTAACCTCAAGTGTACAGAAAAAATTGATACGAGTAATGATTTATTTGATGCAATGGTTAATATTTCTGGTGAGAACGGTAAAGTAGGTTCTATACGTACTCAGAATTCAGATAATCACGTTATGGCTTTTAACGCGAGAAACTGGAACATAGGTGAAATTAAAGCGGATACGTATATTCGTGGCATGTATATGAGACAATGTCGTGATATGTATATTGGTAAATACGTTGCTACAAACCGTCATCCTAATGCGAAATGGCATGCGGGAGATAACGGATTACTCATTGAAGGGTGTCAAAACCTACATTTCAGAGATACAGTTGTTGAAGACGCTGGTGAACATGCGATTCGTCTTGGAGGTACGAGAAATAGTGTTTATAAACAAGGAAATCATACTTTCGATAACATTACGACAAGACGTAGTGGGGGAAGTGGTTTCAAGGTGTTCTCAGGGGAATTAGATGGAACGCCTGAAATGGTATCTCATATTAAGATAGGAACGCTTAATGTGCTCGATAGTCGATATAAGTTACCAACGCTAGATAATCGAGATGCGTTACACTTGGAATATTGTTCAGATGTAGATATTGATGCTTTAAAGGTAAATAATGAATCAGAAGATGTGTCGACATCTAATGGTATGTATCTATCAGGGGTACTTCGTTTAAATGTTGAAAATGCTGAAATCAACCATACAAGTGATCATATTGCGAAGATGGTGAATACCCAAGGTAAAGTTAACGATATTCGATTAAACCACTTAACAGCACGAGACAATAAAAATGGTGTCTTGATTGATCAACGTGGTGAAACGTTAAGGGATATCTATTTACACAACTTAGATATTGAAGGATATGGTGACGAACATTATGCAGTTGTGTTGTTTGCGAATACCGTACGACAACCTGTAGTATTTGATGGAACTGTTCGTCGTAACGATGAACCAAAAGGAGCTTTCTATACAAACTCTAAAAGTGACTTAATCGAAAATAATATCAATGAAATATAAATGTAAAATGCATTTAATGAATGGTACCGTTTAACGAATAAGGGCCCGAGTTCAAATCTAATCAATTTGTCTCAGGCCCTATTTGAGTGACAATAAATTAGGGAAATTATTAATATTTATTTTGAAATATAATTGTAAATTTGTGCTTTTTTCGAAACAAAGTTGATGAGATTCATATAGGATATATTTCAATGCTTTTTAAATGGGTATTTGTTAATTAACGTGATTGTTCTTAATTATCTAAAATTATTTTCAAGCAGGTTGTTCAATGAGTTAATTAAGTCTTGCGCGTTATCATCTTCAATATCTAAATCTTTATAAACTTTACGTGATACATCGAAAAGTTGTTCTCTTACTTCCTTACCTTTTTCAGTTAATGAAATACTCATATTTCTTTCATCAGATTCAAGTCTCGCTTTTTTAACAAGCGACTTCGCTTCTAACTTTTTAATAAGCGGTGTAAGTGTACCTGAATTAAGGTAAATGCGATCACCTAAAGTTTTGATATTCACGTATTCATCTTCTTTAATGGATACTAAAGTGATATAACCTGTGAATGTGAGGTCGAACTCGTTTAGGTATTGCGTATATTTTTTAATAATCTCTTTAGATGATACATAGAATAAAAAGCAAAGTTGTTGGCGTAAGTGTTCCTTATGTTCTTCCATGTATGAATCCTCCTTTATTTGTCTTGTGATGTAAGTATAACATTTATAACTTGAAAAATGAGGGTTAAATATTTTATCATTTAATCAAGCTTGATTTAATTACGAACAATTATTTTTTATTAATAAAGTCCTTTAGGACAATGGAGGGATCAATGATGTTACCAAACAATGATTTTGATAATATCGTATTAGGTCGTCGTTCGGTAAAGGTGTTTGATGAGGAAGTCAAAATACCTCGCGATGAAATGAATGAAATTATCAGAAAAACTACTAAGGCACCGTCGTCTGTTAATATGCAGCCATGGCGTTTTGTAGTAGTAGAAAGTCAAGAAGCTAAAGAAACCCTTCGTCCTTTAATGCGATTTAATACGCGTCAAACGGATACTTCTGCATCAATGGTAATAGTATTTGGAGATATGAAGAACTATGAATACGGTGAGGAAATATATAGTTCTGCCGTAGAACAAGGTTTTATGCCTCAAGAGGTTAAAGAAGAACTCTTACCAACTGTTTTAGACTATTATATGAACCTAACGAGACCTCAAATGAATGACATTGTGAAAATTGATTGTAGCTTAGTAGCTATGCAATTAATGTTAGTCGCACGATCATATGGTTATGATTCAAATCCAATCGGTGGCTTTGATAAAGAAAATATCGCGGAGACGTTTGGACTAGATAAAGAACGATATGAGCCAGTTGTAATTATTGCGTTAGGTAAAGAAAAAGTACCTGGTAGAGAATCATCGAGACTACCTATCGATAAAGTTGTTAAATATGTATAAAAAGCGTGGGATATTGTAATCTCACGCTTTCTTTTAATTTCCTTTATATGCTTTTTATTTCTTATTAAATAGGTCGTTGAATGCGATTTTAATATTAGGATACTTAAATTTGAATCCTTCTGCTGAAAGTCTATTCGGTAACACTTTTTGCGTATCAAGTATAATGGTAGATAATTTACCAATAGCTAATCTGATTAAAGGTGCTGGAACATAAGTGTAATGAGGTCTATGCAGTGTTTGGCCAATGCCGTAACAGAATAAGTCCTGGCGTTCAGGCATTGGGGCCGTTAGGTTATAAGGCCCATGTCCATTCGATTTAAAGATTAGATGCATGATTGCGTCTGTTAAATCATCAATGTGAACCCATGAATACCATTGTTTACCTGAGCCAAGTTGGCCACCTAAAAATAGGCGATAAGGTAAAGCCATTAATCCTAAAGCACCGCCTTTTTGAGAAAGAACGATACCAAAACGACCCATTACAACTCGTGTGTTTAAGTTAGTAAATTTCTGCGCTGTACGTTCCCATTGATAAACAACATCTGATAAGAAATCAAAAGGTAAAGTTTTAAAGCTTTCTGTGTAAGTTTCGTAAGCATCAGGGGGATAGTAACCAATCGCACTTGCATTGAAGAGTACTTCTGGTTTGTAATTGCGGTCTTTAAATAATTCATAAAGTCGTTGAGTTGATTTTAAGCGGCTCATCATAATAGATTGACGTGCTTTAGGTGTCCAATATTGGAATAGTGAAGCGCCAGCTAGATTGATGACAATATCTATGTCAGGTACTTCATGTTCAAAGCCTTCTTTACTCCAATTAATAAATGTTTTTCTACCATGATCGGATTGATGATCTTTGCGAGATAATATATATACATGTACATCTTGTTGAAGTAATTTATCGACAAGTTGTTTACCGATAAGTCCGGTACCACCTGTTATTAATACATTTTTCATAGTGTTCGTACACCTCTCTTTTTGAAAATGAAACTGATTAAAAAAGAGGAAGATACACATGATGCCTCTTCCCCAAGTACGCTACTTATTAAATAAAATAATGAATAAATAAAATAAGAGTTGATTCACAATACGATATGGTGGTATATTTCTCTAATATCGTAATTTTGACTACTTCATAAATTTTCTAACGATTTTACCTACAAATTTAGTTACAACGACACGGATGATAATGTTAATAATACGTTTCATTCTTCACACCTCACAAGTTAAAGTAAATACGATATATACTATATATAAACGTTTTTAAACATGTTTAATCATGAAACTTTCAAGTATTTCTTAGATGTGTGGCTTTTCTAAAAGAATAGGAATATTAAATAACCTATAGCGCCTAATATTAATAACATCAGCGTTATAAGAAAAGGTTTATGTGAATTGAATTTATGGGTAGTATGATTGAAGTCATCATTTTCTGACATCATGTCTCTTAATCGATGAGATGATTGTTGAGTTGGCTTATCTAATAGTTTATCCAAGTCATTTGATTGCACGCATATCAAGCCTTTCTTGGTTAAAACTTCTTCATCGTTAGGTTATCAAAAGTAGTTTTAATTGATATAATAAAGTTTAACTGATTGCATACTAAAACGCCATTTAAATAAAAATTAAGCGAGGGTTTGAAACATGTCAGATCATAAGAAAAAAAGTAAAATGCCTGGATGTTTAAGTTTAATTGTAATATTACTTTTACTCATAGGACTAGCTTTTGCATTATTTTCATTTGTTGACCAGTCTAAACGCGGCGACGAAAAATTAAAACAAAAGCAAATTGAAGAGAAGAAAGAAAAAGAGGAAAAGGAAAAAGAAGAAAAGCGTAAAGAGAAAAAGAAATCTTTAGAAGAAGAAAAAGCGCGCGAAAAAGAAGAACAAAAACAACGTGAACAACAAGAAGCGGCTCAAAAACAACGAGAAGCGGAACAAGCGAAACAACAACAAGAAAATCAAAAACGTAATGATACAAAAGAGAAATCAACTGAGCAAGCACCTAAACCTTCTACTGAAGAGAAGAAGACTAAGGAATCTTCAACCGAAGAACCAAAAACTCAAGAACCTTCGACAGAAGAACCTAAATCTAAAGAACCATCTACTGAAGAGCAACAAACATCACAACCATCCACCGAAGAAAAAGCCACGACACAACCTTCAACTGAAGAACGTCAAACATCACAACCATCTACCGAAGAAAAATCTACAACTCAACCTAAAACATCAGAAAGATCTTCAACACAAGCATCCACTGAAGAGGCTCGAAAAGAGTCTCCTTCAGCGGAACAACAAACTTCAGAACAACAAACCTCAGAACAAACAACTTCTGAAACTCAAACTTCAGAGCAACCATCGGACGCGTCATCAAATGAATCTTCTCAAGAAAGTTCAAGAACAGTACCATCAAATGAAAATGGTAATCATCAAGCCCCTTCGAACGAATCTAACGGAGGGGGGTCATGATTCTTCTGAAACGACGCGTACTAACTCTACAGAAACTCAAACTTCAGAACAACCATCATCTAATGAGGACGACAGTCAGTCGCAAGAAACGGAATCACCATCTAGTGAGAATAACCAAACACCATCTACAGAATCACCATCAAGCGAAAGTCCTGAAGCACGTACGGGTTCGAATTCAAATGAAGATAATCAATCAAGTACAGAGTCGCCATCCAATGACAATGAACAATCACAAGCTAATTCAAACGTTAGTCAAAATGGTGAGGCTAATCGAGAATCAAACACTAATTCACACAGCCAACAATCAAGCGCTGAAACAGCTTTAAATAACTAACTGGACTATCAAGTTCTTACATAAGGAGACGAAATAACACGTGAACATAAAACTAAATATATACGAACATTAAAAAACCTACGTACCCATTTATCGGAACGTAGGTTAATTTTTTATGTTTAGAAAAATGCGAAGATATTAAATGCATTAAGCAATAAAGTTAATAAAATAGATAGAATGATGGAAATTAAACAACCTCCACCGCCGCAGCCGAATGGCATGCAACCGAATGAACTGTAGTACATGCCAGAACCATTTCTTTGACGGTCGTCATAACCATATGGATCCTCGCGGTGGTAATCGTCACGATACTCATCACGGCGGTTAGAATCCTCTGGACGTCTATATCTTGGATCATCCGGGTCGATCACTTCTGGTTCATCGTCACGTCTAGACATAATATCACCTCTTAATAAGCTTAATTAATTTAACATAACTTTTTGAAACGATTTAATTATCTTTTTATAAACCGTTTGAAAAGCCCTTAATCATTGTTTATACATTTGATGTATAGGTACTATTCCCACAAAAACCAATTTTTAACAATAATGTTTAATTTACCTCATGGAATGGTATGTTTACACTAAGTGTTCAATCACTTATGATATTACTTGATTTTACGTGCAACCAGTAGTAATATGACTTTTGAAGAGGTTATATTTTTTTGTCCCAACTGGGACTTAAAATGTCAAACCATGGATAAAAGTTGACCACATTTTATTTTTAATGATTTGGAGGCGTGTTACATTTGGAAGATTTAATCAAGATGCAACAACTGCTCGTACCGGATTTAATCGATAAAATGTACCGTCGATATTCAATCTTAACTACCATAGAGAAACATCAACCCGTAGGTCGTCGTAGTTTAAGTGAGATAATGGATGTGACTGAGCGTGTTTTACGTTCGGAAACCAACTTACTTAAAGCACAAGAACTCATCTATGTGAAACCAACAGGTATGGAAGTTACAGAACAAGGTATGCATGTCATAGATGAATTGAATGATTACATTCATATTCACTCTGACTTAGATCAAATTGCTGAACATATTAAAAATAAATACCAAATTCAGAATGTTCACATTGTACCAGGCGATTCTGATCTCGATGAAACGGTTAAGACAGAATTAGGTAAAGTCACAAGTCAGTTACTTGAATCAACGCTATATGAAGGTGCTATTGTATCCGTCACTGGTGGTTCGACAATGTCTTATGTAAGTACGGCAATGCGAGAATTACCTTTTAAAGTGATGTATACACCTGCTCGAGGTGGCTTGGGTGAAAATGTGTTAAACCAAGCGAATACCATTTGTTCAAAGATGGCTATTAATTCTGGTGGCACCTACACAACTTTATATGTTCCAGATCAAGTTAGTGAAACAACATTTTTAAACTTGATGGACGAACCTACAGTTAAGAACACAGTCAACAAAATTAAAGATTCTAACATAACGTTACACGGCATTGGTGATGCGCTGAAAATGGCTAAAAGAAGACATTCGGCTCAAGATGTAATAGAAAAACTTCAACATCATAATGCTGTAGGCGAAGCGTTTGGTTATTACTTTAATCAATACGGTGAGATTGTTCATAAAGTTAAAACAATCGGTTTACAGTTAGAAGATTTAAAAAATAAAGATAACATCTTTGCGGTCGCAGGGGGTAAATCTAAAAGTAATGCAATAAAAGCATATTTATCGATTGCACCTATGAATACAGTACTCATTACAGATGAAAGCGCCGTAAGGTCTATGATTTAATTTTGGCAATAAAAAGTGAAATACTTTTTAAATATCATATAAAAGGAGGCCATTAATAATGGCAGTTAAAGTAGCAATCAATGGTTTTGGAAGAATTGGTCGTTTAGCATTCAGAAGAATTCAAGATGTGGAAGGTATCGAGGTTGTAGCTGTTAACGATTTAACAGACGACGATATGTTAGCACACTTACTTAAATACGACACAATGCAAGGACGCTTTACTGAGGTTGTTGAAGTCGTTGAAGATGGCTTCCGTGTAAATGGTAAATTAGTGCATTCTCTATCTGAAGCAGATCCAAGCAAATTACCTTGGAAAGACTTTGAAGTAGACGTTGTATTAGAATGTACTGGTTTATTTACAGAGAAAGAAAAAGCGGAAGCGCACATCGAAGCTGGAGCTAAAAAAGTGCTTATCTCAGCACCAGGTAAAGGCGATATGAAAACGATCGTTTATAACGTGAACCACGAAGAATTAGACGGTTCTGAAACAGTCGTTTCAGGTGCTTCTTGTACAACGAACTCATTAGCACCTGTTGCTAAAACACTTCACGATGAATTCGGTATTGTTGAAGGTTTAATGACTACAATTCACGCTTACACTGGTGACCAAAATACGCAAGATTCTCCTCATAAAAAAGATAAACGCCGTGCACGTGCTGCTGCGGAAAACATTATCCCTAACTCAACTGGTGCTGCAAAAGCAATCGGTTTAGTTATTCCTGAAATTGATGGTAAATTAGATGGTGGAGCGCAACGTGTACCTGTTGCAACTGGTTCAATCACTGAATTAACAGTTGTTCTAGAGAAAGAAGTTACTGCAGAACAAGTTAACCAAGCTATGAAAAATGCAACAAACGAATCTTTCGGTTATACTGAAGATGAAATCGTTTCATCTGACATCGTTGGTATGACTTTCGGTGCGATGTTCGATGCTACACAAACACGTGTAATGACTGTTGGCGACCGCCAATTAGTTAAAGTAGCTTCATGGTACGACAATGAAATGTCTTATACAGCACAACTTGTTCGTACACTTGAGTACTTAGCAGATCAAAGTAAATAATTTCATTTAGATTTATGAGAAACGTCTCCTAAATACTAAATAAGCTTTTGAGTAAGCGGGGAGCAAAATACGCTTCTCCGCTTATTTTTATTAGCATTAACCATTATGAGGAGGATTTTTAAGATGGCCAAAAAGGTTGTAACTGATTTAGACTTAAAAGGAAAGACTGTTCTAGTTCGAGCAGATTTCAACGTTCCTATGAAAGATGGCGAAATCACAAACGATAATCGTATCGTTCAAGCTTTACCAACAATTGAATACATTATGGAGCAAGGCGGTAAAGTTGTTCTATTTTCTCATTTAGGAAAGGTCAAAGAAGAAAGTGACAAAGAAAAGTTAACATTAAAACCTGTAGCAACAAGACTTTCTGAAAAATTAAACAAAGACGTTACATTCGTTCCTGAAACTCGTGGTGACAAACTTGAATCAGCAATCAAATCTTTAGAAGAGGGCGATGTATTACTATTTGAAAATACACGTTTCGAAGATTTAGATGGTAAAAAAGAATCTAAAAACGAACCAGAATTAGGTAAATATTGGGCATCATTAGGTGATGTATTTGTCAACGATGCTTTCGGTACAGCACACCGTGAACATGCTTCAAACGTAGGTGTTGCAAGTAATTTAGATTCTGCTGCTGGTTTCTTAATGGAAAAAGAAATCAAGTTTATCGGTGGCGTAGTTGAGAACCCTGACAAACCATTAGTCGCAATCTTAGGTGGCGCTAAAGTTTCAGATAAAATTGACGTTATCGAAAGTTTACTTAACGTTGCAGATAAAATCCTAATCGGTGGCGGTATGGCTTACACATTCTTAAAAGCACAAGGTAAAGAAATTGGTAAATCATTACTTGAAGAAGAAAAAATTGATTTTGCTAAAGACTTATTAGACCGTGCTGGTGACAAAATTTATTTACCAGTTGACGCTAAATGTGCAAAAGAATTTTCAAACGATGCTGAAATTACAGAAGTTTCAGTAGATGAAATGCCTGAAGATCAACAAGGCTTAGATATCGGTCCTAAAACTGTAGAAGCATTTAAACAAGAATTAGAAGGTGCAAACACAGTAGTATGGAACGGCCCTATGGGTGTATTTGAATTTAGTAACTTTGCTAAAGGTACAATCGGTGTATGCGAAGCAATCGCTGAATTAAAAGACGCGACTACAATCATTGGTGGCGGTGACTCAGCAGCTGCTGCAATGGAACTTGGATTTGAAGATGACTTTACACACATCTCAACTGGTGGCGGTGCGTCATTAGAATATTTAGAAGGTAAAACGTTACCAGGTATTAAATCTATCGCGAATAAATAATGAGTTAAGGAGTGTTAATTGTGAGAAAACCAATTATTGCAGGTAACTGGAAAATGCATAAAACTGTATCAGAAGCGAAATCGTTCATGAAAGATTTACCAGAATTACCAGACCAAAACGAAGTAGAATCAGTGGTATGTGCGCCAACAATTCAACTTGACGCTTTAGTGACTTTATCTAAAGAAGGCGTTGCGAAAAACCTTAAAATTGGTGCTCAAAATGCTTACTTCGAAGACGAAGGGGCTTTTACTGGAGAAACATCTCCTCATGCACTTGAAGATTTAGGCATCAGCTATGTCGTGTTAGGTCATTCTGAGCGTAGAAGCCTATTTCACGAAACTGATGAAGAAGTGAATAAGAAAGCGCACGCTGTATTCAATCATAATATGACACCTATCATTTGTGTTGGTGAATCAGATGAAGAGCGTGAAAATGGTAAAGCTAACGACGTTGTAGCTGACCAAGTTAAAAAGGCATTAGAAGGTTTATTTGAAGAACAAGTGAAACAAGTTGTAATTGCGTACGAACCAGTATGGGCAATCGGTACAGGTAAATCAGCAAATGCTGACGACGCAAATGAAATGTGCGCAGCAATTCGTCAAACAATCGCAGATATCACATCAGAAGATATTTCGAATGAAGTACGCTTACAATACGGTGGTAGCGTTAAACCAGCTAACATTAAAGAATTTATGGCTAAATCAGACATCGACGGTGCTTTAGTTGGCGGCGCTTCACTTAAAGTTGAAGATTTCGTTGGCTTGTTAGAAGGTGCTAAATAATATGGCTAAACAACCTGTAGCACTCATCATTTTAGATGGGTTTGCGAATCGCGAAAGTGAACATGGTAATGCTGTTAAACAAGCACATAAGCCAAACTTTGACCGCTATTATGAGAAATTCCCAACGACTCAAATTGAAGCGAGTGGTTTAGCTGTCGGCTTACCTGAAGGTCAAATGGGTAACTCTGAAGTTGGTCACATGAATATTGGTGCAGGACGTGTTGTTTACCAAAGTTTAACGCGCATTAATAAGTCTATTGAAGATGGTGACTTTTACGAAAATGACGTGTTAAACGAAGCGGTTGGTCATGTGACAAGCAATCAATCACACTTACACGTCTTCGGTTTATTATCAGATGGTGGTGTGCACAGTCACTTCAACCACTTATTCGCTATTCTGAAACTTGCTAAGAAGGAAGGTCTCGACCAAGTATACGTGCACGCGTTCTTAGATGGTCGTGACGTTGATCAAAAATCTGCACTTAAATATATTGAAGAAGCAGAGAAACAGTTTGAGGAAATTGGTATCGGCACTTTCGCATCCGTTTCTGGTCGTTATTATGCGATGGACCGTGATAAGCGTTGGGACCGTGAGGAAAAGGCCTATAACGCAATTCGTGGTTTTGAAGGACCTAAGTTCACTTCAGCAAAAGAAGGTGTTCAAGCGAACTACGATCAAGATGTTACGGATGAATTCGTAGAGCCATTTATCGTAGAAGGTCAAAATCAAGGTATTGATGATGGTGACGCCGTTATCTTCTATAACTTTAGACCAGACCGTGCCGGACAACTTTCTGAAATCTTTACAAATAAAGCGTTTGATGGATTTGAAGTCGAACAAGTTAACAATCTTTACTACGCAACATTTACGAAATATAACGATGATGTCGATGCAAAAGTTGTCTTCGATAAAGTCGATTTAAAAAATACAATTGGTGAAGTTGCTCAAGATAACAACCTTACACAATTACGTATCGCTGAGACTGAAAAGTACCCTCATGTAACGTACTTTATGAGTGGT
Source organism: Staphylococcus massiliensis CCUG 55927 (assembly GCF_000298075.1). Classification (GTDB taxonomy): domain Bacteria; phylum Bacillota; class Bacilli; order Staphylococcales; family Staphylococcaceae; genus Staphylococcus; species Staphylococcus massiliensis. The sequence continues at coordinate 1,103,400 of NZ_JH815593.1, read as the reverse complement.
GGTCGTAATGAAGAATTCGAAGGCGAACGTAGATGCTTAATTGACTCACCAAAAGTCGCAACGTATGACTTAAAGCCTGAAATGAGTGTTTATGAAGTCAAAGATACGTTACTCAGCGAACTTGATAAAGGTGACTTAGACCTTGTTATCTTAAACTTTGCTAACCCTGATATGGTAGGGCACAGCGGTAAACTAGAACCTACAATTAAAGCGATTGAAGCGGTAGATGAATGTTTAGGTGAAGTCGTTGACCGTATTCTTGATATGGGTGGTAAAGCGATTATTACAGCTGACCACGGTAACTCTGATGAGGTTCTTACAGATGACGATCAACCGATGACGACACACACTACTAATCCAGTACCAGTAATTGTAACTGAAGAAGGCGTGACACTTCGTGAAACTGGTAAGTTAGGTGACTTAGCACCAACGCTATTAACATTATTAAAAGTCGATCAACCTGAAGATATGACAGGTGAATCTTTAATCAAGTAGTAAAATGATTTATTAAACTTTGAAATAAAGTTATAATGAAAGAACACAACTTAACAAAAGGAGATTAAAATTATGCCTATTATTACAGATGTTTATGCTCGCGAAGTACTTGATTCTCGTGGAAACCCAACTGTAGAAGTTGAAGTATTAACTGAAAGCGGTGCATTCGGACGTGCATTAGTACCATCAGGTGCTTCAACTGGTGAATATGAAGCTGTAGAATTACGTGATGGAGACAAAGACCGTTACTTAGGTAAAGGCGTTCAAAAAGCAGTTGAGAACGTTAACGAAATCATTGCACCAGAAATTGTTGAAGGTGAATTTTCAGCTTTAGAACAAGTATCTATCGACAAAATGATGATTCAATTAGATGGCACAGACAATAAAGGTAAATTAGGAGCTAACGCAATTTTAGGTGTTTCTATCGCAACAGCTCGTGCTGCTGCTGACTTCTTAGGTCAACCATTATATAAATATTTAGGTGGATTCAATGGTGAGCAATTACCAGTACCTATGATGAACATTGTTAATGGTGGCGAGCACGCTGATAACAACGTAGACATCCAAGAATTTATGATTATGCCTGTAGGTGCTCAAAGCTTTAAAGAAGCATTACGTATGGGCGCAGAAATCTTCCATGCATTAAAATCTGTATTAGCCGACAAAGGTTTAAACACAGCTGTTGGTGACGAAGGTGGTTTCGCACCAGACCTAGGTTCAAACGAAGAAGCTTTATCAACAATCGTTTCTGCCATCGAAAAAGCTGGTTACAAACCTGGCGAAGAAGTACGCTTAGCTATGGACGCAGCGTCTTCAGAATTCTATGACAAAGATAATAACAACTACAATCTTAAAGGTGAAGGTGTTGTTAAGTCAGCTTCTGAAATGGTTGATTGGTACGAAGAACTTATCGAGAAATATCCAATCATCTCAATCGAAGACGGCTTAGACGAAAACGATTGGGAAGGTCACAAATTATTAACTGAACGCATCGGTGATCGTGTTCAATTAGTAGGCGATGACCTATTCGTTACAAACACTGAAATCTTAGAACGTGGTATTAACGAAGGTGTAGGCAACTCAATTTTAATCAAAGTTAACCAAATCGGTACATTAACAGAAACATTCAACGCTATCGAAATGGCTAAACGTGCTGGTTATACTGCAGTCGTATCACACCGTTCAGGTGAAACTGAAGATACAACAATCGCTGACATTGCTGTAGCTACAAACGCTGGTCAAATCAAGACTGGTGCACCTTCACGTACAGACCGTGTTGCGAAATACAACCAATTATTACGTATCGAAGATGAACTATACGAAACAGCAGTTTACGCTGGTTTAGATTCATTCTATAACTTAAACAAATAAGATAATTTTCCTGTAAAGGCGTGCTTCATAGCACGTCTTTTTCTTTTTTGAAAATGAAAGCAAGATGGACGACGCCATTATGCGAAAGAAATTAGAAACAATCGTATAACGGGTCCGTTACGCGAAAGAAAAATAAAACAATCGCATAAGGGCGTCGTTACGCGAAAGAAATTAGAAACAATCGCATAACGGGTTCGTTACGCGAAAGAAAATAAAAACAATCGCATAAGGGGTCCGTTATGCGAAAGAAAATAAAAACAATCGCATAAGAGATCCGTTATGCGAAAGAAATTAGAAACAATCGCATAATGACCCCGTTACCAGATAGAAATCCAAATCAAAATTTACACCTATGATTTAAATAATGATAAATTTTCGATCTCGAAAATTTTCCTTATTACAAAGACTGAGACAAACAATGTAACAAGGGCGCCATGTTACAAAGACTGAGACAAACAATGTAACAAGGAAGCCATGTTACAAAGACTGGCGTAAACAATATAACAAGGAAGCCATGTTACAAAGACTGGCGTAAACAATATAATAAGGAAGCTATATTACAAAGACTGATGCAAACAATGTAACAAGGACTCATTGTCACTCCAACTCCTTGTCACAACCATTCACCCAAAATATGTGAGATTATCCAATTTACTCTATAACTGTTATAATGATACTTGAACTTATTTAAAGGAGTACGTCTATGGAAAGCGCAACTCATTACCAAAAGATACTTAAGTCAGCTAAAATCATTGGAATAACCTCCGTGATAATGGCGTTATGTCTGATCACCCATCACTTCTTTATTACAGACACTACTGTAGCTAAAGAAATGTTAAATCAGTCAAAGGTTAACGGAACTGACGCTGCTGCACATAACATCGTCAACAGTTTCACGATGTCAGGAATTTTATTTATTTTAGCGAATTTAACAGGTATTCTTGCCTTTTTTAGTAAGCACAAATATTTATGGTGGTTTATGCTAGCGATTTACTTTTCACAATTATTTATCGCGCTCGTTAACCCACCGCAACTTTATACAAGCATTATCGCAGTTAAATCTTTCTTAGCACTAATTCCATACGTGATTGTAATCTTATTATCAATCGTGATGTTCATTTACGTGCTCATGGTTGCAATTAAACACAAAAAAGGTTTCCAAGATTAGAATCGTACCATAATTTTAACAATGTTGCCCAAATGGGAACGTTATGGTATAATTCCACACGTATATAACGAATGGAGGACAATCACATGCATACATTACTTACGGTATTGCTCATTATTGACTGTATTGCATTAATCACAGTTGTATTACTCCAAGAAGGTAAAAGTAATGGTTTATCAGGTGCCATTAGTGGTGGTTCCGAACAACTATTTGGAAAGCAAAAGCAACGTGGCGTTGATCTGTTCTTGCATAGAGTTACAGTGATTCTTTCGATATTATTCTTCTTGCTTATGTTAGGTATAACATACTTTAAATTGTAAGGTCCGACTGATTCTCGTCGGGCTTTTTTATTTGTAAGGCTTTAACATTAAAAGATAAAATAAAAGTAAGCGTTAAGGAAGGGACGAGACATATGAAGATTCAATTACCTAAACCATTCTTTTTTGAAGAGGGAAAACGTGCAGTATTATTATTACATGGATTCACAGGTAATTCATCGGACGTTAGACAACTAGGGCGTTACCTACAGAAGAAAGGCTATACGTCACATGCACCTCATTATGAAGGTCATGCAGCACCACCTGAAGAAATTCTAGAATCAAGCCCGCATGTGTGGTACAAGAATGCATTAGATGGTTACGATTATCTAGTCGAACAAGGCTATGACGAAATCGCAGTAGCCGGTCTTTCATTAGGCGGTGTGTACGCCCTTAAGTTAAGCTTAAATCGTGATGTTAAGGGTATTGTTACAATGTGTTCACCTATGTACCTTAAGACTGAAGGTGCGATGTTTGAAGGCGTGTTAGAGTACGCACGTAACTTTAAGAAGTATGAAGGTAAGGATGAAGCAACGATTGAGAAAGAAATGGAAGCTTTCCATCCTACAAATACGTTAAAGGAATTACAAGAAACGATTCAAGACGTTCGCGACCACGTAGACGAAGTATTCGATCCTTTATTTGTTGTACAAGCGAAACAAGACAAGATGATTAATACAGATTCAGCTAATGTCATCTATGAAGAGAGTGACTCTGATGAAAAGTCCATTAAATGGTACGAAAACTCAGGTCATGTTATTACAATCGATAAAGAAAAAGAACAAGTATTTGAAGACGTATATAACTTCTTAGAATCATTAGATTGGTCCGAATAACAACATTTTGAGAGATAAATAGAAAGGAGGGGCAAGTATGGATTTAAAAGAAGAAGTAAAAGCAATCATTAATAGACCAGATTATGAGCCAATGTCTGTTTCTAATTTCCAAGACGAGCTCATGTTAAGTAGTGCAGATTCATTCAGAGATTTAATTAAAGTATTAGTTGAATTAGAGCAATCAGGGTTAATTTCAAGAACAAAGAAAGACCTTTATCAAAAGGAGAAAGAACGCCCTGGACTCATTAGAGGAACGTTAAGCCAAAATAAAAAAGGATTTGCCTTTTTAAGACCAGAAGAAGAAGGCCAAGAAGATATCTTCATTCCGCCTAATAAAATCAATCGCGCGATGGATGGCGATACAGTACTTGTTCAAGTATCAAAGTCACGTGGTAGTCATAAAGGTAAGTTAGAGGGCGAAGTTAAATCAATAGAAAACCATTCAGTTAAACAAGTCGTGGGTACTTACAGCGAAGCGAAAAACTTCGGTTTCGTATTACCTGATGATAAACGTATCATGCATGATATCTTTATTCCTAAAGGTCATAACTTAGGTGCGGTTGATGGTCATAAAGTGCTTACACAAATTACGAAATACGCCGATAGTACAAGTAATCCTGAAGGTCAGGTTTCAGCTATACTTGGCCACAAAAATGACCCAGGCGTAGATATCTTATCGATTATCTATCAACATGGAATCGAAATAGAATTCCCTGATGAAGTCTTAAAAGAAGCTAAAAAAGTTCCAGAAACAATTGCGCCTGACGAGATTGAAGGACGTACAGATTTACGTGATGAACTTACAATTACGATTGACGGCGCAGACGCTAAAGACTTGGACGATGCGATTGCTGTGAAGAAGTTAAGCAATGGTAATACACAATTAACTGTTAGTATCGCGGACGTGAGCTATTATGTGAAAGAAGGCTCACCTTTAGATCAAGAAGCATACGATCGAGGTACAAGTGTGTATCTTGTAGACCGAGTAATTCCAATGATTCCACATCGTTTAAGTAACGGTATCTGTTCACTGAATCCTGAGGTAGACCGTCTAACACTAAGTTGTCAGATGGAAATTAACCAAAAGGGCGAAATCGTTAATCATAAGATCTTTGATAGTGTCATCCATTCAAACTATCGAATGACGTACGACGCCGTTAATAAGATCATCACGGACAAAGATCCTGAAACACGTGCTGAGTACAAAGATTTAACGCCGATGTTAGATTTAGCGCAAGAACTTTCTAATACGTTAATTCAAATGCGTAAACGTCGTGGCGAAATTGATTTTGATATCAGTGAAGCAAAAGTCCTTGTAAATGAAGAAGGCTTGCCTACAGATATTAAACTGCGTGAACGTGGCAAAGGTGAACGTCTTATTGAATCATTTATGTTAGCTGCTAACGAAACAATTGCGCAGCATTTTAACAAAATGGAAGTACCATTCATCTACCGTGTCCATGAACAACCGAAATCTGAACGTTTAAATACGTTCTTCGACTTCATAACGAATTTCGGTATTATGATTCGCGGTACAGGTGAAGACATTCACCCAAGTACGTTACAAGCTATTAACCAAGAAGTTGAAGGTCGTCCAGAAGATATGGTTATTTCAACAATGATGCTTCGTTCAATGCAACAGGCACACTATAACCAAGATAACTTAGGACACTTTGGTCTAGCGGCAGACTACTACACGCATTTCACATCGCCAATTCGTCGTTACCCTGACTTAATCGTTCATCGTCTGATCCGTAAATATTTAATCGAGAAGTCTATGGACGGTAAAGCGCAACGTAAGTGGGAAGACATGCTACCACAAATTGCCGAACACACTTCAAATCGTGAACGTCGTGCCGTAGATGCTGAACGTGATACAGATGAGCTTAAGAAGGCCGAGTATATGATTCAGCACATCGGTGAAGAATTCGAAGGTATCGTTAGTTCTGTAATGAGTTTCGGTATGTTCGTCGAATTACCGAATACGATTGAAGGTATGGTTCATATTACAAATATGACAGACGATTATTATCATTTCGATGAGAGACAAATGGCTTTAGTAGGGGAACACGAAGCTAAAGTGTTTAGAATTGGTGACCCCGTTAAGATTAAAGTTACACACGTAGATGTTGATGAACGTGACATTGATTTCCAAGTAGTAGGTATGCCTTTACCAAAAGAAAAGAAATCAGAACGACCTGCACGTGGTAAGACCATTCAGGTTAAATCTCGTGGAAAAGTCTTTGATAAAGATCAAAACGGTAAAAAAAAGAAGAAAAAGAAACAACGTAAAGGTAAAAATAGAAGACAACGCGAAAAAGAGGCTAAGACAAATAACAAGCCTTTTTACAAAGATAAAAAGATAAAAAAGAAAGCGCGTAAGAAGAAAAAATAACGACAAGAGGTGAGACCAATGCCAAAAAAGAAAAACACCAAAGGTACTTTAGCAGTCAATCGTAAAGCAAGACATGACTATAACATCGAGTCGACGATTGAAGCGGGCATTCGGTTACAAGGTACAGAAATTAAATCCATTCGCCGTGGTAGCGCAAACTTAAAAGATGCGTTCGCGCAAGTTAAGCACGGTGAAATTCATCTTCATAACATGCATATCGCGCCTTATGAAGAAGGTAATCGATATAATCACGATCCTAGACGTCACCGAAAATTATTACTACACAAACGCGAAATCTTAAAGCTAGGCGAACAAACAAGAGAAATCGGGTATTCAATAATCCCATTGAAGTTGTATCTGAAACATGGCGTTTGTAAAGTTCTATTAGGCGTAGCGCGTGGTAAGAAGAAATACGATAAACGTCAAGCGCTTAAAGAAAAAGCGGTTAAACGTGATATGGATCGAGCTATGAAGGACCGTTATTAATACTGTTAATAAATTGCTAAAAATGTAAAGATTTGATATCATATAATGTACTGTTGAAAAAATTGGTATGGAAGCGATGGGGACTTTATAGGTACTATCGCTTCTAAAGCCTAATTGTTTGATTAATACTATTATGGGGACGTTCTTGGATTCGACAGGGGTCCCCAGAGCTCATGAAGCGTGTCGGAGGGTTGTCTCCGCAACAACACACTCAGTTTATAATAACTGGCAAATCAAACAATAATTTAGCAGCAGCTGCGTAATAGCACTCTGCATCACCTAATCGCATCGCCTATGTGCGATTAACGTGATTCAACCTTAGTAGGATACGCTGAATGGCTGCCGTTTGAAGTTCATTCAGAAGAGACGAATCAAACTAGTACAACGTTGGTTGTCTGTCACCGTTCGTTGTGCGAAATTTTAAGATAGACTACACACGTAGAAACATTTGTATCAGGACCTCTGGACGCGGGTTCGAATCCCGCCGTCTCCACTATGTAGCCTATAACCCGCGTGGTTGTAGGTTTTTTATGGTTCTGTTGCAAAGTCAGAAAAAATATAACTAATTATCATTTTAACATGGTAGTATTCTCTTAACTGGCCAACATGTGATTAATTTCGTAGCACGGCGAAAATCCGTAGATC
>NZ_JH815593.1:1073154-1094797 GCF_000298075.1 Staphylococcus massiliensis CCUG 55927 | reverse complement strand
TAATAATACACAGAAAAAATTTACATGAGCTTAAATTAAATTGAAGTTGTTTGAATTACGCTCAATTCGATAGGTTGAAATGGCTTTGTGACAACGTTGTAAACGTTATCAATGAAATTGTTTAGAAAATCAGATAATTTAATGTAAATATATGTCAAATTTATATTTAAACGCGCGTGATGTATTTGGGCGTAAGTTGTTATTTGAAAATAGTAATTATTGATTGTGTGTCATGGTCTTTTAAATGTTAATTAATTGTAAATTTGTAAAGACTTTTTGAAGAATCCCTCCTTGAAATGAATTTGAATTTTATATGAATGAAGTGCTTCTTTTGGCTCGAATTTTTAACAGTTTTTATACTATCATCATATTTTTGGGCTGAGTCAGCTATTGCCTAAATGTTTAAATTCGTGCCTTAATTGTTACTTCACGTTTTGATTAAAAAATTAATTAAACTCAAACAATTCATTATTCTTCTTAGAAATGAGGTAAATTGCATCACGCAAATTATGATTGAACGCCTGCACTATCACGTTTTAGTAAGTTTTGCATAGGTGATTTCAATATTTACCTAAAAGTTTTGATATGTATTTTCACAAATTATTCGGAAAAACTGATACATTTAGGCATTAAAAGACCTCGTTACTGTTCAATTTAGTAACGAGGTGAATGAATTATTTTTTTGAAGATAGTGTTTTGTTGATATCATAAATGATTTTTCTATGGTAGAAATATATAATGATCCAAATAATCGTGTACACAATGAGATACATGACTAAGAAGTTTAGAATCCAATATAAGCTGATTGGAAACCATCCTGCGAGTACAGCTACCGGGAAGAAGAAAACGAGCATGAGTATAAAATGTAATACCGTTGATTTTAGTAAAGCATAACCCTTTTCATATATGATACCGCCTATCGCAAAAATAATACCAATTATCGCCCAGTAGAACACGGAAAGTACCATAACTTGAATCTCGGTTAAGTGTTCATAGTAAATGTGACCCATAGTAGAGTACATAGATAGTGGATAGTAATTGCTACCATCTTTAATGAATGATAATATAATGGATAAGATGAGACCGACTGTTATACCAATGATTGAACCGGATAGTATTTTTTTCATAACTGTAAACACTCCTTGATTGTTTTTAAATAACGCCTAGATGAATACGTAAATGTATCGTTTTTAAATGTAATTTTGACAGTGCCGTTAGGCTTCATAGATACATGATATATGGCATGAATATTGATGATTTCTGATTTAGAAATTTGAAGAAAGTGAGTGCCGAGCTTTTCTTTGATTTGATAAAGACGTGTGTTTTTGGTGTACTGTTGATCGTGTGTGTAAATCATAAGTTTTCCATTTTCAATTGTAATGTTATAAATATCGTTCGTTTCGATTTCATAAATCTTATCATTGGATTTAACTGTTAAAGTTTGTTCTAAGTCGAAGTGCTTAAATGAAGTAACAAAATCAGTGAGTGCTTTGGATTGTTTTTGAGTGAGGATGTGCCACTCGTTATCTGGTATTTCAGGTTTGATTTTTATTAGTAGTTTCATAAGATTACCTCCAACTTAAGTAAACCACGGTCAACGGCTCTATGCTATAGCTTTTCAGTAAGTGGTCGTTATCTTAATGTAAGTGGTTTTATCATACGAAAGAGTTTTATATAAATAATGAATATGTTATGATTGGAAATTCAATGTGGCTTTTCAGGAGGTGAAAGAAAGATGCAATTAATATCTGCTATTGGTTCAATAGGTACCTTTATCATGGCGTTATTCTATTTAATATCTGTGTCAATTCAGTTATATCAACTACGTATTAACTTTATGCCAGCACTAGGGTTCAACCAGATTCTGCTATTTAGAAATGGGTCAGGGATGACGCTTAGAAATACGACAGAGGATAGTAAGCACGATAAGGAAGAGGACTTTATAAAACTGTACAACCTAGGTGGTGGTGCTGCTAAGGAAATCAAAATTAGTATTTCTATTGGTAAAGAGCGAGAATTACAGAATAAATATGTAAGCATCTTACCTAGTAAAGAAGGTTATTTATTACCAATTAACGAAGAAGTCTTTAATGAACTTGAACGTACAATCCAAGATAATGGTTATGAATCTAACTTAAACATTCATATTACGTATAAGCATAGTGTAAGTCGTAAAGTTCAACACACGCATTTAGTAGGTAAAATTGATATGTTTAGATCTCATAAGCAAGAAACGATTTATGAATTACAGTTTATTCAGAGCTCATAAAACTAAAGAAGTTGCTAAAACATTTCCCCTTGTTTTAGCAACTTCTTTAGTCTGTTTTATGTAAGGTTATGTCACATAACCATGTCATTACTGTACTATCTTATTAAATCACTAATTGTTGTTTGATGATTAAGCTTTTAATGTCTTGCGTTTTAAAATGGTATTGTCCATGTTTGAAAGCATAAGGTTCTAAAACTTTTTCTCTGATGTGTTCACGAATTTGTTCTCTATCTATACCTTCTAAGATTAAATCATTTTCACTAGTAATAAAACAATCCCATTCAATAGCTAGATCTTGAATCTGAATTTTCTCTTGGCTTTTCGACTGAATCATAATGAATAAATCTCTCCTATGCTAGTTTGTTAAAAATTTGGGTGTTCTTACTATTAATAAAATGAAATTTAGTACAGTATATTTGCCAAATACATTTTGGCAGTATTATATTAACCCATTTAAAAAAAGATAAACATTATATTTTAATATGATTCATTCTAAAGTAAATTAAATCTTAAAGTTAAATCAAACAAGTAAAATTAAATTTGTCGGTCATAATGCGTGTTTAGGAAAGATTCTAATTAATATTAGATTGTTTGGCTTGATACGTACTTTACTTTTATGAACGCGCAAAACTTTATAAGGGGAAACAGTGACTATTCAAAGGTGTGCGTATATACATAAAGTTGAGCGTATAGAATATCATTGCTTTTTATAAATTGATGTCATACTAAAAATCAAATTAGAAATCAAAAAGCGTGTACATCATAGCATTTGACAGGTGTTTTCATGCTATGAGACACGCTCTTAAGTAAGGAGGCTAAGCCCCTTAAGGAAATTCTAGTACACATCAGTAAAAAAAGAAACCTTTTGGTACTTATTTACAACTATAGAACAAAAAAATTGCTACATATTTATTTAAATAATTAAGATATTGGGTTTGCGGTAACTTTTAAAATGTCATTTAGCGCTTGGATGTTTGCTTTACCTACAGTTTGCATCCATTTACGGGCTTCGTCTTCGCCTTCTTTAACAAATATTTCAACGCCGTTAGCCCAAGTTGCACGTCCACATAGAACGCCATTAAAGTTTGACTCTGCTTCCTTCGCAAATTTGAGCGTTTCTACAAATAATTCAGAGCTAACGCCAGCGCTTAAAAAGATATAAGGTAAGTGCGTTGCGTCACTTTGTGCTTTAAAGTGAGTCATTGCTTCTTCTTTCGTATAAGCTACGTCACCTGTAGCATACCCTTCAACATAATTCATATTCACAGGTACTTCTACCTTTAAGACATCTACACGATATTGTGGCTGAGAGAATTCCTTCATCATCTCGTTCACTTTATGCGGCTTTTTAAGCGCATATGCTTTGGTAGATGTATCGTTGTCTTGTGCATCATATGATACTAGCTCTAAGAAAAATGGCAATGATTCTGCTTCACACTCAGCACCTAAACGTTCAACAAATGCTTTTTTACGTGCATTAATTTGAACATCTTCATCTACATCGTAATATAATAAGAACTTACAAGCATCAGCATGTTGTTCTTTTAAACGCTTTACTGACCACAAATCTAAAATATCAGGTAAGCGACCTGGTACCGTAGCATCGTAACCCGTTTTCTCATAAGCAAGGAGTAAACCGGCTGTATCAGCTCTATGTTTGCTTGCTTTAAGACCATATTCTGGGTCTAAAAGAATTGAAGAGGCAAAAGGTGTTAACTCTTCTGAAACGATTGTTTTGAATGTTTCGATTTCAATATCTGTTGCTGGTTGGCTTTTATGTCTTTGGATCATCTTTTTTAAAGCGCCACGTTGATCGATTGCAAGCGCACTAATAATGCCGTCCTGTGTCATTAAATTTTGTAAATAAGCTTGTTTATTGTTAGTCATCTTGTTGTACCTCCGTCATTGAACTGTTGAAACTTGTATAGAATCATAAATTGTTTGAAATTGTTCTAAGTCGACATGCCCAGTTTGCGGCGACATCGCATTGAGTATGCCAAGCGTGTTACCTGTACGAAGTATTTCTTCATCTGAACGTTTGTGATGAATCGCATGTGCGAAACCAGCTATCGTTGAATCTCCAGAACCTACTGAATTCATCACGTCAACTGAAGGGATATCTACTTTATAAAACGTTTGATCATGCTTCGCAAAGACACCATCTTTTCCGAGCGATACTACGACCCACTTGATTCCATTAAATATTGGATTCGATAGGTGCATTTTTAAGTCCTCGATGCTTGGTTTGTATTTTAAATTAAGCAATGAAGCAAGTTCTTCTATATTAGGTTTAATTAAATACGGTTTGTTAGGCCCCTCTAAAATTGTCTTTAAAGTTGAACCCGAGCAATCTAGGATAGCCGTCTTATGATTTTCATTGGCGATTTTAATCATATCTTGATAAAACGTGTCTTCAAGCCCTTTAGGTAAACTACCTGACATAATGACGAGTGAGATATCTTGAATCATCTCTCTATACATATGAAGAAATTGGTCTTGCTCGTCTTTAGAAATAGAAGGGCCATGTTCTAAAATTTCAGTTTGTTTACCTTCATGTAACACGGCGATGCAATTACGTGTTGGTTCCTGTATGTCTTGAAATTGATGTCTGATTTGTTGGCGATGGAGTGCTTCTTCAATAAATGAACCGTTTGCACCACCTAAAAAGCCTGTTGCCATAACAGGATGTTCTAACTGTTTCAGAACGCGTGTTACGTTAAGTCCTTTTCCACCAGGAGTTTTCGTCACATTTGAAACACGATTGACGCTATCAATTTTAAGCGTTGATAGGGGATAACTGATATCTACTGAAGGATTTAAGGTTACGGTTAAAATCATAGGTGCCACTCCTTTTTATTAATCGTGATAGTCACCACGGTCCCACTTATCTAAAAATTCTTTAAAGAAACCTTCTTGATGTTGTTCATCATGTGCGTGCTCTAACGCAGATAATTTCTGTATGAGTCTCTCACTTTCAGGGGTAGGTTGATATTCAGCATTTATAAAAGCATCAATAATATCATTAATGAGAAATTCGCCTGTAACTTTGGCACCAAAGCCAATCACGTTCGCATTAAGTGCTTCTTTAGCGTAGATCGCAGATGTCATGTCACGAACTAGTGCGCTACGAATGCCTGGTACTTTATTGACTGCGTTATTGATACCAACGCCTGTACCACACAAGCACACACCTAAATCTGCTTCTTTAGATACGACTTTGTCGCCAACTTTTTTACCATAAATTGGGTAGTGCGTACGCGTGAAATCGTAAGTTCCAACATCTATAACTTCATGGCCTTTGCTTTTTAAAAAGTCAGAAACAGCCATCTTCGTATCGGTAACGATATGGTCACAACCTATAGCAATTTTCATATTTTAACTTCCTCTCGTTGTTTAATGAATGCTTTAGCACATTTTATTAAGCATATCTACTCGAATTTGGTGTCTACCACCGTCATAATGTGCTTCTAAAAATGCATGCGCGATAGCCTTAGCAAGACCTTCACCTACAATATTTTTGCCCATTGTAATTATGCGTGCATTGTTATGTTCACGTGTCATGTATGCTGATCGCTCATCAGATACTTCCGCTGCAATCATGCCTTTAATTTTCGTCGCGGCCATAAAACTGCCGACACCGTAGCTATCTATCACAATCCCAAGACTGTCTTCATCCTTTAAAAGGATGTCAGATACAGCAACTGTTGCGTCTATAAAATCGTTAGCCGGTGTTTCTGATACATCTTGGACGTCATATTCAGATGCGATTAAATCAGCTTTAACGACATCTTTAAGCGACATACCTTCATGATCTGCACCTATAATTACTTTCATAACAATAACCTCCTAGGGGAAATCGATTTTGTTTGTTTTTGTTTATTCGTCATTATAATAAAACATTAACAAACATAAATCAACGGATAGGTGTTTAGGTATGTTGACTATTTTTTAAACACATGTAAAAAGATAAAAAATAAGCTATAACGCCCTTAAGTGGAGCTGGGACATAATACTACAATTCCCTTAAACAGCATGCTTTCCTGGGGCATGGCCGGAGCCTGTAGTCTTCTAAAGTCCAACTCGTATTTTTAATACGGTAGTTGGACTTACAAAGAAGCTCAGGCTTCTTTGTTCATGAGAAAGAGCCCCGGCTTGCATAGCTTGTCAATTTGCTACGCAAATTTCTTTGCCGGGGCCCCGCCCTTTGAGTCAGCTGTTTTGAGAATTGTATGAAATAAAGCTTAAAGGCTCTATTTCACGACTTATGTCTCAAAACCTTAAGTAAGGACGCTATAGCCATTAAATTGATTTAGAGATTTTAACCTGTGTATATTGTTTTAATTTTTTAAGACGGTCTTTAGCACCTTTATCGGTAATCAGTGTTGACACATCGTCTAACTGATAGTACGTATAGAAATCTTCTTTACCTATTTTAGAAGCATCCATTAATAAATAAGTTTCCACAGCATTATCAATCGCGATAGCTTGAGTTTGACCTTCTTCAATCGTCGCAGTCATAATGTCGTTATCCTTCAAGGCATTACAGCTGAAGAATGCTTTATGAAAGTGCATGTTCTTTAGCGTTTGATTAGTAATATCGCCATTAAAGGCTTGCGTACGTTCACGCATCTTGCCACCTAATAGATATACATCAAGCGCATTTGATTTTGATGTCAATGTTTCAAAGACAGGTAGAGAATTCGTTACGATACGTAAATGCTTGAAGTCCATCGCTTCAGCAAGCATATGTACCGTCGTACCTGGACCTAAGTAAATCGTTTCATCTTCATTTATGTAATTCAGCGCCTCTTGGACGATTGCTTCTTTTTGGTCACGATTCATAATTTGTTTATCATGATGAGACAACTCAGTCGGTCGATAAACGTTTAGGCTTTTAGCTCCGCCATGCACCCGCTTTAAAAGCCCTAAAGTTTCAAGCTCTGACAAATCGCGTCTTACTGTCATATCAGAAACACCTAAGCGTTGCGTAATGTCATTAACTTGCACGGTACCGTCACGATCTACAAGTTCTACGATTGCATTAAATCTTTCTTCTTTTAACATTAGAATGCTTCCTTTCGTCGAATTAGTATGTAAATTTTACAGTAAATAACTTTAAAAAGATAGTTATTTGAAGCGAGATAGGGTGGAATAAGGTTGGTCCAATAAAGTTTTTATAGCGCGTGTCTTTAAAGTGTTGTAAAATTATATTAATTTTAAAATTAAAAACCGATTTATATTATACTAGGAGACTTCTATGAATCAACATCTTATGACACTTTTCAAAATTATTCAAAGTTGCATCGTTTCCTTGAAAAGGCTCAATTTGAACTGGATGAAATGGATTGTTGTCCTACTCATTTTAGAATCTTTTCTGTTACTATTTCAACAAGCATCCAATTTAATGTTTATTATTAAAGTATTCATAATCTTTTTCGTAGCCATTTATTTATATTACGACGATATCATATCTCTAGAAATTAAGCCTAAAGGTCGGTATATCTCAATAGATGATTTTATTTATTTTTTAGCAACCTTTATTGTCGTTGAATTATTATGGATATTAACGCTATTTTTCACGAATATGCAGACCTACTATGGGCAATTTATTATTTTCAATGCAAAAGGCCAACTCTATCAAAATGTCTTTCTTTACGGTGTTATCAAACCTGTTATAGAAGTTACAGTATTTATATACTTGTTATTATGGAAGCTTATGCGTAATCAGTTGTTCATAGGAATGTTTATCGTAAGTTTACTTTACACATTCTGGTTAGGACCTACCCATATCGTGGAGTTTTTTATTATATTTTTAATGAATATATGTTTGACTCTGCTATTCCTGAAGTCAAGGGAAATCATGTTAATATACGTATTTCAAATATGTACACACATCGTGTATTTTGTTGCGATTTACACATAAATTTAAAAAGGAAGTGAACATGTGGATACTAAAGTTGCTGTAACGATAGCGCCTGAACATTTAAATGAACTAAATCAAGACATTATGGATATTAAGGCTAACGAGGAGTATATTGATGTTATTGAACTAAGAATTGATCAGATTGATCATATTGAAGCATCAAGTATTGATCAGTATTTAAGCGTATTAAGCGATGCCCATTTAGAGCTTCCCATTTTGCTAACGTATCGTACGGGTGCTCAAGGTGGGAAAGGTCAACTTGAAGGAGAGGACTATTTAACGTACCTTGAGCGTTTATTGAATTTAACTGGGTTTCAAATGATTGATATAGAGTGGGATGAGCGTTCTAATACGCAACTACTTGAAAAGCTTGTCGCTAAAGCTAAAGCACATCATATTGAGGTGCTGATATCCTATCATAATTTCAAATATACGCCATCAAGCGATGTACTTAGAAAAACGTACTATCATATGAGTCAATTACAAGGTGATATCTTGAAAATTGCGGTAATGCCACTTTCGCATAAAGATACGTTCACGTTGCTTGAAGTATTAGAACATGCACGTGATTCCCTAGACGCTAAAGTCGTTGGTATATCTATGGGAGACTTAGGAATAATGACGCGTACCGCTCAAAATATGTATGGTGGCTACTTGTCATATGGTTGCTTAAACGATAGTCAAGCACCTGGCCAAATTCCAGTAAAAACACTAAAAAATCAGCTTAAGTTTTATCAACAATTTGCTAAAAGCATATAAATTCCCTATAATTGATAATAGTTATCATTTGTAGGAGGCGAATATAGTGGAACTAAGAGACGCAATCAAAGATAGAAGAAGCATTAAGAAATTCAAAAGAGATATGACTATCGATGAGGATAAATTATATGAAGCGTTAAATCTTGCCACACATGCACCTAATCACTGCCTAAGAGAACCTTGGCGCGTGGTGCATGTACCTAAAGATGATTTAGGTGCAATGAGCCGTAAATTAAGTAAAATAGCTTTTCCTAAAAGTGAAGATAAGCAAGAAAGCCACTACAACGCTGTGACAAATTTAGGTGGATTCTTAGTAGTTGTAGCAAAACGTGATCCAAGACAACGTGAAGATAATGAGAATATGCTAGCTGTTGGTGCATTCGCTCAGAACCTTCTACTATTGTTACACGAAGTTGGCATTGGTACCTGTTGGAAGACACCAGATTATATCTTTAATCCGAGAGTAAAAGATTTATTTAAAGTTGAAGCGGATGAGTCTATTGTTGGTTTTCTATATCTCACAGATTTAGAGGATGAATTTAAAGCTAAGCCACGTAAAAATGATGAATATGTATCTCGTTTCGAAGGCTAATTTGTAAAAAATAACCCTATGAACGTAATTCGTTCATAGGGTTATATTCATTATTTTAAGTTTTCTTCTAGGAATGATTCAACTTGCTCAGGTGATTTAGCGTTTGCTGAATGTAAGTGTGCGAGTTTGTCGCCGTCTTTAAAGATTAAAATGCTTGGAATACCCATTACTTCATGAGTAGTAGCTGCTTCTTCAACTTCGTCGCGGTTTACAACATACCATTTATAGTCATTGTACTTTTCAACGATTGGATCAATCCACATATCCATTGCTTTACAATCTGGGCACCAATCGGCTTCGAATTTAATGATTACTGGTGCATCGCTCTTAATAACATCGTTAAAAGTATCCATTGTTTTAATAGGTTCCATTTATATCGACTCCTTAAAAGATATTCTGACTAATATCTATAATTGTAGTTTAAATATAACGTATTTCTAAAAGCGAATAAAGATTATTGTTTACGTTTTATTTTGCAGGCGTTATGCTGCGGATGTTTCTGATTACACTTAAATTTTAAATATGTTCAATTTATGGATTATTTCAAATTTAATCTCAATTATAATTTTATGAATTATTATAAAACAGAGCATTTTTAATAAATTTTTGATATATTGTAACTAACAAGTTGAGGAGGTTTTTAAGCCATGATCAAATTTTACCAATACCAAAATTGTACTTCATGTAAGAAAGCTGCAAAATTCTTAACAGAGTACGGTGTAAGCTATGAACCTATTGATTTAATCCAATTTACACCTAATGAATCAGAATTCAAAGAGATTATTGAACAAACAGGTGTAGACATCAACAAATTATTTAATACACGTGGTGCGAAATACCGCGAACTTGGTCTTAAAGATAAACTTAAGACATTATCTAATGACGAAAAACTAGAACTTTTAGCATCAGATGGCATGCTTGTTAAGCGACCAATGGCGATTTTAGGTGATAAAATCACGCTTGGTTTTAAAGAAGAAGAATATCGTAACACATGGCTATAATAGTTGATTGCCATGAATTGTTATGGCATGATTGAATTGTAAATATATTTAGGAGGGGATTTTCGTGGCAGTGCCAAAGGAATTAAAATATTCAAAAGAACATGAATGGGTAAAAGTTGATGGAGATACTGTATTAATTGGTATCACTGACTACGCTCAAAACGAATTAGGAGATATCGTATTCGTTGAATTACCAGAAGTTGACGAAGAAATCAGCGAAGGGGATTCATTTGGTAGCGTTGAATCAGTAAAAACTGTATCAGAATTATACGCGCCAGTATCTGGTAAAGTAGTTGAAATCAACGACGAATTAGAAGATAGCCCAGAATTTGTTAACGAATCTCCGTATGAAAAGGCATGGATGGTTAAAGTTGAATTAAGTGATGAAAGTCAATTAGATGCATTACTTGATGCTGAAAAGTACGAAGAAATGATTGGTGAATAATATGCCCTAAACTCCACGATATTACATAATATCATGGAGTTTTTCTTTTTAATCCTTTTACGTGGACAATAATTTTTTAGAGGGTGAATACCATGACGATGATTCAAAAAGTAATTGTTGTAGAAGGTAAATCAGATAAAAAACGCGTTAAAGAAGTATTAAATGAATCAGTTGAAATAATCTGTACTCATGGCACGATGAGTATTGAAAAAATAGATAACATGCTTGATGATTTATACGACAAGGATGTCTTCATCTTAGCTGATGCTGATGAAGAAGGGGAAAAAATCAGAAAGTGGTTTAGAATGTATTTAAGTGAAAGTACGCATATTTACATTGATTCTACTTATAACGAAGTTTCACGTTGTCCTAGACATTATTTATCACGTCGATTAGAAAGATTTGGCTTTAAAGTTAAGAAAGATTTTGTTTTGAAGGGAAAATACACGTACCATGAATGTTACAGAGCAATCGAACAATATATCTGAGCATTTTGACAAAGAGAAACATTTAATATTCGGTTATACACCTACATGTGGTACCTGTAAAGTTTCTGAAAGAATGCTCGATATCGCAAACGAAATTACAAAGCTTCCTATCACGAAGTTGGATTTGAATGTACTACCAGAATTTAATCAACAACACGAAATCCAATCAGTACCGATACTTATGATTATGTCATACGGTAAAGAAGTAAAAAGACTGTATGCGTTTCAATCAGTTACCAATTTGTTAGAAAATTTGAAAAATTAGATTGACGCATCGCTTTTTAGGTGGTAGGATTATAAACAATAAATGAATACGACAAATACTCTTATCGAGAGTGGTGGAGGGATGTGCCCTATGAAGCCCGGCAACCGTCTTAGGATATGGTGCCAAGTCACATGAAATCTTTTGGATTTCTGAAGATGAGAGAAAGATACTAGATAGCTTTCTCTTATTATTTTAAGAGAAAGCTTTTTTCATTTATTTAGTAAGCTTTGGGAGGATAGATAGTGTGATTGAACTTAAAGAGATTGTTAAAACATTTTCAACGAAAAAACTTAACGTTACTGCAGTTGATCATGTTAATCTTACAATTCCTAAAGGTAGTATATTTGGGGTTATTGGTTTCTCTGGTGCAGGTAAAAGTACGTTGATACGGCTTTTTAACTATTTAGAGCAACCTACATCAGGCCAAATTTTAGTCGATGGTGAAGATTTAGGAAAGCTATCTAAAAAGGAACTTAGGCAGAAACGCCAAAAGGTTAGTATGATTTTCCAACACTTTAATTTATTATGGTCACGAACGGTTTTAAGGAACGTTATGTTTCCACTCGAAATTGCTGGGGTTCCGACTCAAGAAGCAAAACAACGTGCACGAAACTTGATAGAACGTGTAGGTTTGAAAGGCCGGGAGGATGCATATCCTTCTGAATTATCAGGTGGTCAAAAGCAACGTGTTGGTATTGCGCGTGCTTTAGCGAACGACCCTACAGTTTTATTATGTGACGAAGCGACAAGTGCTTTAGACCCTCAAACAACAGAAGAAATCCTAGATTTACTTGTTCAAATAAAGGAAGAACAGAACTTAACGATTGTTCTAATCACACACGAAATGCAAGTCATCCGTAAAATATGCGATGAGGTTGCTGTGATGGAACAAGGACGTGTGATAGAGCAAGGTTCAGTTAAAGATGTGTTTGAGAACCCTCAAAGTGATGTAACGAAACGTTTTGTTAAGAAGGATTTAAATCAAGAGTCTGATATTGAAACTCATACATATATAGACGCGTTTCAAGAAGGTCATTTATTGCATTTAAAGTTCGTCGATGGGAATACAACACGACCTATAATTTCAGAAATTTCAAAACAGTTAGACGTTTCTATTAATATTTTAGAGGCGCATATCAAGCATCTTAAATCAGGTGAAGTTGGCTATTTAATTGTTCATATTCCTAAAGTATCGGTTTCGATTGATACGTTGCTTGAGGCGTTTGAGCATCATCATGTAGAAGTGGAGGTGCTTCAAGATGGGCAAAAGCTTTAGTGAAATCGTACAAGAAATGATCACGATGCCGAACATTAAATGGGATGAAGTTTGGCTTGCTTTATATGAAACCGTATATATGACCGTTGTTTCAACCCTATTTGCTTTTGTATTCGGTCTTATCTTAGGGATATTGCTTTTCCAAACATCAAAGGGCAAATCGACATTTAGTAGAGTGTTCTACAGTATCGTTTCCTTTATCGTGAATTTATTCCGAGCGATACCATTTATCATATTAATCCTATTATTGATACCGTTTACGAGTTTAATATTAGGAACGATTAGTGGACCGACTGGTGCATTACCAGCACTCATTATTGGAGCTGCACCTTTCTATGCGAGACTTGTTGAAATTGCTTTAAAAGAAATAGATAAAGGTGTTATTGAAGCGGCTACTTCTATGGGAGCGAATACGTGGGCTATCGTATTTAAAGTTTTACTTCCTGAATCAATGCCAGCTTTAGTTTCAGGTATTACAGTTACATCTATCGCTTTAGTTGGTTCAACTGCAATTGCGGGTGTTATTGGCGCAGGCGGTTTAGGTAACTTAGCTTATTTAACAGGTTTTACTCGAAATCAAAATGATGTGATCTTGATTTCAACAATCTTTATTTTATTACTTGTATTTATCATTCAATTTTCAGGTGATTTTATCGCTCGAAAAATAGATAAACGTTAATTTATGGGAGGTTATTTAATTATGAAAAGGTTATTATTTTTATTAGTGTTAACACTTGTATTAGTAGCTTGTGGTAATAAAGAAGCTAAAAAAGATGGTGATGATAAGTCGATTACAGTAGGTGCTTCACCAGCGCCACATGCTGAAATTTTAGAAGAGGCTAAACCGCTTTTAAAAGAGAAGGGCTATGACTTAAAAGTTAAAACAATTAACGATTATACGACGCCTAACAAATTATTAGATGCTGGAGAGCTTGATGCTAACTTCTTCCAACATACACCATATTTAGACACTGAGAAGAAAGACAAGAAATATAAAATTGAATCTGTAGGTAATGTTCACTTAGAACCAATGGCTGTTTATTCTAAAAAGCACAAAAGCTTAAAAGATTTACCTAAGGGTGCGGAAGTATTCGTATCTAATAACCCTGCTGAAGAAGGACGTTTCTTAAAATTCTTCGTTGATGAAGGTTTAATTAAATTAAAAGATGGCGTTAAAATTCAAGATGCGAAGTTTGATGATATTGTAGAAAATAAAAAAGATATTAAATTTAACAACAAGCAATCTGCAGAATTCTTACCTAAAACGTATCAAAACAGTGAAGGAGACGCTGTAATCATTAATTCTAACTTTGCGATTGAACAAAAGTTAAATCCTCAAAAAGATTCTATCGCCCTTGAGAATCCTGAAGATAACCCATATGCGAACTTAATCGCTGTTCAAGAAGGTCAAAAGGATTCTAAGAAAGCTAAAGCACTATTAGAAGCATTACAGTCTAAAGAAATCCAAGAATTCATTAAGAAGAAATATAACGGTGCAGTGATTCCTGCTACTGAATAATGTATACACGCAACAAAAAAGCCAACGTGGTCTGATGTGACCGCGTTGGCTTTTTAAATGTTGTCTAATCAATTGTTTCAGTCTTAGCTGTTTCTTTTCCGAGGAAGTAACTGATACAAAAACCTACAATTAACGTAATAATTGAAACGATCCATGTTAACGGTGTTGTAGGTAAACCAGGGAAAATTGCAGCTATAGAACCGATTACAAGTCCTAATATAACCGCATAGGTTAAGTACGGGTGATGCGTTAAGCAATAATTTATAAGCTTACTTGTTGTTGCAAAGCCTACTAAAATACCAAGTCCTACTGCAATAATGACAGGTAATACTGAGAAGTTAAACGACGTTAACTCTGAAATTGCGAACGTTACAGAACCATAAATACCTATAAGTAAAAGTATAAATGATCCTGAAATACCCGGTAGTAACATTGCACTTGAAGCTAATATGCCACCTATGAAACATTTGATTAAGAATCCAAGATTGATATCTAAGTGAGCAGGTTCGTGTTTAGAACCGCCGTTCATTAATGTTAATCCAACTAATAAAGCAATACCTAAGAAGATTAGGACGTAGTGCTTGCCTTTGAAGTTTTTCTTGTAATTCGCAAGTGTTAATAGGAAAGGAATAATACCAATGATTAATCCTAAGAAGAAAAAGTTAGTTGGCACGTGGTGTTCACTTAGTAAGTAATTGATAAGTTTACTTAAAGAACCTATCGCGAGTAACATACCAATTCCGATTGGTATTAGAAATAAAATGCTTTTCAAGAAGTCTTTAGAGAACAAGCGACTGACTGCGTTAATGAAGTCGTCGTAAATTCCTAGAAGTAGGGCGATTGTTCCACCACTTACACCAGGAATGAGATCGCTAGTACCCATAGCGAATCCTCTAAAGATATTTGTCCATTTAAATTGTTTCATCTTATACATCCTTCGCAATTTTTTGATAGTGTAACATTTAACAATAAAGATTGAACTGACCTTAAGATGTATTTTTTGTACATTGTCTCATGTATTCTATCATATACGACATCTTTTAGATAAAGGTTTAAATTTTAAAGTGTAAATGACGACCTCTTTTGTAAAAGTATATTGAGAACAAAAACCTGTTGATTATCATTTGCTTTTTTTAATTGTTATAAATAAGGAAAACGATTCGAGATTTTAACTAAACGATTATAAAGGGAATCATGTTTATAATTGTGCATAATTACGTTATAATTAGGTGACAAGCAAATATCCTAACATTTTGACGTTAGATTAAAATTATTATAAACTAAATAGGAAATCACAATATTATTCTGGAGGGAATTTTAATGCCATCAACATTAGAAATTAAAGACTTACACGTGTCTATTGAAGATAAAGAGATTTTAAAAGGTGTTAATTTAACAATTAATGCAGGTGAAATTCATGCGGTTATGGGACCTAACGGTACTGGTAAATCAACTTTATCAGCTGCAATCATGGGTCACCCTAACTACGAAGTTACACAAGGTGAAGTTTTACTTGACGGTGTAAATATCCTTGAATTAGAAGTAGATGAAAGAGCTAAAGCAGGTTTATTCTTAGCTATGCAATATCCATCTGAAATTTCAGGCGTTACTAATGCTGACTTCATGCGTTCTTCTATCAATGCTAAACGCGAAGAAGGCGATGAAATTAACTTAATGCAATTCATCAAGAAGTTAGACAAAGAAATGGAATTCTTAGACATGGATAAAGACATGGCGCAACGTTACCTTAATGAAGGTTTCTCTGGCGGTGAGAAAAAACGTAACGAAATCTTACAATTATTAATGTTACAACCTAAATTCGCTATTCTTGACGAAATCGATTCAGGTTTAGATATCGACGCATTAAAAGTCGTTTCTAAAGGTATCAATGAAATGCGCGGAGACGAATTCGGTTCATTAATCATCACACACTATCAACGTTTATTAAACTACATCACACCAGACCACGTACACGTTATGTACAACGGTATAATTGTTAAATCAGGTGGCGCAGAACTTGCTAAACGCCTTGAAGAAGAAGGTTATGAGTGGGTTAAAGAAGAACACGATTCATTAGAAGCAGCTGAAAAATAATCAATCATCAATAGGAGGAAATAAAGTATGACTACTGAAACATTAAATATTTCTTTAGACCAACTTGTTGATTATTCACAAGCCCAACAAGAACCTTCTTGGATGACTGAATTACGTAAAGAAGCGTTTAACAAACTTGAGTCTTTAGAAATGCCAAAACCAGATAAAACGAAATTAAATAAATGGGATTTCGATACTTTTAAACAACACAACGTTGAAGGTAGTGCGTATGAAGATTTAAACGACTTACCAGAAGCTTTAAATCAAATTATCAACGTTGATAATTCACCAAACTTAATCATTCAACATAACAACTCATTAGCCTTTTCAAGAGTATCTGAACAAGCTCAAAAAGACGGCGTTATCGTTGAAGGTATCGAAGAAGCGCTTAAAAACCATAGCGACCTAGTCGAAAAATACTACATGAAAGATGCTGTAACTGTTGATGAACACCGTTTAACAGCGTTACACACAGCATTAATGAATGGCGGCGTATTTGTTTACGTACCTAAGAACGTTGTAGTTGAAGATCCTGTTCACTACGTTGTTTTACACGATGATGACAACGCTAGTTTCTTCAACCACGTATTACTTGTTACTGAAGAAAGCGCTGAAGTAACATACGTTGAAAACTACCTTTCAACAGCTTCAGGTGAAGGTAACCAATTAAACGTTATTTCAGAAGTTGTAGCAGGTGCTAACTCTAAAGTAACTTACGGTGCCGTGGACTATTTAGACAAAGGCTTTACTGGCCACATTATTAGACGTGGTGTAACAGCTCAAGATAGTTCTATTAACTGGGCATTAGGTTTAATGAATGATGGTAACCAAATCATCGATAACACAACTAATTTAATCGGCGACCGTTCTACAAGTGAATTAAAATCAGTTGTAGTTGGTGTTGGTGAGCAAACAGTTAACTTAACTTCTAAAATTGTTCAATATGGTCAAGAAACAGATGGCTATATTCTTAAACACGGTGTAATGAAAGAGAACGCTTCATCAATCTTTAACGGAATTGGACACATCAAGCATGGTGGCTCTAAATCAATGGCTAACCAAGAATCTCGTGTATTAATGCTTTCTGAAAATGCACGTGGTGACGCTAACCCAATTTTATTAATCGATGAAGATGATGTTGAAGCTGGTCACGCTGCTTCAGTAGGTCGTGTTGACCCTGAACAACTTTACTATTTAATGAGTCGTGGTATCTCAAGAAAAGAAGCAGAACGCTTAGTTATCCACGGTTTCTTAAACCCAGTTGTACGTGAATTACCAATTGAAGATGTTAAGAAACAATTACGTGAAGTTATTGAACTTAAAGTTAATAAATAACGTATTTATATATACAGAAAGGCCTGTGATACAGTGACCGAGACAACTTTTAACGTAGAGAATATTATTAAAGACTTTCCTATCTTAGATCAACAAGTAAATGGAAAACGCTTAGCATATCTAGATTCTACAGCTACAAGTCAAACGCCTGTACAAGTGCTTAATACTTTAGATGATTATTATAAACGTTATAATTCTAACGTTCATCGTGGTGTACACACACTAGGTTCTCTTGCGACTGACGGTTATGAAGGTGCTAGAGAAACTGTCCGTGATTTCATCAATGCACAATACTTTGAGGAAATCATTTTCACAAGAGGCACAACTGCTTCAATCAACTTAGTTGCTTATAGTTATGGTGATAAGCATGTTGAAGCGGGCGATGAAATTCTTGTTACGCAAATGGAACACCATGCGAACTTAGTACCTTGGCAACAATTAGCTAAGCGTAAAGATGCGACATTAAAATATATTCCGATGACAGATTCAGGTGAAATTGACTTAGAATCTGTTAAGGAAACAATTTCAGATAAGACAAAAATCGTTGCCATTGCGCACGTTTCTAACGTACTAGGTACAATTAACGATATTAAATCTATCGCTAAAATTGCGCATGAGCACGGTGCTATTATTTCTGTTGATGGTGCGCAATCTGTACCGCATATGAAAGTAGACGTACAAGATTTAGATGTGGACTTCTATAGCTTTAGTGGCCATAAAATGTTAGGTCCAACAGGCGTAGGTGTCTTATATGGTAAGCGAGATCACTTAGAAGAAATGGAACCACTTGAATACGGTGGGGATATGATTGATTTCGTTGATTTATATGATTCAACATGGACTGATTTACCAACTAAATTTGAAGCAGGCACACCATTAATTGCTCAAGCTATTGGATTAGGTGCCGCAATACGTTATCTTGAAAGTGTAGGCTTTGAAGAAATGATTAAACATGAAGAGATGTTAACTGCTTACGCTTACGATAAAATGTCTGAGATTGATGGCATTGAAATATATGGTCCAGCTAAAGATAAAAGAGCAGGTATTATAACGTTTAATCTAAAAGATGTTCACCCACACGATTTAGCAACTGCACTTGATACTGAAGGTGTAGCAGTTCGAGCAGGGCACCACTGTGCACAACCATTAATGAAATGGTTAAATCAATCATCAACTGCTCGTTCTAGCTTCTATATCTACAACACGAAAGAAGATGTCGATCAACTTATTGAAGGGCTTAAGAAAACGAAGGAGTTTTTCTCTTATGAATTTTAATAACTTAGATCAACTATACCGTTCGGTAATCATGGACCATTATAAAAACCCACGCAACAAAGGTAAGCTTGATAATGGTACAATGACTGTAGATATGAATAACCCAACATGTGGTGACCGTATCCATTTAACATTTGAAGTTAAAGATGGCTTAATTGAGGATGCGAAATTTGATGGAGAAGGTTGTTCAATATCTATGGCGAGTGCTTCAATGATGACTGAGGCTGTAAAAGGCCAAAGTTTAAAGACAGCAATGCAAATGAGCCAAGAATTCTCTAAAATGATGTTAGGTGAAGACTATAACATCACTGAAGAGATGGGTGATGTTGAGGCACTACAAGGTGTATCTCAATTCCCAGCACGTATTAAGTGTGCAACACTTGCTTGGAAGGCACTTGAGAAGGGTACAGTAGAAAAAGAAGGTAAAGAAGAGTCTTAACCCAACTTTTCGATTTTTGACGTTTAACGCATGTCGTTTAATTATATATAAGGAGTGATTGAAATGGCTAAAAAGGCACCTGATGTTGGAGATTACAAATATGGTTTCCACGATGAGGACGTTTCCATTTTCAGATCAGAGCGCGGACTTACAGAGAATATCGTTCGCGAAATTTCAAACATGAAAGATGAACCAGAATGGATGTTAGATTTCAGACTTAAAGCGCTGAAATTATTCTATAAAATGCCAATGCCTCAATGGGGTGGCGACTTATCAGAACTTGACTTTGATGACATTACGTACTACGTAAAACCATCAGAACGTTCTGAAAGATCTTGGGATGAAGTACCTGAAGAAATCAAACGTACATTTGATAAATTAGGTATCCCTGAAGCAGAACAAAAATATTTAGCTGGTGTATCAGCTCAATATGAATCAGAAGTTGTTTATCACAACATGGAAAAAGACCTTGAAGAAAAAGGTATCATCTTCAAAGATACTGACACTGCACTTAAAGAAAACGAAGATATCTTCAGAGAACACTTCGCTTCAGTAATTCCAGCAGCAGATAACAAATTCGCTGCATTAAACTCAGCAGTGTGGTCAGGTGGATCATTCATTTACGTTCCTAAGAACGTTAAATTAGATACACCACTTCAAGCTTATTTCCGTATTAACTCAGAAAACATGGGTCAATTCGAACGTACATTAATCATCGCTGACGAAGGCGCTTCAGTAAACTATGTTGAAGGTTGTACTGCGCCAGTTTACTCAACAAGCTCTCTACACTCTGCTGTAGTTGAAATTGTTGTTAAGAAAGATGCGCACGTTCGTTATACAACTATTCAAAACTGGGCAAACAACGTTTATAACTTAGTTACTAAACGTACATTTGTTCATGAGAATGGTAACATGGAATGGGTAGATGGTAACTTAGGTTCTAAGTTAACGATGAAATATCCAAGTTGTGTACTTCTAGGCGAAGGTGCGAAAGGTAACACATTATCAATCGCATTAGCTGGTAAAGGCCAAGTACAAGATGCTGGTGCTAAAATGATTCATAAAGCGCCAAGAACATCATCAACAATCGTTTCTAAGTCTATCTCTAAAGATGGCGGTAAAGTTGTTTATCGTGGTATCGTTCACTTTGGCCGTAAAGCTAAAGGTGCACGTTCAAACATCGAATGTGATACGTTAATCTTAGATAACGAATCAACTTCAGATACAATCCCTTACAATGAAATATTCAATGATGATATTTCATTAGAGCACGAAGCGAAAGTTTCTAAAGTATCTGAAGAACAATTATTCTATTTAATGAGCCGCGGTATTTCAGAAGAAGAAGCTACTGAAATGATCGTAATGGGCTTCATTGAACCATTCACTAAAGAACTTCCAATGGAATATGCGGTAGAAATGAACCGTTTAATCAAATTCGAAATGGAAGGTAGTATCGGATAGCTATAACCCGCATGGTTGAGCCATTTTACTTGTGGATAAGTCGAAATTGATACCATTTTGATACCACTTACTCATCAAAAACGGCTATAGCATCGTGTTTTTTCTGGGTGTATAAATGACTGTAAGTCCCCATCGTTTCAGTGATTTGGGCGTGTCGCATTAAAGATTGAAGCACGAAGATATCTACGCCGTTATTTGCAAGGAAAGATGCATAAGAATGTCTCAATACATGTATGTTATAATGTGGGAAAGCGCGTTGGAATTTCTTGTGTACATGACTATAATGCTTAGGCGCTAAACCACCAAAAATAAAATAATTTCGTTCATTAAAATGCTTATGTGAACGCTTTTCACGTTCTAAACGTTCACTCATCATCTTATTAATGAATTTAGGTAAAGGGACAATATCCTCTGAGCTTTCAGTTTTAGCTCGGGGATATACGGTCCGATTAGAGATATCCAGTGTCTTGTTAATGGATATCTCTTTTTTGTATTTATTATA
>NZ_JH815593.1:937542-1072377 GCF_000298075.1 Staphylococcus massiliensis CCUG 55927 | reverse complement strand
TCTTTAAGATGATGGGTTCTACAGGCGTTGATATATTCAACGATATGTTATCGGCTTTAGGTAGCTTTGGTAGTGGCTTTATAGCACTATTTACGAAGCTAGCACCACTTACAAAATGGGTAGCCAAAGGTTTTAAAAACATGGGCAAGTCATTTGATGAATGGGCTGCCAGTGTAGAAGGATCTAAAGCAATACAAGATTTCACAAACTATGTTAAACGCAACTTACCTTTAATCGGCAAGATATTTTCTTCTACATTTAAAGGAATCTTTAATTTAATGAAAGCTTTTGGACCTATGAGCCACATTGTATTAAAAGGTCTAGCTAATATGGCTAAAGGCTTTGAGAAATGGTCATCTACAGTAGCTGAATCAGACGGTTTTAAAAAATTTATACAATATGTTAAACAAAATGGTCCAAAAATTATAGATATCATTGGTAACATTATAGGCATTATTATTAATGTTGGTAAGGCATTGGCACCACTAGGTTCAGTTGTATTAGATGTTGCTAAGGCTTTTTCAGAATGGTTAAAAAATGTTACTGATACTAATCCACGAGTTGCAGAACTAGTAGGCATAGGTATGGCGCTAGTCGGTATGTTTGTAGCCTTATCACCAGTTATTAGTGCCGTTGCATCAGTAGCAGGACCTTTAATTTCTATATTCGGTGCTATCCTTAAAGCTTTAGGTGGCTTCACTGGAATTGGTGGTGCTGTTATTTCAGCATTTGAAGGTATTGCAGGTGCTATTGCTGCAATATCAGGTCCAGCATGGGTAGTAATAGGTGTTATCGCTGCATTAATCGGTATATTAGTAGGCGCTTATAAATCATCTGAAAAAGTAAGAGATAGCTTTAATAGAGCGTGGAATGAAATTAAGGAAACTGTAGGTAATGCGGTAAATGAAGTTATTATTTTCGTAAAAGAATTAGGCGCAATTTTCCAAGATTACCTAGGACCAGCTATGAAAGCAATAAAAGATATTGCCAAAAGAGTTTGGGACGATATTGTACTATTTATCGAAAGAGCATGTGACATTATCGGTCCGGGCGTTAAACACACTTGGGAAAATCTCAAGACTATAACTTACGTTGTTTGGGAAGCAATCAAAATGGTTATTAAGGTTGCGCTCAATTTAATTTTAGGTATTATAACCGCTGGATTACAGCTATTGTCTGGCGATTGGCAAGGTGCATGGGAAACTATTAAGAAAATGGGCATAAATATTTGGAATGCCATTAAAGAAGGAATCGGAAATATTGCTAAGGCCTTATGGGAACGATTAGTTGATATATGGAATGGAATTGTAGAAGATACTAAGGGTATCTGGCAACCATTATCACAATATGCAAGTGATATATGGGGGCTTATAAAAACCATCATATTAAACTTAGTGGCTGGTTTAGCTCTTGCTTTAGTAGGCAAGTGGCAAGAGATCGTTAATACTGCAGCTGAATGGTTCGGTAATTTAATCGGTCGTGCTATGGAAATTTGGGGCATGATACGACAAGCTATAATAAATATTGTCGTTAATTTAGTTTTATCACTAGTTGGTAAGTGGCAAGAAATTGTTACGACCGCTCAACAATGGTGGACAAATTTAACTAACATAGCTAGACAAATATGGAACATGATTGTACAAGCTATCATAGATACTGTAGTTAACTTAGTCTTAAATCTCATAGGAAAATGGCAAGAGATTGTTACGACCGCTCAACAATGGTGGACTACTTTAACTAATGTAGCACGTAACATTTGGAACTTAATTGTTCAGACTATTATTGAAGTTGTAATGAATTTAGTTTTAAAACTAGTAGGTTGGTGGCAACAAATCACGACTACAGCTCAGGAATGGTGGACAACACTTAAAAATGTCGCGGCTACAATTTGGCAATCAATCGTCCAGACGATTATACAAAAAGTTATGGGTATCGTTACTAAATTAGTCGGTTATTGGCAACGAATCGTTAACACGGCGCAACAATGGTGGACGAACCTCCAAACTATTGCTAGTACAATTTGGGGTCTCATCGTCCAAACAATTATACAAAAGGCTATGTCCGTTATTGGTGAAATTGGTCAAGTTTGGCAACAAGTGTTACAAGTATCGCAAAACTTATGGCAATCAGCTTTAAATACTGCACGTAATATTTGGAATCAAGTCAAAAATGCCATTGTTCAAAAAGTATCAGAAGTAGTTAGTAAGGTTCAAAACGGTTGGAACCGCGTTAAATCATGAACGGCTCAAGTAATGGGCGAAGTCTTAGCAAAAATCGCAAATATATGGAGCCAAATTACAGGTAAAATCGGTCAGTTTATGGGTCGAATCGTCCAAAGAATACAAAACGGCTGGAATCGTGCTAAATCAGCAGTAGCCAATGCATTAACCCATATTCTAGGAAAAGTAGCTAATATTTGGAGTCAAATCACTGGTAAGATTGGCGAATTCATGGGTCGTATTGTTCAAAGAATACAGAATGGTTGGAATAGAGCGAGATCAGCCATTGCATCAGCTATGGGTCGTATATTATCGGTAGTCACTAACAAAATGAATTCTGTAGTTGAAAGTGTAAAAGGTGGCGTAAATCGTGCCGTATCTGCCGCACGAGGATTTATTGGCGACTTTATGAGCGCGGGTCAAGATTTAATTAATGGTTTAATTGACGGAATTAAACAAATGGCTGGCGATGCTGTAGCAGCAGCTAAAGGCGTAGTAGGTGATGCTGTAGCAGGCGCAAAATCTTTACTAGGCATTCATTCACCATCTAAAGTATTTAAGCAAATAGGTGTTTATACGATGCAAGGTATGCAAATTGGCTTAAATAAACGTGGGCGCAAAGTTGTAAAAGACACTACACGCATTGCTAACGCTATGACTGGTGCTTTTAAACCTAACCTTAATACAGCTACTAACTTTAGCGGTATGACAAACGAAATGAAACGTTTATCATCAAAAGGTTCTATAAACAATAATCACAATTACACATTGAGAACGGAACCTAATAAAACACATTTAACGGTTTCTTTAGATTTTGATGATGAAGCTATCACAGCTAAAGTTAACGGAATAAATGCACGTGATGAAGCAGTATTCACATTCTAGGAGGTGAACATGTGGACTTAAAAATAACTAAAAAAGATGGCACATCATACACATTACAAGAACATGGTTTCAATATAACCGATGTTAATATACAAGGTATTGAATTAGAAGATAATTTACAAGAAATAGACGGCTTACATGGTTATTTTGACCTAGGCGCTACTTTTAAGGGACGTGAAATAAGCGTCCCTTTTTCATTTAAGGGTGAAAATTTAACTTCATTTCCTTTGATGCGTAATTTGATTTATGAGTTAACAACGAGTACAGAACCATTCTATATACAAGAAATGAGAAGGCCACAAATTGCTCAATATACATTCAAAGATGTTGAAGCAAAAAGTAACGCTATTAGCATTGACCAATATGGCAAAGAAACGGTATATGACGACGCTCAATCTGAAAATGAAAATTCTACTGGTATACGTTACCTAGTAAGGTTAACAAGTGCAACAGAAATAACACAGAAAAATCATTCATCATATGGTTCTGGTGAATTAACTTTTTCAACGTGTGGTTTACCGTTTGGTGAAAGTATTGGTACGTCTTTAGATTTACATGATAATGGGTTGGAATATACAGATAACCCACTGTGGTCATACGGCATGGGGTTATCAAGAGACCCTAAAACGAGACAGTACAGGTTTTCTAAAGCAGAAGATAGTCAAAATGGTTCTTATTACTTCTATTACGCTGGCAATGTAGCGAACGACCAATTTAATCAATACCAAAAGATAACTTTTAAGTTTAATGAAGATTTACCACAAGGTTTCGCATGGCGTTTTAATGGCGCAAGGTTTAGTGTGTTTGACTCAACATCTATAAAAAAAGGTGATGTAGTTGAATATAACGCACCCGACATAACTAAGAATGGTTTATCAATCATTAATCACACTAACTTTGTTACACCATCTATCCAAGTTGGTTATAACGAAATTAAATTATTAACAGATTGCGACGTCAACATTGATGTTGATTGTCGTTTTTATTATTTGTAGGGGGAATTACTTTGACAAGAAAAGAGATAACAACACCTTTAGACATTAAAAATATGGATAATCACAATTCAAACTATGAAGAATTATATAATAAAATAGCTGCTACCACGCAACACATTGTAGATGACCTATGGGAAGTTATGCAAAAGGTAAATTCAATCAAATTAAAAGAACCAGTTAACAATGAATCTGATTTACCTCAAGATGAAGAGAATAACACATTAAGAATGGTTTTAAGTGAAGGCAAGGTTTATGCGTACAACAACGATGAATGGAAACCGTTCCAAGAGATTGAATTAGATCCGTACAAAACATTTAAAATCGAATTAAAACAAATTGTCGATGACTATGAAACTAAAATTAATAACTTAACTTCATCAGTCAATGAAGTAACCAACGCTACCAATGAAAGCATTGAAATGCTTGATAAAAAACGTCAAGAAGCTGAAAGTAAAATGACTGGTTACATTCAACAAATAGAAGATAAACAAAAGCAAGTTTTAGACGAATTAGAAAACTTTAGAGCAATCGACACATCAAACTGGCAAAAATCTAAAATCACTAAGGATAATGGGCGCGTTCGTGAAATCAAAGAATTAGATTTAAGTAATCCAGATTCTAGTTTAAGCGATAAAACTCAAGTGGTGTATGTATCTGATGCCTTAAATAACTTAGGGCAACCTAATGGCTTTCTTTATTATGTGGTTTTTGAACCAGATTTTAAACGAATGACATGGAAATCAGACGGCAGCAATGATGTATACGTACGTGAAAAAGTTTCTGGAAAATGGAATGAATGGACTAACCTATCAAATGACGCGATTGAGATTCCTGAAATACCTCAAAAAGATATTACAATCGAATCTAACAGTGAACGACCACCTAAGCCAGCTGATTTAGGTAATAACTACAAACTTATTCAAAAGTTAAATGCTGATGAGTTGATAGTTTATCAAGTGGGTTCAAATAGCTATTTAAGATATAAATTTAAAAAAGGTATTGGCGGTAAAGGTTACGGTGACAATTATGAACTTATGCGTTTACATCAAGTCAAACCAATGGCAGACGTGATTACTTATGTTGATGCATCAAAAACTAAAAGCGGTACTGTTACACCAACGTGGGACTTCTCAGGTCCATCGAGTATTGAGCGTTCGGTTTTAGAAAACAAAGATTACAACAAA
The DNA here is from genome assembly GCF_000298075.1 of Staphylococcus massiliensis CCUG 55927. Lineage (GTDB taxonomy): Bacteria > Bacillota > Bacilli > Staphylococcales > Staphylococcaceae > Staphylococcus > Staphylococcus massiliensis. The sequence goes on along the minus strand of NZ_JH815593.1, from coordinate 1,067,094 downwards.
GAAGATCGTGATGCTTCAAAAGGTTCACGAGGTTTACAAGTCTATACATTAAAACCGGGTCAATCCGTTACTTATTCTGTGAACTTAAAAAGTAATAAAGATATGAACGTTGCTTTCTTTGCACGTTCTGGATACACAAATGCCGAAACTTTTGAGGTTCTTGTAGACGGAGCTAAGGTTTTTGAAGATACGATTACACAAGCCCCTAATCATTCTTACAGACGTTTTCCATTTAAAGTAGGTGAACGTAATGGAGATAATGACATTACTATTAAAAACACCTCTTCCAAAGATGTATATTTAGGCGGTATCAATGTCTATCACTTGAATGAGTATAATGGACAAGATTTTACAGACTTTGTAGCTTACGGAATGAATGATACCGTACCTTTCATTAACAGCGCAGGTGCTAGCGATTACGCTTTTAAGAACTTAGAAAATGGCTTGCAATTTGGGTCGTATCATGGAGGCGAAGTAGTTGATGATTTCAAATTAGATTACGCTCCAGTTTATTCAACATATGGTACTGAAATGTTAGCTTACTGGTCAGCAATTGATAATGGAAAAATTTGGGCATTAAAAAATTTCTCTATGCGTCAGATTTCTACATTGATTGATCGTGCTAATATGCTCTCTGACTTTTCGTTTAATAGCAACGGAACGCTTAATATGGATTTTAGTTACAACGTAATAGACGGAAAGGAACCTGTTCTTTTTGAAAACTTTTGGACGGCATTAACTTGTGGCCATCTTGCCCTAAAACGTATATTAGTACCTAAATTAATTACGTTTGATACAGAGGCCTCTGGAAGTCACAAATATTTTAAATCTACCCGTGGTTATGCCATTCAAGGCACATTAGATACAAAACAAGAAATGCATATAAGACATAATAGATTTGATGATTTACATGTTAATTCTCCAGAGGCACAATCATTCAGTGATCAGCCACAATACTGTAAATACTATTATGCACCGATTCGACAAAATAACGATGCAAATGTGGCTCCGACAGCTCTACAATTCGGTAAATCACTTGATTTCTATGTTAGATAACGAGGTGATGAAATGGCATTAGTTTTAACCGACACACTAGGTAATACTCATATGTTAGAAGCTGTTACAGAAGAAGAAGAAAATTATAACGCTGATGGCATGTTGAAATTTAAAATAATTGAAAACGAACAAACTGAAAATTATATAAAAGATGTTAAGCAATTGTGGACTGTTCAGAATATCACTGGACAGTCTACAGGTGCTTCAGATAGACGTGAGTATGTAGTAATTCTTGTAGAACCTTCTTTATGGAAGAATAAATTGGTTATAAGTGTTACAGCAAGATTGAAACATTTTGACTTTTTAGCTACACACCGTGTTTACGATGACATTACTGGAAGTTATACGAACACAGAATTTTTTAATAAAGTTTTTGAAAACACACCATACAATTACACATTTATAAACAACGCATATGCTAAGGAATTTGAAAATTCTGGTCAAGGTGAGACTAAATTAGATATGTTTTTAAAAGGCTGTGAACGATACGGGTATGATTGGAGATATGAATATCATTCTAAACAGTTTATATTATCTTCTAAAATTGAGCGCCGACCAGCATATTATTTTAGTAATAAACTAAATGCTAACAACGTAAAATTGGAAACAGATGCTACTGGTTTTTACACGTATATTAAGGGTTTTGCTGATTACAAAGATGATGAATCAGGATATACAAAAGCTAAAATCAAACGTGAATACCCGGCTAATGCAGAAAGTCCAATGATTGATTTATTTGGTATTCGAGAAGCACCGCCTATAAAAGATGGCAGAATTAAGCACATTGAAACTTTAGATAAGAAGATGAAAGAAACAGTCGAAAACTCCCTAAAATTTAGTATTGAATTTGATTTTGTAACATTGATCAACGAATATCCGTTTGCACAAGTAGAATTGGGAGATGTAGTACCTTTTAACATAAACAAATTAGGTGTTATACGAGATTTAAGGGTAGTTGGCGTTAAAACAAAACGAGACGCTAAACACCAAGTATTGAGCGTTAAGTTAACAATTGGTGATATATCAAGAGCAAAAAGGTACAAAAAGCAACAAGCAGGCGTTACTAAGGATATTAACCTATTTTAAATGGTACTGCTAAATTGCCATATGATGTGTTACCGCCAGCTATTAAAGAGTCATCTAATATGTTGTTAAGCACGCAATCTGAAATAGGTTGGACTGAAAACGGGTTGGTTTTAACTGATAAATCTAATCCAAATTACGTAACGCTTATCAATTCATCTGGTATTGGCGTTAGTAAAGATGGTGGGCAAACTTTTGAAGAAGCTATAAGACGTGGTGCCATTAACGCCAATCTTATAACAGCTGGTGCAATGAATGCCAACTATATTAGAGCTGGTAAATTAAATGCTGACTTAGTAGAAGTTGTAGGTGCTAAAAGTAGCGTTAGATTAAATTCATCAGGTTTACACATAAAACGTGGGCAGATTGATATACAACGTCCCGATGGTGCGACTTGGGTTCAAAATGGTATACCGAAATTTAGTTTAGCGGTTCAACGTAATCAATTCATGAGCCCGGACGTCGGTTTTTCAGGTCAAAGCTACTCAATACCTTCAGCATTCTTTTTAACTTATGAGAATTTCTATGTTTTCCATGATGCGCGTTATCTTGTCGTGTCGTTCGCTTGTGGTGTTGTTGATGCCGTTTCTGCTTGGCAAAGTATCCCGATTGAGTGCCGTGTCCTTGAGTTCGGTAAGAGTAGCGGCAATGCACAAGCAAGAACAACTATAACAGCCTATCAAAATAGTTCATCAAGTTTTGGTAGCGTAACGCTTGATTTAGGCGTGCCGACATACGAGCCTAGACAATTCTATTTACAAGCACGCGTCGCAAGTCAAGAGGCCGTGAAGCACAATACGGGATATGTAAGGACCAACCGCGTACACATGAAAGGGTGATTAGATAAATGAAATGGCTATTATTTTTAGTTAAGCAAGATGACAAATACTTTATAGAACAAGCAGGTATCGGAATTGTACCTGATAAAGCTTATGATAAAGTCTTACCAACAACAGAACAAATAGCTAGACAACCTGAAAAAGTCTACTTTGATGGCGAACGACTTAGGGTGAAAACAGGCGAAACACTATATAGTATCGAGAAATTAGACGAGTTAGATAATGCTTCTATCCCTTTAGAAAATAAAGGTGCTATAGATGACGTTCAAATTTACGATGTTGATTAAGTCACTATTAAATGCTGACATTGATATGCTCAATTCAATTGCCAGAGAGAGAAAGAGGGTGGCTTCATGAATGATGAGCGATACGACACTACTAACATGCGTTTGCGGCGTCTTGAAACTAAAACTGACGAATTGAAAGAAGATATAAATAGCATCAAAGATAAACAGCAATCTCAAGAAATAGTTAATCTAAAAATGAATTACACGCTTGAACAAATTGATGATGAAAGAAAGGAACGTAGAAATACATTCGGAAAATATAAATTCGGTTTGTATACCGCCTTGCTTTCATTATTAGGTACATTCATTTGGTCGCTTATTCGCATGATTACAGGCATTTAAGGGAGGTGATAGCCATGTTATTCGCACGTTTAGCAAGAGGTGCAGATATTTGGACATGTTTCTGGTTTGGCGAATGTAAGTAATATTTAGTTAGGCGTTACTACCATGTGTAGTAGCATCTTTTTAATTTGATTAAAGGAGATAAAGCAATGAATAAAATAAATTGGAAAGTCAGATTAAAGAGAAAATCGTTTTGGGTCGCTATTATTTCGGCATTAGCTCTATTTGTGAATAACATCACAGGTGCGTTTGGTGTCGATTATTCGCAACAAGTGGAACAAAGCGTTGATATTGCTTCAAGTGTACTAATTTTATTAGCTGGTTTAGGTGTCATCATTGACCCTACTACAAAAGGGGTTAAAGATAGCGCTATTGTTCAAACTTATGAGCATCCACGTGATGATAAGAACCCACACGATCAAGTAACTTACATTAAAAACGATGGAGGTAATGAACATGAATAAATTAAATGAAACAGAAGTATTAGAAGGCATTGGGGAACTTCCACAAGAAGATATTGAGTTACAAGAAACAGAAGATAACGTAATTGACGCTTTAGAAGCAGATGAAGAGGTAGAACATGTACAATTAGAGGAGGTAGAATAATGTGGCTTACAAAATTGTAAATATGTGGACACCGCAGTCCTTATACGCGTTTAAATGCCCTTATGCCATGCAGCCAACGATGATTGCGGTTCATAACACAGGAAATAGCGCATCAGCACGTAATGAAGTTGCTTATATGAACAGTAATAGCAATTATGTATCGTTCCACGTTGCAATTGACGATAAAGAAGCAGTACAGGCCATCCCGTTTAGTCGTAACGCGTTTCACACAGGCGATGGTACGGCAATTGGTAGTGGGAACCGTAACGCGATCGGTATTGAAATTTGTTATTCATTAGACAACGGTTACGGTGGGCAAAAATCAGACCGTTATATTCAAGCAGAAAAGAACGCCGCTTTATATATTGCTTATGTATTACATGTTTACGGTTGGGGTACTGATCGTATGCACCCGCACCACTGGTACAGTGGCAAAGACTGCCCACACAAAATGCGTGCAACTGGAACGTATAATGATTTCGTTGTAATGGTTGAAGATTACCTAACAGACATTAAAGCAGGTAATAAACCAACTGTTAACACTAAAAAGTACAAGAAACAACCAGTCAAGAAGAAAGCGCCTCAAGGTTTCCAACGTAACAAATACGGCACATTATGGAAAAACCACCGCGGAACGTTTAAAAATGGTAACCAATCTATCCAAGCAAGATATGTTGGACCGTTCTTATTAACTAATAATAAGGCAGGTCGTTTACCAACGGGAGCAGTTATTGAATACGATGAAATTTTATTCCAAGATGGTTATAAATGGATTGGTTACACGGGTTACGATGGTAAGCGTATCTATTTACCAGTTGGAACATGGAACGGTAACAGTGAATTAAAAGTTAGCGAATTATGGGGGACTATGTTATAGTTCAAATATCTTTCCCCATAAGAGATCATACTCGACATCATAATATTTTTTGTCGTTGGGCAGGCGTTTACATGCGTTTGCCCGTTTTTTTTAGGAGTATTCAAATTAAAGAGTTGACTCATCCATTTTACTATGATAGTTTGATAAAAGTCCCCACAGTATTTATATTAATTACAAAATAAAAAGGTATAATATTGCCAATTTTTAAAAAAATGTGATAAGTTATATTCATACCCTTGAAACACTGGTTTTAGTTATCATGCCCAAAATCCTTTTACGGACATACGCTTTATTGCGTTTGTTCGTTTTTGATTTTAAGTTAATTATGGTATGTTAACGTACTTATCAAATGTTTGTTGAAATTTTCATCAAATAGAGTTTAAGGTCTAACAAATGGGGTATGTGCTAAATAGTGTTCCGGAATCACTCTCTTTAATTCTAACTCTTAAAAAGGCTTGATGTAAAAAAATTACATCAAGCCTCGTTTTTTATATAAGAAAATCCTCTCACCACAAGATTAGAGGAAAAGATTCATATGTTTGATTAAGTTAATTGCATAGAATTCTGTATAATAATTGAGAGGAAAATTATTATAATGTAATTATAAATAATTTTAGCACGGAATTACAAATCTCATCCCTCCTTAAAAAGTGAGGGATGGTTAGACATATAATGAACATTTCTGTGGAGTGTTCGTCAACAACATACACATTAGCATTAGCAATAATTCAGAATAGCAAAAGCCCCATAAAAAGGGGCCCTAGGAATTCGAAGTAAGTGTAGGTACTAAACAAATCAACTCCCACACAATCACTATAACAAAAAGGTGTTTAAACTTCAATGGTTTTAATTAGAATTTATTATCTTTTAAATCTTCTTTATATAACGCCATTAACCGATTGTGATTTTGTGTTATGTAACTGTTTAAATGGTAATTCTTAACCATGTAGTCATTTATTTGCTGGGTATCATTAGAATATTCAGGGAAATACCTATCTTTCTCAAGTGTGCGTGCCACATCTCCAAAGGGAGTCAAATCTTTATTGTATTCTTTAATATAAGTGTAAAATGTCATTATGATACCACCTTTTTTTAGTATAATCTTACATTAAAGTATAATTGTAAATTTTCAAACAATTTTCTATTAAAAAATTAAATAATACAACATAAAAGTACAGATAAACTAACGATGTTTTAAATTATTGACAAATGGTAAAATAAAATTAGACATTGAACACTCTCTTAACTATAAGCTTACATGTTTTATTGAGGGCAGGCACTATAAGTGTCTGCCTTTTTGGATAAAATAGCCCCAGAAAGGGGCTAGACTAAGAATGTGTCATAACAAATAGGCTGGGGAACAGGAAAATTATTTTATATAATTTCCCTAGTAATAATATAAAATACATCTAGAGCGATATCAACCATAACCCCCCCTAACCAAGAGGGGGAAAGAGGTCAAGTAGTATAACATTGAAAAAATTAATAGTCTTGGAGTTATAAGTGACTCCACATTTTTAAATTAACAGATACAAAAAGAATTATCAATAAATTTGTTAGGTTAAATTCTTTGATTTATTTTCATTCAGCTAGTACATTCGATATTAGAGGTTGAACACCTCTTCTTAATTTTTTTCATTAGAGTTTCTCACTTTGTGTGAAGGCTGGCGTTAAAAGCTGGCCTTCTTTTTTTTATAAAAAGTTAGTGCATTCAATATTGCACTAACCCTTCTCATTGACTAGTTTTAGATTATTAAAAAAATTAAAAAACTTAACAGTTTTTTTGATTAAGTCGATGAAGAATATTTTAATCACCTCTATTTATAAACTTATATTTATTATAAAATGAATATAATATAATTATATATTTTTTCTAAATAATTAATATTAACTTCTATGTGTTAATTTATGGGTCAAATATAAAATTCATATGCCTAACTGTCTGTTAAATATAAATTTTGATACTATTTTATTTTATAGTCATGTTTCAGCTTAATTAAAATAAGGTTTTATTGATACCACTAATGATACCATTTTGATTTTAAAACAAAGAATTCAGAAAAATGCAATTGAGTTAAATGCCGTCATATCAACGTTTTGACTTTTGTGAATCCTGTGAATTGACATTTTTAATCGAAATGGAAGGTTCAATCGGTTAATAGATAGCGTGAGCGCTATTAAATATAGAAGCGGTATCGACAAACTTGTGTCGGTATCGCTTTTTATGTAGTCGAAAGTGTTTGTATAATTTCACACGACAAGGGCTAACAATGACTCAATTACTTTTTACATGTTAAGCGGTCGTGGTATAGTGAATACAAATCAAGGTAACGATGGAGGCTAAATATGTGGCATAACAATCGCGTAACTGAACGTTTAAAGATAGACTATCCAATATTTCAAGCAGGTATGGCTGGGTCAACGACGCCTGAACTCGTTGCGGCGGTAAGTACGGCAGGTGGTCTTGGCCAAATTGGCGCTGGCTATATGGACGGTGACAAGACTAGGCAGGCTATAACTGACGTACAACGTTTAACCGACAAACCTTTTGCGGTTAACTTATTTATATCAGAGTATCCTGAAGCGACGGAAGACGAAATAACAAGCATGAGCCGTAAACTCAACCCTTACCGTGAGCAGGTAGGACTTGAAACTTTTGATGACGTACCTGAATTATCCTTTGATACAACGAAACATTTCGATGAACAAATTGATATTTTAATTGATATGAACGTGCCGATTTGTAGTTTTACTTTCGGTGTTCCGAGTGATGCGACAATCAGTAAATTGAAACAAGCACACATTACCCTTATTGGAACGGCGACGACTGTCAAAGAAGCTATTGTTCTTGATGAGAAGGGTGTCGACATCATTATTGCGCAAGGTAGTGAGGCAGGTGGTCATCGAGGAACCTTCTTAGGAAAAGCCCATGAAGGGCTTATCGGAACGATGTCGCTTGTACCTCAAGTTGTCGATAACGTTAGTGTGCCTGTTATAGCAGCAGGCGGCATTATGGATAGTCGTGGTATCGTCGCTAGTCTTTCGTTAGGTGCAGAAGGTGTTCAATTGGGGACAGCCTTTCTAACTTTAAACGAAAGTGGTGCTAAAGACGTTCATAAGTCTGCCATTTTAAAAGCCACGGAAGATGAAACGACTGTTACTAATGTATTTAGCGGTAAGTCTGCCCGTGGTATACGTAACTTATTCATTAACGAGATGTCTAAAGCTGACATCGACATATTACCTTACCCACTTCAGAATCAACTTACAAACCCGATTCGAAAAGCTGCAGGTGCTAAAGGCAATGTAGATATCTTACATTTATGGTGTGGGCAATCTCCAAGATTGAGTCAACGTGACTCAACAGAGCATTTTATGGAGAAACTGATTAAAGAAGTAAACGAAAAGATGTAATCATTTAATTAACGAAAGATGTGATTGAAATGGTATATCTATATCAAGACCATCTAGGTCGAATCTATACAGACCATTATTTTGATGGTGACATAACGACTTATGATGCATGCAACGGAAATGATGTGCTTATAGGCGAATTTAATGATCAAGCCACTTTATATCGCTTACTTGATCAAATTGAATATCACGAAGATCGAGCACGTTTATGGCATGGTATCAAGCAAGCTGAACAATTATAATAGATATAAAGAAGCGGGTTAGAAGTCTTTGAACTTTTAACCCGCTTTAATGTGTTTAATGTTGTATCCAATCAAGCATATCTTTCATGTGGAATGATTCAGGATTGATGCATTCTAAATGAGGCAACAACTTGTAGCCATATAAAGTGATGTTATTTTGGTCTTTCAAGTTCTTTGAAGCGTACGTTAATGTCGTTTCCATATGGACCTTTTCATCGTCAAACCCATGAATAATGAGTGTTTCGCTTTGAACTGGCGTTTGATGAATAGGTGACGCTTCTTTTAAGACATCGTCTCCTGCGTCTTTAAAGTATGCTTCAGCCGCACCATCGCCTAAATCGTGTTCCTTTGTATAAGGTACGTCTGTTACTGGAGCTAAAGCAATCGTACGGTCAACTTCGTTTGATGCTAGTAACGCAAGCTGGCCGCCTACTGAATGTCCGATTGAAATGAGTGTCTCATCGTAGTAGAAATCTGAGTCTTTAAATGCTTGAATTGCACTTGTCACGTCCTCAATAGGTGCAGGCCATTCAAACGTACCACGTCGATATTCAACGTTCACGACACTATAACCCTCATGTAACAGCGCGTTTAAGAACGTATCTAACATTGATTTCGAGAATTTTTGTCTCCAATAGCCACCATGAATTAAGATCAACCAAGTATTCGGTTTCTCCTGGTCCTCATTATGATAAATATCGATATGTTGATCTTCATGTTCGCCGTACTTAATTTGTTCCATGTTTACGCCTCCTTCATTAAAATACCATTTAAGTCTCAATAGCCTTTTTAAGGGCTTTTCACACATGACACATCTCACATAAAATACTGTGATACAACCAAGTTAAGTCATTATGAGTGCTTCAACCCGATGACATTGCTAAACACTTTGCCTTTAGACAATCATAAGCCTAAGCCATGAAGTGAGTAATTACCATGTGGTAAAATTAACATGGTGATTCAAATGATAAATATAGGACTTACAGGATGGGGCGACCACGATACATTATATGAAGATATTAAACAGAAATCGGATAAATTGAGTGTGTATGCAGGCCATTTTCCAGTTGTGGAACTCGATGCATGTTATTATGCGATCCAACCAGAACGTAATATCCGTAAATGGATTAAAGATACACCAGATTCGTTTAAATTCGTTGTGAAAAGCCATCAAGCTTTAACGCTTCATGCAGACTATAAAGATTTTGACGAGACACGTGAAGGGCTTTTCAAGAAGTTTAGAGAAATGGTGACGCCTTTAAAAGAGGAAGACCGCTTAGCGATGATTCTTGTACAGTTTCCGCCGTGGTTTGATTGTTCAACGAAGAATATTAATTATATGCGCTATGTGTTTGAGCAATTGAAGGGTTTCCCAATTTGTGTGGAATTTCGGAATAACACGTGGTTTACGGATGAGATGAAAGAACATACGTTGTCGTTTCTTACGGAGCAAGGTGTCATGCATTCGGTTTGTGATGAACCGCAAGTTGGCGAAGGGTCTGTGCCGTTTGTGAATCGAATTACGACGCGTAACGCGCTCGTACGCTTTCATGGACGTAATCGACATGGTTGGACGAAGAAAGATATGTCTGATCAGGAATGGCGCGACGTACGTTATTTATACAATTATAATGATGAAGAGCTTGAACAGCTTGCGTCATACGTTAAGATTCTCGATCAAAAGGCTAAAGATGTGTATGTCCTATTTAATAATAATTCAGGTGGGCATGCAGTCGATAATGCTAAACGATTTCAAGAAATCCTAGGCATTGAATATGAAGGTTTAGCACCTCAACAATTAAAACTCTTCTAGAACGATACGACATTCATCGTAACAATAACCAGGAGGTAACACATTGAGTATTCTTATTTTAGTCCTCGTCGGTCTTTTATCCGCAATTATAGGTGCGCTCGTCGGCATAGGCGGTGGCATTATTATTGTTCCGACGCTGATTTATTTCGGCATGGATATGGGTATCTTAAAGGGGATTACCCCGCAAATTGCGATTGGAACATCATCCGTAATCTTAATTGCGACAGGTTTATCCTCAACGCTAAGTTATATTAAAACGAAACAAGTGGATATCAAGAACGGGTCCATCTTCTTATTTGGTGTGATACCTGGTTCGTTTATAGGTGCGTTCTTAAGCAACTTTTTAACGATTGATTCATTTAATTTATATTTCGGTATCTTTTTAATATTTGTCGCGATCTTGCTTATGGTTCGTAACAAGATTAAACCGATTTCTTATTTTCAAAAGGAAAAGTACCTTAAATCCTACACAGATGCTAATAACGAAACATATCATTACGGTGTACCACCGATAGTCGCTATCATTTGTTCCTTTTTAATAGGTATTATTACAGGGCTTTTCGGTATTGGAGGCGGTGCTCTGATGACGCCGCTCATGCTAATTGTATTTAGATTTCCGCCTCATGTTGCGGTTGGTACGAGTATGATGATGATTTTCTTCTCAAGTTTAACGAGTAGTTTCGGTCATATTTTACAAGGCCATGTCGACTGGTTTTATGCACTCATCCTCGTCATCTCAAGTTATATCGGCGCTAAAATAGGCGTTAGAATTAATCGCGCTGTGAAATCAGATACGGTAGTATTATTACTACGAACAGTTATGATTATGCTAAGTATTTATTTAATCGTGAAATCATTTTTCTAAAAGGGAGGGCATTATATGAAAGTAACGTTATATCATACAAATGATATTCATAGTCACCTTCATGAATATCAGCGTTTAGTCCAATATATGCACGAACATAGACCAAAGCTTTCACATCCATCTCTATATTTAGATATTGGTGATCATGTGGATCTATCACTCCCTGTAACTGAAGGTACGTTAGGTAAACGTAATGTTGAACTATTAAATGATGCGAATTGTGATATCGCGACGATTGGTAACAACGAAGGCATGACGTTACCGCATGATGCTTTAAATACGTTATATGACGATGCTGATTTCGTGGTAACGTGTGCGAATATTTTCGATGAGGATGGTTATTCGCCGAACCGCATTGCGATGAGTTATACGAAAGATATTGAGGGTGTTAAATTTCTATTTATCGCAGCGACTGCGCCGTTCACCCCGTTCTACCGTGCGCTCGATTGGGTCGTTGTTGATCCCCTTGAAGCGATTAAAGATGAAATCGCGAAGCATAAAGGTCAGTACGATGTCTTAATCGTAATGAGTCATGTGGGCATCTTCTTTGATGAGCGTTTATGTGATGCGTGCCCTGAAATTGATGTCATCTTTGGTAGTCATACGCATCACTACTTTGAACGAGGTGAATATCGTAACGGCGTCTTAATGGCTGCTGCAGCGAAATATGGTTGGTACTTAGGCGAAGTTACGCTTGAAATTGAAGATGCTCAAGTACGTCACAAAGAAGCGGTCATTCATCCCCTTGAAGACATGCCGCAAGTCGAAACGGCTTTTGATGAAGAGGGCAAAGAGATTCTGAGCACCCCCGTTATGGAAAAGTCCATTCACCTAGAACGAAAGACAGATGTCGTTACAGAAACGTCTTATTTACTAGCTGAAAGTATTAACGAATTTACTGGTGCCGATTGTACGTTGATCAACGCTGGCCTTATTGTAAAAGACATTCAAAAAGACGTTGTCACTGAATATGATATCCATCAAATGTTGCCGCACCCAATTAACGTTGTGCGAGCAAATATTAAGGGTCACGTGCTTAAAAGGATTATAATGGAGAGTAGAAAACAAGAATATTTGAATAAACACGCGCAAGGATTAGGCTTTAGAGGAGATATCTTCGGCGGTTACATATGGTATCAAGCAGGTTACATTGAGTTAGAAGAACGCTATTTCGTAAATGGCGAAGAAGTCATCGATGACAAAACGTATACACTTGGTACTGTAGATATGTATACATTTGGCCGATATTTTCCTATACTGAAGGAACAACCTTTAGAATACGTGATGCCAGAATTCTTGAGAGATATATTTAAAAAGAAATTATTAAGTATGTAAATATGCTTTAGTGGATTTTAATTTTTATTAAAGTTCGTTATAATATATGGAGATTGAAATTACAGGAGGGTAAGCTTGGTATGGCTACAAAAAATGAAGAAATCCTACGTAAACCGGATTGGTTGAAAATAAAGCTTAATACTAACGAAAACTACACTGGCCTTAAGAAAATGATGCGTGAGAAAAACTTACACACAGTATGTGAAGAGGCTAAGTGTCCAAATATACACGAGTGTTGGGGTGAAAGAAGAACTGCAACATTCATGATTTTAGGTGCCGTTTGTACACGTGCATGTCGATTCTGCGCAGTTAAAACTGGTTTACCAAATGAACTTGATTTAGAAGAGCCAGAACGCGTAGCTGAATCAGTAGAACTTATGAACTTAAAACACGTTGTAATCACAGCGGTTGCTCGTGATGACTTACGTGATGCAGGTTCAAATGTATACGCTGAAACAGTACGTAAAGTACGTGAGCGTAATCCATACACAACTATCGAAATTTTACCATCTGACATGGGTGGTGACTATGAAGCATTAGAAACATTAATGGCTTCTAAACCGGATATCTTAAACCACAATATTGAAACAGTACGTCGTTTAACACCTAGAGTTCGTGCGCGTGCGACTTATGACCGTACGTTAGAATTCTTACGCCGTTCTAAAGAGTTACAACCAGATATCCCTACTAAGTCTAGTATCATGGTAGGTCTTGGTGAAACAATCGAAGAGCTACATGAAACGATGGACGACTTACGTGCTAATGACGTAGATATCTTAACAATTGGTCAATACTTACAACCATCACGTAAGCACTTAAAAGTACAAAAATACTACACACCACTTGAATTTGGTAAATTAAGAAAAGTAGCTATGGAAAAAGGATTTAAACATTGCCAAGCTGGTCCATTAGTCCGCAGTTCTTACCACGCAGATGAGCAAGTTAACGAAGCGGCTAAAGAAAAACAACGCCTTGGTGAAGAGCAATTAAAGAATAATTAATAAGGTGAACGCCATGATTAAAGTAGGAGAACAACATTTTGAACTTATCGAAGAATATAAAGACGGTTTCAACGAAGAGGACTTCGTAGCCCGTTATTCAGATATTCTTGATAAATATGACTTTATCGTCGGTGATTATGGTTATGATCAACTGAGACTGAAAGGTTTCTATAAAGATACGAATAAAAAGTCAGATATTAGTAAACGTTTTTCTACGATCCAAGATTATCTATTAGAATACTGTAACTTCGGTTGCCGTTACTTTATATTACGAAAGCTAACGAAAGACGAAGTTAAACAGTACTATCAAGAAGATTTAGATGAACTTAAAAGTGATAAACTACGTGACGTTAAAATAAAACCTTCTATTAATAATTAAAGAGAAACCGTGCTATCGTGTGATAGCGCGGTTTTTTCGCATTGAGGGGGGGTACGAGTTCTCTTTTTCGTATTGAGAGGGGGTACGAGTTCTCTTTTTCGCATTGAGAAGGGGGTACGAGGGGGTGGGTGATAGCGTGAAAGCGTGGCGTATTTGTGTTAGGTGGATATGTGGGGCTTTAATATGGGGTGTTAGTTTAAAGTGGAATTTTAGCTATATGTGATAGTGCTAATTTATCGGCATAAGAGGGCTATAGAGATAAGTGATAGTGTGGATTTTTCTAGATTCAGGTGGGAAATACGTGAAAGGTTAGAGTGCGTTTCTTTGTTTTAAAAGGGCTATAGGAGATGGTGATTGATATATTGGGTTTGATTGCGTGTTGTAGCCAAGTGGAGTGGCGACATGGCTCTTATGATGGATTAGTAGCCAAGTGGAGTGGCGACATGGCTCTTATGATGGATTAGTAGCCAAGTGGAGTGGCGACATGGCTCTTATGATGGATTAGTAGCCAAGTGGAGTGGCGACATGGCTCTTATGATGGATTAGTAGCCAAGTGGAGTGGCGACATGGCTCTTATGATGGATTAGTAGCCAAGTGGAGTGGCGACATGGCTCTTATGATGGATTAGTAGCCAAGTGGAGCCGCGACATGGCTCTTACAGTAGTTTTTCAACCAAGTGATTAAATAACATGGTTCTAATAAATAGTTATAGTATTTTAAAAATCATGAGTTACCAACTTGTTATGTAACGACAAGTTGCTAAGAGAGCCGTTACCAACTAGTGGAGATATCACAAGTCGTTAAGGGCGGTCTTATTCCTGCAAGTATTTAATAAGATTGTATTTATTTCAGCGGTATGTACTACCGAAACCGACGCTAGAACTGAATAGCGTCGGAATGAGCAAACGAAACCGACGCAATTCGGACCCATAATTACAACCCCTAAAATTAAAACGCCGAAGCGGTAACTTAACCTAACTTCGACGCTGTTATAATCTAATATTTTAACCGAAATACCCGAGGTTTATTACTAATCTAGATCGCATATTAGCGCTAAGAACGCCTAATATATTAGTTCGCCAGGAATGAAATTAGAGCTAGACCCTTTAAGCCGACCGAGCCCGCTAATCCAGCCACTATCGCTAGGCCCGTTAAGCCTACTAAGCCCACCTGCCCGTTAGTTAGCTAGAAACGTAGATCCTAGTAAGCCCACTAAGTCCTAACCATCATTCCTATTGAATAACCTCTGATAAATATTCCTTGATTTCGTCGGCTTCTTCGTCTGAAACCCCTAAAATATAAGCAATATAGCCTTCTTCCTCCATATCGTCCGTACCGATAATACCGAATTTATTCGTCTGCGTATTTAATACTAACGTTTTACCGAAATGGCGATCCGTCTGTAACAGTACTAAATCATAACGGCTGTGTTCGCCAACGAATCCCACAAATCGGACTTGAGCTGGGTCTACATCATCGTATAAAAACATATCTATCATAACCAAATACTCCTTTTCAAACGTAACTTTATCGACTTAATTCAGTATAACTAGAAATGAATCTAGACGCAAAATTGTGATATGATAAAGGTATTGAGGGGTGACAGCATGTATTTTGTAAATAAAGAACAATTATCCACAAAATTAAATTATTTATATCAATTAACTGAAGATTATTCAAGTCAACGCGATAATAAATATGCTTTCGAACGTATCGCGCATATGTTAATTGAAATTTCTGTCGATATCGGCAATATGATTATCGATGGTTTTATTTTAAGAGATCCAGGTAACTACAAAGATGTTATCGATATTTTAGAACTTGAAGGTGTCATTTCTAAAGAGACACAACAAGCGATTAACCGAACAGTTGAGGTTCGTAAGCAATTTGTGCATGATATTGTCGCACTGAACGTCGATGAACTTAAACCGCTTTTCGATGAGGCGCTACCGAAATATCGTCAATTCATTGATGAGGTTATGAACTTCCTTAAGAACGAGAACGTTCCCGTGACTGCTTTTGGAAAAGGAGAAGCTTAATGGTTAAACATTACAAAGGTTATTTAATCGATCTTGATGGCACGATGTATAAAGGATCAGATGAAATCGATGGTGCGAAACAATTCATCGATTACTTGAACGCGAACGATATTCCGCACTTATTTGTCACAAATAACTCGACTAAAACGCCTGAAGAAGTTACTGAGAAGCTTAAAGCATTCGATATCGAAGCGAAACCGAGCGAAGTCGTGACGTCTGCGATGGCGACTGCCGACGAAGTTTACAAGATGAATCCTAATGCACGCGTTTATATGATTGGTGGAAAAGGCCTTGAAACAGCACTCACTGAAGCAGGCCTTACACTGAAAGACAATGAAGACGTAGACGTTGTGACAATTGGGTTAGACGAACACATCACTTATGAAAAGCTCGCTATCGCGACGCTTTCTGTACGTAACGGCGCTACATTTATTTCAACGAATAAAGACGTATCAATTCCGAAAGAGCGCGGATTCTTACCAGGTAACGGTGCTTTAACGAGCGTTATCTCTGTATCAACAGGCGTAGCGCCTAAATTCATAGGTAAACCTGAAAGTGCCATTATGAATAAAGCGATAGATTTAATCCAGCTTGATAAAGCGGATGTTGCCATGATTGGGGACCTTTACGATACAGACATCCTTTCAGGCATTAATGCAGGCATCGATACCATTCACGTTCAAACAGGTGTCTCTACTAAAGATGATGTTTTAGGAAAAGACGTGCCACCGACATATAGTTATAAAGATCTCAACGAATTAAAGGAACAGCTAGAAATGGAGTGATACCTATGACAAAGGTATTAATTACACGTAAGATTCCAGATCGTTTTGTTAATGATTTGGAACAATTTGCAGAAGTAGAAATGTGGCCACACGACTTAACACCGATGCCGAGAGATCAATTCTTAGCTTCTATTAAAGATGCAACTGCCTGTATTACAACGTTAAGCGAGACGATAGATGAGACTGTATTAAGCCAAGCACCTCATTTAAAAGTTATCGTGAATATGGCAGTAGGTTACGATAATATTAACTTAGAACTTACGCGCACGCATAACGTCGTTGTTACGAATACGCCACACGTCCTTAGCGAAACTACCGCTGAGCTTGGCTTTTCATTAATGTTAGCTGTCGCAAGACGTATTGTAGAAGCGGAGAAGTATGTTAAAGACGGCAAATGGCAAAGTTGGGGACCGTATCTATTTGCGGGCAAAGACGTGTTTCAGTCTAAGGTTGGTATCTTCGGCATGGGCGAAATCGGTCAGGCCTTTGCGAGACGCTTGCAAGGTTTCCATTCAGACGTGTTGTACCATAACCGCTCACGTAACTTAAAAGCTGAAAAAACACTCGGCGTGCATTACACAGATTTCGATACGTTAATTTCTGAAAGTGATTTCGTAATCTGTACCGCACCGTTAACGCAAGAAACAGAGCGTCGATTTAATAAAGACGTATTTAAGAAAATGAAGCGCGATGCGATATTCATTAACATTGGTAGAGGTCCGATTGTCGTTGAAAAGGACTTAGTCGAAGCACTCAAACAAGGTGAGATATTAGGTGCTGGGTTAGACGTCGTGACAGAAGAACCGATAGATATGAACCACGAATTTCTAAAGCTCGACAACGTTGTCGTGGTACCTCACATCGGAAGTGCTACAGTTGTGACGCGAAATCGTATGATTCAGTGCTGCGTTGAAAACGTAAAAGCGATTCTGAATGATAAACCTCCTAAGACACCCGTTGAACTTTAGAAAACTTAAATCAATTATCGTATTAAAATGCTAACAGTTTACTGTTGGCATTTTTATTTTGTCGAAAAATTGACATGTGCGATAGATTTGTTTCATTTTTTGATTGTAAATATATATGAAAAAGATTATAATAAATTGAAATTATAACGAGGTGGTGCAGAATGCAACAAAAAGAGATACAAATAACCAAGCTTTGTCTTCAAACCGTCTTATACATCGTGATATTTATCGCGCTTTATCTCATCTATGGTTCTGGAGATACGCAAAACAATTTTATTTATAATGAATTTTAACTATAGGAGTCGAACATGAAAGAATTAATTTCAACTTTAGCTAAGTATGCTAATGCAAAGCCCGACTTCATTGCAGTGAAACATGAACAAGAAACATTGACATATCATTTATTAGAAACGTACTCCAATCAATTACGGTATCAATTAGAAGATAGTCAACGTCCGTTAATCGTATACGGTCATATGTCACCGCTAATGTTAGTAGGTATGATTGCATCAATTAAAGCCGGTTGTGGCTATGTTCCAATTGATATGGGGCTTCCAGAAAGTCGCGTCAAAGCTATTATTGATAAAGTACAACCACATTATATTTGGAATACATCGAACGATTTACTTAATTACGCATCATATGAAGAAATTCAACTAGACGATATACTTAAACATCCAACTACATCTAAAACATGTAACATGAAACCATCCGATTGTGTTTATACGATATTTACTTCGGGATCAACAGGCGAACCTAAAGGCGTTCAAATCGCTTATGACAGCTTACTCCAATTTACAAATTGGATGCTATCGCTTCATAAACTTGGGCAACATAATACTTGGCTCAACCAAGCGCCATTTTCATTTGATTTATCTGTAATGGCCATTTACCCATGTCTCATGTCAGGCGGAACATTACAACTTGTTGATAAAGATATGATTTATAAACCGATTCGCATCTACCAAATGCTTGAACGAGCGTCAGTTGATGTATGGGTCTCAACGCCATCGTTCATGGAAATGTGCTTACTATTACCAAACTTTAACATCGACACGTTCCCATCGCTAAGAGAATTCTTTTTCTGTGGGGAGATTTTACCTCATAAAAAGGCCAAGATGCTTAAGCAGCATTTCAACGCTGCGACGATTTACAATACGTACGGTCCAACTGAAGCCACAGTAGCCGTTACCAGTGTTGAAGTAACCGAAGCACTATTAGAGAAGTATGAAACGTTGCCAGTAGGAACGCCACAACCTCAAGCAACACTTACGACAACGGAAGAATCAGAACTTGTAATCGCAGGGGATTGCGTAAGTTTAGGTTATCTAAAGGACGAGGCTCGTTCTCGAAAAGTATTCAAAGCTATTGATAACACTCGAGCTT
This sequence comes from Staphylococcus massiliensis CCUG 55927, assembly GCF_000298075.1. GTDB lineage: Bacteria > Bacillota > Bacilli > Staphylococcales > Staphylococcaceae > Staphylococcus > Staphylococcus massiliensis. Next base: position 1,047,777 of record NZ_JH815593.1, on the reverse strand, counting down.
ATCATACAGGTGACAAAGCTATATTAAAGGACAATTTATGGTTCATCACAGGGCGTATCGATTTCCAAATTAAACTAAACGGTTACAGAATGGAAATTGAAGAAATTGAAACGCATTTAAGAGATATTAAAGGTGTACGTGAAGCACTCGTCGTGCCGATATATAAACTCAATAAAGTTACACATCTACATGCAGCTATCATTTTAGAAGAGCAATCACAAGATCAATCCGTTAAAACAATTAAAGACGCTTTAAAAGAACGCTTACCTGAGTACATGGTGCCAAAGAAAATCACATTTATGGATCACTTACCTATGACGCTGAACGGTAAAGTCGATCGACATAAAGTTAAAGAGGCGCTTAACTCATGATTCCATACGGTGAATTTCAGTTCTTCTACATCGCATTAGGATTAATGATACCCGTTATAGTTCTAGGGCTTTTCGGTAAAAGAAGCCTCATATATAACGCTATCATCACGTTTATTATGATTGTACTCATCTTCTCAGATGAGACATTTAACTTATTTCAAATACCTTGGCTTAGCATTCAACTGATCAGTTTTATCATGTATGTTCTATGGCAACTCGGGCTCATTTACTATTACGTTCACGCGGTTAAACGCTCGAATACATTTCTTAAATTCGCGGCGGTTATCACGTTATCAATTCTGCCGCTCATAGTTGTTAAAGTACTACAGAGTTCGTGGCTAGGGGAGCACCAAATTCACTTACACGGACACAAACTTGTAGAGTGGGTTGCGTTCCTTGGTATTTCATATTTAACATTTAAAAGCGTGCAACTACTAATGGAAATTCGAGACAAATCGATTAAAGAAGTGGATATGTTAAAGGTGCTACAATTTATCACATTCTTTCCAACGATTTCGTCAGGACCCATTGATCGCTACAAACGTTTTATTAGAGACGATAAGAAAGTCCCGTCATCTGCGGACTATCAAGTTTTACTGCATCAAGCCATTCATAAAATCATGCTTGGCTTCTTATATAAATACATCATCGCGTACCTTATTAACCAATATGCGATCGTTCAAATGAAATACGATTACACGAAAGTACTCGATTTATGGCTTTATATGTATGCCTATAGCTTCTATCTCTTCTTTGATTTTGCAGGCTATAGCTTATTTGCGATTGCATTTAGTTATTTATTTGGTATTAAAACGCCAGAAAACTTTAAACAACCGTTTAAAGCGAAGCATATAAAGGACTTTTGGAATAGATGGCACCTCAGTCTATCATTCTGGTTTAGAGATTGTATTTATATGCGATTTCTATTCTTCATGTCTAAGAAGAAATGGATTAAAGATACGCTTGTATTATCGAATCTAGCATTCTTCATCAATTTCTTTATTATGGGCATTTGGCATGGTTTAGAGGTATTCTACATTGTTTACGGGCTTTACCATGCGGCGCTATTTATTCTATATGGCTACTATGAGAAGTGGCGTAAACAACATCCACCTAAATGGAATAATAAATGGACGCAAGCGTTGAGTATTATCATAACATTCCATTTCGTTGCGTTTGGCTTTTTAATCTTTTCAGGAAAATTAATTTAAGGAGATAACAATATGGACTTTAAAGCACAAGTTTTAGATATTTTAGAAAATGTAACTGAAGATGATCGTGTCAAAACGAATCCTGATATCGAATTATTTGAAGAGGGGATTATCGACTCATTCCAAACAGTAGGTTTATTACTTGAGATTCAAAACGAGCTCGACATCGAAGTTTCGATCATGGATTTTGATAGAGAAAAGTGGGCGACACCTAATAAAATTGTGGCAGCCCTCGACGAATTACGATGAACTTCAAATTGTTTCTACCCATTATCATTAGTGGGTGCGTGTTTATTATTTTCCTACTTCTACCAAGCTCCCTCTTTGAAAAGCCCCTTAAGGCTACAGACATTAAAGAGCGTCGGTTAAGTTTGGATGACGAAGTATTAAAAGGTACTTCAATTCAGAATCGCATGTGGGCATCAGATGCATACTATCCGATCTTTGGGTCTAGTGAACTTGAAAAGGACGACCCATTTAGTCCAGGTATTGTACTCGATCAACGACAAACGGGTTACACACCGTTCTTAGTTGGAGCAGGTGGGTCCACAGATTTAATTCAAATGATGTCTATCGGTGCACAGTATGACCAGTTAAAGGGGAAGAAGTTAGCGATCATTATTTCGCCTCAATGGTTCACACGAAAGGGTTTAACGAACGTGAACTTTGATGCAAGACATTCAAAACTTCAAATGAATCAGTTGTTTCAACAAGATAAGATGCCACTTGAACTAAAAATTCGTTTCGCTAAGCAAGTTTCACGTTTCAAAGCTATGAAAGATAATGATTATCTTCAAAGTTTAATTGAAACGAAGACCTTGCCAGAGGAACCATTCTTATCTTCGTTTGAAGCACACAATTTAAATAAGATTGATGCGATCAAGTCGAACTTTACGATTCATAATCAAAAAGCACCTGTTATGAAAGTTGAACCTGTTACAACGAAAGATATGCCTTATAAAGAGATGCAGCAACTTGCAGAAGATTATGGTCAAAAGCAAACGTCCTCGAACGCATTTAAAATTCGAGATGAATATTGGGATTTAATTAAAGCCAATAAACGTAAAATTAATCGTAATCATGAATTTCGTACGAAGTCCAAAGAATACGATGATTTAGCGTTACTCGTAGATACACTACATGAAGCTGAAGCGGATGCATTATTCATCGTCATTCTGACTAATGGTAAATGGTATGATCACATTGGGATTAAGAAAGAACGACGTGATAAGGTGTACGATAAAATTACATCTACGATTAAGAAACATCACGGCAAAGTCTATGATATGACCGATAAAGACTATGAGCCGTATGTAGTGAGCGATGCCGTACATATTGGATATAAAGGTTATGTATATATCAACGAACGCATCGAACAACATATGAAAGAAAAATAAAGAGGTAATATTTAAAGAAGGCATAAAAAATAAGGGTTTAGGACGAGTTACTCAATGTCCTAAACCCTTTAATCTATTTAGAATACTTGTTCAACTTCTACAACTCCAGGTACTTCCTCAACTAACGCTCTTTCGATACCTGCTTTTAACGTAATCGTAGAGCTAGGGCATGTACCACAAGCGCCATGTAATTGTAATTTAACGATACCGTCTTCCACGTCTACTAACGAACAATCGCCACCATCACGTAATAAGAACGGACGTAGCTTTTCAATAACAACCGCAACTTGATCATACATTGTTGTATTTTCAGTAGGCATATAAATGCCTCCTTTCAAGTAAAATATTTCAGTTTATGCTTATTAATTTATTATAATAGATACGTAAGAAAAAATCTATCATTCAAAAGGGGGAACTGTCATTGACTAAAGTGAGCGTCGTCGTATATGGTGCGGATGTCGTTTGTGCGAGTTGTGTAAATGCACCTACATCAAAGGACACATACGAATGGATTCAACCCGTTTTAGAGCGTAAATATCCTGACATTCAATTTGAATACACGTACATTGATATTCAGAAAGATCATGAACAATTATCTGACCACGATGTGCAATATATTGAACGAATCGAAGAGGACGAACTGTTTTATCCACTGATAACAATGGATGATGAATATGTAGCGGATGGGTATATTCAACTTAAGCAAATTACGAATTTCGTGGATCAACATTATGCCAACGCATAAAGCGTTTCTTTTTTTAAAAGGCCTTTTAAAATAACTCGCTAAATTATGCTTTAATCAAATTCAATAGTTTTAGGTTAGACTTTTACTAAATTTCCTCAACAGCATGCTTTCCTGTAAAGTTCAACTCGAATTTTTAATTCGTTAGTTGAACATACAAAGAAGCCAGAGCTTCTTTGCTCATAATATTGAAAGCCCCAGCTTGCATAGCTTGATAATTTGCTATCGCAAATTTCTATGCCGGGGCCCCACCCCTAGGAGTCAGCTGTTAGGAAATTAAGTTTTGTAAATTTATTTATAAGATATGTTAAACAAGGCACTTTTAGGAAGGTAGATTTAAGTAAATCTTTAGCTTTCTATAAGTTAGTTTTATCCTTAATTACTATCATTAAAATAATGAAATTAAAAACCTGATGTATGGTAAAGTTCTCTAATAGAACCGCAATACATCAGGTTATTTTTATATTCGAATTAACCGTTATGGTGTTTGTATAACCATAATACGCCGGATTTCAAGATTGAAGCTAAACGACCTGTAACTGTCGTATCCATCATGTAAGCGAAACCTTTCTTCTCGCCTAAAGAACCTAAGAAACCAGGAATTTTGATTTCAGGCATCTTATCAGGTAAAGCTTCACCTTTCCAAGTCTTTTTCATAACGTCTGAAATTTGATCAGCTTGAATTTCAGCAAGTTGCGCACTTGGCGCATGAGGTAATTCTGCACAGTCCCCAACTACATAGACGTTCTTATATGTTGGAATTTGATGATATTGGTTAACGATAACACGGTTACTCTTACTAATATCAACTGGTAAGTTACGTACAAGTTCAACAGGTTGAATACCTGCAGTCCAAACGATAAGGTCAAGTTTCTCAGTGTCCTCATTATTATGGATAAGACCTGGCTCAACTTTAACGATGTCTGAGTTAGGTACTACTGTAACATCATGTTTCTTAAACCATTTTTCAACGTAATCACTTAACTTCTCTGGGAAGTTTCTTAAGATACGTTCACCGCGATCATAAAGAATCACATTTAAGTCTGAACGACTCTCACGTAACGCACTCGCAAGTTCGATACCACTTAAACCAGCCCCTACAATACCTACTGATGAGTTCATCGGTAAGTTACTAATATCATGGTAAGTGTCTCTTGCTTTTTGAAGTGTTTGAATACTACGCGTATGTTCTCTCGCGCCTGGTACGTTGTGATACTTATCTTCACAACCTAAACCAATAACAAGCTCGTCATAATCAATGCGATTATTGCCAACTGAAACAATTTGTTGATCTAAATCAATGTCTGTAATCTCGCCATAAACGACGTTAATACGTTTTGAATCTGGAAATTGAACACGTACTTCTTTATCCGACTTAGAACCTGCAGCTAGTGCGTAGAACTCTGTTTTTAAGCCGTGATAAGGCATACGATCAATCAATGTAACACTATAATCCTCTGGCAATTCATCTGGCAAAATGCGCGATAAAATACGCATGTTACCATAGCCCCCGCCTAAAAGAACTAAATTTTTCATGTTGACTCCCCTTTATTAAACAGTTTCTAATGTGTACAAGACGTACAAATCAATGAACTTATTCATTTAATATTATAGAGCCTTTTGAATTAAACTACAATAAAAGTTGTAAATCTTATGTGTGTGGAACGACACGTTTACTAAGTCATGAGCATATGAAAAGCCCTTTAAATTTGTTATAATGTGGTCATTAAAACGACATGAGAGGGTGGACTATGAATCCAATAGTTGAATTCTGCATTTCTAATCTTGCACGAGGTGGCGATGTAGTTTTTCAAAAATTAGAGAATGATCCCAACGTAGATGTTTTAGACTATGGATGCCTGCAAAATTGCGGCATGTGTTCAAGTGGATTGTACGCCTTAGTTAATGGTGATATTGTTGAAGGTGAAACGCCTGACGACTTATTACAAAACATCTACCGTCATATAGAAGAAACATGGATATTTTAAGGAGGTAATATAATGCCAACAGTTATTTTAACAGAAGCAGCAGCTTACGAAGTCAAAGATATGCTTGAAAAGAACGGAATGCCAGATGGCTACCTAAAAGTGAACGTTAACGGTGGTGGCTGTACAGGTTTAACTTATGGTATGTCTGCAGAAGAAGAACCTGGTGAAAAGGACGAAGTCTTAGAATATTATGGACTTAAAGTATTAGTAGACGAATACGATAAACCGGTATTAGACGGCACAACAATTGATTTTAAACAATCACTTATGGGCGGCGGATTCCAAATTGACAATCCAAATGCCATTGCATCTTGTGGTTGTGGAACGTCATTTAGAACTGCTAAGGTAGCAGGTAATCCAGAAGATTGCTAATAACTCAAATCCCGAACAATGAAGCAACGTGTTAATCTACACGTTTGCTTGAATTGTTCTTTAAAAAACTATAAAATTAATATTGGATGATCATTGTCTCATTGTATATTATCGTAAGTTTAGGGTATACAAGAAGAAAGACATATAGGTACTACAAATATATGAAAGTATAGGTGAATAAAATGGCTCAAGATCGTAAAAAAGTTCTTGTATTAGGTGCAGGTTATGCTGGCTTACAAACTATTACAAAACTACAAAAGTTAATTTCAGCAGAAGATGCAGAAGTTACACTTATCAACAAAAATGATTACCATTATGAATCTACATGGTTACATGAAGCTTCAGCAGGTACGATTAACTATGAAGAGTTACTTTACCCAATTGAAACAGCAATTGACAATAGTAAAGTAAACTTCGTTAAAGCAGAAGTAACTAAAATCGATCGTAATGCTAAGAAAGTAGAAACTGACTCAGGTATTTATGATTTTGATATTTTAGTAGTTGCTTTAGGTTTCATTTCAGAAACATTCGGTATTGAAGGCATGAAAGATTATGCTTTCCAAATCGAAAACGTATTAACATCACGTAAACTATCTCGTCATATCGAAGATAAGTTTGCGAACTATGCGTCTTCAAAAGAAAAAGACGAAAATGATTTAGCTATTTTAGTTGGTGGTGCTGGCTTTACAGGTATCGAATTCTTAGGTGAACTTGTTACACGCATCCCTGAATTATGTAATAAATACGGCGTAGACCAAGATAAAGTTCGCATCACTTGTGTTGAAGCGGCTCCTAAAATGTTACCAATGTTCTCAGACGAACTTGTTAACTATGCAGTTAGCTTCTTAGAAGACCGTGGTGTTGAATTCAAAATTGCGACACCAATCGTTGCAGCTAACGAAAAAGGTTTCGTAGTTAAAGTTGACGATAAAGAACAACAATTAGAAGCAAACACAGCTGTATGGGCTGCTGGTGTTCGTGGTAGTGAATTAATGGAAGAATCATTCGAAGGCGTTAAACGTGGCCGTATTGTTAACGAATCAGACTTAACAATCAAAGGTTACGACGATATCTTCGTTATTGGTGACTGCTCAGCATTCATCCCAGAAGGTGAAGAACGTCCATTACCTACAACAGCACAAATTGCTATGCAACAAGGTGAAGCAACTGCTAAAAACATTGCAAACATCTTAAATGGTAATCCAACAGATAAATTCGAATACATCGACCGTGGTACAGTTTGCTCATTAGGTGCACACGATGGTGTAGGTGTTGTATTCGGTAAAGATATCGCTGGTAAAAAAGCTTCATTCATGAAGAAAATTATCGATACACGCGCTATCTACAAAATTGGTGGATTCGGCCTAGCATTCAAAAAAGGTAAATTTTAATCTCAACCAATTTAAATCATTATAATTACTTATAAAGGGTCTAAGACTTATGACGATTCAATGATCAGATTGAATTGAACTTGTTTCCTTGAGAGCTCGCCAGTAAGTAACTGGCGAGCTACTAAGAAACAGGATAAATGTCTTAGACCCGTTATTTATATCAACAAAGGGGAGCGATATAAGTGAAATATTCTATCGATCAAATATACAATATTAAGACAGAAACGATGATTATTGGGATTCCAACGCATCTAAATCAAATGCCTCATTACGACGACATCAACGCTTTATTCGAAACATCCCTTCAAGATTTAAAACAACATCATGTGATTGAATCAGAATTAGGCCAGGTACGATCAACCATCGCGAAAGTTAACGATAACTTGGTTCGTTTGATTTCGGTTGGTGTAGGTAATCGTAATCACTTAACATATGCCGACTACTTAAAAATCTTTGGATATTTATTCCAATATCTTAAGGATAATCGCATCTCGTCTTACGATATCTTCTTCGATACTTTCTTATCCAACCAAGTTCCTGATGAAGAGGTAGCGGCGACGTTTGGCTTACAAAGCGAACAAGCGATTTATGAATTCGATAATTACAAATCAAATAAAAAGCCACCATTCAAAATGGATGTACATATTGCGTCAGAAGCGCGTAACCTAAGTGCTTCTATTGAAGAAGGAAAAGTCATCGGTGAATCTATTAATATTGCACGTAATTTCAGTAACATGCCGCCAAATATCCTTACACCGGACTACTTTGCCGAAGAGGTGAAAGGGCTTTTCAAAGGAGGAAATGTTGAAGTTGATATTAAGGATGAGCACGCGATTGAACAAGAAGGCTTCGGATTACTCCAAGCAGTGGGCAAGGGTTCCATTAACCCGCCTCGATTGGTGACGCTCACATACAAGGGTGCGAAAGACGACGTTGCACCTGTTGCCTTAGTAGGTAAAGGGATCACATATGACTCAGGTGGCTACTCGATTAAATCGAAACAAGGTATGCCTACGATGAAATTCGATATGTGTGGTGCGAGCAATGTCATCGGCATGATGAATGCGATCGCTAAACTCGAATTACCGATTAACGTTGTCGGCGTTATTGCGATGGCTGAGAACATGATTAGTAACCGCGCTATGAAGCCAGACGATGTGTTTACGGCATTAAGCGGTGAAACAGTTGAAGTGCCGAATACAGACGCTGAAGGGCGCTTAGTCTTAGGTGACGCCGTATTCTATAGCAATCAGTTTCAACCTCGTCTCATTCTAGACTTTGCGACGTTAACGGGCGCGTCAGTAGTCGCACTAGGTAGTGACAAGGCAGCTGTTATGAACCATCAAGCTCAAAACGAACGCGATGGCATTTTAAAGGAAGCCGCGTATCGCGATGAATTCTTATTCGAACTGCCGATTACATCAACAGAGCGCCAAGCGATTCGTCGTTCTGATGTAGCAGATTTAACCAATCACGTTAATGCCCATGGAAAAGCCCTGTTCGCGGCAGCCTTTGTAACGCACTTTAGTGGCGAGACGCCGCATTTACACTTTGATATTGCAGGTCCAGCTACTACTTCAAAAGCCTCTCATAAAGGTCCTAAAGGTCCAACAGGTTACTTAATTCAATTGGTTGTAAATTGGATAAAAAATGAAAGCCAACAGTAATCAAAAGGTTTATATTGAAGCACGGCGAGTGTCGGAGTCCAAGCGACTTCACACTCGCCTTTTTTAATAAAAAATCGAAGTTGACAGGTTGCTTGTAAATTGGTAGGATAAATCATAACGCTTTAGTACGATAATGAATTAAAGGAGTGGGCGTATGATCAATGCGGTTGTCATAGCCGTAATTTTAATGATTGTACTGTGTCTACTGCGCATCAATGTAGTGATTAGTTTGTTTATAAGTGCGTTAGTTGGCGGTATGATTTCAGGCTTAAAGATAAATAAAGTGATTGAAGTATTTAGTAAAAATATTGTCGATGGAGCAGAAGTGGCGCTAAGTTATGCCTTACTTGGTGGGTTTGCGGCGCTGATTTCATATAGTGGCATCACGGATTACCTTGTACTTAAGGTGATTCAATCGATTAAAGCAAAGGATAATAAAGCATCACGTATTAAAGTTAAAGTGAGTATTATCATTGCTTTACTCGCACTTAGTGTTATGAGTCAAAACGTGATACCCGTACACATTGCTTTCATCCCAATTGTTGTACCACCATTATTAAGTTTATTTAATGAACTTCAAATTGATCGTCGTTTAATTGCGATGATTATTGGATTTGGACTTTGTTTCCCATATGTACTCCTACCATTTGGGTTTGGTCATATTTTCCACGAAATTATCACAAAGGCTTTTCATAAAGCGAACCATGACATGAACATTACAATGGTTTGGAAGGCGATGTTAATCCCTTCTCTCGGTTATATCGCGGGGCTTATCATGGCGTTCTTTGTCTTTAGAAAGAAGAGAACGTATCACCAGAATGATGACAAATTAGATACGACGAATATTTCGCTGAAACCTAAAGTGATTGTGACAACTGTAGTTGCGATTTTAGCGACGTTTATTACGCAAATGTTGACGGATTCTATGATCTTCGGTGCGCTTGCAGGGGTGTTAATCTTCTTCATCTCTGGGGTGTACAAGTGGAAAGACTTAGATGACGAATTTATCAAAGGTATTCAGCTAATGGCGTATATTGGCGTGGTTATCTTAACTGCGAATGGCTTTGCGGGGGTTATGAATGAGACTGGCGATATTGATGATCTAGTAAAAGCCCTTACGACGTTATCAAGTGGAAATAAGTTATTTAGCGTTGTGTTGATGTATGTTATCGGATTAATCGTGACATTAGGTATTGGTTCATCCTTTGCGACGATACCGATTATTGCGGCATTATTTATTCCGTTCGGTGAATCTATTGGTTTAAGTACCATGGCATTAATCGCGTTAATTGGTACGGCGAGTGCGCTTGGTGATTCAGGTTCACCTGCAAGTGATTCGACGCTAGGGCCTACAGCAGGTTTAAATATGGATGGTCAGCACGACCATATTCGTGATACATGTATTCCGAACTTTGTATTTTACAATATCCCTTTAATTATTTTTGGTACAATAGCAGCGATGGTACTTTAAAGGTATATGTGAAATCAGGAGGACTTAAATATGGATTTTTTAAAGGCTTTTCAAATAGAAGTTGTGGAACAAGAAAGCGGATATATCAAGCTTAAGATGCCGATTACAGATATGGCGAAGCAACCTTTCGGATATCTACATGGCGGTGTGTCTATGGCACTTGGTGAAACGGCTTGTTCAATGGGATCGTTGAATATGATCGATTCAAATCAATTTATTCCCTTAGGTCAAGAAATGAATGCGAACCATATTAAGTCTGAACGAGAAGGTTATATATATTGTACTGCGCGCATTATTCATGAAGGACGCACGCAACATATTTGGGATATTCAAATTATGAATGAGGCTTCTGAATTGTTATGTGTGATGCGAGGCACGATTATGATTAAACCACTTCGAAAAGGACAATAAGCAACTCAATTAACTAAAAAAATTCCCGGTTTCAAGGCACGTCTCAAGCGTGCTTGTGAAACCGGGATTTTTCTTATTGGGCTTGAGATACATACCACACAATTCCCTTAAAACAGCATGCTTTCCTGGGGCGTGGCTGGAGCCTGTAGTCTCCAGACTCACGCTACTCCCCTAGGAGTCAGCTGTTTTAATAAATTGTGTATGTTAAAGCTAAATGCTCTATTTCACAAGTTATATCTCAAGCGCTTTAATCTTTATCTTTAATTTCGTCTAATTTAGTACGTTTGGTATAAGGTGTGCCTAGGTTATAAGCTGCTTTCATAACCAAATGGCTTGATAGTGGTCCTGTTATAAACACGAAGAATAAACCAATCAGAATTTGGAAATTCACGTAGCCTTCTTCGCCGATAAAGAATAAGAAGACACCGAGTAATAACAGCATTGAACCAAGTGTTGAAGCTTTACCTGCAGCGTGACTTCTAGAATATACGTCAGGGAGGCGAAGTAAGCCTATAGCTGAAAATGCGCTGAATAACGAACCTAAAATAACTAAGATAATTACGATACTAATTACGATCGTTGCGATCATTTTCAATCACCTGACCTTTCTGCATGTATTTGGCGAATACGGCTGTTCCTAAGAAGGCTAAGATACCGATTAACAGTATGGCTACAATCATATGGTGCGTATCGAGTAATATCGAGAATAAACCAACTGTAGCCATTAACTGAATACCGAGTGCATCTAGTGCTACGACGCGGTCGGCTAGGGTAGGACCAAGAATAACTCGAACTAAAATTGCTAACATGGACAGTGCAACAATAATCAATGCGATAACAATAAAAATTTTATAATCCATTATAGTTCGCCTACCTCTCTCACCGCTTTTTCAAGCGATGTTTTAATTCCTTCGACTTCTTCTTCCTTAGTACTAAAGTCTACGCAGTGAATATACAGTTTCTTGCGGTCATCACTAACGCCTAATACGACGGTACCTGGTGTTAACGTGATGAGGTTTGCAAGTAACACGATTTCCCAATCTTTCTTTAATTCAGTTTCATATTCGAAAAATGCGGGTTCGTTTTGAATCTTTGGTTGAAAGATGATACGTATTACATCGACATTTGCCTTTAATAGCTCAAGTAAGAATATCAAGATGAGCTTAAAGATGCGATATAACGTAATCATGTAAAAGCGTCCGGGTAAAATATGGCGCATTAGATACACAAATGCTAAAGAGAACAGGAATCCTAATACAAAGTTATTGAGTGTATAACTGTCTGATAAGAACATCCAAAATACAGCTAAAAAGATGTTAATGACGATTTGTATGGCCATATTATTTCACCCCCATTATGCTATCAATATATGATTGTGGATCATAGAATGATACGGCTGCTTGTTCAATAAGTGGATACAATAAGTCTGCACATAATCCAAATGCGACAGTAATCACAACGGATAGAACACCAGCTGTTAAGAGCCCTTTATAATGTAAGTTTGGATTAACCTTATAACCCCTTGGTTCTCCAAAAAAGCTCGCTAAGAATATGCGCATCACTGAATATAAAACGATTAAACTTGATAGTAAAATAATGATACCACTTACGTAAAAGCCTTTTTCAAAAGTGGCCTGAACGATATAGAATTTACCGTAGAACCCACTGAACGGTGGAATACCAGCTAAACTTAAAGCTGCGATAAAGAATGCCCAGCCGAGTAACGGATAGTGTTTGATCAGTCCACCTGACTTACGAATATCTGTAGATTTCGTAATCTTATACATGATACCGATTAAGAAGAAGAGTGATGCTTTAACTAACATATCATGAAGTGTGTAGTAAATGGCACCAATCATACCACTTTCGTTCATCATCGCGACACCGACTAGTATAACGCCAATCGCAATCATAATGTTATAAATGATAATCTTCTTCGTATCATGGTAAGCTACTGCACCAACACAACCGAATATGATTGTGAGTAGGGCGAGTGCCAATATTGTATAGTGTGAAAATGATACTGTCGTATCAAAGAATAAACTTAACGTTCTAGCAATCGCATAAACCCCAACTTTAGTAAGTAAGGCACCAAAGAATGCGATAATCGCAAATGGTGGTGCGTAATAAGCACCAGGTAACCATACGTACATTGGGAATACGCCGGCCTTCGTAGCGAATACAAATATAAATAAAATGAATACGATGCTTACAAGGCCTTTTTCATGTTGAGAAAGCTCGATTAAACGTTCACTAATATGTGCTAAGTTTAACGTTCCAACTACTGAGTAGAGGATACCTACACCAATAACGAAGAATGCGGATGACACAACGTTTACGAGTAGGTACTTTACACTTTCTTGAAGCTGAATTTTAGTACCACCAATCACAAGTAAGGCATATGATGACATTAGGAATACTTCGAAGAATACGAATAGGTTAAAGATATCGCCTGTCATAAAGGCACCAATGATACCTGTTAACATAAACATAACTGCGAAATAGTAGTAATAAGTCTCCCTATGTAACCCGATGGATTGGTATGAGAATAATATGATGAGGATTGTTACTAAAATACTTGTAACGATGAGTAATCCACTAAATAAATCAACTGCAAATACGATACTGTATGGTGCTTTCCAAGAGCCAAGCTCGAGCTTAAGCGTACCATTTTGATAAACGTTAATGAGATTCCAAATTGAGAATAGGAATGTAATGAGCGTACCAAGTAAGGCAACGTAACGTTTAACAAAAGGGCGTTTACCGATGAATATGAGTATAATTGCTGTAAACATCGGTACGAGTAATGTCATGATAAGCAAATTCTCTTTAATCATCATCTTGAGGCACTCCCTTCATTTTCTCTACGTTGTCGGTACCAAGCTCTTTATAACTTCTAAAAGCTAAAACTAAGAAGAAGGCAGTAACCGCAAATGAAATTACAATTGCTGTTAAAATCAGTGCTTGTGGAATTGGATCGACATAATCGGATGTATGTTTATCATAAATCGGCACAGCACCGTCTCTTAAACTTCCCATCGTAATTAAGAATAAATTCGCTGCATGTGACAATAGTGTCGTACCAATAACAATACGAATTAAACTCTTAGATAGAATGAGGTAAACGCTAATTGAAGTTAAGATACCGCAAACGAAAATCATTAATATCTCCATTACTCATTCTCTCCAATCGTTAATATTATTGTCATTACAGTTCCGACTACCGCGAATAAGACACCTAAATCAAAGAATACAGCTGTGTGTAAGTGCATAGGTTCAAGTATGAATAATGGTATGTCGAAAGATTTATGTGTAAAGAAGTTTTTGTTAAATGTGAAACTTACTAGTGGTGTTGCGACACAAAAGAATAATCCAACACCGATTAACTTCTTAAAGTCCCAAGGGAAGATTTTACGTAGTGTTTTAACATCAAATGCGACTGCAATCATGACGAGTGCACTTGAAACAAGTAAACCACCAATAAATCCGCCGCCTGGAGTGTAGTGTCCGGCTAGGAATAAAGAGAAACCGAACAGCATAATTAAGAAGAAGATTAATATGGAAGAAAATTGGAATATCATATCATTCTTCTGGTTGTTCATTTCTCTCAATCCTTTCATAGCCATTTTTATGCTTAGCCCGAAGACGAATAAGTGTGTAAATACCTAATCCTGCAATACCTAATACAGATGATTCGAATAACGTATCGGTACCACGGAAGTCAACGAGAATAACGTTAACCATATTTTTACCTTCTGCTAAGTCATAGACGTGCTTTTGGTAAAATTCTGCAATAGATGGGAAATGCTTATTGCCGTAAGCAATTAAACCAAGTATTGTTACGACTGCACCGACACCTATTGAAATGAGTGCATTTACCACTTTAAATGAACGATCTTCGTTGTAACGACTTAAGTTTGGTAAATGATAGAAACATAATAAGAATAGTGCAGTTGAAATCGTTTCAACGACAAACTGCGTTAATGCTAAGTCAGGTGCGTTAAAGAAGATAAAGAATATCGCAACTGAGTAACCGACCGCACTTAGCATAATGATACTGAATAGTCTTGAACGTGCAAATACAATCATGATACTAGCAATTGTAATCATGACAACTGTGATTGCTTCGAACGTTCTTACTGAACTTACCTTTTCAAAATCAAGTGAAAAGTCCACGAAAATTAATGTAACTGCAGTAATTAAGATCAGCATACTGAAGATGATCACTAAGTTGTTACGAATAAAGCCAGTCATGTATGTTCGTGTAAGTTTTGTTGAATAGAATGGTGTATATCTACCGATTTGATCATACCAATTGTTCAACATGAAACGTTCAGGGTGCTTGTGTAATTTACCAACCCATCTATGAAATGTAAGAATTAACAGAATACCAAGTACGTAAATAAATAATGTTGAGAAAAACGCTGGTGTAAATCCATGGAATAAATGGAATTCTGCGTGTGCTTTGTCTGAGTGAGATATCGCGTTAGCTGCCGGTTCAATGATTGGTTTAGATAAAATGTTTGGAAATAAACCAAAACCGATAACTAAGATTGATAAGATGGTTGGTGATAAAAGCATTAACCATGATTCTTCATGAGGCGTATTAGGTAGTTTGTCTGGTTTATATGAACCTAAGAAGATACTTCCTACAAATCGAATCGAATATACAAATGTGAATACACTACCAAGAATTGCGGCAATTGGAATAAGTAATCCAATTGTATTTAAGCTAAATAATGGTGCTTGAGTAACATGAATCATTGATTCTAAGAAACTTTCTTTAGATAAGAAACCGTTGAACGGTGGTACACCTGCCATACTTAAAGCCGTAATAATTGAAAGTGTAAATGATATCGGCATGATTGTAACTAATCCGCCAAGTTTCGTAATATCTCTCGTACCACAAGCATGGTCGACAGCACCCGTAATCATGAATAGGGCACCTTTGAATGTGGCATGGTTGATTAAGTGAAAGATAGCTGCCGTGTATGCTGCTAAGTAGAGTTGACTTTCATCGCCTTGGAAATGATAGCTTACTGCACCAATTCCAAGCATGGACATAATCATACCTAACTGTGAAACTGTTGAAAAAGCTAAGATACCTTTTAAATCTTGTTGCTTTGTCGCATTGAGTGAACCCCAGAATAAAGTTACAAGGCCAAACGCCGTTACGGCCCATATGAATCCTTGTGAGATTGCGAAAATTGGTGTTACACGAGCAATTAAATAGATACCAGCTTTAACCATTGTGGCTGAGTGTAGGTAAGCACTAACTGGAGTAGGTGCTTCCATAGCATCTGGTAACCAGATGTAAAATGGGAATTGTGCTGATTTAGACATCGCACCGATAATCACAAGTACCATTGCCATGATGAATGTAGGTGAATTGTGAATCTTATCAGCATTTGCGATTAATTCAGAAACACTTAACGTCTTGCCTGCAAGTGCAAGTAAGATAAATCCACCAAGTAAACATAATCCCCCAAATACTGTAATTAACATCGACTTTTGAGCACCATATAGTGATGCTTTCTTCTCTCTCCAATAAGAAATGAGTAAGAAACTTGAGAATGATGTTAACTCCCAAAATAAATATAAAACCATTAAATTATCCGATAAAACTACCCCTAGCATTGCACCCATGAATAAGAGCAAATAACAATAGAAATTGCCAAGTTGTTCTTTTTGACTTAAATAACCGATCGAATAAAGTACAACGAGGGCGCCAATACCTGTTATCAATAGTGTGAAGAGAAAACTTAAACCGTCTAGATGAACGGCGAAGTTCATACCAATTTGTGGCATCCATTTCGCTGTTTTCTCAATCGATTGACCTGACATAATATTTTGAATATAAGTAAGAAAATATATAAATAAAATGACAGGGACAGGTAAAACAAACCAACCTAAATGTATCCGCTTATAAAACCGATACAAAATAGGAATAATGAGGGCAAATAATAACGGTAGCAAAACTGCAATATGTATTATTCCCATTATGTGTCCTCCCTTTTACTTGTATTAATTTCATTATACATGATTAATTAACTTGATAAAAACACGAATTTAATCGATAATGATTATTTAAAAAGATTTGTTAAATAGGTAGAAAGTAGAAATGAGAAAGGTAAAATTTATTTGAAACTTTTTATATTTTCTCATTAAAACTTACGATTTGATAAAAGGTTGTCTGTCTATGTGTTCATTTAACTTACTAATTTGATGACTGAAACGATGAGAGTAATGAAGCAAGTCGCGATTAAAAGATATATCGTTATCGCTTGAATGACCTCAAAGTTGCCTACAACACTGACTGCATGGTGTTCCGGTTGGTATTTAGTTAGTACATTTGTAATTTTCTTTTTACAAGAACGTCGCGCGACACTGATATAAATTAAAGCAATGATGTTGATTAAACTCGTAATAGCTAACACGATGCCGCTATTCTTGTAATCAAAGATAACTGGTAACAATAAAGTAATGGATATTACTAAAAGTAATAAGGTATCAAAGCCTTCATATTTGTTGATTTGTTTTTTAAGTATTTGTTCATCCGCATAGGGGTATTGCTCGGGTTTAAGATCACTGATATTGATGTTTTCTTTCATGTCCTATCCTCCGTTGTTAAGCGTGAAGCATTGTCTTATTTAAATTCAGTCTTGTATTGACGACCATAATCTTCCTTTAAAGTATTTAAACATTTTAAAGAAAGCGCGCTATGTTCGGTGTCTTTAGTTTTAAGTTTATCTTCAAGCGCTGTTATCGCGTCTTGAAGTGACGCTGTATACGACTGCTCTTCACCTTCAAATGGTTTAAGTCGTGACTTTGGTGTATATCGCTTTTCAAATTGGCTTAAAGCACGACGTTCATGAAAGAATACACCTTCAACATCGTTCGGGTTGTGTAAGTCACCTTGTTTCGGGTGCTTTACAACTTGCTCAATCTGAACCAATGTTTGATCAGCCTTTTCCTCTACGATAGATACAGCGTATGTACCTGTTTTATGGCTAAATTGATATAACATGTTATAAACTTCCTTTCATAAATTATGTTAGAATAGTTAATACATTAATTTTATCATGAATGGAGAATGAAGATGACAAACTTTCCTCAGTTAAGTAAAGAAATCAAAGACAACGAAATTAAAGTTGTTATGCATACAAACAAAGGTGATATGACATTAAAATTATTCCCTGATATTGCACCTAAAACAGTAGAGAACTTTGTTAAGTTATCTAAAGATGGTTATTATAACGGAATCACGTTCCACCGCGTAATCAACGACTTTATGATTCAAGGTGGCGACCCTACTGGTACTGGTATGGGTGGCGAAAGTATTTACGGTGGTTCATTTGAAGATGAGTTCTCTATGAATGCGTTTAACTTATACGGTGCTTTATCTATGGCTAACGCAGGTCCAAATACGAATGGATCTCAATTCTTCATTGTTCAAATGAAAGAACTTCCAGGTCAAATGTTAAGTCAATTAAAAGATGGCGGTTGGCCTGAAGAAATCGCGGATGCGTATAAAGAGAAAGGCGGTACACCTTGGTTAGACCAAAAACATACAGTATTCGGTCAATTAATTGAGGGTGAAGATGTCTTAGAAGATATCGCTAGTGTTAAAGTAGGCCCAAATGACAAGCCTATGTATGACGTTGTCATCGAATCAATCGATATCGACGCATAATTTACGATTGAAGGAGTTTATTTATGAATAATAATGATTTAAACATCGAATTATATAAACTCATCGCAAATTGGAATCCAATGAACTTTGATGATCCTACGCTAGGTGACGCGGAAGTGTACGAAGTGATGGATCAGGTTCATCAGCTTGGTGAACCAGATAAGATTGCTCATGAGATTCAAAACATTTACCAATTCTCGTTTGAAACGACGATTCCTTATGAACGTTGTAAAGCAATTGCAGATCAAGCGGTTGCGTTAAAAAGTAGTTGTAAGGTTAATTAATTGTAACGTCCTAACTATCATAGCTTGTATAATTGCTATGTGCGTTAGGACTTTTTTCTTTCTTGAAAAGCCCTATAAGATGGAAGTGTTTGTTTTAGTGAATACGTCTTCCGCGGATGCAAAGTCTTGAAAGTAGAATACAAAATGAGCACTTATTAAATAATGCACTTTAACTAGCTTGCTTTTATAGGGA
Organism: Staphylococcus massiliensis CCUG 55927; assembly: GCF_000298075.1. Taxonomy (GTDB): domain Bacteria; phylum Bacillota; class Bacilli; order Staphylococcales; family Staphylococcaceae; genus Staphylococcus; species Staphylococcus massiliensis. The sequence goes on along the minus strand of NZ_JH815593.1, from coordinate 1,028,586 downwards.
CGTGGCTTTTACAAGGAAATTTGAATCAAGGTATTTAAATAAAAAATATATAAAGGCTTCTAAGCAAACGAAACCTGGCGTGGCTTTTAAAAATAGGGAAAAATAGAAAGCTGGTGAAATGGGAAGATGTTGTAAACAAATTTAATTATTAAATCATAATAATTACGATTTAAATTATTTCATTATAAATCAATATCGACTTAATAAAGATATGTTACAATTGTAATTAACAGAAAATTCAGACACATAATCAATTTAAAACTTTAGTAGGGGGAATTTATTATGCCAAAGAAGTTATTTAACGTTGATTTAAACAAAACTATGGACAAACAGGACCATCCAGGACATAACCGTTGGCACCCGGATATTCCAGCGGCGTTCTCAGTAGATCCAGGTGAGTCATTTAGAATGGAATGTTTAGACTGGACTGACGGTCAAATTTCTAACAATGACGACCCAAGTGATATCAAACACGTTAACTTAAATCGTGTACACGTATTAAGTGGTCCAGTTCATGTTAACGGTGTTGAACCAGGTGATTTATTAGTTGTAGATATCTTAGACATTGGTGCTTTCGATGAACATAAATGGGGCTTCAATGGTATCTTTGATAAAACTAACGGCGGTAGTTTCTTAGTTGACCATTATCCAAATGCGGCTAAATCTATTTGGGACTTTAACGGTATCTATGCGACAAGCCGTCACGTACCAGGCGTTGAATTTGCTGGTATTATTCACCCAGGTTTAATTGGTGTTGCACCATCTCAAGATATGTTAGATGAGTGGAATCGTCGTGAAAAGGCACTTGTAGATAAAGATCCTCACCGCGAACCACCTTTAGCTAATTTACCTGACACTGATGCAGTTGTTGCAGGTACTTTAAAAGGTAAAGACTTTGAACGTGTTGCTAAAGAAGGTGCACGTACGGTTCCGCCACGTGAAAATGGTGGTAACTGTGATATCAAAAACTTATCTAAAGGTTCACGCGTTTACTTCCCAGTATTCGTTGATGGTGCTAAATTATCAGTAGGTGACATCCACTTCTCACAAGGTGATGGTGAAATTACATTCTGTGGCGGTATTGAAATGCCAGGTTGGATCGAATTACGCGTAAACGTGATCAAAGGCGGCATGGATAAATACAACATCAAACGTAACCCAGCGTTTAACCCAGGTCCAGTTATGCCAAACTATCAAGATTACATCGTATTCGAAGGTATCTCAGTTAATGAATTTAGTGGTGATCAAACATACTTAGATGCAAACACAGCATACCGTAATGCTTGTTTAAATGCGATCGAATTCCTCAAAACACGTGGCTTTACAGGTGAACAAGCTTACATGTTACTTGGTTCTGCGCCTATGCAAGGTAACGTTGCAGGCATTGTTGATATTCCGAACTCTTGTTGTACAGTTGCTTTACCTAAAGAGATCTTCAATAAAGGCGTATTACCTGACATGGAGCCAGATGAGTAATGCCAAGTTACACATATGAATGTGCGAACTGCGGTTCATTTAACTTACGTCAGTCTATAAAGGATAACCACGAAGTTGCGAAGTGCCCGAATTGCGACGAAATGGCGAAACGTGTCTTTGTGCCTTTTCAGACGTATTCAATGGACCAAAATCTTAAAAAGCGTATTGAACGCGGTAAGACACCACGCGTCGTTAGTGGTGATAAACTGATGAAGAATAAGCCACGACGTAATAATAATGCGCAACGACCTTGGATGACAGGTCATTAAACCACTTCTTGAAAAGTAAAGCAATAAAAAGATTAAGATAAATTCAACGTATTCGTTCGTACTGCCTACTAATTTATGCTATGATTATTGTGTTAACATATCAAACGAGTTTAAGGGGTTATATTGTTGAATAATCAGTATAAAGTAGGTCAACATGTAAAAGTACGTGTTACTGGTGTTCAACCCTATGGTGCTTTTGTTGAAACCCCTGACAATACTGAAGGTTTAATTCATATTTCTGAAGTTATGGATGATTACGTCCATAATATTAAAAAATTATTGTCTGAAGGACAAATTGTAAAAGCTAAAATTCTATCTATTGATCATGAAGGAAAACTGAATTTGTCTCTTAAAGATAACGATTACTTTAAGAACTATGAACGTAAGAAATCAAAACGTTCAGTGTTGGAAGAAATCGAAGAAACTGAAGTTTATGGGTTTCAAACGTTAAAAGAAAGATTACCGAAATGGGTTAAACAATCAAAACAGCAGTGACATTAAAGCACGAAGATAAACCACTTACGTAGAGGAAGCGTAAGTGGTTTTTTTGTGTTTAATACAAAAATGCATGTTAAATAACTTTTCTTAGAGAAAACTTTATGCGTTATATGTAATGTATAGTAAGTATTTTCTTAATTAAATTTGAAGATTAAATCAGGGGAGTACTAGTTTAGAATAATGTAGTAATTAATAAAATCTCATATGAGGTTTTGCTTCTTTATAATATTTTATTCTATCATCAAGAGTCCCTGTGTGTAGTTCTAATTTATGACCATCAGGATCCGTAAAATAAATAGATTTCTTATCACGCTCGTCTCTTGTTCTTCCTTCAAGAATATTTACTTCGTTTTCAACTAACCATTCATACCATTCTTCAAAAGCATTTTCCTCAATTGAAAAAGCTATATGCGTATAAGAATACTTTATTTCATCGCGAGGTATGTCTTTTTCTTCATTCAATGCTAACCATATGCCTGCTAAATCTAAATATGCTGAGGAATGACCTTCTACTATCAATTTGGCTTTTAAAATGTGATTGTAAAAATAAATAGAGCGCTTTAAATCAGATACTGAAAACGTAATATGATTGATACCTTGCATAAGAAACTATCCTTTCTTAAGTAGATTCCAGGGTAGGTTAAAAAGTTATACTTTAAGATTGATAGTTTTAATGTATCACATAAATCTATGCGTTTAAGCCTCTAAATGATTTACACCTAAAAATACAATTTGCTCATTATTTGTCATATTAAGGTGATGTAGGTGTGTAATTTAACCCGATTTTTAAATCATTTAAATTTTCTGTGTTTTTCGCTTTTAATCGCTAATATTATATGTCATTATAAGTATGTAAGGGTTTTCCTAAAATAAAACAAGGGGGATTTAATAAATGATTCCATATAAACATGAACCATTCACAGATTTCACGAAACAGGAGAATCGTGAAGCCTATGAAAAAGCTTTAGAAAAGGTTAAGCAAGAACTTGGTAAAGAGTATCCATTAATCATTAATGGTGAACGTATCTATACTGATGACAAAACACGTTCTTACAACCCATCTAATAAAGAAGAAACAATCGGTTATGTTTCTAAAGCGAGTGCAGAGCATGCAGATAAAGCTGTTGCAGCTGCAAAAGAAGCTTTCCAAACTTGGCGCACAGTAGATCCTAAGACTAGAGCTGACATTTTATTCAGAGCGGCAGCAATTACACGTCGTCGTAAACATGAATTCTCAGCTTTATTATCTTTAGAAGGCGGTAAGCCATGGAAAGAAGCAGACGCAGATACAGCTGAAGCTATTGACTTTATGGAATATTACGGCCGTCAAATGCTTGAATTAAAAGACGGTAAGAAAGTTGAATCACGTCCAGGTGAATATAACCAATTCGATTACTTACCAATCGGCGTAAGTGTTGTTATCTCTCCATGGAACTTTGCTTATGCAATCATGGCTGGTACGACTGCAGCTCCAGTTGTAACTGGTAACACTGTAGTATTAAAACCATCTTCAAACACACCAGTAATATCTTACAAATTCATGGAAGTGTTAGAAGAAGCAGGATTACCTAAAGGTGTTGTAAACTGGGTACCAGGTTCTTCAAGAGATATTGGTGATGTATTAGTTGAGCATAAAGATGTAGGTTTAATCTCATTCACAGGTTCTAAGAAAGTCGGAACTGACATTATGCAAAAAGCTTCTAAAATCCAAGACGGTCAAGCTCACCTTAAGCGCGTAATCGCTGAAATGGGTGGTAAAGATACAATCGTTGTAGATAGCGAAGCAGACTTACAAGTCGCTACAGATGCGATCATCTACTCAGCATTTGGCTTCTCTGGTCAAAAATGTTCAGCTTGTTCACGTGTTATCGCTGACGAAAAAATCTATGACGAGTTAGTAGAAAAAGTTAAAGCTGAAACTGAAAAATTAACAGTTGGTGACGCTTCAAGCTACGATAACTTCATGGGTCCTGTTATCGATGAAAAATCAATCAACAAAATCAAAGAATACATTGAAATCGGTAAACAAGAAGGTCGCTTAGTTGCAGGTGGTAACACTGACGAATCTAAAGGTAACTTCGTTTACCCAACAGTATTCGCTGACGTTAAACACGATAGCCGTATCATGCAAGAAGAAATCTTCGGTCCAGTTGTAGGTTTCTCTAAAGCAAAAGACTTCGACCAAGCTATCGAATTTGCTAATGATACTGAGTACGGTTTAACAGGTGCTGTAATTTCAAACAACAGAATGAAATTAGAACAAGCGCGCCGTGACTTCATGGTAGGTAACTTATACTTCAACCGTGGTTGCACAGGTGCAATCGTTGGTTACCAACCATTCGGTGGTTTCAAAATGTCTGGTACAGACTCTAAAGCTGGTGGACCAGATTACCTTGTTCTTCACTTACAAGGTCGCACAGTTTCTGAAGCACTTTAATTTTAAATTAGAATTTACTAAACATTGTTGAATAGATAAATGACGTAGGGTAAATAAGCATTTTAGAACGTCCTCGATTGTATCGCTGTAAATTTAAATTTGTAGTGGTACAATTGTGGTAACGTTCCAATAGGGTGTGACATTTACCCTACAATTTTGTAAAGGGGAGATATAATGACTAAGTCAGAACAAATTATTGAACAAACAAACCATTTTGGTGCGCACAACTACTTACCGCTACCAATCGTAATTTCAGAAGCTGAAGGGGTTTGGGTTAAAGACCCAGAAGGCAATAAATACATGGATATGTTATCTGCTTATTCTGCAGTAAACCAAGGACATAGACATCCTAAAATTATCCAAGCACTTAAAGATCAGGCTGAAAAAGCGACACTTGTTTCACGTGCTTTTCACAGTGACAACCTAGGTGAATGGTATGAAAAAATCTGTAAAATCTCTGGTAAAAACAAAGCATTACCAATGAATACAGGTGCTGAAGCGGTTGAGACTGCACTTAAAGCAGCACGTCGTTGGGCTTACGAAGTTAAAGGTATCGAGCCAAACCAAGCAGAAGTTGTAGCAATGAACGGTAACTTCCACGGTCGTACAATGGCTCCAGTTTCTTTATCTTCAGAAAAGGAATACCAACGCGGTTATGGTCCTTTATTAGAAGGTTTCGTTAAAGTTGACTTCGGTAACATCGATCAATTAAAAGAAGCAATCAACGAAAACACTGCAGCAGTACTTGTTGAACCTATCCAAGGTGAAGCTGGTATCAACATTCCACCAGAAGGTTACTTAAAACAAATCCGCGAATTATGTGATGAGCATAATGTATTATTCATTGCGGACGAAATCCAAGCTGGTTTAGCACGTTCTGGTAAATTATTCGCTACAGATTGGGATAACGTTAAACCTGATGTTTACATCTTAGGAAAAGCCCTAGGCGGCGGTGTACTTCCAATTTCTGTAGTATTAGCAGATGAAGAAGTACTAGGTGTATTCTCTCCAGGTTCTCACGGTTCTACATTCGGTGGTAACCCATTAGCATGTGCGGTTTCAATGGCTGCATTAGACGTTATTATTGACGAAGATTTAGCAGGTCGCTCATTAGAACTTGGTGAATACTTCAAATCAGAATTACAAAAAATTGAAAACCCAGTTATTAAAGAAGTACGTGGACGCGGCTTATTCATCGGGGTTGAATTAAACGAAAACGCAAGACCTTATTGTGAAAAACTTAAAGAACTCGGTATTCTATGTAAAGAAACACATGAAACAGTAATTCGTTTTGCACCACCACTTATCATTTCAAAAGAAGAATTAGATTTCGCAATTGATAAAGTTAAGCAAGTATTCGAACAATAATAAAGCGTTTTCATTTTCTTATGAAATTTGTAAAATTAAGCAATTAAATCCCTTTTAAAAAGGTGTGCTTATGTTACAATAGTTTTGAAAGCGAAAACAATGATAGGAAAAAGAGGCGAATAGGATCATGACTGAAAAGAACAATTTAGTGACTTCCACGCAAGAAATTATTAAAGAAGCAATGAATAAACTTGGCTTTGATGATGGGATGTATGATTTAGTCAAAGAACCTTTACGTTTCTTAACTGTACGTATCCCTGTGCGTATGGATGATGGTACAGTTAAAACGTTTACAGGTTACCGTGCACAACACAACGATGCTGTTGGACCAACTAAAGGTGGGGTTCGCTTCCACCCAGACGTTGATGAAGAAGAAGTTAAAGCATTATCAATGTGGATGACATTGAAGTGCGGTATCGTTGATTTACCATACGGTGGTGGTAAAGGCGGTATCATTTGTGACCCAAGACAAATGAGTATCCATGAAGTTGAACGTTTATCACGTGGCTACGTACGTGCAATTTCACAATTCGTAGGACCAGCAAAAGATATTCCGGCACCAGACGTATTCACTAACTCTCAAATTATGGCTTGGATGATGGACGAATACAGTGCTATCGATGAATTCAATTCACCAGGTTTCATCACTGGTAAACCAATTGTATTAGGTGGTTCACAAGGCCGTGACCGTTCTACTGCATTGGGTGTTGTAATTGCAATCGAAGAAGCTGCTAAACGTCGTGATATGAAACTTGAAGGTTCACGCGTAGTAATCCAAGGTTTCGGTAACGCAGGTAGTTTCCTTGCTAAATTCTTATACGACCGTGGTGCTAAAATCGTAGGTATCTCAGATGCTTATGGTGCATTACACGACCCAGAAGGTTTAGACATCGACTACTTATTAGACCGTCGTGATAGCTTCGGTACAGTAACAAACCTGTTCGATGACACAATTTCAAACCAAGAATTATTCGAACTTGATTGTGACATCTTAGTACCAGCAGCTATTGCTAACCAAATCACAGAAGACAATGCTAACGATATTAAAGCAAGCATCGTAGTTGAAGCGGCTAACGGTCCAACTACACCAGCTGCTACACGTATCTTAACTGAACGTGATGTATTATTAGTACCAGACGTATTAGCAAGTGCTGGTGGCGTAACAGTTTCTTACTTTGAATGGGTACAAAATAACCAAGGTTATTATTGGTCAGAAGAAGAAGTTTACGAAAAAATGAACGACAAGCTTGTAACAGCTTTCGATACAATCTACACATTAGCTCAAAACCGTAAAATCGACATGCGTTTAGCGGCGTATATCGTAGGTATCAAACGTACTGCTGAAGCAGCACGTTACCGTGGTTGGGCATAATTTAAATTCAGTAAAACCTGAACCCTATGTGGTTCAGGTTTTTTCTATTTTGCGCGGTTTTAGTGAAAATGGGTGATTTAGTAGGATTGGTTTAGTTTAAGAAGTAGGGGTTTAAGAGGTGCTGGCGGTTTATGCTGATGTATTTAGGTTTGAAGGGGGTTGGCCGGGAGCCGTTATGCGAAAGAAATTTGAAACAATCGTGTAAGGGGTCCGTTACGCGAAAGAAATTTGAAACAATCGCATAACGGGGCTGTTATGCGAAAGAAATTTGAAACAATCGCATAAGGGCGCCGTTACGCGAAAGAAATTTGAAACAATCGCATAAGGTGGCCGTTATACGAAAGAAAATAAAAACAATCGCATAACGGCTTAAGTACCCTATAGAGATCTAAAGCAATTTGTTCGCGAGCAATTCAACAATCAGAAATTTTCGATTACGAAAATTTTCCTTATTACAAAGACTGAGACAAACAATATAACAAGGGAGCCATGTTACAAAGACTGAGACAAACAATATAACAAGGGAGCCATGTTACAAAGACTGACTCAAACAATGTAACAAGGGAGCCATGTTACAAAGACTGACTCAAACAATGTAACAAAGAAGCCTTGTTACAAAGACTGACTCAAACATTGTAACAAGGGCACCTTGTTATAAAGACCTACCCAAACAATGTAACATGGCCACCGTACGCCTTACCAACCCCAATAAAGAAAAAGGCCGGTACTCAAACACCGGCCTCTCCCGCTATAATCACTAAAATGAAAAAGGTCGGATCACTACCTAGTGACCCGACCTTCCTTATTTATTAATTATTTACCTGAAACATCATTATATACGTCAGCGTAGTTAGTAAATACGCCGTTAACACCGTATTCATTTAGTTGTTTCATAGATTCCTTATCATTTACTGTGTAAGGGTGTAAGTCTAAACCGTGGTCTTTAATAATTTGAGTGTTCTTTTGAGTTAAATCTGTGTATTCAGGGCCTACACCAACTGCGTAGCTTTTCACAAAGTTCCAATCGTCTTCGTCTAAGTAAGGTACTGAAGCTTTATCTAATAATTGAACTAAAGGTACGCGACCATTTAAGTGGTTCATTTTTAATAAGCTTTCAGTTGAGAATGATTGAACTAATACGTGACCGTTTCTTAATTTATTGTTTTTAAGTAAACCGTGACGGTCTAAAGTGCTTAATAATTTTTCTTCCATACCAGGGTATACATCTGGAGATTTCGTTTCAATGTAGTAGTTGGCATCTGTACCGTAGTGGTTAATAATTTCATCAAGCGTTTGAACTTGAGCCCCTTTATATGAAGCTTTCGCATATTCAGGGTTCTCTTCGTTGAACCAACTACCAGCGTCTAACTGTTTTAACTCAGCTAAAGTGTAATCTTCAACACGGCCAGTACCGTTTGTCGTACGGTCAACTTCTTCATCATGCATTGCAACTAAATGACCATCTTTAGTCATTTGAAGGTCAATTTCAATGTAATCTGCATTTAACTGATTATGGCTCATGTCATAAGCTGGGAACGTGTGCTCAGGCGCATAACCACTTGCACCTCTGTGCGCTACAGTTACATGTTCTTGGTTTAATACGTTTTGTGGACTGTTATTTAATTGTGGGTGTTTATGTTCATGTTTATATTGACCTTTTCCTGCACCACTTGCGTCTGCTTGAGAAAATGAAGTAGGTAATACAAGTAATGCACTTGCTACAACACCGATTAAAACTTTATATTGTTTTTTCAATTGAAACACTCCTTAATAGTAGTTAATTTAAGTTTAAAAGTAAAAAAGTATTGCGTAAATTGCTTTTACTAAAATTTTATTAATTTTTAAACTAAAATTGACAATTACATTACTTTTCTTTAAATCACGCTTCATCTTTTATCAAAAACAACTAATAATTAAAAGTATCAAATACTAAAACTATATTTATAATTTAAAGCCATTATTTATAATGTTTATTTATTTTTAAAATCTAGTAAAAGCGGTCGTTATTTTCATGAAAATGATTTACGGTAAAGGAGGAAAGTAACCATTTAAATAAAGGAGATTTGTCTAATGAATTTAGTTCAACCGCGTTTTCGTAGAGTATTAGTATCTTCACTTCTATTTATTCCCCTTACTATCCAACTTTCAGGCACAACTTCTGCAGATGACACGACAGATGTAACGTTAGATCAAAACACTTCAGATAATGTTACAGTTGGTCATCGTGGTGCTAGCGCATACGCACCTGAAAATACTTTAGAAGCCTACGACAAAAGCTTCTATGAACAAAACTCCGACTACATAGAAATGGATTTACAATTAACAAGAGATGGTGAGCTTGTTTCGATTCACGATACAACATTAGGCAGAACTACAAATGGCAATGGTTTAGTAGGTGGCTATACACTTGAAGAGCTTAAACAATTAGATGCAGGTAGCTGGTTTAATCAAGCACATCCTGACCAAGCTAGACCAGAATATCAAAACGCTAAAATTCCTACTTTCGATGAAATCCTCTCTCGATATGGTAAAGACGCGCATTATTATGTCGAAATTAAAAGCCCAGAATTATATCCAGGTATCGAGGAAAAAATCCTTGAGAAACTTAAACAACATGGCATGTTAAATCAAACTTCTTTTGATAACAAAAACGTTATTATTCAATCTTTCTCTAAATCAAGCATGAAAAAAATGAACCAACTTAATCCAAACATCCCAGTCGTACAATTATTACCAGCAGGGCGTTTATCAATGATGTCTGACGCTGAATTAAATAGCATTGACCAATATGCAGATGGTATTAACCCGAACTATAAAGATATCAATCCTCAAACAGTTGAACGCCTGCATAACCTAGATATGCCAGTTCATCCTTATACTGTAAACAACCCTGAAGATATGAAATATCTCAATCAATCAGGTGTAGATGGTGCGATTACAAATAAACCTGACGTATATAACCAAGTTTCAGGTAAATAATACATGGACGTTCGCTCTATAAAAGCGTAGCGTCATAATTCGCGCATAATAAAAAAGGTTTAAGCAATGCTTTATACATTGTCTTAGACCTTAACTTTTATAAATATGTTTTTGCGACTTTTAACTGCTCGTAAACGGCTTCTTGGCCTGTAGAACCGTAGCTCTTACGACGTTTTAAACAGTTCGCAGGTTTTAAATATTCATAAACGTCTTCTTCAATTTTCTCATGATGCTTTTGATATTCCTCGAATGGCACGTCTAATAAATATTTATCATTTTGGATACACCATAGAACGATTTTACCTACAATTTCATGCGCATCTCTGAACGGGATGTCCTTTAACACAAGGTAATCTGCAAGCTCTGTCGCATTTGAAAAGTCCTGATGAACTGTCTCATGTAAACGATCCTCATTCACTTTCATCGTCGCAACCATACCTTCGAAGATTCGAAGTGAGCCTTTGATGGTATGAATAGCATCAAATAAACCTTCTTTATCTTCTTGCATATCCTTATTGTAGGCTAGGGGAAGTCCTTTAAGTGTCATTAACATGCTCATTAAGCTACCCGTTGTACGCCCAACTTTCCCACGGATTAATTCAGCCATATCCGGATTTTTCTTTTGCGGCATGATTGATGATCCTGTTGAAAAGGCATCTGATAACGTTACAAACTTCGCTTCGTCAGTTGACCAGAATATAATTTCCTCTGCAAAGCGTGATAAGTGCACCATTGTTAAAGAAATATTCGATAATGTTTCAACGACATAATCACGGTCACTTACCGCGTCTAAACTGTTCTCATAGACACTTCCGAAACCTAATTGTTCTTGCGTATCGAAACGATCGATCGGATACGTTGTACCACTAAGTGCTGCAGCGCCTAATGGTGAGATGTCGATACGTTTTAAGCTATCTTTGAAACGCGATTTATCACGTTCAAGCATCCAGAAGTACGTCATGATATGGTGAGCGAATGAAATCGGTTGAGCACGTTGAAGGTGCGTATAACCAGGCATGATTGTTTCGACATGTTCATTCGCAAGTTTTAAAATTGTGTGTTGGAAGAATTTAATCATTTCAATGATTGTTTCAACTTGATCTTTCGTGTAAAGGTGTAAATCTGTAGCGATTTGATCATTACGGCTACGACCTGTATGTAACTTACCGCCGACTTCGCCAATCTTCTGAATAAGTGCATGTTCGATATTTAAATGAATATCTTCTAAACTTTCGCTAAGTTCCATGTCGCCATTTAAATAATCCGCTTTAACATCATTTAAACCTTTAATAATTTGATCTTTTTCATCTTCCGTTAAAATGCCTTGATTCGCAAGCATCGTCACATGTGCAATGCTACCTCTAATATCTTCATGGATGAGTTCTTTATCAAAATGGATAGATGCATTGAATGCATCTACCCATGCTTCGGGTTTCTCCTCGAATCTACCGCCCCAAGCTTTATTACTCATTCTCTTCGCCTCCATGTAACATTGCGTTCACTTTAGTAGGTAAGCCATAAATTTCGATGAAACCTACTGCAGCTTCTTGGTTGAAGGCATCTTCTTTTGTATACGTTGCAAGTTTTTCATTATAAAGTGTATATGGTGATTTTCTACCATTTACAATTGCGTTTGCTTTGAATAATTTAACTCTTACTTCACCTGTAATATATTTTTGTGTCTCATCAACGAATGATTTTAAGCTATCTGTTAATGGTGAGAACCATAAACCGTTATATACATTTTCAGAGAATTGCTTTTCAATAACAGGTTTAAAGTGCGCAACGTCTTTCGTTAACGTAATTGTTTCTAACGCTTTGTGTGCTTGTAAAATAATTTCAGCACCTGGTGTTTCATAAACTTCTCTTGATTTAATACCTACTAATCTATTTTCAACGTGGTCAATTCTACCGATACCATGTTTACCACCAAGTTCGTTTAACTTTAAGATAAGTTCGTTTAATGGATAGCTTTCGCCATTAATTGCAGTAGGGATACCTTTTTCGAATGAAAGCGTAATTTCTTCAGCTTCATCTGGTGTATCTTCAATTTCTTGAGTTAAGTCGAACGCGTCTTTAGGTGGTGCTTGGTAAGGGTCTTCTAAGATACCACACTCGTTACTTCTACCCCATAAGTTTTGGTCGATTGAGTACGGTGATTCTTTACCGATTGGTACAGGAATATTGTGTTTCTTAGCGTACTCAATTTCTTCTTCACGGCTCCAGCCCCATTCACGTACTGGCGCTAGCGTTTTTAATTCTGGATCTAAAGCTTTGATTGCAACTTCGAAACGTACTTGGTCGTTACCTTTACCTGTACAGCCATGTGCGATTGCAACTGCTTCAGTTTTATGTGCAATTTCCACAAGTTTCTTAGAAATTAATGGACGTGATAATGCTGAAACAAGTGGATACGTATTTTCATACATTAAGTTACCTTTGATTGCATAACTTACAAAATCTTCGCTGAATTCTTTAGTAGCATCAATAATATGGCATTCAATTGCCCCCATATCTAATGCTTTAGAATGTACAAGGTCTAAATCTTTACCTTCCCCTACATCTAAACAACAAGCTACAACATCGTAACCTTGTTCAATTAAATAGTGTACGGCAACACTTGTATCTAAACCGCCTGAATATGCTAATACTACTCTATCTTTCATTAATATTCACCTCATCGAATTTTTAAACGTTTTTCTTTATATTCAGAATTATAGCACAAAGAATATGTAAATAAAACCATTTTTATTAATAAATATACAAATATTTGAATACTTAGTAATATGGGCGTTCAATTGAACCTCTTTTAAAAAATTAGTACAATAAAGGTATTCAAAGTACAGGAGGTCATCTTCATGACGCATATTAAATTAGATTATCAAAAGGCACTTTCATTCCTTGGTGAACATGAAATCTCTCAACAACAAGACATCGTGAATACAATTCATAAAATGATTCAAGAGGGAACTGGTGCAGGAAGTGATTACTTAGGTTGGGTAGATTTACCTGAGAATTATGATAAGGCAGAATTTAAGCGTATACTAGACGCTTCTGAACGTATTAAATCGAATTCAGACGTATTAGTCGTGATTGGTATTGGTGGTTCATATCTTGGTGCTCGCGCAGCGATTGAAATGTTAACGCCAATGTTTAAACAAAATGATGACTTACCAGAAATTGTTTTCGTTGGTAATCATTTATCTTCAACTTATATGCATGAACTTATGCAATATTTAGAAGGCAAAGACTTCTCAATCAATGTCATCTCTAAATCTGGTACAACAACAGAACCAGCGATTAGCTTCCGCTTATTTAAACAATTAATTGAAGATAAGTATGGAAAAGAAGAAGCGGTTAAGCGTATTTTTGCGACGACTGACAAAGAAAAAGGCGCTTTAAAACAATTAGCTACAGATGAAGGATATGAAACATTTGTGGTTCCTGATGACGTTGGTGGTCGTTATTCAGTGCTTACTGCGGTAGGGCTTTTACCAATAGCGGTGAGTGGTGTAAATATTGAAGACATGATGGAAGGTGCGAACTTAGCACGAAAAGAACTTTCAACAAGTGATCTTAATGAAAATATTGCATACCAATATGCAACAATTCGTAACGCTTTATACAATAAAGGGTATACGACTGAAATGTTAATCAACTATGAGCCAGCACTTCAATACTTTAACGAGTGGTGGAAACAGTTATTTGGCGAATCTGAAGGAAAAGACCAAAAAGGTATTTATCCTTCAAGTGCGAATTATACAACTGACTTACATTCGCTTGGTCAATATGTGCAAGAAGGGCGTCGTTTCTTATTTGAAACGGTTGTGAAAGTTGACGCACCTAAGCATGATATTGAAATTAAAGAAGATAAAGATGATTTAGATGGTCTCAATTACTTAGCTGGTAAAACAGTAGATGAAGTGAATACGAAAGCTTACGAAGGTACGTTACTCGCACATACCGACGGCGGCGTTCCTAATTTAGTCGTACGTGTGCCTAAGCTTGATGCGACAACGTTTGGTTATTTAGTATACTTCTTTGAACTTGCGTGTGCGATGAGCGGTTACCAACTTGGTGTTAACCCATTTAATCAACCTGGTGTTGAAGCATATAAACAAAATATGTTTGCTTTACTAGGTAAACCAGGCTTTGAAGATATGAAAAAAGAATTAGAATCAAGATTGTAATTTTTAGAAATGTATATAAAATGCATAAAACAGTCATTGAGGTTTCAATTAATCTCGATGTCTGTTTTTTTTAGTGCCAAAGTATCTGTACTTCCTCAGACTGATTTATGCAATTATTAATTAATTTCGGTTTTCAATTTAATACGACAGGATTATAATTAAACTATCAAGTTTGATGGGATGACGTGATTGTGACTCAACATGAACTATCTGAAATCTATAAAATGTTTAAGGGTACTGGCTTTGATTTATTGTTCGGCTTTCTGCTGACATTTATTGAGGCATTTCTACCCATACTGCCAATTATCGTGTTTGTCGTATTCAACGTGAATGCTTTTGGTTTAGGCTTCGGTATCCTCGTATCATGGCTAGGGACTGTAATCGGTAGCTTTCTTGTGTTTTTATGCTTTAAGAGGCTGAATCATATTTCCTACATCAAAAGGCTTAAAACGAAGAAACACGTCAAACGATTGATTTACTTTATTGACAGGCGCGGGGTAACGCCAATATTTATATTGTTGTGTTTTTCTTTTACACCAAGCGCACTTGTAAATATTGTGGTGAGTATGACACACATTCGTAAAGGCACGTATTTCGTCGCTTTATGTCTTTCAAAAGCGATTATGATTGGATCAATCGGTATATTAGGGCACGATATTACAACACTGCTACATAATCCCTTAAAACTTATCGCTATCATCATTGGTGTTGTAGTTCTGTACATGATTAGCAAACGCGTTGAACGTAATTACATGAATACGGTAGAGGAGGATGAAGTTGAGTCGCATCATTAAACATCTTATTACGATAGTCGTAAGTCTTATTATCGTATTAACGATTCAAGCTTTTGTAATCAGTGGCGCTGTTATTGAACATTCGCACATGGAACCGGCCTTTAAAAAAGGGGACCGCGTGATTTATAACAAGATTGATAACTTATTTAATTTAATCAATCGTGATGATGTCATTATGTACAAACATGGTGATGAGGCCTACACAAGCCGTGTAATTGGATTGCCAGGTGAAAGTGTTGCGCTTAAAGACCACCATTTGTATATTAATGATCGCAAGGTTTCGAATAATTCCTATGCAGTTGCACATTTAAATATGGAAGAAATTAAGGATTCCGAAACGAATATCGTGCCACCAGGTTCTTACCTTGTACTCAATGACGTGGCAGATGCCAAGCAAGATTCAAGAAGCTTTGGTTTTATTCAGAAAAAAGATATAATGGGGAATGTTAATGTTACATATTTTCCATTTAACCGAATGAAGACGAACTTTTAAATTTAATTGAGGTGTCAAAATGAAGAAGGAAATTTTAGAGTGGATTGCCTCCATAGTCGTCGCAATCATTATCGTTACACTCATCCATCAATTCATAGCTAAACCTTACACAGTAAAAGGTGATTCTATGGATCCAACTTTAAAAGATGGCGAAAAAGTTATTGTAAATGAAATTGGACTTAAATTTGGCGACTTAAAACGTGGTAATGTCATTGTGTTCCACGCGAATGAAAATGATGACTATGTGAAGCGTGTCATTGGTACGCCAGGTGACAAAGTTAAATATGAAAACGATAAATTATACGTGAATGGTAAGGAAGTTAAAGAACCTTATTTAGATTATAATAAAGAACATAAGCGCTCAGATAAAATTACAGGTGATTTTGAATCTAAAGAATTACTCGGCTCAGAAGGTAAGTCTGAAATTCCAGAAGATAAATACTTAGTGTTAGGTGATAACCGCGAAGTTAGTAAGGATAGTCGTGCTTTCGGTTTAATCGATAAAGATAAAATTGTAGGTAAAGTATCCTTAAGATTCTGGCCGCTAAGTAAGTTCAAGGTTAACTTTAATCCTGAAGAAGAATAGTAATATTTAAGAGCCTCGGACGGTGTTACATAGCACCGTTCGGGGTTTTCTTTATGAAAAGCCCTCTAAGTAATCGATCAACTTAAGGGTTGTACTTTGATTTTGAGTGTACGAGATTGCTAGTAAACGATATGCCGACGTACGCGTTGTTATATTGAAAGGGCTTTTCAAAGAGGAGAATGCGCAATTAAACATATGTTCAAATTGACACGCTAAAATCAATTAAACAGCTACAAAATCCTATCAATTAATACGTTTGATTCACAACGCATTAACATTAAATTAAACGTCGCTATGTTAAAATAGAGTAAAGGAGTGGGGACGACTATGAGATTAGAAGCATTTATAGGACGTGCTGGTACTGGTAAGACGTATGAAATGATGTCTGAAATTAAACAAGCGATGCAGACGTCACCAATGGGCGACCCAATTGTTGTCATTACGCCGACGCAAAGTACCTTTAAATTTGAACAAGCATTCGCTAAGGATGCCACGCTAAATGGAAGTTTACGTACTGAAATTCTACACTTTAATCGTGTGGCGCACCGATTGTTTCAGGAAGTAGGTGGCTTAACCGAAGATCGCGTGTCTCAAGAAGCGATGGAGATGATGATTTATGATTTACTTAACGAACATCAGCAATCATTGAAACTTTACCAATCTCAAGTTGGTTACTTTGGCTTCAGTGAAAAGCTAAGTGAGCAAATTCAAGACTTCAAAAAATACCACATAACGCCAACTGACTTAGATGACATTATCTCATCGAACTCGATCAACTTGCGCACGCGTGATAAGTTTCATGATATTCAATTGATATATGACAAGTTAGAAGCGCGTCTTAAGGATCACTTTGTGACGAATGAAGATATGTTGATGCGTTTCATTGAGAAGATTCCTGAGTCGAAATGGCTTCAAGAAGCGGATATATACATAGATGGTTTCCATAACTTTTCAACGTTGGAATATGAAATCATTCAAGCATTAACGAAGCATTGTAAGTCTGTAACGGTCTTACTTACAAGTGATGGCAATCAAGATATGTTCAGTCTATTTCGTAAACCTTCAGAATCCCTACAACATTTAGAAGACATCGCTCAAGATTTACAAATACCGCTTAAACGCCGTCATTTCACGCAAGTACAACGTTATCAAAATGAATCGTTAGCGCATTTAGAACAATCGTTTGACGCGCTACAAGTTGAACAACGCACGACTTCTAATGAAGTTAAGATTTTAGAAAGTTCGAATATGCGTGAAGAAGTAAATGAAGTCGCACGTGATATTTTACGTGATTTGCGAGTGAACCATTACCGCTTTAACGATATCGCGATTTTATATCGTGACCCAGCGTACGCGTATTTACTTGAAACGATTCTAAATCAATATGATATTCCATTTAATATTGATGTTAAGCGCAGTATGACGCATCACCCGTTTATGGAAATGTTGCGCTCATTAGTGGAAGTGATTCAAAAGAACTGGGCATTCGAACCGATGATGCGTCTTTTAAAGACGAATATTTTAACTTCAACGTTTAAAGACCATCGCTATTTAATAGATATCTTTGAGAATTATGCGATTGAGCGAGGTATCCATGGCTCGAAGTGGCTAGATGACCGTTATTTCACGGTAGATCAATTTGAGCGTTTAGGAATACGACACATCAAACTGAATGACGCGCGCCAAGCGCTTTTCGAAAAGGTGATCAAGCTTAAAGATGATGTTGTTAAGAAACTTCACGCCTTCGAACAAGCGCTTAGAGAAGGGCAACATGCGACAGCTTACGCGACAGCACTGTATAACTTAATCGAAGAATTTGAATTACCGCATCAGATGATGACGCAGCGTGATGAACTTGACTTAGATGGTAAGCATAAGGAAGCGGAAGAGATTGACCAAGTTTGGCACGGGTTTATTCGTGTGTTAGACGACATGGTGACGATCTTCAAAGATAAGGATATGGGGCTCACGCGCTTTCTTGAGATACTTGATATCGGGCTGAGCCAGTTGGAATTTAAGATGATTCCGCAAGGCGTTGATGAAGTGACGATTGGTACGATGGATTTATCTAAAGTCGCGAATAAAAAGCATATTTATATGATTGGTATGAACGATGGTGTCATGCCGCAAACGATAACGAATTCGAGCTTAATTTCTGATGATGAGAAGAAGCAATTTCAAACGCAATCGAATGTGAAGTTAAGTCCGACAGCTGACATTCTTCAAATGGACGAGGCATTTGTATGTTATATCGCGATGGCGCAAGCGACTGAGAAGGTCACATTCTCATATAGTTTAATGGGCATGTCAGGTGACGATAAGGAGAAGAGTCCGTTCTTAGACCAAATTGAAGCGTTGTATTTCAATTTAGAGGTACAAAATATTCATCATATGCATGAGCACGAGCCGTTACGTCTAATGGAACATCCGCATCAGACCAAGATTTCCTTATTCGAGGCTTTAAAAGGATGGTTAAATGATGAAATTGTGGCTGAAACGTGGTTAGATGCGTATCAAGTTATTCGCGATGATGAACATTTAAATCAAGGTTTAGATCACCTAATGACGTCGTTAAGTTATTCTAATGAAACCGTTCAACTCGATCAGTCTCTCACTGAAAAGCTCTACGGGACTAAGATCGAAGCAAGTGTGTCTCGATTCGAAGGGTTTAAGCAATGCCCGTTCAAACACTATGCGTCTCACGGTTTAAAATTAAACGAACGTACGAAGTATCAGCTTCAGAGCTTTGACTTAGGCTCAATATTCCATGATGTATTACGTTATATTTCAGAACGTGTTGAAGGGAATTTCAAACAGTTAACTGAACGTGATATTCAAGCGTTAACGAAAGAAGCGTTAGATCTGATATTACCAGAGGTACAATTTAATCTCTTGAATTCAACTGCGCATTATCAATATATGTCTCATAAAATTGGTGCGATTATTAAAGCGACGGTAAGTGCGATGCAGTACCAAGGTTCACATACGAAGTTTAAGCCGTACCGCTTCGAACAAAGCTTTAAAGTGAAGCCACGTCATAATCAAGAGTTAAAGGCAGATGTCTTATATACAAAGCAAGGGTACCCGATTTATATCCGTGGTCAAATCGACCGTATCGATACGTACCAATCTGAGACGGATAGCTTTGTGAATATCATTGATTATAAGTCGTCTAAACAAAGTGCTGAACTTGATTTGAAGAAAGTTTATTACGGCATGCAGATGCAAATGATGACGTACATGGATATCGTGCTTCAAAATTACAAAGCACTTAATTTAAGTGAAAGCATCCGACCAGGTGGACTTCTTTACATGCGTGTTCACGAACCGATTCAATCCTTTAAAAACTGGGTGGAACATCAAACGACTGATATCGATCAAGCGCGTTTAAAGAGTTTCCAAATGAAAGGTTTAATTAACCAAGATGAACGCGTGATTCAAGCACTTGATGTTCGTGATGAGGCGTCGTACAAATCAGACATCGTGCCGTTTAGTCGTAAGAAAAATGGCGGTTTTAGTTCGAATAGTAAAGTTGCCGATGAAAGCGTTATTCATAAACTCATTCAGAAGAATAAGGAAAACTTTATTGAAACAGCAAGCGACATCATGGATGGAGAAACGAAAGTCGCACCGCTTCAATATGAGAATACGCTACCATGCAGATTCTGTAATTATAAGTCTGTATGTCACGTTGACGGTATTATCGATAAACCTAGATATCGACAAGTTGATGAAACAATTAATCCGATAGCGTTACTTCAAGAAGATGGAAAGGAGGATAATCATGATTCCTAAGAAACCACAAGGCGTCTTATGGACGGATGACCAATGGAAGAGTATTTATGCGAAAGATCGCGATATTTTAGTTGCGGCAGCGGCAGGGTCTGGTAAGACGGCCGTTCTAGTTGAGCGTATTATTGAACGCATCATTCGTGATGAAATCGATGTCGATCGCCTGTTAGTCGTAACGTTCACAAATCTTAGTGCGAGAGAGATGAAACATCGTATTGATGCCCGTATTCAGAAGAAATCCTTAGAATTTCCAGACAACGAACATCTTAAAAATCAGCGTGTTAAGATTCATCAAGCTCAGATATCCACGCTACATAGCTTTTGCTTGAAGCTCATCCAACAACACTATGATGTGCTAGACATTGATCCTAACTTTCGAACGAGTTCTGAAGCGGAGAACGTGCTATTACTTGAACAGACAATTGATGATGTCTTGGAAAAGCACTATGCGACATTAGACTCTGATTTCGTTGATGTCGTTGAGCAGCTTGCGAATGACCGTTCAGATGACACACTACGCGATATGGTGAAGAAGTTGTATTACTTTAGTGTCGCGAATCCGAACCCAATCGATTGGCTTACGCATCTAAGCGATCCATATGCAGATGACACTAAACAAGAAGAAATGCTTGATCAATTAAAAGCGTATATGATGATTGATCTTAAAACGGCGCATCACTTTATAAAAGAAAGTACCGTGTTATTCGAAGATTTGTACGCAGTTGATAAGCATCTTGAGTTGCTACGCGGTGAACTGGCGTTTATGAATCAAGCGATTGAAGGCGGTGTCATCGATTTAGATATGCTTAGTCAGCACGAACTACCGAAACGATTCCCGTCTCAAACGAAAAAGGTTAAAGAAGAAAATGATGGTAACTTAGACGTTTATGACGCAGGCAAGGGTTATTATGATGCGTATAAAGCGTTGATTAAAGATGTTCAAGACAATTATTTATCTCGAGACGTAGAGCTACTAAAGTCTGACATGAAAGCGTTAGCGCCTCGAGTTCAATATCTCGCTACTTTAACGAAAGATGTCATCGAAACGTTTAACGATAATAAACGCAAGAAGAACGTGCTGGACTTTTCAGACTATGAACATTTCGCGTTAAAGATCTTGACAAATGAGGATGGTAGTCCGTCGCAAATCGCGGATATTTACCGTGATCAATTCGATGAAATTTTAGTGGATGAGTATCAAGATACGAACCGCGTTCAAGAGAAGATTATTTCATGTATCAAACGCGGTGCGGAACATAATGGGAATTTATTTATGGTTGGTGACGTGAAGCAATCGATTTATAAATTCCGTCAAGCTGATCCGAGTCTATTTATTGAAAAGTATGAGCGCTTTACAACGGATATTGACCGTAAGGATGCGGGCTTACGTATTGATTTATCTCAAAACTTTAGGTCACGTCCGGAAGTTCTTAATACGACAAACTTCTTGTTCCAACATATGATGGATCAAACGGTTGGTGAGATTACGTACGACGCGGCACAACAACTTTATTTAGGTGCGAAATATGATCCAGAACAACCGTATCCAATGCAGTTTGATGTCATGGTTGAAGATGACGAAAGTGAATTAACAGGAACGGAACAAGAAGCGGAACTCATCGCGCAACGGGTTGAACATATTCTTGAGCATCAACGTGTTTATGATTCTGATACTAAGCGCTATCGTAAGTCGACATATAAGGACATTGTGATCCTTGAGCGTGGCTACGGTAATGCGCGGATACTTCAACAGGTGTTTAAAGATAAGGACATTCCGTTTCATGTGAATAGTAAATCTGGTTACTTTGAGCAAACTGAAATTCGCTTGATGTTATCGTTTTTACGCGTGATTGATAATCCGTTTCAAGATATTTATTTAGTGGGGCTAATGCGTTCTGTTATTTATCAATTTACTGAAGATGAACTCGCGACAATTCAAGTTCATACTGAGAAGATGGATTATTTCTATCAGTCTATTGAACAATTTTTAGAGCATGATACGGAACATAAAGATTTAACAGATAAGCTAAAAGCCTTTTTAGAAGATATTCAATATTATCAAGACTATAGCCAGAATCATCCTGTGTATCAATTGATCGACCAATTCTACAATGATAAATATGTTATTCAGTATTTCAGTGGTTTAGTAGGCGGCCGTGGTCGTCGTCAAAACTTATACGGCTTATTTAATAAGGCCGTCGACTTTGAGAACATGAGCTTTAGAGGGCTTTTCCAGTTTATAAGATTTATAGATGAACTCATTGAACGCGGTAAGGACTTCGGTGAGGAAAATGTGATTGGTCCGAATGATGATGTGGTGCGTATGATGAGTATCCATAGCAGTAAGGGGCTTGAATTCCCGTTTGTGATTTATTCGGGGTTATCGAAATCGTTTAATCGTGGCGATATTCGTCAGCAAGTCATTCTAAATCAGCAGTACGGAATTGGGATGGATTATTATGACTTAGACGCAGAAGTGCGTTATCCGTCGTTAGCGTCTGTGCTGTTTAAGGCGATTGGTGAGAAAGAGCTCATCTCTGAAGAAATGCGTTTAATGTACGTTGCGTTAACGCGTGCTAAGACGCAGCTTTATTTGATAGGGCGTGTTAAGGCTGAGAAAGAACTTGATAAGCTTCTTGAAACACCCTTTGAAAAGGGGCTCATCTCAGCGAGTTCAAGACTGAGTGCGAAGTCACCGTTTGAGTTAATTTATAGCGTTTATGGTCAATATCATGCTAATGATACCGCGAAATCTTCGAATACTGAATCAAATCTTGATCGTGTAGATACATCTTTATCTCAGAATTTAGATATCTATATCAAGCACTTTTCAGAGATTCAATCGGATGATGCACTTGAATCGGATACGTATCGTACGTTAAACATGCTCGATCATATGAAAGGGCATGCGGATGTTCAGGCTCAAATTCAAGACCAATTACGTTATGAATATCCGTATCAAGATCAAGTGAGTCGTCATTCTAAGATCTCTGTTTCTGAATTGAAACGTCAACATGATACAGAAGAAACGAACACCAATTATGATCGCGTGCGTCAATATCGACTTGGCGTCTCGACGTTTGATCGTCCTCAGTTTATGCAAGAAGGGCGTACGCGTCGTGCAAATGAAATTGGTACGTTGATGCATACGGTCATGGAACATCTTCCTTTTGAAAAGGAAGGGATGACACATGAGGCATTGGAGCAATATGTGGATGGATTAGTGACGCGAGATATACTCAATGCCGATGAGAAAGATGTCATTAACTTAAAAGAAGTTTATGACTTCACGAAGAGTCGTTTATACGACGACATTGCGCATAGTGACAAGATCTATAGAGAAATTCCTTTTATCGTGAATCAGTCGAAAGTCGATGATATTGAGTGTGATGACGCGGCTGTTTCAATTATTCAAGGTATGGTAGACCTCATTTTTGTCAAGGACGGTTGTTATTACTTTGTTGACTATAAAACGGATTCATTCAGAAGACGACGCGGTATGACCGATGAAGAACTTGGTAAACAACTTAAATCGAAATACTATATTCAAATGTCGTATTATCAACAAACGCTCGAAGCGATATTAAATACTAAAGTGAAAGGGTACCTTTATTTCTTTAAATTTGGTCAATTGTCAATTGAGGAAGGATAGGTATGTCTACACAAAAGAAAGAGAGAATATTTGAATTAGACGCCCTTAGAGGTATTAGCTTGTTCGGCATTTTGCTTATGAACATTTTAAACTTTAGTTTTCCATATAAAAATGTTGATCTGACACACTTTTTAAGTCTGTCGGATCAGCATTTATTTAGCGTGATTTCGGTACTCGTTATCAGCTCGTTTTATCCCATCTTCTCATTCTTATTTGGGTGTGGGA
Source organism: Staphylococcus massiliensis CCUG 55927 (assembly GCF_000298075.1). Classification (GTDB taxonomy): domain Bacteria; phylum Bacillota; class Bacilli; order Staphylococcales; family Staphylococcaceae; genus Staphylococcus; species Staphylococcus massiliensis. The sequence continues at coordinate 1,004,455 of NZ_JH815593.1, read as the reverse complement.
TGGTACTGATGTTAAAGCGCGATGAGGTACGTGGCTTAAAGGGCTTTTGCAGGGGGAGTCGGGTTAAACGCATTATCAATCGCTTGATGTAAGGTGACATAAGGTTATCGAACTTAAGGTAATAACACTTTGAATGGGGACCTATCATATATGAATGGCGTAATTAAGACGAATAATTAAAAAATTGTGATTTGTCTAAAAAATTCGTTATAATTGGTGTAAGTAACTTAGAGGAGCTGATACTGAATGAAATTCTTATCATTCAAACATAACGATGATATATCTTATGGCGTTAAAGTAAAACGCGAAGAAGCGGCTTGGGATCTAGGTAAGGTATTTAGAGATTTTGCAGAAGAAGACTTTAATCCTAAGACGTTATTAGAAGGTTTACAAATGAACCAAGTTGTTGATTTCCAAGAACAGGTTCGAAAAGCGGTTGTTAAAGCTGAGAATAGTGGCGATGCTGAGACGTATAAAGTTCAGTTCGCTGATATTGACTTCTTACCACCCGTTACGCCAACTAATAATGTAATCGCATTTGGTCGTAACTATAAGAAACACGCTGATGAGTTAAACCACGAGGTTGAGCGTTTATATGTCTTCACGAAAGCAGCGTCATCTTTAACAGGTGATAATGCTACGATTCCGAACCACAAAGATATTACAGACGAGCTCGATTACGAAGGCGAACTTGGCGTTGTAATTGGTAAGCATGGTGAGAAGATTCCGCGTGGTCTTGCTCTTGATTACGTATACGGCTACACGATTATTAACGACATCACAGACCGTACTGCTCAGAAAGCTCAAGACCAAGCCTTCTTATCAAAGAGTTTAACAGGTGGTTGCCCAATGGGTCCTTACATCGTGACGAAAGACGAGTTACCAACACCTGAAGCGGTTGATATCGTAACGAAAGTGAACAACGAAATTCGTCAGAACGGTAACACAGGCGAAATGATCCTTAAGATCGACGAATTAATCGAAGAAATTTCGAAATACGTAGCCCTTCATCCAGGCGATATTATCGCAACTGGTACGCCGGCTGGGGTCGGTGCAGGTATGAATCCACCGAAATTCTTACAACCTGGCGATGAAATCAAAGTGACGATTGACAATATCGGTACGTTAACGAACTACGTCGCGTCAGAAACTGAATAATTTTAAATGAGATTGAATCTGGAACAACCCGTCATGTATCGTGTTGCGGGACTTACCGAGTTCGTGCAAGATGCATTTTACCTCGGTAATTTGTTCCAGGTTTTCTTTTTTTTAAAAAAGCCAAATCGTTATAAGATTGTTAATGATTGGTTATCTTTAGTATTCTAACGATTCATCATATGATACTATGGATATGAGTTAATAAAGAAAAGAGGGGGGAATGACACGTGGTACATCTTCATATTGTAAGTTGGATCGTAACAATCATCTTGTTTATTGCAGCTTATCAAAACTTTTCAAATAAACAAGGACCAAGTCCATCTTTCAAACCATTACGTATGGCACTACGTTTATTCTTATTATTAACGTTAATTTCAGGTATTTGGTTAGTCGTTAAATCATTTGGCATGGCTGATGCTAACCATATGCTTTTAACACTTAAAATGATTGGTGGCTTAGCAGTAATCGCGCTTACAGAAGTAACGCTTGCTAAGAAAACGAAAAAACAAAACAGTCGTGGCTTATTCATCACGACGTTAGTAATCGCTTTACTAACAATGATCCTAGGTACAATCTTACCTCTAGGACCAATCACACAACTATTCGGTTTATCTTAATCGATTCCTGAAAAGCCAAGACAGTATAACAACGCCCTAACAACTTCCGCTAATGAAGTAGAAGTCGTTAGGGCGTTTTTTGATGGGCGGATAGAGGACTACTGGTTGATAGGATGATTATATTGCGGTCGTCGTTTGTAATACGGTAAGTAAGGGAATAGTTCGGTTGAAAGATAATTCCATTGATAGAACGGAAAAGTTTGACTGAAGCTTATTATGCCGGTTAGAAATGTTAGCGCTATTTGTAGTATTCTGGCTTCAGTAAAGATTTTATAGTTATTGTTTAGAGTCTTAAGCTACAATATTTAGGTTCAGTAGTATTATACCAGCTATTAAGCTAAGCGGTTTATCAAGAAAGTAGAAACGTGATAAACGTAGGGGCTTGGTTTATCAAGAAAGTAGAAACGTGATAAACGTAGGGCTTATACCTTCATTTACAAGAAATCGAAAACGTGTAAATGAAAGGGCTCTAAATTTACAAGAAATCAGAAACGTGTAAACCAAGGCCCTTTAAATTTACAAGACATAGAAAACGTGTAAATCAAATGCCCTTAAATTTACAAGAAATCAGAAACGTGTAAATCAAGGGCCTTTATAAATACAAGAAATCAGAAACGTGTAAACCAAGGGCCTTTAAAATTACAAGAAATTAGAAACGTGTAAACCAAGGCCCTCTAGATTTACAAGACTCAGAAAACGTGTAATTCTAACGGTTACCTCTATACTATCTAGCACGCCATCGCTAGCCCGAACTATCACGACCGAAAATACTCCAACCGAGTCAAACAAAATTAAAAATGCCTCCAAGCACACGCGCTTGGAGGCACACCGCATTGAAAGAATTAAATTTGTATCACTAACTTGTAAGGCTAACTGCCAATAGCTAAACCGTCTAAAAAGCAAACGGACGTCCAATAAAAAATGCCTCCAAAGCCAATCACTTGGAGGCATACCGCTTTAAGACCATTAAAAATATATAACTTAACATCAAAGGCTAACTGCTTGAGCTAAACCAGCCAAGTAGAAGTTAACGACGCTAAGATAGGAGGTACACCGCTCTTACCTGAAATCACTTTACTTGTTGCGAGCTTTATATCCGACCATGTTAATAATGTCTTTTGGATGGCTGTACGGCGGGGCGTAAGCTACTTCAAATTCTGTTAAATCGTCAATGGTTTGTTCCCCGATAATCGCCATCGTTATAACGTCGATACGTTTGTCAACGCCTTTTTCACCAACAGCCGCAGCACGCAAGATTTTACGAGAGGACTTTTCAAAATAGACGCGAATATGCATCTTAGAATTATCGGGATAGTAACCGGCGTGTGTATTGGAAGTATGATTAACGACGTCGTAATCGAATTGATCCAAGTCTTTAACGGTCACGCCAGTGCTCGCTAACGTATACTGGAAGAATTTCACAATGTTTGCGCCGACAAACCCTTTGAACACAATCTCAGAACGACCTTCTAATTGCTCAGCGATAATACTCGCAGCTCGGTGCGCTCCAAATGCAAGTGGTACGTGAGCTTTCAGATCGACATGTCGATAGAATGAAGTAATCACGTCGCCGAGCGCATAAATACCATCCGCGTTCGTTTCAAACTTCTCATTAACCGGGACGTATCCCTTATCATCACGTTCAACGCCGCTACCTTTCAAGAATTCGGAATTAGGTGCCACGCCAACGCCTTCAATAATCATATCGAACGATTCCGTTTTCCCAGATTTAAAGGTCACGTCATGACCCTCAATGGAATCAATTTCTTCATTTAAATAGTAAGGAATATCGCGTTCATCCATAGCATCTAAAATTACCTGATTCATATCCTGATCCATTAACTTATTCACTTGATCAGAACGGTGAATTAAAGTCGGCTTCAGTCCGCGGTGATACATATTCTCAAGCATCTCTAAAGAGATATATCCAGCACCAACCAATAATACGCGCTTTACATCATGCGCCTCAATATAATCATTAATTCGGTCAGTGTCTTCCATATTACGTAGTGTAAAGATAAAGTCAGCATCAAAACCTAACGACTTAGCACGGCAACCAGGACTTAAAATCAAATAATCGTACGTGTCCTCAAACGTCTCACCAGTTTGATGATTCTTAACCGTCACCGTCTTAGCTTGACTATCAACCGCAATAACCTCGTGATACGTATGCACATCAATATTTTTCTTATCCTTAAAATCTTTAGGTTCAATCGCAAGTACCGACTCACGCTTTTCAATAACGTCACCCAAATAATATGGTAAGCCGCAATTGGCGAAGCTCATATCACGGTCCTTTTCATAAATGGTAATCGCATTCTCATCATTTAACCTACGAATCTGACTTGCACACGTAGCACCACCAGCCACGGCACCTACAACAACAATCTTTGACATCCAAACCACTCCCAATTTAAAAGGTTTATTGCTCACGCGTCTTAGGCATATTTAAATTAAAGTAACGATTTAAGTATTCGCCAATACCATCGTCGTTATTCGACGCCGTTACATCATCAGAAACATCCTTCAATTCGCTTAAAGCGTTTGCCGTCGCAACACCATTACGCACGTATTTAATCATTTCGATATCATTATCTTCATCACCAAAAGCAATGGTATGTGATTGATGAATTTGTAAGTAATCGCAAACAGACATGATACCGCGCGCTTTATTGATACCTTTAGCTACAATCTCAATAACAGGAAATGGCGCGCCCCAACGTCTATGCTCGATATGTTCAGTATAAAAATGACTTAACATGTCCTTAATGTCAGAAATAGACTCTTCTTTAGCTTCCACTAATAAGGAAGTCGGTGCCTCTTTCAAGTTCTCACGTAAATCACCCGTAATAATTTCAGGTTCTCCCATACTAAACCCTTCAAAAAGGCGATCATCCGGCGAATTGATATACACATGATCTTTAACTTCCGCTATCATATTCGTTACACCATGACGATGTAGAGACTTAATCACTTCTAAAGATAAGCCTAAATCAAGTACACGATGCGTCACTGGGAAATCTTCATTCTTAGGATGATGGACATAGGCGCCATTAAAATTCACAATAGGCGTATTAAGACCGAGTTCATCATAGTAAACCTTACTTGCTCTGTACGGGCGACCCGTCGCAATCATAACTTGGTGCCCGCGACGCATAACTTCATTTAAGATATCTTTCGTGTAAGGTGGGATTGTTTTTTCATCATTTAATAATGTGCCGTCTAAATCCAAAACGATTAAGTGCTGTTCCATATAAAACTCCTTATGTAAATACTTTTCATGTATCAATATCATAGCATTTTATTGGCGTTTTGTCGGATATTTGATATATTGTATTTATGATTAAAATTAAAAGAGGTGATATGGATGGATGAAGCATTAAAGGACAATATCCTAGGCGCTTTAGAGAACGTAATTGACCCCGAGTTAGGTATTGATATCGTTAACTTAGGTCTTGTATATAAAGTTGATTTAGACGATGATGGTTTATGCACTGTTGAAATGACATTAACTTCAATCGGTTGTCCATTAGGACCGCAAATCGTTGATCAAGTTAAGACAGCATTAGCTGAGTTACCAGAGATTCAAGATACTGAAGTAAATATCGTTTGGAATCCACCATGGAATAAAGATATGATGTCACGTTACGCTAAAATTGCGTTAGGTGTAAGCTAATCTGAATTTCATATAGATAGAGAAGACGTGAGGCGATTTAAGTCTCACGTTTTTATTTTTTGAAAAGGCCTTTTAAGACCGCACCGCTTACTCAGAATCACGCCACTAAACTTCCGCTTCAAAAGCCTTCTAAGATTATATTAAAGATTATTGCAAAAATATAACAAAAATATTACAATCATATTATTGCTTGTAAAGTTTATTATATAACATTCAAATTACATACCGTTCACATTGAATGCATCGCTTTATAAGAATGAACTCAATTTATTTTAGAAAGAATGAAAACCTCATGAATCCAAATCAATCATCCAATCACGGACAAAAACGTTATTTACCTGGTTTAGATGGTCTACGTGCAATAGCGGTTATTGCCATCATGGTGTACCATCTCAACGTAAGATGGTTATCTGGCGGGTTTGTCGGTGTCGATACATTTTTCGTTATTTCAGGTTTTTTAATTACAAGTCTTTTACTATATGAATATGATGCATCGCAGCGCATCGACTTAAAAGGATTCTGGCTCCGTAGAATCAAACGCTTATTACCCGCGAGCTTATTCGTAATAAGTAGTGTCGTCTTATACACGGTTCTCTTTGATGAAGGTCACATTCTCTCAATTCGTAAGGATGCAACGGCAGCCATTTTTTATGTATCCAATTGGTGGTACATCTTTCGAGATGTCGATTACTTCAATCAATTTGAATTGATGCCACTCAAGCATCTATGGTCACTTGCAATCGAAGAACAGTTCTACATTTTATTCCCGCTTATCATAGGGCTTTTACTAAAGAAATTTAAGAAACGACACAAAGTCATATTAATCTTATTCGGAGTTTCAATCATTTCCTTAATCGTGATGATGTCGTTAAAAGGGTTCGGCTTATCATTATCAAGACTTTACTTCGGTACAGATACACGCCTACAAACGCTATTACTCGGTGTACTCTTAGCATTCATTTGGCCGCCATTTCGGTTGAAAGCTAATCCGCCAAAGACGCTACAATATACTGTCGAAGGTCTAGGTATCTTCGGACTCATCGCACTTATCGCGTCAATGTTTCTTATAAACGATCAAATGCCTGTACTATATGTAGGCGGCTTTTATATCTTGTCTTTCATCACGTTATTCATTATTATGAGCGCTGTGCATCCAAGCACATACTTATCGAAAGTCTTAAGTTTACCGATACTCAAGTATATCGGTCAGCGTTCGTATAGTTTATATTTATGGCATTATCCGATTATGAGTGTCATGAGTTCTTATTTTGTACAAGGCCAAATCCCTTGGTACATCTACGTATCAGAGGTTGTGCTTACGTTTGCTTGTGCAGAAGTGTCATATCGATTTATTGAAACACCGATCCGAAGAGAGGGTTTCAAAGCGTTCAAAGTTCATCCTTTCAACTTTCGACGATATGGCCGCACAATCCTATCTGCGCTCATGATATTTATATTAACCGTTTCAGTGCTTGGTGGTTTTAATTCATTATCAAAGGTCCAAGCTGATGCGTCACATAACACGACGTTTAATACAAATAAGCTTGAAGATCAAATTGCCGTACCCATACACTTTGACCATATCGATCTAACCGGCGACAAACTGATCACGCAGAACGATACAACACTCGCGCCTCTGTTACTAGGTGACTCTATAATGGTAGATATCGGTTCATATTTTAAAGGCGAAATCCCTCTATCAGAAATTGATGGTAAGGTGGGGCGTAATTTAATTCAGGCCGTACCTTTAGCCGAGAAGAAGTATGCGTCTTACAATAAGAAGGGTAAGATCGTGGTGCTCGAGCTAGGGACGAATGGTGACTTTTCAAAGGCGCAACTCGATTCCCTCCTTGAAAAGTTCAATCAAGCTAACGTCTATCTCGTGAACACGCGCGTTCCTCGTAATTACGAAACGCACGTGAACCAATTACTCAAAGAAGCGTCCGAAGAACATGACAACGTCCATTTAGTAGATTGGTATAAGAAATCAGAAGGACATGTGGAGTATTTCGCATATGATGGCATACATTTAGAAGCACCAGGCATCAAAGCGTTGTCACGCGCAATCATTAGTGAATTGAATCAAACGAAGTAAATATAACGCGTTTCCTAAAAAGATTAAAAAATCTTGAAAGGGGAACGTGTTTTTTAGTTAAATCATTTGAAAGTCATGAGTTGTGGCGTTATACTAGTATTAGTCAAAGAAAGTCAAAGTCAAGACGATAACTGAGAGGTGAACGATATTGGACATAAATCAAATGACGCATGCTGTTCAAGGTGCCTTACAAAAGGCGATTGAAGAAGCTAAAAATCAAAAGATACAAAATGTCGAAATTGAATGTGTGTTAAAATCGTGCGTACTCGAACATGATAGTCTTTTCAAATCGATTCTTGAACGTGCGAAAGTTGATACGGATGAATTAATCGAAGCGTATAATAAGAAGTTAGCATCTTATGCAACGGTTAAAGGTGATAACGTCACATATGGTGAATACGTTGGGCCTAAAACGAACGAACTATTTACGAAATCAAAACAATACATGGAACAATATGAAGACGCATACATCTCAATGGAACACGTATTGTTAGCTGCAATGGAAATTGATCAAACAACTCAATCATTTGTTTCACATAAAGAAAAGGTCATCAAAGAAATCATTAAGAAAATTAGAGGAGGGAATCATGTGACATCTCAAAATCCAGAAGTAAACTATGAAGCTTTAGAAAAATATGGTCGCGACTTAGTAGAAGAAGTACGAAACGGTAAGATGGATCCCGTTATCGGACGTGATGACGAAATTCGTAATGCGATTCGTATCCTAAGTCGTAAAACGAAAAACAACCCAGTTCTTATCGGTGAACCTGGTGTTGGTAAAACAGCAATCGTTGAAGGTATCGCACAGCGTATCGTTAGAAAAGACGTGCCTGAAACACTAATGGATAAAACGGTATTTGAGCTTGATTTAAGTGCGCTTGTAGCCGGTGCGAAATACCGTGGTGAATTCGAAGAACGTTTAAAAGCAGTTCTTAAAGAAATTAAAGAATCAGAAGGTCGCATCTTACTCTTCATCGACGAGATTCATATGTTAGTTGGTGCAGGTAAAACAGATGGTGCGATGGACGCAGGTAACATGTTAAAACCCATGTTAGCACGTGGCGAATTACATTGTATTGGTGCTACAACTTTAAATGAGTACCGTGAATATATTGAAAAAGACTCTGCGTTAGAACGCCGTTTCCAAAAAGTAAACGTCAGTGAACCAGATATAGAAGATACGATTTCAATCTTACGTGGTCTTAAAGAGCGTTATGAAGTGTATCATGGTGTGCGTATTCAAGACCGTGCTTTAGTGGCAGCGGCAGAACTATCAGACCGCTACATCACAGATCGCTTCTTACCTGATAAAGCGATTGACTTAGTTGACCAAGCTTGTGCCACAATTAAGACCGAAATGGGTTCTAATCCAACAGAACTTGACCAAGTCAATCGACGCGTGATGCAACTTGAAATCGAAGAAAGCGCACTGAAAAACGAGTCTGACCAATCCAGTCAAAACCGACTTAAAGAACTTCAAGAAGAACTCGCGAATGAGAAAGAAAAACAAGCTGAAATTTCGTCTCGCGTAGAAAAGGAAAAAGAAAAAATTAAAGTCGTACAAGAAAAACGTACGGAACTTGATGAAAGACGTAAAGCATTAGAAGATGCAGAGAATAATTATAACTTAGAGAAAGCAGCCGAACTACAACACGGTAAAATTCCGCAATTAGAACGTGAACTCAAAGAGTTAGAGGAACAATTCCAAGAAGCGGATGGAAATAAAAACGATCACATCATTAGAGAAATGGTATCTGACGAAGAAATTGGCGATATCGTGAGTCAATGGACAGGCATTCCAGTTTCCAAACTCGTTGAAACAGAACGTGAAAAGTTACTCAACTTAAGTGATATCTTACATGAACGTGTGGTTGGACAAGATAAAGCAGTTGATCTTGTGTCTGATGCGGTTGTAAGAGCACGTGCAGGCATTAAGGATCCTAATCGACCAATCGGTAGTTTCTTATTCTTAGGTCCAACTGGTGTCGGTAAGACAGAACTTGCGAAATCACTCGCTTCTACATTATTCGATTCTGAAAAGCACATGATACGTATCGACATGAGTGAGTATATGGAGAAACATGCTGTGTCACGTTTAATTGGTGCACCTCCAGGCTATGTCGGTCATGACGAAGGCGGTCAATTAACAGAAGCAGTAAGACGTAATCCTTACTCAGTCATCTTACTTGATGAGATTGAGAAGGCACATTCAGATGTCTTTAACGTGTTACTTCAAATTCTAGACGATGGTCGTTTAACAGACTCTAAAGGTCGTAGCGTCGACTTTAAGAATACGATCATTATCATGACAAGTAATATCGGTTCTGACATTCTTCTTGATAACGTTCAATCAACTGGTGATATTCAGGAATCAACTGAGAAATCAGTCATGTCACGCTTACATGATTATTTCAAACCTGAAATCTTGAACCGTATGGATGACATTGTATTATTTAAACCATTAACGGTTGAAGATATGGAAATGATTATAGACCGTATTATCACAAACTTAAATATCAGATTAATGGATCAAGGTATTCAACTCGATGTATCTAAAGAAGCGAAAGTGTGGATGGGTCGCACTGCATATGAACCGCAATTTGGTGCACGTCCGTTAAAACGTTTCGTGCAAAAGCACATTGAGACACCTATAGCGCGTCTGATGATTAAAGAGAACTTTGATGAAGGTACTACAATTAAAGTTTCGCTTGAAGACGAATCACTTAATTTCGAAGTTGAATCATAATGAAAAAGGGTCAGAGTAACGTATTGAGAAATCAATAACGTCTCTGACCCAATTTTTATAAAATTATCTTTGATGTGAAACTTCAGATTTAGCATGTGAATCGCGTTTCGATGGTTTCATAATAGCATCTAAGATAGCGATAACGATCACGATTATAACAGCCATAACGATTGGTGTGAAGAAGTTAAGGCTGCCACCACCAGCAAGACTATTTAATACAAAGTTGATCATTTGCATTAAAAGCAGTGCCCAAATAAATGTAATGACGTATCTCATGACACAAGCCTCCATAATTTAATCTTTCTTTAAGTATAATGAATAGAAATCAATTTGTATAGTCTTACAAATATTATATAATGGTGGAGACTTGTATTTAAAAACAAGCTTATGTTAAATTAATACCTGGTATTAAAATTATTTTAAGAAGGTGTACAGTCATGGATGTAGGAATCAAAGGTTTTGGTGTACACGTTCCTGAACGTGTTATCGATAATGCCTATTTTGAATCATATCTTGATACGTCTGATGAATGGATTTCAAAAATGACAGGTATCAAAGAACGTCGTTGGGCTCGTGAAGATGAAGATACTTCTGATTTAGCATATGAGGCTTCTAAAAAAGCGATTAAAGACGCTGGTTTAGAACCTGAAGATATTGATATGGTCATCGTAGGTACAGCTACAGGAGATTATCCATTTCCATCCGTAGCAAACATTTTACAAAAGCGCTTAGGTCTACGTAAGGTCGCTTCAATGGATCAACTCGCAGCATGTTCAGGCTTTATGTATTCAATGATAACTGCGAAGCATTTTATCGAATCAGGCGACTATACAAACGTTTTAGTTGTCGGTGCTGAAAAGTTATCTAAGATTACAGATAAAAATGATCGTTCAACAGCTATTTTATTTGGTGATGGTGCTGGTGCAGCAGTATTAGGACCAGTATCAGAAGGACGCGGCATACTAAGTTATGAACTTGGTTCAGATGGCATCGGCGGTCAATACTTATATCAAGATTTAGATATGAATACGATTAAAATGAATGGTCGTGAAGTATTTAAATTTGCAGTAAGAATCATGGGTGATGCTTCTAAACGTATTGTTGAAAAAGCAAACCTTACACCTGATGATATTAGTATGTTCTTTCCACACCAAGCGAACATTCGAATTATGGAAACAGCTCGTGAGCGTTTAAATCTTCCTAAAGAGAAGATGAGTGTTTCCGTGAACAAATATGGTAATACTTCAACGGCTTCTATTCCGTTAAGTATCGGTCAAGAATTAGAAAATGGTAAAATCAAAGATGATGATGTATTAGTTCTAGTCGGTTTTGGCGGCGGTCTCACATGGGGCGCAGTTACTATCCGATGGGGTAAATAGGAGGATTAACATATGAGTAAAAAACAACGTGTTGTTATTACAGGATTAGGTGCTTTATCACCACTTGGTAACGATGTAAAAACAACTTGGGATAATGCATTAAAAGGTGTTAATGGTATCGATGAAGTTACACGCATTGATATGTCTAAATTTAATGTTAACCTAGCTGGTGAATTAAAAGACTTTGACATTCATGATCACATCGAGAAAAAAGATGCGCGTAAAATGGCGCGTTTTACACAATATGCGGTTGTAGCTGCTCGTGAAGCGGTTAAAGATGCGAAACTTGAAATCACAGACCAAAATAGTAGCCGTGTTGGTGTTTGGATCGGTTCAGGTATCGGCGGTATGGAAACTTTCGAATATGCACATAACCAACTTTTAGAAAAAGGTCCTAGACGTGTTAGTCCGTTCTTCGTACCAATGTTAATTCCTGATATGGCTACAGGCCAAGTATCAATTGACTTAGGTGCTAAAGGTCCAAACGGCGCAACTGTAACTGCTTGTGCTACTGGTACAAACTCTATTGGTGACGCTTTTAAAGTTATTCAACGTGGTGACGCTGATGCGATGATTACTGGTGGTACTGAAGCACCAATCACATACATGGCAATTGCTGGATTCAGTGCAAGCCGTGCCTTATCTACAAATAAAGATAGAGAAACAGCTTGCCGCCCATTCCAAGAAGGCCGTGATGGCTTTGTAATGGGTGAAGGTGCAGGTGTAGTAGTGCTTGAATCACTTGAATCAGCTAAAGCGCGTGGTGCACATATCTACGCTGAGTTAGTAGGTTACGGTTCAACAGGTGATGCCTACCACATTACAGCGCCAGCGCCTGAAGGTGAAGGCGGTTCTCGTGCTATGGAAGCAGCGATGGAAGATGCAGGTATTGAACCTAAAGATATCCAATACTTAAACGCGCACGGTACAAGTACGCCAGTTGGTGACTTATACGAAGTTCAAGCGATTAAGAATACGTTTGGCGATGCAGTAAAAGACCTTAAGATTAATTCTACAAAATCTATGACAGGTCACTTATTAGGTGCTACAGGCGCAATTGAAACAATTTTCTCAGCGCTATCAATTCGTGATAAGAAAATTGCGCCAACTATTCATTCTGACAATCCAGATCCAGAAATCGATATTGATATTGTTGGTAATGAAGCAATTGACCACGACATCACTTATGCGATGAGTAACAGCTTAGGATTTGGTGGTCACAATGCAGTACTTATTCTTAAAAAATATGATGAGTAATTAGATATAAATTAAAGAGTTTAGGATGTTCTTAATGAACATGCCTAAACTCTTTTTTTATAAATATATGTATATTTCAGGTGGACATACGTCTTTAGAACGTTAAGCTTATGATAATCGAATTAATGACATAAATGACGCTAATAATTAAACCGATTTTAACCCAAGGCTTAACAATATAAAATGCTTTCTTAGGAGATTTAGGGTTCATAAAATCATCATTCTCCCATTCAAGTCGTTTCTTTTTTGGAGAAAGCTGATAACGTAGTCGTCTAAACCCATAACTTGTCGCATCAAACACACCTTCTTGGACAATTAAGACTATAAATAATCCACAAGTAGTCAAAATACTAACTGAAAAAAACACATTATTAAAAACCGCTAAAGTATGTGAATTAAACAACCAAATTAATAAACTCAACATTGGTATGCCGATAACAAATATGATACAAGTTTTTAAATTTCTCATGCCATTACCTTCTTTAATTAAAGTTATTCTTATTGTATCTCAAATGCTTTTATAAGAAAATATTTATTTCTGAAAATTCTTTAAAATTAGGTTAATACGACACATTAGATAAATTTAAAAATAAAGTACTTTATTCTTTTAAAGTAAAACAATATTGCATTTAATATAAAAATTTGAGTATAATTGAAATAGTTGAATTCAGAAAATTTTGAAAGGGAGAATTTTTTGAAATCTTAAAGGGGGATTGAAAATGCTTAGGTATACTTTAAAACGGTTGTTATACATGGTGGTGTCATTATTTGTTGTAATGACAATCACTTTTTTCTTAATGAAATTAATGCCAGGGTCACCATTTAACGACCAAAAATTAAGTGAGGAACAAAAACAAATCTTAAATGAAAAGTACGGATTAAACGATCCTGTACCAGTTCAATACTTAAACTATCTAAAAAATACGTTAACGGGGGACTTTGGTAACTCATTTCAATATCATAACCAGCCTGTTTGGGATTTAATTCAGCCACGATTGTTACCATCACTTGAAATGGGACTAATCGCTATGATTATTGGTGTTGTTATAGGCGTAATTTTAGGCGTAATAGCTGCAGTTAAGCAAAATACTTGGGTGGACTATACAGCGACATTTATTTCAGTAATTGCAATCTCAGTACCATCATTCGTATTAGCTGTATTATTACAATATGTATTCTCAGTACGACTTCAATGGTTTCCAGTGGCAGGTTGGGAAGGCGTATCTACAGTTGTCTTGCCGTCATTAGCACTATCTGCAGTAGTTATTGCGACAGTGGCACGTTACATAAGGGCAGAAATGATTGAAGTGCTTAGCTCAGACTACATCTTACTTGCAAGAGCAAAAGGTAACTCTATGGCTCGTGTATTATTTGGGCATGCGTTACGTAATGCATTAATTCCAGTAATCACAATATTAGTTCCTATGTTAGCGAGTATCTTAACTGGTACCTTAACCATTGAGAATATCTTCGGTGTACCAGGATTAGGGGATCAATTCGTACGATCTATCCAAACGAACGACTTTTCGGTTATTATGGCGCTCTCCTTATTATTTAGTTTCTTATTTATCGTATCAATTTTCATAGTTGATATATTATACGGTTTAATAGACCCACGAATTAGATTACAAGGAGGGAAAAAATAATGCGAATTGATAATACTAACAAACCACATGATGATCACTCAAACGCTACAATGACACATACTTCTGAAGGCATTATGGATTCTGACTTCGTTCAATCAACAAGAGAACGTGTGAATGATAATGAAATTAAACGTGAAAGCCGAACTTTCTGGCAAGACGCATGGAGTCAACTCAAACAAAATAAACTTGCAATCGTCGGCATGATTGGTTTAATCATAATTATCTTGTTAGCACTTATAGGACCTATGCTCAATAGTCATAGTTATGCTGAACAAGATATAGATAGACGTAACTTACCACCTAAAGTTCCAGTTTTAGAACATGTACCATTATTACCATTTGATGGCGAAGGTGAAGATGGTAAGAATGCATATGAAGAAGCAAATGTTAAAGAGAACTTTTGGTTTGGGACTGACCAATTAGGTCGTGACTTATGGTCACGTACTTGGCAGGGTGCTCAAATCTCATTATTTATAGGTGTAGTTGCTGCATTACTCGATGTATTTATCGGTGTCGTATATGGCGCTATATCAGGATTTTTCGGCGGTCGAGTCGATGATATTATGCAACGTATTATCGAAATAATTGCTTCAATTCCGATTCTAATTGTTGTTATTTTATTCGTATTAATTTTTGAACCGTCTATTTGGACAATCATCCTTGCAATGACGATTACCGGTTGGATTGGTATGAGTCGTGTTGTTCGAGGTGAGTTCTTAAAACTTAAAGGACAAGAATTCGTTATGGCATCTAAAACATTAGGTGCTTCAAAAGGAAAATTAATTTTTAAACACATCTTACCTAATACATTAGGCGCGATCATTGTTACCTCAATGTTTACGGTACCTAATGCGATATTCTTCGAGGCGTTTCTAAGCTTCATTGGTATCGGTGTTCCAGCACCTAAAACGTCACTTGGTTCACTCGTAAATGATGGTCGACAATTACTATTAATTCACCCACATGAATTATTTATTCCAGCCGTTGTATTAAGTTTATTAATTTTATTCTTCTATCTATTTAGTGATGGTTTACGAGATGCATTTGATCCAAAAATGCGTAAATAAAGGGGGCTTTTAAAAATGAGAGAACGTGTGCTAGAGGTCAATGATTTGCATGTATCGTTTGATATCACTGGAGGTGAAGTTCAAGCGGTACGAGGTGTAGATTTCTTGCTTCATAAAGGGGAAACACTTGCGATTGTAGGTGAATCTGGATCTGGTAAGTCAGTTACGACTAAGGCTTTGACGAAACTTTTCCAAGGAAATACAGGACGTATTAAAAAAGGAGAAGTCTTATTTAACGGTGAAGACTTGACTAAAAAGAGTGAAAAGGAACTTATGAAATTGAGAGGTAAAGATATCTCAATGATATTTCAGGACCCGATGACATCACTTAATCCAACGATGAAGATTGGAAAGCAAGTTATGGAACCATTAATTAAGCATAGAGGATTTAATAAAGCAGATGCAAAAAAGCGCGCAATCGAAATTTTAGAAATGGTTGGATTACCTAATGCCAAGAAACGCTTTAATGCATATCCACACCAATTCTCGGGTGGGCAAAGACAACGTATTGTTATCGCAACAGCACTTGCATGTGAACCTAAAGTATTGATTGCGGATGAACCTACAACTGCTTTAGACGTAACTATGCAAGCTCAAATCTTAGACTTAATGAAAGAGCTTCAACAAAAGATTGATACGTCGATTATATTCATAACACACGACTTAGGTGTGGTCGCGAACGTGGCAGACCGTGTAGCTGTTATGTACGGCGGACAGATGATTGAACGCGGTAATGTAGAAGAAATCTTTTATGACCCACAACATCCGTATACATGGGGATTATTATCATCAATGCCTGATTTAGAAACAAATAATGATACTGAATTACTTGCGATTCCAGGGACGCCTCCTGATTTATTACACCCACCAACGGGAGATGCATTCGCGAGACGTAGTGACTATGCATTAGAGGTAGATTTTAAAGAGGCACCTCCATGGTTTAAAGTATCGCCTACGCACTTTGTTAAATCTTGGTTATTAGATGAACGTGCACCTAAAGTTGAACCGCCACAGATGGTTAAGCTTAAGCAACGACCGATGCCGAACAATTTCGACAAACCAGAACGTGTAGAAAGGGTGGCTTTAAATGAATCATGAAGATAATGTTTTATTAGAAGTTAAAAATTTAAAGCAATATTTTAACGTAGGTAAACCTAATGAAGTGCGTGCTGTAGACGATGTATCGTTTAAGATTTATAAAGGGGAAACGTTAGGTTTAGTTGGTGAGTCTGGTTGTGGTAAGTCAACTACAGGAAAAGCTTTAATTAAACTTAACCATGCCACGGCAGGCGAAGTGCTATATAACGGCGTTAATATCAACGACATTAAGAGCCGCAAAGCATCACTTAAATTTAATAAGAAGATGCAAATGATATTCCAAGATCCATACGCATCATTAAATCCACGTTTAAAAGTTATGGATATTGTGGCTGAAGGAATCGACATTCACAGATTAGTAGAAAGTAAGCGAGATCGTAAAAAACGTGTCTATGATTTACTTGAAACTGTAGGTTTACGTAAAGACCATGCGAACCGATATCCACACGAATTCTCAGGTGGCCAACGTCAACGTATCGGTATCGCCAGAGCCTTAGCAGTTGAACCAGAATTCATCATTGCGGATGAACCGATTTCAGCATTAGATGTTTCTATTCAAGCACAAGTTGTAAACTTGCTACAAAAGCTTCAGCGTGAGCACGGTATCACATTCTTGTTTATTGCACATGACTTGTCTATGGTTAAGTACATATCAGACCGCATTGCTGTCATGCACTTTGGTAAGATTGTAGAGCTTGGTTCTGCGGATGATATTTATAATCGTCCGTTGCATCCTTACACGAAATCTTTATTGTCTGCCGTACCTCAACCAGATCCTGAGAGCGAACGTACACGTAAACGTGTTACATATCAGGAAGATGCGAGCTTAAAAAATGAACGTACGTTGCAAGAATGCTTTGAAGGGCATTATGTTCACGCAACCGATCAAGAAATTGGGGACATCAGACAACAATTTAGTAGTACGGTGTAAGGGGGTAAAACGATGAAATCAAAAAGCTTTAGATTATTAGGCATATTTTTAGGAATCGTGCTTTTATTAAGTGCATGTGGAAACTCTGAAGGCTTATATAGCGATAAAGGTCAAACTTTACGTAAAGTCATTGCTTCAGATATGACATCACTTGATTCTGCAGCTGTGACAGATACGGTAAGTTTCTCTGTATATAAACAAGTTTATGAGGGTTTGTATTCTCTTGATAGTGATGATAAAGCAGTACCAGGCGTTGCTAAAGGTGAGCCTAAAGTAACGAATGACGGTAAAACGTATACATTTAAATTGCGAAAAGATGCTAAATGGTCAAACGGTGACCCAGTAACAGCTCATGATTTTGAATTTGCATGGAAGCGTGTATTAGATCCTGACACAGCATCTCAATATGCTTATATTATGTATGATATTAAAAATGCTGAAGCAGCCAACTTAGGTAAGAAACCGTTAGACAGCGTTGGTGTAAAAGCTTTAGATGACCATACTTTAAAAGTAGAGCTTAATAAAGCGATTCCATATTTCAAAGAATTAACATCGTTCGGAACTTATATGCCTCAAAACGAGAAGGTAGTTAAGAAGTATGGTAAAGAATATGGTTTAAAAGCAGATAATGTAGTTTATAACGGACCATTTGAGGTTAAAAATTGGAAGGTTGAAGACCGTATTCAACTTGTCAAGAACAACAATTATTGGGATAAAGACGTTGTTAAACTTGATAGAGTAAACTTTAAGGTTCTTAAAGATCAGCAAGCTGGAGCATCGTTATTTGATACTAATTCAGTAGATATAACTAAAATTGTAGCTGAACAAGTAGAAAAATATGAAGATAGCCCGGCTCTGAACAAACGTTTATTATCAAGTACTTTCTACATTAAGATGAACCAGAAAACAGTTCCTGCATTTAAGAACGAAGAATTTAGAAAAGCAATTGCAAAATCAATTAATAAGAAAGGTTATGTAGATTCGGTTAAAAATGATGGTTCTGAACCAGTAGATGTCTTTACAGCTAAAAAAACCGCTGATTCACCTAATGGGAAGGACTTTTCTTCTACTATAAAATCGCCATTGAAGTATAGTCCTAAAGAAGCTCAACAACATTTAGAAAAGGCTAAAAAACAGCTAGGTAAAGATAAGATTGTCTTTTCAATGAATACTGAAGATACGCCAGATGCTAAAATTTCTGCTGAGTTTATCAAAGCACAAGTTGAGAAAAATCTTCCTGGTGTTACTTTGAAAGTTAAACAAATGCCATTTAAACAACGATTAACATTAGAACAAAATGAAACTTATGAAGCATCACTATCTGGTTGGGGGCCAGATTATCCAGACCCACTAACATTCCTGAATATCATGACGACTGGTAACTCGAATAATAATACTGGTTGGTCGAATAAAGAATATGATCAGCTCGTTAAAGATGCGAATGGTAAATTGCTTACTAAACCTAAGGAGCGACAAGCAGCTATGAAAAAGGCTGAAGAAATGATGCTTAATGACGCTCCCGTAGCACCTATCTACCAAAAAGGACAAGCAGAATTAATTAACCCTCAACTAAAAGGTATTATCTACAACCAAATCGGTGGCGAATATTCTTACAAGTACGCATATTTTGATAAAAGTATTGACCGTGAAACAGGCGAAAAAAAGAAATAAATCATTATTGAGGCACTTCACATTGAAGTGTCTCTTTCTTAAAAAAGGGGAGAAAATATGAAATATTATAAATGGTTTAGTACTTTCATAATTATAATGATGTTGATGACTGCTTGCGGTAATAAGGAAAGTTTGTACGACTCGAAAGGACAAGTTTATCGAACTGTAATGGGTAGTGATATGCACTCACTTGATACTACGAAAGCATCAGATCAAGTTTCCTTTAACCAATTTAACCAAGTCTTCGAAGGGTTATATCGATTTGATAAAAATGATAAACCTAAGCCTGCTTTGGCAAAGGGCATGCCTAAAGTTACGAATGACGGTAAAACCTATACAGTTAAGCTTAAGCAACATGGCAAATGGTCTAATGGAGATGATGTAACGGCACACGACTTCGTTTATGCTTGGCGTAAAGTAGTTGATCCTAAGAATGCGAGTGAATATGCATTTATTATGTATGATATTAAAAACGGTAAGGACGTGAATGAAAGTAAGAAAGCGCTCGATAAATTGGGCGTCAAAGCGATAGATGATTATACGCTTAGAATTGAACTTGAGAAACCAATTCCTTACTTTACGAGCATGCTTGCGTTTCCGACATTCTTCCCTCAAAATGAAAAGGTTTCTAAGAAATTTGGTGATAAGTACGCCACTACGGGTGATAAAGCAGTATACAATGGGCCTTTTAAATTGGAGGAATGGAAACCTGAGGATAAAATTATCTTAGCGAAGAATGAGCAATATTGGGATAAGGAAGCGGTTCACTTGGACAAAGTGAAGTATAAAGTAATCAAAGACCCGCAAGCTGGCGCGGCGTTGTATGATACGGATTCCGTCGATTCTGCCGGTATTGTAGCTGAACAGGTTGATAAATATAAAGATAATCCTGGTTTGAAAAGTCGTTTGCTTGTATCATCTGCTTATATCAAGATGAACCAGAAGAAGGTACCAGCCTTTAGAAACAAAGACTTTAGACTCGCGATTGCGAAATCAATAGATAAGGAAGGGTTTGTAGATACTGTTAAAAACGATGGATCCACGGTGAATAATGCATTTACGGCTAAGAAGACGGCTGAAACAGTTGATGGTCAAGATTTCGCAGATACTGTTGATTCGCCACTTAAATATAATCCGAAGGCAGCTAAAGCCCATTTGGAAAAGGCCAAGAAAGCATTAGGCAAGGATGCGTTTACGTTTAGTTTAAACACAGAAGATACACCTGATACCAAACTTGCTGCAGAATACATCAAAGGCGAGATTGAGAAAAATCTACCTGGCGTAACTGTTAAAATTAAGCAATTACCATTTAAACAAAGATGGAATAATGAGCTTACGATGAATTATGAAAGTTCGATATCATTGTGGAATCCGGACTATCCAGACCCGATTTCTTATATGGATATCATGACGAAAGATCACCCAAATAATAATACCGGTTGGTCGAGTAAGCGTTATGATCAACTTGTGAAAGATGCGAATGGTAAGTTGCTGCAAAGACCAAAAGAACGTGAAGCAGCTCTACGTGAGGCAGAAGAATTAATGCTAAAAGAAGCACCTATTGCACCAATATATCAAAAGGGCTCGACCTATCTAGAAAATCCACAAGTAAAAGGCCGAGTAAACCATTCAATGGGTGGTAGCACGACATTAAAACATGTCTATATTGATAAAAGTATCGACAAGGAAACAGGTAAGAAAAAAGATAAATAAATCAATTTTATAACGATTGACCCACTAGGAGTAAATGTACTTCTGGTGGGTCTTTTTCTAACCTGCACAAATAAAATAAAACAATTGAATTATCGGTTAAATTATAAATATAGTTGTATCTAACTAAATATAGTTATATAATGTGTTAAACACAATAAAAGTTTAGGGGGAGGGAATTTTATTGATTAAATACTTAATCAAAAGGGTTATTTATATGTTTATTACTTTATTTGTAACTATGACTATCACTTTTTTTCTAATGAAATTAATGCCAGGGTCGCCCTTTAATGACGAAAAGTTAAGTGAAACTCAAAAAGCAATAGTTAGTGAAAAGTATGGTTTAAATGAGTCTTTGCCGAATCAGTATTTTATATATTTAAAGAACTTAACCCAAGGAGATTTTGGAGTCTCATTCCAATATGATAACCGAGAGGTATGGTCTCTAATTGAGCCTAGGTTAATACCATCTTTCGAAATTGGAGCATACGCTATGATATTCGGTGTTATCACAGGGATAATATTAGGTGTTATTTCAGCGATTCGAAAGAATAGTTATATTGATTATTCATCTACAGTTATATCAGTTATAGCCATTTCAGTTCCATCGTTTGTTTTAGCTGTAATGTTACAATATTTTCTTGCAGTAAAGTATCAAATATTCCCCGTGGGAGGTTGGCATGGTTTATCTTCAGCAGTATTACCTACATTAGCTCTAGGTTTAAGTGTCACAGCCACGGTAGCGAGATATATACGATCAGAAATGATTGAAGTTTTAAGTTCAGATTACATATTATTAGTTAAATCTAAAGGGTTACCGATGCGTAACTTAATTTTTAAACACGCGTTAAGAAATACATTAATACCACTTATTACTATTATAATCCCAATGTTAGCTAGCATTTTAACCGGGACCTTAACGATAGAAAATATATTTGCGATTCCAGGTTTAGGAGATCAATTCGTTAGATCAATTCAAACGAATGACTATCCTGTGATAATGGCTTTAACATTACTTTTTAGTTTCTTATTTATTGTATCCATTTTTTTAGTAGATATTTTATATGGTCTAATTGATCCAAGAATAAGAACGCAAGGTGGTAGAAATGAATGACAAAAGAAAACTTAAATAAACAAATTAATTCTATAGATTCACCATTTGAGTATGCTAAATTGGGACAAGTATTAGAAGAAAATAAAAGAGAGCAATTCTCTTTTATAAAAAATTTATGGTTACGCACTAGTAAAAATAGGATGTCAATTGTTGGTTTAGTAGGCTTAATTGTATTACTAATGTTTGCAGTAATAGCACCTACTTTGAGTCAATATAAGTATGATGAACAACACGTACATAAAGTAAACTTGCCTCCTAAAATTCAACTACTTGAATCGATAGAGATTCTACCGTTTGATGGTAAGGACAAAAATGGAAGGGACCTCTACAAGGAGAAAAATGTCAGTGAATATCATTGGTTCGGAACCGATCAATTAGGTAGAGATATATGGGCTAGAACATGGAAAGGTACGCAAATTTCTATTTTTATAGGAATCGTCGCTGCTATACTTGATATTTTTATTGGTGTTGTTTACGGTGCTATATCGGGTTTTATCGGTGGTAGAGTAGACGACATATTACAAAGAATAATTGAAATTCTAAGTTCTATCCCTAGCTTAATAATTTTAATATTATTTGTTTTAATATTTGAACCATCTTTATGGACTATCATTTTAGCGATGACTGTAACGGGGTGGATAAGTATGAGTCGAGTAGTCAGAGGACAGTTCTTAAAAATTAAGAATGAAGAATTTGTACTGGCTGCAAGAACTTTAGGTGTGTCGAATTGGAGTATAATTTTCAAGCATATTTTACCTAATACTACCGGGGCGATAATTGTAACCTCTATGTTCACGGTACCACATGCTATTTTCTTTGAAGCTTTTCTAAGCTTTATTGGATTAGGTATTCCAGCTCCACAAGCGTCATTAGGTTCTTTAGTAAACCATGGCAGAAAGTTTTTATTAATTTATCCACATCAATTATTCATACCGGCAATAGTTCTAAGCTTATTAATTCTATTTTTCTATTTGTTTAGTGATGGAATTAGAGATGCCTTTGATCCGAAATCAAATTAAATAGGTGGGTGGATTTAATTGGAGAAATATTTATTAGAAGTAAAAAAACTTAACGTAAAATTTAACCTTGATAATGGTGTAGTTCATGCTGTTAGAGATGTTTCTTTTAACTTAAAAGAAGGTGAAGTACTAGCTATTGTGGGAGAATCAGGTTCAGGGAAATCAGTTCTAACTAAGTCGTTAACTAATCTATTACCTCCTAAAATAACTGAAATAACGAGTGAATATTCAAGGCTCAATGGTAAGGACTTAGCTAAATTAAATTCAAGGGAAATGCAAGAAATTCGAGGAAATGAAATTAGCATGATATTTCAAGACCCTATGACTTCGCTAAATCCTACTATGAAAGTAGGTAAGCAAATTATGGAACAACTCGTAATAAAGAAAAAGATGTCTAAATTTTTAGCGAAAGAAAAAACGATTAAAATGTTAGAAGTGGTTGGTATTCCTAATGCTAGTAGGCGATTTAATTATTATCCCCATCAGTTTTCTGGAGGTCAGCGTCAAAGAATTGTTGTGGCTATGTCTCTAATTTTAGAACCTAAGATAATAATTGCTGACGAACCAACTACGGCTTTAGATGTTTCGGTTCAAGCACAGGTATTAGAGTTATTTAAAAAATTAAAACAAGAATTTAAAACTTCAATTATCTTCATAACACATGATTTGGGAGTAGTAGCTAACATAGCTGATAGAGTAGCTGTAATGTATGCAGGTGAAATAATTGAAAGAGGTACGGTTGATGAAATATTTTATAATTCTAAACATCCGTATACATAGGGACTAATTGGATCGATGCCTAGTTTAGATACTAGTAAAGAAGTAAAATTATCATCTATACCTGGATCACCCCCTGACTTGATGTTTCCACCTAAAGGTGATGCGTTTGCATTACGTAGCGAATACGCTTTAAAAATTGATTTAGAATTACCACCACCTACTTATAGATTTTCTGAAACTCATAGTGTTAAGTCTTGGTTATATCATGAGGATGCGCCTAAAGCAGAACCACCAAAGATTATTAAAGATCTATCAAAATACTTTGATAAGACATCAAGTAATTCTTAAGAAGGGGGACGATTAATTGGTAAACAATGTATTAGAAATTAAAGGTCTTTCGAAAATCTTTAATAAGAATAAATCCACTGAAGTGAAAGCTGTAAACGATGTAAGTTTTACAATAAAAAAAGGTGAAACTTTTGGATTAGTTGGGGAATCAGGGTGTGGTAAGTCAACTTTAGGAAGAACAATTATTAATTTATACTCTCCCACGGATGGAGAGATAATAATTGATGGTCAAAATATCCTTGAGCTAAGTAAGTCTAAAAGAAAAACTTTTTTAAATAATAAGGTTCAAATGATCTTTCAAGATCCCTATGCCTCTCTAAATCCTAGGTTTAAGGTCATGGATATTATTAGCGAAGGGATTAAAGTACAAAAGAAATTAAAATCTAAAGAGGAGATTAGGAACAAAGTTTATGAACTTCTTGAATTAGTTGGTTTAAGTGCAGAGAACGCTAATAGATTCCCGCATGAGTTTTCAGGCGGACAAAGACAAAGAATAGGAATAGCAAGAGCACTAGCTGTCGAACCTGAAATCATTATAGCTGATGAACCAATATCGGCATTGGATGTATCTATTCAAGCTCAAATAGTTAATTTATTACTTGAGATACAACGGAAAAAAGGATTAACTATTTTATTTATAGCTCATGACTTAGCGATGGTCAGATACATTTCAGATACTATTGGTGTAATGTATAAAGGTAAAATAGTTGAAATTGGTGAGGCTGATAATATTTATAAGAAGCCCTTACACCCATACACTCAGTCACTATTATCTGCAATTCCAATAGCACATCCTCAAATTGAAAGAAATAGAAAGAGGTTTAGTTATGACGCTAATATTGATGGGTTCAAAAATGAAGAGAATCTTTCTCTAAATTATATTTCTCTAAACCATTCTGTATTGTGTACAGAGGAAAAAGCTCGTAATTTACAACAAAAGTTTTCTTAATATTCAGATATTAAATTAAATTTAATATATATCCTATAACGAAATGAGGTCAAAATTATGGCGAAGAAAAGAAAATTATTTTCAATGCTGTTAGCATCTACTTTAGTTTTAAGTGCTTGTAGTGGAAGTGGGGGATCTAAAAGTTCAGGAAATGAATTAAAGCTTATGGAATCTGCTGATATACCAACGATGGATCCATCTTTAGCTACAGATGCCGTATCATTTACTCAGTTTAATCAAGTTTACGAAGGTCTTTATGTATTTGATAAAGATAACAAACCAGTACCTGGGGTTGCTAAAGGCGAACCTAAAAAGTCCAAAGATGGTAAAACGTGGACTATAGAATTACGTGATGATGCTAAATGGGCTAATGGAGACCCAGTAACTGCAGATGACTTTGTATTCTCATGGAGACGAACAGTTAACCCTGAAACAGCAGCTGAATACGCTTATATGTTCGAAAATATTAAAAATGCTTCTCAAATTACAGAAAGAAAATTAAAGCCTGAAGAATTAGGGGTTAAAGCTAAAGACAAACATACTCTAGTAATTGAATTAGAGAAAGATTTACCTTATATGCAATCTTTATTAGCTTTTGGTAGCTTTTTACCTGAAAATGAGAAGTTCGTTAAAGAGCACGGTAAGAAGTTTGGTACTACAGCCAAGGCTACATTAGCGAATGGTCCTTTTAAACTTGAAAATTGGAAAAATGAAGACTCATGGGAACTTGTAAAAAATGACAAGTACCATGATAAAGATAAAGTAAAATTGGATAAAGTTAAATACAAAGTGGTTAAAGAAGCACAAACAGGTTTAAATATGTTTGAAACAGGTGATGTAGATGTTGTACGCAGTATTCCACCTGAGTCGATTGATAAGTATAAAGATCATGAAGCATATAAAACACTTGCTGAACCAACAGTATTTTTCTTAAGAATTAACCAAACTAAGAATAAAGATTTAGCCAATAAAAACCTTCGCTTAGCAATATCTAAAGCTATAGATAAAGATACTTTTGTAAAGACGAACTTAAATAATGGTTCAAAAGCTACTGATATTTTAACAGCAAAAGACTTTATTAAGATGGAAAATGGCAAAGACTACACAGACGGTGTTAAATCAGAAGTTAATTTTGATGTTAAAGAAGCTCAAAAATATTACGAAGCTGCTAAGAAAGAATTAGGTAAAGATAAATTTGAAATTGAGTTTTTAACTTACGATAAAGATACATCTATTACAGACGCTGAATTTATCAAGGGTCAAATTGAGAAGAATTTACCAGGCGTTAAATTTAAGATTAAGCAACTTCCTTTCAAACAGAAATTAAAGGTTGAAACTGATAAAGACTATGATATATCTTATGCAGGTTGGGGTCCTGACTATCCAGACCCAACAACTTATATTAGCTTATTTACAACAAATAATCCGCACAACCAAACTGGATATTCAAACCCTGATTACGATCAAGCATTAAAAGAAGCTGACTCAGATAAGATGTTAAAAGATCCTCAAAAACGTTATGAATTACTTCAAAAATCTGAAAGTAGCTTGCTTGAAGATGGTGTTATTGTCCCTATGTATCAAAGAGGTTTAGCTCAGTTAATTAAAAAAGACATTAAAAATTGGACTCCTCTTAAATTAAGTGGAGATTACGCACTTAAAGAAGTAGAAGTAAAATAATGCATAAAGCCTGCTAACTTAGTTAGCAGGCTTTATTGATATTCGAAAATCAATGTATTAAAAATATACATTTAAAATCGTTGAATAAGAGGATAACTTTTATCGCTTTCTCTTACGACCTAATCCCATTGCACGTTCCATCTTAGTTAACGTTTTATTAGCAACAAATTGCGCTTTATCGCGACCATTATCTAAGATTTCATCAAGTTCTTCTGATTCATAGAATTGATTATATTTCTCTTGGAAATCCGTTAAGAATTGCTCAACAATCTCTGCTAAATCACCTTTAAATTGACCATAGCCTGAATCCGCATATTTCGCTTCTAAAGCTTCAATAGTTTCATCAGTTAAACTAGAATAGATTGTTAATAAGTTAGAAATACCTGGCTTGTTTTCTTTATCAAATTTAATGATGCCGTCAGAATCAGTCACGGCACTTCTAATTTTCTTAGCCGCTAATCTAGGTTCATCAAGTAATGAGATAAAGTTCTTTTGATTATCATCACTTTTACTCATTTTGCGCGTAGGATCTTGAAGACTCATCACGCGGCCGCCAACTTTAGGCATTTTAACTTCAGGTTTAGTTAAGATATCATTATATCTTGAATTGAAACGTTCAACTAAGTTACGTGTTAATTCCATATGTTGCTTTTGGTCTTCACCAACTGGCACAATGTTTGTGTTATATAAGACAATGTCTGCTGCCATTAGTGGTGGATATGTTAAAAGCCCTGCAGGTATACCATCGTTTTGTTTAGAGGCTTTATCTTTGAATTGAGTCATACGTTCAAGTTCACCAATAGACGAAATCGTAGTTAACATCCAACCAGCTTGAGCATGAGCAGGTACTTCTGATTGAATAAATAAAGTAACCTTATCTGGATTTAAACCAGAAGCAAGATATATAGCTGCTAGTTGTCTTGTTTGTTTACGTAGTTTTAAGCGATCTTGTGGTACTGTAATAGCATGTTGGTCAACGATACAAAAATAGCAATCGTATTCATCTTGAATATCAGTAAACTGCTTTAAAGCACCAATATAATTACCAATCGTAGGAATACCACTTGGCTGAATGCCTGAAAATAATGTTTCCATTTAAATTACGCCTACTTTCTTTAGAATAGTTCATTTTCTATTGTAACAGTATTTCACTTAAATGTAAGGTATGATATAATTTAATTGTATACGCGCACAAGGGATTGAGGTATCTTTTTATATTTACTGAAAAATCACTAAATTATCACGATATTCTCATTTAATTTTAATCTTTAGTGTATATAATAGCTTATGTAAAGTTAAAAGATTGAAAATTTAGTTAATACACGAACCTTTCGAGATTTTGACTACATAAGATTGAGTTTTTAACTAAGTAATTCAATGAATTTATTCATTAACTAATAGGAGAGTGAGATGTATGGTAACATTATTTACTTCACCAAGTTGCACATCTTGCCGTAAAGCGAAAGCATGGTTACAAGAACATGACATTCCGTATACGGAGCGTAATATTTTTTCTGAACATTTAACAATTGATGAAATTAAACAAATTTTAAAAATGACTGAAGATGGAACTGATGAAATTATTTCTACGCGTTCTAAAACTTATCAAAAATTAGACGTAGATATTGATGCATTACCACTTCAAGAATTATACACAATTATCCAAGATAACCCAGGACTTTTACGTCGTCCTATTATCTTAGACGAAAAACGCTTACAAGTTGGTTATAACGAAGACGAAATTCGTCGTTTCTTACCAAGAAAAGTTCGTACTTTCCAATTACAAGAAGCGCAACGCATGGTAGACTAAATTAAAAATCTGATTAAATAGTAATTTAATCCTTGAAATCGATCACATGACGGTATTTGACCTTAGACATAGGTCAAGTACCGTCTTTTTCTATAAATAATGGTATAATAAAGATATACATATCATGATTAAGGCATATGATGATTTGTCAGCAACTATGTATAATCCTTGCAAAATATGTTAGAATTATGATTTAAATACGAAGGAAACAAATAGATTGTAATTTTCTATTTGATTTAATACAATGTGGGTACTATTCATCGACTGTAAGGAGTGAGATGATATGAGAATAGAACGTATAGATGAAACAACGGTCAAGCTTTTTATAACTTATGGCGATATCGAGTCTAGAGGTTTCAAGCGTGAAGATTTATGGACGAACCGTAAGCGTGGCGAGGAATTCTTCTGGACAATGATGGAAGAAATTAATGAAGAAGAAGACTTCGTTGTTGAAGGTCCGTTATGGATTCAAGTTCATGCCTTTGAAAAGGGTGTTGAAGTAACTATTTCTAAATCTAAAAACGAAGATATTATGAACATGGCTGAAGATTCAACGAATGAACAGCTTGAGTATCAAGTTAATGAGTTACTTTCACAATCTATGGACTCTGAAGAACGTCTAGACAATATGTTCCAACAAGGTGAGCGTCAAGCGAACGAAGATCAAGCACAACAAACTAAAAAGAAACGTCCAGTTTCACGTGCTATTGTTGTGAAGTTCGATGATTTAGAATCAGTCATTAATTATGCGCATCATCATGACTTAAAAGTTGAAGCTTTTGAAGATTTATTATATATGATTGATAATACGTACTACTATTTCGTTCAATTCGATGATCGTGTAGACGAAGACGTTATTAATGACTTCTACGGTCAACTACTTGAATTCGCAAATCCTACTGACCGCTCTCAATATTATTTAGACGACTATGGTAAAATTATTATGAGTTATAACGTGACTGAACAAGTAAAGCGTTACTTTAAAGCTTAATATAGATAGGCTACATTTTAATCCCTTCAATGCATTTTTAGATGTGTTGAAGGGATTTTTTTTAAAAGCAATTTGGCAATAACGGGCGTATATATGTATGAAGGAGTAAAACAATGTTTGTAGCAAAAGATTCTAATGAAGTACTCATCCATGCAAGTCACGGTATTAAAAGCCATTCATATTTTTGTCCCTATTGCCATCATAAAGTTAAATTAAAGCAAGGTAGTCAGAAAGCCTGGCACTTTGCGCATGAAAGTTTAAAACTATGTAACCCAATTGAAACGATTGCGCATCAAGATTCAAAGTTAATTTTAGGTGACATGTGCCATAAAGCTAATTTGTCGTATCAAATCGAACCATACTTAAAGCCGATAAATCGTTATCCAGACTTACTGATTGAAAGCCATACTGTCCTCGAAGTGCAATATTCCAAGGTCCCAATTTCCACGATTCAAGAACGTACGCGTGATTATCATAAACTCGGTCTAAATGTGATTTGGTTAATAAAACTTTGTAACAAAAAGGGGCCTATTATCAATTTATCTACGTTTGAAAGTGCGTTTATTAATCCAAAATCTTTGAAATTATATGCATTCTCACTTGAAAGTCGTGAAATAATAGCCTACGAGCATCTTCAACACATCGGTGGTCGGAAGTTTATCGGTCATCGTCAAGCCGTTCCGTTGAAGCATATATTGAAGTCGGAAGAAACACCTCATTCAGATACCTATAAACTGAGTTCAAATGAAATATTAAACTTGATTAAGACGTGTAGGAGAAAGAACGACGTAAGGGAAGAGAATCTATCACTCATGTACCAAGCGCGTCTCAGTGACAAAGCAGTCGTTAAGCACTGTGGCTACATATTCCCAGAACAAATCTATATTAGAACGCACCCGGTGACCTGGCAATTATTTGTTTATAAATTACATCAAGAGGATCGCTTCGATATGTATGCTTTCATTAAATTCTTGAGGTTTCGTGATTTTTATATGAAAAGACCTAAAAAGGGCGAAATTGCGTCAAAACTCGCGCAAGCGTATTTAAACATGCTTAAACAGACACTCAAACGTGCAAATTCCTTAATTAAATGAGAAAATATATATAATCGAAATTTAAGGAGGTTTACTAGGATGAGTCAACAGTTAACTAGAGAAGAACAAGAACGTAAATATCCTGAGTATACATGGGATCTAACTACTATTTTTGAGAACGATGAGGCTTTTGAAGCGGCGTTCAAAGAAGTGGAAAATAAGTTAGGTGTGGAAGAAAAATTCAAAGGTCACTTAGGTGATAATGCTGAAACATTATTTGATGCACTTAACACGGAGAATGAGATCCAAAATGAACTCGAACAAGTTTATGTCTATGCACACTTAAAGCAAGACCAAGATACAAGCAATGATAAATACACAGGCTATGAAGCACGTGCGCATCAACTCATTATTAAATTTATTTCAAGTTGGAGTTTCATGGTGCCTGAATTACTACAAATTGATGAATCTAAGATTAATGAGTTTGTTGCTTCCCATGAAGGGTTACAACAATTTAAGTTCGACTTAGAACTCATTAACAAACAAAGACCACATGTGTTAGATGCAGACACAGAAAAATTATTAACAGAAGCACAAGATGCACTATCTACTGCCGGTAATGTCTTTAGTATGTTCGATAACGCAGATTTAACATTTGAGGATGCAGTTGATAAGGATGGCAATAAACATCCATTAACACAAGGTACATTTATCAAATATTTAGAATCTGACGACCGTGAATTAAGAGCATCTGCATTTAAAAATGTATATAAGGCTTATGGCTCTTATAATAATACGCTAAGTGCTACATTAGCTGGTGAAGTTAAGAAGCATGTGTTTAATGCACGTAGTCATCGCTATAAAACTGCGCGTGAAGAAGCGCTTAAGACAACCCATATTCCTGAAGAAGTTTATGATAATTTAATCAAGACGGTTCATGATAACCTTCATTTATTACACCGTTATACGAAACTACGCCAAGAGTTATTAGGCATCGACGACTTAAAAATGTATGACGTATATACACCATTAGTTAAAGATGTGAAATTCGAAATGCCTTATGAAGAGGCTAAAGATTGGATGCTAAAAGCACTTGAACCAATGGGCGAAGAATATATGGAAGCGGTAAAAGAAGGCGTAAATAATCGTTGGGTCGACGTTTATGAAAATAAAGGTAAACGTTCAGGCGGTTATTCTTCAGGTGTTCATAATACCAACCCATTTATATTATTAAATTGGTCAAACACAATTTCAGACTTATATACACTCGTTCATGAGTTTGGTCACTCTATTCATAGTTACTTCAGTCGTAAATATCAACCATCAAACTTAAGTGATTATACGATCTTCGTAGCCGAAGTAGCATCAACTTGTAATGAAGCGTTATTAAGTCATTATATGGACAAGCACTTAGACGACGACAAACGACTTTTACTTCTGAACCAAGAATTAGAGCGTTTCCGTGCTACATTATTCCGTCAAACAATGTTCGCAGAGTTCGAACATAAAATTCATACTATTGAAGAAAATGGTGAACCGTTAACTTCAGCGCGTTTAAATGAAGAATATGCGAAGTTAAACCGTTTATACTTCGGTGACGCAGTAGAAACGTGTGACGATATTAGTAAAGAATGGTCACGTATCCCACACTTCTATATGAATTATTATGTGTATCAATATGCGACGGGTTACAGTGCTGCACAAAGTTTAAGTAAGCAAATCCTTGAAGAAGGTGAACCTGCTGTAGAACGTTATATTAATGAATTTCTAAAAAAAGGTGGTTCAAATTATCCAATTGAACTTCTTAAAAATGCAGGGGTAGATATGACAACACCTCAACCAATTGAAGAAGCTTGTCAGGTATTTGAAGAGAAATTAGACGCTTTTGAAAAGCTTATGAAAGCAAACGGTTAATGTATCCGTTTTCATTATGACGAGTTTGTGACAAATTTCATTTAATTAAATTTTATGGTTGAAACCCTAATATCCACGTGATATATTATGAACATGAAATTAATCACATAACAAACATACCCCTTTGTTTGAAGTGAAAAATTTCTCCCATCCCCTTTGTTTAGCGTCGTGTATTCAGACACGACGTTTTTTTTATGTCTTATTTTAATAGAAGAAACTGGTCATTTAAAAATAGCAAAAACCTTAATTTACATGGCGCCAAGTAGTTCAGTTACGGCAAATTTACGCGTTTAAAGAGAATGAAGTTTAATGCTATATCCCTAAAATAATCGCAAATAATGAACATATGTACTATTTTAACTGATCAGAAAACATTTTTATTATAAATACCACTTGATCCTCAATATTTTCCTTCTGATTATTATCCTTTAAATAATTATTAATTAATTCAATTATGCCACTAGCTAAGAAATTAAGAAATAGTTGATAATCTAAATTTTTTGCTATTAAGTATTCTTCGTCAATATATTGATTAAGCTCGTTTACAATAAATTTTTGCAGTTGATGTTTGTATTTGCCAGAACATTGAATATTAAACAGTTGGTTAAAAAATGACTTGTTGTCTTTAAAATAATCAAACCAAACTACAGTTCCCTCTTTTAAACCTAACTCTTGTTTGGAAATACATATTTGTTCGAGTTCATCAAATTTACCCTTAACAATTGTATCTAATAAATCGTATTTATCTAAATAATGTAAATAGAATGTTTTACGACCTATCTGTGCATGTTCAGTTATGTCTTTAATCGTAGTTTTCTCAAATCCCTGAGTATTAAACAAATGCATAAAGCTTTCATTAATTAACTTTCTAGTTTTAACTATTCTTAAATCCATGTTAATTATCCCCCAATTCTATAACCCATCTTTTAAAGAGTGGGTATTAATTCTCAAATAAAACATCATAAGAATTGTTCCTATTAAAGTATTTGATAATATAAGATTATACACACAAGAGTATTATGTTTCTAGAGAGATTTAAAAATTAGAAGGGAGTATAAGTTTTATGATAGAGAATAATTTAAAATTTAAAACAAGAAATATTTATACTAAAGGTATACTAAGAATACCTGATAATGTTGAAGGGACGAAACTACCCACAATTGTTGTTGCTCACCCAATTAGTAGTGTGAAGGAACAAACGGCAAGTATATATGCTAAGCGGTTAACTGAAGAAGGGTTTGTAACTTTCGCTTTTGATGCAGGACATCAAGGTGAGCTTGCTGAAGAACCCGATTACTTAGAAAACCCTTATTATAGAGTTGAGGATATAAAGTTTGCAATTGATTATTTAAATACCCTTGATACGGTAGATAATGCTCGAATAGGAATATTAGGAATTTGCGGTGGTGGTGGCTACGCAGTTAACGCTAGTCTAACAGATAAACGTATTAAAGCTATAGGATCAGTAGTAGGAGCCGATTTTGGTGCTTTAACAAGAGAAGGTGATTTGTCGCCTAATGCAGCTTTAAACACGTTGCATTCGATTGCTAAACAACGTGAAGCTGAAGCAACGGGGGCAGATACAGCATATACAAAGTATATCCCTGATTCAGAAGAACAACGACAACAGGCGAAAGCTAATGATATAGATGTAGTGCAAGCTGTAGACTATTATCGTACTGAGCGCGGTAGTCATCCCAATGCTATAAATAGATTCCGTGTTACAAGTACGGGAGAAATTGCAGGGTTCGATGCGCTAAATTTAGCTGATCAATTATTAGATCAACCATTGTATATTGTGGCAGGTAATATTCCGGGTGCATTTGGTTCATACCGCTTTGCATATCAACTATTCGATAAAGCCTATACTAAAGATAAAAAACTTCACATTGTAGAAGGTGCTTCACATTACGACTTATACGATCAACCAAAACCTGTCAATGAAGCACTGTCAGGATTAATTCCTTTCTTTAAAGAAAAATTGTAATAAACTTTGACATTTATATATAGTCTTAAACATTAATGAAGGGTCTGAGATTAAAGTCACGAAATAAAGCATTTAAGCTTTAATTTATACAATTCTCAAAGCAGGCGCCCCCTAGGAGGGCCTAGCACAATTTAACTCACAAAGAAGCCTAAGCTTCTTTGTGAGTTCAACCAATGTATTAGAAATTCGGGTTGAGCTTTATACGCAAGCAAATTATCAAGCTATGCAAGCTAGGGCTTGAGCGTGGTACAAAGTAGCGATGATACTTTGTAAGTACAACTAACGTATTTAAATTCGAGTTGTTCTCACTAGGAAAGCGTGCTATTTAAGGGAATTGTAGTATTATGTCTCAGACCCTTAAATCTATAAGATTATAATTATTCGATTAACCTTACCTTTATCATTTAACAAGTACGTGCTCACATGTATTTAAAATATTCTCATAAGTATATATGTATGCGACAACCAAAACTTCCTCAACCCGCATAAAAAAAGACCGATAAACGTGTGTTTATCGATCAGCACCCCAATTATATAACGCATTAGTTCTTAGCTCTCCAGAAATAACCGTCTTCATATTGAATTTCTTCAACCTTTTGCTGAAGGGTAAGCTTCTTAAGTTCTTTCGTCATAACCTTCTCAGGCCATTCATAAATCGTAAGTAATTCTTCAAATGTTACTAAGTGTTGCTGTTGGATATAATCTTCTAATTTAGGTGGCAATTCTTTTTCGATTTGAGTACCCATTAATTCGTTAATAATATATGTGTAGATGTGGTAAGGGTACAACCCTTCAACTTTAAGCCCTTCTTCTTGAATATCTTCATTAAAGAATACTAATGAAGGTGATAGGTTGATATCCATTTCACGTGCGATGTGTAAGTCGACCTTTAAGCTTTCCGTTAAGTTACGGTTTCTAAGGTCGTCCATAAATACCTCGTGATCAAGACCTGCACATTCAATGCAATGGTCGACCATTTGTTCAGTTACAATATCACGCTTAGGAATAATCTCATTTTGAAGTAAATGGATGAAACGTTCTGCACGTACACGACCTTGAAGCTCTGCCGCTTTATAAACAAGTGCAACGTTGTCGTAATTAGACGTGCTCTGAGCTTGGCACTTCGTTAATACACGTAAAGAAGGATTGAGAATATGTCTAATTCTTATATATTTATGATATTCGATGCGTAATTTAGATAAGATTGCTGAAAGTTTGAAGCAATCCTTACTAAATGGATCAAAGAATGAATAGATTTCAATTTTACTCACAGGTGAAAGATTTGTATCTTCACGACGTGCTTCTGTTAACGCATTTAATTCTTCAGTCATGTCAATTTCACCTACAATTATATTTCAGAATTAACCATATGATTAGCTGTCATCTTTAATCTCTCGAATAAATAGTCACCCGTACCATGAGGAAATTCTGCTTCATGGATGGCTTGTTCCATGTTTTCTAACCATGCATCGCGTTCTCGTGGTGTAATTTTGAATGGTAAGTGTTTGTACTTGAGCATAGGATGCCCATGTTCTTCAGTGTATAGCTTTGGGCCACCGAGAAATTGTGTGAGAAACTGCTTTTGCTTTCTGCTCGTTTCTTTAAAGTCTCCAGGGAAAAGGTGATTGATGCGATCATCTTGTTCAACTAACATGTAGAAATGATCAATCATCTTATATAAAGCTTCTTTACCTATGATTTCATATGGTGTCTTTTGCATGTTATCACCGTATTCAATTTAATATATATACTAATATAACATGTATAATTTCATTTGGAAGTAATAAGACTTATGACCGATTGAAATGACCTATTTTAGGAGTGCTTTCTTGCGGTCGAAGAAACGTTTTACTTTGTTATCAGGTATTTCGTGCGTAATATCGAATGCTTTTAGTATCGCTTGAAAAGCCTCATAGCCTTTAACAGCATCAACCACTTCGTATTCAAGTTCGAAATCTTGTTGATCAAGATACGTACTTTGATCTAATACGATTAAGTTATCTTGATGGCGTGTTTCATAACGCTTTGTTTCGAGTGAACCTAGGACTTTTAAAGCAGACAAATCGATGTCATGCGCTTTAAGTTTGTTAGAGATATCTTTTGGCAACTGATCTTCAGAAATAGCTGCATCAATTTCCGGTTTCTCATCGACTCTAAAGTTAAATTCTGTTAAACCAACTTCTGCAGGTACTTTTAATGTCATTTCGTAATTACCGTTCTTTTCACGGATGCGAAGTGCTAATAACTGATTTAATAAATCTAAGTTCTCCGTATCGATATAATAGTTAACTTGTGTGAATGACGTTTCGTCTGAAAAGTAGGCCGCTAACAATTGGTTGTATTCGTCTTCATTTAAAAGCTGTTTATACTCGATTTCTTTTTCGATAGCCATCTTATCACTCCTTTACTTATATTATGACGTATTTGAATCTAAAAATTAAAGTATTACCTATCGAAAAGGGCTTTTCAAAGAAGGGGAAAGTGAATCAAAGCCTTGATAATACACAATTTACACGATGTCTTGAGACGGTGTTTGCAGTGGGCGATGAGATTTAAATTATGTTAAACTATGATATGAATAAGGAGGTTCTATTATGCGAATTTATGTTACAGAAATAAAAATTGAAGAGGATAGCATTCTTTGCTATACAGATAAGCCTACTGAAGGTTATGAAGAAGGGAATCAAGTTTTAGTAGATAGTGATAATTATGCGTTCGTTGCGTTACTTGACGATGGACAAGCATTCTCTTATCTTAACTTTGTTCAAGAAACTTGGTCTATGATACATAATCATCGCGGTAAGCGTTTAATTATAAATGATGATTTAGAACTTAAACAATTCTGGGATGAACTTGACTACTTATTAGAAAACATCGAAGGTAATTCTAATTACGGCAAGGACTTTGTTAAAGAAGTTGAAGAGGCCTTTGAATTAGAATAATTTATGTGTATGAAAGCGAAGTGAGGAACGATGAATCAATGGGATCAATTTTTAACACCTTACCAACAAGCTGTTGAGGAATTAAAAATTAAATTAAAGGGGCTTCGTAAACAATATGAACTCATAGAGCACGCTTCTCCAATTGAATTTGTGACAGGGCGTGTTAAGCCGATAACGAGTATTATCGAAAAGGCGAATAAGCGTGATATTCAATTTGACCGATTACATGAGGAAATGTATGACATTGCTGGCTTACGTATGATGTGTCAGTTTGTTGATGATATTGATGTGGTTGTTGAATTACTGAGACAACGTAAGGATTTCAAAGTGATTGAAGAACGTGACTATATTAATAATATGAAGGAAAGTGGCTATCGTTCGTATCATGTTATTATTTCATATCCAATCGAAACGTTAAGTGGTCAAAAAGATATTCTAGCTGAAATTCAAATTCGCACGTTAGCGATGAATTTCTGGGCAACTATTGAACACACGTTACGTTATAAATATGACGGCGATTATCCGCCTGAAATTCAGAACCGCTTAGAACGCGCTGCTGAAGCGGCGTATTTACTCGATGAAGAAATGTCTGAAATTAAAGAAGAAATTCAAGAGGCTCAGAAATATTACTCTAAGAAACGTGCGAAAAAACATGAAAATTAATGGGGTGGCATGATGCGTTATACGATTCTTTCTAAAGGGGATTCTAAATCAAATGCGTTAAAGTACAAGATGATGAATCATATGCAAGATTTTAAAATGATTGAAGATGATGAAAATCCTGAGATCGTGATATCTGTAGGCGGTGACGGTACGCTATTACAAGCGTTCCATAAGTATAGTCACCGTTTATCAGACTGTGCGTTTGTCGGTGTACATACTGGGCATTTAGGGTTTTATGCGGACTGGTTACCGCATGAAGTTGAGAAACTAATTATTGAAATCAATAACTCTGAATTCCAAGAGATTGAATATCCGTTACTTGAAATTGTCGTAAGATATAATGATAACGGTTATGAAACGCGATATCTTGCATTAAATGAAGCAACGCTTAAAACTGAAAATGGTACCACGCTTGTGGTAGACATTGATATCCGAGGTAAACATTTTGAACGCTTCAGAGGTGATGGGTTATGTATTTCAACGCCATCAGGTTCTACTGCTTACAACAAGGCATTAGGCGGTGCGTTGATTCATCCATCTTTAGAAGCGATTCAAGTAACAGAAATTGCGTCAATTAATAACCGTGTGTTCCGTACGGTCGGGTCACCGCTCGTGTTACCGAAACACCATACATGCCATGTAACCCCTGTAAACCATGATACGATTTTAACAACGATTGACCACGTGAGTGCGAAACATCGTAATGTTAAAGCGGTACAATATCGTGTCGCTAATGAGAAAATCCGTTTCGCACGCTTTAGACCGTTTCCGTTCTGGAAACGTGTGCATGATTCATTTATTTCAAGTGATGATGAAGCATGATTTTCACATATACAATTGAAGAGGATGAATTGTTAAAGTCGTTCTTATATCGACATGACTTTTCAAAGAAGACAATTAGCGCCATAAAACAAGATGGCGCTTTACTTGTAAATAACGCGCATGCCACGGTTCGTTATCAACTGAGTCCGGGAGACTGTTTAGAAGTTCGATTACCGCGTGAACTGCCGAGCCCGAATTTAATCCCCTTTGAAAAGCCACTTAACATATTATTTGAAGATGATTTCATATTAATTGTTTCGAAAGCACCTATGCAAAATAGTGCGCCGTCACGGGAACACCCTCATGAAAGTTTAGTTGAACAGGCTTTGAACCACATGAATAATCAAAATGAAACGGGTATACCACATATTGTAACCCGTTTAGATCGAAACACGTCAGGTATTGTCGTCTTTGCGAAGTCACGGCACATACACCACTTGTTATCAGAAGCGCCGATGCATAAGAATTACGTTTGTTTATGTGAAGGGGAAACGTCGCTTGAAGGTGACATTATCAAACCGATTATGCGTCATCCGGACAGTATTATAGAACGCATGGTGCACCCAGATGGTAAGTACGCGCATACGTCGTTTAAGCGACTAGGATATAAGCATGGTGTGAGCTTATGTGACGTTAGGATACATACAGGACGTACACATCAAATTAGAGTACATTTTAAAGCAATTGGCCATCCGCTACTTGGTGACGGTTTATATGGTGGTCAAACAGACCAATTTCAATATCATATGCTTCACGCCGAAAGAATCCTTTTCACACACCCGATAACACTTGAAAAGCTCGATATTGTCGACCAATTTTCAGATATCAGAAATCGGTTTAATGCATTATAATGATTATGGGAGGGTGAGATAGATGTCTGTGGACAAAGAACTTAATGATTACAAAGAAGAACACGTTTATGATAGCGCGTTACTCGATGATTTACTTGAAAAAGGTGATATAGACCGATTTCGTGAAGAATTTCTATCTATGCATAATTACGAACAAAGTGAATACTTTGAAGATAGCACAGATGAACTACGCCAAAAAATCTATGAATTCTTATCTCCTGAAGAAGTAGCTGGCTTTTTTGATAATTTAGAATTTGATGACGAAGAATATGAATCGTTATTTGATAATATGAACGCGACTTATGCGAGTAAGGTTTTAGAAAGCATGTCTTACGATAACGCGGTTGATATTTTAAATAACTTATCGCGTACGAAGATAGCGAGTTTATTAACGCTTATGAATCGCGAAGATGCTGGTGAAATTAAGGCCTTACTTCATTATGAAGAGGATACTGCCGGTGGTCTGATGACAACCGAGTATATTTCACTATTAGAGACGACGCCAGTTAAAGAAGCGTTAATGCACGTTAAAGAACAAGCACCACAAGCAGAGACGATTTATGTCATCTTCGTTGAAAATGAAGACAAACAACTTGTAGGTGTCTTATCACTACGTGACTTAATTTCTGCAGAAAATGATGCTTACATAGAAGATATCATGAATGAACGTGTTGTAAGTGCGAACGTTGCAGAAGACCAAGAAGATGTTATGCAGACGATGAAAGACTACGACTTTATCGCAGTACCTGTAGTTGACTATCAAAATCATCTGCTCGGTATTATCACCATCGATGATATCTTAGACGTTATGGACGAAGAGGCAACAGAAGACTACTCTCGCTTAGCCGGGGTATCAGATGTTGACTCTACAAATGATTCTATTGTGAAGACTGCGATGAAACGTTTACCGTGGCTCATTATTTTAACGTTCTTAGGTATGATTACTGCGTCTATTCTAGGGTCGTTTGAGGCAACTCTAGAAAAAGTGGCGCTACTTGCTGCGTTTATTCCGATTATTAGTGGTATGTCCGGTAACTCTGGTACACAATCACTTGCGGTATCGGTACGTAATATTTCTACAGGTGAAATTGATGAACAAAGTAAATTTAAGATTGCTTTAAGAGAATCCGGTAGTGGTTTCTTAACCGGATTGATTTGTGCGACTGCTTTGTTTATGATTATTGTATTGTTATACCAAACACCTATTTTAGGCTTGATTGTTGGCGGCAGTTTAACGATTGCCATGACAGTCGGTACGTTAGTAGGTTCTTTGGTACCGTTAGTAATGAATAAACTCAATATTGACCCTGCTGTTGCAAGTGGTCCATTTATTACAACGATTAACGATATAGTAAGTATGCTGATTTACTTTGGATTAGCTACCACATTTATGGATTACCTAATCCATTAGGGGGAACAATATGGAATTTGTCTCATTAGTAGTCGTTGTACTTGTCGCATTTATAACGCCTATCATTGTAAATAGATTAAAGATCAATTTTTTACCGGTTGTTGTAGCCGAAATTCTAATGGGTATTTTAATCGGTAGTTCAGTACTCG
This sequence comes from Staphylococcus massiliensis CCUG 55927, assembly GCF_000298075.1. GTDB lineage: Bacteria > Bacillota > Bacilli > Staphylococcales > Staphylococcaceae > Staphylococcus > Staphylococcus massiliensis. The sequence goes on along the minus strand of NZ_JH815593.1, from coordinate 963,000 downwards.
ACTTAGTACATAGAGACGACATGCTCAATATTTTATCGACATTAGGTTTCATCTTCTTAATGTTCTTGAGTGGTTTAGAAATTGATTTTAATGCTTTTAAGAAAAGTAATGATGACAAGGATAAACAAGGTCCTGGACATCTCAAACTCGCGCTAATCATTTTTATGTTGATTATGATCGTGTCAATCGTACTCGCTTACGGTTTTAAATGGCTCGGCTTAATTGATGACGTCTTATTAATGGTCATTATCATTTCGACCATTTCACTTGGCGTCGTGGTGCCTACTTTAAAAGAAATGAACATCATGCGTACGACAATTGGTCAGTTTATGTTACTGGTTGCTGTGTTAGCTGACTTAGGTACGATGTTACTCCTAACTGTGTACGGTACCTTGCATGCGAAAGGCGGCGGTACGTTATGGTTAATCGGTATCCTTGTTGTATTCACGATACTGTTTTACTTACTTGGCGGTTACTTTAAACGTTCGCCGTTATTACACAAGTTGATGGATGGTACGACTCAAATAGGTATCAGAGCTGTATTTGCGTTAATCATTCTTTTAGTTGCCTTAGCTGAAGGTGTAGGGGCTGAAAATATTTTAGGTGCCTTCTTAGCAGGTTGTGTTGTATCGCTACTTGGTCCTGAACAAGACATGGTTGAAAAGCTTGATTCATTTGGATATGGCTTCTTCATACCGATATTCTTTATTATGGTTGGGGTAGATTTAAACATTCCTTCCTTAATTAAAGAACCAGCGCTACTCATTATTATTCCGATCTTAATTCTGTCATTTCTAGTATCGAAATTAATTCCGGTTGCTTTGATTCGTAAATGGTTCGATTTCAAGACAACGTTATCCGCAGGGTTCTTATTAACGTCAACGTTATCACTTGTTATCGCTGCGGCTAAAATAGCGGAGAAGTTAAATACGATTACCCCTGAGATTTCAGGTATCTTAATCTTAAGTGCGGTCATCACATGCGTGTTCGTTCCGATCGTATTTAAAAAGACCTTTCCAATACCCGATGAAATGTCGCGAAATATCCGCGTCGCGATTATCGGTAAGAACCAATTGTCGATTCCAGTAGCTCAGAATTTACATTCATCTTTATATGATATCTCTTTGTTCTATCGCAAGGATTGTTCCGATAATCGTACGTTAGATGAAGGTATCGCGATGATGGAAATTTCGGATTATGATGAAGAGATGCTAGACTATCTCGGCTTATTTAAGAATGAAATTGTCGTTTGTTCAACTAATGAAGACGACATTAACCGCAAAGTTGCTTTAATGGCTAAAGAAAAAGGTGTTAAGCGTGTAATTTGTCGTTTAGAATCTGGTGAAAATGTAGCTGAGTTAAAAGAACAAGATGTAGAAATATTCAGTAGTTTCTTAAGTAATAAAACGTTACTTAAAGGTTTAATTGAAACACCTAACATGTTAAACATCTTAAGTAATGTTGAAACGTCACTATACGAAATTACAATGTTAAATTATCAGTACGATCAAATGGAATTACGTAACTTCCCGTTTGGTGGCGATATTATCTTCGTACGTATTATACGTAATAATGAATCTATCGTGCCGCACGGTGATACACAGTTACACTTCCAAGACCGTTTAATCGTGACTGGTTCAAAAGAATACGTAGACCAATTAAAACGTGAATTAGAATTACGTTAAATATTAAATGTCGGGTATAGGACATTAATCTTGAAATAGAGCATTTAAGCTTTATTTCATACAATTCTCAAAACAGTTGACTCAGAGGGCGGGGCCCCAGCACAGAAATTTGCGCAAGCAAATTATCAAGCTATGCAAACTGGGACTCTTTCTCATGAACAAAGTAGCGTCGCTACTTTGTAAGTCCAACTAACAAACTTAAAGTTTGAGTTGGACTTTACAGGAAAGCATGCTGTTAAAGAGAATTGTAGTATTTAGTCCTAGATCCGGCGTTTTTTTAGTTTTAGGGTGTATGTCCGATGATATTACATGGGACTCGAGGGCAACTAGGTTTAAGGCGTCATTTACTTATAAATGCGTAGCGGATCGTGAAGGGCTTTTCAAGGAGGGGAAGCGTGAAACGAAAAACCGCTATAAGTAATAGGGTCGATGTATATGTCAGTTGGCGTACCTATAAATTGTGCTATCGTAAAATTAATGTTAAACTAAAATTAATCTATATATTTTATATAAAAGGAGTCGTTTGAATGTTAAATTTAGAAGGAAAAACGTATGTAATCATGGGGATTGCGAATAAGAGAAGTATTGGATTTGGTGTGGCTAAAGTGCTTGACGAATTAGGCGCGAAGCTTGTATTTACGTACCGTAAAGAGCGTAGTGCGAAAGAACTTGATAAGCTACTTGACACTTTAAACCAATCAGAAAAACGTATGTACCAAATTGACGTTCAAAGCGATGATGACGTTATCAATGGTTTTGAAAAGATTGGACAAGAAGTAGGTAAAATCGACGGCGTGTACCACTCAATCGCGTTCGGTAATATTGAAGAATTACGTGGCCGTTATTCAGATACGTCACGCGACGGTTTCTTATTAGCGCAAGATATTAGTTCTTATTCACTAACAATTGTTGCGCGTGAAGCGGCTAAAATTATGAACGAAGCGGGTAGTATCGTTGCGACATCTTACATCGGCGGCGAATTCGCTGTTCAAAACTACAACGTGATGGGTGTTGCGAAAGCAAGTTTAGAAGCAAATGTGCGTTACCTTGCGCAAGACTTAGGTAAAGACAATATCCGTGTGAATACGATTTCTGCAGGTCCTATCCGTACATTAAGTGCGAAAGGTATCGGCGGTTTCAACACAATCTTAAAAGAAATCGAAAGCCGTGCACCACTTCAAAGAAACGTGGATCAGGAAGAAGTTGGTAAGACTGCAGCTTACTTATTAAGCGATTTATCAAGCGGTGTTACTGGCGAGATCATTCACGTTGACGCTGGTTACCACGCTATTAAGTAGTAGGGTTTAGTAGTACTTGAGCGCGTAGAGTCGGATCGCGTGGTTCGAGTACGTTTAATCGCGCGTGAGACGTTTGCGTTTAGTTGATCGAGTTAGCTCATCGTGTAAACCATATGTTTATAAATAATTAGTTAAGCGTTGCCAGTTGAAATTACTTGCGCGTTTCCTTTTTGAAAAGTCGAGGCCTAAGGGCTTCGGCTTTTTTTGTGGTTATATAGGATTTATGTGGTGTAGCAGAACAAGGGGGTTAGTCAGTTTAGTTAATCAAACAGCAATAGGTTTACACGTTTTTATTGTCTTGTAAATTTAATGGGGCTTGGTTTACACGTTTTTAGAGTCTTGTAAATTAGAGGGGCTTTTAATTACACGTTTTCGAAGTCTTGTAAATCTAGGGGCATTTGAATTACACGTTTCTAAAGTCTTGTAAAATAGAGGGGCTTAGGTTTACACGTTTCTAAAGTCTTGTAAATTAGAGAGGCTTTGTTTTACACGTTTTCGAAGTCTTGTAAATTAGAGAGGCTTTGAATTACACGTTTTTGCAGTCTTGTAATTTTGAGAGGCTTTGTTTTACACGTTTTCGAAGTCTTGTAAAATAGAGGGGCTTAGGTTTACACGTTTCTAAAGTCTTGTAAATTAGAGAGGCTTTGTTTTACACGTTTTCGAAGTCTTGTAAATTAGAGGGGCTTTGTTTTACGCGTTTCCGAAGTCTTGTAAATCAAGAGGCATTTGAATTACACGTTTCTAAAGTCTTGTAAATTTGACGAGTCTAAAATTCAAAAAGACTATGAAGTGACTCTTTTCGAAATCACTTCATAGCCTTTAACTTACCAATTAATCCTTCACATCGCTGTTAGCTTTCAACATAATTTGTTGTCTATATCTGAAGATATGACGAACAATTGTCTTAAGTACGGCATATAATGGAACCGCCACAAGAATCAATGCGAAGCCGCCTAAGTTACCGGCTGCTAAGATAACAACGATGATTGTAAGTGGGTGAATGTTTAATGATTTACCCATGATGTTTGGTGTAATCACGTTACCTTCAAGTTGTTGTGCGATTAACGTGATGATACATACCCATAAGAATGTAGTAGGGCTTTGGATAATACCCATAATACCTGCTGGTAAGAATGCCATCCATGGACCTAAGAATGGAATCATGTTTGCTAAAATGGCGAATAACACAAGTAATAATGAATATTTTAATCCAATGATTGAATAACCTAAGTAAAGTATTGCACCTAGGATTAAACTTACGAGCACTTGACCTTGGATGTAGCTCATTAATGTATGGTTGATGTCCTTTAATAAATTAACGACGAAGATCTTGCGCTCTCCTGAAAAGATACCTGCAATCGCTGGGATAAAGCGTTCATGGTCTTTTAACATATAGATTAAGAAGAACGGTACCATAATTAATAAGAATAATGTAGAGACAAAAGTTGTTAAATAAGATAATGAATTTGAAAGTAACTGAGTTACTGTTGAACCAGCCTTAGAAATGATTTCGTTAATCTTGTTCGTTACGTCAGCTGGAAGACGATTCATTTGATCTAGCGCGAAGTTAACTAAACGTTGAACTTCATGTTGAATAGCTGGAATTTGTGTAATTAAATTCTCGATTTGAGATGCGACAAGTGGACCAACTATTAAGAAGAATACACCTATAATAAGTACTAATCCGAGTACAATAATCGTTATACTTCCCCAACGCGGTATGCGTCGTTTCTCGAGTAACTTTTGAAAAGGGAGACATATGTAGAATAAGAATCCACTTAACAATAATGGCAAGAGTACAGATTGAATGATGATGACCACAGGCATGAATACAGATTGAATCTGCATAAACAGTTTAATAAGTAGGAACAGGATGAGTAACATTATGCCTGTACGGAACCATACTTTGTTTACCATACTACAATCCTCCTATATATGTAATTTCATTCATTATAAATCATATACCCCATTACGAAAAGAATTAAAGCGATTCGAAGAAACTCATATCACAAATTTACATTGTTTCAAAACATTTGATACTCTATTAATTTTAATAAAAATTACATTGCACGGAACAAATTAAATGTGTATACTGAATAATGAGAATTATCAGAAAATTAATAATCTTTAAGTGAGGTTATTTAGGGGGAATGCTAATGCTTGAAAATGTGGTCAACAGTTTACTCGACATCATTTGGAGTAAACCGTTAGTTTATGGTCTGTTAATAACAGGTATTTTATTTTCATTAATGTTAAGGTTTGTACAAGTTCGTCATTTTAAAGAAATGATTCGTTTAATGTTCCAGGGTGAAAAGTCACCTACGGGTATCTCGAGTTTCCAAGCGATTGCTTTATCTTTAGCAGGTCGTGTAGGTACAGGTAATATCGTCGGTGTATCAACGGCTATCTTCATCGGTGGTCCAGGTGCCGTATTTTGGATGTGGGTTACAGCGTTTTTAGGCGCGAGTACAGCGTTCATTGAATCTACACTCGGTCAAATATTTAAGAAGGAAGATAAAGGTGAATACCGTGGGGGACCAGCTTATTACATAGAAGCAGGTATCAAAGGTAAAGTCGGTAAAATCTATGGTATCGTGTTCGCGGTTGTAACGGTTCTATCACTTAGCTTCTTATTACCAGGTATCCAATCTAATGCGATTGCGAACTCTATGAAAAATGCATTCGGTATTCCGACTTACGTTATTGCTATTGTACTCGCAATTATTTTAGGTCTTGTTATTTTCGGTGGGGTTAAATGGATAGCGAATGTTGCAACAGCAATTGTTCCATTTATGGCGATTCTGTACATCTTATTAGCGGTTGTTATCTTAGTGATGCATATCCAAGAAGTTCCAGCTATGTTTGCTTTAATCTTTAAATCAGCATTCGGTATGGAACAAGCTTTTGGTGGTATCATCGGTGCAATGATCGAAATCGGTGTAAAACGTGGTTTATACTCTAACGAGGCTGGTCAAGGTACGGGCCCTCACGCAGCAGCTGCTGCAGAAGTTTCACACCCAGCTAAACAAGGTTTAGTTCAAAGTTTCTCAGTTTACGTATATACATTATTCGTATGTACTGCGACAGCTTTAATTATCCTTATCTCAGGTACATACAACACGACTGACGGTAGCACAGATAAAGGCGGGGCACCAGGCTTAATCAAAGAAGGCGACGTATACATGCAAGCAGCTGACGGTTCTAAAGACTACTCAGGTACAGCCATGTATGTTCAAGCAGGTATTGATAAAGCATTAAAAGGCGATAATTATCAATTCGATCCAGCATTCTCAGGTTTCGGTTCATACTTTATTGCCATTGCGTTATTCTTCTTTGCTTTCACAACAATCTTAGCGTATTACTATATTGCCGAGACAAACGTGTCTTACCTTACACAAAATCGTAACAAAGGCTTCACGAAGATTTGCTTCAACGTAGCTCGAGTAGTATTAATCCTTGCTACGGTATATGGTGCAATTAACTCAGCAGACTTAGCATGGAGCATGGGTGACTTAGGAGTAGGTTTAATGGCGTGGTTAAACATCATAGCAATTTGGATCCTCTTTAAGCCAGCTATGAATGCTTTAAAAGACTACGAGCAACAAAAGAAAGCCAAAGGTTCAGGTCGCTATGCCATTTATAAACCTGATCCAAATGAATTACCAAACGCGACATTCTGGTTAAAAGATTACCCAGAGCGTTTACGAAAAGAAAAATTTGAAGAAAATCAATCTTAAATTGAATAAATAGCATTAAGCTTAAAATTTAGTGCGTCTCTTGATACAATGGGGTTAACAGTATTAGGGGGCGCATTATTGTGTTAGAAGATTTAAAAGTAGGCGAAATCACTAGAGTGCCTTTTCAAAGTGAGATATTAGATAGAGAAGTAACACTATCGATTTATCTCCCGAAAGACTATAGTGATTTATTTAAGAGTAAAGTTGTTATTTGTTTCGACGGCCGAGACTTCTTCCAGTTCGGTCAAATTCATCGATCTTATGAAAAGCTAAGACAAGAAGACAAAGTTTCACGTGCCATATTCATAGGCTTTCATTACGAAAGCGTTCAGAAAAGACGTGAAGAATTCCATCCGCAAGGCGAGCGCGCTTCTAAAACTGTTCAAGCGGTAGCGAATGAGTTATTGCCTTTCATAGATTCAAACTTCCCAACATACAAAGTCGGGAATGCGCGTCTATTACTAGGTGATAGCTTAGCAGGCAGTATCGCATTCTTAACAGGACTGTCTTATCCGCGCGTATTCAGTCAGGTTGGCATGATGAGTCCACATTCTGATGAAGTTGTCGAAACATTATTAGACCGTTGTCAGTTCAAAAGCGAGCTTAACGTTTGGCATACGATAGGTCTTGAAGAAGAGGATTTCAAATTACCTACGAACGGTAAACCTGCTAATTTCCTCACACCGAACCGTCATTTAAAAGACCTTATCAATCAAACCGATATGACGTATCACTACGAAGAACTCGATGGTGGTCACAATTGGAAAACTTGGAAAAATAAAATTGATGAATTATTAATGTACTTTTTAACTAACTAATTTTCAGAAATTTTGTTATAATTGTACATAGGGATAAACAAAGGAGGAATATCAATGAAATTAGGTTTAGCATTAATTCCATCAAAAGAATTGCAAGATGAAGTAAACGCATACCGTAAACGTTATGATACTCATTTTGCTTTAATTGCACCACATATCACGATTAAAGGTGAATTCGAAGCATCTGAAGACGAGCTTGATAAAATCAAAGGCGACATTGAATCAAAACTTCAAGACAAAAAGCCTGTTGAAATTCACGTTACAAAAGCTTCAAGCTTCGCACCTACAACTAACGTTATTTACTTCAAAGTTGATAAGACAGATGTATTAGAAGAACTATTCAACGAATTTAACGATGGTAGCTTCTTTGGTAAACCAGAACACCCATTTGTTCCACACTTCACAATCGCTCAAGGTTTATCTAGCCAAGAGTTCGAAGATATTTACGGCCAAGTTAAATTAGCTGGCGTGGAACACAAAGAAACAATCGACCAACTTTCTTTAATGCGTTACGACGACGAAAAAGAAAAATGGGTTGAACAAGAAACATTTAAATTAAACTAATCACTTGATGAGACGTCTTCCAATTGCATAAGCTGTTGGGTACGTTCATCCCATACTTTGTTTGCATATACAGTCCATTCGACTTCGGTTGAATGGGCTTTTTTAGGTTTGGCTGGATGAGGGATTTTGAGGTTTTGGTTAGGTGATGACTTAGTCGTATACACTAAGAACGAATTTGGGCCGGATTAGTCTGGTTAATTGAAGGGGGGGTGGCAGAAACTATTAGACTCTAGTATGAACTTATCTTAATTCTTGAAAAGACCTTTAGAATCTATGTCAGTTGAGGTTAATTGTATCGGTGGCTCGAATAATAGGTCTTGATGAGGGAGATGCAGTAGTAATTATCGATCATAAACGTCACAGGGTAGTGCTAATTTATCAAGAAAGTGAAAACGTGATAATCAGAGGGCTTCAGTTTATCAAGAAAGTGAAAACGTGATAACCAAAGGCTTCAGTTTATCAAGAAATCGAAAACGTGATAACCAGAGGGTGTTTGTTTATCAAGAAAGTGAAAACGTGATAACGAAAGGGCTTTAGTTTATCAAGAAATCGAAAACGTGATAACCAAAGGGCTTTAGTTTATCAAGAAATCGAAAACGTGATAACCAGAGGGTGTTTGTTTATCAAGAAATCGAAAACGTGATAACGAAAGGGCTTTAGTTTATCAAGAAAGTGAAGACGTGATAATCAGAGGGCTTCAGTTTATCAAGAAATCGAAAACGTGATAACCAAAGGGCATCAGTTTATCAAGAAATCACAAACGTGATAACCAGAGAGTGTTTGTTTATCAAGAAATCGAAAACGTGATAACCAAAGGGCTTTAGTTTATCAAGAAACTGAAAACGTGATAACCAAAGGGCTTTAGTTTATCAAGAAACTGAAAACGTGATAATCAGAGGGCTTCAGTTTATCAAGAAATCGAAAACGTGATAATCGCCAACTACCCTAGGTAATCTACCTCGGCGAAACCAAATTATGATTTTCTCACATTCACTATACCACACAGGCCGCTTTTATACATAACTATAACGAGAGACGATTTACCGTAACCACATCAAATTGATTAACTGTCGTCATACAACAACCTAATCCAAGATCCCACTATCCCTGAAACTAACCACCGCCGACAGCCACCATCAATCCATACCTCAAATTCCCCAAAAAAAGAACACCATCGAAAAGCCATGTCAGCTTTCGATGGTGACCCTCATTTAAAAAATTATAAAATTTTACGAAGCTTCTTTAGAACCCCATATCTGCTTCATGAAATATGAACCGTAGAATACGGCTAAGAACAAGATCGTAAATCCAGCGAAGTAAAAGGCGAACATCACGTTGTGCGTGAATTCCGTAATCCAACCGCCTACCATAGGTCCAATCATAGCACCGATACCTTGAAGACTGTTGAATACGCCCCATGTTTCTTCTTGTTCGTGAGATAAAATGAAACTTGCCATAAATGTATTCCAAGCAGGTAATAAGAACCCGTAAACTAAACCAATAAATAAGGCTAAGATTCCTGCGATAATAACATTTGATAAGAACGATAGACTTAAAATACTACTACCGTAGATTAAGAAACCGATAAAGATAACCAAGTACATAAACTTACGACTATTATTATCGATAATTTTAGAAAGTACTAACATTGAGAACGTACAGCCAATACCACCTATAATAAGCGCTAGCGTGTACTCTAAAGTCGAAACTTTCATAACTTCCTTCGCATACTTAGGTAAAATCGGAATTAATGCGCTAATCGCAACACCTTGTAAGACAATACCAGGAAATAAAATTAAATGACGTTTCGTAACTTCAAAGATTTGTTTAAGCTGCTCGCCAACTTTCTTCGTATTATAATCCGTTAACTTAACAGTTACGAAGTAATAGAGCACCCATGAAATGAGTACACAAAGTGGCATTAAGAAATTAAAGCCAAGCGGTTTAACTTTAAACAGTAAGTTCATTGAAATCATACCAATCATTAAACCAGCTAACCATCCGAAATATACATAGCCCATTTGCTTACCACGGCTTTCCTCGTTCACACTAGCAAGCATGATAACCCAAATAGGACTAACGGCAATCCCTAGAATTAATGCACTGATAATCAATACAACAGGAGAAGTAGGGAACCAAATGACTAAGAATAAACTTAAGAATGCAAGTGCAAATCCTATCGTTAATACCCATTTAGGACCTACACGTTTTAGGATAAAGCCAATCACAAAATTCGTAATCGCATCAGCGATAAAATGTAATGATATTGCAGTTGCCGTTAAACCAATTGAAATCTTAGCGTAGTTCGGCAACAGCGATAAATAACTTAACACATACATACCGCGTGCTAATTCCATTAAGAACAAAATAATCAGAAGTATTACAAAATTACGATTTAAAATTTTGTTACCGGAATTACTTGAGTAAGATTTTGGCATAAAGCGGAACCTTTCCATACATTTCATCATGTTGTGATGATTTACTTAACAAAGATAATAAATCATTACATAAACGTTGCGTTGGGTAAGAGATACGATTTTCAGCCATTTTATCTGTCATTTGAGCTAATTGTTTAGGATGGTTCGTTAAGTATGTCACGATGTCAATAGCCTCTTTAGGCGTTTGAGCAATTTTGCCGTACCCTTTATCCGTGAAGTAGTACGCATTTTCAAGTTCTTGCCCTGGCGCTGGATTTAGGAAAATGAGTGGTAACTTACGTGTTAACGCTTCTGAAATCGTGATACCACCTGGTTTAGTAATCATCAGATTACTCGAAGCCATCCACTCATTCATATGCTTCGTGAAACCTAAGATTAAGACACGGTGGCAACCCGCAAATGAAGCGCGTAGAGAACGCTTAAGTTCTTTATTGTTACCGCAAATCATCACCACTTGAGAGTTTTCACTATCTCTTAGGATAGAAGTAATCATTTCATCGAAACCTTTTGATACGCCAAAAGCCCCGGCAGACATCAATACTGTCTCACGATCTGGGTCTAACTTATGGTCTTTTAACCATTGACGCGTATCAATATCTTGTTCGAACTTTTCAGAAATAGGAATACCTGTAACTTTAATGTTATCTTGCGGAATACCAACTTGATGGAATTCTTCTTTAAGTTCTTTAGTCGCTACATAATAGCGCTCAATATCTGGTGTCACCCAGTTCTTATGTAGACGATAGTCCGTAATAACCGTCGCGATAGGAATATTAATATTAAACTGTTCCATTAATACTGAAATAACTGGTGTTGGGAAAGTTAAAAGTATTAAGTCAGGCTTTTCTTTCATAAGAAGGTTTAAAAGTTTATTTAAGCCGTAGTATTTGTAGAAACAGCTATTTACCGCATCCGGACGACTATAATAAAACATTTTGTACATATTTCTGAAGTATTTAAAACTATTGATGTACCATTTTTTTAACATCGAAGTGAGTATCGGGTGAGCTTCTAAAAATAAGTCGTGTTCTATCACAGAAAGATGATCTAGATTTAATGTGTTTAATTGTTCGACAATGCTATTTGTAACTTGCAAATGTCCATTACCAAACGATCCAGTGATAATCAGAATTTTTTTGTTTTGAGTAACCATAAGAAGCCACCCTCCATGTATTTTTTATTTCAAGCTTAGTTTAACTTATTTGATATTATATTTTAAAGGGGAATTTAGAGTTATTACAAAATCATAACACAATATTAACTTTATATTAACTTTAAATTCATTAATTCTCAATACATCTTATGGCCTATGAGGAAAAGAACAAGAAGGCAAATTCGTTCCTACGTTAAGGCTTTACCCAATTTTATCGCTCATGAAAGCAATTTTAAAATATTTATGTGCCACTTTCGATAAATTGTTAAATTATTGAAGTCTCAATAGTCTTTTTTTAAAATTATAAGTAATCATGTATAATAGTTATATTGTATATAAAGGAGCGATTGAGATGAAAGCCGATACGTTATTTGAAACGATTAAAATCAAGCAAGTTGAAGGTCATTTAGATAGAGACATTACAGATATTACGACTGATTCAAGAACTGCTGAAGCGGGCAGTATTTTTGTTGCTTCTAAAGGTTATACAGTAGACAGTCACAAATTTTGCCAAGATGTGGTAGATAAAGGTTGCGAAGTTATCGTCGTAAATCGTAAACAAGAATTAAATGGAGACGTGACGCAAGTTATTGTACCGAACACGTTAAATGTAGCAAGTCATCTCATACATAAATTATACGACTACCCAAGTCATAAACTCACAACAATTGGTGTAACAGGTACAAATGGAAAAACATCAATTGCTACAATGATTCATCATATCTATAGAAAGCTTGGTCATGGCAGTGCATATTTAGGAACAAACGGCTTTCAAATTAATGAAACAAAGACGAAAGGTGAGAATACAACGCCTGAAACCGTCGTTCTAACGAAGAAGATGCAAGAAGCAGTTGATAAAGGTGCAAAAGCAATGACGTTAGAAGTTTCGAGTCACGGATTAAGCTTAGGACGTTTAAGTGGTGTCGAATTTGATGTTGCGATATTTTCAAACTTAACGCAAGATCATCTTGATTTCCATGGCACGATGGCGAACTATGGTCACGCGAAATCATTATTATTTAGCCAGCTTGGACAAGACTTATCTAAGGATAAATACGCTATATTAAATAATGATGACCCATTTTCAAAAGAACTCGCAACAGTCACTCCATTCGAGGTGTTAACATACGCGGTTGATAACGAGGCATCATTTAAAGCAACGAACATCAACGAATCACTACAAGGTGTAACGTTTGATTTCGAAACACCATTTGGTACGTACCAAGTTCAATCACCATACGTTGGACGTTTCAATATCTCAAACATTATGGCAGCTATGCTTGGTGTATGGTGTAAAGGTGCGACAATGGAAGAAATCGTTGAGGTCGTATCACAGTTAGAACCTGTTGAAGGGCGACTTGAAGTCCTAGATCCAGAATTACCAATCGACCTTATCATCGACTACGCCCACACAGCTGACGGTATGAAGAAACTCATTGAAGCTGTTAAACCATTTGTTAAAGGTAAGATGATCTTCTTAATCGGTATGGCAGGCGAGCGCGACATGACGAAGACGCCTGAAATGGGACGCGTCGCTTGTGAAGCGGATTACGTTATTTATACGCCTGATAACCCAGCTAATGACGATCCTAAGAAATTAACGTCAGAACTTGCGAAGGGTGCGACACACGATAATTATGTCGAATTTACAGACCGTGCAGAGGGTATCCGTCACGCAATTGAAGTTTCAGAACCAGGCGATACTGTGGTCCTTGCTTCAAAAGGCCGTGAACCTTATCAAATCATGCCAGGTCATGTTAAAGTGCCACATCGTGACGACTTAATCGGCTTAGAAGCTGCTTATCAGAAATATGGAGGTGGCCCTGTTGAAGATTAGACAAAGTACAAGCGAGAACTATTCAGCGCGCGTGTTCATTTATGAAAATAAAAAAGAAGGATTCTTTGTTGTATCCATTCCTGACTTATACTGGTCACTTCAAATCAATGAAGACTTATACGGTGAAGCATTAACCGAACACTTAGTGATGCATCTTTTCAATGTGGTGGATGAAGAAGAAGCTGAAGTCTTAGCATTACGAATTACGCATTGGTTACAAGAAGTATAAGTGGTATATTTATAGGATGTAGAACGAATAGATAGGAGCAATTTAATGAACTTAAAGGAAGAAGTACAATCTCGTAAAACATTTGCGATTATTTCCCACCCCGATGCCGGTAAGACGACGCTTACTGAGAAGTTACTCTTTTTCAGTGGTGCCATCCGAGAAGCAGGTACTGTAAAGGGTAAAAAAACTGGGAAATTCGCGACAAGTGATTGGATGAAAGTTGAACAAGAACGTGGTATCTCTGTAACGAGTTCCGTGATGCAATTTGATTATGACGACTATAAAATCAATATCTTAGATACACCAGGACACGAAGACTTCTCTGAAGATACGTACCGTACGCTTATGGCTGTCGATAGTGCCGTGATGGTTATCGACTGTGCGAAAGGTATCGAGCCTCAAACGTTAAAACTATTCAAAGTTTGTAAGATGCGAGGCATTCCAATCTTCACGTTTATCAACAAATTGGACCGTGTCGGTAAGGAACCGTTCGAATTACTTGATGAAATTGAAGAAACATTAAATATCGATACGTATCCAATGAACTGGCCAATCGGTATGGGTCAAAACTTCTTTGGTATCATTGACCGTAATGAAAAGACCATTGAGCCATTCCGCGATGAAGACAATATTCTACATTTAAATGAGGATTATGAATTAGAAGAAGATCATGACATTAAAGACGACACGGCTTTTGCTCAAGCGATAGAAGAACTGATGCTTGTATCTGAAGCGGGTGAAGACTTTGATGAAGAAGCGCTTCTAAAAGGTGAGCTCACGCCAGTATTCTTTGGTTCTGCGCTCGCAAACTTTGGTGTTCAAAACTTCTTAAATGCGTATGTCGATCACGCACCAATGCCGCACCCTAGACAAACGAAAGAAGAAGTTGAAGTGAGTCCTTTCGATACAGACTTCTCAGGCTTTATCTTTAAAATTCAAGCTAACATGGACCCGAAACACCGCGATAGAATCGCATTTATGCGTGTTGTCAGTGGTGCCTTTGAACGCGGTATGAACGTGACGTTACAACGTACGAAGAAGAAGCAAAAGATAACACGCTCTACATCATTTATGGCTGATGATAAAGAAACGGTTAACCAAGCCGTATCAGGCGATATCATCGGATTATACGATACAGGTAACTATCAAATCGGCGATACGTTAGTGGGATCTAATCAGAAATTTGAATTCTTAGATTTACCTCAGTTTACGCCAGAGCTTTTCATGAAGGTGTCGGCGAAGAACGTTATGAAGCAAAAGCACTTCCATAAAGGTATTGAACAGCTCGTTCAAGAAGGTGCGATTCAGTATTATAAAACACTACACACGAACCAAGTTATTCTAGGTGCAGTGGGGCAATTACAATTTGAAGTCTTCGAACATCGTATGAACAACGAATATAACGTTGATGTTGTGATGGAACCGGTTGGTAAGAAGATTGCGCGTTGGATTGAGAACGAGGAAGATGTAACGGATAAGATGAGTTCAAGTCGTTCAATTCTCGTTAAAGACCGCTATGATAACTTAGTCTTCTTATTTGAAAATGATTTTGCGACAAGATGGTTTGAAGAAAAATTCCCAGACATCAAATTATATAGTCTTCTGTAACGATCAAAATTATGTTGTGAAATCGAAATTTTTTGTTTAAATCTCGATATATGGGTATAATATAATCAACATAATTGAATACCTATGACGCGAACGTCAAGGGGGAGTAACTTGTATAGTGTACATAACCATACACTATAACGCTTTATCGTCATTACGAAGTCAAACTTCCGGTAAAGCGGACATATATTCATGTTAAGTGAGACCTTTGCTATGATTTAGCATGGGTCTCTTTAATTATGTCATCTACTTTTAAGGAGTTGGAATTATGGATCCGAGTTTACTGTTATCCTATGGTTGGGTAATACTCGTGTTAGTATTTTTAGAAGGTTTACTTGCAGCTGATAACGCTGTAGTTATGGCTGTAATGGTTAAACATTTACCGCCAACACAACGTAAGAAAGCACTGTTCTATGGTTTGATTGGTGCATTTATATTTAGATTCTTATCACTATTCGCAATCAGTATCTTAGTTAAATTCTGGTGGATTCAAGCACTTGGTGCTGCGTATCTTATCTTTATGTCTATTAAGAATCTCTATGATTTCTTTAAAGCTAAAGACCATGGTCACGACGAGCAACAAGTTGACGATGATGAATCAGAACATTACGACGCAGATGGTAACGAGAAGAAAGTCAGCAACAAAGAGTTCTGGCTTACAGTACTTAAAGTCGAATTTGCCGACATCGCATTCGCAATCGACTCTATCTTAGCTGCAATGGCTATCGCTAAAACATTACCAGAACTTGGTTTCAAACTAGGTGGTATGGACGCTGGTCAATTTGGTGTTATGTTCGTTGCAGGTATGATTGGTGTTATCTTAATGCGTTTCGCTGCATCATGGTTTGTTAATATCCTCAAGAAATATCCAGGACTTGAAGGTGCTGCCTTCGCAATCGTAGGTTGGGTCGGAATTAAGCTTGTATTACTTGTTCTCGCACACGAGCAAGTTGGCATTATTCCACACGAATTCCCACACTCTACATTATGGCAAATCATCTTCTGGGCAGTTATGCTTGGACTTGTTGCAATTGGTTGGTTCACATCAGTTGCTAAAAACAAGAAGAAATCCAATTCTTAAAGCGCTTAAAGAGGCAATGTTTAGCATTGTCTCTTTTTTTCTTTGTCAAAAGCCCTATCGTGATAGTTTCTTTAAAAGCCATTTATAATCTTCATTGAAAAGTATATGATTTACCTGAGTTCAGAAGTTCTTTTTATATGCAGTAGGTTTAGTTACATTTTAATTTCCTAAACAGCATGCTTTCCTGGGGCGTGGCTGGAGCCTGTAGTCTCTAAAGCCCAACTCAAACTTTCAGTTTGTTAGTTGGACTTACAAAGTAGCAATGCTACTTTGTACCACGCTTAAGCCCCGGCTTCCTTAGCTTGTTAATTTGCTAGCGCAAATTTCTTTGCCGGGGCCCCGCCCTCTGAGTCAGCTGTTTAAAAAAATTAAGTTATTTTAATACGATGAATTTTCTAAAGGGCTTTTCAAGAAGGGGATACTTAAATAAAAGTGCCTCTAAACAGGGCAAAAAATCATTCATAGATATCATTATAATCTTATAAAAGGGTACGCTAAAAAGAGGTGCCAATTTGTTGTGAACGATTTGTATATTAACAAGAAATTTTTATAATGATATGGCATAATAGACGTAAGGATTAATTGAATAGGAGGGTACGTGATGGATAAAAAGGATAAACAAACAATTCCTAAATCTCGATACCGCAGAAAACGTCGAGAGTTCTTTCATAATGAAGAACGTGAAGCGCGTATTAAAGAAGAGCAAGAACAACATCAAATTCAAAAACAAAAAGAACAAGCTCAAATACGAAATAATGAAGAGCGTGTGAAGGATAACTTACAAAAAGCACGCGTTGAAAAGCTTACACATGATGAACATAAAGATGGTAAACGAAAGCATAAACGTATTCACCATCGAAACGGGTTACGTAATCAAACAGCGAATTCATCTATCGTTGAAGAATATAATCGAGAGAAAGAACAACAAGTAGAAGAGACAAAAGCGCATAACAACCATCAACAAGGTTTAGACAATGAAGCACATGAAACTAAAGATCATCCAACATCTTATGATACAGATAAAAAACATCATCAAGATTTCATTGATAAAGTTTTAGACTTTATTAAGAAGCATTGGGGTAAATTATTAGTCATTGCCGCAGCATTATTAGTATTATTATTGATTTTCTCAATCTTTCAAAGCGTCAAAGATAAAGAAACGAAGCCGGATGTACAAACGTCCTTAAAAGATAACAAAAATCAAATCAGTACCAATAAACATGTCACAAAATCAATGGAAGTTGCGAATAAAGCCATTCACTCAGTCGTTACTGTAGAACAACTTGGTCAAGATAACGGAGCACCTACAGTAAGTCCTAACAATGAAATTGGTTCTGGAGTCGTCTACAAAGAAGTAGACGGCTTTTTTTATGTGCTGACAAATTCGCATGTAGTTGGTAAAGCGAAGGATGTTCAAGTACGCTATGGTAATGAGCAAGTTAAAGGTCGCGTTCTTGGGGTTGATGCGAATCAAGATTTAGCGGTTGTACGTATCGAACAAACGGATGCGTTAACGGTTATCGATGCGGATACGAAGAACCATCCTGTACTCGCTGAACCAATTCTTGTAATCGGAAATCCATTAGGTCAGGACTTCAATCGTTCTGTTTCAGAAGGTATCATTTCAGGGCTTAATCGTGACGTACCTCTTGATGTTGATAAAGATCAAACGTATGATGTCTTATTAAACGCCTTTCAAGTGGACGCGGCAGTAAACCCAGGTAACTCTGGTGGGGCAGTTGTCGACCAATCTGGTAAGCTTATCGGTATTTCCACCGTAAAGGTCACGATGCCAAATGTTGAAGGGATGTCATTCGCGATACCAATCGAGCACGCGTTAGAAGTTGCTAAGCACCTTGAGGAGGGTGAAGACGTAAAATATCCGAATACGGGTATACAATTACAGAACGTCGTAGAACTCGCACCTTCTGAAAAGGAAAAATTAAAACTGTCTAAAAATATGACACACGGCGTCATCATACGTGATGTCAAAGCAGGCGAACCCGGTGACGAAGCGGGCTTAAAAGTCAACGATGTTATTGTTAAGGTCGATGATCAACGCGTTCAAAATAGTTTGAAATATAAACAATTATTATTTGCACACAAAAATAAGAAAAAATCTGTTAAAGTATTAGTAATAAGGGAAGGTAATGAAAAAAATATTAACCTTAAATTTAAATAGGTTGAGGTGACACGCTTGCCAGTAATTAAACAATTCTTTCGAAAAATGACGCCTCAGCAAGGTATTGTATTATTCTATATATTCGCTATTATTATCGCATTTCTCATGCTGAATTTACCTTTCGTCCATAAACCTGGCGTCAAGGTAGATCCTATCGATACATTGTTTGTTGCGGTATCAGGTATTAGTGTGACCGGGCTCACCCCAGTTACGATATTAGATACATATTCAACTTTCGGCCATTTCATTATACTAATCATCTTAAACATTGGTGGTATCGGTGTTATGGCTATCGGTACGATTCTATGGGTGTTACTTGGTAAACATATCGGTATCAGAGAGCGACAACTAATCATGCTTGATAATAATCGAAATATCATGAGTGGTACAGTCAAGCTGATTATTGAAATTGTAAGAGCGATATTAATTATCGAGGCAGTAGGTGCGAGCTTATTAACATTTTATTTCTATATGGATAAGCCAGATCTTAAAGAAGCGATTATACAAGGCATCTTCGTATCTATCTCAGCGACAACAAACGGTGGTTTAGATATCACAGGAAATTCACTTGTACCATATTCGAATGATTACTTCGTTCAAACTATCGTGATGTTCTTAATCATACTCGGGTCTATTGGTTTCCCAGTACTTATGGAGATTAAAGCTTATATCAAGAACAAAGTGCCTAATTTTAGGTTCTCTCTTTTCGCAAAAGTCACGACGATAACGTATCTGATTCTGTTTGTATTAGGAACGCTCGTCATCTTGATCGTCGAACATAATCATGCCTTTAGTGGTATGTCATGGCATAAGTCATTATTCTATGCTTTATTCCAATCTACGACATCGCGTAGTGCTGGTTTACAAACGATTGATCAAAACCATTTCTCAGAAGCAACGAATATGTTTATGAGTGGTCTTATGTTTATCGGTTCTTCACCTAACTCAGTAGGTGGGGGTATTCGAACAACTACGTTCGCGATACTGATTTTATTCTTAATTAACTATCGTACGAATACAGATAACTTATCGATTAAAGTGTTTAATCGTGAAATTTACGGCACGGACGTATTACGTTCATTCGCAGTGGTAACTGTAGCGATTATCTTAACGTTCACAAGCGTATTTTTAATTATGGCAATGGAAGGTCAAGAACATGACTTAATCAAAGTATTCTTTGAAGTGATGTCGGCCTTCGGTACATGTGGTTTATCGATGGGTATCACACCTGATTTAGAGAACGGTTCTAAAGCCATTCTGATGATACTAATGCTTATCGGTCGTGTAGGCTTAATCGCATTTATTATTATGTTGAGTGGTCATAGAGAAGCAGATAAATTCCATTATCCGAAAGAACGCATTCAAATTGGTTAAGCTATTTGATGACGTTGAAGCGTCTCTTAAAGTTGATTTTAACTTTAAGAGCGCTTTTTTTTATGAGGTGAACGAGGATAAATTTTCGAAAGTCCTCGCTTGAATTAACATCTTGCCATCAACTGATCGTGCTTGGATAGGGCTTTTCAAAAAGTAAGATAGGTCTCGTGTACTTGAATCATGTGCCCATGTTAAAATGTTATGAAAGGGGGATTTGACGTGAATTTAAATGAGTATGTTAAAGTGAACGTTTTAGCGACATCGGATATACATAGTCACGTACTGAATGGGGAATTTGGTTCAAATATCTATAGAGCTGGCACTTACGTGAAAGAAGTGAGACACCACAATCGCAATGTGTTATTACTCGATAGCGGGGGTAGTTTAGCTGGTACGTTAACTGCATTCTACTATGCCATTGTGAAGCCTTATAAGAGACACCCGATGATTAAGTTGATGAACGCGCTTGAGTACGATGCAAGTGGCATTAGTGCTAAGGAATTTAAATTCGGGCTTACATATTTAAATCGTTCTGTTGCGTTATCACGCTTTCCTTGGTTGTCTGCGAATATTGAATATCGCGTAACGAAAGAACCATACTTCTCGACACCTTATACGATTAAAAATTTTGACGGCATTAAGGTCGCTATAGTTGGCTTAACGTCTGATGGTTTAATGGAGAAAGAATATGCCGAAATGGTGGAAGACGTTAAGATTGAGAAGACGATGTTTATCGCGAAGCAATGGTTACGCTATATTCATGAGAAAGAAGAACCGGATTACATGATTGTCTTGTATCACGGTGGCCTATATAAGATGCGTCGACACGACACGGAGCGCGAACGTAAGATTAACGAAGCTGAGAAGCTCATGCATCAAATAGGTGTTATCGACTTGATTATCACCGGCAATCAACACGAAACAACGATTGGTGAAGACCAAGGCACTGTTTATGTACAAGCGGGTCAGAATGCCGAACATCTTATTCACGTCGAAATCCTATTTAAGAAACGTACGAATTCAATTGAACTCGTTGAAGTAAAGCCGAAAATTGTCGATTTAAATGCGTATGAAGAGGACGAAACGTTGTTGGACCTAACGTACTTTGATCGTAAAGCGGTTCGCCACTGGTCTCAGGAATATGTCACGATGAATCATATTAACTTTAGTGTAGATGACTTTGATGCCCTGTTTAAATCGTCGCATGCATTCATTCAGCTGCTTCATAAGAGTATGCGTCGTCAATTCGACCGTAATATTACATGCGTTCACGTCGCAAACTCAAACGTGAAGGGCCTGTCAGGTAAGCTTACGAATGAGGATATTTATAATTCGTATCCACATCCTGATAAGCCGCTTGATATTACGATTAGCGGTCAGAGCATTCTAACAATGCTTGAGTATGCTGTGTCGCATATTGAAGAGAACGAGGCAGGCAAGGTTGTGCTGAATCATATGGATACGACGCTATTTCCGTTCTTCGAAGGCGTAACGTATGATGTCGACCTCGATAAACCGATGTTTAACCGCGTGACGCTGAAGAATATTAATCTGGATCATCACTACCGTATCAGTATGACGGATTATTGTTATCGTAATTACGCGCATTTATTCCAGGACCATGTGATTCATGAGCATGGCAAGAAGTCAATGCCTGAGTTAATTAAGGAAACGCTTAAGTCAGAATGCTTTATATAAGTTGAGTAGCGTCCCCCTTTTTGAAAAGCCCTATAAGATATTAACCAATTTCATTAAATAGCTTGCTTTCCTGTTTAGTCCAACTCAAACTTCAGTTTGTTAGTTGGACTTACAAAGTAGCAATGCTACTTTGTTTAATAAATGTCTAGGAGTCAGCTGTTTAGGAATTGTATTATCTATAATAATTACCTCACTGAATGAACTTTGTACCTTAATTAAAGCTTTAGATATAAAACGAAGCCCTTGCGTATGTATCATTTTAACGCAAGGACTTTTCATGAATAGAAGACATATTTGAATGCTTTAAGATTTGTTTATTTGAAATGGCTTTTCAAAAAAGAGAAAGTTTCGTGTGAATGACATACTATAATCCATGGATCATCAGGATAAGTATTACGGACACAACTTGAGCGATAACTGTTGTGATAATGCGACGTGTGTAATGATAGCTAAACGCTAACAGTAGTTGTGACACGAAGATAAATAGCACAAGCCACCATTTATCTAAATAGATGAATAATGAACTTGAAGCTATGGCTACAATGACCATAATGATCCATTTGTTTGGAATAATCTTGATAAGCTCCTTTTGAAGTACTGTGCGCATGTATAATTCATGACATGGAATCGCAAATAATAGCGTAATTAAAAGTTGCCATTTATAAATGACGCCAGTAGAAGCTAACGTTTTGATAAGTGAATTATAACTCAAATATTTCGTGATAAATGATAGTATAACTTGTAATAGAATTAACGCTATACTTGCTAGAAACCCGACGCCAATTGAAGGTAGTAGGCGTTTCGAGTTAATATCACGTTGATAGAAAATGTAACTAATACCAACGATTAACATGATGCCGGTATACAAGAACCAATATACTTTGTGTTCACCGTGCATCAACATTAATATAATATGAAAAATGATAAAACTTACGATAAACCAAATCAATGGTTTTGTGATGTGCTTCATGTAATTATCCTTCTTGTTCTACAATTTTATAACGCTTATGATTAATTACAGTTTTCTCTGGTAGCTCTAAATCATTGAAATTATCCATAATTGTTAAGTCTACTATAACTGAGTTATCATTGATCTTTTCAACACGACCTCTTAAACCATCATAAAATTCTACAATATTTCCAACTTCTGCAATCGTCATTTTGCGTCCTCCTAAAATTTATAACTAATCTATATTGTACTAAAAAAGTTCTGGTAAATAAACTATAATCCGTCTTTTTTACACCTTAAAATCAGATTTTTAAAGATTTGTCAAATGTGAATGTTTAAAATTGGCTTTTTTAAGGGATTTGAGTCATAAATAGAAGTAAGACTTATAAAGGAGTGGTCAAGATGAAATTCATCGATAACGAAAATATAACAGATCCAACGCTAAATTTAGCTATGGAAGAATACGTGCTTAAACATTTACCAAGTGACCATGACTATTTCTTGTTCTACATTAACCGACCATCAATTATAATTGGTAAGAACCAAAATACGATTGAAGAGGTTAATCAAGCATATATTAAAGAACATGGTATTGATGTTGTGCGTCGTATTTCAGGTGGCGGCGCTGTGTATCACGATTTCGGTAATCTAAATTTTAGTTTTATTACAGATGATGATGGTAACAGCTTCCATAACTTTAAGAAGTTTACAGAGCCTATTGTAACGGCATTGAATGAGCTTGGTGTAGAAGCGGAACTTACAGGTCGCAATGATATTCAAGTTGGCGATCAGAAGATATCTGGTAATGCGATGGTAAAGGTAAAGAAACGTATGTTTAGTCACGGGACTTTAATGTTAAACAGTAATCTTGATGAAGTTTCAAGAGCGTTAACTGTAAACCCAGCGAAGATTAAATCTAAGGGGATTAAGTCTGTTCGAAAACGTGTCGCGAATATTGTAGATTTTCTAGAAGAACCAATTACAATCGATGACTTCAAAGCAATCATTATCAAGACGATTTTCGGCGAGCGTGAAGTTGAGACGTATCAGCTTACGAAAGAAGATTGGGCTCAAATTGAAGCTTTAAGTAATGAAAAGTATCGTAATTGGGATTGGAATTATGGTAAGAATCCGAAATACAATTTCGAGCGTGCACATAAGTTTGAGAAGGGCTTTTTACAAGTGAAACTTGATGTACAGAAAGGTAAAATTAAACATGCGAAGATATTTGGTGACTTCTTTGGTGAACAAGATGTCAATGATCTTGAGGAAGCATTAATTGAAGTGCCACATTCATATCAAGATATTAAACAAGCATGGCAGTCTTATGATTTATACCATTACTTTGGGGATATCGATCGCGACGAGATTATTGAATTGATATCATAATAAATTAAGGTCTATTCACTTGTAAGTCGTCAGTGAATAGACCTTTTATAATTTGGAAATCGAGCATGAGTTATCCAATTTGAGTAGCCTCCAATTGCTTGTATTCATTTGTATAACGATTGAAATCTTGCTCGTTCTTTTCGACTAAAGCGTCATCGATAAGCTGACGTAATTGCTTCTTACGTACTTCCTTTAAAGATGCTTCGATGATAAGTTCAACCCCTAAATCGTTTATCGTTGTGACAAAGGTTTCTAGCGTATTATATTTAACATTGGTTTCGTGATTCATTAGCAAAAGCTCCTTTCTTTATTTATTGATATTATACAAGCGCTATATTCTAAAATCAATGAATATTCTGACATTTCGAATATTTAAGTTGTAATATAACACTAAAAGTTTCGCTTGACTTTATTTAATTTGATTATAAAATTAAATTAGAATATAAAAGGGTGTATGTGGCTGTACCTTTTTATATTCGAGTCTTTTCGAAAGGAGGGCGAATACCCATGGGCTATATTATTCGGCGTGGGGATATGGTTGTACGGCCAGTGTTTATCGGGCATATACCAAGTCATCAAACAGAAGTGATGCGCTACTCTAAGCACCATGAAATCGTTGATTCGAGAGTGAGACGTATTATTGAACGATCGTGCAAATTTTATGGTGACACATATCTAGGTCGTAAAATGCAGACGAAACGGCTCACTGAAATTTCGAACAAAACCCCAATCTTATTAACGCCATTATTTCCTACTTATTTCTTTCCTACACATTCAGACCGCTCATTTGAAAACACATGGATTAATATCCATTATCTCGAAGACATTAAGCCATTAAAAGGGGCTAAATGCAAAGTTTACTTCTCAAATTTAGAATCAATCAATGTTAATATTTCGTATCATAGCATGAGACATCAGTACATGAACTGTATCTATTACTACTATTTAATGGATAAACATGCGAGATTATTGAAGAACGATCCTGATAACTCGATTGATTACTCCAAATCACAACTCAATTTATTTGAAGCGTTGACGCATTATTCCATCTTACAATCTTAATAATATGAAGATTTAATTCAAGTTGTAAAGTTAACGGGAATTTTATCATGGAAGTGTAAATTTTCCGTTAATTTTTTTAAGAAAATCCTTGAAATATGCCATACTATTGTTATAATAATACTTGTGCTCGAAAAAATTAATAATTATTCCACAGTAGCTCAGTGGTAGAGCTATCGGCTGTTAACCGATCGGTCGTAGGTTCGAGTCCTACCTGTGGAGCCATGGAAACGTACTCAAGTTGGCTGAAGAGGCGCCCCTGCTAAGGGTGTAGGTCGCGAGAGCGGCGCGAGGGTTCGAATCCCTCCGTTTCCGTACTTCCTGATGAATCTTAATATCTTTAAAGATATTAAGATTTC
>NZ_JH815593.1:925540-935983 GCF_000298075.1 Staphylococcus massiliensis CCUG 55927 | reverse complement strand
GGAATCTTAATATCTTTAAAGATATTAAGATTTTTTTATTTATGATACGATATTCTGGGAGGTATCAATATAACAGATAGAGACATACATATTGATGTTGAAAGAAAATTTAGACCAGAGATTGAAGGGGTACGAATTGTCGCAGCGATGTTGGTCGCCATTTATCACATCTGGCTCGGTCGTGTATCAGGCGGTGTAGACGTCTTCTTCGTCATATCAGGTTTCCTTATAACCACTTCTATTATTTCGAAGGTTAACAAACTAGGTTACATATCACCGTTTCAGTATTTCGGAAACCTCATGAAGCGACTACTTCCAAGCGTACTCACAATCTTATTTACAGTTACAGTAGCATCATTTTTTATTCTACCTAAATCCATCTTAGAGAAGACCACTAAAGAAATCATAGCTTCACTATTTTACTTCCAGAATTTACAACTTGCATTTTCCAACACAGATTATTTAAACAAGGAAGAAATGAAAACGCCCGTAGAACACTTTTGGGCAATGTCTATTCAAGGACAGTTTTACATAATTTGGTTTTTACTTTTCACGATAATAATCTTTATCGTTAAGAAATTAAGCATGAAGCGTGCGAGCACATTAATCAATATCGTATTACTTATTTTATTTATCGCTTCATTTAGTTTCTCAGTGTATCAAACAAGTGTGAACCAACCATTCGCATACTTTAACCCATTAGCTCGAATTTGGCAGTTCGCGCTAGGCGGCTTGTTATGTATGAACCTATCCAAGATTAAGCTACCTAAAATTATAGGTAATATTTTAGGATGGATCGGTTTAATTGGGCTCATCTTAACAGGTATCTTATTCGATGTATCAACCATGTTCCCAGGTTACATCGCACTATGGCCTATGGTATGCGCGTTATTTATCCTTATATCAGGTAACCATGCATCTAAGTTTGGCGTAGAGCGTTTATTAAGTTCAAAGCCCTTCGTTAAATTAGGTGGCATTTCGTTCGGTATCTATTTATGGCACTGGGTCATCTTAGCATTCTATAAATATAATATTGCTGAACAACCTTCAACATTGCATGGTATTTTAATTATCCTAGCGTCTATTGCGTTAAGTTTTCTTATGACTAAATTTATTGAAAAGCCACTTCGAAATAAAAACAAGTCATCTAAGAAAAAACTTATCCCAATGTTTGCGCTTAATTTATTAATCATTGGTGGCATGGTTTACTATGTGATGGTATCTATGGCAGGACCTGATGATAAATCCTTACCAAACGATACTTATACAGGAGCGTTAGCAGATGAAAAAGATTATACGGAAAAAGAACCAATTCCAAATATCGCTAACGTTAAAAAAGATAAGTCAGATGCATATGGCGACGGTGGTATGGACTTTAAAGGTAACGACGCCAAAGTAATCTAATACGGAGACACTGAAAGCCCTAAGTATAATATCTTATTAGTCGGTGGCTCTCACTCAAGTCATTGGTTAGGCGCTTTACAAGAGTTTGCGGATGATGAAGATATCAAAATCACCCACTTAGGTAAAGCAGGCGCGCAATTCTCAGCCGCACACCAATCTCCTTCAGTAAATGAATGGATGATTAATGTAAACCGATATATTAAAGCGCATAAAGATGAATTTGATTTATTATTTACAAATGCCAATGTATCTATGGCAGGCAATGAGGGCAGTCAAGGTGTTCCTAAAGGATTTGAAAAGCAATTTAAAAAAATGCATGATTTAGATATTCTAATTTTTGCTGTACGTGACAATCCGAGATTGAAGCGTAATGCTGTAGAACAATATGAAAAGGATTCAGATTGGGAGAAAGATGTTACGCGTATTATGGGTGAAGAACAATGTAAACCGAAAGAAATTAAAGGTGTAAGTTATTATGATTACAATAAATACATCGCACCTGAAAATAAATTCCAAGCTGTACGAGGTAATATCTTCGTTTACTTTGATTCTAATCATATGACTGATTCATTTGCACGTTCACTTGGACCTGTTATAAAAGATGACGTTATAAAAGAACTCAAATCAAATTAAAAAAAGTGCGTCCACAGAAGTGGGCGCACTTTTTAGTATGCATTAAATGCGTACATTACCATATTGATCCGCAGGTGTTAACGCTACTAATACTGCACTAATTATAGCTAAGATATGAGGGATACCTGTCCATAAGAAAAGAATATAGAGGATACCTTGCATTGGGCGACCCGCATAGAACTTATGAACACCAAAGCTTCCTAAAAATAGAGCTAAAATAATATAGATGACTTTATTTACAACCATGACTGTCACCTCCTTAAGACATGTTCATATTTCTTGTATACCCTTACTGTAAAACGTTTAATTAATACTTAGGTCTTATTACTTATAAAAATGGTATAAAAAGGTATTTAACTTAAATTTTGAAGATATTCTTACAGTCTAAAGTTAATGCACGTTAATATGATAAGATTACTTGAAGTAGGGTAGTGTTATATTGAATAAATTTTGAGAGGCAGATGTTATGTTAGAACTCAAAAACGTGTCATATCAGACAGATCAACGTAAAATTCTAAAGAATATTAATTTAACCATTGAAAAAGGTAGCTCAATCGCAATCGTTGGACCTTCAGGTAGTGGTAAAAGTACATTATTACGTGCGATTTCAAATTTAATCTCAGTTACCTCAGGTGAGATTTACTTTAAAGGAAAGACATATGATCAATATCAACCTGAGAAACTAAGGCAGCACGTCAGTTATTTACCACAAGCCCCGTCCTTATTTGGAGAAACTATAAAAGATAACCTTATTTTCCCGTCGATCATTCGAAAAGAATCCTTTAATGAAGACCGCGCATATGGTTTGTTACAAAAGGTTGGTTTAGGTCGTTACGACTTATGTGACAAGGTAGCAAACTTATCAGGTGGGGAGAAACAACGTATTACAATAGCAAGACAGCTCATGTATACACCAGATGTGTTGCTTCTTGACGAATCAACAAGTGCTTTAGATGAACAGAATCAAATAAATATTGAAAAGCACATCTTCGAATTAAATCAAAAGGGCGTGGCACTCCTTTGGATTACACATGATACGAATCAAAGTCATCGTCAATTTGAAAAGCGTATCACAATCGATGCTGGCGAAATAACGCATGAGGAGGTATTAAAGTGAGTACTGCGTCATTAGCTTTAACTGCTTTACTTTTATTAATACCAATATTAGTTTCATATAAAGAAAAACTTAACATTTCTAAAGACTTAATTATTGCGAGTATTCGTGCTGTAGTACAACTACTTTTAATTGGATTAATTCTAGACTACGTTTTCAAAGTCGAAGAACCATGGTTAATCATAGTACTTACATTGGTCATCATGGTGAATGCTGCTTGGAATACGGTTAATCGAGCTTCAAGTCTTGTTAAACACGTCTTTTGGATTTCGTTAGTTTCCATGCTAGTAGGTGGTGTCTTGTCTTTAAGTTTCGTTTTAATAACAGGAGCCATTGATTTTAATGCTAATGAAGTTATTCCAGTAGCGGGTATGCTCGGAAGTAACGGCATGATCGCCATCAATTTAGCTTATCAAAATCTAGACCGTACTTTTAAAAAGGATAGAGAATTAATAGAGTCAAAATTAGCCCTCGGTGCTACGCCTTATTTATCATCTAAGCAAGTTATTCGAGAAAGCGTCAAAGTTGCGATAGTACCTACAATTGATTCAGTTAAAACATACGGATTAGTTTCAATTCCAGGAATGATGACAGGTCTGATTATCGCAGGTGTACCTCCACTTGAAGCGATTAAATTTCAGCTTATGGTAGTCTTTATTCATACTACAGCGACGATTATGTGTGCGCTATGTGCTACATATTTAAGTTATCGACAATTCTTTAATGAACGCCATCAAGTCAAGCAAGTTGAGGAAGCTTAATATTACGCTTAAAATTTCACTTCATATAAAAAAGCCAGTATCCAATCTAAACGATGGATACTGGCTTAATTCTTGTTATAAATTATGCGCCACCAAGTAGTGCACTAATATAAATACCTAGAGCATATAATAAACCAAAGAACGTATTTAACTTACCAGCTGCTGCCATAGCAGGCATCATAGTTTCTGGACGGTCGAATCTTTGGAAGCGTCTAATAACTTTGATTGGCCATGGGAAAGATAATAATACGAGTAAATAAAAGAATGAGCCACCAGGTTTAAAGATAACCGTGTAAATTACCCATAGATAAGCGACTAAATACATAAACGCCATGAGTAAAACTGATAACTTCTTACCTAGTAAAATTGGTAAAGTACGTCGTCCACTTCTTTTATCTTTTTTACGGTCTCTAATATTATTAGCCATATTGATTAGCCCAATTGTAATCACGATTGGAATACTTAACCAAATCGCATAAGTTTGTATGTTACCTGTTTGGATAAAGAAAGCAAGTAGGATAATGAACATACCCATAAATACACCTGCGAAAATTTCACCAAATGGTGTCCATGAAATAGGGAACGGTCCGCCTGTATATAAATAACCGACCGCCATACATAAGACGCCTACAGGAATAATCCAAAACGAGCTTTGACTAGCTAAATAGATACCAAGTATCGCAGCAATAATATAGAAGAGAATAGCAAGATTCATTACAAGTTTAGGTGACATGCCATCTCGCACAATAGCACCACCAATACCAACAGAGGTATGGTCATCTAACCCTTTTTTGTAATCAAAATACTCATTAAACATATTCGTAGCGGCTTGGATAAGGAGTGAAGCGATAAGCATTGCTAGGATTAGATCAAGTCTTAAATGATCTTCGCCACCAAGTAAATATAACTTGGCAATGGCAGTTCCTACCAATACAGGAACAATAGCTGCCGTAAGTGTATGTGGACGCATTAACATCCAATACTTACGTAGCTTTGAATGCTCTTTATGATAATTTGTCATATTATAATACCTCTTATTTATCGATTTACAAATTAAGTATAAGAAAATTCATATACATGGTCAATGTATATTGACTTCAGTTCAAGTAAATCAAGCAACGGCACACACAACAATGTTTAAAAATGATACAATAAATGAGTATGAGAAGATGTCTATGAAAGAAGTGAAATGTATGACTGTCGATGTCAGAGAAAGTGAAATCATCGATCAAATATATCATAATAATAAAAAGATCGTTTCTGTTGAATTGGCATTAAACAAAGCGATAGACCCAATTGCTTTATTCCAATTAACAGAGGAAGATAAGGGGAATCGATTTTATTTTCGTGAAAATGGTGGGCAATCTGCATTTTTCGGTTATCGTGTTGCTCAAACGTTTTCTAATCATATCGAAAACAAACAATCCATTTTTGAAGAGTGGTTAAAATATAAATCAAATATCAATTTAATACATTTTGAATCAGAATATCACCATTTAAAGATCTGCGGCGGATTTCAATTTTCTTCGCATCAAAAAGATGACCGTTGGCGCCGTTTTGGTTTAAACCACTTTGTATTACCAGAAGTATTAATTTCATTTGAAGAAGATCAAACTTATATCACATACACCGTTTCTAAAGAGGACTTTTCAATGGAGGATTTAAAAGCGGAAATTAAGCGTGTCTTAAATGCAGAAAAAGAGCCTCTTAAACCGATTTCAGATGTTAAACGTATTGAAGATATCTTTAAAGATGAATGGAAAGATATCGTGTCTGATGTAGTAAATGCTATGAATGAAGACGAAAAAGTAGTTCTTGCAAGACGTCGTATTGTGCGCTTTGAAGAAGATATTCCTGTTTACACTGTTATTAATCAAGCACTAGAGAATGAAAAGAATAGCTATCTATTTGTATTAGAATCAGGTGAAGATACCTTCTTATCTCAAACGCCAGAACAACTTATGCGCGTTAAAGATGGTGTGCTCAAGACTAAAGCCATCGCAGGTACAATTAAGCGTAGTTTTGATGAAGAAGAGGATCTAAAGCAAATTGAAGACTTTCTAAATGATCCTAAAAATTTACAAGAACATCAATTCGTCGTTGATAGCATACTTGAAGATACAGAGTCTTACATTGAATCTATCGATTATAATAAAGAACCGAAGTTGCTTAAAAACGATCATCTGTATCACTTATTGACTGAGTTTAAAGGACCTTTATCTACTAAAGGATACATTAGTTTAATTGATCGTTTACACCCAACACCTGCGTTAGGGGGCTTTCCTAAAGAAAAAGCGCTTGAATTTATTGAAAAACATGAATTCGGAACGAGAGGGCTCTATGGTGCACCGGTCGGTTTCATAGATGTGTATAACGATTGTGAATTTATCGTTGCAATACGTTCAATGTTAATTAAAGATGTTGGCGCATTACTATTTGCAGGTTGTGGGATTGTATACGATTCTATCCCTGAAAAGGAAATCGAAGAAACGGCATTGAAATTTATGCCTATGATGAAGGCATTAGGAGTAGAACAATATGTCTAATCACAAACAACATTTAACAGAACAAGTATTTAAATTTGTTTCTGAATTATATGCTTATGGAATGCGAGAAATCGTTGTTAGTCCTGGTTCAAGATCTACACCATTAGCGATTGCGTGTGAAATGCATCCTAATATTAAAACTTGGATTCATCCAGATGAACGTAGTGCTGCATTCTTTGCTCTAGGATTAATTAAAGGGAGTAATAGACCAGTTGCAGTGCTATGTACTTCTGGTACTGCTGCTGCGAATTATGTACCAGCAGTAGCAGAATGTGCGATTAGTCACTTACCATTGATCGTTTTAACAAGTGATCGACCGCATGAACTAAGAGGCGTTGGTGCTCCTCAAGCGATTGATCAAGTCGATATGTTTCAAAACTATGTACGCTATGCATTTGATTTCCCAATTGCCGATGGACAGCCTCAAATGATGGAAACAATTTCGTATCAACTTCAAAAAGCGAGCTGTCATTTAAAAGGTACACATATGGGGCCTATTCATTTTAATCTACCGTTTAGAGAGCCATTGACACCTGATCTCACTCAAGGTCACTTATTACTTTCTGAATCAAAAATGATTTCGAACGTTCACCAAACAGTTGATATTCGAAATATAGAGGCGTATCTGAGTCAGCCTAAAGGTCTGATTATTGTAGGTGACATTCAACATCAGGAAGCTAATGATTTATTAACATTCGCGACAATTCATGACTTACCTATATTAGCGGACCCATTATCTGAATTACGACATACTGAACATCAAAATCTCATTACTTCTTATGATTTATTGATGCGTTCAGGTTTAGACTTTGAAGCAA
Organism: Staphylococcus massiliensis CCUG 55927; assembly: GCF_000298075.1. Taxonomy (GTDB): domain Bacteria; phylum Bacillota; class Bacilli; order Staphylococcales; family Staphylococcaceae; genus Staphylococcus; species Staphylococcus massiliensis. Next base: position 928,707 of record NZ_JH815593.1, on the reverse strand, counting down.
ACTTTGTCATCAGAGTAGGGCGACCAGTCATCTCTAAAAAACTTAATCAATGGTTAAAGAAATCTCGCGCTTTTCAAATTTTAGTTCAAGAATCGGACTATCCAGACGCCTTTCCTAAAGCGCCAGATGTGACTTATGAGATAAGTATTAATGATTTCTTTAAATCTCTACATCATTTAAAAGCAACTAAACGTCCATCGTTTTTAAAACAATGGCAAGAATACAATCAACTTGCGCAAATAGAGCTTGAAGAATTTAAAGAAACTGGTAGTGATGAAGCAGCTTATGTAAGTCATTTAATCGATAAGTTGCCTGAAGGTTCCAATCTATTTGTAAGTAACAGTATGCCGATTCGAGACGTGGATACTCTGTTACTTAAGCAAAAAATAAACGTCTATGCTAACCGCGGTGCTAATGGCATCGATGGTGTTGTTTCGACTGCGTTAGGAATGGCTGTTCATAAAGACGTCACACTACTTATTGGAGATTTAGCATTTTATCATGATATGAATGGTCTACTTATGGCGAAATTGAACGACATCAATCTGAACATCGTTCTTCTTAACAACGATGGGGGCGGCATTTTTAATTATCTACCTCAACATAAAGAGGCGAATGACTACTTTGAGCGATTATTTGGCACGCCAACTGGTCTTGACTTTAAGCATACCGCTTACTTGTATGATTTTAATTATCAAGTTATGAATGAAATAGAAACTTTTAAACATTTAGACTTACCTAAGTTACATGCAAATATTATTGAAATCCAAACGAATCGAGACGAAAATCAACGTCAACACGAAGCGTTATATAAGAAAATGGGTGAGGTAATTAATGCTACATTATAATTTTTATGAATCTAAAGCTAAAACGAATCAATTACTCGTGTTACTCCACGGTTTTATAAGTGATGGTACAACTTATGAAGACGATGTAGAAAGCTTTAAAGAGAAAGTTAACGTGATGACCATAGATTTACCTGGTCACGGGGAAGATACCTCTGATTTAACTATGACTTGGGATTTCAAGATGATAACGCATGAGCTTGATCAAATATTAGAACAATATGATATGTATGACTTATATTTACACGGTTATTCGATGGGTGGACGCGTAGCAATGTACTATGCGTTACACGGCAAAGCGTTGCTCAAAGGGCTAGTTCTTGAGAGTACGTCTCCAGGCATTAAAGGGGAATCTGACCGTGAAGAACGCGTTAAGGTTGATGAAGCACGAGCGAAAGTTCTAGAAATTGCAGGACTTGAAGTTTTTGTGAATGATTGGGAGAAGTTACCGCTTTTCGCATCTCAACAAAGCTTAAATAAGGAGACGAGAGAGGCAATCCGACGTAATCGAATGAAACAAGATCCCGTTAAATTAGCAAAAGCACTGCGCGATTATGGGACAGGTTCAATGCCTAATCTGTGGAATGACATCAAAAATATCGAAGTACCTGTAAAGATTATTGTAGGTGAACTTGATGAAAAGTTTGTTTCTATAGCTGAAAAGATGGAGCAATTATTACCTCAAAGTGATGTTTCAGTAATTAAGGATGCAGGCCATACGGTTCACGTGGAAGATAAAGCCAATTTTGATACAATAGTATTAACATTTACATTAGGAGGACGACAATGACACGTCAATGGGAAACATTAAAAGAGTATGATGAAATAAAATATGAATTCTTCGAAGGTATTGCTAAAATCACGATTAATCGACCTGAGGTACGTAATGCTTTCACACCTAAAACTGTACAAGAAATGATCGATGCCTTTTCAAGAGCGCGTGATGATCAAAACGTCAGTACAATTATCTTGACTGGTGAAGGTGAAAAAGCATTCTGTTCAGGCGGAGACCAAAAAGTTCGTGGTCATGGCGGTTACGTAGGAGATGACCAAATTCCACGTCTTAACGTATTAGATCTTCAACGATTAATTCGCGTTATTCCAAAACCTGTAGTTGCGATGGTTAGTGGCTATGCAATAGGTGGCGGTCATGTATTACACATCGTTTGTGATTTAACAATTGCTGCTGATAACGCTAGATTTGGTCAAACTGGTCCTAAGGTAGGTTCATTTGATGCTGGTTACGGTTCAGGTTACTTAGCTCGTATCGTTGGTCATAAGAAAGCACGTGAAATTTGGTACTTATGCCGTCAATATGATGCACAACAAGCGCTTGATATGGGCTTAGTAAACACTGTAGTGCCTTATGAGCAATTAGAAGATGAGACAGTTCAATGGTGTAAAGAAATGATGGAACATTCACCAACTGCTTTAAGATTCTTAAAAGCTGCTATGAACGCTGATACAGACGGCTTAGCCGGTTTACAACAATTCGCTGGAGATGCGACATTATTATATTACACATCTGACGAAGCTAAAGAAGGACGCGATGCATTTAAAGAGAAACGTCGTCCAGATTTCGATCAGTTCCCAAAATTCCCTTAATACGATTTTGAAAGGTGCCACTCATTTGGATGTGGCGCTTTTTTATTTTTGATGAAAGTAGGGCTACTAGTTTGAATAAGAAGGAAATAATCACTTAAAGTTGCTAATAGCCGATAAAAAAATCATTTAAAGGACGCACTGGTAAGGTGTAAATCATATATTAATAAAGACGTCACGCATTTACCGTGACGTCTTTTCACAAACGAGCCTAGTTAGATTATTTAAAGGTATTTAAAAACGCTTCTAAGCGATTCATACCTTCTTCGAGTTGAGGCATTTCATACGCATAAGAAATACGAATATGTCCTTTACCAGCATCTGTGAAAGCAGATCCAGGAACTAGAGCTACGTGATGATTTTCTAAAGCTTGAACACAGAAATCAAAATCGTCTTCCATGAAATGTTTAATGCTAGGGAAGATATAGAATGCGCCTTCTGGCTCAGCATTTAGTTCAAGCCCCATTTCAACTAATCGTTTCTTAACGTAATCGCGTCTTTCTATATAAGCTTTATTCATCGCTTTAGGTGCTTCTATTGCCTCATTTAACGCAACGATACATGCATGTTGAGCAGGAACATTAGCGCATATACAGTTATAAGCATGCATGAACGTTAACTTTTCAATTAGGTAAGCCGGTCCGATTAAAAATCCGATACGGATACCTGTAGCTGAATGTGATTTACTTAAGCCATTAATGATTAATAATTGGTCGCGAA
>NZ_JH815593.1:895746-925094 GCF_000298075.1 Staphylococcus massiliensis CCUG 55927 | reverse complement strand
TATCTTTAAACTGACCAAACGACGTATGTTGACCTTTAAAGGTATTCTCAGCGTAAATCTCATCGCTTATAATAAATATCTCTAAATGCTTAAGGACATCTACAAGGTTAGCGACTTCCTGTTCCGTTAAGATAACACCCGTAGGATTCGTAGGATAATTTAAAAGTATCGCTTTCGTTTTATCAGACACATGAGACTTTATTGCTTCTGGCGTTACCTTGTAATCCGTTTCTTTAGTATCAATATAAACAGCTACCCCGCCAAGCGTTTGAATGAGAGGGATATACCCAGCATATACAGGGCCAGGCACAATAATCTCATCGCCAGGTTCAATGATACATCGTAATGACGTATCTAAAGCTTCACTCGCGCCGTTAGTAATGATGATTTCTTCTTCAGCGTCATATTCGATGTTATATCGTCTTCTTAGAAAGTTAGCTACGGCTTCGCGAGCTTCAATTAAGCCTTTGTTATGTGAATAAGTTGTTTGATCGCGTTCAATCGCATTTATGTATGCCTCTTTAACGACTTCAGGCATTGGAAAGTCTGGTTGGCCAATCGTCAAATTTACACAATCATCAATATGTTTAATTCTATTAGAGAATTGTCTAATACTAGGTGCTTTTAAAAAGCGAGAATGTTGATTTAGTTCTAATTTCATATCCATTACCCCTTTGTAAAATAAAAACGCGCATGCGATAGTGTCTGTATTTTAACAAGTTACACGTCAACATGCACGTTATTCAGGTATTATGATTTTGGTTTAAAATTAGATGGTGACTTTAAGTTAATGATAGGGTTCGTCCATTTAGCTATAAAGTCAGTAGATAGTAGCCAGACGATAAAAGTAGAAATAGCTATGATATATAGTGTTTCGATAAGTAAGTTATCTGTAAATGGCTTAATTTCAAAGCCTCTTAAGACGCCAACGAAAATGCCGTGTAACAAGTATACATAAAGCGTTCTTGTACCGATATACGTATACCATTTTTTATTTTTAGACATTAAATTTAAGAAGGCGAACATTGAACTAAAGATGATACCGTAAAGAACCAAGCGTTTTAACGGACTCCATATAGCATTCACAACGCTCACATCTTTGTAAGGTGAACTACCAAGTAACCATGACGAGTTGATCGGATGAATCCAGTAAGCTATGAATAATATCGCTAGTACACCAATTGAAGCGGGAAGCCATTTTTTACTTTGTAAGTGTGTAGTTTGAGATTTAGACATTAAGTACCCTACATAAAAGATAGGGAAGAAAACTACAGTTCGCGATACACTTAAGAAGCCATTTATGTCTGTTGAAAACCCAGCAAAAACAGATAAGATAATTGATCCAACTAACACATAAATCGGTTTAAATTGTTTAACTACAATCAAAATGACATTAAAGAAGAATAGTGTAAGTAAAAACCATAGTGCGAATATAGGATCAAATGGATCTAATTCAATTTTGGCATTCTTTCCTGTGAAATAATAATAAATTGAAAAGAATGAAAAGAAAATTACATAAGGTGCTAAAAGTTTTTTACCAACCTTTTCTAAGTAACCTTCTTGGCCTGCCTTTTTAGCAAAATAGCCAGATATAAATAAGAATGTAGGCATGTGAAAACTATAAATAAATAGATAAAGTGTTGTAAGTATTTTGTCACTTTCTAAATGAGGTCTAACAACATGCCCAAAAACTACTAGAAAGATGAGCCATGCTCTGGCGTTATCGAAATAGTAGTCTCTTTTATGATTCTGTGTCATCGGAATACTCCTTGTTTTCTTTTGTATCATAGTTAATTTATTATAAAGCCCTTTAAAATGCAAAGGTTTCACTAATTTAAAGTTTAAGTTGTAAAATGTGTTGAATGATTTTATAATAAATAAAATTATATGTGATTATGGAGACGACAACTATGTATAAACAACTTAATGAAAATTTGATGCATTTCACTGACACCATGATGATTGTAGATAAACGCTTCGGACAACGACTTAATTTGACGCTAGAACAACTTGAATTACTCCGTACACTTTATAAATTCCAGAACCTATCACAGTATGATTTAACTATGCGAATCAATAAGGAACAATCTATTGTTTCAAGATGGATTAAGAAACTTGTTGCTTCAAAATGGATTACCAGCAAACAATCTGAATATGATAAAAGATGTAATATCTTAGCATTAAGTAAGAAAGGGCGCTTTATTGTAGAGCAATTACAAGCAGAAAGACTGATGTATCTTGAGAAGAAATGTGCGCAGCTTACTCAAGAAGATATTTTGAAATTATCGATACTAATTAAAAAAATTAATTATAATGAGTAAAAGGACGTGGGACTTATGAGGAGTCCTACGTCCTTTTACTTAATTAACAATGTTTACTTATTTTGTACGCTTATACGCGATAAAGGTCTACATCGAAATACTTTCCAGTACGACCAATTTGGTCATAGTATTCTTTCATACGTTTCGCATTATGTTCTGCCCATTTAACATCTGTCGCATATTGATGCATACCTGGTGCATGAGGGTTCCATCTCATACGATATAACGTATTTTGGTCTTGCTTCACATAATTATTTGATATGAATTCTGCACCACCGATAATTGCTTTTGAAACAGAATCCCATCCATTTTCTTCAGCAGTTTTTAATCCGAGACGGATTGGATCTTGGTCTTCTGCACCAATGCCATACATATTATAGAACTTCTTAGATTCATCGTTCGTAACGACCTGATTATTTTCATCCACATATCCGCCATTAGCTAGTTCAGATGTCCCTTTACCTGTTTCTAGAAGGGCGTGTGAAATTAAGTAGATTTCATTAATGTGGTGGTCAGTAGCCGCTTGTTTAAAAGCTTGGCCTTGACCCTCTAATACGCCTTGACCTTCAAGCAATTGATTTAACTCCTCAGCTGATAAAAATTGAGTTTTATTTAAGCGTAAAAACTGATATCTTTGGGCTTCATCTTGCTTAAGTTGTGTTGTATCCATCCTAGGAATGATGTCTTCCTCAGAAGCATCTTCCCAATCACGACCACTTTCGTGTAGTTGAGGTGGTGGATTTAATTGCGTTTGCGTATTGTATGCTTCATCTAATGAATAAGGTGAGTAATAAATATTTTCTAAGTCTAGTTTAAGATCCTTAGCTTTAATCCATACTTTAGTACCATCAGCTAAAGCACCGTGATACCATACTTCGCCGTTAAATGTTGCTTTTTCGAATACAGCGAATAGTGTTAAATGGTGGTCCTTTAAACTACCAGCAGGTGTTTTATCACCTAAGTTCTTAAAGAAATAACCCCATTGGTTTGTTATAACATAATCTTCTTCGTAAGGTGTTTTAGGATTTGAAGTAGAATCCGTACCTGTTACACCTTGAGAATTACTATTAGCTACACCGTACGCGTTAGTATCAGGCACTTCTGTTAAGTCTTTATCAGCCATCCAACCTAATTTTTGGTTAACATGTCCGTAATGATATTTATCATTATTAACGTTAACTGATTTTGAAGACTTGAACTGCGGTGAATCAACGTTTTGTAAACGATCAATTTGTTGTTTCTTAGAACCTGATGGTACAGAATATAAACCACTGTTATTTGGTTTAACGTGGTACGTTTTTTGTTGTCTTGTTTCAGGTGATACGTCTTTAAGTTCTAAATCTTCACCTTTACACCAACCAATAGGTGTTTTCTTTAAGTTATCTTGTAGTAAGAAATATTGTTCGCCATTTTTAACTTTTGTTTTACGCACAGTATATGTCTTATCTAAATGTTTATCTGCACTTGAACCACTTTTATGATGAACCGATGGCTTAACTCCAGAATTTAGTGCTTTGATTTGTCCTACTTTATTTACATTATAAGATTTATTCTCTTCCATCGTTTCTGGTTGTATAGTAGGTGCAGTGTTGTCTTGTGTTTCAGGCATAGTATTTAGTGAAGGTTGGCTGCCTTTATGATTAGTAGTTTTATCCGTTTTATAATCATTAAATGATGTAACAATACTTGGTTTAACTTCATTTTGGTGTTTAACCTTATAATCATCTTTTGTTGTCTTGTTATCGAAGTGAGAAGGTTTAATATCTGATTTAGAGATCACAGTGTCTTTATTAGATGACTTATTTACGTCGTGAGCTTTTTGTTTATCATCTTTTTTAGAGTCTTCATAAGCTTGTTTATGATTATCTTTGTCTAATTTCTTAGGTTGATCTAAATGTGTCGCACCAAGAGACGCTTGGTCAGAAAAGTCTTCTTTAAGATTACTTAATGATGCAACCTTAGGGGAACCTTCTTTTAGTACATGACCATTTACCCATCCTTTATGTTTGCCTACAGTACCATAATAATATGTCTCATCTTTAACATTTACCTTCTTAGAAGATTTGAATTGACTCGAAGAATCGCCACTAATTTTAGCTACTTTTTGACCTAATGAAGCCCATGGAACACTATATACTGTTGCATTTGATTTAAAGTTAAATGTTTTGTTAATGGATACAGGTTTACTCATGTCACGAGCATTCACATCATCTTGTAAAATCCAACCCTTAGCTGCATTCGTATTATAATCATTCATTAGGTAAAAATTACGTTTGTTATAGCTAGCTTTCTTAGATAATTTAAAACTTTTGCTCTTTAAAGAATCCTTTTTAGTACCAGTTTGGTCATAAATTGAATCATAAACACCTTTATAATCGCTATTAATTTTACCCATACCATTATAATCGGACATAGTTATGCCAGTGTCTGTAAGGTGGCTTTCATCAACCCAACCTGTTTCACCATCAACATTTCCGTATACGAATACTGAGTCATTAACTTGTTGTTGTTTAGATGCTTGGAAAGTATGATCTGGGTTAGCATAACCACGAATTTGTTTAGATGAACCCCAAGGTGTAGTATATAACTTTTCGCCAGGTCTTATTTTATAAACTTTGTTATTAGTAGTAGCTGCCTTAGTGTTAGAGTACTGCACATGTTCAGCTTTAGCCCAACCTAAAGTGTTCTTTTTATTATAATCAGACATTAAATAATAATCTTGACCGTTAAGATTAGCTTTCTTCTTAATGCTATAAGTGTTGTCTGTTTTACCTTGTCTTGAAGTATTTTTATCATATACAGAAGTATACAAGCCATTCGAATTTAAGCGACCTAATCCATTAACTTTATCTACGTGCAACCCCGTTTGTTGTCCTTCTGGAATAGCAGGGGAGGCTTGACCAGTTTTAACAGCATATTTTTCATTAATCAAATCATAAAGCTCATCATAACTATAGCCTCTTGAACGTAAGTAACCATGAGGGTCTGTGTGGTCTGTACCACCTAAGTATCTTGAAATGGCATCATGCGTCCAAACTGTACCTTGACCATCGTATTCGGCACTATCGGGTTTTAGACCATAATATTGTAGATTAGTAGCTGCATAATCAGCAAAGTTATTCATTTGTTTAGCAAAACGATCTTTACCATGTTCGTGAACAAGTTCAATAGAGATGTAACGTTGGTTTGCTGTAGGGCCAGCTCCCCATGATAAATAATCCGTATAAGAAGTTTCAACAATGCGCTCACCATCAATATAACCATGAACAAATGCTGAATTGTAATTATTCTTCATGTAATCAACTTCATTTTGTAATGTTGAATTATCATTAGCAGTATCATGAACAATAATGCCTTCAGGACGACCTACACCATTTCGATACGGATATTTAGGTAAGTATGGCGCAATGTCTTGTTCATAAGTCGGCGCTTTAAACTTATTTGTACGAATGTAGTTATTGATATCAGATTTAACCTGTGGTTTATAAGCAGGTAGCGTACTGTTATTTGCTGAGATACCACCAGTATTCTGATTTCGTTCATTATTATAAGTACTTATTGAACGAGTTGAACGCGTGCGTGATTCAGGACGTGCTTGTTGCTCAGAGACACGAGTCTCATTGTTAGCATTATTACCTTGGCGTGACGTTACTTGAGTATTGTCGTTTGCATAAGTATTTTGAACATTTTCTTGTTGATCATCGAAAGCTAATGAACGAGATCTAGGATTTAAATCTGAAGCTTGTTGATCTTTACTTGTTTCATGAGTTTCATTTGCATCTTGTTCAGATTGAGTTTGTTTATTAATGTTGTGGTATTTTTCACGTTCACTGTTGAATTGATTAGATTGGTCACTTGAATCATGGTTATCACTTAAGCTACGTGTTTCGTTTTGTTTCGTATTTTCTGAATTAGAGTGATTAAGCTTATCTTTTTGGTCATTTTTATCTAACTGATCATTGTAATTAGTTTGTTCCTCGTTAACTAAATCTTTATTCGACTTAGTTTCAGAAGCATTCAAGTTAGTATCATCTTTTAAATTATTATTAGCTTCATGATTATGTGTTGAAAGTTGCTCCACTTGATTATTATGAGATTGAACATTTTCTGGTTGCTCATCTAAAGGAGTAGAATTAGCTACTTTCTCATCACGTGTTTGAGAAACGTCTTCTTCTTTGCTCTCATCTATTTCATGCCCTGTGTTATCTAAATGAACGTCTTGTTCTTGGTTGTATAATGATTTTTCAGGTTGATTTTTATTAGACTCTTGGTTACTAAAATTATGATTCGTTTTTAGCTGTTCTTGTTTATATAATTCATTGTTTAGACCATTATTGTCATTTTGTTCTGATACCTCTTCGTCAACTTGGTGCATGTTGTTATTAGAAACATCATCAGTTGCCACACGATTTCCATCTAGAGCATCTTCGTCATTATTTTGAGTACGTTGATCAGACGTTGATTTAGAATCCTTATCCTCTTGTGAATTTGAATCAGATGTGATTACACCTTCTTGAAGAGATACATCCTCATTAATATCTTCTGAGAAATTAGAATTATGTTGTGAATGTGGGTTAGCTTCGTTTGATGCATTTTGGTTCTCTTCATTATAGTTCTGTGCTTGTTGGCGACTTTGTTGTAGGTCTTCCGTGCTAGATGTATTGTATGTTTCATCCTTCGAATCATTAGTAGGTTCACTATTATGACTAGAATCTTGTTGCCCGATTGACGTGTCCGTTAAGCTTTGAGCATTATCAGTATTATCTGAACTTTCGCCTTGCATAGATGGGTCTTTTTCTTCATTTAAATTAGTGTCTTGGTAATATGTTTCTGTTTTAGAATTCTGAGCGTCATTTTGAGTGAAAGCATTGTCATCATATGTTTCTTTAGACGCTTGGTTCGTTTGACCCTGAGCGTATTTATTTTCAGTTTGTAATGAGTATACGTCTGATTTTAAAGACGTGTCCCTATTAGTTTCTGTCTGTTGTACATCACTTTTCGCATCTTTTTGCTCGAAATTTTGGTTACTTGGTGATGCTGATTCATTTCCTTGATATGTATAATCATTAGATGTTGATGTTTGATCTTGAGTTTTAGCGTCCTGATCATCATTTTCTAATGAGTTTTGATTTGTTGATTCAGTTGTTTCTTGAGATTTGTCTGGTGTTTGTTGACTTGTTTGACTCGTTTCATTTAAAGTTTGCGTCGCTTGAGATGATGCTTGCGTAGTTTCATGTTGTTGTTTAGTAGTTTGATTAACATCATCTGAAACGTTACTAGGAGTTTCATTATTTAATTCGTCTAATTTTGCATCATATGTTTTTGGAGTCTCAGTTTCTTGAGAGATTTGGTTAGGGTCTTGATATGCTTGCGTACCTGAAATCTTCATAGACTCTTTGTTAGGAGACTCTTGTGTTGATTGACTTTGGTTGTTTAAAGATTGATCATCACTAACAGACTTGTTAGGTACGTCATTTGTATCTTTAACTTCATCCGCTTTAACAGTATTGTGCTGAGTTGTAAATGCAACACCTGCTAAAGATAGTGCCAAAATTGAAGGTGTTTTGTAATGTATTTTTTTAGACATAAACTTCTCCTTTTGAAACTTTATTTATTTTGTCCCAATTATAATACTTTGGAAATCAGAAGAAACTACTTTAATTATATTGTAATATAATTTTAATAATGGGTTTTAACAATCTTTACATATTTACGTTATTGCGAAAAGCTAATTATCAAATTGTTTATTTAATTGTAAATACTTTTTTTATAATAATATTTGTATGACTTTATTGTTATGCTTCCTTTACCATTGCATAGTGTGAAATCCCAGCGTCTTTAAATACGTCACCATATTTGTAATAGCCTAAACTTTCATAGAACGGGATTGCTTGAGTTTGCGCATTTAGATAGAATTTTGTTTTGTTATTAGACTTTGCTTGATATTCAATATAATCCAATACTTTTTTCCCCAAACCCAATTTACGGTGAGATTTAATCACAGCAACACGTTCTATCTTGATGCCATCTTTATATTCGCGAAATCTGCCTGTTGCGATTGGACAACCATATTCAGTTAAAAGCACATGCGTTGCTTCGTCTTCATATTGATCTATCTCTAAAGAAGGGGGCACACCTTGCTCATCTACAAAGACTTGTTTACGTATTTCGAAACAATGATTTAAAGCTTCTTTAGTATCTGCGATTTTAAGCATAAAACCACTTCCCTTTAATTTTATTGCCATGCATTATACCCGATAATCATATATAGATAAAGAAAAAACTCCACCCTTATAAATCAAGAGAGGAGTATTAAAAATATATTATTGAGCATCTTTACGTACTAAAGCAGTATATTGCCAAAAAATTTTCATTTGAGCAATATTCCAATTATTCATACCCATCGTAAATCCAGATGGCTTGAAGATTTGAACATCTGATGTTTCAAGTGCCGCAGCAACTAAATACTGTAAAGGCACACTTAAATTTTTCATAGTATCGGTCAAACCATTCTCATCATAAACCCATGAAAACGGTAGGGGTGACTTAAAAATATCGACACTATTGAATATTTCTGGGAGCGCAACAATATAACACGCTCCATCAAGAACAGGATTATGTTCACTATCTGTATAATATACTCGTAAGGCTTCATAATTTTCTCGATGCGCGTGGTTTACATAGAAGAAATCCTTTCTAAAATGAGCCATATCCTTACTATGAATAATTTGTTGTTCAAGAATGTTAAACATGCCATTCATCTTTTCAAGTTTATTATAAGTTGATTTAGACATTTAAGTAATTCCTTTCTTACCTAACTTTAGCAATATCTCATGATGACACACTTGATGACTGATTATTAGAATTGTCGGGCACCTGATTATATTCGCCTGATGGTTGGTCGCTTGTGGAGGATTGAGGTACTTCATGAGTTGATGACGTGTCTTCCGATGACTGGTTAGTTGGTTCTTCTGAAGACTTTGCATCTTGCGTTTTAACGTCTTTATTAGATTTATCTTCAGGTTTCTTCTTTTTTTGCTTCTCATTTAATAGTTCATCATCGATAGGTGTTTTTGCAACTATATTACCATAATGGTCCATGACACGTTTATTAAGGAATTCATCTTGATCCTTGATTTCTTTCATCTCTAGATCTTTACGTAACTTATTAGAATACTTTTCTAAACTTTCCATAGTAGGTTTGTAATAATAAACATCATTTAATGTTTCATCTTTGCCTTTAAGTTGTTCCGTTTTAATATCCATGCCACTTGTTAAATATTTAGAAGCAATACCTTGTATTTCAGCCGAGCTTAAATTATGTTTAGCATTGTCGCCAACAATTTGTATTACTTCATCTAATTTATTAATTGAATTAGTACTTTGAGCTTTTTCGAATAACTTCTTCAAGATGTCCATTTGGCGTTGACCACGTTTTAAGTCTGAATCATGACGTCTAGTACGTGCTACTGCTAATGCTTCCTCGCCGTCTAATTTTTGGTGACCTTTCTTTAATTTAATACGTCCTTTATCAAGCTTATTCGGTTCATTTAAATCATAAGGAACATCGTAGTATATACCACCTAATTCATCTACGGTGTCAACAAAAGCCTTCATGTTAATACGTACATAATAATCAACCGGAACATTAAGTGTCGCTTCGACAGAGTCCATAGAAGCTTCTGGACCGGCATATGCGTGAGCGTGTGTAATTTTGTCATATTCACCAATTTGAGGTATGTAACTTACAGTATCTCTCGGTATGTTTAGCATTCTAATCTGAGATTTTTTAGGATTAAGGGTCGATAAAATCATTGAATCCGTTCTCGCATGATCAGAGCTTTGTCCTGCTTCGCGTCTAGACTTACTATCATCAATTCCTAGAAATAATATAGAAATCGGTTCTTTAGCGGCATATACTTTTGATTCGCGCAAGTCAGATTGTCGAGAATTATCGCCACTAAATGAATTTTTAATAGCACCTGTGGAAGAGTTATAAATAATAAAACCAAATATCACAGGAACTACTAATAGTAATAATGCTAGTAAAATCAAAAAAGATTTAAATAACTTATTCATAAAGGAACTCCTCTTAAATTTATTTTTAAGAATGTGTAAGAAGGATGAAATACTATCATTATATAAAAAATTTTAACAAACCATGCAAAAAATTATAAACATTATGTATCTTATTTAACGTGCATGATAAATAAGGGTTTGTAGATTAAAAATTACCCTTATCTTTAAACTTTAAATCGTCAGTTAAGAAAGGTAATTATTAGATGTAGTTGGTAGAAACATATATAATTAACCTGTGAGAAAATCAAAGTTTGATTTCCTATAAGAAGCATAATTAAATAATTTATACATAATAGTATATATCATGAATACCATAGTAATAAAGACATTAATTGAGAGGAGCTTTAAAGTGAAATCAAATTGGGAAGCACGAATTAATGAATGTTTAGTCCAATCATTTGTAGATAAGCAATCTGAAACAGAAATCGAACAGGGCTTTAATGAAACTCTTTCTTTCGGTACTGCTGGCATACGTAATACTTTTGGTATAGGTCCAGGTAGACTTAACAAGTTTACAGTACAAAAAGTTGCTTTAGGGTTAGCTAACTATTTAAATGATAAAAAAGCTAACAACAAGGTTGTTATTCACTTCGATACAAGACATTTATCTAAAACGTTTGGTATGGAGATTGCTAAAGTTTTAGCTACTGAAAACATTACAGTTAAAATTGATGCGGAATACAAAACAACGCCAGAGTTATCTTTTGCTGTTCGATATGAACAAGCTGATGCAGGGGTTATGATAACGGCAAGTCACAATCCGAGTAATTATAACGGTATTAAAGTATATGGTCCAGATGGCGGACAGTTGTTAGTAGAACCATCTAAAGAGCTAAGTCAATATATTGATGAAATTGATCCGTTATCGGTTAAAGTGAAAGACTTTGAAACCTTAAAAAATGAAGAGAAAATCATGTTCTTCGACAGTAAGGTAACACAGTCTTACAAAGAAAAAATCCAACACTTAGTAGGTAGCATTCCAGATACTGAAATGAAAACTGTATTAACGAGTTTACATGGAACAAGTTTGCCTCTGCTAGCTGAGATTTTAACTGATTTAAACTATACGAATTATATAATTGAACAAGATCAATCTATGCCAGATGGTGATTTTCCTACAGTAGAGATTGCTAACCCTGAAGATGAAAAAGTTTTTGATCTATCAAAAAAATGTGCTATTGAAAATGAAGCGGATTTACTTATAGCCACTGACCCTGACGCTGATAGGCTAGGAATAGTTGAACGTTATGAAAACGGTTCCTTTAGATATTTTAACGGTAATGAAATAGGATTGTTATTAATGAAGTTACGTTATGATACGTTACTTGAAATAAGCAACCCTTATATTATAAAATCCGTTGTTACAGGTACATTGAGTGATCGTTTAGCCAAAGATTTGAATATTAAGGTCATTGATGTGCTAACAGGTTTCAAATACATTTCACAAATTCTTAAAAACAAAGAAAGTGATGACGATCATCTCGTTTTAGCTTATGAGGAAAGTCACGGATATTTAGCACAAGACTTCGCTCGAGATAAAGACGCAATTCAAATTGTCCCGTTATTAATCAAATATAAAGCACAATTAAAAGAAGAACATCTAACTTTAGGCGATGTAATGGATAATATATATAAAACCTATGGTTATGTGATGGATAAAACGGTTTCACCGAAATTTGAAGGTCTTAAAGGCAAAGATAAAATCAACCAAATCATGGATAAAATTAGAAAACACGTTCCTGACGAAATTTGCGGTTTAAAAGTACTGGCAATTGAAGATTATTTAACTCGCAAAATTAACTTTAAAGACGGTTCAGTAGAGAATATTTCTTTACCTGAAACGAATTTAATTCGATTAATATTTAATGAAGGATTTATTGCACTTAGACCATCGGGTACAGAGCCTAAAATTAAGATTTATTTCTCATTAGAAGTTGAAAATTTTAATGAAATAGTGGATGAGTTTTTAGTGAATTATATAAAGTAATTTAAGAGTTTACTTTTATTCTATTGAGTGAGTATTTTGTTACAAATAGCAAAATCTCACTCTTTTTTTATGATATTAATAAATTAGTAATTATATAATATAATCAAATCAGATAATCATATTAAGTAAATAAAAATGTATTTAAGAAATAATATAAATGTTGCTTAACAACTATATTTACAAATCAAATAATGGTATGTAATATTGAAATGTAAGATACCTAAAGTAATTGAAATATGAATGAAACAATTTTATTGATATATCAATAAATGTTTTAGGAGGAATTCAATGAAAAAAACACTGAGGTTATACCCTAATGGGTTTTTGCTTTTAAAAGACAATCAAGACTTAAAAAGTATACCGGATACTTTTAAACGTTTAGATTTACTTAATGATTATTATTTCTATTTTGAAGGAAAAGGCAGGGTTCAATACCTCGTCAGTGAAACAAGATTTATTATCATTAGCGGACATCACTCATATGTGGGGCAGAATGAGATAAATGATACTTCTGAACTTTTGAACAAATTACTCGATGCTTTTTATGTGGAACATGATACTTTTTTAAATATGATTGATTTTCTAGGCGGTCGATACGCTATTATCATTGGTGATAACGAAGAAGTGTACGTTTATCAGGATGCTTCAGGCGTTCGAACTGTGTATTTTACAGAAGAACACGACGCTATAGCATCACATTTACATTTATTAGTAGATCAATTCGATTTAAATAGAGAAAATGACAAACAACAATTAAGCAATCAAACCTTCACATTAAATAATTCCAAATATGCCAAATTGAAAAAATTGTTGCCAAATCATTATTTGAAATTTTCAAACAAATCAATTCATAGATTTTTCCCTCGTACGCAAAATAAATATAAAGAGTGGAGTGAAGATGCACGTTTTGATTTGGTGAAAACGTTATGGGAAGCTCAAACAGAAGATTATTTGAACCAATATAAGAAATTAATATTATCGCTAACAGGTGGAAATGATAGTCGAGTTTTACTAGCAATGTCAAAAAAATTTACTGATCAAATCGAGTATTTTACTTATACCATTAAACGAAATAAAAATAATTCATTTTTTGAAAAGACAGCTAAGTTAGATGAAAAACTAGTTAAGCAAATCACTTCTGATTTTAATATTAACCATCAATTTTTAGTTATAGATAGTGATCTTAAACTTAAGCAAGATGAACACAATGTATTGGATCGTAATAGTGCTAGATCACACGGTAGGAGATTAATTCCTTATTACAATCAATCATTCCCAGAGACAGATTTGTTACATGTGCGAGGGAATTTATTAGAGACTGGTAGAGCATATTATTATGACGATAAACCTCGAATGGAAACGCTCATTAACAAAGTAGTTTTTGATTTACGTAAACGAGATAAATCTATAACCCGTAGCTTTGCACAAGACCTAATTTTAAATCAGTTGAAAGATTTAGGCTATGATAAATCAATCAACGGCTATGATCAACGTGATTTATTATATTGGGAATGGAGAATGGGCAACTGGTTTAGCGAAGTCGTAAATGAAACAGATTCAGCATTTGAAACATTTTTACCTTATAATCTGCGTGCAATAATAGATATTTCGCTCTCGTTTCCATTAGAAAAACGCTATAGCAATTATTTCTTCAATGAACTAATTCAACGTAATTTTCCTACCCTAAACTTTTATGGGAAGAATGTGGATAAAAATTTATATGAACAATATATAAAAGATAATCCTAAAAAATTAGAAAATTCTATAATTAAAAACTTTAAAGTTTTTAATATGGATCACAAGCTTGTTTATAATAAAGCCTCTGTAAAAAACCAATTTTATTTACCTACTCAGTTTCTCGAAAAGGGGAATTATGCCGAGGCAACCATACGTCCATTAAAACAACACGGTTTAATGTACATAAAATTATTAAGTAAATATTTATCATCTAATGGGGTTAATTATTTAAAATATGAAATTTTGAAAAATGATAAGCCTATGCTTTCAGAAGATATAGCTCATTGGGACAAACCAAATCATATAAATATTTATAATTTAACACAAAAAGATATCATAAAAATTCGGATAACGGCTCTGAGAAATTGCAAAAGAATATCTTGGCAAAAAGCCTCTATGATAACTATTTTAGAAAAGAAGGAAATCGAAGATAATAGACAATTTAACAAAGAAATAAGTTTTACAAGTCCATTTTCAAATTATTAAATGAGCGAAAAATAAAGGAGCGATTTTAAGTGTTACTTTTAGAAGATTTAAATTACCAATTTAAAATAGGAATGCAAGTAATTTTATATGATGAATTAGACGTGGATGTATATGAGTCTCTTGAATCGGCTGTTGAAGCTAAGGAAGAAGATAATAAATACACTGGAATATTCTCGATAGTAGATTATCAAAAGGTTGATAATTTAGATTACTATCTCATCTCTAATGAAAAAATGTTGTTAGGTTGGATTCAAACTAATAAGGCGCCTTTATTATTTCAAAAGGTCAATGAACCGGTAAAATTCATTAATGATGATTTCGAGTTTCCTCTTATTAACTCGAAGCTTAAAAAGAAGAGAAACACATTAAACCCTAATAAAGCATTTATTTCTAAGGGTTTTACTATATTAGATGATGAAGTATACGAAGCTTTATTTTTAAAAGAAAAGTTAATAGGATTTTTTAATCCAGATGATTTAGATCATGGAGTTAAAATCATGAAAGAGGTTGACATATCTCAACATAAAAATAACTTTTATTCAGACAGTAAATATGAGAACAGAGTTGATTTAACTACCAACGATGAATTACTCATGACCTATCATTTCCCTAAGCTAAAAGTATCGCAATTTAAACATGATGGAAAAAGAATTTGGCTTCCTAACCATAATTTTAATAATGTAATGGTTTCTTCAAAGGTTTTTGACATTAAAAAGTTCAATAAAGAAAATCTTATCGCGCTTCATTTAACTGGAACTTATAACCAAGAACGTAAAAAATCTAAAAAAGTTATCAAAGAACTTATTAAAGAGAATAAAGAACTCATTTCAGGTGAGCGAGGTAGTAAACGTAACTACAGTAAGGATTTTGAAAAGCTATATTATAATCTTAGAAATTCTAAATTAGGTAGACTTCAAGTAGCTTATTGGAATTTTAGAAAGAAGAAAGCGGGGCGTAAATAGTGACTAAGCAAGCTACGCATTCTCTTAATGTAAAAGACTTTAATCGTCAAACTAAAGCTGATAAATATGATTATATACTTAAGAATTTAGATAATCATTACAATCATTCTATTGAACTTTTAGATGTAGTAGCTAAAGAGGATGACATTGGTTACTACTACCAACGTGTTGAAGAAGAAAGCAAACTTGACTTTCTAAGCAAGCATGAACCATATTTAGATAAATTACCGTCAAGCAATGGTTCAGCCGTATTTAAAAAATCTTCTGTCAAAATTGGGATGGTTGCTGATACATTTTTATTCAATTCATTTAAGGATGTATGTGACTTAGAGTATATTAGCTATGATGATAAACTTAATAAAAACTTTGATTTAGTTATTATAGCTTCTACATGGAGAGGTATAGATAGATCTTGGACTGGTGTTGCTGGACCTCAAAGCGATAAAAGACAGGTATTATACGACAAAATAAATGAATTTCGTAATGCTAATATACCAGTTGTTTTCTATTCTAAGGAAGACCCAGTGAACTATAGTAAGTTTAAGGATATTGCTAAAGAATGTGATGTAATATTCACATCTTGTGAGGAAAAGATTGATGATTATAAATCATTCTGTAATAATGACAAAGTTTATGTATTACAATTTGGTGCAA
The DNA here is from genome assembly GCF_000298075.1 of Staphylococcus massiliensis CCUG 55927. Lineage (GTDB taxonomy): Bacteria > Bacillota > Bacilli > Staphylococcales > Staphylococcaceae > Staphylococcus > Staphylococcus massiliensis. The sequence goes on along the minus strand of NZ_JH815593.1, from coordinate 908,868 downwards.
ATCCTCACTACCATAATCCTGTGGGCACAAGAAGCGATATTACAAAAAAATTCGATGATGAGGTATTATTTGCTGGTAGTTGGATGAAGAGATACCCGCACCGTAATAATGATCTTAAGCGTATTATAAATGGCGTTTTAGATGTAAATAAAGAACTGACCATAATTGATCGTAATCTAGAATTGAGAGATAGTAGGTATAATTATCCGCAAGATTTTATACCGTATTTAACGACACCTGTACCTCATGAGAAACTTATGAAATTACATAAGTTATATCGTTTCGCTATAAATGTTAATTCGGTTAAATATTCTTCATCGATGTTTGCTAATCGAGTTTTTGAATTACAAGCGTTTGGTAACTTATTACTTTCCAATTACTCAGTAGGGGTAAATAATCAATTCCCAAATGTATTTATCGTTAATGATAGAGAAGATGTAGTTAATATAATGTCTAACTATGATGAAGATTATCTCAATTCGCTTCGTGCTAAAAGTATAAGAAATGTAATGCGTAATAATACAACGTATCACAGAGTTGATCAAATCTTAGAAACTTTAAACATGGAAGCCGTTCAAAGGGAGCCTAAAATATTAGTCGTAGGTGAAAGCAATCATCCTTCTATAAGAGAGTCATTTGATAGGCAACTAAATGTAAAAGCAGATTTTTCATTAAAACAAAAAAATTATAATATTACCGATTATGATTTTGTAACCTACTTTGATGAAAGTAATTTCTATGAAGAATACTACTTAGAAGATTTGTTATCTGCTTTTAAATATACCAATGTAGACTACGTGACAAAAGACAATAACAAAGAGGCTCATAACTATACTCATAATTATGAAAATAAATTTAGAACTATGTTCAAATCTAATTTCGTCGAAAACAATCGTCCAAATAATATGAGTTCGACTCTAGGTTATGTACTTGATGAATCTGAGTTATTTCATCACGTGTACGAATCAAATTATCAACCTGAATTAAGTGTGATAGTCCCGATTTATAATAACGGTGAGTATTTAGAAGAGAAGTGTATGAAAAGTTTAAAACGTTCTTCAATATTTGATAAAATGGAAATCATTTTTGTAAACGATGGGAGTAGCGACCCTAGGACTAAACAAATTCTTAATAGATTAACAAGACACTATCCTAATATAATACGATTTGATTTTGAATCAGGTTCTGGTAGTGCATCTCGTCCGAGAAATAAAGGGGTAGAATTAGCAACTACTGAGTATGTAACGTATTTAGACCCTGATAATGAGGCGATTGGCGATGGTTATAAACATTTATTAGACGAAATTAAGGCGAAAGATGTTGATTTAGCAATAGGTAATATCATTAAAGAGGATAATAAAAATAGAAGATTATTTAAATTCTCGCAACATGTAAAAAAATATAATCGTGGAGAATTATATGTGAGTAATCCAAAATCGTTCCTAATCAATAGTGGTCTAAGAAGTCAAAGTATCCAAGCTTTAATAGTTAAGAAATCTATTATTATTGACAACAATATCGTTAATTTAGTCGGAGCAGCAGGCCAAGATACTGTCTTCTTCCAAGAACTAATGTTAAATATAAAAAATTTCGTAGCCATTAATAAAGTAATCCATATTTATTATGCTGCTGTAACTGGATCAGTAACTAACTCGATATCAAGTGTTCTGTTTGACAAGTACTTAAAACTTGAGAAAACGCGAATACCTTTTCTTAAAGAGAATGGATTAATGGAGACTTATATGAATGAAAGGTTTAATTTTTACTTCATGTATTGGTATATACCGAGATTAGTAAAAGTTAAACCTGAAGAAAAGAAAGAAGCTATTTCGCGCTTTCTTGAAATATACAGTATGTACGATAACTTCAAACGTCCTAAGGACGATGATTTAGACGAAATGATAGCTAAATTTAGGGAGGAGCTTCATGAAGAAGATAAAATTTGAGGAATTAAACAAGGGGACTATACTCGATAATAATGATGACCATGTTGTTGTCGAAAAGGATGGATTAGATATTCATCTAAAAATTCACCTCAAACCAAATGCTAAAGCGATTGTTGTGTTTTCTAATGGTGCAGTTAATACTAGTAAGAAGACACCACCTGTATTTATGCGATCATCATGGGTTAATGACATGCCTTATAGTGCTATTTATATAGATGACCGTACTTTACACAACAAAAACATTCGTATAGGATGGGGACTCGGCACTAAAGAAAGACATTATCTAATAGATTATAGTGAAATAATAAGAAAAATATGTAGTTCAATAAATTATGAAGGTCAAGATGTATATTATTTTGGATCCTCAGCTGGAGGTTTTATGTCTATGGCTTTAGCGACTATGCATAATGCTTCTTCAGCTATAGTAAACAATCCCCAAGCTTACGTTTTCAATTATAAGCAATTGGCTGTAAAAAAAGTAATGACTACGTGTTATGATATGGATTCTATTGATAAATTTAAAAAAACTTATCCAGATCGTTTATCTATAACAACAATGTTCAAGAAGTTTAAACGAACACCAGACGTTTATTATCTGCAAAACAGACTTTGTGAAAGTGATATGAAAAATCATGTTTATCCAATGATGAAAATGATGGACAAATACAAAATAAATAGTAAACCTATTAATTTTATGTTGTATAACGATATTGAAAGTGGACATGAACCCATGAGTAAAGAAAAAACTTTAAAAATTATAGGTAATATAATAGATAAAGACTTTCAAGTTATAAAATAAAGGAAGTTCGGCTAACTTTAATGAGTTAAGCCGAACTTTTTTTAATTACTTTCAATATTTTTTAAGACTTCATGAGCGTATGGTGGAAAGAAATGAATTACATCACTGTGATTAGAATAGTCACCTAAATCAAGTTCATAAGAAGCGAGATTCGTTTCGTCAATTAATTTTAGAAAGTGGACAGCGTGACGTGTGTATCTCGGTTCTTTCTCTCCAACGTGGTAATACAATTTAGGTTTGTGGACGCTATTTAACATTTCATCAGTTATTACATTATCAAGCCATTTGGTTCCTTCTTCCAAACTTTTACCAGTAATATAGGTGATAATATTTTGACCTCTTTCATTATCTTTATGCATTTTACCTAAATAAACTGTAGGGGAACCTAAAATAGCATTTCCGAATCGGTATTTAAAAACATAGTATAAAGCAGCAAATCCACCTTTACTTGAGCCAAATAAATATACATTATCCTTAGAAATAGCTAAGGATTCAAGAACGCGTTCAATAATTGAAATTGTTTGAGATTCAAATTTTCTATTACCATTACCAATATAATATGCACAAGTTGTATCTGATGACGAAGAATTATTATCAGTGATAAATAACTTGTTAATTTTGTAATCCTTCAGAGTGTTAAAATAGTTGAATTGGTTGTTGTGAGTAGAACTTGAAAATACTACTAGTAATTTGTCAGATTGGTTATGTTTTATAAGAGAATAATGAATTCCTGTATCCTCATCAATAAATTCTGGGAATACATGTTTAGGTTTAGAATATACTTGATATCCATCTTGTGTATTAATTTCAAAGAAATAACGATAATTAAAGTGAGTTTGAAGGTTATCTAAATTTATTTCAATATGTTTATCAGAAGAGTTAATATTTAATGTTTGAATTTCATCAGTTTCTAAATTTTCAAATCTAAATCTTAACTCCTCATCACAATTAGGTATTTCGATTGATTTTATATTAGTTTTTAATTTATCCATAGTATCTCCCTTGTTAATGGTTCTATTGTTAAAACATGATAACTAACTATAAACATAATAATAACATAATAAAAAGTAAATTAATTTAAAAAACAAAAGTAATTATTTTATTTATTAAGATTGATGAAAGCGAGGTACATTAGGTACTTAGGTAGTATAAAATTCTAAAAAATACTAAAACGAATCTTTTATTTTTAATTTAAAATTTTATGAGAATAGTTTTTGCTTTCAATTAGTCGCTCTCTAATTTAAAATGTTCATGTACTTAACACAATGTTAAAATTCTGTTTTTTGTGTAAATGTCATGGAGGTAATTAAATTAATGGAGAAATATCTAGTAGTATGTAATGCATACCCTTCAGAAAGTAATATATATCGTAATGGGTTTATACATCGACGTGTTAAAGCCTATATGGAAAAGGGGGCTGAAGTAGAGGTATTTTATCTTCATCCGCCAGCAACTAAAGAAGAAAAATATACATACGATGGCGTCGAGGTGACTTTAGGAAATACAGATAACTACGTAGATTTCATTCAAAAAGTAGGAAATGAATACAATGCATTTTTAATTCATTTTATTACGCCTCAAATGTATTATCCAATAGTGGAAAACGTAAAGGATCCTAAATTAGTAGTATGGATTCACGGTTTTGAAGCTGAAGCTTGGCACAGAAGATGGTTTAATTTCCTCACATCAGTTCATGAACTAAAAAAAGTAATTGAAATGGCTGAAGATCATTATGTAGATCAGTTAAACTTCATGCATGATCTTTATAAAGAAGATAAATATGACATAACATTTATACATGTATCGCAATGGTTCAAAGATCACATTGCTGATGTTGATGCGAAGTATGCTCCATCTAACTATGAAATTATACCTAATATTGTGGACGATAATGTGTTTACTTATGAACCGTCAGAACGCTCAGACAAACTTAGAGTACTGTCCATTCGTCCATTCGCTTCACATAAATACGCTAATGATCAAACAGCTAAAGCTATTAATATATTGTCTAAGAAACCGTTTTTTAATGACATCGAGTTTCATATTTATGGTAAGGGTAAATTATTTGCGAGTATAACTAAGTCAATCAAGAATCATCCCAATGTTCATCTTCATAACACATTTCTAGAACAACAAGAAATAGCTAAACTTCACAAAGAGTTTGATGTATTCTTATGCCCTACTAGGCTTGATTCTCAAGGTGTTTCCATGTGTGAAGCTATGAGTAGTGGTCTCGTACCTGTGGCTACAGACATTACGGCTATACCTGAATATGTAGAAAATAACGTTTCAGGACTACTTGCTAAGCCTGAATCACCAGAATCTATAGCTTATCAGATAGAAAGATTATACTTTAACCGTAATTTACTTGAAAAGTTATCTTATAATGCACAAAAATCTATTAGAGAAAAAGCGGGTACAGAAGTTGTAATTGAGAAAGAAATGAAGGTGATGCGAAATGAACGATAATATTAACTGGAAAGCACGTTATATAGACCTTGAAAATCAAATGCTAGATATGATGAAGATGACAACGGGACTCATTAAAAAAGAGGGTAAGAGTCAGAATACTAAAATCAATGGAATTAACTACAATCGTATCGACGATATTATCGAAATCGTGGTTAAATCGCAGTCTACTAATGCTAAATATTTATTTGAAGTTGTTAGCGAAGATGGTCGAGTTCTTCAACGAAAAGCAATGGATTACAAAAATTCTTGTAAATTCAATTTATCATTATTTGATTGTGCATTTAGAATTAGAGTTTCTATACGCAATGATAAAAGTGCCAATTATGAAGATAGTAATGTAACTAAAGTGTTTAATAAAGAAGGTGAGTTATAATGGAGCAAAGAGAAAGAAAACGCATCCTTGTTACTGGATTTATTAATGTCAATGTATTAGACGGTTCCTCAGTGTTCATGTCTAGTATCACCCAAGTTTTAGCTAGTGATTCAGATATTGAGGTAGACTTATTACTAGCCGTGCCTTTTAATCGAGATGTTGTTCTAAAAAAACTCGAAGCTTACCCTAACGTTAATATTATTGACCCTTTTGAGGATGTTAATAATAAAGATTTCGATTTCTTCAAACGTAACTATATGACGCGTGAAGAATATGCTTATTTAATAGATAGAGTCTTTGATCAAGGTAATTATGACCATATGTTCATCCGAGCTCTCGAAGTTGTAGAATATATGGTTGAACATAATAGTAATGCTATTAGCTCAATGTTTGCTTATATAACAGGTGTTACTTCAAGTAAACAAGAAATTGATTCTAATATAAAAGCATTATTATCTTACATCACGTCTAAAGGTGCTTATTTGCTATGTCAAACAGATGAGATGAAACAACACATTAATAAACAATGTGACTTATCTAAAGATCGTATTATCGACTTAAATCCTATGATTCCGGATCAAAATTTATCCTTCAATGACGTTTTTAAAAAGAAACCTCGCTATGATAAATTTTGTTACACAGGTAAATTTGCTCATGAGTGGAATATAATTCCTATGATTACTCAATTTAGAGAACTCAATGAAATGGATGACGACGTTAAGCTATATATAGCTGGGGATCAATTTAAAAAGTCTCCTGAGAATCCAAACTTCGTTTCACATGCAAGTTATCTTATTCAAAATAGTCCTAATGTGATGTGGCTGGGGGCATTAACTAGAGATCAAACGCTTGCGCTAGTTGAACAATGTGATGTAGGGCTAACTTATCGTAGTGAAGCGTTAAGTGATTCACTGGAACTTTCAACTAAATTACTTGAATATTGTAGCTTCGGCGTGCCACCAGTTTTAAATCGTACAAAAATGCATGAACGCATCTTTGGTGAAGATTATCCATACTTCGCCAATACGGACGAAGAATTTTATCTTACAATGAAAAAAGTTGTAGACGAACCGAAGTTACTCGAATCAACAGCTCAACACGTATTTGAAATAGCTAAAGGATATTCTTTTTCAGCTACTTATAGTAAAATGGCTAAGTATATATTTAATAATAATACTAGCGTCGAACATAAATTTAATATTATTTCTTCTGTTTACGAGTCAAATGAAGCGGTGTATGATTCTCTAAATCATGTTTATGCTTTTAACATATATCAAGATATCGCAGGAAATATAAGACATGCTCTAAAGAAAGGTAAAATAGAAAATTCTAGTATCATACAGAATGTTGTTATTTTAAATATTGATGACAAAACCCGAAATACTGAATCAGAAATATTAGATGTATCTAGCAAGTTGTATAAAGAAATTATTAGTAGAGCGACTAATAAACAAATCAATAAAGTTAATATTGATGAATTACAATCACCTATCCAACAACCTAATAAACCTAGTAGTAACGATAATCAAGTTCAAGTTTTACAACGTAAATATAATAAATTAGCAAGAGAGTTTAGAGGTTTAAAACGCAAATACAACAATTTATCAAACTCAAAGTTAGGCTCTCTACAAAAGCGATATTGGAATTTCAAAAAATCTAAAAACAAATAATATAATCGCGACCACATCTTGTTGGTCGCGATTTCTTTGTTAAAGGTTTATTACTAGAAATTTATACTATAATGTTATATTCTAAAGTATGATATAAAGATAATGAACTGCCATTTAAATATTTAGCAGTTTAACGCTTTATTTAAATTAATTGAATGATTAGAATAATATTATAAAAGAATATAAATAAATTTAAAGGTTAGGTGTTTTACTTGAAGTTAACTACAGTAGGATTAGGTTATATAGGTTTACCTACATCAATTATGTTTGCGAATTATGATGTAGATGTTTTAGGCGTTGATATTAATCAAGACGCAGTTGATTCTTTAAATAAAGGTCAAATTCATATTGAAGAGCCAGGTTTACAAGAGGCATATGAAGAAGCATTATCTAAAGGAAAGTTTAAAGCAGCTACTAAGCCTGAAAAAGCAGATGCTTTCATTATTTCAGTTCCTACTCCTAATAATGATGATGAGTATGAGTCTTGTGATATCTCGATAGTGATGTCAGCTGTAGAAAGTATTATCCCGGTCTTAGAAAAAGGGAATACAGTAATAGTTGAATCAACTATAGCGCCAAGAACAATGGACGATCATGTTAAACCATATCTAGAGGAACAAGGTTATACTATTGGTGAGGATTTATATCTTGTTCATTGCCCAGAACGCGTGTTGCCTGGTAAAATCTTAGAAGAACTCATATATAACAACCGTATTATCGGTGGTATAACTCAAAACTGTATTGAAGCGGGTAAACGTGTTTATAGTACGTTTGTTAAAGGTGAAATGATTGAAACTGATGCCCGTACAGCTGAAATGAGTAAGTTAATGGAGAATACTTACCGCGATTTAAATATTTCATTAGCTAATGAGCTTGCTAAAATTTGTAATAATTTAAATATTAATGTGCTTGATGTCATCGAAATGGCAAATAAACATCCTCGAGTTAATATCCATTTACCTGGACCAGGTGTTGGTGGTCACTGCTTAGCGGTTGATCCTTATTTTATTATTGCTAAAGATCCTGAAAATTCACCACTTATTCAATTAGGTCGAAAAATTAACCGCTCTATGCCAGAGTATGTTATCGAGAAATCCAGAGAAATGTTAACTGAATTAGGTGGGAATAAAATCGCTGTCTTTGGTCTAACATATAAAGGTGACGTAGATGACATACGTGAATCACCAGCATTTGATATTTATAATATGTTACGTAAAGAATCAGATTTAGATATTGTGGCTTACGATCCACATGTTAAGTTAGATTTTGTTGAAAAAGATATTAAGAAGGCTGTTGAAAACGCGTCATTAGTGCTTATTTTAAGTGACCACTCTGAATTTAAAACACTAACTGATGAAGACTTTAAAGCTATGAAACACAAAGTAATATTTGATACCAAAAATGTAGCTAAAACAAACTTTGATTCAACGGATTACTATAACTTTGGCAATTTATTTGAGTTCAAATCGTAAATTCTATAAGATTGTAGGGAATTATCGTGAATCCAATAATTACTATTTTAAAAGAGCAGGTTAAACACATCCCACAAATTGTTAAACTTGCCGTCTATAACATGAAAAGTCAATATGCGAATCATTACTTAGGGGTTTTCTGGAATATACTTCAACCTCTTCTTCAAGTACTCGTGTATTACTTAGTATTTGGTTTAGGTATTAGAGGGGATAAAGGTGCCATTGAGGGTATACCTTTTATCTTCTATCTAATATCGGGATTATTCCCATGGTTATTCATATCACAAAGTATTAATGCTGGAGCAGGGGCAATACAATCTAATCTCGGATTAGTTACTAAAATGAAGTTCCCTTCTTCAGTTCTATTATCTATTTCATTTACTAATACGTTGTTTAATTTACTTTTCATGTCTGCTTTATTTCTAATTTTATCTTTATTTAATCAATTTGTGCCTTTTTGGCATTACTTGATTTTCTTATATTTTATTATAGCAGCGTTTCCATTATTATTTGGTATATCACTGATGATGAGTTCGCTCGTTATAGTAGTTAAGGATACTAAAAATGTACTTCAGAATATTATTAGACTTGGTTTCTTTATGTCACCTATATTTTGGAGTTTAGGAGAACAATACGGTAAAATTCTCGGTAAAATTGCATCACTAAATCCTTTCGCGTATTTAATAGAGTTATATAGAATGACATTCGTTTCAGAAAAATCAGTATTATTAATGCACCCAAGTTCTCATTTATATTATTGGGCTTTTACATTAATGATGCTGTGTTTAGGAAGCTTAATTCATTATCGATTCAAAGATCGTTTGTTAGACTTTCAATAGGTAGGTATTTATGAATAAAAAAATTTTAATCATCACTCAAAACTTTTATCCAGAACTTGGTTCAGCGGCTAATCGAATGAAACATTTATACAAGCAGTTTAAATTGAATGGTTATGAAACATACGTTTTAACTACAGAACCTTCTTACCCAACTAAAGAATTATTTGATGATAACCGTTATTTTGATGATGAAACTCTTAATAAAGACGAAGGTAAGCATATCCTTCGTCTTAAAATGTCTTTAGAAAAGCAACACACAAGTATGATTGTTCGTTTATTATATTACTTAGAGCAAATGTACAGAGTTAGAAAGTATGTGAATAAACACAAACATCAGTTCAACTATATTTATGTAACAAGCCCAAATATTTTCTTACCTTGGGCTACTTTGTTTTTTAAAGGTAAGTCTAAGAGTACATACATATTAGAAATAAGAGATCTATGGCCTGATAGCGTAGCAGGTTTGAAGCAATTCAAATTTAGAAAACTAATGCCTATTCTCAAATGGCTAGAGAAGAAAATGTATCAAGCGGCTGACAAAATTGTTGTGAATAATGACTCATTTAAGCATGAAATTAAAAAATTAAGTCACAAATCGAAAGAGATATTTAATTTACCCAATGCATTAACTCAAGAAGAGCAATTGGATGAGCCAAAAAAATCTATGTTTAGTGTTATTTATACTGGTAATATTGGGTATGCCCAAAATGTGGACGAGCTAATTGATATTGCTAAAGGACTACATGAAAAAAATATCCCTATGACGGCTATAGTTTATGGCGTACAAGCACCGAAATTTAGAGAAGCAATCGATAAACATCAACTAAGTTCGATTAAAGTTATGTCACCGATGAAACGCGATAAATGTATGCAAGTTATAAGTCATCACCACATAGCATTGTCTATATTGCAAAACGAGGAAGTATTTCTTAATGTAATGCCTGGTAAAATAGTGGATGCTATAAGTGTAGGAACCCCTGTTGTTACAAACCTAGGTGGGTTTACTAAGGAACTAATAGATACCTATAAGGTTGGTACTGCTATTAAAAATGGTTCTGTAAATGATATAATTAAAGCTATAGAAGAATATAAAACTAATCATGATGCCTTAAATCAAGCTATTACTCAATCGAGAACGTTAAGACATGATTACTTTACTTGGGAACGTAATATGAGTAAGTTGATTAAATTTATAGAAGAAGACGTTTAGAAATTTTTAAACGAGTAAGTAGGTGTACTAATGAGTTACAAAGTTAAAGCTGAGAATGTCTCTAAAATATATGATTTAAACCGAAGCAAAGTTAGCAAAATTTTATCTCTCTTGTCATTCGGATATTTTTATAAACCTAAACCTTACTATGCGCTACATGATGTATCATTTGAGGTAGAAGAAGGCATGTCAGTGGGAATAATCGGGCTAAATGGTTCTGGTAAATCAACGCTTTCAAATATTTTAGCAGAGGTTGTTAAACCATCAACTGGAACTATAGATATTAATGGCGATACTTCACTCATTGCTATTTCAGCTGGTTTAAAAAATGACTTTACAGGTGTAGAGAATATTAGGTATAAATGTTTAATGCACGGAATGACTGATAAAGAAATTAATGCTGTATTTGATGAGATTGTTAAATTCTCAGAACTAGGAAACTTTATTCATCAACCTATAAAGTCTTATTCAAGCGGTATGAGAGCACGTTTAGGATTCTCAATTGCAATCCATACGAATCCTGATGTTTTAATAGTGGATGAAGCTTTATCTGTCGGTGACCAAACCTTCTCAAACAAATGCATAACTCAGATGAAGAAGTTGCAAGAACAAGGCAAAACGATCTTCTTTGTTTCTCATTCTGCTGGTCAAATACGAAAAATGTGCGACAAAGCCTTATGGATTCATTATGGTGAAGTATTAGAGTATGGAGACGTAAATCCGGTAGTTAATAAATATAATAAACTCATTAATGATTTTAAGAAATTAAGTAAAGATGAAAAAGCGTCTTATCGTGAAAAAATGATGGAAAAACAACGAGAAAAGAGTAAGCACATCGAAACTATTAATGAAGATAAAGTGCCATGGACCACTTTCATTCCACTGGTTAGTAGTATTGGCTTATTTGTCTTAGCTACTTTATATCAAATTGGTTTAATTGGATAGGAGCGACGTTTTATGAAGAAAGTAGGTATGTTTGTTTGGAATCATTTTACGAATGATGCACGTGTTAACCGAGAATGTACTGCATTGAGTGATAACGGATATAACGTTGATTTAATAGCGATTAACGATCCTAAGAATAAAATGATTCAAGCATATGAAAAAGTAAATGAACGTTTTCGTGTTCACCGTGTTAAACGTTACCCGTGGTTACTACAAACTTATCAAGACCAAGGTAAACGTTTTCTAATTGTAATTGGAGGGATAGCGACTGCGGTGGCTATAGGATTATTTTTCGTCAATTTTATGTTACTTAGTGCGTATTTAATGGTGCTAGTAGCTGGTGCAGCGAGTATTAAGGTACGTAAGTTTCGAAAAATGATTGTTAACAGTGCAATCATTATGCGTATGATTGTTAAAGGTTATCGTTTAAATGCAGATATTTATCATTCGAATGATTTAAACACGCTACCTCAAGGTATCGTATGTTCTAAATTAAGACTTAAACCAAGACCACTAATTTATGATAGTCATGAAGTTCAGAGTGATCGTACAGGTTATAACCCTGAAAAAATTAAAAAAATTGAACGCTTCTTATTACGCTTTGTCGACATCATGATGGTTGAAAATCATACGCGTGCTAAACATAATGAAAAACTGTATGGTTTTTGTCCCGACACTTTGTATAACTACTCTGAACTATACGATATTGAGAAACGACCTAAAGTCGATTTACATGAGCGGCTCGGTCTTGAAAAGGACACGAAGATCTTATTATATCAAGGTGGCTTACAAAAAGGGCGTGGCTTAGAATTACTTATTAAAGCTATGCCAAAAATTAAAGAAGGTGTTCTTGTATTTATAGGTGCTGGTAAGCTAACTGAGCCTCTTAAAGCTCAAGCTAAGACTTCAAGTGAGAGTAGTCGTATATTCTTTATCGATAAGGTCCCTTTTAAAGAATTGCCAAGCTATACTAGAGAAGCTTATTTAGGTTATCAAGTACTACAGAATGTATGCTTTAATCACTACTCAGCAAGCTCTAATAAGTTATTTGAGTATATCATGGCCCATGTACCTGTAGTCGGATGTTCGTTCCCAGAGGTTGAACATGTTATCAATGAGACTCAAGTAGGCCTTGCTATCGATTCACACTCCGTTGACGCTATAGCAGATGCTACGAATCGTTTAATTGAAGATCAAGCATTATACGAGTCATGTAAGTCAAATACGTATGATGCGAAGCACATTTATAATTGGAACAATGAAAAAGCTAAATTACTAGATGTTTATGATAGAGCGCAAGCTGTTCAAGGAAAGCATTTAGGAATGATGAACCAATACGTCTAAGACTTTCCCTTATAACTTATGTCAAAGCATCAAGTTATAAGGGACTTTTTTA
>NZ_JH815593.1:868264-894451 GCF_000298075.1 Staphylococcus massiliensis CCUG 55927 | reverse complement strand
TTTTTTATGAAGAAAAAGATGCCAAAACATAAATAAGGGTGGGTGTTTGAGAGCAGTGAAGCGTTTTATATTACTACCAATGGTCCTGATAGGTTTTGTCTTATCTGGATGTAGTATACCGACTAAAACTGACAAGGAAACGAAAGTCGAGCAAATTGATGATAAATACTATCAAAATTCAACAATTAAAGTCAATCACTTAGTTGTAAAAACTGCGGATGCGATTGAAATTGCTCAAGATGAGTTTAAAGGGCATTTAAAAAAGGTTAGATTTGAACGCTCTGATAATAAATGGAAGTATATTATTGTCCAAGGTGATAAACAAGAAGAAGCGGTTACGATTGTGGATGCGAAAACAAGTGATGTCATTTCTCATTCTGTCAGAGATAGCAACGAGCCAATAGACCAGGCGAATTATTTCGAATTTGATGAGGCGCGTACGTTCGAAGCAATACAGAAAGGTGCGCGATCTATGATTGGTAATCATATTAGAGGATGGCAATTGACGAAAGAATATTCTACTGGGGCTGTTGTTTATCGCGTTGCTTATCGCAATGCTGGACGCAATTTAGAAGCGTATATTGATGCTGAATCAGGTATCGTATTGAATATTCAAAATGATGCTAAATCATTTTAATAAATGTTTAGAGGTGAAATGCCAAGCGGTGTTTCACCTCTTTTTTTGAATAAATAAACATTAATAAACTTTTAAAGAAATATATTTTAAAATCTCTAAAATTGTAACAAGTTGAGAACTGACAATGAATAGATGTATACAAAATTGTCAGAAATTTTGGATTGACTTATATTTAAGAAAAGAGTAAATTATTATTGAGCACAATAACAAACAATAACAAAAATAAACAAACAAAATTTAACAATGCCTTAAACCGATATCAAGTTATCTCATCTTGAGTAACTTTAATAAATTATTCTTTTCAAGAGGTGACAATTATGAGTAAAGAAGACAACATGTTAGTAGGTTTTGCAATTGTAGCAATCGCAGGTTACGCAAGAAGGGAAGTTATGCAAGCTTTAGAATGTGCTAAGAACAATCAAATTGATGAAGCTAAAGCGCACATTGAAAAGTGTAATGAATTTATTACCGAAGCGCATAAAGAGCAAACGCAAATCCTTGCTAAAGAAGCGAGCGGTGAAATTGCGGATATGAGCTTTATTATGGTTCATGGTCAAGACCATTTAATGACGACTATGGCTTTAAGAGATGTAGCGAATTATGTGATTGACTTATATCAAACAATCCATAACTAATTTTAGCGAGTAGGTGACAACATGAATAAGATCATCAAATTCATTGAGAGAATGAAGCTTTTTTTTGAAAAGATCGCTTCAAATCCTTATTTAGCTGCCATACGTGACGGCTTTGTGGCATTAATGCCCGTTGTATTATTTTCATCATTTTTTATTTTAGTGGCATACGTGCCTAATGTATGGGGATTTCATTGGCCTAAAGATATAGAAGGTATCATCATGAAGGTTTATACCTTTACGATGGGAATGCTTTCAGTGTTTATGGCTGGTACTGTGACGAAATCACTTACCGATAACCGAAATTTGAAAATGCCAAAAACCAATCAAATTAACGTGATTTCAACATTTGTAGCAGCAGAATCATCATTACTTATTTTAGCAATCAATCCGATTAAGGATGGTTATAGCATTGATTTACTTGGTACTAAAGGTTTAATCGCGGCTTTCGTTGTAGCCTTTGTGGTACCAAATATTTATAAGTTCTGTATTTCGCGTAACATAACTATTAAGATGCCACCACAGGTACCTGGTAATATAGCGCAAGCATTTAAAGATATGATTCCGTTTGCGTTATCAATAACGTTCTTCTGGATCGTAGATATCGTAGTTCGTGCCTTTACTAAGGGTAACGCAGCAGAACTTGTTACAAACTTATTATCTCCGTTATTTACTGCAGCGAATGGTTATTTAGGATTTGCGATTATCTTCGGATTTATTGCTTTCTTCTGGTTTATAGGTGTTCACGGACCATCTGTAGTAGGGCCAGCAGTTATCGCAATTATGTATAATAACCAAGTTGAAAACTTACGCTTATTTAGAGAAGGGGAACATGCGAATATTGCTTTAACGCAAAGTACGCAAGACTTTGTTGCATTAATTGGTGGTACGGGTGCCACGTTCTTAGTGCCATATATCTTTATCTTCTTATGTAAATCTAAAGAGCTTAAAGCAGTAGGTAAAGCTTCTGTTGTACCTACAACGTTTGCTGTAAATGAACCGTTATTATTCGGTGCACCAATTATTTTAAACCCAGTGTTTATGATTCCATTTATCTTAACGCCTATTTTTAACTCATGGATACTTAAATTCTTCGTGGAAAATCTTGGTATGAATGGGTTCATGCACTTCTTACCATGGCCAACACCTGGTCCAATTGGTATCTATATGGCATCTAACTTTGCTACTTTATCGTTATTATTAATTGCAGTCATTATGGTAGTCGACTTTGTGATGTGGATGCCATTTATTAAAGCATATGATCGCATGAAAGTAGCAGAAGAGTTAAGTTTTGAAACAAGTGGTGTTACTGCTACTTCTAGCACAGCACCAGAACAAGTCGACACTCAATCAAGTGATAATGAAACTGAAGCACAAAGTGAACAAAAACTCGAAGAACACACTAATGTATTAGTTGTATGTGCAGGTGGCGGTACGAGTGGTATATTAGCGAATAGTTTAAATAAATACGCAAAAGAAAATAATATTCCGCTTGAGGCTACTGCCAGAGCTTATGGTCAAGATATGGATTTAATTAAGGACATGCATATCGTTATCTTAGCACCGCAAATGGACTCTATGAAAAATGAAATGAAGAAATTTACGGATCAACATGGCGCGATATTAATGTCTACCACAGGTAAAGAATACATTTCACTTACACGAGATGGTGAAGGTGCTATGAAAAAAATATTTGAACTTTTACAAAAATGAGAGGAAGAAAGAAATGATTAAATTACCTAAGGAATTTATATTGGGGGCTGCAACAGCAGCTTATCAAGTTGAAGGGGCTAGTAAAGAAGATAACAAAGGACGCGTTTTATGGGATGAATTTTTAGAAAAGCAAGGACGTTTTTCACCAGACCCAGCAAGTGACTTTTATCACCGTTATGAAGAGGACATCAAACTTGCTTCAAAATACGGTATTAAAGCGTTGCGCATCTCTATCGCGTGGTCTCGGATATTTCCTTCAGGGACGGGAGAAATTAATCAACTAGGGGTAAATTACTACAGAAATGTATTTGAAACATGTCACAAGTACGGTATCGAACCGTTTGTTACACTACATCATTTTGATACACCAGAAACGTTATTTAAAAAAGGGGACTGGTTGAATAAAGACCAAATCGAAACGTTTAAAAATTATGCAGCATTCGTTTTTGATACGTATCATGATGTTGTTAAAAATTGGATAACGATAAATGAGCCTATTGCTTATGTGCAAGGACAGTATATTTCAGGGGCTTTTCCACCGGGTGAAAAGTACCAAAAATTAAAGGCGCTTCAAGCACAACATAATCAGATGGTAGCCCATTCTAAGATCGTTAACTTATTTAAGTCAAGAGGGTATGAAGGCGAAATCGGTCTTGTTCACGCGTTGCTACAGTTTTATAGCATTGATGACAAAGAGGACAATCATTTAGCGACTTACCGACACGATACATTTATGAATGGTTATATGCTCGATGCGACGTTCTTAGGAACTTATTCTAAAGAGAAGTTAAATGTTATCCAAGCTATTCTAGGTGATGAATACCAAGATTTAATCATGACTGATGCAGAAATGGAAGAAATCAAACAAGCAGCACAAGATTTAGATTTCTTAGGCATCAACTATTACCAAAGTAATTGGATTAAACACCATGACGAGGAAAGTCTGATTCATCATAATGGAACAGGGGATAAAGGCACGTCAATCTTTAGGTTAAAAGGAATTGGAGAGGTTGTAAAAAACGAAGCGATTCCTACTACTGATTGGGACTGGTATATTTATCCTCAAGGTTTATATGATATGATGCAACGCATCAAAGAGGACTACCCGAATTATAAAAAGATTTATGTGACTGAAAACGGGCTAGGTTATAAAGATGAATTTAATGCTGAGACAAACGAAATCGATGATCAACCAAGAATTGATTATATTAAACAACACATTGAAGCTATTAGTGATGCATATCGTGATGGTATTAATGTGAAAGGTTATTTCGTATGGTCTTTACAAGATATGTTTAGCTGGTCTAATGGTTACAACAAACGTTATGGCTTATTCTATATCGATTTCGAAACACAGAAACGTTATGTTAAGCATAGTGCCAAGTGGTATAAAGCTTTATCAGATGACATATATGAATCATAAAAGATTTCAATAAAGAACACGACTTACAATTCGATGAGAATTGTAGGTCGTGTTCTTTATGATTTATGGACAGTGAATTAATGCTTTAAAGAAGTGAGATTTGAATGCCTCTTTATCGATATCCTTAACAACGGTTGCATTAGGATATTTAGATTTCTCATCAACAAATGTCTGCCCCTTATACGTTTCGTCTCGATATTCAACCTCTATATATGCTTCAGCTACTTCAAATAATTCAGGATGCAGTAGATAAATAAGTGTATATACATCATAAATCTTAACACCTTTATCAAAATCATCACTTCTGTAACGACTTAGAAGATTGAATAGCATTTCCCCAGTTTTACCCATACGTTGTAATTCTTTAAGGTCCTCTTGATTAAGCATACTATTATACGCAACATCTAAACCAACCATAGTGATAGGTAAACCAGATTTAAACACGATTTGACTTGCTTCAGGGTCTGAGTAGATATTGAATTCTGCATAAGGCGTAACATTACCGCCAACTATACTACCACCCATTAGAATTATTTCTTTAATATGGTCTGAGATATCACCGAATGTTTGAAGTAATAAAGCAATATTTGTAAGTGGTCCGATAGCAATGATTGTGATTGGGTCTTCATGCGCTTTAATCGTTTCGTACATCGCTAATATAGAATTTTGTGAAGCGAGATCGTTCTGATCAACCTCTTCAAATTCATGGCCATCCATACCCGAAGCACCATGAACGTCTTGTGCATCAATTAAGGTCGATAGGTAGGGGTGCGAAGAGCCTCTATGTACTGGAACATCACTCTTGAAAAAGCCCTTTAACTTTAAGGTATTTGCAGTGGTATTTTGAATACTAACGTTTCCGTAAACTGTTGATATCATTTTTACATCTAATTCTGGGTGATTTAAAGCGATGCTAATGGCTTGAGCATCATCGATACCTGGATCAGTATCAATTATCATTGGTATTGACATATTTACGCCTCCCTATGCTTAGTTCACTTCCATTGAATCATATTTGAGAAGATAATTCAGTTAATCAAGACATAAAAAAAGCTGATTAATTCAATGAAGAATTAATCAGCTTAGGTGTCTTATAAAGCTGTGGGACTTTGTTTAACGGTTATTATACGTGTGAACCGTGTCCACCTTGCATTACCCAGTAAGTACCAATTACGATAGCTAGAGTAATGATGATGGCAAAGATAACTTTAAAGACTTGAACGCGTCCATCGCGACCTTCAGTTAAGTGCATGAACATGAATAATTGAAGGAATGCTTGGATGAAAGCAAAACCAAAAATGATGGTAATTTTAGCATTTAGAGCTAATGTAGTGTGTAACGTTACGTATACGGCAAGTAAAGTTAAAATGATTGAGGCGATAAAGCCTAATGTATGTTTTACAATTGTATTCATCCGCTAAACACCATCCCTATCATATACACGGCAGTGAAGATGAAGATCCAAACAACATCTAAGAAGTGCCAGTATAAACTTACTATAAATAATTTAGGAGCATTGTACTTATTCAGTCCACGCATACCTACTTGAATTAATAAACAAATAATCCAGAAAATACCTAACGTAACGTGGGCTCCGTGAGTTCCTAACAAGATAAAGAAGCTTGACCAATATGACCCAGCTTGTAGAGTAGCACCTTTGTGTACGTAGTGTGCGAACTCATAGATTTCAAATCCTACGAAACCTGCACCGAGTAATAGGGTGATGATCATCCAAATCATCATTAAAGCTTTCTTTTCTTTTCGCATGTAATAGATTGAAATACCACATGTATACGAACTAATTAAAAGTAAGAACGTCATAATTAGAACAAGTGGAAGTTCAAATAAGTCCGTTGTTAAGTGGCCACCATAACCACCACCATGCTGTAACGTTAATAATGTTGCAAATAACGTACCGAATAATGCGAATTCAGCTGTCAGGAAGATCCAAAAGCCGAGTTTATTCAAATTACCTTCATGCGTTTGCGCATCAATTGTATTTGTATGATTACTCATGACTCATAGCCTCCCTTTCTTTAATACGTTCGTTTCTTAAACGTTCTTCAGTTTGTCTTACTTCATGCTCAGGGATATGGTAACCATGTTCGTCTTCGAAACTACGATAAATCATAGTTGCAAATACGCCGATTAAGCCTAAGATTGCTGGTAAGATTGTTTCGAATACTAAGAAGAAACCAGCAATAGTGAAGAAGATTGACATCCAGAAACCAACGTGTGTGTTATTAGGCATGTGAATTTCACCGTAGTTCTTGTTGTCTAGGAAGTGACGACCTTTAGCTTTCATGTCTACGAAAGTATCATAGTCATCCCAATCTGGTGTTACAGCAAAGTTGTAATGAGGTGGTTTAGCAGAAGCTGTTGACCACTCTAATGTACGTCCTAAGCCGTACCAGTTATCACCAGTAGCTTCACGTGGTGATTTAAAGTGACTCCATACGATATTGGCAACTAAGAATAAGAAACCAATTGTCATGATGATAGCACCGATTGTTGAAATAAGGTTTAAGATAAACCAACCATCAGCATTACTGTAAGTGTAAAGACGACGTGGCATACCATCTAAACCTAAAACATATTGCGGTACGAACGTCACATTATAACCAATCATGAAGAACCAGAAACACCATTTGTTAAGTTTCTCTTGTAACTTGTAACCCATCATTTTTGGATACCAGAAAATTAGGGCAGCTAAACAAGCGAATACAACACCGGCAACAATTACGTTATGGAAGTGGGCTACTAAGAAGTAAGTATTGTGGTATTGGTAGTCGGCAGAAGCCATCGCTAACATAACACCAGTTACACCACCGATAACGAAGTTCGGTATGAATGCTAATGAGAATAACATTGGTGATTCGAATGAAATTCTACCTTTATGAAGTGTGAATAACCAGTTAAAGATTTTCACACCAGTAGGTACTGAGATTAACATTGTTGTGATTGAGAATACTGAGTTAACTAAAGCACCATTACCCATTGTGAAGAAATGGTGAACCCATACTAAGAAACTTAAGAATGCGATACCTGCAGTTGCCCAAATCATACTGTGATGACCGAATAAACGTTTACGAGCAAATGTAGGAATGATTTCTGAGAATATACCGAATGCTGGAAGGATTAAGATATATACTTCAGGGTGCCCCCATACCCAGAAGAAGTTAGCCCATAGCATTGGCATACCGCCTTCGGCAACTGTAAAGAACGTTGATCCGAAGATTCTATCTACTGTCATTAATGCTAATGCGATTGTTAAAGGTGGGAATGCTAAGATGATGATTAATGCAGTTACGAAAGTAGTAACTGTGAACATCGGCATTTCCATGAAACGCATTGTCTTCGTTTTAAGTTTAAGTATTGTAACGAAGAAGTTGATACCGGTCATTAAGGTACCGATACCTGCTATCTGAATAGCTATTAAGTAGTAGTTAACACCTGGTCCTGGACTAAATTCACCAGCAAGTGGTGCGTAGTTTGTCCAACCTGCAGCAGGTGAACCACCGATAATGAATGATAAGTTGAACAGTAACATACCAGAAACGAATAACCAGAAACTAATGTTATTCATAACAGGGAATGCTACGTCGCGAGCCCCAATTTGTAATGGAACGATAACGTTCATTAAACCAATTACGAACGGCATCGCCATAAAGATAATCATGATTACACCGTGTGTCGTGAAAATCTCGTTGTAGTGGTTGGATTCTAAGAACTTATTATCAGGTATCGTCAATTGCGTACGTAATAATAAAGCATCTATACCACCACGAACAAACATTAATATTGCACAAACAAGGTACATAAAGCCGATTTTCTTATGGTCGACCGATGTGAACCATTCTTTGTATAGGAACTTCCATAACTTAAAGTAAGTAATAACAGCTAGTACTCCTAGAACCATAAATGGTGCACTGATTTGTGCAAGAGTAATCATCCAGTTACCTTGAACTAAAAGTTCATGGAAAGGGAAATTAATCCAATTCATTAATGTTCACCTCCATGCTCTTTTTCTTTTTTCTTAGACTTAGATGCGTCTTCTGACTTAGCACCTTCAGAGATTTCTTCCATCTCATCCATGTTGTGGTCTTCTTCTTTCTTGAATTCACTGTCATAAGATTCGTTGTTACCTAAAATCATTGCCTTCATACCATGACGTTCATAGTTAGGGTTTGTGATTTGAGGTTTACGAGGTGGTTTAACTGGTTTATCAGAAACACCTTTCTTTTGATCATAGAAGTTAGGATCTTTAGGTACGAATTTATAACGATCATAAGCATAGAAGATGTATTCAGGGTCAGCAGCTGGATCAACAAATGCCATATGTGTACCACTGAATGTTAATTCTTTGTTAGGTGTGATAGGTAAAATTTGTTTGTCAAATGTATCTTGAGTTAATTTCTTCTCACCTTGAGCTTTCTTAACCCATTCTTTGTACGATTTGTTGTCTACAGCTTTGACATCAAATGTTTGACGCGCAAAACCTTCACCGTTGAAGTTTGAGTTTCTACCTTTGAATGTACCTTCTTCAGAAGCTTGTAAAGTCCATTCCATCGTCATGCCAGTCATAGCGTACTTTTGACCACCAAGTTGTGGAATCCAGAAACTCGTCATAGTGTCCATTGATTGTAACTTGAATACTACTGGACGATCTTTAGGAATAGTTAAATGGTTAACAGTTTCAATTTTTTCTTCAGGATAACTGAAGAACCATTTAAATCCAGCACTAGTAGCATAAATTACAATTGGATCTTCCTCTTTCTTTGGTTTTTCCTCTGCACTGTATAGCGCTTGTATAGTTGGAATTGCTAAAGCGATTAAAATCAATACAGGGATGACGAACCAAACAGTTTCAAGTAAAGAGTTGTGGTGCATCGTTCCTGATTTTTCAGTATTCTTTAAACGATATTTAATACTGAATATCATGAAAAGAATAAATACCACAGCAACAATAACAAGCATAAATATAATCGAATAAATGATTAAGAATTTTAAATCGCTTGCCATTGGCCCTTTTGCGTTTAAAACTTCTAAATTAGAACAACCACTAAGTAAGATAACGGCGCCTAAAAATAGAAGTAAAGACTTAAATTTTGACACTTTCTTAACCTCCTAATACTACAAATGTAGGGCTTATCACTAATTTTAAAATATTACGCAATATTTACAAGAGGTTTAACGATAAATTTAAGTAAAAAATCTGCTTAAACCGTTGTGAAATGGGGACTGGCGTGGGTTCAAAGATTTGTTAAGAATATGTGTACATTTTGTGAAAACTGTCATATTTAACTTTTAGTAAATAATTTGATGAAAAAACGCGTGAATTTGGCATATAAAAAGGGGTTTTAAGTTCATTCGAATATTAAATTTTGAAAGAAATTAGGGGAATTCCTGACATGAAATTAGGGTGCTTTTTCGTAATATGAGATTTACAATGAAATTGAGATAGAAAAAAACTGGAGCTAAAGTTAACTCCAGTTTGTGTTCATTTAATTTTGATTATTGGTCAATTACTTCGATAAAACGCGTGTGTAAATCTGTAGCACCATCTGAATCTCTAACTTCATATGTAATTTTGTATTTACCTGGTTTATCAGTATCCACATGGCCATTAATTTTAATCTTATCTGTTAAATCGCCGTCTTCTTTATCGTAAGCACTGATGCCATTTCTTAAGTTGAAGTTTTCTCCAAGTTCAATCACACCATCTTCAACGCCTTTAATTTGAGGGATGGAGTTACTAGTAGCTTCAGCATTTAAGTTTGGAGATACTAATGTAGCTGAAACTCCGATTGCGGATAATGATTGTAAAAGTTTGTTCATGTGATAAAGCCTCCAAGATAATCAAAATTGTAGTTATATATAAAGTTACATTACTACCTATGATTTTACATCAATCTATGGTCGTAATATACCTAATCTTTATTAAAATAGCATTAAAATTCTATCAAAATCTTGTAAGCGTTATGAAACTTATATGGCTTTTACTGTAGTGGTAAATGGTGTTTCATGTAAGTTTTAATAATAAATATTGTATAGGTTAAATTTTTACGGGAGTGATTTTATGTTAACGAGTGAAGAAAAAGACATTATCCAACAAACGGTGCCAGTGTTACAAAAGCAAGGGACTGAAATTACGCAGACATTCTATAATAGAATGTTTAATCAACACCCAGAATTAAGAAATATGTTTAACCAAACGAACCAAAAACGCGGCTTTCAATCTACTGCGCTAGCACAATCGGTATTAGCTGCAGCGGTAAATATCGATGATTTATCAAAGATTTTACCTGTTGTAAAAGAGATTGGTTATAAGCACTGTGCATTACAAGTATTTCCGGAACATTATCCTATAGTAGGTGAGAACTTACTAGCAGCTATTCAAGAAGTTGTTGGGTTAGAGGAGAGTCATCCGATTATTCAAACTTGGGGTAAAGCTTACGGTGAAATCGCTGACGCGTTTATTCAAGTTGAAAAAGAAATTTATGATTCTATGATTTGGGATGGTTTCAAACCATTTAAGATTACATCTATTGAAGAAGAACGTTCTGACATTAAAGTGTATACAGTAGACACTAATGGTATTGATTTAAGTCAATATGTACCAGGTCAATATATTACAGTAGATGTTAATAGTACAAAGTTACCTTATCGTGCTAAGCGTCATTATTCAGTAGTTGAAGGTACGCAAGACAGTTTGAAATTCGCTGTTAAACGCCATGTTGAAAATGATATGGAAGGTGAAGTATCTGCAATCTTACACGACGAGTTTAGTGTAGGAGATGATATCTTATTATCAGCGCCAGTAGGTGGCTTCAAAGTTCACAACCCTGAGCATGATCAATTATTTATCGGTTCAGGCATTGGGACTACACCATTAATTCCTATGTTTAAACAAGCTACATCTGAAAGCCAAGATGTTAAATTTATTCAAGTTGCTGATAAAGCGGGCGAGAGTCCTTTTGAACAAGATTTAAAAGAAATTGCAGAACAAGGTAATGCTAAATTACACATTCATGACAAATCAGTTGAAGGTTATTTATTAAAAGATGAGTTGAAGGACTATCTAGAGGCTAACACTGAAATTTATGTATGTGGTGGTACAGTCTTCATTCAAGCAATTGTTAAAGAATTAAAAGCGTTACACGTAGATATGACGAAAGTTCACTTTGAAACATTCGTTCCACGTTTAAGTGTAGAAGTATAATAATAAAACCCGAACCTTATATGAAGGTTCGGGTTTTTCTATGCCTTAATGAATACGCTTTATTCAATTCCACGGCGCATTTTTTCAGCTAATAATGTGTTGTTAAGCACCATTGTAATTGTCATTGGGCCAACACCACCAGGTACTGGTGTAATTGTGCCAGCAACTTCTTTAACTTCGTCGTATTCAACGTCACCTTTTAATTTACCGTTTTCATCAGGTGTATTACCAACGTCAATAACTACTGCGCCTTCTTTAACGTCATCTTTAGTAACTAATCCAGGACGACCTACAGCACTTACGATAACGTCTGCATTTTTAAGGAATTCTTGTTGGTTTTGACTTCTAGAATGAAGGATTGTAACTGTCGCGTTTTGTTGAATTAATAACTTAGCTACTGGTTGACCTACGATGTGGCTACGACCAATAACAACCGCGTTCTTACCTTCTAAGTCCATATCAGAGTGTTTTAATAGTTCCATAATACCTAGAGGTGTACATGCTACAAATGTTTGTTCATCAATATAAAGTTTACCAATATTTGCTGGGTGGAAGCCATCAACGTCTTTTTCAGGGTTAATTGCTTCTAATACTTTTTGTTCACTTACTTGTTCAGGTAAAGGTACTTGAACTAAGATACCGCTTACTGAATCGTCATTATTTAAACGTTCTAATTCGCTTAATACTTCTTCTTCACTTGCGCTTTCTTCTAAATGTACGATTTCTGAAATCATACCAATTTTCTCAGCTGCTTTGTTTTTAGCTTTTACGTAACTTTGGCTTGCACCGTCATTACCTACTAAGATAACGGATAATTTTGGTGTGTAACCTTTTTCTTTTAAAGCCTCTACTTGATCTTGAAGACCTTGTCTGTAATCTTTTGCGATTTGTTTACCGTCTAAAATTTTCGCTACCATTTAATTCATCTTCCTTTCTTTTTGGTAATCGAACTTTCAATATCATTATAGTTCTAAAATACGTGTTTTCGCTTCAAAAAACGAAAATTATAACTAAATAATTGATGAAAGTTCGATTTTTGGATTGAAAAAGCAATAGATGATTGATATGCTATATCTGTAATATACATCTATTAAGCATACAATTTCAAATGATTGAAAGGGTGTTCAACGTGAAAGTTGCGGTTATTATGGGCAGTTCTTCAGATTGGGACATTATGAAGGAAAGCTGCACTATGTTAGAAACATTAGAAATTCCGTACGAAAAGAAAGTTGTATCAGCACATCGTACGCCTCACATGATGGTAGATTTTGCTACTAATGCTAAAGATAATGGCTATGACATTATCATTGCAGGTGCTGGTGGTGCCGCGCACTTACCAGGTATGGTTGCTTCTATGACAACATTACCTGTTATAGGCGTACCAATTGAATCTAAAAGTTTAAAAGGACTTGATTCACTATTATCAATCGTTCAAATGCCAGGCGGTATTCCAGTAGCTACAACAGCAATTGGTAAAGCAGGCGCTAAGAATGCTGGTATTTTAGCAGCAAGAATGGTTGGCATGACAGATGATAAAGTGAGCCAAAACCTTAAAAATTACGAACAGTCGCTCGTAGAGAAAGTAGAGGAGATGCAAAGTGACCTTCAATAAGCTCAACATGGGAGATACGATAGGTATTATTGGAGGTGGACAACTTGGCAAGATGATGGCACAATCCGCTCAAAAGATGGGCTACCGTGTTATTGTGCTTGATCCTGATGCTGAATGTCCGACTCAATATGTATCACACGCGTTTATACACGCGAATTACGATGACGAAAAAGCTTTAAATGAGCTTGGTGAGAGATCAGACGTCATCACATATGAATTTGAAAATATTGATGCGAAACAACTCAAAGCATTAACTGAAAAGTTCAATGTACCTCAAGGGTACGAAGCAATATCATTATTACAAGATCGTCTCACGGAGAAAGAAACCTTAAGTGAAGCAGGCGCTAAGGTCGTACCCTTTGTACAAGTGACGAGTCCAGATGATTTAAATCAAGCAATCCAAACGCTCGGCTTTCCACTCGTGCTTAAGACACGTTTTGGTGGCTACGATGGTAAAGGCCAAATATTAATGCAATCATCTGAACAAATTGAAGAAGCATTAACGCTCATTTCTCAACAAGAATGTGTAGCCGAACAATTCGTTAATTTAGACAAGGAAGTTTCGTTAACCGTGACAATTGGTCACGATAATCAAATTGTATTCTTCCCACTTCAAGAAAACGAACATCAAAACCAAATTTTATTTAAAACGATTGTGCCCGCTCGTACAAACGACATTGAGCAACAAGCGCAACAGGAAGTTCAGAAAATTAGTAATGCGATTCATTTCGTAGGTACATTTACAGTCGAATTTTTCGTTGATCAATCAGGTGAATTATTCGTAAACGAAATTGCACCAAGACCGCATAACTCAGGTCATTATTCGATAGAAGCTTGTGACTTTTCACAATTTGATACACATATCTTAGCTGTCGCAGGTCAAGACTTACCTCAATCTATAACACTTCTAAAACCTGCAGTTATGATGAATTTATTAGGTCGAGACCTGGACTTATTGGAACAGGACTTTTCAAAACACCCAGAATGGCATGTGCATATATATGGTAAAACTGAGCGTAAACAAGATCGCAAGATGGGACATATGACGTTACTTACAGATGATGTAGATCAAACTGAAGCAGAAATGTTACGTACATTTGAAGGGAGAAATCAATAAATGTCTTTAAAATACGAAGGTAAAGCGAAACGCGTCTTCACGACTGATGAGGACCATGTACTTCGTTTAGAGTACAAAGACGAAGTAACAGCAGGCAACGGTGCTAAGAAGGACGATATGGCTGGCAAAGGTACTTTAAACAACCAAATTACGTCTCGAATCTTTGAATATTTAAAGGATAACGGCGTAAAGAGTCACTTCATTAAGCAACTTTCTGAAACGGAACAACTCGTTGAAGAAGTTACGATTATTCCATTGGAAGTTGTCATTCGTAACGTTGCAGCTGGTTCAATTACACGTCGCTTAGGATTTGAGAAGGGCCACCAATTTGAAAAGCCACTCTTAGAGTTCTTTTACAAAAATGATGATTTAAATGATCCATTAATTACAGATGACCACGTGAAGCTCTTACACATCGCGAACGATGACGAAATGAAAGAAATTAAAGATCATGCTTATAAAGTTAACGCAGCTTTAGTTGAACTCATGGATAAGATGAACTTAACGCTAGTGGATTTCAAAATTGAATTTGGTAAGGATGCGAACGGTAATATCGTGCTCGCAGATGAAATTTCTCCTGATACATGTCGTATTTGGGATAAAGCAACGAATGAGAACTTTGATAAAGATGTTTACCGCGAAGACACTGGTTCATTAATTGATACGTACCAAACTTTCTTAAATAAATTGGAGGAAATTTAAAAATGAAAACGATTGAATTACACATTACTTTACAACCACAAGTACTTGATACACAAGGGCAAGCATTAAATAGAGCCGTGCATGATTTAGGTTATAAGCAAGTGAATGATATTCGTGTAGGAAAGGTCCTTTATATGACAGTTGATGAAGCGACAGATGAAAAAGTTGACGAAGTTGTAACTACTTTAAGTGAGAAGTTATTCGCTAACACTGTTATTGAAGAGTACAGTTATAAAGTTTTGGATGAAAAGGAGAATGCATAATGAAATTTGCAGTCCTTGTATTCCCTGGTTCAAACTGCGATAGAGATATGTATAATGCAGCGATTAAATCAGGTGTAGAAGCGGAATATGTAGATTATCGTACATCATCATTAGAAGGCTTTGATGGCGTATTAATTCCTGGTGGCTTTTCATTTGGAGATTACCTACGCTCAGGCGCAATGGCGAGTGTAGCACCAGTTATTAAAGAAGTGAAACGTTTAGCTGAAGAAGGGAAGCCGGTATTAGGTGTTTGTAATGGTTTCCAAATCTTAACTGAAATTGGTTTATTACCAGGTGCATTACTTCATAATGATTCACATTTATTCGTAAGTCGTAATGAACAATTAAAGGTTGTAAATAATGAGACGAAATTTACGAACCTTTATGAAAAGGATGAAACGGTTGTTTATCCTGTAGCGCATGGTGAAGGTCATTATTATTGTACAGATGACATGTATGATGCTTTAGAAGCGAACAATCAAATTATTCTAAAGTATATTGATAATCCGAACGGTTCACATGATGATATCGCTGGTATTGTGAACGAAGCTGGTAATGTATGCGGTATGATGCCACACCCTGAACGTGCTTTAGAAACGTTACTTGGTACGGATAGTGGCGTGAAGTTATTCGAATCAATGGTAAATAGTTGGAGGGAACAACATGTCTAAATTTATAGAACCGAGTGTAGAAGAGATTAAGTCACAAAAGTTATATAAAGATATGGGATTAAAAGACGCTGAATATGACAAAGTTTGTGATATTTTAGGTCGCGAACCAAACTTTACTGAAATTGGTATCTTCTCAGTAATGTGGAGTGAACATTGTTCTTACAAACACTCTAAACCATTCTTAAAACAATTCCCTACATCTGGCGAACATGTATTAATGGGACCTGGTGAAGGTGCAGGTGTTGTTGATATCGGTGATAATCAAGCAGTTGTATTTAAAGTTGAATCACATAACCATCCTTCAGCTATCGAACCATACCAAGGTGCAGCAACAGGTGTCGGCGGTATTATCCGTGACATCGTATCGATTGGTGCACGTCCGATAAACTTACTTAACAGCTTACGTTTCGGTGAGTTAACGAATAATAATAACAAACGTTTATTACGCGGCGTTGTAGCAGGTATCGGCGGTTATGGTAACTGTATCGGTATCCCAACTACAGCTGGTGAAATCGAGTTTGATGAACGTTATGAAGGTAATCCACTTGTTAACGCAATGTGTGTCGGTATTATCGATCATGACATGGTTCAAAAAGGTACAGCGAAAGGTGCAGGTAACTCTGTGATCTATGTAGGTCTTAAAACTGGTCGTGACGGTATTCACGGTGCGACGTTCGCTTCTGAAGAGTTAAGTGAAGAAAGTGAAAGTAAACGTCCATCTGTTCAAATTGGTGACCCATTCGTTGGTAAGAAGTTAATGGAAGCGACGCTTGAAGCAATTACGTATGATGAATTAGTAGGTATTCAAGATATGGGTGCTGCTGGTTTAACATCTTCATCATCTGAAATGGCAGCTAAAGGTGGTAGCGGTATCCACTTACAACTTGAAAAGGTACCAACACGTGAAGCGGGCATTTCGCCTTACGAAATGATGTTATCTGAAACACAAGAACGTATGTTACTCGTTGTTGAAAAGGGTACTGAGCAGAAATTCTTAGACCTATTCGAAAAGCATGAACTTGATACAGCAGTAATCGGTGAAGTTACAGATACAGATCGCTTCGTTTTAACGTATGAAGACGATGTATACGCTGACATTCCTGTAGGTCCTTTAGCTGACGAAGCACCTGAATATATTTTAGAGGGTGAGAAGAAGGAACATGATGCACCTTTAAATGATTATTCAAATGTAGATGTTGATGATGTCTTCAAACGCTTATTAACACATCCAACAATTGCTTCTAAACATTACTTATACCAACAATATGACCAACAAGTTGGTGCGAATACAATCTTGAAGCCAGGTCTTTCTGCTTCTGTCGTACGTGTTGAAGGTACGAATAAAGCAATCGCTTCCACAATTGATGGTGAAGCACGCTATGTTTATAACGACCCTTACGAAGGCGGTAAGATGGTTGTAGCTGAAGCGTATCGTAACCTCATTTCTGTAGGTGCGAAACCATTAGCAATGACTGACTGCTTAAACTACGGTTCACCTGAGAAGAAAGAGATTTACCAACAATTAACAGATTCAACGAAAGGTATGTCAGAAGCTTGTAAGGCACTTGAAACACCTGTAGTTTCTGGTAACGTTTCGCTATACAACGAGACACGTACAACGTCTATCTTCCCAACGCCAG
This sequence comes from Staphylococcus massiliensis CCUG 55927, assembly GCF_000298075.1. GTDB lineage: Bacteria > Bacillota > Bacilli > Staphylococcales > Staphylococcaceae > Staphylococcus > Staphylococcus massiliensis. Next base: position 876,819 of record NZ_JH815593.1, on the reverse strand, counting down.
TAGTAGGTATGGTTGGTTTAATCGAAGACGTTTCATTCTTAGAGAACTTCAAGCCTGAGAAAGGTGACAAATTATATCTTGTTGGTGACACTAACAACGATTACGGTGGTAGTCAAATCGAGAAATTACTTTATAAAGACGTGAATCATGAGTTACAACCTGTTGATCTTTCAACTGAAATTAAGCACGGTGAAACGATTCGCGATGCGGTTCGTTCAGGAAAAGCCTCTCACGTACAAACAGTAGGTAAAGGTGGTTTATTAATCACACTTGCACGTATTAGTGCTTACTTCAACATTGGTTTAGATGCGCAATTAGACTTAACAAATGCGCAATTATTCAGTGAAACACAAGGTCGTTACGTAATTGCAGTTAGAGAAAACGAAACATTAGATATCGATGATGCTATTGAAATTGGTACTTTAACAGACCAAGATGCTTTCAATGTAGAAGCAAAAGATGCTTCAGTTCGTTATGCGACTTCAGATATTAAACAAATGTGGGAAGGAGCCATTCAAGCATGCATGACATCCGCGGACTAAATGAAGAATGTGGTGTCTTTGGAATTTGGAATCATCCTCATGCAGCAACATTAACGTATATGGCGTTACACAGCTTACAACATCGTGGCCAAGAAGGTGCTGGAATTGTTTGTTCAAATGGTGAACAACTTTTCGGCGCCCGAGGCATGGGGCTACTTACAGAAGCGATTTCAGATGTACAATTAGAATCTTTACAAGGTTATCAAAATGCGATCGGTCATGTGCGCTATGCGACGACTGGTGCAAGCGAAATTTCTAATGTACAACCATTCCTATTTAAACACTCTAAAGGCGACTTAGGTCTAGCACATAACGGTAACTTAACTAATGCTAAACAAATTAGACGTGCGATTGAGTCACAAGGCGGTATCTTCCAAACGACGAGTGACTCTGAAGTACTCGCACATCTCTTAATTAAAGGTAAATCACCTAGTATTAAAACGAATCAAAAAGCAGCTTTAAACCAAGTTAAAGGTGCGTTCAGTTGCGTTATTTTAAATGATAACCAACTTACTGTGACACGTGATAGTCGCGGGGTACGTCCTTTAATGTTAGGTAAAGTTGACGGTGCGTATTGTGTCGCTAGTGAAACGTGCGCGTTTACTGCGATTGGTGCTGAATATATTCGTGATATTGAACCTGGTGAATTAATTACGTTTAATGATGACGGTGTAGATTTTGACACGTATACGAATGAAATTGATCACCGTATGTGTTCAATGGAATACGTTTACTTTGCAAGACCTGATTCAGAATTTTATAAACACTCCATTTATAATGTGCGTAAAGCGTTAGGTCGTGAACTTGCACGTGAAATGGGTGTCGATGCTGATATTGTAATCGGTGTACCTGATTCATCATTACAAGCAGCGAAAGGATACTCTGAAGAGTCCGGCATACCGAATGAGCAAGGGCTTTTGAAGAATCGATATATTGGACGTACGTTTATCACACCAGACCAATCTGTTCGTGAACGTCAGGTGCGTATGAAGCATTCGCCAATTCGTGACGTGATTGAAGGTAAAAAAGTTGTCGTGATTGATGACTCTATCGTGCGTGGTACGACAAGTAAATATATCGTGAAGGCGTTGAAATCAGCGGGTGCGCGTAAGGTACACATGGGTATTTCATCACCACCTCTGAAGAATCCTTGTTATTACGGTATCGACGTTTCGACGCATGCTGAACTTATGGCAGCGCAATATGAAGTTAAAGATATTGAAAAAATGATTGGTGCAGATTCGTTAACGTATTTATCTGTCGAAGGTATGCATAAAGTGTTTGAAGCATTCGACTCTAAGGGTGAATGTAATGCATGCTTTACGGGTAACTATCCAATTGAAATTGTGGATCATCAATTACCTGAAGCAAAAGAGCTTAAAAGAAGAGGAGTGTAACACGACATGGCAGAATCTTATAAAAAAGCCGGTGTAGATATTCATGCTGGTTATGAAGCAGTTGAACGTATGTCTAGTCACGTGGAACGTACGATGCGTAAAGAAGTACTTGGTGGATTAGGTGGCTTTGGTGCGACATTTGATTTATCTCAATTAAACCTTAAAGAACCTGTGCTTGTATCAGGTACTGATGGTGTTGGTACGAAATTAAAACTTGCGATTGACCACGATAAACATGACACAATCGGTATTGATGCGGTTGCTATGTGTGTGAATGACATCCTAACAACTGGTGCTGAACCTCTATATTTCCTAGACTACATTGCAACGAACAAAGTTGTACCTGAGATTGTTGAACAAATCGTTAAAGGTGTAAGTGATGGTTGTGAGGAAACGAATACTGCTTTAATCGGCGGTGAAACGGCTGAAATGGGAGAAATGTACCATGAAGGTGAATATGATATTGCAGGTTTCGCCGTGGGTGCTGTTGAAAAGTCTGAGTATATCGACGGTACTAAAGTGAAACCAGGTGATGCGATTATTGGTCTTGAATCAGATGGTATTCACTCTAATGGTTACAGCTTAGTGCGTAAGCTTGTTGAACAATCTAAGGTCGATGTTAACGATACGTTCGTTGATGATAAATCTTACTTAGACGTGTTATTACAACCGACACGTTTATACGTTAAACCAATTCTTAAGCTTAAAGAAAGTGTTGCGATCCATGCGATGACGCATATTACTGGCGGTGGCTTCTATGAAAATATTCCGCGTGCGTTACCTGAAGGTTTAGGTGCGAAAGTAGATGTATCTACATTTGAGACGCCTGAAATCTTTAATTGGCTTCAACAGGTTGGCGATATTGATACGGATGAGATGTATAACATCTTTAATATGGGTATCGGCTTTACGGTAATTGTTGATGCTAAAGACGTTGATAAAACGATAGGGCTTTTAAATGAGGAAAATGTGAATGCGTATCATATTGGTGAAGTTGTAGAGAGCGAGACGCCAATTGAGTTAACGGGGGTTAAAGCGTGATTAAAGTAGCTATCTTCGCTTCAGGTTCAGGCAGTAACTTTGAAAACATCATGGCGCGTGTGAATGACGGTACGTTATCCAATATTGAAGTGACTTCGTTAGTTGTCGATAAGAAGGATGCGTATGCGATTGAGCGCGCACGAAAGTTTGATGTCCCTATACATGTTGTATTACCGAAATCATTTGAATCTAAGGAAGCTTATGAAGCTGAAATTCTTTCTTATTTAAAAGAAGAAGGTGTTGAGTGGGTTGTACTAGCAGGCTACATGCGCTTAATTGGCACAACGCTACTTGATGCGTATGAAGGGCGTATGCTGAATATTCATCCTTCATTATTACCGAAACACAAAGGGAAAGACGCGATTGGACAAGCGTTAGAAAGCGGCGACACTAAGAGCGGTTCGACTGTACATTATGTAGATAGTGGTATGGACACGGGAGAAATCATTGAACAAATGTCATGTGAGATTGAAGATGGCGAAACGAAGGCATCTTTAGAATCTAAAATTAAAGCTATCGAATACGAACTTTATCCAAAAGTCATCAAATCCATTATTCAATAAGGAGTCTTTATTCATGAAAAATGCTATTTTAAGTGTATCTGATAAAACTGGAATTGTAGAATTTGCTAAAGAATTAGTAGCGTTAGGTTACCAATTATATTCAACTGGCGGTACGAAAAAGGCGTTAGAAGACGGTAATGTGGACGTGAAGTCAGTTTCTGATTTAACGCAATTTGAAGAGATTATGGATGGCCGCGTTAAAACGTTACACCCTGGTGTACATGGTGGTATCTTAGCTGACCGTGATAAGTCAGTGCATTTAGATCAGTTAAAGGAACAAAATATTGAACTGATCGATATGGTTATCGTTAACTTGTATCCTTTTAAAGAAACGGTTAAAAATCCTGATGTAACTGAAATGGATGCGATTGAGAACATCGATATCGGTGGTCCTACAATGTTACGTGCTGCGGCGAAGAACTTTAAGCATGTGACGACGATTGTAGACCCAGCGGATTACGATACAGTGATTGAAAAAATTAAATCAGATGCGTTAGATGAAGCATTCCGTAAATCATTAATGATTAAAGTATTTAAGCATACGAATGATTATGATAATGCGATTGTTGAATTCTTTAATGATAGTAAAGAAACGTTACGCTATGGTGAGAATCCACAACAGCAAGCTGAATTTATTCGTACGACTGATGCGAAGAATACCATTGCGGGTGCGAAACAACTTCATGGTAAACAGTTAAGCTTCAACAATATTAAAGATGCGGACGCTGCTTTATCGCTTGTTAAGAAGTTTGAACAACCTTCAAGTGTTGCTGTGAAGCATATGAATCCTTGTGGCGTAGGTGTTGGTGAAACAATTAATGAAGCATATCAACATGCGTATGAAGCGGATTCTCAATCAATTTTCGGTGGAATTGTTGCGTTAAACCGCCCAGTTAATAAAGCCCTTGCTGAAGAACTACACAGTATCTTCTTAGAAGTTGTCATTGCGCCTGAGTTTGAAGCGGACGCAATTGATGTGTTAACGCAGAAGAAAAATATTCGCTTACTTGAAGTCGATATGGCGCAAGATACGGATGAAACTGAGTTTGTTTCTGTATCAGGTGGTTACTTAGTTCAAGATAAGGACAACTTTGATGTACCACGTGAAGAGATGAAAGTTGTTACGGATGCAGAACCAACTGAAGCGCAATGGGATGCGTTATTACTTGGTTGGAAAGTCGTAAGTGCTGTGAAGAGTAATGCGATTGTCTTAAGTAATGACAAGCAAACAGTAGGTGTTGGTGCAGGTCAAATGAACCGTGTAGGCTCTGCTGAAATCGCGATTGCGCGTGCAATTGAAATGAACGATAACGTGATTTTAGCTTCGGATGGCTTTTTCCCAATGGATGATACAGTTGAAACTGCCGCTAAAGCAGGCGTTAAGGCGATCATTCAACCAGGTGGTTCAATTAAGGACCAAGATTCAATCGACATGGCGAATAAACATGGTATCGCTATGGTTACGACTGGCATGAGACATTTCAAACATTAATATTGGAGGTATAAGAACATGAAAGTACTCGTTATTGGTGCAGGTGGTCGTGAGCACGCACTTAGTTATAAATTGAACGACTCAGAACTTGTAGATACTGTTTACGCGATTCCAGGTTCTGAAGCGATGAACAACGTTGCAACAAGTATTTCTGATATTAAAGAAGATGATCATGAGGGTATTTTAAACTTCGCAAAAGACCATGAAGTAGAATGGGTCGTTATTGGACCTGAACAACCTTTAACTGAAGGGTTAGCGGACACGTTACGTGAAGCAGGCATTAAGGTGTTTGGTCCGAATAAAGCTGCAGCGCAAATTGAAGGTTCGAAGTCATTTGCGAAACGTATTATGGAGAAGTACGATATTCCGACTGCAGATTATAAGGAAATCGATAATAAGGCTGATGCAATGGCTTATGTGCGTGATTGCGATGTACCTGTTGTGCTTAAGAAAGATGGTTTAGCTGCAGGTAAAGGTGTTATTATTGCGAATACGCGCGATGAGGCAGTTGAAGCGGTTGAAGCGATGTATCAAGAACGTGAAGACAGCAAAGTAGTGTTCGAGGCCTTTTTAGAAGGAGAAGAATTCTCTTTAATGACGTTTGTAAACGGTGATTATGCGGTTCCGTTTAGTTGTATCGCGCAAGATCACAAGCGTGCGTTTGATAATGACGAAGGTCCGAATACTGGTGGCATGGGTGCTTACTGCCCGGTTCCTCACATTAAAGACGAGGTGCTTCGCGAAACGAATGATAAGATTGCGCAACCTATCGCAAAAGCCATGCAAGCTGAAGGTTATGACTACTTTGGTTTATTATACATCGGTGCGATACTGACTGCTGAAGGTCCGAAAGTGATTGAGTTCAACGCGCGTTTCGGTGACCCTGAAGCACAAGTGTTGTTAAAGCGCATGGACAGTGATCTGATGCAACACATTTTAGACTTAGAAGCTAAAGCGCCGATTGATATGGAATGGAAAGATGCTTCTGTAGTAGGTGTGATGCTTGCTTCTAAAGGTTATCCTGGCGCTTATGAAAAAGGCGTTAAAGTGAGTGGTTTCGAAGATAATTCAGATTTCTTCGTAAGCGGGCTTAAGAAAGACGGCGACGACTATGTAACATCAGGCGGCCGCGTTATCTTAGCGCTTGGTGAAGGTTCTGATATTAAAGAAGCTAAAGCAAAAGCCTATGACAATGTAGAGAAGATTAAGAGCGACGGCTTATTCTATCGTAAAGATATTAGTGATAAAGCTTTAAGAAACGGATAAGTTGTGTTTTTGAGATAGAGTGTTTGGTGTAAGTTTGTGTCGAGATTTAGGTTATGGCGAGGTTCAGTTTGAGTCGAGGTTCAGTTTGTGGCTGAACGTGATGATCGATATATAGGTTAGGTGAGTCCTACGGGTATTGTGCTCGTAGGACTTTTTGAGTTGTTAGAGGATAGGTGGTGTTGGGTGGATTAAGGGGAAGAGGTGTTAGCAAAAATGGTGATTCAGGAATAATGGTGGTGTTCGATAGAGCATTTGTGTGTTTAGTGAAATAGGGATTAAAAGCGGTAGAGGGGGTATACATATGTGGTTGAAGTGTAGGTAGTTGATTTGTTGCAGCCAAGTGAGGTCGCGACATGGCTCTTACGATGGATTAGTAGCCAAGTGGAGACGTGACATGGCTGTTAAATAGGAATAAGAGCCAAGTGGATGTGCGACATGGCTCTTATAGTGAATTAGTAGCCAAGTGAGGTCGCAACATGGCTCTAAAAGCGGATTAGTAGCCAAGTGGAGATGTGACATGGCTCTTATAATGAATTAGTAGCCAAGTGGAGATATGACATGGCTGTTATAAAGGATTAGTAGCCAAGTGGAGATATGACATGGCTGTTATAAAGGATTAGTAGCCAAGTGGAGATGTGACATGGCTCTTATAATGGATTAGTAGCCAAGTGGAGATATGACATGGCTGTTATAAAGGATTAGTAGCCAAGTGGAGATGTGACATGGCTCTTATAATGGATTAGTAGCCAAATGGATGTACGACAAGGCTCTAGCGGATAAGTAGCCAAGTGGAAGTACGACATGGCTCTAGCGGATAAGTAGCCAAGTGAGGTCGCGACATGGCTTTAATTAATTATTTTTATATAAGTCTTGTAATATAAGTTAGTAAATATGTGATTCAACTTGTAGTTTTGCGAAAAGTCGCTAAGCGAGCCGTTGCCAACTAGTGAGGGAGTGACAAGTTGCTAAGCGAGCCGTTGCCAACTAGTGAGGAAGCGACAAGTTGTTAAGAGAGCCGTTGCCAACTAGTGAAGAAACCACAAGTTGCTAAGAGCGGTGTTAACAACTAGTCATAAATCAACAAGTAGGTAAAAGTGAACGAATTACTTTGAGTGTTAATCTAAGTATTGCCGAATAGCGTCGGAATGGGCAACCGAAACCGACGCAAAAACCGGATAGCGTCGGAATGGTAAATCGAAACCGACGTTAAATCCAAATAGCGTCGGAATGGTCGACCGAAACCGACGCAAAAGCCTAATAACGTCGGAATGAGCAATCGAAACCGACGCTACCACTATAGCCAACCCAACTAACCCTTCAGCACCACAATTTAACCCAGTCTCGGAACATAATAAAACACGGATACACACCTAAATGTGTACCCGTGTTTTTCTAATTTATCGAACGTCCATAATACCCGTAATAGGGAACATATGAGCTAGAACGAATGCTAAGCTTACGATTAAAATAAGCATAATAACAAATAATACGTCGCGATAGCTTAACGGCGCATGATAGTAATAAGTACGCGGACCGTCTTTAAATCCTTTTTTCTCCATCGCGACGGACAGTCGATGGGCTTTTCGAATATTTTGACTCAACAAAGGAATAACTAAATGTTTCAAATAATTCAAGCCTTTGTAATTCGAACGACTAATGATTTGGTAACGCATCTTCAAGGCATTACGGAGTTGACCGAGCGATTCAATCATTAGCGGAACCATACGAATCGCGGCCATAAACGCATAAGCGAACTTCGGCTTCAGCTTTAAATTCTGCATGAGACTGTAGAAGACCATGACGATTTGCGATGTAAAGGCGATAACCACGCCGTAGAAAGTCATTGTCATCGTACGTAATGATAAATGTAAGCCTCTGAATAAACTTTCGGTCGTAATATGAATGATTCCGAACTTAAATAACGTATGAGACCCTTCACCATAGAAGATCATAAATAATGACGAAATTAAACTAAATATCACGCCGATACTCGTGACCAATAGCACGACCTTCAACTTAGAACCATTAAAGATCATCAAATAGATAAACATCACTAGCGCGAGGTAGAGCATTACGTCGAAGTTATGCACGAATATAATGAAGAAAAAGAGGATAATACCAATCAATAATTTCGTAACGATATTTACATGATCAACGAAAGTTTCATAACGTTTCCACATCTCAACCATTGATATCACCTACTTCTTCAACCAATTTTCCATCCTGAATCTCAAATCGTCTCGTCGGATAACGA
>NZ_JH815593.1:849247-868051 GCF_000298075.1 Staphylococcus massiliensis CCUG 55927 | reverse complement strand
TCAATAATATGCGGGTCATGCGTAATCATCATAATCGTTTGGCCATTTTCAACGCGAGACTGGAATAAATCAATCAGTTGAAATGTATTATGACTATCAAGTCCGAACGTTGGTTCATCCAGCAAGATAATATCCGCATTCGTACTTAAAGCAGTAGCCACACTTAAACGTCGCTTTTGACCCATTGAAAGTTCGAAAGGGTGTTGTGATTCAACATGTTGTAAACGTAGTAATTGGATCATTTCCTTGGTTTTTTCATGGGCTTTTTCAGGATTTTGATATTGAAAGTTAATATAAATCTCCTTATAAACACTATTTTGAATAAATTGCAGTTCAGGATTCTGATAAACGAGATAGATATTTTTCGCCGCATCACGCACTTTACGCAGCGTTTTACCGTGGTAAGTCATCTTCCCTTTATACGGAATCAATTGCATCATCGACTCAAACAATGTCGTCTTACCCGAACCATTAGGGCCAGTTAATGTAATCCAATCACCAAGTCCGATCTGTAAATCGTCAACTTGGTACAAAGCCTTTTTGCCTCGTTTTACCGCTCCTTTTTGAAAATGAAAATAAGTATCTTGACGCGAAAGTGCATTTAAACGTGGTTCTGGCGCATTAGCCCATGCTTTAGGGTGCCACACCCCATATTCACTTAATAAAGCCTCATGATTCTGAATAATATTCATTGGCGTATCATCTTTTATGATTTCACCATTTTCATTCATCAAAATAACTCGGTCTACGTGTTGCCAAATGTGTTCAACCTTATGTTCAACAATTAACACGGTTTTATCGTGCCATAACTCTATAATTTGAGACCAAAGTTGTTCAGTTGCATTGATATCTAACATTGCAGTTGGTTCATCAAAGAACCATGTATTCGCATTCTGTAAAAGGGCGCCAACAATCGCAAGCTTTTGTTTCATACCACCACTTAGTTGGTTGATATTCGTCTTTTCGTCGACATCTAAGTTAACAGATTGTAGCGCTTCTTGAATACGTGGTTTCATTTCAGCTTTGGGTACGCGCTGATTTTCCAAAATAAAAGCCAATTCCTCATACACTTTAGGCATACAGAATTGACTATCTGGATCTTGAAATATTACTGCACTATCTTTATCTTGAATCAATTCATCATACTTCAAAGGAAGTTCAATTAATTCAGGCACAATGCCACTTAATAGATTAAGTAAAGTACTTTTACCTGATCCCGAAGGACCAAGCAAAAGTACTTTCTCTTTATCTTTAATTTCAACATTAAGGCCATCAAATATTTTGTAAGAACCACTAGGGTATTTTAATCTTAAATTTGATGCTTTTAGCATAATGCATTCTCCTTAAAGTGAGTCGTAATCTTTTTGTGAAGCAGGGCGGAATAGTTTCGTAACGCCAGTTTCATCAAGTAACTTAACAAGTAACCATGATAATAAACCAGCAACTAAAGCACCACTAATTAAACGGAAACCGATTAATAAAATCCAGTTCCATGATTTAACTTCCGCAAGGTAACCATAGAAGAAAACAACCGGTAAACTTATGAGTGCAGCTGCAACACCAGCTAAGATAGAAACCATAACTGTGCGTGAGCTATATTTGAATAACGCGAATACGATTTCACTCGCTAAACCTTGTAAAAAGGCAACGACTAATGTCGCGATATCAAATTTACCCATTACAATTGTTTCACCTGCACCAGCTGCGAATTCCGCTAGTAAAGCGATACCAGGCTTTGGAATAATGAGATAAGCAACAACGGCAGCCATAAACCATACACCATAAGTTAACTCTTCAATATGTAGCCCAGTTACTTTGCTCACTTCGTATACCATCCACCAAAGATTGTAAATAATAGCAAATATTACAGCGATGATAATCGTAACTAGAATATCAGAAAGCTTTAATCCCTTTTTCATAATTTCCCTCCTATAATAAAAAACGCACACCTTAACTAATTGATAACAATTAAAAGGCATGCTTAGACATAGGTATGTAAGCACACTTTCCTACGCTAGTATCAACTAGATCAGGTTCAAAGGGTTTGAGGACAAGCCTCATCTCAGTTTACACACCCCTAGTGCGTTAATTATGTGATTAATGTAAATGTAATCCGAAAACCAAGTATTGTCAATACTTAATGGCACATAAAACTCTAAATTATAAATAATATGAATGATGCTTTCAAATAATTTAAATTCAATATAAAAAATTCCAGTTTCCTAAAAGTTAGAAACTGGAATCACTTACTTATTCAAATGTATCTTGAATGTCGCCTTCAGTTTTATCGTCGCCTGAAGCGTTCTCTTTATCTTGCTTTAATTCTTCTTCTTTTTCTTTAGCTTTTTCTGCATCTTTCTTAATATCTTTTTCAGACATAATATGCACCTCTTTTATAGTGGGTTATGGGTATATATTTACCGATTTAATTAATGTATAAACATGTTTCATACTTCAGACCGAATTTGTGAATAATTAAAGACAATTGATAAACGTTCATATATAATAACTGTGAGGTGAATAGTATGTCTTTTTTGAAAAAGCATGCCGAAGTAATCTTTAGTTATATCACTGGTGCTTTAGCCATATTATTTAGTCTTATAATTTTTGTTAATGTACCACTTATTCATAAATTAAAAAAAGATCAAAAAGTTGAAATGGACATTGATAATTTATGGGACTTCATTATGGCATTCTTTAGTGAAGTAATTAAAGTATTAAGTCGATTTATAGGTGGATTTCCTATAGTAAGTGGCATTATTATATTATTATTTGGTATCTTACTCGTATTTATTGCGAGAACATTATCTAAAACTACACGTTATGATTATGATATATCTATCTTTTATCTCGTTTTAGGGATTATCTTTTTCTTATTAACAATTATCTTAATGACGCAAGTTTATAGTTTCTTTGCGATTATATTTATTATTCCATTTGTTGTACATATTGGTTATATTGCGTATAAAGATGAGCTCAACCCGAACCATCGAAAGGAACACTACCTTTGGATTATCTTTTCATATGGGATTAGTTATTTCATCACGCAACTTGCTTTATATGCTCGAATCGATGGAAAGGAAATCGCGCCGATTGATGTGTTGAGTATTAATTCGTTCTTCGTCATCTTATGGTTACTTGGCCAAATGGCGATTTGGAACTTCTTATTCCTAAGACGTGCGTTACCCGTGACTGAATCAGAGTTACGAGGTGATGGTTACAACCGCTCTGAAAAGAGAAGCTTTACGACGCAAACTAAAGCGCAAATTAAAGACCTACAACACCGTACGACTGAATTCACGCGTAATACTCGACGCAGTATTGATATTGAAAAGATACGTGCTAAGCGAGATCAATTCGTTCAAAAATGGAATGATATTGTACAACTTGAAGAAGACGATATTCCGAACTGGATGCGTAAACCGAAATGGTTAAAAGCTGCTTACGTTCAAGTATTTTGTGGCTTAATTCTATTATTCTTTACACTAATAGAACTGAATAACCGTAATGGTTTATTTATGTCAGGTGAGTGGAAGTTAACTCAAACACAATACGTTTATGAATGGGTAAGTTTATTTATTCTTTTAATTATTATCGTAATTTATATCATTACAACATTCACAAATTACTTAAAAGATAAATATACGACAATTCAACTCTTTATGATTAGTGTCTTATTCTTTAAGCTCGTAACAGAGTTCTTTGTGATTTTATTCCATGGTTTATTATTATCTATATTCATTACACCGATACTTGTATTAATGTTAATTCCAGTTATTATCGCATTTATTATACAGTTGAAAGATAAAAAACAATTATAAATGATTGCCACAACAATCAATAACAATCCACCAATTATGAGGGACAGGTAAGTTGAAGTCATTAGCTTCAAACCTGTCTCTTTTTTAGTTCTACGTCAAATTCGGTTGGTAATACCGTAGACGAATGATTTGTTTTTCGCTATGCCTTGCTTACTTAGCTTGTTGGATTGCTCAAGCAATCCTCTGTGCAAGGGACCTTCCTGTGGCGTCGCTTTGAGCTAAAGCTTCGCTTGGATCTCCCTTCCTCACAGTGCCACGGGAGTCTTCAAGCAATCATTCTTTAAACCAATGCAATTTGAATTTAAAATAAATATGATTGCTAAAGATACAATTTGATTCCCTAACAGCTGACTCCTAAGGGAGCAGCGTGAGTCTGGAGACTACAGGCTCCAGCCACGCCCTAGGAAAGCATGCTGTTTAGGGAATCAACATAATGTTAACAATTTTATTTGAGCAGGACCTTTTTAATTTCAAAAGACGTTGAACAAGAATCTTGTTAGAATAGAAGTATTGTAACTAAACGAAAGGTTGGTATTCATGAAAACTGCCATTTTAAATAAAGGAAAAGAAACAAAGTATTTGAATCAATACCCATTAATCGATAAAGCAGATATTTTTAAACATGATCAATTGAAAGATGGCGACTTATTTAAACTTTTAACGGACTCAAACCAATATATTGCGACGTGTTATGTTGGCGAGGAACATAAGGGATTAGGTTATGTATTGTCGTACGATGAAGACGAGCCTATCAATCAAGTCTTTTTCGAGAAACGACTTCGAGAAGCCATCGAAGAACGCGATTACTTTTACCAAAAGGAAGGCACAAACGCATTTAGATTGTTCAACAGTGAAGGTGACGGTATTGGTGGCTTAACGATTGATAATTACGACGGTCACTTACTCCTAACTTGGTATTCAAAGGGCGTTTATAAACTGCGTTATCAAATCTTGAAAGCGATTGATGAAGTGCTATCTTATAAATCCATTTATGAAAAGACACGCTTTAAGGATGAGGCGATTCAAAGTGGATACGTTAAAGGTGAAGCGCCAGAGTTTCCAATCGTCATCGAGGAAAACTTTACGTATTATAACGTTCACCTAAACGATGGACCAATGACAGGTATCTTCTTAGATCAAAAAGAAGTCCGTAAAAAGTTACGTGATCAATATTCGGAGAATCGTCACGTATTAAACTTATTTAGTTATACAGGTGCCTTCTCAGTTATTGCAGCTGAAAACGCAGCTTCAACAACAAGTGTGGATTTAGCAAATCGTTCGCGCGCTTTAACCGAAGAAAATTTTGGCCTGAATGCGATAGATCCTAAATCACAATATATTTATGTTATGGATACGTTCGATTTCTATAACTACGCGGCGCGTCATCAACATGTTTATGACACGATCGTCATTGACCCACCAAGTTTTGCGCGTAATAAAAAGAAAACATTCTCAGTGCTTAAAGATTATCCAGCACTTATAGAAGGTGCGTTACCGATTTTAAACGAAGGTGGCACGATGTTGCTATGTACGAACTCTAGTGCTTTTCCATTGAAGCAATTCAAAAAAATGATTAAAGGTACGCTAGATGAATTAGAAATTGACTATCAACTTGATGAGGTAATGGGGCTACCACGTGACTTTAAGACAAATCCGCATTACAAACCATCGAAGTATCTTAAAGCTATCTTCGTGACGCTCTTACATTAAAATCACTAAAACGGGTAAATGTAAGAAAAAATAACGAATATTAAGTAAAGGGGTTATACACATATGTTTAACTTAAAAAATGAAATTACAGATAAAATTGGTAGCGATTTATTAGATATTGAAGAAATTCACGAGAAAGAAATTCTGCCAAGTAACGACCAAGAATTACAAGAAAGAAGAAAACGTGCTAAAGATTTAGTGAATAAAAAAGCAATGCTTTCTTCAGGTGCGACAGTGATTCCAATTCCAGGATTAGACTTTGGTGTTGATATGAAGTTAATGAAAGATATCGTAGAAGACGTGAACAAAATTTACGGTGTTGACCATAAGCACGTTAACTCATTCTCTGATGATGTTAAAGAGCGTATTATGTCAGCTGCAGCGATTCAAGGTAGCCAAGTGATTGGTAAACGTGTATCTGGTGCATTAATTAAATTATTAGTGAAAGACGTTGCTAAACGTACGGCTGTTAAGCAAACACGTTGGTTCCCAATTATCGGTCAAACGATTTCAGCAGGTGTAAGTTACTACTTCATGATGAAACTTGGTAACGACCATATTGAAAAATGTGAGAAAGTAACAAAATCTTTAATGTAAATTAAGAAAATCGACATAAATTCTATGTTATTATGTTGTGTTAACTATAAAACAAATTGAATTTAGAGGTAGATTTTGGTAGAGTTTAGTTATAAATATAAGCTGATATCATCATAATTTCAGTCATTTTAAAAGTGAAGGAGAAAGAACATTATGGAACAAAAATCATATACGATTATCGACGAAACAGGTATTCATGCACGTCCAGCTACAATGCTTGTTCAAACAGCATCTAAATTCGATTCAGACATCCAATTAGAATACAACGAAAAGAAAGTAAACCTTAAATCAATTATGGGTGTTATGAGCTTAGGTGTAGGTAAAGATGCAGATATCACAATTTACGCAGATGGAAGCGATGAGCAAGAAGCAATTGAAGCAATCACTGAAATTTTATCTAAAGAAGGACTTACTGCGTAATGTCTAAAAAGATTTCAGGTATCGCTGCTTCGGAAGGAATTGCGATTGCAAAAGCCTATTTACTTGTAGAACCGGATTTATCTTTCGAAGATAAAGAAGTATTAGATGCTGAATCAGAAATTAAACATTTTCATAATGCTTTAGAACAATCTAAAGTAGAACTAACTAAAATTCGAGATCACGCCGAAGTGAAACTAGGCCGTGACAAAGCACAAATTTTTGATGCACATTTACTTGTATTAGAAGATCCTGAATTAATCCAACCTATTGAAGCTAAGATTAAAGATGAATCTAAATGTGCGATGACTGCTTTAAATGAAATTTCTACGCAGTTTATTCAAATATTTGAATCCATGGACAATGCTTATATGCAAGAACGTGCAGCGGATATTAGAGACGTGTCAAAACGTATACTTGGTCACTTACTTGGTATTTCATTACCAAATCCAAGTATGATTAATGAAGAATCTATTATTATTGCACATGATTTAACACCTTCAGATACAGCACAATTAAACAAAGATTTTGTGTATGGATTTGTTACGAACATCGGTGGCAGAACGTCACATTCAGCAATTATGAGTCGTTCATTAGAAATACCTGCAGTTGTAGGTACGAAATCAATCGTTTCTGAAGTTCAAAACGGCGACATGATTATCATCGATGGTTTAAACGGTGACGTTATTATTAATCCTAGTGATGACGAACTTAAGCACTATCAATCACTACAAGCGGCGCACCTTGAAGAAAAAGCTGCACTTCGTGAACTTAAAGACCAAGATACGAAGTCTAAAGATGGCGTTAAAGTGGAGTTAGCCGCAAACATTGGTACACCTAATGACTTAGAAGGTGTGAAACACAATGGCGCTGAAGGTATTGGTCTATATCGTACAGAATTCTTATATATGGATAACGATACGTTACCAAGTGAGGACGTACAATTTGAAGCGTATAAGAAAGTACTTGAAGAGATGGACGGTAAGCCTGTAGTCGTGAGAACGTTAGATATCGGTGGCGACAAATCTCTACCATATCTCGATTTAGAAGAGGAAATGAATCCTTTCTTAGGTTACCGTGCGATTCGACTATGTTTAGATCAACCAGAAATCTTCAAACCGCAATTACGTGCGCTACTTCGTGCATCAGTTTACGGCAACCTTAAAATTATGTTCCCAATGGTTGCAACTGTACAAGAATTCAGAGACGCGAAAGCGATGTTACTTGCTGAGAAAGAAGATTTAATTCAATCAGGTTACGAGGTTTCAGATGATATTGAACTCGGTATCATGGTTGAGATTCCAGCTACTGCAGCATTAGCTGACGTATTTGCGAAAGAGGTTGACTTCTTTAGTATTGGTACGAACGATCTCATTCAGTACACAATGGCTGCAGATAGAATGTCTGAATCTGTTTCATACCTATACCAACCATACAATCCTTCAATTCTGCGTTTAATCAAACAAGTGATTGACGCGTCTCATCAAGAAGGTAAATGGACGGGTATGTGTGGTGAAATGGCAGGCGATGAAACTGCGATTCCATTATTACTTGGCTTAGGCTTAGATGAGTTCTCTATGAGTGCTTCATCTATTTTGAAAGCTCGAAACTTAATTCAACAGTTAAATCAATCTGATATGAAATCACTTGTTGAAAAGGCCTTAAACGTCGCTACGATGGAAGAGGTCCAATCACTTGTAGCATCATATACGAAGCAATAATTGCATATAATAATTAAGACTCAAAAGAAGCGATGTATAGCATCTACGCCTTTTGAGTCTTTTTAGTGTTTAAATTTGCTTCGTGTATCTAAATGGCTTTTCAAGAAGTAGGGGAAGTCAAATCTTGAAGAAGTAGGGCATGCTACTTCGCATTTACAACTGCTTCTAAGCGTTCCATATCGACTTGATACATAGGTTCCCCGTCAATTAAAATAAATGGTGTTTGAAACGCATCGTATTCGAGAAGTTCGTTACAATATGTCGTTTCCTTGATGTTTCTTTCTGTAAAAGCCACATCGTTATCCTTTAAGTAATTCTTAACAAACGTACATGGTGGACATGAATCCTGTGTATAAATAATAATTTCGCTCATCTTAACCATCCTTTAAAAGTTATCACTTTAAGTATCATATATATTTTAAATCCATATTTCAACAACTTGTATTTATGGTTTGCTTTTATTAATTTCATCGCTTATATTATTAATGATATTATTTGTACAAGACATCGCTTATTTGGATGCATATACATTCAAACGCAATCTAGTTATTCGTGGAGGCTAATTATGGAAAAAGAATATGTAGTGATTGGATTAGGCCGTTTCGGTGGCAGTATCGTTCGCGAATTAAACGTGCTAGATATGGACGTTATGGCCATTGATAGTAGTGAGGCGCGTGTAAATGAGTATAGTGATATTGCGACGCACGCTGTAGTAGCTGATACGACAGATGAAGCGGTTATGAAGAGTCTTGGTATTCGTAACTTTGATCACGTTATTGTAGCAATCGGTGAAAATATTCAAGCAAGTACGCTTACAACATTGATTCTTAAAGAACTTGGTGTGAAGAAAGTTACAGCTAAAGCTCAGAACGATTACCATGCTAAAATTTTAAATAAAATTGGTGCAGATACGGTTGTTCACCCAGAACGTGATATGGGTCGTCGTATCGCACATAATGTTGCTAGTGCCAGTGTGCTTGATTACCTTGAACTTGCCGATGAGCATTCTATTGTAGAGATTAAGGCAACTGAAGAAATGGCTGGTAAATCGATTATTGAACTTGATATTCGTGCACAATTTGGTATTAGTATCATCGCGGTTAAGCGTGGTAAAGATATCATTGTAGCGCCTGACCCTGAAATTAATATTGAACTTGCCGATATTCTAATAATGATTGGTCATGATAATGACATAAACCGTTTTGAAAAGAAAATCGTGCGACCATCTGAACGATAAATATAGAGAAGCTAGGACTAAACTATGAAGTAAGCTATCGTGCTTAATTTCATTCAAGTGTCCTAGTTTTTTTATGCAAAAAAGAGCCTAGGACATAAGTAGTGAAATAGAGCACTTAAGCTTTATTTCATACAATTCTCAAAACAGCTGACTCCTAGGGGAGTAGCATGAGATCGGAGACTATAGGCTCCGGCTATGCCCCAGGAAAGCATGCTGTTTAAGGGAATTGTATGATTATGTCCTAGACCCTTATATTATTTATCTTCATTAACTTTCATAATAACAGGTAAAATCATAGGTTTACGTGCAGTTTGTTCATATAGATATGGTTGTAATGTCTCAATAATTGAAGACTTAATTTGATGCCACTGAATGTTATCGTTTTGGTTTAATTTTGAAATAACTTCAGTTTTAATACGTTTTTGAGCATCAAAAATCAGTTGACCAGATTCTCTCATATAAACGAAACCACGTGAAATAATATCTGGACCTGAAAGTAAGCGATTAGTATTAAAGTCAATGCTTACTACAACAATCACTAAACCTTCTTCAGATAATAACTTACGGTCACGAATAACAACATTACCAATGTCACCGATACCGCTACCATCTACAAGAACATTACCTGATGGAATACGTCCTGCTACGCGAGCTGAATCTTTGGTAAGCGCTAGAACGTCACCGATATCTAAGATGTATACGTTATCTTCGTCTACGCCACAATCCACACCCGTTTGGCCATGGGCTTTTAACATACGATACTCACCATGGATAGGGAAGAAGAATTTCGGTCTAATCAGACGTAACATTAACTGTTGATCGCCTTGTGAACCGTGACCTGATGTATGGATATTAGAAATTTTACTATGGATAACGTCAGCACCAGCACGATATAGAGCGTTAATTGTCTTATTAATACTCTTCGTATTACCAGGGATAGGTGATGAACTGAATACAACCGTATCTTCTGGAATGATCTTAATTTGCTTATGCGTACCATTTGCGATACGTGATAAAGCAGCCATAGGTTCACCTTGAGAACCTGTACATAAAATTAATAATTCGTGTTTCGGAATGCTATTAATTTTATTTGCTTCAACGAACGTTTCAGGTGGCGCTTTAATATAGCCTAAGTCAATACCAATCTTAATGTTGTTCTCCATTGAACGTCCGAAAGTTACAATTTTACGGTTATTTTTAACCGCTGCTTCTACAGCTTGTTGAACACGGTAAATGTTAGAAGCGAACGTCGCAAAGATAATACGTCCTTTACATTTACGGAAGATTTTATCTACGTTCTGACCAACTTCGCGTTCACTTAATGTAAAGTCTGGTACAAGTGAGTTTGTTGAGTCTGATAATAGACATAACACGCCTTCATCACCAAGTTGAGCCATCTTAGACATATTCGCAGGCGCACCAACTGGTGTAAAGTCGAATTTAAAGTCACCTGTATGAACGATTTTACCTTCAGGCGTATCAACAACAACACCATATGCCTCTGGAATACTGTGCGTTGTTAAATAGAATGAAATTTCAAAGTGCTTAGACTTGATAACAGTCTCTTCATCAATTTCATTTAATTCTGTCGTACGTAATAAATGATGTTCTTCTAATTTATTACGAATTAAACCAAGTGCTAATGGACCACTATATATAGGAACATTTATCTTTTTAAGTAGGTAGGGTACACCGCCTATATGGTCTTCGTGTCCATGTGTAATAAATAAACCAACAATCTTATCTTGGTTTTGCTCTAGATACGTGTAATCAGGGATAACGTAGTCGATACCCAGTAAAGCATCATCCGGGAATTTAATACCAGCATCAATGATGACGATTTCATCTTTGTATTCGACTGCATACGTATTTTTCCCAACTTCACCAAGTCCGCCTAAAGCATAGACGCCGACTTCATTTTGTTGTATTTGTTTCATTACTGTTGATTCTCCACTTTAAAGTGATCAGACTTTTTCTCATATTCTAAATGTGCACCCTCAAGTTTTGTGATAAATTCAATGTTATAATTTCTATCTTTTAAATAACGTCTAACTTGTTCTTCTGTTTCACCTTCAACATAAATTGATTGTGTATTTTCACGAACGACAACTTCGTCTCTATTATGTTGATAAAATACTTTAAATACTGCCATCTATATTGTTCCTCCTAATTTGGGTTTATCTCTATCAAAAAAGCCCTAAAATACATAGTAAATTTTGAAAACGAACGTATACATATCATTTCTCAATAAGTATTACTATATACTAGGGTATTAACTATATTTTGATTCCCGTTCATTTTTGAAAAAGCCTTCTATACTTAACTATACTTTTTCATTTGTTTTTATTTTACATTAACTAGAAAAATAAATAAAGCAGTTTAACCCACATGATTGAATTTTATAGCTTGTCTTTTAAAAGGGAAGAAGTGGTATTTTGCAAGAATATGATAAAATATAACTAGTCTACGTATAAATTATTCAGGGTTGGAGTGATTAGTATGCCAAATGTTAAACGTATTGTCGGTGAAATTAAGAAGGAGCAAGCGAGAGAGGATCGCATTTTTAAAAGTCTTGAACTTAATTATCGCAAGAATGAAGTGATTATGTTCTTTAAGTATGATGAAGCGACGCAAAGTGATCGAAGTCATCATTATATTAGACATGATCATGATCCTGAATTTATTGATTTCGAAGATATAGACCTTATAATTGAAGAAATTAAAGCGATGCATATACCTTATGACATTCGACGAGATGAATTTATGTAATGAATAATGCCATTGAAATTAAACTTCAATGGCATCTTTTTGTGGTGTAAGTGGATTTTGTTTATCAATATGGTCGTAGAACATGATACCTTTTAAGTGATCGATTTCGTGTTGTACGACGATCGCTGGATAACCGCGTAATCGTAGTTTAACTTCCTTACCTGAAAGGTCATAACCTTTAACTTTAATTCGATAATTACGGTGAACAAGACCTGGAATATCTTCATCCACGCTTAAACAACCTTCACCAGTTGGTAGGTAACCTTTCTGGACACTATGGCTTACAATTTTAGGGTTAATTAATTGAATATCATGTGTTCTACCATTGCCGTAATCCGGAATGTAAACGACTAGCATTTGTTTAGACACATTGATTTGAGGTGCAGCTAAACCAACACCTGAACGTAAACCATATTTTTTAGCAATCTCTTCATCTTGACTGTTTAAGATGAATTCACGCATTTTAGTAAGCGTTTCTTTATCTTCGTCACTTAAAGGTAATTTAACTTCTTGAGCTTCTTCTCTAAGTGTAGGGTGACCATCCCTAATAATATCTTTCATCGTTAACATGTTGTACACCTTCCTTGATATAAAATATAACAGAAATTGCCTGTAGGTGCTACCTCTAACAGAGTATATGAATTTGTTATAAAGTCGTGCACTTACAAATTGATTTTTAAGTTTAAAATCATGTACGATTAACTTGAAGTCTTAAGGAGGAAGAGCTTTTAAATATGAAATTAAAAAAATTGATTGGAATTGGTCTGATTTCTACATTAGTACTATCAGCATGTGGTAAAGACGACGAAATTATCTCTAAGTATTACGATACATTTAATAAAGAAAGTGATATTGAAAAGGATATTATTGAAGTTAACAAGAAGTTACAAAAACTCGAAAAAGATAAAGTAGAATTAATTAATAAAGTAAACGGGAATAACCAAGAAGAAATCTCTAAAGCAGCTAAGAAAGTTGTCGACAATATCGATAAAAGAGAGAAAAAGATTGATAAAGAAGCTGAGCTCACTGATCGTTATGAAAAGAACATGAGTAAAGCTAGTGATCAAGTTGACGACATTGAAGACAAAGAGGATAAAAAAGAAATAACTGAACTCGACGATGCTTTAAAAGATAAATTTAAAAAGCACGATAAATACGTAAAAGGTTATAAAAAGATCCTTGAAAAAGAAAGAGATTTATTTGAATACATGTCTGAAGGCACTCCGACTCAAGATCAAGTAGATGAGAAAGCTAAAAAAATGCAGGAAGCTAGTAAGGCTATGAAGAAAAAAGTAGAGGATTATTCTAAAGCAAGTAAGAAGGTCTCTAAAGAGTATCAAGATGTGAAAGCGATTGCTGAAGACTAATTTAATACTATAACAGTTTAGATTAAATAACTATAACAGTTTATCAATCTGTTATGTAAATTGGTGTTACAGAAGTTTTTTATTTTTATTTAACAGTATCACAGTTTTGTGTTACACTTATTCAAGAATAATGATTTTCTATATAAAATGGAAAGGTATGGTGAATTGAATGGCACCGAAGTTAAATGCCCAATTCGATGCTGAGAAGGTATTACAAAATACTGAATCTCAATTTGAAATGGTTCAAATACTTGATGTAGATGGTAACGTAGTTAACGAAGACTTACTACCAGATTTATCAGATGAACAATTAGTAGAACTTATGGAGAGAATGGTTTGGACTCGTATTCTTGACCAACGCTCTATCTCATTAAACAGACAAGGACGTTTAGGTTTCTATGCACCTACAGCAGGTCAAGAAGCTTCTCAAATCGCTTCTCAATACGCATTAGAAAAAGAAGACTACATTCTTCCAGGTTACCGTGACGTACCACAATTAATTTGGCACGGTTTACCATTAACTGAAGCGTTCTTATTCTCAAGAGGACACTTCAAAGGTAACCAATTCCCAGAAGGTGTTAATGCATTAAGTCCACAAATCATCATTGGTGCTCAATACGTTCAAACAGCAGGTGTAGCTTTAGGACTTAAGAAACGCGGTAAAAAAGCCGTAGCAATTACTTATACTGGTGATGGCGGTTCATCACAAGGTGACTTCTACGAAGGTGTAAACTTTGCATCAGCTTACAAAGCACCAGCTATCTTTGTAATCCAAAATAATAACTATGCAATTTCAACACCACGTGACAAACAAACTGCAGCTAAAACATTAGCTCAAAAAGGTATCGGTTCTGGTGTTCCAGGTATCCAAGTTGACGGTATGGACGCATTAGCTGTATACCAAGCTACTTTAGAAGCGCGTGAACGTGCTGTAAATGGTGAAGGCCCAACATTAATCGAAACTATGACTTACCGTTATGGTCCACATACAATGGCCGGGGACGACCCAACGAAATACCGTACTTCAGACGAAGATTCAGAATGGGAGAAAAAAGACCCATTAGTACGTTTCAGAAAATATCTTGAAAACAAAAACTTATGGTCTGAAGAAAAAGAAGAAGAAATCATTAAACAAGCTAAAGACGACATTAAGAAGGCAATTAAAGCTGCAGATAACACTGAAAAGCAAACAGTTACTGATTTAATGGAAATCATGTACGAAGATATGCCTTATAACCTCAAAGAGCAATATGAAATTTACAAAGAGAAGGAGTCGAAGTAAGCCATGGCACAAATGACAATGGTTCAAGCGATTAACAATGCGCTTAAAACTGAATTACAAAACGACGAAAATGTTTTATTATTCGGTGAAGACGTAGGTGTTAATGGCGGTGTATTCCGTGTAACTGAAGGCCTACAAAAAGAATTCGGTGAAGATCGTGTATTCGATACACCATTAGCTGAATCAGGTATTGGTGGTCTTGCATTAGGTTTAACAGTTGAAGGTTACCGTCCAGTAATGGAAATCCAATTCTTCGGTTTCGTTTTCGAAGTAATGGACTCTGTTGCAGGTCAAATCGCACGTCATCGTTTCCGTTCAGGTAACTCAAAAGTTGCGCCAGTAACTATCCGTGCGCCATTCGGTGGTGGTGTTCATACACCAGAACTACACGCTGATAACTTAGAAGGTTTAATGGCTCAATCACCTGGTCTTAAAGTTGTAATCCCATCAGGTCCATATGATGCTAAAGGTTTATTAATCGAAAGTATCAGAAGTAACGATCCAATCGTTTACTTAGAGCACATGAAATTATACCGTTCATTCCGTGAAGAAGTACCTGAAGAAGAATATACAATCGAAATCGGTAAAGCTAACGTTAAACGTGAAGGTTCAGACATCACTTTAATTGCATACGGTGCAATGGTACAAGAAGCATTAAAAGCTGCAGAAGACCTTGAAAAAGATGGTTACTCAGCTGAAGTTATCGACTTACGTACAGTTCAACCATTAGATATCGAAACATTAGTTGCTTCAACTGAAAAAACTGGCCGCGTTGTAGTTATTCAAGAAGCTCAACGTCAAGCTGGTGTTGGTGCTCAAGTAGCTGCTGAACTTTCTGAACGTGCTATTCTTTCATTAGAAGCACCAATCGCTCGTGTAGCTGCTGCTGACACAATTTACCCATTCACTCAAGCAGAAGGTGTATGGTTACCAAACAAGAAAGACATCGTAGAGCAAGCTAAGAAAACTTTAGAATTTTAATTCTAAGTTATAGGAAATAAGTAAATATAGAAGATTATTGGTACGCACTTATTGGGCTTTTTCCTGATGAGTGCCGCCAATCTTTAGGTTTCTAACCGCAATTCATAATAATAATTTAGGAGGAAATTACCGTGGCATTTGAATTTAAATTACCAGATATTGGTGAAGGTATCCACGAAGGTGAAATCGTAAAGTGGTTCGTTAAAGCTGGAGACACTATTGAGGAAGACGATGTATTAGCAGAAGTTCAAAACGACAAATCTGTTGTTGAAATTCCATCTCCTGTTTCAGGTACTGTAGAAGAAGTTGTAGTAGACGAAGGTACTGTAGCAGTTGTTGGTGATACTATCGTTAAGATCGATGCTCCTGATGCAGAAGAAATGCAATTCAAAGGTGGTAGCGACGACGAAGAATCATCAGACGACAAAGAAGAATCAAAAGAGGAAGCTAAAGAAGAACAATCAGAAGCTTCAAATGATTCTGAAGAAGATGACAATACACGTGTTAAAGCTATGCCTTCAGTTCGTAAATATGCGCGTGAAAACGACGTAAACATTAAAGCTGTTAAAGGTACAGGTAAAAATGGTAGAATTACTAAAGAAGATGTAGACAATCACCTTAACGGTGGTGGACAAGCATCTGAAGAAACTTCTGCAGATAGCTCATCATCAGAAGCTTCACAAGCACCTGCAGCAAGTGTTGAAGGTGAATACCCAGAAACTACAGAAAAAATCCCAGCTATGCGTAAAGCTATCGCAAAAGCTATGGTTAACTCTAAACACACTGCACCTCACGTTACGTTAATGGACGAAATCGAAGTGTCTGCATTATGGGATCACCGTAAGAAGTTCAAAGAAGTTGCAGCTGAACAAGGTACTAAATTAACATTCTTACCATACGTTGTTAAAGCACTTGTTTCTGCACTTAAGAAATACCCAGCACTTAACACTTCATTCAATGAAGAAGCTGGCGAAGTTGTTCATAAACATTACTGGAACATCGGTATCGCAGCTGACACTGACAGAGGTTTATTAGTACCAGTTGTTAAAAACGCTGATCGTAAATCAATGTTCGCGATTTCAGATGAAATTAACGAACTTGCTGTTAAAGCACGTGACGGTAAATTAACATCTGATGAAATGAAAGGTGCTACTTGTACTATCAGTAACATCGGTTCTGCAGGTGGCCAATGGTTCACACCAGTCATCAACCACCCAGAAGTTGCAATCTTAGGTATTGGTCGTATTGCACAAAAACCTATCGTTAAAGATGGCGAAATCGTTGCAGCACCAGTACTTGCATTATCATTAAGCTTTGACCATAGACAAATTGATGGTGCTACTGGTCAAAACGCTATGAACCACATTAAACGTTTATTAAATAATCCAGAATTATTATTAATGGAGGGGTAAATTATGGTAGTCGGAGATTTTCCAATTGAAACAGATACTATTGTTATCGGTGCAGGTCCAGGAGGTTATGTTGCAGCAATCCGCGCAGCACAACTAGGTCAAAAAGTTACAATCGTAGAAAAAGGTGAACTTGGTGGCGTATGCTTAAACGTTGGTTGTATTCCTTCAAAAGCTTTATTACACGCTTCTCACCGTTACGAAGAAACTAAAAACTCAGAAAACCTTGGTGTTATCGCTGAAAACGTTCAATTAAAATTTGACAAAGTTCAAGAATTCAAACAAGGTGTCGTTCAAAAATTAACTGGCGGCGTTGAAGGTCTTTTAAAAGGTAACAAAGTTGAGATTGTTAAAGGTGAAGCTTATTTCGTAGACAATAACAGCTTACGCGTTATGGACGAAAAAAGTGCTCAAACTTATAACTTCAAAAATGCAATCATCGCAACTGGTTCACGCCCAATCGAAATTCCTAACTTTGAATTCGGTAACCGCGTAATCGATTCAACTGGCGCTTTAAACTTACAAGAAATTCCTGGTAAACTTGTTGTAGTTGGTGGCGGTTACATCGGTTCTGAACTTGGTACTGCATTCGCTAACTTCGGTTCAGAAGTTACAATCTTAGAAGGTGCTAAAGACATCTTAGGCGGCTTCGAAAAACAAATGACGCAACCTGTTAAAAAAGGTATGAAAGAAAAAGGCGTTGAAATCGTTACAGAAGCTATGGCTAAATCAGCTGAAGAAACTGACAACGGCGTTAAAGTTACGTACGAAGTTGGTGGCGAAGAAAAATCAATCGAAGCAGATTACGTATTAGTAACTGTAGGTCGTAAACCTAACACAGACGAATTAGGTCTTGAAGAATTAGGTCTTAAATTCGCTGACCGCGGTTTATTAGAAGTTGATAAACAAAGCCGTACTTCAATCGAAAATATCTTTGCAATTGGTGATATCGTACCTGGTTTACCACTTGCACATAAAGCAAGCTATGAAGGTAAAATCGCTGCTGAAGTAATCTCTGGTGAAAAATCAGAAGTAGATTACATCGGTATGCCAGCTGTATGCTTCACTGAGCCAGAACTTGCTCAAGTTGGTTACACTGAAGCGCAAGCTAAAGAAGAAGGTTTAGACTATAAAGCTTCTAAATTCCCTTACCAAGCTAACGGCCGTGCGTTATCATTAGATGACACAACTGGTTTCGTTAAGTTAATCACACTTAAAGAAGACGATACTTTAGTAGGTGCTCAAGTAGTAGGTACTGGTGCATCAGATCTTATCTCAGAATTAGGTTTAGCTATCGAATCAGGTATGAATGCTGAAGATATCGCATTAACAGTTCATGCTCACCCAACATTAGGTGAAATGACTATGGAAGCTGCTGAAAAAGCAATTGGTCTTCCAATCCACACTATGTAATATCAATTACTTCAATTTATTGAAGCATAGATATATCTTAAGTCCGAGTAAACGTTTTGTTTGCTCGGGCTTTTTTATTT
>NZ_JH815593.1:818944-848157 GCF_000298075.1 Staphylococcus massiliensis CCUG 55927 | reverse complement strand
TTTTATTTTTGAAAATGGGGGCAATACCCCCTGCGCTGTGGATTCTATGTTTTTGCTTCAAGATTAAATATGGTTAATTCATGACAAATTTAACACTAGAATGATATTTTATAGTAAAATAATTCTAATAAATAACTTTAAAATTTTATATGTGATGAAGCATATTCTTTCTAAAGTTATATCTTTGAGTCAGTGAGCGACGTTTTTCTTAGGTTTAGTTAACTGAAAATTCTGTAAAATGTGAGGGAGGCGTTTCGAATGACGTTTAAAGCTTTGATGGTAGTTATAGCC
The DNA here is from genome assembly GCF_000298075.1 of Staphylococcus massiliensis CCUG 55927. Lineage (GTDB taxonomy): Bacteria > Bacillota > Bacilli > Staphylococcales > Staphylococcaceae > Staphylococcus > Staphylococcus massiliensis. The sequence continues at coordinate 847,866 of NZ_JH815593.1, read as the reverse complement.
GTGGTTGTTTTTCTTCTCTTATTTAATCTTTATCTTACTTGGCCAAAGCATAAAGATGAACCGTTTCATATTCTCGGTAAAAATCCTGAACGTACGTATGAACATTATACGTTTTTCGGGGCTTACATGTGGAATTTAACTTATATCTTGATGCTTCCTTAAATAATTTTAAGAAATGGGGTGTTAGCAATGGTTACCTTAAGTCAAAATGAAATGCTTAGTATACACGGCGGTAAAATAAACTGGGTTTATGTCATTGTAGGTGTCGTTATAGGCGGTATAAGTGCGGCAACTTTCGGTGTTCCTTTTTTTGTAGGATGTATCTTAGGTGGTGTGCTTACGTTAGGCTATGAGTTGTTTCATTACTTCAATGAGCAGGGTGATTAATTGTTCTTTGGGGCTATTTCTAATAATGGATAAACTGCGAAAAGTCGTATGGTCTACATAATAAGGGAGGGAATATTTATGATCCTTAAATCAATTCTAGTTATCGTTGCTTTAATCGTATTTGTGCTCCTCCTAAATTTGTTTTTAACTAAACCTAGAAATAGTGACGAACGCTTTCATATTATAACCAAACGTCACAATAAATCTTATGATAATTATACTTTTGGTAAAGCTTATTTAAGTAATTTAATTGATATCCTTATTTATGGATTGATTGGATTGTAGCAACTAGACTTTCTGATCTCTAAATAGACCCAACTCTTAAGAGCGTATTTACAAATAAAATGTTAAAGTCATTCATATTTATAATCATAATGCTAAGGAGGGATTAATGATGACAAGCTTAACTAATGCCGAAATGATTCAGATCTCAGGAGGGAAAATTAGATGGGGGAATGTAATAGGTGGTGCGTTATGTGGTGGCATCATTGGTCTCGCATTCGGACACCCGATACTAGGGTGTATAGTAGGTGGCGTATTCAGTCTAGCAGTTGAATTGTATTTTCATTTTAATGAACAAGTATAGCTTATTCACAATGTAAGTAGGTTAATGACACCATGAAATTTATTAAGCAACTTGATGAAAGAGATTGCGGACCTGTATGTCTCGCAATGATATGTCGTCATTATAAAAAGCGTGTTTCTGTAGATAAAATTCGAGATATAGCGCATACAAATGAAAATGGTACGAACTTGTTGGGTATGGTTAATGCTGGGAAAGCGCTCGGTTTAGATATGAAAGCAGTTAGAGTTGTTAATGAACCGGAGTTGTATAATGTGCAACTCCCATGTATTGCACATATTACCAATGATGAAGGTTATGACCATTTTGTGGTCATACGTAAGATGACGCGTCAGCATGTTTATATCGTAGATCCCGCTATAGGTAAGTCTAAAGAGTCCTTAGATAATTTTAAATTGAAATGGACGCGAATTTTGTTACTTGTTACTAAATCCGAAAACTTTTCGACTCAAACAGTGGATTATCCAATCAAGACTGAAATGTTGGCTTTAGTTAAGCAATATAAATCATTTATACTCCTCATCGTTTTCTTATCCATTTTATTGAATTTAATAAGCTTTTTAGGTACATTCTATTTTAAATTTTTTATCGATGATTTGATACCTCATTATGACAAAAGCGGTATTAACCAACTTTCTATAGCAATAATCGGGTTATATGCGTTGCATACCTTGATTGCCTTTTCAAGAGGGAAATTGATGATCGCTATAAGTTCTAAACTTGATGTTCAATTGATTTCGCAATTCTTTAACCACATCATACATTTGCCTATGCGATTTTATGAAAGCAGAAAGCCTGGCGAAATCGCATCTAGATTAACTGATATTCATAAAATTAGGGACGCGATTGCTTCAATAGCTGTGACTATATTTGTCGACCTACTCATGATTGTTGTGGGTGCATTGATGCTTGCATATATAAACTTGCATCTGTTTATAATTATTTCAATCATGATTCCACTATATGTCATATTGAGTATGAGTTTTAAATCACCGCTTAAGCGTTATAATGATTTGTTACTTCAACAAGGTGCGCTGTTCAATGGCTATCTCATTGAAATCTTTAATGGAATTTTATTCTTGAAAAGCTTTGTAAAAGAACAAGAGGTTTCTAAGAAAGTTGCGATTCGATTAGAGCAATTCATTCAAAGTTATAAGACTTTAGGGAATCTTTCTAATATCCAATTGAATATAAAAGGTTTCATGGCTTTGAGTGCATCTGTATTTGTATTGTGGGTAGGTGGTCATCAAGTTGTTAATGGAGATATGACGCTAGGTAACTTAATAACGTTTAATGCACTCGTTATGTATTACTTTGGCCCTGTGGAACGCGCGATTGAATTACAACCTATGATTCATACTGCTCTTATCGCAGTGAGAAGGGTGGTAGCGTATACAAGTAAACCTAATGAGATTCAAATGGCACAAGCGCAGTCGCAAGCGGTTAGTTTTGTGAATGAAATTAGGCTTTCTAATGTTAGTTTTAGTTACGAGCCCGAAGTTCCTATTTTAAAAGAAATTAATATAACGATTTCTAAAGGGACTAAAGTGAGTATAGTATGTGAAAGCGGTTCTGGTAAATCGACTTTAGCTAAAGTTTTAATGGGCTTTTACAAAGTTGACCAAGGTGATCTGTACATGGATAAGATGCATTATGGTGCAATAGATATACATGCTTTAAGAAAGCGCATTGGTTATCTTACCCAAAAACCTTTCTTTTTTAAAGGGAGCATTATAGACAATCTCACTATAGATATAAAAAAGCCTTTGGATCAATTTAAGATGATTGAAGCCTGTAAAATGGCAGAAATTCATCATGACATCATGAGCTTTCCTATGGGTTATGCAACGTTGGTTGAAACAGAAGGTACGAATCTTTCTTCAGGTCAACTTCAAAGGCTAGCTATCGCAAGGGCGCTGTTGCATCAAACTGATATTTTAATTTTAGATGAAGCTACGAATGCGCTCAATGATAAGTTAGAAAGACGTATATTTAGAAACTTACAATCGTTACTAAAATTGAACCGTACACTAATTATTATGTCACATAAACTTGAGAATATTCGAGACTCGGACATGATATATGTCATGCATAAAGGTCGCATCGTCGAAACAGGTACGCACGATAGGTTAATTGAAACGGGGGTCTACTACAAGCGCATATTTGAGTAAAGCGCGTAGAGGGTTATTTAGGTAATGAGGTGATAGATTGTCTTATGCAGTTTTTATATATAGCAAGCAGTATTGTATTCGAAACCATTTAGAAAGGCTATTTAAAAATTACATCGACTTTCAAAGCCGCAACCTTAAAATAGCGTGTGTCACGGAAAATATTAATGAAATTAAAGATGTAATAAATCTCAACAGCATTCAATATAGCATTCAAGTATTACATGGACCTACAATTCAAGGACTTCAAACGATTCGCGCCTGTGATCAGAGTTGTAAACAGCTTATAATCAGTGATTATCAGGATTCATCTGAACTTATCGATATTGTTAATAGCCACGTTGAGCCATTTGCTTACATACCAACATCGATCATTGATGACGTTCCAAGATTTTATCGCTTAATTGAAACCGTTGAAAAACGCGTGGTTGCATCTACTCATACTTCTTCCCGGAGTATCGTCTTTAAAATCTATAATGAAACGTACTACAAACGGTTGGATGAGGTCGTGCTCATTGAATGTTTTGATAAGCCTCATAAACTTTTGCTTGTAACCATTAATAGTAGTTATGAATTATATGGAACCATAAAAGGGTTTGAATCTGCGTATCCCGAACTGATTCGAATCAATCGAGCGTGCATTATAAATCCTCAGTATATTTATAAGATTGATCATGATAACTTGCGCGTTCACATGACGAATGGTTTCATACGTTGGTACACGAAATCGAAGAAATCTAAATTAACGCGCTTAAATTCAAATCAATAAATAGTACATATCTTAAAATTCATCATAATGTAATCAATCAACATACTAAAATGACCACTTAGGCTTTATAAGATACCTTAGTGGTCATTTAAATTTATTGGTCTAGATGGCGATAGAGTGTAGCTCTACTTATATTCGTTTTTTCCTTGATTTGATCAAGGGTATATTTTTTAGACATATACATAGCAATCGCATCTTCTAGGTTTTTATCATTTCGTTTAGGTCTACCAACCTTCGCGCCATTACTACTCGCGTTAGAAATACCTTGCTTAGTTCTAAAGCTAACAATATCACTTTGAAATCGTGTAATTTCCTTTAAGGTATTTTCGAAGGGAATTTTATTATTAGAATTAATAACCATATCTCGATTCAAAATGTGTATGGTAATCGCATTTGTAGAACAATGTTGAATAATTTCTTCTAACTGTCTCGTTGAATCAGCTAATATACATAAATCGGTAACATATAAGCAATCGTTGTCACGAATTTGGTCAAGTAATTGATCAAGTTGATATCGCTTTTTACTTTTAGTATGTAATTCTTCAAATATATGGCAGTCACGAGGAAGTTTTCGTTTCTGAACGTTAACATCGTCATAGACGTTTATCGCTCTAATATATCCATAATTCATTTCATTCACCTCTATTAGTTTCAAAAAGGGGTACAATTTTGAAACTATTACTGTTATAATTAATGCGTCAAATCTTAAAATTAGGAGCGTAAGTATGATAGAAACTATAAAAAGAGAATGGTTAAGTAACCCAGTCGCTAATATTCTATCAGGTATTGTAGTCGCCCTTGCTTTAATACCTGAAGCAATCGCCTTTTCCATAATAGCTGGAGTCGATCCTATGGTTGGTTTGTATGCTTCATTTATCATTGCAGTCGTCACTTCTATTGTAGGTGGACGTCCTGCTCTTATTTCAGCTGCCACTGGTGCAATTGCATTACTCGTTGTACCTTTAGTGAAAGATCATGGTGTAGAGTATTTACTTGCAGCAACCATTTTAATGGGAATTATTCAATTCATCCTCGGTGCTTTGAAAATTGGTCGCCTAATGAAATTTATACCTAGGTCTGTGATGATTGGTTTCGTAAATGCACTTGGTATTATGATCTTTATGGCTCAGGTTGAACATATTTTTGGCATTTCTATCGCAACATATATATATGTCATTGTAACATTATTGATTGTATATATTGTACCTAGATTTGTTAAACGTATACCAGCACCGCTCATAGCAATTGTACTTTTAACTGCGATTTATCTTATGTTTGGTGCCGATGTTAAAACAGTAGGAGATATAGGTAAAATTAACCAATCTTTACCACATTTTCTCATTCCAGATGTACCTTATAATTTTGAAACATTGAAGATTATTTTACCTTACTCGGTTTCGATGGCAATTGTTGGATTAGTTGAAAGTTTACTTACTTCTAAGATCGTGGATGATGCTACGGATACTTATAGTAATAAAAACCGTGAATCTAGAGGTCAAGGTATCGCGAACATCATTGCGCCATTCTTCGGTGGAATGGGTGGTTGCGCGATGATTGGTCAATCAGTCATTAACGTTAAGTCAGGGGGGCGTACACGCCTTTCCACATTTACAGCAGGTGTCTTCTTGATCTTCTTAATTATTGTCCTTGGAGGACTCGTAGTTAAGATTCCAATGCCGATTTTAGCTGGAATTATGGTTATGGTAGCGGTTGGAACATTTGATTTCAATTCATTTAAATATCTTAAAAAGGCACCACGTACAGATGCTTTTGTTATGGTTTTAACTGTCATCATCGTGTTGTTTACACATAATTTAGCATTAGGCGTTATTGTAGGCGTTATATTTAGTGCGCTATTTTTCGCTACTAAGATATCGAAAATCGATGTTTCTCTTAATGAAGAAAATAATATTCTATATTATTACTTCGATGGACAGATTTTCTTCGTTTCAATAGATTCTCTGATGGAACAAATCGATTTTGATAAAGAAAATGAACATATTGTATTAGATTTCTCACGTGCTCATTTGTGGGACGATTCAGCGGTAGATGCTATTGATACGATTGTTCATAAGTTTGAAGAAAGAGGTAACAAAGTTAACGTCAAACGCTTAAATGCCGATAGTCGTAAAATCGTATCTGAAATCAGTCAATTAAACGAAGAACATCTCATTTCTTAAATAAAGGGGTATGCTTATGTATAAAAATATTTTATTAGCAGCTGATGGTTCTGATAACAGTTACCGTGCTGCAGAAGAGTTACTCAATTTTATAGATTCTAAGACAAGCGCCACGATTCTCAATGTTATAGATGTAGATGATTCAAAGAATGATGTACTACATCAAACACCAGGTTCCAATTTAACCAAAGCGCGTGAACAAAAGCTATCACGCATTGAGGATTTATTCGAGGATAATGATGTAAACTTTGATTTCAAATTTTTACATGGCCAACCAGAAGATGTTGTTGTTAAAGAAGCGAATTCTGGCTTATACCAATGTGTAGTTTTAGGCAATCGTGGTTTGAATCGATTTCAAGAAATGCTTCTAGGTAGCGTCTCTCATAAAGTTGCTAAGCACGCTGATATACCAGTTATTATCGTTAAATAAGGCCAAGACTATATCCTGCCACTTGAGGCAGGATACTTTTTTACATAAAAAAAGCACCCTAAATGGGTGCGGCTCTTATCCTTTTGAGGTAATAATATACCAAATCATATTAGTCGATATGATTTGTGAATTGGTTGTAGACACCAAGTGCCCGCTTCACATTCATCATCTCAATATGGTGTGGCATGTAAGCTTTACGACAATACAATAATATATCTGATGGTAATGTCGCATCTCTAGGAAAATTAGCGTCTTGGTTTATCCAAGCAACCAATTCACCAAGGGGCGTATTATCACCATCAAAAGATTGCATATATTCGTAAAAGCTCATAGATTCACCTCTTTTTTCTAGAGCCGATGCCTATTATATCATATGGATACAAGCTGTTGTGGCTCAATTTTACAATTTTTAACATAAAAATATGCTTCAACTTAATATATTTACGAACAATAATGGCAAGAGCTTTTTGATACGATCGACGTAGTTAAAAGTACGCTTTAGGTTAGGTATTTGATAAAATAGACGTAAACGAATTAAGAAGGAGAGATCATCGTGGAATATAATTACCCAATTGATTTAGATTGGACTAATGACGAAATGATGGCAGTCGTTTCATTTTTTAATTCGATAGAAGCGTATTATGAAGACAAAGTTGAACGCGATGTCGTCTTAGAACGCTATAATCAATTTAAGAAAATTGTGCCAGGTAAAGCTGAAGAGAAACAGATATTTAAAGAATTTCATAAACGAAGTGGTTTTGATAGTTATCCTGTCGTTAAAGAAGCAAAAGCGCATGAAGCGGGTTCGATCTTACAATCTCATAACTAAAAATTACTTCTTGTAAAGAAAGCTGTATTTTGGTATTTTTATAAAGCATTATGGTATGTTTTGTAAAATAAATCTAAATACAGCTTTTTTATGCATTCGTATCATAGACTAAACAACATGAAAATGGAGGGAATCATGAACCAATTAATTCAACTACGAGATGTTACTAAGACGTTTCATCATACGGATGTATTAAAAAACATCACCATTGATTTTAAAAAGGGCTTTTTCTATACGATACTAGGACCCTCAGGTTGTGGGAAATCAACGTTACTTAATTTAATCGCTGGTTTCGAAAGACCTAATACTGGCGATATTTTATATAATCAACACATTATAAATCATGTACCAGCGCATAAGCGCAAGGTGAACACAGTATTTCAAGATTATGCCTTGTTTCCGCATCTTAACGTGTATGACAATATTGCTTTCGGTTTAAAATTGAAGAAATACGCTAAACAAGAGATTCAATCTAAGATTAATGAAGCACTTAAGTTAGTTAAATTAGAAGGTATGGCTGACCGTATGATTCAACAACTAAGTGGTGGTCAGAAGCAACGTGTCGCGATCGCGCGGGCAATCGTTAATGAACCTGAAGTTCTCTTGTTAGATGAATCGTTATCGGCGCTTGATTATCATCTTAGACAAGAGATGCAATATGAGCTTAGGGAACTTCAATCAAGGCTCGGGATTACGTTTATATTTGTGACCCACGATCAAGAGGAAGCGCTTGCCTTGAGTGATTATATCTATGTACTGAATGAAGGTCGCGTTGCGCAATTTGGTACGCCAAAAGCCATCTATGATGAACCTTTGAATAAGTTTGTTGCACAATTTATCGGAGAGTCTAATATTATCGAAGGCAAAATGATTAAAGATTATAAGGTATCATTTAATCAAAATGTCTTTTCATGTGTGGATAAAGGTATTGCGCCTGACACAAAAGTTGAAGTGGTGATTCGCCCTGAAGATATTACATTTGTACCAAAGCGTCAGAGTGTGATTCATGTAACGATTGATTCACAACTCTTTAGAGGCGTACATTACGAGATTTGTTGTTACGATCAGTTTGGTCAAGAATGGATTATTCAATCGACGAAAAAGGCTACGATTGGTGACGAAGTAGGCCTTTATTTCGAACCTGAGGCGATTCATGTCATGGTTCCTAACGAATCTCAAGAAGCCTTTGATCGACGAACGTCAAATGGTGAGGTAGGCGTATGACGAAACATTTTAAATGGCTCACATTTACACCTTATCTCATTTGGATGGTACTCTTTATTATCGTGCCGCTTCTGTTACTGATTTATTATTCGTTCATTGATATTAATGGCAACTTCTCTCTAGCGAATTATAAACAGGTCTTCTCACCGAACTATTTAACGATGTTTAAAGATTCTTTATTGTATGCGTTTATGATAACAGTGTGTTGTTTGGTCGTAAGTTTTCCACTTGCTTATTTCCTAGTTCAATCTAAACATCAACAATTACTTTTGCTACTTATTATTATGCCAACTTGGATGAATTTACTTCTGAAGACTTATGCGTTTATTGGTATTTTCAGTCATGATGGTATTATCAATCGATTTTTACAGTGGATGCATGTACCTGCTTTGGAAATATTATTTCACGCGCCTAGTTTTATTATCGTTGCTTCATACATATATTTACCGTTTATGTTATTGCCGATTTATAATCATATGAATCAAATTCCGGATGTATATTTGAAAGCTGCCAATGATTTAGGTGCGAATAAGTGGGTGACTTTCACTAAGATTATCATGCCTTTAACGAAAGAAGGCGTCAGAGCTGGGGTTCAAGTTACGTTTATCCCGGCGCTCTCGTTATTCATGATTACGAGATTGATAACAGGTAATAAAGTGATCACAATAGGTACTGCGATAGAAGAACAATTTTTAGTGATTCAAAACTATGGCATTGGAGCGACTATCGCCATCGTATTAATCGTGTTGATGTTTATCATATTAAATATCACGAAATCATCTAAAGAAAGTAAAGAGGTCTAACATCATGAAGTGGTATGGAAAATTATATGTGTCGCTCGTACTCTTATGTTTATATGTGCCGATTGTTGTGATGATGGTGTATTCCTTTAATAGCGCGGGTTCTATGACGGGCTTTAAAGGTTTTACGTGGTCTCATTACGAATCACTCTTTCAGAATAAACGCATGCTTCAAATCGTATTGAATACCATTGCTGTCAGTTTATTATCTTCAAGTATCGCGACGGTGATTGGTGTATTGGGAGCGATAGGGATTTACCATATATGCAACCAACTTATGAAGCGTTCAATACTGTCTATGAACCAAGTATTGCTCGTATCTTCGGACGTCGTGATAGGCGCGTCATTCCTAGTTTTATTTACAGTGATAGGGAATTTGACTGGTCTTCATTTAGGCTTTTGGACGGTTTTAATTTCTCATATCGCCTTTAGCATTCCAATCGTCGTTATCATCGTGTTGCCAATGCTTTATCGTATTAACCAAAGTGAATTTCTAGCATCTGAAGATTTAGGAGCTTCACGCACTGAAACGTATCGCTACATTGTGTTGCCTCAAATTTATCCAGGTGTTCTAAGTGGCTTTTTAATGGCATTAACGTATTCATTAGATGAATTTACAGTGAGCTTCTTTGTAACGGGTAATGGCTTTAGTGTCCTATCTGTCGAGATTTATGCGATGGCAAGACGTGGTATTAGCCTTGAAATTAATGCACTTTCTACCATTATCTTTGTGATTATCATGGTGATGCTGTTTGGTTATCATATTTTAAAAGGCCTTTTAAAGAAGCGGTCGCTAACCCTTAACGAGAAGGGGGTTACGCGATGAAACGCTATATCACGTTAATAATAGGATCATTCTTGATTGGCGTATGTTGTTTACTCTTATCAAAAGCCCTTGATCAACAACACACGAGCAGTAAGCAAGAGAAGTTATTTGTGTACAACTGGGGCGAATATATTGATCCAGATTTAATCAAACAGTTTGAAAAGGAAACGGGTATTAAAGTTATTTATGAATCGTTCGATTCCAATGAAGCGATGGAAGCGAAACTTCGCAATGGCGGAACGCATTATGACGTGGTATTTCCAAGTGATTACACGGTAAATAAGCTTAAGAAAGACGGCTTATTACTACCGCTTAACCACGATAAGTTAAAGCACTTAAAAAATATTGATTCAAATTATATGAATATGTCATTTGATAAAGGGAATAGATACGCCGTTCCCTATTTCTTTGGGACAGTTGGCATATTGTATGATAAAGATAAGTATTCGGATATGACGTTTAACTCATGGAATGATCTTTTAAAACCGCAATTAAAGCAGGATATTCTGTTGGTAGATAGTGCGCGTGAGATTGTCGGAATCGCGCTCAATATGAATCACGATAGCTTGAATACGACGGATCCTGAAAAGTTAAAGGAGGCGCAACTTAAATTAGCGAAGCTTGCGCCTAATGTTAAAGGTGTCGTTGGAGATGAACTTCCGTTGATGCTTGAACAACAGGAAGCACATGTCGCAGTGGTATGGAGTGGCGTTGCGATGCCTATCGTAACTGAAAATGATACGTATCAATATGTCGTTCCTCAAGAAGGTTCGAATTTATGGTTCGATAATATGGTAATTCCTAAAACGAGTCAAAATGTCGACGGTGCACACCGTTTTATAGACTTCTTGTTAAGAGAAGACGTTAGTGCTCAGAATACAGAATGGGTTGGTTATGCGACGCCGAATCGTGAAGCTTTAAGACATTTACCGCAATCAATTCGAAATGATAAACGTTTTTATCCATTAAAAGCTGAACAATCAAAGTTAGAAGTATATGAAGATCTTGGAAAATATTACGTAAATGAATACAATGAGATGTTTTTAAATTTCAAAATGTCACTTGATTAACTATTGGAATGTATATATAATATTTTTTTAATTGTTTCTTAACTGTAAATGTAGTTATAATAAAGTATGAAGCTTTGTTTGAATGGAATAGATTTAAACAAGTTAATAAGGAGTGGAAGTCATGTCAGGAGAACATTATACACAGATAAAGCGTCCTGTAAGTAGACTTGCCGAGAAAATATTAGGTTGGTTAAGTTGGATTATCTTACTGTTACTGACGTTTGCTGGAATGTTTCTAGGGTTAGTAACGTTTAGTAACGACGCTTCAATTGCTAAATTGGAACAATCTTTAAATAATAGTTCTTTCTTTCAAGATGTCTTTGCGCAGAATAATTTGAATACAACTCAAGTTGTTATCTTTTTCCAAAATGGTGTATGGCTGATTATCGTGTACTTAATCATTTGTTTATTAATCACATTTTTAGCCTTAATCTCAATGAATATTCGAATTTTATCAGGCTTATTATTCTTGCTCGCAAGTGTGGTTACGCTACCGTTTATTATCTTACTTGTACCCGTGTTACTTTTTATCGCAGCTATCATGATGTTTGCGCGTAAAGCTAAATATGTCACGGTACCTGCGCGTTATGGTGAACGTGATGTTTATGATGAGCGTCCTTATCACCATGAAAAGCCAAAAGCTAAAGATAACAATCGCAATGAGTATGATAGAAATCGACAAGATACTTATGAAGAACCTGAGAAAACAATGGTTATGAATCGACAAGATATCGAAAAAGAAACACGTGGTGACGCACAAGAAGCAGACGAAACGCCACAAGTTTTATCACGTCAACAAAAATACAATCATAAACCAGTAAAACCTAAAGATGAGAAAAAAGTTGAAGCTACGAAACCTTCTGAGGAAGATAGCTACGAGCGTCAACTAGAGCGCCAACGTGAACAAGCGCGTCAGAAAGAAATGGAAGAACAACGTTTACATCAACAACAAGCACTGAGAGAAGAAAAAGAACGTGCTAAAGCAGAACGTAAAGAGCGAAAACGACTTAAGAAAGAACAAAAAGCGAAAGAAAAAGCACGTCGTAAAGCGCAAATGAGTGCTGGCGCGACGCGTAGAAAGAATTACGATGATCGATTAAAGATGCAAAAGGATCAGGAGAAAACAGATTCTGACGAAACGAAATAACGTCAAACGTTCACATTTGAATAACTTATTTTCAATTTAATGTTAATGATTTCGAGAAATGGGAATGTAACTAATAAGTTACATTCCCATTTTTAGATTGTTTAAAATCTGAATATTTAAAAATGTGAATGCAATTAACAATATATGTTTACATAGAAGCGTAGACATATAAGGAGGGAAATTATGGATAGACATATTGAAAAAACGGTTGAAAAACCAATCAAACGTACAGTCGAGAAAATTTTAACCTGGCTTGGTATTATTCTAGGAATTATAGCGCCAATTATTTATTGGTTAATGAAGCAAAGTTCTCAAAGTAATGAATTTAAAGAACAATTCAAAAAGAACATGGAAAGTAATCAAGACATGCAATCTCAAAATGTGAACCCATCTGAAGTTGCAGATATGATGGCAGGTTTAGGTAACTTTGGTTTAATTACATCGCTAATCTCATTACTATTAGCATTAATCGCAGCATTTATGTTCAAGAAACGTGTTCTTGCAGCAACTTTATTAATCATCGCTGCTTTATTAGCGCTTGTATCAATCAACTTACTATCAGCGATTTTATTCTTAGTTGCAGGTATTATGTTACTTGTACGTAAGAATAAGAAGAAGACAGTTTATGAAGGTGCGAATGAACGTCGTTATGATGAACGCCGTGACAATCACGTAAGAGATAATCGTTATGATGATAGAAAAGACAACCGTGTAAACAACGATCGTACACGCGATGACTATAATAATCGTCGTGAAGATGTACGCCATGATAACCGTGATAACGGTCGCCGCAACGATCAAGATAATTTCCAAGATAACCGTCGTGACAATGACTATAAACGTGGTTATGTTAAAGATACGCACGGTAAAGAAACATTTGCGGATGGACGCAATGTTGGTACAAACCGTGATAATGATGGTTACAAAGAAGATACACGCTTAAAAGATAATCGTCGTAATGACAAGTTCAACGATGGTCGTAACATTAAAGAAGAAGACCGCTATGACAATGGTTTTAGAGATGGTCATAACGATAGCAAATCTTTCAAAGATGGTCGCAATAGTGGTTTCCAAGACGGACGTCGTGATAACAAAGGCTTTAACGATAGTCGCAATAATGGTTTCCAAGATGAACGTCGTGATAATAAAGGTTTCAACGACAGCCGTGACAATGGTTTCCAAGATGGACGTAGCGACAACCGCTTCGAAGACAACGTAAACCGTGACAACGATGGTTATAAACAAGATTCACGTTTAGACGATAACCGTCGTAATGACAAATTCAATGATGGTCGTAACATTAAAGAAGAAGACCGTTATGATAATGGTTTCAGAGACGGTAAAAAAGACGACCGTTATAGATATTAAGGTCAGATTTAAGGCTAGAGCTTTGCTCTAGTCTTTTTTTATGACTTGAAATTGCTTCTAATGAGGCACGTATTTACTAGCATTGATTACGTTAGTCGCGTGAATGATAGGTTAACTTGATGTGACTTTTCCCAATAGAAAAAGCCCATCACATACTACGTTGTAAAGAAGCATGTGACGTGCTTTATTGAGTCATTATGCATAGAACTTAAGTAAATGTTCGAAAGTGTCTTCTAAGAAAGCAATGAATTTTTTGTCGCTTTTTAAGTGTTCTGACTGAGGCGCAATCGTACGCGCGATAAAGAATTCTCCTTTTTTAACGTTTTTAACGCGATCGATTGCTTTATCAAGTGCTTCATCTGAGTAGTCTTTGATTAAGGCCTTTTCCTTAGTGAAATGATCGAGACATAAGCGATAATCATCTGGTAAAGCTTTGATTTCATCTTTACGCTCTTCGAAGACTTTGGCATGTTCAGGTTTTTCCTTAGCTTCGTGCATCACGCCATACATGACAAATAATTGGTCTTCGAATAGTCCGATTTGAAAGTGGGGCTGCATCTTGTAGCCACGTTTATTAGTCGCGAACGCTACCCAAGTATCGTTAGGAGGGTTAACTGTTCGTCTTGCGTGTTTTGCAACATGTGGATAGAAAACTTCGCCAGTTTTCGTTTCAAGTAATTCTGAAAAGTAATCGCCAAGCTGATGTAATTGTGGTCTAAGTTGTGATTCGATTGCTTCCATGCGTGCTTCAAGTCCATCTAATTGAAATACTTTGAAATCTTTAGGTTTAAATGTGTACTTTGTCATTTATGAACCTCCCGTAAATGATTACTTGTATTTTAGCATATTTCAGGTGGTGAAATCTTTCATGATACTCCTTTTCATGTATAATAATAGACAATAGGAGATGAGTACATGTTGTTATATGATTTTGCTAAAACAATCATTTTAGAAGCGGGAAATAATATTAGAACATGGATGAATGAAGACATTGATATTGAAACTAAATCGAATCCTAATGATTTAGTAACGAATGTCGACAAAGAGACCGAACAATTTTTGGTTCAAAAAATTCATGATCATGACCCATCACACTTAATCGTCGGGGAAGAAGGTCATGGCCATGACTTAACAAATGTCGAGGGAACGATTTGGGTAATCGATCCTATCGATGGAACGCTTAATTTTGTGCATCAAAAGGAAAACTTTGCGATTTCAGTAGGCATCTTTGTTGATGGCGAGATGTATGCAGGTTTTGTATATGATGTCATGAAAGATCGTTTATATCATGCTAAAAGTGGCGACGGTGCTTACGTAAATGACCGTAAGCTACCTATATTAGAGGATGCTTCCGTTGGACGTAATCTTATTGCGGTTAATCCGAATTGGTTAACGAAACCGAAGTTGTCACAATTATTCCATCCAATCGTAAATCAATCTCGAAGTGCGCGTGCATATGGATCTGCTGCGTTAGAGATTGTTTATGTTGCGACAGGGCAGTTAAGTCTTTATATGACGCCAAGACTTAAGCCGTGGGACTTTGCAGGTGGTTGGATTATTCTAAAAGAAGTGCAAGGTAAGATAACGAATTTAAATGGAGACGATATCTCTATTTTAGAGCCAAGTTCTATTTTGGCTGGAAATCATTTAGCGCATCATGAGGCACTCAGCTACTTCAAAGCAAACCATCAAGATGTGCTAGACGCCATTCATTCATAAAAAAGGACGAGCTAAGGACATAATTTACAATTCTCTAAAAACAGCATGCTTTCCTGGGGCGCGGCCGGAGCCTGTAGTCTCCGGACTCACGCTACTCCCCTAGGAGTCAGCTGTTTAGAGAATTGTAAGAAATAAAGCTTAAATGCTCTATTTCACATTTATTGTCCTAAGCTCGTCTTATTTATTTATACCTGTAAAAGGGTAAATAGTAATAGCTTAATTAGAGCCAATCATTTTCACGATACTTTTTCTTTAAGGTGAAGCCAACTCCAAATGTTGCAACCATTAATATAAATGTTAAAATCATCATTGGAATATTGCTTGCGCCTAAACTAAAGCTAAACATTACTAAAAAGAATACTGCAATTAATGCAAGTATGAAAAATATAGTTTGAGACTTTTTCATGACCAACCCACCTTATTATATTCTTTTGATGATTATATGATATAATAAACGAGTTGCAAAAGAAAGTGTCAATTTACTTAAGAAAGGAATTTAACGTATGACAAATTTAAGAGAAGATATCCGTAATATCGCGATTATCGCGCACGTTGACCACGGTAAAACAACACTAGTGGATGAGTTATTAAAACAATCTGGTATTTTCCGTGAAAATGAACATGTTGAAGAACGTGCAATGGATTCGAACGATTTAGAAAAAGAACGTGGTATTACAATTTTAGCTAAAAATACTGCGGTAAACTATAAAGATACGCGTATTAATATTTTAGATACGCCAGGACATGCTGACTTTGGTGGCGAAGTTGAACGTATTATGAAAATGGTAGACGGTGTTGTTCTTGTTGTCGATGCTTATGAAGGTACAATGCCTCAAACACGTTTCGTACTTAAAAAAGCTTTAGAACAAAACCTAAAACCAGTTGTAGTTGTAAATAAAATTGATAAACCATCAGCTCAACCTGAAACAGTAGTTGACCAAGTTTTAGACTTATTCATCGAGTTAGAAGCGAACGATGAACAATTAGACTTCCCAGTTGTTTATGCTTCAGCAATTAACGGTACTGCAAGTGCTGATCCTGAACAACAAGATGAAAACATGGAAGTATTATATGAAACAATCGTTGAACATGTACCAGCTCCAAAAGATAACAGTGACGAGCCTTTACAATTCCAAGTAGCGTTACTTGATTATAACGATTACGTTGGGCGTATTGGTATCGGTCGTGTGTTCCGCGGTACGATGCGTGTAGGTGAACAGGTATCGCTTATTAAATTAGACGGCTCGATTAAAAACTTCCGTGTAACGAAAATCTTCGGTTACTTTGGTTTACAACGTCAAGAAATCGAAGAAGCAAAAGCTGGTGACTTAATCGCAGTATCTGGTATGGAAGATATCAACGTTGGTGAAACTGTTACACCTCAAGATCATCAAGAAGCTTTACCAGTCTTAAGAATTGACGAACCGACACTTGAAATGACATTTAAAGTAAATAACTCGCCTTTTGCTGGACGTGAAGGTAAATTCGTAACTGCACGTCAAATTCAAGAACGTCTTGATCAACAATTAGAAACCGACGTTTCTTTAAAAGTAACGCCAACTGATGCACCTGATGCTTGGACAGTAGCAGGTCGTGGTGAATTACACTTATCTATCTTAATTGAAAATATGCGTCGTGAAGGTTTCGAATTACAAGTTTCTAAACCTCAAGTTATCTTAAAAGAAATTGACGGCGTTATGCACGAACCATTCGAACGTGTTCAATGTGAAGTGCCAGAAGAATTCTCTGGTGGTGTCATTGAATCATTAGGTCAACGTAAAGGTGAAATGGTAGACATGGTTACGACTGATAACGGTCTAACACGTTTAATCTTTAACGTTCCGGCTCGTGGTTTAATTGGATATACAACAGAATTTATGTCTCAAACACGCGGCTATGGTATTATTAACCATACTTTCGATGAATTCCGCCCGCGTATCAAAGGTCGTTTAGGTGGCCGTCGTAACGGTGTTCTTGTTTCAATGGATAAAGGTAGCGCAACTGCATACGCAATCATCGGTTTAGAAGACCGCGGTACGAACTTCATGGAACCAGGTACTGAAGTGTACGAAGGTATGATCGTTGGTGAGAACAACCGTGATAATGACTTAACTGTTAATATCACAAAAGCCAAGCAACAAACTAACGTGCGTTCAGCTACTAAAGATAACACTGAAACGATGAAAAAGCCTCGTATCTTAACATTAGAAGAAGCTTTAGAATTTATTAATGACGACGAATTGGTAGAGGTTACTCCTGAAACAGTTCGTTTAAGAAAGAAAATTTTAGATAAATCAGCACGTGAAAAAGAAGCAAAACGTATTAAACAATTAATGCAAGAAGACGAATAATATTATTTATTAAGCGCCTAAGACATATGGCCGGTTGAGGAATCGGTCTTTGTCTTAGGTGTTTTTTGTATGACGAGTGAAGTGATGGAACGGCAATGGGGGGACTGCATACAATTAGGTTTTTCATTGGAATGGTTAAATTTTATAGTGCTTTTAAAAGGGCAATGATAGTATTTAAAGGGCTTTTCAAAGGAATGGTGATAGAAATTAAAGGGTTATTCATTGGATTGGTAATAGAATACAAAGGGCTTTTCAAAAGGGCGATAATTGAATTTAAAGGGCTTTTAAAAAGAATAGGGGAAATTAAAGTAATTCTAGTAAGGTGGCCGTATAATTATATAAAGAGGAGGACATCATGAAGAATAATCATCAAAATTTGTATTGGCTTGCTTTGGAACATCGAGTTACTGAGGATCGTGAGGTTCTTAAGAAAATTTCTAAGATTAAGTCGGGGATTGCGGGTGAGTTGAAGTTTAAGTTCTTTCTTGATAAGGTTCCTAACTTGCCTTATTTGAACAACTTCTATCTGAATGAGCAGTACCCGATTGAGATTGACTTTCTGGTTTGTTTGAAGGGTAAAATAATTATATTTGAGATTAAGCATTTCGCTGGTGACTACAGGTTTGAGGATAGTGTGTTAGTTGGCTATAACGATCAAAAGTTTCCGTCGCCGTTTCAACAAATAGTGCGTCAGGAAAATGAAGTGAATCGAGTTCTCGCTGGATCGAATCATATGCGAGCGATTGAGTCGTATCTCGTGTTTTGTAGTGATAGGTGTACGGTTAGCGGGGAAATTCCGAACCGCTCGCAGGTTATCTTGCCGACTGAGATTCATAAGCTTAATTTTATCTTGGATGGTAGAGTATCGCAAAAGGACTGGCATACGCTTGAATTGATTCGTTCGAATAGTATTGATTTCTTTAAAAATTATAATGAACCGAAGCCGTATAATCATACTAATGTGAAGAAGGGTTTGAAGTGTCCGAAGTGCTATCATATTAATACGATAGAGATTTCGTATAAGAAGAAGTATGTTTGGTGTAAGGCGTGCGAGCAGGAACAACGATTGCAGGAGGTAATCCGGTATTCGCTGAAGGAGTTACAGTATATTAAGGGCGACGCGTTTACCGTGAATGAAGGTAGTGCGTGGTGTGAGGGTGTTATTAATCCTATGTCTGTAAGGAGAGTTTGCGAACGCTACTTTAAAAAGGAAAAACGCGGTAAATCGTTTCATTATTTTACGTAGTAGTTATTGTTGTAGGTGAGTTGGACTGTTAATTTACAAGACTTAGGAAACATGTAAATTAAAGGTGTCTGAATTTACAAGATTTTGGAAACGTGTAAATCAAAGGGGCTCAAATTTACAAGACTTTGAAAACGTGTAAATCAAGGGGCTTCAAATTTACAAGACTTTGGAAACGTGTAAAAGAAAGGGCTCTAGATTTACAAGAATCCAGAAACGTGTAAATCAAAGGGGTTCAAATTTACAAGACTTTGAAAACGTGTAAATCAAATGGGTCTAAAGTTACAAGACTTCGAAAACGTGTAAATCAAACAAGTCTAGATTAACAAGACTTCGGAAACGTGATAAACCATGTATTTTAGCCAAAGTCACCGCTGCTCGCGCATAGACTAATGCCTTAAGTATAGAATTCACTTTCAACTATACCACGTCAGTCACCGAATAAGTCATTAATTCATCAAAAGAACTACGTAAAATCCGTCATCAAACCATAAATCTAAATCAACTCAAAATAAAAAGGCAAACCGTTACAGGTTTGCCTTCCTTCTTTCACCTAAATCTATTATCAAAGTCTATTACCGCCAGTCCGGACTGATTCACCGTCATGGAGTAATCCGATGGACCGGATTGAACCCACCGGCCAAAAGCTCCCAAGCCGGCCTACCACAAAACTACTTACTCTCGTCTTCTTTAGACTTAGGTCTATCGAGTTTATGTTTACAATCCGGGCACATATAAGTTTTAATAGGATTGTTTTTTAAACGTTTGGCTTCAAGTGTTTCGTCGTCAATCATGACTTCAGTATCACAAATGATACATTTAACTTTATACACTTAAAATCACCTCGAGTCTCTAAATTACCTCAATGTGTGTTACATGTTCAAATTGATGTGTATATCCTTCTTCTTTTGAGTAAACGAAACTGTCTACAGCGTTGTCGCTGTATAAACGCTTACCGTCTTTTGCGAATTGGAAGAAGAGATATTGAAGTTTTTCTAAAGGTACATCGATTGATGCCTCGTCACCGTTGAATAAACGGATTGTTGTTGCTTCTGCTTTAGGTTCCGCATTTTTGAAAAATGGGGTCATATTAATAACGAAGGAACCTTCAAGAACTGCTCGTTTCTTATATTTGATTTCGGAATTCAACGTAGGTGGGTTAGTTTGTCCTTCTAAGATTGCACGGTTCCACTCACGGTTGTCTTCGAATTTAATTGGTTTAGTACCTTCAAATACGTCTCGCTCTATATCTTCAATACGAACCTTGCGATCATCAAAAATCCAAGTCGTACTATCTAACGTAATTGGGAAATTTACAGCGCCTGTAATTCTAATCAATTTGTTCACTCCCTAAAAAAATATCTTATCCTATCATATCATAAATCAAGGTCTACAGGTCTTTATTTTACTTGCTTTTTAAGTATCATTAAGATACACTTTTATCGTAAAGAATCAAAAGATAGGGGGAGTATGTCATGGATAATAAAGTGATGGGCCAATCTGCTTATGAATTACTAAATAAGGACGCAGATCGTATTCTTCAACTTATCAAAGTACAAATGGACAACCTTACGCTACCACAATGTCCATTATACGAAGAAGTACTCGATACACAAATGTTTGGATTACAAAAAGAAGTCGACTTTGCTGTGGAATTAGGATTAGTTGATAGAGAAGAAGGCAAAGCTTTAATGTCTAGACTTGAAAAGGAATTATCTAAATTACACGATGCCTTTACAAGAGTTTAAATAATAGATATACAAAATATATACTGATATGATGAGATAAAATATGTGTCGCTTTTTGACACATATTTTTTCAAGATTTAAATCTAGAATTGGATGTTTTAGACGTATGAAAAATATAAAGCAATTTGTGAAGTATATCTTAAAATATTCGAAATACATTGATTTTCCGCTACTTGTTACATATATGGTTTTATGTTTTTTAGGACTCATCATGGTATACAGCGCAAGTATGGTTGCAGCAACGAAAGGTTCCTTAACAGGGGGACAACCCGTCTCAGGAACATACTTCTACAATAAGCAATTAATGTATGTGCTGATGAGTTTCTTCGTGGTATTCTTCATGTCGTACTTCATGAATGTAAACTTTCTTAAGAACAAGAAAGTACAGCAATCGATTATCATAATCATGGTTATACTCTTACTCGCTACATTAGCTATTGGTAGTACCATTAACGGATCTAAAAGTTGGCTTAACATCGGGTTCATGAACCTTCAAGCATCAGAATTTTTAAAGATCGTGATTATTTTATATGTTCCGTATATTATCGATCGAAAGCGGTATGAAATTCCATTCAATCCGAAAGTCGTCTTCCCACCATTATTCTTAATTGGCTTTTGCGTGGGACTCGTTCTATTACAAAAGGACGTCGGCCAAACGATTCTAATTTCATGTATCCTGTTCTCGATCCTATTATACGCTGGTGTTGGTATCAGAAGCTTCTTGAAGCTCGGTTCAATCATTATTATCGCTTTAATAGTTACACTTTCGATTATATTTATCTTTAATATTAATATTTTACCGGATTACTTAACGGCGCGTTTCAGTGCGCTTGAGAACCCATTCAACTACGAATCAGGTATCGGTTATCACTTAGCGAACTCGCTTATCGCAATTGGTAATGGTGGCTTCTTCGGAAAAGGCCTTGGTAACAGTGTCATGAAACTTGGATACTTACCAGAACCACATACCGATTTCATCTTTGCAGTGATTTGTGAAGAATTAGGTTTAATAGGTGCGTTATTTATCCTAGGACTTATTTTCTTCATTGTATACCGTGCATTCGAACTTGCGACGCGTACGCGTTCATATTTCTACCAACTTGTATGTGTTGGTATCGCAAGTTACATTGGTACGCAAGCATTCGTTAACTTAGGTGGTATTTCAGGTACAATTCCATTAACAGGGGTACCGTTACCGTTCTTAAGTTTCGGTGGTTCATCGATGTTAAGTTTAAGTGTTGCCATGGGCTTACTACTTATTACAGGTAAGCAAATTAAAGTCGAACAAGAACGTCGCAAAAATGCATAACATAACGAAAACTGTAAGTCGTAATTAACTTAGAAAAAAGTTAATTACGGCTTTTTTTATTTGTTATAAAATTGTAAAAATTGTTAAGAAAATAATATCTCTTTAATTGACTATTTTGGGTGAGTCGTTGAAACTAGAATTGAAAATAACTTTGTAGTATAATAAAGGATATTATTCCGAATTTTCAGAAATCTTAGGAGGACTTCCAATGACGAAACATATTAAAAAACTTTTAGTTGCGAACAGAGGCGAAATTGCAATTCGTATTTTTAGAGCTGCGACTGAGCTTGATATTGAAACTGTAGCGATTTATTCCAAAGAAGATTTAGGTTCATTACACAGATATAAAGCAGATGAATCCTATTTAATCGGTGAAGATTTAGGGCCTGCTGAAAGTTATTTGAACATTGAACGTATTATCGAAATCGCGAAAGATGCTGACGTTGACGCAATTCATCCGGGATATGGCTTTTTAAGTGAGAATGAAACATTCGCTAAACGATGTAGTGAAGCAGGCATTGTCTTTATCGGACCTGAACTGAAACATCTTGATATGTTTGGAGATAAAGTTAAGGCGCGTGCGACTGCGATTCAAGCGAACTTACCTGTTATACCTGGTACGGATGGTCCGATTGAGTCTTATGAAGCTGCGTTAGCGTTTAGTAAAGAGGCAGGGTACCCCTTAATGATTAAGGCCATCAGCGGTGGTGGCGGTAAGGGTATGCGTATCGTTCGTAGTGAGAACGAGCTTGAAGAAGCTTATACACGAGCTAAATCAGAAGCGTTGAAATCTTTCGGCGATAGCGATGTGTATATCGAGCGTTATATCGATAACCCGAAACATATTGAAGTCCAAGTCCTAGGAGATTATGACGGCAATATCGTGCACTTATATGAGCGCGATTGTTCGATTCAACGCCGTCACCAAAAAGTAGTTGAAGTCGCACCATCTGTTGGTTTAGATGATGACTTAAGAAATCGTATTTGCGATGCTGCGATTCAGCTTATGGAGAATATCAAATACGTTAACGCAGGTACTGTTGAGTTCTTAGTATCAGGCGACGAATTTTTCTTTATTGAAGTAAATCCGCGCGTGCAAGTGGAACATACGATTACTGAAATGGTAACTGGTGTCGATATCGTAAAGACGCAGATTCTGATTGCTGATGGAGAAAGTCTTTTCGGTGATGAAATTAACATGCCAAAGCAAGCGGATATACAAACGCTCGGTTACGCTGTGCAATCACGAATTACAACTGAAGATCCTTTAAATGATTTTATGCCAGATACAGGTACCATCGTAGCTTATCGATCAAGCGGTGGTTTCGGTGTTCGACTTGATGCTGGTGATGGTTTCCAAGGTGCGAAAATCTCGCCTTATTATGATTCACTCTTAGTAAAAGTATCGACACATGCCTTGTCCTTTAAAGAAACATTAGAGAAGATGGATCGTTCATTACAGGAAATGCGTATTCGCGGCGTTAAAACGAACATTCCATTCTTACGTAATGTTATTAAACACGAAGGCTTTAAAGAAGGCACGTATACGACGAAGTTCTTGGAACAACACCCTGAGTTATTCGATATTCAACCATCTCGAGACCGTGGTACGAAGACGTTAGAATATATTGGTAACGTGACGATTAATGGTTTTCCAAATGTTGAACAACGTGAGAAACCACATTTCGAATCTGTAGACATTCCACAAGTTAAGCCAAGTGAAATTCAAACATTTAGAGGAACGAAGCATTTACTTGATGAGAAAGGTCCTAAAGCTTTAGCGGATTGGGTGCTTGAACAAGACGATGTGCTCATTACAGATACCACATTTAGAGATGCGCATCAGTCGTTACTAGCAACACGCGTACGTACAAAAGATATGATGAACATTGCACCATTTACGTCCAAAGTTATGAAAGACAATTTCTCTTTAGAAATGTGGGGCGGTGCAACGTTTGATGTGTCGTACAATTTCCTGAAGGAGAATCCATGGGAACGTTTAACGCGTCTTAGAAAGAAAATTCCGAATGTGCTTTTCCAAATGTTGTTAAGAGCATCGAATGCAGTTGGCTATAAAAACTATCCAGACAATGTCATTCGTAAGTTCGTAGACGAGAGCGCTAAAGCGGGCATCGATGTCTTTAGAATATTCGATTCGCTAAACTGGTTAGACCAAATGAAAGTTGCGAACGAAGCGGTTCAAGAAGCAGGCAAGATATCTGAAGGTGCGATTTGTTACACAGGCGATATCTTAAATACAGAGCGTTCAAATATTTATACGCTAAAGTATTATATTGATATGGCGAAAGAGCTTGAACGAGAAGGTTTCCATATTCTCGCGATTAAAGACATGGCCGGTTTATTAAAACCGAAAGCAGCCTTTGAACTTATTAGTGAGCTTAAAGAAGCGGTTAACATTCCAGTTCATTTACATTCACACGATACGAGTGGTAACGGCATCTTAACTTACCAACAAGCGATCAAAGCCGGTGTCGATATTATTGATACAGCCGTATCATCAATGAGTGGTACTACAAGTCAGCCGAGTGAAAACTCATTATATTATGCATTAACTGACTTTGATCGTTCTATTAGAGCCGATATCGATGGTTTAGAACAACTATCACACTATTGGGATACTGTTAGACACTACTACGTCGACTTTGAGAGCGACATCCGTTCACCACATACAGAAATTTATCAACATGAAATGCCAGGTGGTCAATATTCGAACTTGCGTCAACAAGCTAAGAGTTTAGGTTTAGGCGATCGCTTTAACGAGGTTAAAGATATGTACCGCCGTGTTAACTTCCTATTCGGTGATATCGTTAAAGTAACGCCTTCATCTAAAGTAGTTGGAGATATGGCTTTATACATGGTGCAGAATGATTTAGATGAGGAAACGGTGATTCACGAAGGTCACAAACTTGATTTCCCTGAATCTGTCGTTTCGTTCTTCAGAGGTGACATCGGTCAGCCGGTAAGTGGCTTTAACGAGGACTTACAGAAAGCTGTATTGAAAGGTAAGACGCCAATTACAAAGCGTCCAGGTGAGTATTTAGAGCCTGTTGATTTCGATGCCTTGAGAAAAGACCTTGAAAGCAAGCAACAAAAACCAGTGACTGATCAAGATGTGATCAGTTACGCGTTATATCCTAAAGTATACGAAAACTATATCGTTACTAACGAACAGTTTGGTAATATATCTTTACTCGATACACCGATCTTCTTGTTTGGTATGCGTGAAAATGAAACCGTTCAAATTGAAATTGATCGTGGTAAAATTCTTATCATTACGTTAAAAACAATCACGAAGCCTAACGACAAAGGCTTTAGAACCATCTTCTTTGATATGAACGGCCAAGCAAGACGTATTTATATTAAAGATGAAAATATTCAAACTGCGCAAGGTGTAAGACCTAAAGCAGATAAAACGAATCCAGAACACATTGGCGCTCAAATGCCAGGAACAATCATCGATGTGCTCGTACATCAAGGAGATGAAGTTGAAGCAGGACAAGCTTTAATCATTTCAGAAGCGATGAAGATGGAGACGACGGTTCAAGCGCCGTTTAAAGGTATTATCGATAAGATTCATGTTTCAAAAGACGATGGTGTTGAAACAAATGATTTACTTATAGAAATGAAAGAGTCATAATTTAAACTAGAGCTTAAAGCCAACTGACAACTATGTGAGTTGGCTTTAGTATTGGTTAAACTTCTATTAAGGTTAACTTAAATAATTCCTCTAACAGCAAGCTTTCCTGTATAGCTCAACCCGAATTTCCAATTCGTTGGTTGAACTTAGAGATTGAGACATAAAAACAATTCCCTTAAAACAACATGCTTTCCTGGGGCATGGCCGGAGCCTGTAGTCTCAAAAGTCCAACTCAAACTTCCAGTTTGCTAGTTGGACTTACAAAGAAGCTCAGGCTTCTTTGTTCATAAGAAAGAGCCCCGGCTTGCATAGCTTGATAATTTGCTTACGTATAAAGTTCAACCCGAATTTTCAATTCGTTGGTTGAACTTACAAAGAAGCAAGGGCTTCTTTGTTCTATAATATGTGGCGGGCCCCGCTCTCTGAGTCTGCTATTAGAGGAATTGTCCATAAGGCTTCTAATCTCATTTTTTAAAATTTATTTCATAGTTAAAACAAATGAATAGTTTACGGGCGCCTGAATCGGCGCTATTAATTCATTAAGATAAACTAAAAGAGATGCGGCGTGATGCCGCATCTCTTTTCATAAATTAAGATTGCTCTTTAAGATGTCTTTTCGAGCGGAATATTAAAATTATGAAGTAACTTATCAGTCCAAATAATAATGTAATAAATAGTGCGTGAAGTAACGCAACGATTAAGTTAACTTCTGTGATAACTGATAAGGCACCTGTAAGTGCTTGTAGTAATACGAGAATAAAACAAGCTGTATAACCATAACGGATTGTACGAATGTTGCTATAGTGTTTAGAAGCGTGAATGAATGTAATTAAGATCCATGTAAACACGATTAGCGCTAACATTCTATGTGTAAGCTGAATCCAATCTTGCTCTGTGTGAGGCATTAAGTCTTGGAAAGGTAATGGGAATGACCCATATGCTAAGCTTGAATCCGTGTGACGCACTAATGCGCCTGTATAAATTGCGATGTACACAATTAATGCCATAATCCATGTCATAATGCGTAATGGCTTATGCATGATAAATTTATTTGCTTCGTATTTTTGGTCAACATCGAAAATAATTAAAGTTAACACAAACACTGAAGCGAAACTAATGAGTGAGATACCAAAGTGTAGTGCTAATACATAATCATTTTGCTGCCATAATACGGCTGCTGCACCAACTAAAGCTTGAATGAGTAAAAATCCTAAACTGATACAACTTAATGGTTTAACTTCTTTAATATGACCAATATTCTTCCAAGCAGTTATCGCAAGCCAAAGTACGATAAATAATGAGAAGCCTGATACTGCACGGTGGCTTAATTCGATGATCGTTTCTATTGGAAGATTTTGAGGTAGAAGGGCACCGTGACAAAGTGGCCATGATGAGCCACAGCCATCCGCTGAACCAGTTTTGGTAACGAGTGCGCCCCCAAGTTGAACCCATATCATTGTAAGTGTTGCTAGGATTGATAACCATTTAAGGTTCTTCTTCTTAAACAACGATAAACACCTCTATCAACATTCACAATGGCGTGAATATTTATTTTTAATTATTTTTAGTATAACAATAATTAAAAATGGATATGTGTCCAATTAATGACGATTTGGAATGTCGTTAAAGTGTCACAAATAAGATATAATTCATATGGTCAATTTATCTAATATGTTTTATGATAGATAATATATGAATTAATCTTAGGAGGGGAAAAATGGATAAAGTTCACTCAATGTCACAGTCATCAAGCCGCGTTACCTTCAAAGAGCTTCAACAGATCATTAAGATGGGTCTTGTTCAAGGTAATTTAATTCCTGCTTTTGCTGGCGCATGGCTTGCTGTAGTGATGAAAGATCATTCGTTCCTCGCATCCATTCCACAGATATTATTAATGATGATTGGTTCAACGCTTATCATGGGTGGCGCTTGCGCATTAAACAACTTCTACGATCAAGATATCGATTCAATTATGCCAAGTAAACAAAATAGACCAACCGTAAATGACCGAATTTCTAATAGACATTTATTAATACTCAGTTTCGCCATGATGATTATAGGTGAAATTGTATTATTCACTTTAAACGTACCAGCTGGTGTTATTGGTTTAGCTGGTATTATAGGGTACGTTTCATATTACTCAATTTGGTCTAAACGTCATACGACTTGGAATACAGTAGTTGGTAGTTTCCCTGGAGCTGTTCCACCGTTAATTGGTTGGGTTGCGATTGATGGTAATTTAACGCTCATGGCTTTTGCATTATTCTTAGTTGTCTTTTGTTGGCAACCAATTCACTTCTACGCATTAGCTATTAAACGACAAGATGAATATAGTATGGCTCATATTCCAATGTTACCTTCTGTAAAAGGATTTAAGCGTACACGAATCAGTATGTTTGTATGGTTAGTATGTTTACTACCATTACCATTCTTACTTTCTAAGCTTGGTGTTACGTTTATTGTTATCGCTACGTTATTAAACCTAGGTTGGATTTACTTAGGTTTAACAAGCTTCAAAGCTAAAGATGAAACGAAATGGGCTACTAAAATGTTCATTTATTCATTAAACTACTTAGTACTTTTCTTCGTACTTGTAGTAGTCGTATCATTAATTAAATTAATCTAAAATTTGTTAGGATGAAGAATATGTCCCCAATTTTACCTACAATTAGTACGAGTTGTATTCAAATAAGTGCTATCCTTATTGCTATAGGTTGGTATAAAATTAAGAAACGTGAAATTGAATCACATAAGAAATTTATGTTAACTGCAGGTTGTTTTGCTACGTTGTTCTTTATTATCTACGCTAGTCGTACGATATTCATCGGTAATACAGCATTTGGTGGTCCAGAAGCCATTAAGAATGTATATACGATCTTCTTAATCTTCCACATTATGTTATCTACTGTTGGTGGTTTTCTTGGTTTACTACAAATCATTGCAGCATTTAAAGATAAATTTAATTACCACAGAAAGATGGGACCTATCGCTTCAGTAATTTGGTTCTGTACAGCGGTTACTGGATTAGTTGTTTACGTATTACTTTACGTTTTATATCCAGGCGGTGAAACAACGTCATTAATTAAAGCAACATTTGGTTTATAATAAATTCT
>NZ_JH815593.1:779799-817275 GCF_000298075.1 Staphylococcus massiliensis CCUG 55927 | reverse complement strand
ATAATACAAATCACGATACTTAATATAAACGCCGAAGGTATACCTATAATTTTCAAACCGATAAAGGTCCAAATCCATGTGATAAAGCTTAGGATAATTGCAGCTCGAATTAATCCTAAAGAAGCATTCTTAACTTTATAATACATTTGAACCATACGCGCATAAGTCTCTTTTTGAAGCTTATCTTGCGCGATAAGTTTAATTTTAGGAATCTCGATTAAGAATAGGAAAAGCCCTACTAAGAAGACGACTAACGCAATGATGAATTCATGTAATGCACTCATAAACGACGTCACGTTCTCGAAACTTAAAATATCAATAAATGCGTGTTTTAGGTTCGTTAAAAACTTATTTACTTCTAAATTGATAGAATTTTGAATAACTGTAGGGACATTATTTTCAAAACGGTCACTTAAATCATTCCAAATATCAATTAGTGTATTAATTTTACTCGGCAAGGTTTCAACGAATCGATAAATAATATTGATTAATTGTGTGATTGTCAGCCAAATTAAGAGCACAAGTATCACGATAAATGAAGTAAACACAATGGTTACATTGAGTGGGTAATTCGGAATATGCTTATTTAACGCGACTACGATTGGATACAACAGTAACGCACAGCATAATGAAAGCAGTATTGGAAGTACTAATGGCAGTATAAAGTAACCAAATAGCATCAATAGGGTGACTAAGCTTAACAATTTAAGCGTCGTCTTATTAAATAATAATTTCATAGAAGACACCTCTAGGTCTGTTGAACGGTATATAGTTTTATTATATTTTAATAGATGATTAAGGTTTAATGCAATCGTTTTTGAAACATTTAATAAAGTTAACGAAAGGAGGATAACGATTTGAGGAATTTAGTAATTAAAATAATTGGTGTCGTGTTAATGGCTATATTTGTGATTTATTTGTTTTATTCACCTAAATTAAAATTCGACGTGCTTGAGAATCCTAAACAAAACGACGCTTCAAATCATGCTTATAAACAAAAAGAACCTAAGTATGAAAATAAGAAATTAGAGAAGGGTGTTGGAACTTGGATAGGAAAGCCATTAAGTCATCTCACTCAAAAATATGGTCAAGCTGAACGTTCTTATCCTTATAAGAATGGCTTTAAGCAATACGTATTTAGAGGTAAAGATACGTACTATCTTGTAACTACTAAAAAGGATTCCATCAAATCCGTCTATGCGACCGGTAAGAAGGCGCAGGTTCATCCTTTTAAAGTAAGAGGCAATGCATCTAAAGTTTTCGAACATGCGTATATCAATCCTGAAGTAGAAATCAAAGACCAAGATGAATCGAAAGAAATTGAATTATCGGATGAAGATTTAAAGACACAAACACTTATTCAATATAAAGATACGTACGCTCAAGTGTACAGTGATCAAGAAACGCATAAAATTCTAGCTGTAAGGTATTTGGATGCAGAGGCACTAGCAACATTCGAACCTTATACCAATAAAGAAGACAGTGAAGACGCGAAAGAAGAGGCTGATAGCGTACCTTATTCACAGAATGCGAATCAGTTAATGACACTTTATGAAATTACGAATGAAATGCGTAAGATTAAGGGCATTAAACCGCTTAAAATAAGTAATGAGCTCGGCGATATTGCTGAAGTTAACTTATACAACGCCTTAACTGAGGATCAAACAGAATTCACTGAAGATGCCCTGAGACGAGAGCTTGACCGCAATGAAATTCGTTATGATCAATTAGGTCTTAATGTTGGTTATGGATTTAATGACGTGCCATCAGTCGTTCATAATTGGCTTAATTCAGATTCTCACCGTTCACGTATGTTAAACTCTAAGTATAGTGAAATGGGTGGCGAAATTAAAGACCATTACTATACATTACTTTTCCTAAAAAGAGAATCTTAAAAAGAGGTGATATCATTGATATATAATGAAGCTGTTTTTTCTATATTAGATGATGTCGAAGACTTAGCTCATAAAATTAAGCAATCTGATATATATCATGCTTATTTAAAAGCCAAATCAACGATGGAAGAAGATGTTGAGGCTACGAATAAGTATCAAGCTTTCATTCGAAAGAAAGAGAAATACGATGAAGTCATGCGATTCGGTAATTATCATCCGGATTACTTCAATACTATGATAGAAACACGTAAGTTAAAGCGTGAATATGAAATGCATCCGAGTGTGGTGGCGTTTAGACAACATGAAACGAAGCTTCAAGATTTAATTGATGAAGTTCTCGTGATTCTTTCAAAAGCCATATCAGATCATATTAAGGTTGAAGCGGGTAATCCATTCTTCCGTACTGATGTTGGTGGTGGCTGTAGTACAGGCGGCAGCTGTCAATGTAGTTCATAAAAATAACCCTAAGGTCAAAACTCTAATGTAGAGTTGACTTTAGGGTTTTTGTATTGAAAGGGCTTTTCAAAAGCTAACGATTTAAGAATTGATTGCCGATGTCTGGTCGGTTCGTCACGATTGTGTGAACACCGTATTGTATTAAGTCGTTCATTAAATCAAGATTATTAACGTCCATAGCGCATGTAATGATGCTTTGTTTATTTAACCATTTAATAAAGCTCTTAAGTAGTGATGTGGATTGTCTTAATTCAGTAGGTAGCATTAATGCTTGAACTTGGCTTTCTTCAGCTAATTTAGGGTTGCTGCCATATTGTAGTAACACCTTCTTAGCTTCATTGCGTCCTAACATAAATGCTGTGTCGTCGTTACGATATAAATTGAAGCGGTTGATTTGCTTTTCAAATGGACTCGTCACGCACACACGGTTTGAGCTTTCAGTTGCTTGAATGATGTCATAAATTTTAGTCGGCGCGATACTTCCTAAATATGTTTCTGGATTATCTTTAATATTTAATATAAATAACATTTTAGGATATAGCGTTAGCAATGTTTCTAATGATAAAATCTTCGCGTCGGGGTTATTTCTAAATGGTGTGTGTCCATTGATATCTTTAAAATGATAGCCAGCATCGAGCTTAACAATTTCATCGTAAGTGTGCTCTGAGACATAACCTGAGCCATTTGTGTGAATATCAAGTAAAGCTTCGTCGTAAACAATCGGAACCTCGTCTTTAGTTAAGCGCACGCCAACTATGCATCCAAGCATGTTGTAGTAGAATGCGTTATCAAAAGCAAGTTTCGTATTTTCAGGGCGTAATACAGAACCGCCTTTATGCGCAAGCACATAAGGGATTTCCTCATGTTTAAAGAACTGAGGTGTATGGGTTGAAGTCGTTTCACGATTCAAATTCTTAAATATGTAAATGCCTGCAGTAACAAGTGATGTTACCGCACTTGCGCCAAGTAAGTATTTCGGAAATTTAGCCAACTTAATATCCCCCTTGAAGTCTATTCATTTGGATAATATCAAAGAATGTCTTGTATATAAAGTTTTTACATTATAGGCTTGCATGATTTTAAAAGTTGATATAGATTTAAGTCAATGGAGTGATATTTATGAAATTAGTGCAACGTGAAAATTTAATTGTGTTCCTAAAAAATATGAAACATGAACGTCAACTCAGAAAATATGGTCACATTAACTATATCAATAAACAAAAAAAATACTTATCTATTTACGTTAACCAAGATGAAGTAGATACTATTGTTCATAAATTAATGCGCTTAAAATATGTTAAACACATTGAAGGATCGTCTTATAAAAATTTAAAGCAAACGTACTCTAAAGAGACGAAACCAAATTATCTTTAAATAAGTGGTGGGATCCAGCTTTGTAAGCGCAGAACATTAGTCAGGTAATTAAAAAATAATGGTAGTTCGTGATAGTCTTCAGGTGGTTTAACGTCTATTTCGTATACTTTAACACCATTAGATTGAGCCCATGATGAAATCATGTCGTACTTCTTGTTTGACTCAGGGTATGGGTAATTAAATGCATTAATCATGATGTAAATCCCTTGGAAATATTGACCTTCAGTTGGGTTCATAACGATTGCTGCTGAAGACTTCTTGTTTGGTGAATTAGGTGTATGAAAGCAAACTACCTTAGAAATGCGTTCATGATTGTATTCAAGTAAGGCTTTGAACTCATATAAATCCGTTAAACCTTCACCAAGAACTATAAACGATTGTTTCATGTTTAACCTCCTTTAATTTCAGTAAGAATTATATTAAATATAACATTAGATTGGAAGTGTTTGATACGATGCGTGTTATCGCAGGTGAACATAAAAGTAAGTTATTAGAAACATTAGATGGTCGCAATACACGTCCAACGATGGATAAAGTTAAAGAGGGCATATTTAATAGCTTATACGAATTTGATGGGCTCGGGCTCGATTTATTCGCTGGAAGCGGTGGTCTTGGTATAGAGGCCTTATCGCGAGGTATGGATAAAGTGATCTTCGTTGACCAGAACATTAAAGCAGTTAAGGTTATTGAAGGGAACTTACGTCATTTAGGTATTACAAATTGCGAAGTTTATAAAGCAAATGCGGACCGCGCTTTAAAAGCTCTTCATAAGCGTGAGATTCAATTTGATTTAATCTTTCTAGACCCACCATATCAAAAAAGGTTAATTGATAAAGCTTTAAAAAAAATTGACGCATTTGATTTATTGAAAAAAAGTGGTATTATCGTGTGTGAGTTTAAGCAAAAGGAATCAATTGATATAGGTAATTTCCAAGAAATTCGTCGTTATCAATATGGTCAAACTGAAACAATGTTATTAGAAAAAGGAGAAAGACATGTCTAACACGAAAGCAGTAATACCAGGTAGTTTTGATCCAATTACGTATGGTCACTTAGATATTATAGAACGAAGTGCTCAACGATTTGATGAAATTCACGTTTGTGTTTTAAGAAACAGTAATAAAACAGGTACGTTCACAGCTGATGAACGTATTGCGCTCATTCATGAAAGTATCAAAGGCATGACTAATGTTAAAGTGCATCAATATAATGGATTGCTTGTTGATTTCTGTGAAGTTATTGGTGCCGATACGATTATCAGAGGATTACGTGCTGTCAGTGACTTTGAATACGAACTAAGACTTACTTCAATGAACCGTAAACTTAATGACAAAGTCGAAACATTTTATATGATGACACGTACAGACTATTCATTTATCAGTTCAAGTGTTGTTAAAGAAGTAGCGCAATACGATGCCGATATTTCGGAATTTGTTCCTAAACATGTAGAAGATGCATTGTTTAAGAAATTTAATAAGAGATAAGATATGGACGGGCGATTAAGCTATGAGGCTTAGTGCCCGTATTTTTTAATTCACGTCCTAATCACCGGCGTATTAAAGTCCGTGTCTCTTTGACCTGAAATAAGATTATAGATCCGCGTCGCTTTAATCTCGTGCTGAAATAAAGCTTGATTTTTTTTATTGGTATTTGTTTCAAAGTTGCGGTCAGGATAAGTTGCTTTTAAATGCTTTAAATATGCTCGACCTGTGTCATTCATGGCAAGTATACGAACGCCTTGAACGTCACGTTTAACATCCTCATATTTAAAGTTAAGCAAGACATTCGTAAGCACACGTTGTAAATGCGTATGCGTGTAACGCTTAGTTTTAAGACCATTCATAAACGATTCAAACGCATCACTATCATGAATGGTCGATTTAAGCCGATTTTCTAATCCTTCAGACATTGTATAAATCTGTTTTAAAGCGTCCGAAGATTGTGCTTCAATTTGATACTTCAAATATGGAAAGCAGTCATCCCAAGTTAACGTTTGAGTTTGATATAACGCGCGTACTTCTTTAGGTACGAATGGACTAATGTCTTCGTGCTTCGAAAGGGCTTTTCGGATAGCAGAGCCACTCGCAAGTTTGGAAGAAGAAGTAAGGTTCTCGTCATGGTGATTGGCACCCGTACGCTTAATCGTGTGCGGGCTAATATGGGGCGCGAAACGCGAAATCGCCTTCATGTAGGATAGCCCAAGAATGTTGTTAGGGTGGGTGACGATATCAGGATTATCAAGCAGTTCACTTACAATACGCGCATACGACTTACCCTTTTTAATTTCTGCTTTAAATTGGTCAGATTGCTCAATTTGGTTCAGTGCTTGCATCCCCCTTGAAAAATCCTCTAAGTCACCGGACTCGCTACCGAATGATAAATGTTCACAGCCCATATAATCCGCTACTTTGACACCCATCTCAGCGAAAATTTCGCTTGACGATAAAGCGCCAATTAAAGGTAATTCTACTACTAGATCAACGGTAGATAATGCCATTTTAGCGCGAGTGAATTTGTTGAATATAGCGGGCTCCCCGCGCATGACGAAATGACCGCTCATGATAGCTATCGTAACGTCACTTTGGGTCTTAAATTTTGATTGAATCGCATGTCGTTCATGTCCATTGTGAAAAGGATTATATTCTGTGATTAGTGCAACACTTTTCATTTGCAATCTGTCCCTTCAAGTCTCATCATGAGTATTGTAACAGAAGATAAGATGTTAAGAAAAAATCTTGACAACTTGGACTTAGAAAGTTAAAATAAATTTTGTGCTTGTTAGAGGTGAAGCCATAATGAAGTGGTCAATAACACAATTAAGAAAATTCAAAGGGCAACCGTTTGAATTTAATCAAACTGTTCAATTCGATCATTTAATTGAACAACTTAATTTAATCGATTTATCAGACATTCAAATTGAAGGTCAACTCACTGTTAAATCAAACGAAGTTGTAGCGGATATGACTGTACGTGGTGTTTATACAATGGCATGTGCAAGAACGCTTGAACCTGTGGAAGTCCCTTTTACAGAATCTACAACTGAAGTGTTTGATTTAGAAGGTGAATATGAGAATGAAGAAGATGAGCATTATCATCTTGCGACTGATGGCATGATAAATCTACGTGACATCGCTGAAGAGCTTGTTATTTTAGAAAAGCCAATGCGCGTTTTCTCTGAAAATAGCGACAAAATGTTACGTGAAGGTAATGGTTGGGAAGTTATTGACGAAGATCAATTGGAAGATAAATCTGAAGACGAACAAGTCGAAGAGAAAGTCGATCCAAGGCTTCAGAAATTACAACAGTTATATGATAAAAAGCAATAACGTATGTATTTGAATATAAGGAGGATTAATCATGGCAGTACCAAAGAGAAGAACGTCTAAGACAAGAAAAAACAAACGCCGTACGCACTTTAAATTATCAGTACCAGGTATGGTAGAATGTTCAAACTGCGGCGAATTAAAATTATCTCACCGTGTATGTAAGAACTGTGGTTCTTATAAAGGTGAAGAAGTTATTTCTAAATAATATCATCTACGTATAATGTAATGTGTTTAATGTATGATTTTTAATCTGGGTCGTGAATGTATATCGCATTTGTGACTCAGTTTTTTTATGGTACATTTTAAGTAAGTCGAATAAAGAATTGAGGGGTATATCTTGCTAAGTATCACTTCAAAACAAAATGTAAAAATTAAAAATGCAAACAAATTAAAGCGCAAAAAAGTGAGAGATGCTGAAGGTAAAGTACTCTTAGAAGGCGTTCACCTT
Organism: Staphylococcus massiliensis CCUG 55927; assembly: GCF_000298075.1. Lineage (GTDB taxonomy): Bacteria > Bacillota > Bacilli > Staphylococcales > Staphylococcaceae > Staphylococcus > Staphylococcus massiliensis. Next base: position 809,776 of record NZ_JH815593.1, on the reverse strand, counting down.
ATTGTAGAAGCTTTTCAAAATCAAATCGAAATTGAGCAACTATTTGTCGTACGCGAAGATTTAATTCATGAAGACATCATACATAAAGCTCAAGAAGTGTACGAAATAAATTTAGATATCGCAGAAGCATTGTCTGACACCGTGACACCTCAAGGCGTATTTGCGGTTATTCAAAAACCGACGTACGAGGTCGCTGATAAAAACCGCGTACTCCTTGTAGACCGTGTTCAAGATCCAGGAAACCTAGGTACAATGATTCGTACAGCTGACGCGGCTGGGTATGATTTAATCGTTATTTCTCGAGGTACGGTTGATCCTTACCAAGATAAAGTTTTACGTGCGAGTCAAGGTAGTGTCTTTCACATTCCGATTGTTAATGAGGACTTATTAACGTTTATTCAAGATTTTGACGGTCCAGTATATGGTACTGCGCTTGAAGACGCCGTTCCTTACAAGGACGTTGAAATTTCAGAACGTTTTTGTTTAATTCTTGGTAATGAGGGCGAGGGCGTTTCGAAAGACCTTCTTAAGGAGACTACGCAAAACTTAACGGTGCCGATTTATGGTCGAGCAGAAAGTTTAAATGTTTCGATTGCAGCAGGGATCTTAATGTATCACTTAAGAGGTTGACCGTTCATGTTAGATTCATTTATAATAAATTTGTAATTTGAATATTAGCGAAGAAAAAGAAGACAACTAGCAACAAAGTAGACAAGGGAGAATAACCGAGACTGAAAGTTATTCCTACTGGGCTAGATTGGTTCACCTTTTTAGCTACTTAAAGAAATTTAAGTCGGATGTCATCATCCGTTATCAATAAATTAAAAGTGTATGCGTATGCATAAATTTGGGTGGTACCACGGAAGACCTTCGTCCCTATTACAGGGCGGAGGTCTTTTTGTATTTAAAGGAGGATACAAATGGAACAAACAGAAGTCATGTCAAAAATTGTGCAACAAGCACATATTGATATTAACGAAGCGGCCGATGAAAAGGCTTTACAAGATGTTAAGGTTAAATATTTAGGTAAAAAAGGATCTGTAACAGGCTTAATGAAACATATGAAAGACCTTCCTAAAGAGGAAAAGCCTGCTTATGGTCAAAAAGTGAACGAAGTACGTCAACAAATTGAAAAGGAAATTGCGGAAAGACAAGAGGTTCTTGAAACTGAACGTCTTAATAAGCAATTAGAAGCTGAGTCAATCGACGTAACGTTACCAGGCCGTCAAATTAAACTCGGTGCGAAACATCCTTTAACGCGCACGATTGAAGAAATTGAAGATTTATTCCTAGGTTTAGGATATGAAATTGTAAATGGTTATGAGGTCGAACAAGATTATTATAACTTCGAAGCTTTAAACCTACCGAAATCACATCCAGCACGTGATATGCAAGATAGCTTTTACATTGAAGATGAAATTTTAATGCGTACACATACATCACCTGTTCAAGCACGCACACTTGAAAAGAAAAAAGGTAAAGGCCCGGTTAAGATCATTTGCCCAGGTAAAGTTTACCGCCGTGATTCAGATGATGCGACGCACAGTCATCAGTTTACTCAAATTGAAGGACTTGTCGTAGCTGAAAATATCAAGATGAGTGATCTTAAAGGTACGTTAGAACTCGTTGCTAAAGCGTTATTTGGCGAAGAACGTGAAATCAGATTACGTCCTAGCTACTTCCCATTTACTGAACCGTCTGTTGAAGTGGACGTATCTTGCTTCAAGTGTGGCGGAGAAGGTTGTAACGTTTGTAAACAATCAGGTTGGATTGAAATCTTAGGATCAGGCATGGTTCACCCTAATGTGTTAGAAATGGCAGGCTTTGATTCAAATAAATATACTGGCTTTGCGTTCGGTATGGGTCCTGACCGTATTGCTATGTTGAAGTATGGCATTGAAGACATCAGACATTTCTATACGAACGATGTACGATTCTTAGAACAATTTAAATCAGTAGAAGATAGAGGTGACGAAAATGCTCGTATCTAAAGAGTGGTTAGAACAATATGTTGAAATAGATGTAACAACTGAAGCATTAGCAGAGCGTATCACACGTTCAGGAATTGAGGTAGATGCTTTACATGACTTTTCACAAGGGATTAAAAATTTAGTGGTAGGTTATGTAGAAGAAAAATCTCTACACCCTGACGCCGATAAGCTAAGTATTTGTAAAGTGAATATTGGTGAAGAGGCGCCAGTTCAAATCGTTTGTGGTGCCAAAAATATTGATCAAGGGCAACATGTTATCGTAGCGACAGTAGGTGGTCGCTTGCCAGGTGGCATTAAAATCAAGCGTGCTAAAATACGTGGTGAAGTATCAGAAGGTATGATCTGTTCTTTACAAGAAATTGGTCTAAATTCGAACGTTGTTCCTAAAGAAGCAGAAGAAGGTATCTTCGTATTTCCTACAGAAGTTGAACCTGGAACGAATGCTTTAGATGCATTATATTTAAATGACCAAGTGATGGAGTTTGATTTAACACCTAACCGTGCAGATGCTTTAAGTATGATCGGTACAGCTTACGAAACCGCAGCACTTTATCAAACAGAGGTTCATAAGCCTGAAACTCAATCTAACGAATTAGATGAACAGGCTTCTGAAGAATTATCAGTAAGTATCGAAGCTCAAGACAAGGTTCCTTATTATAGTGCGCGTGTCGTTAAAAATGTAGAAGTGGCACCATCACCTATGTGGATGCAAGCGCGCTTAATGAAAGCTGGCATTCGTCCGATTAATAATGTCGTAGATATCTCGAATTACGTAATGCTTGAATACGGTCAACCTCTTCATATGTTCGATCAAGATCAAATCGGTTCGAAAGAAATTGTCGTACGTCAAGCTCGTGATAATGAAACGATGACAACTTTAGATGATAAAGAAAGAACGTTATTGACTTCTGATTTAGTAATTACTAATGGACAAGAACCTATCGCATTAGCAGGCGTAATGGGTGGAGACTTTTCAGAGGTGACAAACCAAACTACAAATGTCGTAATTGAAGGTGCTATCTTCGACGCTGTATCAATCCGTCATACGTCACGTCGTTTAAACCTACGCAGTGAATCTTCGAGTCGTTTTGAAAAGGGCTTAGCTTTAGAGTTTGTTGATGAAGCGGTAGACCGTGCTTGTTATTTATTAGAAACGTATGCAAGCGGTAAGGTCCTTAAAGCGCGTGTGTCAGATGGTTCATTAGGTGCGTTAACGAAGACGATTGAAATTACGCCTAAGAAGGTTAACGATACAATTGGCTTAAATTTAAATGATCAAGATATCATCGATGTGTTTCTACAGTTAGGATTTAAAGCTGAGAAAGCTGAAGGGGACGCTGTTAAGATTCATGTCCCTTCAAGACGTCGTGATATTACCATCCATGCTGACTTAATTGAAGAAGTTGCACGTATTTACGGTTACGATGAAATCCCGTCAACGTTACCTGTCTTTGAAGATGTTACATCTGGTAGTTTAACTGACCGTCAAATGAAGACACGTCTTGTTAAGCAAACGATGGAGGGTGCTGGTTTAAATCAAGCGATGACATATGCACTCGTTGACGAAGCGCGTGCTAAAGATTTTAGTATGTCTGATAAAGATACAACACAGCTACTAATGCCAATGAGTGAAGCGCATTCTACGTTACGTCAAAGTTTATTACCTCATTTAATTGATGCTGCAAGTTATAACGTGGCACGTAAGAATCATGACGTCATGCTTTATGAAATTGGTCGCGTATTTTTCAGTAATGGAAAAGGCCAATTGCCGGACGAAGTCGAATATCTAAGTGGTATTATGACGGGTGAGTATGTGTCAAATCTATGGCAACAAAAGAAAGAAGAAGTTGATTTCTTCTTAGTAAAAGGTGTTGTAGAGCGTGTAGCTGAAAAGCTCGATCTAACATTCGATTATCAAAAAGCTCATATTGATGGCTTGCATCCAGGACGTACAGCTGAAATTTTATTAGACGGCGATGTAGTAGGATTTATCGGTGAGTTACACCCAAGTGTACAAAAAGATTACGACTTAAAACGTACGTATGTCTTTGAAATCAATTACGATAAACTTATGGAAACATCTGTAGGCTATATTAATTATGAACCTATTCCTAAATTCCCAGGCGTAACTCGTGACATTGCTTTAGTGGTTGATCGTGATGTAGAAGGTGCAGAACTAGTTAAAATTATTAAAGATAATGGCAAAGATATCCTTCAAGATGCGCTTGTCTTCGATGTTTATCAAGGTGAACATATGGAAGAAGGTAAGAGGTCTGTAGCGATACGATTATCTTACTTAAATAAAGAAGAAACACTTACTGAAGAACAAGTTACGCAAGTGCATAATGGTATTCTAGAAGCACTTGAAAATAATGGTGCTACATTACGTGGTTAATTAGAGCTATAAGAGTTTGGGTGCATGCCCGAGCTCTTTTTTTAATATTTATGTTTTTTTTTATTCGTGATCTGTAATATAAAATAAATATTGTTTACATTTATAAATGAATGGTGTATTATGTAAATATAAAACACCCATCCATTTTTGTTGAAACCATTAGGTGGAAAGTATAGAACATATTGAACTCCCGTTAAGCAAGTTCAACTATATGTTTACCAACAGCTTGCTAACTAATGTCTCTACACATTAGCTAGCTTATTTTTTAATCTTTCTTGCGTAATACCATATGACAATTTTTTGAAACAATAATGAAATACCAATAGTGATTTAAATACTTAAATCAAATATTTTACTCCTTTCCACCTTAGTTTTCGTAAAATGTATTGAGTGAACCAAGAGTCTGGGACATAAGTCGTGAAATAGAACATTTAAGCTTTATTTCATACAATTCTCAAAACAGCTGACTCAGAGGGCGGGGCCCCGGCAAAGAAATTTGCGTAGCAAATTAACAAGCTATGCAAGCCGGGGCTCTTCCTCATGAACAAAGAAGCCTGAGCTTCTTTGTAAGTCCAACTATCGTATTGAAAATACGAGTTGGGCTTTAGGAGACTACAGGCTCCGGCCATGCCCCAGGAAAGCATGCTGTTTAAGGGAATTGTAGTATTATGTCTCAGCCTCTTTTATTCAAGTAAAATACGTTGTAATTTTCAATTAATAATATAAAATAAAAATCATTTACTTTTATTACTAAGCAGTGTATAATAAAAATATAAAAAAACCTAGCTATTTTAAAGGATTTACTAGGTGGAAAAATATAGAACATATCGAACTCGCGTTAAACAAGTTCAACTATATGTTTACCAACAGCTTGCTAGCTAATGTCCTCACACATTAGCTAGCTTATTTTTTAATCTTTCTTGCGTAGTACCATATGACAATTACTTGAAACAATAATGAAATACTAAAAGTTATTTCAATACTTAATTCAATTAAAATTCTCATCGTACCACCTCCAATACCAACACATAAATAGCTGGAGGTAAACGCATAACTGTTGCTACATTTTTATTGATTAAATTATATTATAAATAAAAAATAAAAGATGGTGTTATTTTAATACGCATTAAAAATAAATACTATATTCTAGGGCTTTTTAAAAAAAGGGATTTAAAAATGCCTGAAATCGCGAAATACAAGGGCATGACAAAAACTATTCTGAAATTTCAAAAAATCTATTGACAATCTTGAGTAATATAGTAAGATTAGTTGTACCGATAATTAAATATTCTGAATCTTATCCAGAGAGGTGGAGGGAAAGGCCCTTTGAAACCTCGGCAACAGGCTCAATCGTTTTTGAAAACTGTGCCAATTCCTGCAACGTGAAGTTGTAAAGATGAGACAAGTAGTATTCGAACCTATGGACTTGTCTTATCCATAGGTTTTTTATTTTAGTTTTAAGGAGGCATTACATTGATAGAGTTCAAAGGGGTAAATAAATCCTTTTATAAAAATACGCTAGAAATACAGGCGTTAAAGGATATTGACTTAAAGGTAGCCCAAAAAGATATTTATGGCGTTATTGGATATAGTGGTGCTGGTAAAAGTACGTTAATACGCCTAGTTAACCACTTGAAAAGCCAACATCTGGTGATGTAATTGTGGATGGCCAGAGAATGAATCAACTCAAACCCAAGCAACTTCGTTTAGTAAAGAAAGATATCGGTATGATTTTTCAACACTTTAATCTTTTAAACTCAAAATCAGTCTTTTACAACGTGGCAATACCACTCATTCTTCAAAAGAGATCAAAATCGTACATCAATCAAAAGGTTTCTGAAATGTTAGCCTTTGTTGGTCTTGAAGATAAAGGTAAACAATTTCCGAATGAATTATCTGGTGGTCAAAAGCAGCGTGTAGCAATAGCACGTGCACTCGTAACAGATCCAAAAATTCTTCTTTGTGACGAAGCGACAAGTGCGTTAGATCCTTCAACAACAGAATCAATTTTAAATTTGTTGAGGAAGGTTAACCAATCTTTAGATGTCACAATTCTTTTAATCACACATGAAATGAGTGTGATTCAACAAATTTGTAATAAGGTCGCAGTAATGGAAAGAGGGCGCGTAATAGAACATGGAGATGTATTAAAGGTACTAGGCCATCCTCAAACAGAAACTGCTAAAAGCTTTATTTCAACGATTATAAAAACGGACTTGCCTGAGTCATTAAAAGCTCATCTTCCTTCTACTCAAAATGTTGTAGATATCAAATTATACCTTGAAGGTAAGCAAATTGGTGATCAGATATTACAGCATCTTATTAGGAACTTAAATTTAGATGTTAATTTAATTTACGCATCGATGACAGAAATCCAAGGTACTTCAGTAGGCTATTTAACACTACGATTTAACGAACCTACTGATCAAATATACAAGGCTTATGATTACTTTAATATACATAATATTGAATATGAAGAGGTGATATAACATGCTTGGTTCTTCTATCGATGTTTCACAATTATTTGAAGCGTTATATCAAACGCTATTAATGGTTTCTATTTCATTAGTATTGGGTGCGCTAATTGGTGTTCCTCTTGGTATCTTACTTGTTATCACGAAAAAGGGTGGTATTTGGGAGCAAACATTTATTTATCATTTACTTAACCCAATTATTAATGTACTACGTTCATTACCTTTCATTATTTTACTTATTGCGATAGTGCCTTTTACGAAGCTTATTGTGGGGACGTCAATTGGTACTGAAGCTGCCATTGTACCTTTAACGGTTTATGTGGCACCTTACATCGCACGTTTGGTAGAGAACTCTTTACTTGAAGTGAATAGTGGCGTTATTGAGGCATCACAAGCAATGGGTGCTTCACCTTTTCAAATCATAAGATATTTCTTACTACCAGAGGCACTTGGTTCACTTATTTTAGCACTGACAACTTCAATTATTGGACTTATCGGTGCGACTGCAATGGCCGGTGCTGTTGGAGGCGGAGGTATTGGTGACCTAGCTTTAGCATACGGTTACCAAAGATTTGACACGATGGTTATTATTATCACCGTTGTCATTCTGGTTGTAATGGTTCAACTTATTCAATCATTAGGTAATTTACTCGCTAGAAAAGTAAGGAAAAATTAATAACAAAGGGGAAATTTAAATTGAAAAAATTACTAGCATTAAGTTTAGTCATCATCTTATTTATAGCTGCTTGTGGCAATAAAGGTGATAGTAAGAAAGTTACAGTAGGTGTTGCATCGAACGATACTAAAGCTTGGGAGAAAGTTAAAGAACTTGCTAAAGAAGAAGATATTGACTTAGAGATTAAACAATTCTCTGATTATAATGTTCCGAATAAGGCTTTATCAGATGGGGATATCGACATGAACGCTTTCCAACACTTTGCGTTTTTAAATCAGTTCCAAGAAGCGAATAAAGGTACAGATATCACACCAATTAGAACGACTGTACTTGCGCCATTAGGTATCTATTCTAAAAAGCACAAAGACGTTAAAGATATTAAAGATGGTGCTCAAGTCATCATTCCGAACGATGTTTCTAACCAAGCACGTGCATTAAAACTTTTAGAAAAAGCTGGTCTGATCAAATTAGATAAAGACTTTGGCTTAACAGGTTCACCTAAACAGATTAAAGAAAACCCTAAAAATCTAAAAATTAAAGCAGTTGATGCTCAACAAACTGCTAGAGCTCTAGATGAAGTAGATATTTCTGTAATTAACAATGGTGTTGCTACTAAAGCAGGTCTAGATGCTAAGAAAGACCCAATTTACTTAGAAAGTTCAAAAGGTGAAGCAACTAAGCCTTATATTAACTTTATAGCTGTAAACACTAAAGACAAAGATAACAAAACATACAAACGTATTGCTGAATTATACCATTCAAAAGAAGCTAAAGAAGCGTTAAAAGAAGATACAAAAGATGGCGAAATCATCGTCGACCTTAAACAAGATGAAATTGATAAAATTCAAAAGAGCTTAAAATAATTATATTGCAGATATAAAAACGAGCCTAAGTACTCAATTGAATACTTAGGCTCGTTTATTTTTATATTATTCTTCTACTTACTTCGTTTATAAATTCGATACATGATAAATAACGTTATAGCGAGTATGAACGTTAACAAGAATAGAATCGAAACGATAATTAATAACAGATTGTCCATGATTTTGTCTTTAAGGGTATCAACTTTCTCTACACCAACTGATGGTGCTTTAGTTCCCTTAATAAATGAACGATCGTAATCGAGTTCAATACGTCCTTCATTAATCTTATAAGAGTAATTTTTCATATTTTTAGGTACGACATCATATAAATCTGTTTTAACATCATACACCTTATCATTAATTTCATGTCTACCTTTGGATAAGACTTTCTTATATTCGTATTTCTCTCTCATTTGTTTAACATAACGATTTGCGATGGTGTGACGCATTTTCTCAGCATCATCACTAGGGTATGGTTTCACATTGAGCACGACAACATTTAACCTTAAGTTATCTTTATGATTTGTGAGAGCTAAATTATACCCATTATCGCTAGTTCCAGTTTTTAAACCATCTGAACCTTTAAATCCTCGACTTTCTCCAGGTAAAGATAAATTTGTCGTTCGCATTTTACGTCCTTTTTGAACATCCGCATTCAATTTAGAGTAATTCAATACTTGTTTATGGTCTTTCAACAAGTGATGCATTAATAAACTTAAATCTTCAGCAGTCGTAGAGGTCTTAAGTTCTTTCCTATAGTCTATAGGTTCAAACGGTTTTAGTAAGTCGTTTGATGCACCAGTTGGATTTACAAAATGTGTGTGCGTCATACCTAAGGCTTTCGCTTTGTCATTCATTCGATGCGTAAATTTAGAAGGGCTACCAGCGATTTTGCGACCTAAAACCATGGTTGCTGCATTACTTGAAACAATAGCCGTTTGCTTTAATAGTTGGTCAATCGTATACGTTTCGCCCGCATTTAATTTAAAGGATGCTAAACTTGGCATCTTTGAAAGCTTCTCTTCTTTAGGTGTAATTTTAACCGTATCATCTAAACTTAAATTGCCATTCTCAACTTGTTCAAGTGTTAGATACATGGTCATCATTTTAGTTAAAGAAGCTGGATCGACCTGGCTCTTATAGTGATATTGGTATAAAATTTGTCCGCTTTCCGTTGTGACTGCAAGCGCATTAGGTGTGTATTGTTTACTAATACGATGATCTTGGTTGATAGGTTCTAAAGGTGACGTCTTGCTATAAATATGAGTGGGAAACACCAAATTTAAAATAAGCAATAAAACTAAAATGATATGTAACTTTCTCATCACAGGAATCCTTTCACTTTAATATAAATTTTTTAGGTTATCGATTTCTCATAAGTTACTTTGTATGTGCGTATAGCTTCTATTTTAACAAATAAAAGTTGTATTAGGTTTAAATTGCTTTAAATTAATTGTAAAAAAGACGTATATTTTTATTCTTTTTTGTGAAAAGTCTTTTAAATATACGTCTGAGTAAATATTATTTATTTTTAAAAAGCTTTTTAGAAATATACCAAAGTAAATAACCAAATATGCATATGCCAAAAATAACTTGAATTAACAACATTGTACTCATTTTGAATGACCCCTTTTGTTTAAAATATCTAATGCTTTGTCTCTATTTTTGAAATGACGCTTTGAGTAAGTGTCTAAAGTATTAATATCGTATTTTTGAATCAATTTAGCTGCTTGAAGATCGACTTTCGCACTCGCACCTTTAGGTATATCGAGTTTAAGTTTATGCTCTATTTGTTCCATATGTTTAACAAAAGCATATCTTGAAATAATACTCGCCACAGCTATACTTAATGACTTAGACTCGCCTTTAGTTTCGAATTTTGTCTTCTTATCGCAAGGTATCTCGGTTAAAGCGTAATGCTTATAGACTTCTCTTTTCGCAAATTGATCAATAACGATGTAATCAAGTTCTGTTTGGTCAATTTTATTGAGAACGTTAGTGATACACGCATTGTGTAACACGGCTTTCATCTTAACCTGAGACCAACCGAGTGCTTTACGTTCATTATACTTTACATTATCTAAAGTAATGAGCGAATGTGGAATAAACGTGACGAGTTGTTCAGCTAATTCAACAATCTTGGTGTCGTTGAGACGTTTTGAATCATCAACACCAAGTGTTTTAAGTAGGGGAATTTGATCTTTAGAAACGTAACTCGCACAAACTGTTAATGGTCCAAAATAATCTCCGCTACCTGCTTCATCACTACCGATACAACTATATTGATTATAGGGAATTGTTGGATGGGATGATGCGCTTGATGGTGTACTTTGAGATGCTTGATGGCCAAGTAATTGGTTTGAAACTTCTTGTGCTGTTTTACCTTGAAACATGACTTTATTCGAATTATAAATATTTATCGTAACACCTTTGTATTTGCACTTTGCTTTCATACCTTGAGGTAGCTTTGACTGTTCGAATTTAATCTTAGACATAAGCTGTTTGATTTCTGTATCTTTTAATTTTAAAACTACGTTTGTCATATGACTTCCTCACTTTAATAAACTTATATACATCATATCATAACAAGGATAAACGTATATATGACTTATAGGGCTTTTCAAAGGGGAAGGGTTAATGAAATAAGCGAGATTTCTAAATATGAGAAAGTTATAAAAGCATACACAAAATAATTTAACTCATGTATAATAATAATTGATGAATTGAAGTAAAGAATAAAGTCAGGAGAATCTAAATGGGTGAATTTAAAAATCGAATTAATGTAACGATAAACGATCGTAATTACACGATTGTTGGTGAAGATAATCCAGAACACATTAGGCATGTGGCACATCTTGTTGACGATAAACTGAATGAATTAGGTCGTAAGAGTGCAGGGCTTGATACGACGCGTAAAGCTGTCTTAACGGCGGTTAATATCATGCATGATTATGTGAAATTAGAAGAAGAGCATGAACGTCTTAAACAAGAAGTGAAGCGTCTTAAAGACCAAGGTGAATAATTCTTGATTATTGTGTTGTTCGTTCTAATCGCTTATGCGATAGGTTTTATGATGGGGATTCATCGCGGTGTCATGTATAATGGGTTACATCTATTAACTACTTTGATTTCGATTTATTTCGCGCGTTTATGGTATCAAAGTTTAGGGCCGAAACTTAATCTTGTGCTACCATACCCAGCTACTAAAGCCTATGATATGCATTTCTTTATAGACATCTATGATAGAGAACATCGATTTGATGCATTTGTTACTTTTATATTGATATTTTTACTTTCCAAGCTAACTTTTTATATGATTATCTCAGTATTTGAACGTAAGCGATACCAAAGGCGTATCTCACGTTTAAGTCGTTTATTAGGGGCAATCATTGGAGTCATACCGATCACAATTTATATACAATTCACCCTAATTTGTATGACCTTGTATCCACATAATATGTTTCAAAATGCATTAATTCATTCTAAAATTGCACAATTTTACGTTTGGATTACACCAATTTATACGTTTTTCTTATGAAGTCTTGAAAATTAAAATAACCGAGTCATAGGCCTAAAACTTCCTATGACTTTTTTTAATGAGGTGCTTAAAATGACGAAAAAGGATTTAATTAAATTATTAGAAGACATTGCAACATATATGGAGTTAAAAGGGGAGAATCCTTTTAAAGTGTCTGCTTATCGAAAGGCAAGTCAAAGTCTTGAAATAGATGAACGCACAATTGAAGAAATTGACGACGTCACTGAGCTTAAAGGTATTGGTAAAGGTGTCGGGGACGTATTAAACGACTACATGGAAAATGGAGAATCTGAGACGTTAAACGCGCTAAAAAAAGAAGTGCCGAGTGGACTTGTCCCATTACTTAAAATACAAGGTTTAGGTAGCAAGAAAATTGCGAAGCTCTATCAAGAATTAAATATTACGGATAAAGCGTCTCTACTAGAAGCATGCGAAAAAGGTAAAGTAAGTGAACTTAAAGGCTTCGCTAAGAAGACTGAAGCTAATATTTTAGAAGCTGTTCAAGCGATGAGTCAACGTAAAGAACGCTATCCTATTGATACGATGATTAAACTTAAAGATGAAGTTGCGGCGTATTTAGAAGATATTGAAGACATTGAACGCTTTGAGTTCGCAGGTAGCTTCCGTCGTATGAAAGAACAAAGTAAAGATTTAGATGTCATCATAAGTACAACGGCGCCAGATAAAGTCCAAGCAGCGCTTTTAAAATTCGACATCTTAACGAAAGAGGTTGCTGTTGGTGATACTAAAGTTTCGATTGAAGTCGAATTTGATGATGAAATTATAGGAATAGACTTAAGAATGATAGAACCTAAAGCCTTCTATCATACGCTTCAACACTTCACAGGGTCAAAAGACCACAACATTCGTATTCGTCAAATTGCGAAAGAGACGAATGAAAAGGTAAGCGAGTATGGTATTGAACAAGAAGATGGTTCGCTACTTCAATTTGATAGTGAAGAAGCTATCTATGAGCATTTCAAGGCACCATGGATTCCACCTACAATGCGAGAGGATGGCTCGGAATTTGATAAAGATTTATCTCAAATCGTACAGCTTTCTGATATCAATGGTGATATTCATATGCATACGACTGCAAGTGACGGTGCTTATCGTTTAGAAGACATGGTTAAGGCGAACATCAAAAAGGGTTATCAATTCATGGTGATTACTGATCACTCTCAAAGCCTTAAAGTCGCTAACGGTCTCTCAGCTGAACGCCTTCTAAAACAAAACGAAGAAATCAAAGCATTAAACAAGAAGTATGATGAAATCGATATTTATTCTGGTATTGAAATGGATATCTTAAGTGATGGTACGCTTGATTACGATGATAGCGTTCTTAAAGAGCTTGATTATGTGATCGCGGCGATTCATCAGAGCTTTAATCAATCAGAAAAAGAAATCATGCATCGCCTTGAACAAGCATGTCAGAACCCATATGTAAGACATATTGCGCATCCTACTGGTCGTATCATCGGTCGACGTGATGGTTATAAAGTTAACATGGATAAATTGATAGATATCGCAGAGAAAACGAACACGATTCTTGAGATTAATGCGAATCCTAAACGTCTTGATTTAAGTGCGGATGTACTTAAAAAGCATAAGAACATTCATGTAACGATAAATACAGATGCGCATCATGTTGATCATTTAGACTTTATGAAGTATGGTGTTGCGACTGCACAGAAAGGCTTTGTGACGAAAGACCGTGTACTTAATACGAAATCACGTGAAGACTTTAAATCATTTATTGAAAACAACATTAAACTTTAGAAATAGAGGGATTTTATGAGACAGAAAACACTCGATGTCTTAGAATTCGACAAAATTAAAGCAACCATACAAAATGAAACGATTAGTGAACTAGGTGCTTTAAAAGTAAAAGCGATGAAACCAAGTACAGACTTTGATGAAGTGGTTCATCAAATGGAAGAAACAGATGAAATATCTCAAATTTACAATAAACGTAGAATGCCAAGTTTATCAGGATTGAGTAAAATTTCTGATTATGTGAAACGTGCAACTATTGGTAGCGTACTGAACGTTAAAGAACTTAATGCCATTAAACGCGTGATTCAAGTTCAAAATCAATTTAAAACATTTTACAATCAAATGGTTGAAGAAGATGAAAAAATCGTATATCCCATATTAAATGAACAAATTGAACAATTGCCTGTTTTAACGGATTTATATCAAACCATTCATCAAACGTGTGATGAATCTGACTTATTCGATGACGCGAGTCCAACGCTTCACTCAATTAGAAGTAAAATTTCTACGACGAATCACCGTATTAGACAACAACTTGATAAAATCGTTAAATCGCAGTCCAATCAGAAGAAATTGTCTGATGCAATTGTGACCGTACGTAATGATCGAAACGTTATTCCAGTTAAAGCAGAATATCGTCAGGATTTTAACGGTATCGTGCATGACCAATCTGCTTCAGGACAAACACTTTATATCGAACCTTCATCAGTTGTTGAAATGAACAATCAGATTAGTCGCTTGAGAAGTGAAGAAGACACGGAACGTGCTCGCATTTTAACAGAGCTAACGACACTTGTAGCAACGGACAGCGAAGGTTGTTTAAGTGCAGAGTCTATTATGGGGCATATTGACTTCCTTACAGCAAAAGCCCGCTATGCAAGATCTATCAAAGGTACTAAACCTACCTTCACGACTAACCGTGACATATACTTGCCTAAAGCGTTTCATCCATTATTAGATGCTGAAACTGTCGTAAGTAATACGATTGAATTTGAGCCAGATATTGAAACGGTTATTATTACAGGGCCAAACACGGGTGGTAAAACAGTGACGTTAAAAACACTTGGATTAATTATTATCATGGCTCAGTCAGGTTTATTAATTCCTACATTAGATGGTAGTAAACTCGGTGTCTTCGACCATGTCTTTTGTGATATTGGTGACGAACAATCGATTGAACAATCGCTTTCAACTTTTTCATCTCACATGAAAACGATAGTAAATATCTTAGATGAAGCAAATCAAAACAGCTTAATCTTATTTGATGAACTTGGTGCAGGTACGGATCCTACTGAAGGTGCGACACTTGCGATGAGTATTTTAGACTATGTACACGAAATTGGTTCACTCGTTATGGCGACAACGCACTATCCTGAACTTAAAGCTTACAGTTATAACCGTGAAGGCGTTATGAATGCAAGTGTCGAATTCGATGTGAATACGTTAAGCCCGACTTATAAATTATTGATGGGCGTACCTGGTCGTTCGAATGCTTTCGAAATTTCTAAGCGTCTAGGCCTAAAACTACAGATTATTAATCATGCGAAATCTATGGTTGGCCATGATGAAAAAGAAATTAATGCGATGATTGAATCGTTAGAACGTAATACAAAGCGTGTCGATGAACAAAAGATTGAACTCGATGCCTTAATTCGCGAAGCTGAAACGATGCATAAAGAACTTGATCAAACCTATACTGCTTATCAAAATTATGAGAAGCGTCTAATGGAACAAGCTAAAGAAAAAGCCAATCAACGTGTTAAAGAAGCGACTAAGGAAGCAGATACGATTCTAAAAGAATTAAGACAGATGCGTGATAAAAAAGGCGTAGATGTTAAAGAGCATGAGCTCATTGATAAGAAAAAACGACTCGAAAATCAATACGAAGCGGATTCACTAAAAGCGAATGTTAAAAAGAAAAAATGGGATAAAATCAAAGCAGGCGATGAAGTCAAGGTATTGTCATATGGTCAAAAAGGTGAAGTCCTTGAGTTACTAGATGATGACGAAGCAGTCGTTCAAATGGGTATCATTAAAATGAAATTACCGCTTAACGATTTAGAGAAGAAAGAAAAGCAGAAAGAGAAGCCGTCTAAAATGGTGACCCGTCACAATCGCACATCCGTTAAAATGGAACTTGATTTAAGAGGGTATCGTTATGAAGATGCGTTAATCGAACTTGACCAATATCTAGACCAAGCGGTACTTAGCAATTATGAAAATGTATACATTATACATGGTAAAGGTACTGGTGCCCTTCAAAAAGGTGTCCAAAAACACTTGAAACGTCATAAAAGTATCGCTTCGTTCCGCTCTGGTGTGCCAAGTGAAGGTGGCTTTGGCGTGACCGTTGCAGAATTAAAATAATTTGAGCAATCAAAATGCAATAATAAATAAACTCTGTTATACTTTGTTCATCATTAAATTCAAGGAGGGAATCTTCTTATGGCACTTATTAAAGTAACTGATTCTAATTTTGAAGAACAAATTAAAGAAGGCGTTAATCTTGTGGACTTTTGGGCAACTTGGTGTGGCCCATGTAAAATGATCGCGCCTGTTCTTGAAGAACTTGCTGAAGATTATGACGGTAAAGCTAACATTCTAAAATTAGACGTTGATGAAAACCAATCAACTGCTGCTAAATATGAAGTTATGAGTATTCCAACTTTAGTCTTATTTAAAGACGGCGAGCCAGTTGACAAAGTTGTTGGCTTCCAACCTAAAGAAAACTTAGCTGAAGTTATCGATAAACATCTATAAATTTAAACTTCTTATTTTAAATATTGATTTAGATTAAGAATAAATCACAGGCTGGGACATTTGTTCTTGCCTGTTTTTTTGGTAATCCTTATGACTATGGAATAAGGGTTCTCATCAGTCGCGGTTGGTTTGAAGTTAAATGACGCTTATCATGATTGCTTAATATGACTTAATGCGGGAGGTTGCTTTCGTTTTGAGTGTCCTTTTTGAAAAGTGCCATGGGACATTTTAAGCTATTTTTGAATTGTTATTAAGGTATACCTTAATTTGACAGTATCTATGAATTTAAATAGGGGTATATACCTATCGAAAGGGCTTTTGCTAGAAAGGCATCCCAAAAGAGGTCAATAAGATGTTTCTAAAAAGTAATGTGGGTGCTCGAGCGTGGCCAATCAGATATTGATGTGAACCATTTAAGTAGGTGAGATTATGGAAGACTATAAAGAAAAGATTAGGAATAAATTAGACTTGGTCCCTATGGATCCAGGTTGTTATTTAATGAAAGATCGTAATAATCAGGTTATTTATGTCGGAAAGGCGAAGCGACTTAGAAACCGATTGCGTTCATACTTCACAGGCGCGCATGACGCTAAGACCACGCGTTTAGTCGGTGAAATTCGAAATTTCGAATTTATCGTAACGTCGAGTGAAATCGAATCGTTACTCCTAGAATTAAACTTAATCAAACAATACCAACCTCGTTACAATATTCTTCTTAAAGACGACAAAAGTTATCCATTTATCAAAATCACAAAAGAAAAACATCCAAGGTTGCTTGTTACGAGAACGGTTAAACCTAAAACTGGTAAGTATTTTGGACCTTATCCAAATGCTTATTCAGCACAAGAAACGAAGAAACTACTGAATCGTATTTATCCATTTCGAAAATGTGATAAAATGCCTGACCGTTTATGCTTGTATTACCACATCGGTCAATGTTTAGGTCCGTGTGTTAAAAAAGTTGATCAGAGTAATTATGATGAAATGATTAAAGGTGTGACGGACTTTCTCAATGGGGAAGATCATACCATAACTGAAAACCTTGAAAAGCGTATGCTTAAAGCAAGTGAAGATTTAGACTTCGAACAAGCTAAAGAATATCGAGATTTACTCCAACACATTCAAAACTTAATGAAGAAACAAAAAATTATGTCGAGTGACCAAACGATACGTGACGTATTTGGTTACAGTGTTTCTAAAGGATGGATGTGCGTTCAAGTTTTCTTTATTAGACAAGGTAATATTATTGAACGTGATACGACGATGATTCCAATTCAACAAACGCACGAAGAAGAATTCTATACATTTATCGGTCAGTTCTATGAACTTAATCAGCACATTCTACCTAAAGAGGTTCATATACCTAATGATCTTGATTCTAAAATGGTAGAATCTGTGGTTAATACGAAGGTAGTGAAACCGAAACGTGGTCCTAAGAAGGATCTCGTACAACTTGCGATTAAAAATGCGTCTATTTCGCTTAACAATAAATTTGAAATGATTGCGCGTGACGAATCTCGAACGATCAAGGCGATTGAAGAAATTGGTGATGCGATGCAAATTCAAACCCCAATTCGAATTGAAGCATTTGATAATTCTAACATTCAAGGTGTAGACCCCGTGTCCGCAATGGTGTCATTTGTAGATGGTAAGCCAGATAAAAAGGGTTATCGTAAGTTTAAAATCAAATCTGTAGAAGGCCCAGATGATTACAAGTCTATGCAAGAAGCGGTTCGTAGACGTTACACACGTGTACTAAATGAAGGGTTACCATTGCCCGACTTGATTATCATCGATGGTGGTAAAGGGCATATGTCTTCAGTTAATGATGTCTTAATGAATGAACTTGGACTTGATATACCTATTGCTGGTTTACGTAAGAACGAAAAGCACCAAACATCAGAATTGTTATATGGTGAAGAGGCTAACGTGATTCCTTTAAAAAAGAACAGCCAAGCATTCTACTTACTGCAACGTATTCAAGATGAAGTCCATCGCTTTGCGATAACGTTCCACCGCAAAACACGTCAAAAGACTGGAATGAAATCTGTACTCGATCAAGTTGAAGGTATTGGACCTAAAAGACGTACGCAATTGCTACGTAAATTTGGTTCAATTAAGAAGATGAAAGAGGCTGAAATTAGCGATTTTACAGATATTGGATTACCTAATAAAGTCGCTCATAACTTAGTTTCAGCTTTAAATCAATCTAAAAGTTGATAAATTTGATATGAGAATCATTCTCATGCCCAAAAACACTTAATTTAGTGTTACAATGTTAAGAGTAAGATTTCTTTTTTAAGAATATTTGAAAACGATTTCTTAAAATTAAGAAATGATAACAGCAAAAAGAAATCAAATATTATATTAGTTTTGCAGGGGGGACTTCCTTTTGGAACATACGAAGAATCAATTCTATCTTAGACGTTTACACTCTTTACTAGGCGTCATTCCATTAGGTGCTTTTTTACTTGTTCACTTAACTGCTAACTTCCAAGCTACTGGAGGCGCAGAGTCGTTCAACAAAGCATCAAACTTCATGGAATCATTACCATTTTTATATGCGTTAGAATTTATCATGATTTATATTCCAATTCTGTATCACGCAATATATGGGGTACATATCGCATTCACTGCTACTCACAATGTGGGTCATTACTCAAGATTTAGAAATTGGATGTTCTTATTACAACGTATTACTGGTTTAATTACATTCCTTTTCGTATTCGTTCACTTATGGCAAACTCGTATCCAAAAATTATTTGGACATGAAGTGAACTATGATATGGTACACCAAATCGTGACTAACCGATTTTGGTTAATCTTCTACATCATCGGTATCCTAAGTGTTATCTTCCACTTTGCGAATGGTTTATGGTCATTCTTAGTAACATGGGGTATCTTACAATCACCAAAATCACAACGCGTATTTACATGGGTTTCATTATTAGTATTCCTAGTATTAAGCACGATTGGTATTAGCGCAATTTTAGCATTCTTATAAGATCTTTTTTACATTTAGGGGAGTGACATTTCTATGGCAGACAAAAAAATCATTGTTGTCGGTGGAGGACTTGCCGGTCTGATGTCAACAATTAAAGCAGCAGAAAAAGGCGTACATGTTGACTTATTCTCAATTGTACCTGTTAAACGCTCTCACTCTGTATGTGCGCAAGGTGGTATTAACGGTGCAGTTAATACAAAAGGTGAAGGTGACTCACCAGCAATTCACTTTGACGATACAGTTTATGGTGGGGACTTCTTAGCAAACCAACCACCAGTTAAAGCAATGACAGATGCAGCACCACAAATCATTCACTTATTAGACAGAATGGGTGTTATGTTCAACCGTACGAACGAAGGTTTACTTGACTTCCGTCGTTTCGGTGGTACTTTACACCACAGAACAGCATTCGCTGGTGCGACTACTGGTCAACAATTACTTTACGCTTTAGACGAGCAAGTGCGTAGCTATGAAGTAGACGGGCTTGTTACGAAATATGAAGGTTGGGAATTCTTAGGCGTTGTTAAAGACGATGAGAATAAAGCACGTGGTGTTGTTGCCCAAAACCTTACAACTTCAGAAATCGAATCATTCGGTTCAGATGCCGTAATTATGGCAACAGGTGGTCCTGGTATCATCTTCGGTAAAACAACGAACTCAATGATTAATACTGGTTCAGCAGCTTCTATCGTTTACCAACAAGGTGTTAAATACGCTAACGGTGAGTTCATTCAAATTCACCCTACTGCAATCCCAGGTGACGACAAACTTCGTTTAATGAGTGAGTCAGCACGTGGTGAAGGTGGCCGTATTTGGACTTATAAAGATGGTAAACCTTGGTACTTCTTAGAAGAGAAATATCCTGACTATGGTAACTTAGTTCCTCGTGATATCGCGACTCGTGAAATTTTTGATGTTTGTGTTAATCAAAAATTAGGTATCAACGGTGAGAACATGGTATACCTTGACTTATCTCATAAAGACCCACATGAGCTTGATGTTAAGCTTGGCGGTATCATCGAAATTTATGAGAAATTCACAGGTGATGACCCTCGTAAAGTACCTATGAAGATCTTCCCAGCTGTACACTACTCAATGGGTGGCTTATACGTAGACTACGATCAAATGACTAACATTGACGGTTTATTTGCTGCTGGTGAGTGTGACTTCTCACAACACGGTGGTAACCGTTTAGGTGCGAACTCATTATTATCTGCTATCTACGGTGGTACAGTAGCAGGTCCTAACGCTGCAAAATACATTGAAAACATCGATAAATCATACACTGAAATCGATCAAAGCATTTACGAAAAACGTGTTAAGGAAGAACAAGATCGTTTCGAAAAATTACTTAACATGAACGGTACTGAAAATGCTTATAAACTTCACCGTGAATTAGGTGAATTAATGACTGCTAACGTTACAGTAGTTCGTCATAACGATAAATTATTAGAAACTGATAAGAAAATCGTTGAATTAATGAAACGTTATGAAGATATTGATATGGAAGATACTTCAACTTGGAGTAACCAAGCAGTATTCTTCACACGTCAATTATGGAATATGTTAGTTTTAGCACGAGTGATTACAATTGGTGCTTACAACCGTAACGAATCACGTGGTGCACACTACAAACCAGAATTCCCAGAACGTAACGATGAAGAATGGTTAAAAACTACTTTAGCTGAATACAAAGGTAGAAATGAAGCACCTTCATTCACTTATGAAGATGTAGATATTAGCCTTATCCCACCACGTAAACGTGACTATTCTAAAAAGTCAAAAGGGGGTAAATCATAATGGCAGCTACAGAAACAAAAGACAATGTACAACAACATGAACAACCTAAACAAAATACGAATAAAAAGATTAAATTAATTATCAAACGTCAAAAAGATAATAAATCTCAACCATATAACGAGACATTCGAAATTCCTCACCGTGATAATATGAACATTATCGCTTGTTTAATGGAAATCCAACGTAACCCTGTAAATGCTAACGGTGAAAAAACAACACCAGTTACTTGGGACATGAACTGTCTTGAAGAAGTTTGTGGTGCTTGTTCAATGGTTATCAATGGTCAAGCGCGTCAATCATGTTCAGCAATCGTTGACCAATTAGAACAACCAATCAAACTTGAACCTATGAGTACTTTCCCTGTAGTACGTGACCTACAAGTTGATCGTTCACGTATGTTCGACAACCTTAAGAAAATGCAAGCATGGGTACCAGTTGACGGTACTTATGACTTAGGTCCTGGTCCACGTATGCCAGAAAAAAAACGTCAAACTGCTTATGAATTATCTAAATGTATGACTTGTGGTGTATGTTTAGAAGTTTGTCCTAACGTTACTCAAAAGAATGATTTCGTTGGTGCGCAAGCGATTTCACAAGTACGTTTATTTAACTTACACCCAACAGGTGCGATGTCTAAAGATGAACGTTTAGATGCATTAATGGACATGGGTGGTTTACAAGAATGTGGTAACTCTCAAAACTGTGTGAATGCTTGTCCAAAAGGTATTCCTTTAACAACATCTATCGCAGCTATGAACAGAGAAACAACATTCCATATGTTTAAATCATTCTTCGGTTCAGACCACGAAGTAGAATAATTGAGTATCAGTTTTACCAGCAAAGCATAAGCTTTGCTGGTTTTTTTGGTTAAAATTGTTTGATAATACGAAAATAAAATTTCTAAACAGCTGACTCCTAGGGGTGGGGTCCCCGGCAAAGAAATTTGCGCAAGCAAATTATCAAGCTATGCAAGCCGGGGCTTGAGTGTGGAACAAAGTAGCTAAGCTACTTTGTAAGTCCAACTAACAAACTGAAAGTTTGAGTTGGGCTATACAGGAAAGCATGCTGTTTAGGAATCTAAATTATATCTATAAAAACTATATTTATATAGGTACGTTTAAGGTTGAAATTATAAAGGGCTTTTCAAGGGGAGTGAAAAATGGAATCTTATTGCATCATAATTCAATGAAATATCAATCAAAGTTACATTGTGATAAAATATAATTCAAGACTTGTAGTAGATAAGGGTGAAACACGATGAATAAACCAATCGGTGTCATTGACTCGGGAGTCGGTGGTTTAACTGTTGCGAAGGAAATCATGCGACAACTCCCTAATGAAACCATTTATTATTTAGGGGACATTGGAAGATGTCCTTATGGACCGAGAGACAAAGAGGAAGTGTGTCTCTTTACAAATCAACTTGCCGATTATTTAGTTGATCACTTTGATATTAAAATGCTCGTGATAGCTTGTAATACAGCTACAGCAGTTGCCCTTAAAGACTTACAGAAACGTTTAGCCATTCCGGTTATTGGTGTTATAGAACCGGGTGCTCGAACAGCAATCATGACAACAACGAATAATAACGTTCTCGTATTGGGAACTGAAGGTACGATAAAATCTGGTGCGTACCGTAGGCAGATTATGAGTATCAATCCAAACGTCAAAGTTTCAGGTGTCGCGTGCCCAGGATTTGTACCGCTTGTAGAACAATTAAGATATGATGATCCTACAATTACGAGTATTATTATTCATCAAACGCTTAAGCAATGGCGTTCAACGAAAGCTGATACTGTTATATTAGGTTGTACGCACTATCCATTACTATATAAACCAATTCATGACTATTTTGATGGTAAGAAGACGGTCATTTCGTCTGGTTTAGAAACTGCGCGTGAAGTAAGTGCACTCTTAACATTTAGTAATGAACATGCGCATTACACGCCTAAGCCAAAACATCGTTTCTTTGCGAATGGATCCACAGTACATATTGAACGCATAATTAAACATTGGCTTAAAATTGATCAATCTGTAGAACAAATTTCGATTCAATAGGGGGTATTTCTAATGGCAGATATTGTTATTGCTTCTGGAAACCAAGGTAAAATTAGTGACTTTAGAGTTATCTTTCAAGATGATAATGTGATTGGTATCAATCAATTAATTGAAGATTTTGATGTAGAAGAAACGGGCGAGACCTTTGAAGAGAACGCGAAACTGAAATCGGAAGCAGCTGCGAAAGCTTTGAATAAACGTGTTATTAGCGACGATAGCGGGTTAGTAGTCGACGCGCTTAATGGTGAGCCAGGCATTTATTCAGCTCGTTATGCGGGTGTAGATAAAGATGATGAAGCAAACATCGATAAATTGTTAGATAAGCTTAAAGATGAGAAAAATCGTACGGCGCGTTATGTATGTGTGATTAGTATGACAGATCCTGATGGTACGACGCGTACGTTTGAAGGCTCTGTCGAAGGAGAGATTACGTTATCACGTATCGGTGAAGAAGGTTTTGGTTATGATCCTGTATTCTTTGTGCCATCATTAAATAAAACGATGGCTCAATTATCAGGTGATGAAAAGTCTAAAATTAGTCATCGAGGCAAAGCTATCGAACAACTTAAATCTTATTTAAAAGGTGAGTCTGAACATGGGGACTAAAAAGTGGATTATTGTAAGTGACAATCATAATGAAAAAGGAATTCTTTACGACATTTTTGAACAACATCGTGATGCAACACAGCTAATTCATCTAGGTGATTCAGAATTCGATTACGATGACACGGAGCTAAGCTTATATAAGCGAGTTAAAGGAAACTGCGACTTTGATCCAAACTTCTTAATGGAAGACAATATTCAAGAGAACCATATTAATGCGTTCTTTACGCATGGTCATATGTATAACGTGAATAGCACGCGTCAGAATCTTGCGTTAAAAGCCAAGACGCATAACGCACAGTTTGCGTTTTACGGTCATACACATGTAGCGAAACATGAAATTTTCGGTAC
This sequence comes from Staphylococcus massiliensis CCUG 55927, assembly GCF_000298075.1. Lineage (GTDB taxonomy): Bacteria > Bacillota > Bacilli > Staphylococcales > Staphylococcaceae > Staphylococcus > Staphylococcus massiliensis. The sequence continues at coordinate 785,487 of NZ_JH815593.1, read as the reverse complement.
AATACATGTTATTAATCCGGGAAGTATTAGTCAGTCTCGTAGTGACGTAGAAGAAACATATGCGGAGCTAATTATTAATACGACAACGCATACTGGGTTATTGAACTTACGTAATCGTAATCATGAAGTTATAGATCATAAGAAACTACATTTATCCGTATAAAAGATAAGAGCCTGGGACATAAGTAGTGAAATAGAGCATTTAAACTTTATTTCACACAATTCTCAAAACAGCTGACTCCGAGGGCGGGGCCCCGGCATTTATCATAGAACAAAGAAGCTCAGGCTTCTTTGTAAGTTCAACTAACGAATTATAAATTCGAGTTGAACTTTACAGGAAAGCATGCTGTTTAAGAGAATTGTAGTAGTATGTCCCAGACCCATTTTAGAGTTATTATTTACGACGTTTATTACGAATAACTTCTTTAATGATTGTTGTAATAATCATTGTGATGATACGTTTCATCGTTATCCCCCTTATAAACTGTTTGTTTCTTATCATACTAAAAATTTTTATTGAGCACTAATCATTTGAACGTTAAAAATTTGTAAATCCTGTATACAGGTGTAAAATAGCGTGTTATGTGATATTTCACTACAAATAATTCGTATTCAAGTATTGATTTGTTATGAATGTTTAGTTATAATTAATCTTGTGTTAAAAATTGAGTCCTGGTAGCTCAGCTGGATAGAGCAATGGCCTTCTAAGCCATCGGTCGGGGGTTCGAATCCCTCCCAGGACGTTTGTTGGTATTGTATTATGGGTTTTCATTCGTTTTAGATGAATGGAACCCTTTTATTATGCGGTTTATTAAGTTGATGAGGGTCAACTTTTTATTATACTTTTTTCGAAGTTTTCCCCAGTTTTTCCCCATAAATATTTAAGTTTTTAATTAGTAACTTCATCCTTTCTACTTGAGATGATATATATCACTAAAACCTGCTTCATTAATATTAAAGTAAGTTGACAAATTTTTACTTCAGATAGCTTGTGATACTACCTTAAAATCTAAGTAGTTTTAATAGGTAAGTAGAGATTTTAAACACTTATATATAAATAAGGAAAATAGTTTTGCACTGATTTATATGTTATAATTAAACTGGAATAACGCTAATTATCTCATATTGACTCGTTATTATTTAATTATTATACGGGTTATATCTTGTTTTAAGATTCTATTTAAAGTAGAGGTACTATGAGTAGTAAAACAAAAAGTATTATAAAAATCGTCTACAATATTGTAGTTACCGTGATTATCATTAGAAGAATGATTAAGTCTAAATAACTTAGTTTAATCGTTTAGTTTTAAAGCATTTTGAGTGTAGTTACGTATCAAACGCTCAAAGTGCTTTTTTAATGAAAAAAGATATTTATTAAGGTATTTTAAAATATTGTAAAGTTTCATGTAAGCATCAGATAATATTTTATTACATGTTATAATTTAATTGTTGTATTGCATAAACTTCTTATAAAGGTAAATGCTTCTTAGTGTTTGCCTATTTTTATTTGTCTTTTTCTTGGTTGTAGAATTCTTAATGCTATTAAAATAATATGCTTGAACACACATTATATTGAAAGGGCTTTTCAAAAAGTATCTTGAAATGATTTGATATTTAAATTCAATGAGTAATCTTCTAGGAGGTATGTATCATTGAGGTTTTTAACGAAGTCGTTATTAATGGGGGCACTTGTTATGACTGGATGTGCTAACGACACTTCTACTAATAATGAGGAACCTAAAGATGTCGAAACGTCTGACAAAGCACAGCAGCCGAAACACCGTAAAGTTGTCAAAGATGGAAAGACTTATATTGATGGCATCTTGGTGGCAAATAAGGAAATAGGTTTACCAAGTAATTTCGTCCCAGGCGAAGATCCTGAAGCTCAAATAGCTATTAATAAAATGATTGCTGATGCAAATAGAGAGGGCATTCAGTTATACAAAGTTAGTGGTTTCAGATCTTATCAGACTCAAGTTCAATTATTTAATAACTATAAAGCGAGAGATGGGGAAGAAGCTGCGAATAAATATAGTTCTAAACCTGGTCATTCAGAACACCAAACAGGTTTAACTTATGATGTAGGTGAAGTGGGTTCTCCTCATAATTTGTACCAAAGTTTTGGGCAAACTCGTGCAGGTTTATGGGTTAAAAAGCATGCGTCTCGTTATGGGTTCATCATACGATATCAAAAAGGTAAAGAGGATGAAACGGGTTATCAGTATGAGCCATGGCACTTGAGGTATTTGGGCCAGGACAAAGCACGAGATGTTAAGGATTCAGGTAAGAGTTTAGAAGCATATTTAGGTTTGTATAATGAAGAAACTAATGAAAGAAGAACTGCGCCTTTATCATAATGATTAAAAACCTAGAGCAACTTCTTTAAGGAGGTTGCACTAGGTTTAATTAATTTAGTTCTTAATTAAGTATTTATAGATACCGTAAAAGGCAATCAATTTAAAACACATTGCGAGAACGAATATGATAGTTAACGTGTAATTGAATGCTGTTGAGATAATCATAAGGAACATTAAGATACACACGATACTCATTAAGACAAGAAAGTATCTAAGCAATTGATCCTTTTTATCTTCTGGTACTCTTTTTGGATCAATAAAAGTAATCATATCTAAGTTTTTGGTACGGTAAATCAGCACACTTAAAAGGAATATAGCCGTTGGGACAATTATCGCGATAACTAATGTTGTAGTCATAAGTATCTCCTTAGTACGTTGTTTAACTCTATTTTACTATAAAATTGTATAAAATGTGATGTGAAATTATAGCCTTTACATTTAATTAAAATTTTAACTTAATCTGGAATTCTAAATTCTTAATGTTTGCGTTATTATTGAATTTAATAGATAATGAATGTGTAAATAATTGTAAAGATTATTTGATTATTTCTAAAGAAAATCTTTAACGATAATTCAATCATTAACATTACGTAGCATAAGGCAATTCTATTAATAGAGGAGCATTAACGTGAAAAAATTATCATATATTCTACTTGCGAGCTCATTATTATTAGCTGCTTGTGGTGGCAATAATAATGAAGAAAAAGACTCTCAAAAAGAAGAAAAACAAAGTGAAACGAAAGCATCACAAGATGAAAAGAATAACGAAAATGTGGCTAACGCAGATGAAAAGCAACAAGAGCAACCAAAGCAAGATCAAGCACAACAAACGCAAACTCAAGATAACCAACAACTAAATCAACAGCAAGCTCAGCAACCACAACCTCAGCAAAAGCAAGAACCATTTATTAATACAAGTGACATTCGTACACAGTGGGATTTAGCGACTGTGATGCGTGGTAACTTTACACCAGCTGAAAAACAGGAAGCTTATAATAGTGCGGTTCGTAACGAAGTGATTCCTAAAGATGCTAAAGAGAAAGCTCAAAATGCGAACTATACGCCTGAACAAAAGAAACAAGCATATGATAAAGCAGTAGAAAATGGTCTTATTAACAAAGATGAAATGTCACAACAACAGGCAGAACAGGCTGTTGCGCAATATCAAAACCAATAATAATTCTTTAAAGATTACTTGAAGATTGTTCAAGTAATCTTTTTTTAACGGGATTGTAATGTGGATTTGAGGGTGGTTTGGTTGCAATTACAAGTATTTTCCTTTAATAATTAAATTAGAAATAGTAAATAAACTATTTCAGTAATTAAAACATTAATCAAATGATTATTACTATTTAGTAATAAGAAATCGAATTGTTTTTCATTTGAGAGGTTTTACATAGGCATATCCAAATCCGTAGATAAAAAAGGAGACTGAATATGAAAAAGATTTTATCATTATTACTTGCAAGTTCTGTAGTGTTTGCCGCATGCGGTGGCGGGCAAGGTCAAGAAGATAAAAAAGAAGAACCCAAAGAAGAAAACAAGAAATCAAACGATCCTAAAAAATCTGAAGGCGAATCTGAATCAAGTGAAGAACAGTCTTCTGAAGAAAAAACTGCTCAAAAAGAAGATCAAGAAGGCGTAAAATTACCTTCAGCAGAAGCAGGTAATGGTGAAGCAAGTGCTAGTCTAGGTGGTGCAGAGGCTGAAGGCGACAAGCAACAAGATGGTGCAAATGCGCAACAATCTGGACAGTCACAACAATCTCAGCAATCAAATGGTGGTCAAGCTGACGCTGACACAAGCACTGCTATTGAAACTGCTAAAGAGCATGGTGTAACTAAAGAAAACGTTAATAAAGCAATTGATGACTTACAAGGTCAATAAAATGATGTAAGGCTTAGACATTATTTACGATATGAGCATATAATGTCTAAGCCTTTTTTACATATTAATGAAGATTTCTTCTAAAGAGGGTTCATGTACTTGTATGCCATAGACACTGTATCCTAAATGAACAAGTTGGTTATTGATTTTAGGTATACAAGTTTGATCCACCATACATACAATTAGTGAACCTTCATCATATTGAATTGAAAGTAGCTCGTTCTTAAATGCTTCACTAAGCGTGTGATAATCCTTTCGCTCTAACTTAGGAACTTTGAACGTCACCTGAATTTCCTTAAGATAAGCGGCACGAATTTCCTCTAAACTCCCATCTATTTCAATATGACCATTTGCCATAATACCAATTTTATCGCTAAGTTTCTCAACCTCATCTAAGTTATGTGATGTATAACATACTGTTGTTCCGTTATGTGCTAAATCTTTCATTACAGCATGAATGGCTAAAACAGAATTTGCGTCAACGCCTGAGGTAGGTTCATCTAGAAATACCAAGTCAGGATCGTTAATTAAAGCCTGTGCAACACCTAACTTTTTCTTCATACCGAAGGAATAATTTTTAACTTTAGTTTCGATACCATCTTCTAAGCCAACTCTTTTAAGAATAGAAATAAGCGCTTCTTTAGATTTCTTGGCTTTTAACAAACGATTAAAATAAACCATATGTTCAAGACCTGTTAAGTTGTTATACATCGTATTGTAATCAGGCAGGACACCGATTTTAGCTTTAGGTGTAGTGATATGCACCTGTCCACTCGATGGTTCGATAAAACCCGTGATGATGTTTATAAGTGTGGATTTACCGGCACCATTCTTACCAAGAAGGCCGTAGACTTCACCTTGTTCAATTGACAGGTTGACTTGATTGAGCACTTGGTGACTACCGAAATGTTTCGTTAAATTTTGTACTTTGATATTCGCCATTATAACGCCTTCTTTCTAAATAGAATCAGACTGAGTGTAATAAATATGATTGAAAATAGTAATGGTACAACTGTTAAAAAGACCATTCCTTCTTGAGTAATGTAATAAAGTGGCGTCACAAACTTAAATATTTTTAAGAGGATATGGTCTGAAAATTGTGCCCATATACTTAATACCATCATAATGATTGATAAGGCGATGCCGAATACATTTGTAACTGCTGGGTTATTGATAATTACCGAAAGTAGCATTGCGAGACCAATGAAATATGAATAAAATGTACATAAATGAACGAGTGGTAGCAGCAATACATGATGTGCATACGCTGAAACGATCATTATAGATGTGGTCAAACAAATGAACCAAAATATGTGAAATGCAAAGTATTTACCGAGTACGATTTCAACACGGTCGACCTTTGTGACGATAAAACGAATTGTTCTGGATTTAACTTCTTGATTAATTGCGTCGTGTGATAATGCGAAAGTAAACAAAGGTCCTG
>NZ_JH815593.1:729741-779446 GCF_000298075.1 Staphylococcus massiliensis CCUG 55927 | reverse complement strand
CAATAAGAGATGTGATTAACAACCCTGATGCATATAAATCGGAATTCGCACCTCCAATAAGTTGTTCGTACTGCCCATAAACTTTAGCGGACCCGAATGTTAAAGAAAGTAGAATAAAAATGATGACGATGGCTTTAATACTTTTAAATTGTTGTTTCAGTTCATGAAGACATATTTGTAACATTTGAAGTTCCTTTCCTTTCTTATGATGACGTAATCGTTTCATTAATTATAATACAGTTCAATAGAATTTCGTTTGATTTAAATATATTTAAGTTACAATTAAGGTGAGTTTGATTAACATTTTTTAATAAAGGAGGTCTTATCATGTTTTTGGAAAAGCTAACGTGCGTTAATTGTGGCAACGAAATAAAGAAGGATGAAGTTGTGTTAATTCAATCGAATGCGAGACAACTAAATGGTCTAACGAATCTGAAAGAATGGGCTAAGAATCAAGCCGTTTATTGTAGTACGTGTAAATCAGAGCTTTATCAACAGGACTCATAAGGACATAAATAACTTAGCACAATTTTTTTATTTAAAAGTCTTGAAAGCTTAAAAATGAATATGGTAATTTATAAGTGTAAGGAGGATTTAAGCTCCTGTTACTACATAGCTTAAATCTTTATAGTGTGTTCACTGTGGTGGGTGGGCACACTATTTTTTTGTTTTTTTGGTAATTTATGGGAAACTCTAAATTTTAGTGTAGCTTTTTAATAAATTAATATATTTTCCATGATAAATTATCAAAAATTTATATTAAATTAATTTTTGTTTGTTATTATCTAAATAGGAACGGTTATTATTAAAAATTATTGTTAGGGGAAGATGCAAAAATGAAATATGTAAATGTTAAAAAGTCACTTATTTTTGGTGTAGCAAGCATGATGTTATTATCTGCAGCGCCTTTTGATGCTGATACATATGCTTCAGGTTCTAACGGTACACCTAACCATCATGCGAGTGAAAAGGCTACTGAAAATCATGGTCACGACATTAAAATTAAGAAACATAAACCTAAAGTAGCGCCAGTTCCAACTAAGAATAAACCGAACCGTATTATTGCTAACTTCAATGGTGATACGAAATCTCAAATGGGCTTTAGCTGGTATACGACTGACCAATTTAAAGATGCTAAAGTTTGGGTTTCTAAGTCAAAGGACTTTTCAGACGCGAAAGAATTCGATGCAGAGTCTAAAGAAGTAACGTCTAACTACGTGGAACGCGATAAGCATGGCAACATTATCTTTGCGGATGTTAAAAAAGATGATGAAGGTAATCCTGTTGAAGATGACAAAGGTAACAAAGTCATCAATGGTTATTACACAGATAAAAATGCTAAAGGTCCTGAATGGACGAGCGGTGACATGCATGGTGACGTGAAAACGACTAAAGAAAAAGAGTATACGTATAAAGCAAAAGCTGAAGGTTTAGATCCTAACACTGAATATTATTACCGCGTAGGTAGTGAGAATGGTCCTAAGAGTGAAGTTGGTACGTTCAAGACTTCAGGTGAAAAGGGTCAACCATTCAAGTTCGTTCAATATACAGATACACAAAATGCATTCTGGAACCAAAATGTGCGCAACGAAGCTCAATTTGGTGCAGATACATTAAATAACGCAATTATGACAGCTCAAGATCCTGCGTTTGCTTTACACACAGGTGATATGGTTGAGACAGCTTCTATTGAAGATAACTGGTTAGATATTTATAGTCAATCTCGTCCATCATTCATGAAACAACCAATGGCGACAGCTGCGGGTAACCATGATGAATACACACTGGATCATGACAAGAAGGACTTAGACATCTGGAATCAACACATGAACGTACCTAAGCAGAATAATGCTGTGAATGGTGGTTCATACTACTCATTTGACTACAACGGCGTTCACATGGTTGTAGCTAACACGAACGATAATAAGAAATCTAAAGATAATCCTGAAGGAAAAGCCATTGGTAAAGAACAAATGGAATGGATTAAAAAAGACATCAAAGAAGCTAAAGCGAACGGTTCAAACTGGGTTGTATTAAACCTTCATAAACCAATGTATTCTAAGTCTTACCATTCTTTACAAGATGAAGACGTTCAAAAAGTTCGTGAAGAATTAACGAAAGAAATCGATGACTTAGATGTAGACTTAGTACTACAAGGTCACGACCATGTATTAGCACGTACAAAATCTCTACAACATACATCTACTAAAAACAGTTTCGTAAATGCTAAGAAAGAAGATGTGAAACAAGTTGTTGGTGACGATAACATTAAATATTATGATAACCCTAAAGGTTCTGTTTATGTGATTCCTAACACTGGTGGTACAAAAGCTTACGATAGTATCTTCGACCGTCCATTAGATCACATTAAGAAAGTACGTCCTAAGTTAGGCGACTTAAAACAAGAACAACTTGATCACTATAACAGCTTATTTGAAGTAGGGGAACAACCACAGAAAACAGATGCATTCGAAGATTCTCATTCAAATAACCGTGACTCTTCTGACCAAAACTTCTCAGTATACGAAGTAGAAGGTAACAAATTACGTGTTAAAATCTATCAACTACGCGGTGACTTCACTAAAGGTGAACAACGTAGCGTAGAATTAGTAGATGAATTTGGTATTCAAAAAGATAAATAATCTGTAAGATTGATGACGTCACATGATAAGCTTCTATTTTCATGTGGCGTCTTATATATATGAAAGTGAGGCACAATTCTATGAAGCGGTTACTAATTTCTATTTCCGTTTGCACACTTCTAGCTACAGGGTGTGGTAAACAAGATAAAGACGCCAGCCAACAACAGAGCGAAACAAAAGAAGCTAAGTCTAATAACATACATAATGACCAAAAATTTGACTACAGTAAGTTATCTGATAAAGATAAACAACATATCAAGCAAACATTAATCGATTTTACTGCGAAAGAAGAAGCGAAGAATGGGTTAGCTGTTTCAAATCGCTTTTTCGGTAGTGGGTCCTTCCAAGAAGGAGACTGGTATGCGAACACGACGGATGGTCAAGTCCAAGTGAGTAACCGAGGTGAACCTGGACCAAAAGCCTTTAAAATTCACAAATTAGCAGGAGTCGTCGTATATAAGTCGAAAGATGGGACTAAAGGATTTGATAAGAAGGCTGAAGATTTATCAAATGTCGAAGGTTACAATAAAGTAGCCAATATGAAAGAACCGATTAAGAAATTTATATTTGCAGACAATGGTAAAGTTTACGCATTTACGTTTAAACCTGACGTAGATACGCGTCCGTCATCAGGTTTCGCGCCTAAAGATTAAACAGAGCAGGATGAAAACTTAACAGCTGAGCAAGTATTTGAAGTGAAGGAAAGTAAAACGTATACGAAGAAGCTTAAATCAGTGATGTCTCAATACGCGTCGAAATAGCTTTTGAATTGAATGTGTTTAAATAGGTTTGACGTGACATGAATACTTGAACGTATTAAAGTGTAGTGTAACGGGTAGTGAAATAGTGGCTTAAATATCTTGGTGTTAATGAGCATGTTTAAGGGAAGCATGCTTATTTGACACATTAAAAAATCCCAACATAAAATGGGATTGTGAAAAGTCTTCAATTATTTTTTGAATTTTTTAACCATGTCAACGATGAATTTGATAGCTTCGATGATACCTGTAATCATAACTTTGCGACCCCCTTCATTGATTTGTTAACTATAATTTATCATGGGTGTTTCATTAAATGTCGGTCAGTGCATAACTTGTATGTTTAAGTGCCTAAGTGTTTAAAAATGACAAAATCAGACATTTACGAGTTCCAAAGTGAATGAATTTGAAAAGGAGTGTTCGTGAATGGCCTTATTATCTATCAATTACTTTTCAAAAACGATTGGTAAACACCAACGCTTTATCGTGATTCTCCCTGAGACAGCGTCACAATTCGATTTTAACGGCAAGGTGAAGCCGTTGAAATCTATGTTACTGTTGCACGGTTTGAGTAACGACGAGACGATGTATACACGTTATACCAATATTGAGCGTTATGCGAATATACATGAAATGGCTGTAATCATGCCGCATGCGGATCATAGCTTTTATATGAATATGGCGCATGGTCACCATTACTACGATTATGTGTTAGAAGTGTATCAATACGCGAAACAAATACTGCCGTTATCAAAGGCCCGTGAAGATAGTTTTATCGCCGGGCATTCTATGGGCGGTTATGGCGCTTTAAACTATGCGATGACGCGTGGTGATCTCTTTGAAAAGGCCATTATCATGTCAGCTCCGCTTGATATTGAAGCGGTTAGTCATCTAACGTTTTACGATTTTTCACTTTCAGCAATCGTAGGTGATACTACAGAGTTAAAAGGGTCTACATATGATCCATACGTTATCGTAAAACAAGCCATTGACAAGGAGAAAACGGTTCCTGAAATATTGTTAATGTGTGGAACTGAAGATGATTTTTATGTAAGTAATGTGTCATTTAAGTCGTTTTTAGATGAACAAGGTATGGATGTTACGTTTCGAGATAGTCCTGGGGCACATGACTTTAAGTATTGGGATTATGCCATTGAAAAGGCCATTAAGTGGATCGTCGAACAATAAAAAATAAAGGTCCGAGATAAGTTAGCACGTATAACAGAAGAACGGGGCTTGTCTCGGACCTTTTGTCTTTTGAAAGTCGAAATTTAATAGAAAAATAGTGGAGATTTCTTATAATGAATTAATGTGAAGTTGACATATACGTGTCTCTTGAATGGTCAACTTTTTGACTTTGATTGTCACTATACGCAGTTAATGATAGCAACGAAATCATAATGGCTAAAAGGCCACTTACTACAACTCTTAACATATTATTACGCATCATTGATTCAGCTCCTTTAGCTAACTTACATCTATTATGTTACTAAAAGTTACATAAGATTTCAAGTGTTTTACGTAAATGTTACAAAAAGATTACGATTCAAGACACTTAGGAATGCCTAACTGTCTTTTGAATACGATGATACGACAGTTAAGACGAATTATAAGTAGATTATGAACGTCTCACCTTTTGTGATGCACAATATATTATATTTAAGGAGGTCAATTGAATCTCAATCTTTCAATTGCTTTCTTTTATTTCATTTATCATTTAGTTAAATATTTTATGCTTTAGGGGGTAAAGCTTAGAATATTTATTCATCTAAATGATTGCAAGTGTTGTAATCGTAATAGCATTTCGATTGGTTAATCATTAAGTCTTAATGATTAAGCTCAGATTATTGAAGCGGGTAATCTGTAGTTTAATGATTAGTTGAATTCTGCCACAAATTCAACGTGCACTTGGTGATTAATATTGTATTAACCTTAATAAGCATATGTGATCGAGTCTGAGTTAAAGGATGCGGATTAACGCGTTCTATAGCTCAGACTTTTTTAATGTATTTCCTTCTTATTTAAAAGACTTCGCATGCTATAATGGCGTTAAAATAGAGATAAAGGTGAGTTTATGACATTTAAAGTTGTTTTATTAGATTTTGACGATACGATTGTAAATTTTGATGCTTGTGAGTATGAAGCGTATCGCCATTTAATGGACGCTTATCAATTAGACTTTAATGACCAGTCGTTTAGAGCGTTCCAACGTATTAATCAAGCACATTGGGAGAAGTTCCAAGCAGGTATTTTAACGAAAGAAGAAGTTTTAACTAAGCGTTTTATCGAAACATTCAAGACGTATGGTATGGATATAGATGGTGTGTATGCCGATGAGACCTTTCGAAAGGGATTAGAGTTAGCGACGATTACATATCATGAACAAGCATTAGAAGTCATCCAAGCACTCTCTAAAAGGGTACGTCTCTTTATCGTGACGAATGGGGCGACTAAGACACAATGGAACCGCATCGAACGATCGCCGATAATGAAGTATGTTGACCAAATGTTTGTATCAGAAGAAACGGGGTCTCATAAACCAAATGTCGCTTTCTTCGATTATGTCTTCGAACGCATTCCTGTATGTCCACCTTTAGAAGAAATTTTAATCGTGGGTGATTCATTAACCTCTGATATTCAAGGTGGCATCCGTGCAGGTATTCAAACATGTTGGTTTAATCATAGGTTCAAATCGAGCTCTGATGAAATTCAACCAACTTATGAAATTCATCATTTAAAAGAATTACTACAACTTGTTTAGTTTTAAATTAAATTGACGTATTCATTTTTTAATCATATTTTAATAATTCTATAATCCTCTCTAAATTTGTTTCCCTTAGATTAAGTATTAAGAAAAAGGTCGTAAACAATTTAGGGAGGATTTAATTATGAAAATTGTTATTATTCCATCAGGCTTTAAAGAGAGCTTAAGTGCTGAAGAAGTCGGTTTATCTATAGAACGTGGTATTGAAAAAGTTGAATCTAATCACGATGTTACAGTTATCCCAATGGTAGATGGTGGGGAAGGCTTTGTTAATACGATAACAAAACTTAAAGAAGGACGTATTATTAACACACATGTTACAGGTCCTACTGGTCAGAAAATTGATTCTTACTTCGGGATGTTTAATGAAAATGGAGTTGAGACAGCTGTAATTGAAATGGCTGCTATAGCTGGGTTGCGTCATGTGCCGATTAACCAAAGAAACCCGTTATTCACGACGACATATGGCGTGGGTGAAACAATTATAGAAGCACTTAACCATAACGCGAAACGTATTTTAATTGGTTGCGGTGACTCAGGAACTTCAGATGGTGGCGTTGGTATGGCACAAGCAATCGGTGTTAAGTTTTATGATGATGCGCATTTATTAATTGATGTAACTTGCGGTGCAGAAATCAATCAAATTCATCACATGGATTTATCTCAGATCGACGAGCGTGTGAAAGATATTGACATCAACGTAGCAGTTAACTGGACAAATGTATTATGTGGTCCTCAAGGTGTTGCACGTGTGTTTGGTCCCCAAAAAGGTGCTTCTCCTATGGAAGTAGAACTACTGTCAGATAACTTAGAACATTTAGCAGATCTCATCTTTAGCCATACTGGACGAGAAGTTGCAACGATTAACGGCGGTGGTGCATCTGGAGGCTTAGGCGCTGGTCTTGTAGGTTTCTTAGATGCTAAGTTACATCCTAGGTTCGATATCATCATGGAATATATACAGGTATCAGAAGCGATTCAACATGCAGATTTAGTCGTGACAGCTGAGGGATGTATTGATTATCAAACGCCAAATGGCAAGATCCCTTCTGAAGTTGCGCGTATCGCGAAATCTTTCGAGAAACCTGTAATCGCATTTGCGGGTACTATTGGTAAGAACGCGAAGATTAACTACCAAAGTGGTATCGATGCGTTTACTAGTATCATTCCTAAACCTACTTCTCTTGAAAAGTCGATTCTCGATGCACCGAAATGGTTAGAAAACTGTGCCGAAAATGCGTTTAGACATATTACAATTGGGTTTGATTTAGCTCAACAACTTAAAGCAGAACAAGAAAAAAAGATCGTTGAAGAAGTAAGTTAAGATGCAAACGAAACATTTATTATTACTCATTATCTACCTTATTACATCAATCTTAATATTTATATATGTAGATCTTGATTATTTAGGTAAAGTTAGTATTATTATTTTCTTATTATCATTAGGTTTATTTATATTTTCAAAGGTGCCGGCCGGACTCGTTGGCATGCTTGTCTTAATGGGCGGCATCTTATTAGGATTGCCTGAGAGTATCTTATTTGAGTCGTTAAACCAACATATTGTCTGGCTAATGATCGGGGCATTTATAATTAGTGGTATAATTGAAGAAAGTGGTTTATTACAACGTTTTGTAAAGTTAATTAATCGTAAATGTGAATCTATTCAGAAGCTTACACTATTTACGTTTATCAAAATACAATGTCTTTCGTTAATTATACCGTCCACATCAAGCCGGGCAATGGCAATGTTACCGATATACCGAGCGATGACCGTAAAGTTTCCGTCGCAAAAACTTTTCTTAGGATTATTGATTCCAACGTTAATCCTTATTGCAAGTAACTTATCTTTAATAGGTGCTGGCAGTCATTTAGTTGCGATAGGTATCTTGGAAAAGCAAACATCAAAAACAATTTCTTATTTAGATTTCTTAATATGGGGACTTCCGTTCGGCATCCTGTTTGGTATTTTCGCAACATGTATTTTATATGTATTAACGAAAGAGAATGTACAACGTTCACACGATATCGATATAAAGAACGAAGCAGAAGTTAATTTTAAAGTGCCTTTTTCACAAAAGGAAAAGACAACCATTATATGTGTTGTCATTACATTATTACTTTGGGTACTTGAACCGCTACACGGTTTGGATATCGCATTCACGACGATATTGATGGCATTAATTATGCTATTGCCGCAACTTAATTTACTTCATTGGAAAAAGGGCTTAAAGCACATTTCGTGGAGTTTAATATTTTTTGTGACATCAAGTAGTGCTTTAGGTGAACTATTGGTTAGGTACAATGTTGTTACGTACTTGCAATCTCACATCATGCAGTTTTTAAAATCTTTAGGGCAAGTGAGTGAACTCATGATCGTTATTGTGATTATAGTGATTTCTGTATTTTCCCATCTCGTTATCACGAGTCATACAACAAGAGCGGTTGTTCTCATTCCTGCATTTATCGTTTTCGCAAAATTGTTTCAACTTAATGAAGTTGCAGTTGTATTTCTCGCGTTGATAGGTATTAATTATTGCTTAACGTTCCCGATCAGTTCGAAAGCAATCCTTGTCTTTTACGAGGAAGAAGATAAACCATTTGAACCGAAACATCTATTTAAACTCAGTTGTATCTTAATGCCATTGTATTGCTTATTTATGCTTGGCATGTACTTTACGTTCTGGAAATTTATCGGATTAGAATTAATGTAAGGAGTTAGGACATGAGCAAGATATTAATCGTTGAAGATGATGAGAAGATAGCACGTGTTATAGAGCTTGAATTAATGTATGCAGGCTATGAAGTTGAGATTGCGCACACTGGAAAGGTAGCGCTCGAGCTATATCAAAATAACAAGTATGATTTGATTCTACTTGATGTGATGATCCCTGAACTGAATGGTTTAGAAGTACTTCGTCGTATTAGACAGGTAGATGAGATGATTAAAATCATCATGTTAACGGCGCGAGATACGGTGTTCGATAAGGTAACGGGTCTTGATTTAGGTGCGAATGATTATATGACGAAACCCTTTGAGATAGAAGAATTATTAGCACGCATGCGCGTATATTTAAAGGCCATCGGAACGACGTCTACTGAGCAAAGCGAGCTCACATTTAAACATTTAAACGTCAATCCGAACACACGTGAGGTGTATGCAGAAGGTAAACTTGTCACACTCACGCAAAAGGAATATGATTTACTTTATTACTTATTAACGCACCGTAACCAAGTTTTGACACGCGAACAAATGATTGAAGCGGTGTGGGGCTATGATTATCATGGTGATACAAATGTAACGGATGTGTATGTGAGACATTTACGTAAGAAATTAGATACCGATAAGCCTTCATTGATTTCGAGTGTACGTGGCGTAGGCTATATGATGAAGGATTAAATAATGAAACTCGGTACACGAATTCAACTCTATACGACCGTTACTACAATCTTTGTCATTATCTGTACCAACATTGTTGTATATTTCACGTACAAACACTATGCCTTAAATGATGAAATAGGGCAGCTCGAAAACCGAGCTGTTAATATTATGAAAGAAATTAAGAATGATGACGCTAGGGACATTCAAACTGAAGCAATTATACAGTCACATATCTTATCTGATGGCTATATCAGTATTGTTGATAAGAAAGATCATTCAATCATGCAAATATCAACTGATGTTAAATATAAGAATTTAGCAAGGCCTTTTCAAAATAGGCAATACCAAAAAATTGTGCACACTAAAGATAATCATTTCGCATTAGTTTCGATTCCCCTTATTTGGAAAAATGGGGAAGTTGTTAATCTACAAATATTTGAAAATGTAAACTTCAAATATGATTCATTTAGTACGTTAAGATGGATATTGCTTCTTTCTTCATTAATGTTATTAGTTATCATTTATGTCTTAAATCGAATTATTACGTCAGTTATCACGAATCCAATTCATCACTTAATTGATAAAATGCATGAAATTGAGCGTACGAATAATTATTCACACATTGATGTAAATGAACGCGATTCTAAAGAACTGAAAGCATTATCTGTTTCATTCAATGACATGATGGACGAATTGAAATCGCATGACGAAAGACAGCAAGTGTTTATTATGAATGCCTCACATGAGTTAAAGACGCCTATCACAGTTATTCATTCATATAGTAAAATGTTGAAACGCTTTGGTAAGACGAAACCAGATATTTTAGAGGAGGGGCTTACGGCGATTCATGATGAGGGCTTAAAAATGAAGTATTTAACGGAGCAGCTACTTGATTTTACGAACTATACACATTCAGAGCAAGCGCTTAACTTTAAGAGAGAAAATTTAACGAAGTTGACATCTGAAATTGTGACCACACTCGATCATGTTTATGATACTGAAGTTAAATTTGAAGGTCCTGAAGAGGATGTATATACGTGTATCGACAAGAAGAGCTATCAACAATTAATGCGTATCTTCTTAGATAACGCTTATAAATATAGTGAAGATGTTATACGTGTTGTGATGGAAGAAACGAAAACGCATATATATGTGCATATCGTGGATAAAGGTATCGGTATACCTGAAGCGGATATTCCGCACACCTTTACGCGTTTCTATAGAGTTGATAAAGCTCGTGCACGTCAAACAGGTGGCACGGGTCTTGGCTTAGCTATCGCTAAAGAAATTGCTAAAAATAATCAAATTCAATTACATGTGAAAAGTGAATTAACAGTAGGCACCACGTTTACTTTAGAAATTAATAAAGGAGTACAACATGAAACACTTTCTTAAAATTATGCTTGTATTAATGATTTTAGGTTTAGGTATAGCTTTAGCAACGGTTATGTACCAATCATCCAAGACTAAAATGATATCTCAAAAAGAAGCTGAAAACATCGTTCAAGAACGTTATGGTGGCAAGATAGTGAATGTGGAAGAACGAGAACATAAGTCTAAATTTGAAATAGCCGTAGTGAATAAAGATACTGAGATAACTGTACAAATCGATCGTAAGACGAAAGATATTGATAATGTAAAGTCGAAGAAGCTCAAGCAGAAAGATAAAGACAAATCGTCTAAAAAAGACAAAAAGAAGAAAGCTAAAAAATTAAAGATATCAAAAGAAAAGGCGAAGTCTATTGCTAAGAAGAAGGTTGGCGGTTACACGAGCCAAATCAAACTTAATCAATCAAAACATTACCCATATTATGAAGTAAGACAAGAAGTGAATCAAAATGAAGGTGCGATTTTAACAATCAATGCTGTTACTGGTAAGGTGCATAACGTATCATGGTTTAAAAAAGGACAAACACAGAACGAGGCATCTACAGATGATGATGATCAATATGAAGCACAAGATGATGATCAAGCGTCTCAACCAGCCCAATACAATCCAGCACCACAACAACAGGTTCAACAGCAGCGACAGACTCAGGTTCAATTACCAGCACCAAGACAATCAGCACCTCAGCAACACTATCAACAATTACCACGTCAAACGTATCAACAAAGTGACGATGATGGCGATGATGATGACGACGGCTACGAAGTGGATGACGACTAAAAAAACTAGTACGCACTGGAATGCGTACTAGTTTTTTATTTTATGATTGAGGTTCCCATGTTAAAATGTCTTGTCCGTCTGCATTCTGCTTTTCTAAGTCAGTGAAACCTTGACGGATAAAGAAGTCTTTAGATTGGTTTCGAGCAATGACTTTAATAGGTAGATTAAAGCTTTTCGCAAAATCTAATAATTTTTGACCGTAACCTTTAGATTGATATTGTTTAAGTACTTCTAATTTCCAGACAACTAAATAGTCGTCGAATTCTGGGAAATATGTTTCTTCAACTTCCCCTTTTTTGTAAAGTGCCATGCGAGCACCAATTTTTTCACCTACATAAATACCATAGAAAGGTGAGTCAGAACTTGCATCTATCATTTCACCGTGCAGTTCATCGACCATAAATAGGTGTTCATTACCAAAGTTTCTAAATTCTTCGAATAGCTGTTCAGTCTTGTAGTTAATATCTAAGTGTTCAACTTTAGTCATTTTAGAATTGCCCCCTTGTTTCTTATCTAAATTAATTATAACTTATATTATTTATAAAATGAAGTAAGCCGTTAGATTGTCATACGACAACTAACGTTTTATACTAATTGGTAATAGTGCTTTTAAGGGAGAATCGTGAATGGAATGTTTATATATAAATGTATATAATGAAAACGATTTCATTGATTGTTTGAGACGAGAAGATCCTCGTTACACGTCTTTATTTCAATACAATCCAATGGATAAAGAGAGTTTCAAGTATAAATTAAACGCACCTACAAATGGCCGTGAAGGTCAATTGTCTAACGTTATTGAAACTTATATGTCAGACTTATCTTTAAGCGATGCACAATCTCGTAATATAGCGAACCTTCGCAGTGGTCATAAAGTTGTGATTGGGGGACAACAAGCTGGTTTCTTAACAGGTCCGCTTTATACATTTCATAAAATCTTATCATTAGTAACGCTTTCAGAAACTGTTGCTGATACGTATCAAGAAAAGGTTGTGCCAGTATTTTGGATAGCTGGTGAGGATCATGACTTTGATGAGGTGAATCATACTTTCGTGTATGACAATGCTTCAAATGATATGTCCAAGGTTAAATATCATACGATGGACGAGCCGGAATCGTCTGTATCAAATTACCAAATTGATAAAGAGGCGTTTAAATCAGCGGTCGTGCAATATTTTGAAAAGATCGAAGAAACTTCATCTTCAAAGCGTTTATATACACGACTTGTCGAAATCATCGAACAATACAATTATTGGACTGACATATTTAAAGTGCTCGTTCACGACGTATTTAAAGATTATGGTGTGTTACTTATTGATGCGAACGATAAAGGTTTGCGCACACTTGAAAAGCCAATGCTAAAATATATGATTGAACATTATCAAGACATTGATCAGGCGTTTAGAACGACACAAAGTGAACTCACGTCTAAAGGTTTTGAACGTATGATTCAGACAGAAACAAATGTGCATTTATTCTTAAGTGAAGATAACTCCAGACAGTTACTTCATTATAAAGATGGACAGTTTTATTTAAGTAAATCAGAAAAAACGTTCTCAAAAGCAGACTTATTAGACATCGTGGAAAATGAGCCAGAACGCTTTTCAAATAATGTTGTGACAAGACCAATTATGGAAGAGTGGTTATTTAACACGTTAAGCTTCGTAGGAGGTCCAAGTGAAATTAAATACTGGGCTGAATTAAAAGGTATCTTTGAATTTCTAGATATCGAAATGCCAATTGTTTTACCTCGCTTACGTATCACTTACCTTAATGAGAGAATCTCTAAATTATTAACGCAATATGATGTGCCACTTGAAACGGTCATTCGAGAAGGGGTCGATCAATTTAAGACGTCTTTCGTAAGGGACCGTGCTTCAGATACATTTATTCAAGAAGTTGAACATATGATGACGTTACAAGACAAACTCACTGAACAATTGTCTAAGGAAATTAGTACTGAAGACAATCATAATTTAATTCGAAAGAATCACCAAATTCACCAGAAACAGTACGATTACTTATTGAGACGTTACCTCTTAAATATTGAACGCGAAAATCAAATAAGTATGAATCATTTCAAGGAAATTTCATCTCATCTCCATCCAATGGGTGGACTTCAAGAAAGAATTTGGAATCCATATCAAATCATGAATGATTTTGGGACAAACGTGTTCAGTCCCTCCACCTATCCACCACTTTCTTACACTTTTGATCAAATCATCGTTAAACTATAGTCATATCAAGGGTTTGGCCGGTTTATCAATTTCGATAAACCGGTCTTTTTTGTGTGAAAATAATTAATTTTGGTGATTTTTACATAATTAGTGGAGGATAGTGGGGAGATGTGGTAAATTATAAATAGAGGTGAGGTGATAAAATAATGTTCATGGGTGAATACGAAAACAAATTGGATACTAAAGGGCGTATGATCGTTCCATCTAAGTTTCGTTATGACTTAAATGAACGTTTTATCATCACGCGGGGCCTCGACAAATGCTTGTTTGGCTACACTTTAGAGGAATGGCAACTGATTGAAGAAAAGATGAAGACCTTACCAATGACTAAAAAAGACGCACGTAAATTTATGCGTATGTTCTTCTCAGGTGCGATTGAAGTAGAGTTAGACAAACAAGGGAGAATCAATATCCCGCAAAATTTAAGAAAGTATGCAAATCTTTCTAAAGAATGTACTGTCATCGGAGTTTCTAATCGTATTGAAATATGGGATACAGAGACTTGGAATGAATTCTACGAAGATTCAGAAGACAGCTTTGAAGAAATTGCAGAAGACTTAATTGACTTTGATTTATAATACGGAGGATAAAATATGTTTCATCACGTAAGTGTCATGCTTAAAGAAACCATTGACCAACTAAATATAAAAGAAGATGGTGTTTATATTGACTGTACACTTGGTGGAGCAGGACATGCTTTGTATTTATTAAATCAATTGAACGACAACGGTAAACTCATTGCGATTGACCAAGACACGACAGCTTTAAATAATGCGCGTGAGGTTTTAAAAGATCATTTACATAAAGTCATTTTTGTACATGATAACTTTAGAAATCTGAGGTCTATCCTAGAGCGATTAGATATAGAAAAAGTTGACGGGATTTACTATGATTTAGGCGTTTCTAGTCCACAACTTGATGTGGCAGAACGCGGATTTAGTTACCATAACGATGCAAAATTAGATATGCGTATGAATCAAGATCAAGAATTATCAGCTTATGAAGTCGTTAATGAATGGTCATATGATTCTTTAGTTCGTATCTTTTTTCGATATGGTGAAGAGAAATTTTCAAAGCAAATTGCGAGAAGAATTGAAGCCACGAGAGAACAAACTAAAATTGAAACAACTTTGCAACTTGTAGACGTTATTAAAGAAGGTATTCCAGCTAAAGCAAGACGTAAAGGTGGTCACCCAGCAAAGCGCATTTTCCAAGCCATACGAATTGCAGTTAACGATGAACTCAAAGCATTTGAAGATTCAATCGAGGAAGCAATTGACCTTGTGAATGTTAATGGAAGAATTTCGGTAATCACGTTCCACTCCTTGGAAGATAGGCTTTGTAAACAAATTTTTCAAGAGTATGAAAAGGGACCAGATGTACCTAGGGGCTTACCTGTTATACCAGAGGCGTATACACCAAAGTTAAAACGAGTTAATAGAAAGCCAATTACGGCATCAGAAGCAGATTTAGATGAGAATAATCGAGCACGTAGCGCTAAGTTACGTGTAGCTGAAATACTAAAATAGAAGGGGCGTCTATAGAATGGCTGTAGAAAGAGTGTACGATGAAGCTAGAGAATCCTTTAATTATAACCAACCGTTGCAGCAGCCGGAAACTAAAACTTCAACGGTCAAACGTAAAGTAGTCGTAAAGCTAACAAGACTTGAAAAAGTGCTATACATATCCTTAATTACAATGATTGCTTTGGTCAGTATCTATGTGCTATCTTTAAAAATGGATGCGTACGATACACGTGGGAAGATAGCAGATTTAGAAGCTAAGATTGAAAAACAATCCAGTCAGAATAGTGCATTGAAATCTGAAACTATGAAAAATTCCTCATATGAACGCATTTACGATAAAGCTGAGAAACAAGGGATGAGTCTTCAGAACGACAATGTAAAGGTAGTGCGTAAAGATGGCGAAGCGAAAAATTAAAATTAAAAAAAATAAAATAGGAGCAGTCCTCTTGATTGGTATTTTTGGACTGCTCTTTTTTCTGTTGGTTTTTAGATATGGTTTTATCATGTTAACAGGTCACTCTTCTGGCCAAGACCTTATTATGAAAGCCAATGAAAAATACTTAACGCAAAAAGAACAAGAACCTGAACGCGGTAAAATTTATGACCGTAACGGGAAGATTTTAGCAGAGGATGTGGAACGATTTAAGCTTGTCGCTGTTGTTGATAAAAAGGCAAGTGAAGGATCCGATAAACCTCGCCATGTTGTTAACACGAAAGAAGCAGCTAAGAAGTTATCTGAAGTTATCGATATGGAAGAAAAAGAAATTAAAAAACGTTTAGATAATAAAAAAGCGTTCCAAGTTGAGTTTGGTCAAAAAGGTAAGAACTTAACTTTCCAAGATAAAGAAAAGATTGAAAAAATGCATATTCCAGGTGTGTCACTTTTACCGGAAACACATCGTTTCTATCCAAACGGTAAATTTGCTTCGCACTTAATTGGTAAAGCATCAAAAGATCCTGAAACAGGTGAAATTAACGGTGCTTTAGGTATCGAAAAAGTATTCGATAGTTACTTATCAGGCAAGAAAGGTAATCTTTCGTTCACGCGAGACATTTGGGGTTATATTACGCCAAATTCTAAACGTGAAAAGCAACCTGAACGTGGTGATGATGTTCACTTAACAATTGATTCAAACATACAAGTATTTGTAGAACGTGCTTTAGATGACATGGTTAATCGTTATCAACCTAAAGATATCTTTGCCGTAGTCATGGATGCTGATACTGGTGAAATTCTTGCATACAGTCAAAGACCAACGTTCAATCCAGAAACTGGAGAAGGCTTCGGTAAGAAATGGCAAAACGATTTATTCCAAGAGACATATGAACCAGGTTCTACATTTAAAGTATTTGGACTAGCCGCAGCTATCCAAGAAGGTAAGTTCAAACCTGATGAAAAATATGATTCAGGTAGCATGGAAATCAATGGTCATAAGATCTATGACTGGAATAAAGAAGGTTGGGGCAAGATTACGATGAAAGAAGGTTTCATGTATTCTTCAAACGTATTAATGATGAAACTTCAAGATCTAGTCGGCGCCGACAAGATGCAGTCATGGTATGAGAAATTTGGATTTGGTAAGAAAACAGACAGTGTCTTTGATTCAGAACCTGAGGGCAACATTGCTTGGGAAGACGAATTACAACAAAAGACATCTGCTTTTGGTCAATCATCAACAGTGACACCTATCCAAATGATTCAAGCTCAATCAGCTGTATTAAATAAAGGTAATATGTTGAAACCATTTATAGTTAATAAAGTAACGAACCCAATTAAAGATGAGACATACTTTAATCAAGGTAAAAAGGTTATTGGTAAACCGATTACTGAAGAAACTGCTGATAAGACAATGAAACAACTTGATAATGTTGTTAATAATGAAAAAGCAGAAGCTAAAAACTACAGAGTCGACGGTTATGATATCGCTGGTAAAACTGGTACAGCCCAAGTTTCCGACCCTGAAAATGGTGGTTACGTAGAAGGCGACAACCCATACTTTGTAAGTTTCATCGGTCATGCGCCAAGTAAAGATCCTGAAATACTTATTTATTCAGGTATGAGTCTCGCGCAACAAAATGACCAAGAAGCATATGAAATGGGTGTAAGTAAATTATTCAAGCCAGTTATGAAGAATACACTTCAGTATTTAAATGTTGGTAATAAGCAAGATGAAGCAAACGAACCTCATTATAAGAAAGTACCAAGTGTTGCTGGTCAATCTGTTCAAAAAGCCCAAGATACCTTAAAAGGTCAAGGTGTCAATGCAACTGTGATTGGTGGCGGCGATAAGATTGAAAAGCAAGTTCCTGAAGGCGATACGAAACTGTTACCAAATTCAAATGTCATGTTAATGACGAATAAAGATTTAACAATGCCTAACATGAAAGGTTGGACGAAAGAACAACTAGTTGCATTTGAACAATTAACAGGCATTCACGTTAAAACGAAAGGTAGCGGTTACGTTAGTGACCAATCGATTTCACAAGGTCAAATACTGAAAGATGACGCAAAAATTGAAGTTAAATTAGAAGCACCGAACACCAATGGTAAGTCAGATGAATAACAGCATAGAAAGAACTGTATGAATGATGGAGTGACGGGATTAGGGTTTGGCATACAAATAGTCTAAAGCCAAGTGCTTATAAATCTCGTCACTCTTTTTAATCTAAAAATAATGAAATGAAACGTCGAAAAATAATATAAAAAGGAGACCAACTATGTCATACATTTTAGGCGCAATTGCATTAATCATTACACTTATTTTAGTACCAATCTTAATACCGACACTAAAACGCATGAAGTTCGGCCAAAGTATTCGTGAAGAAGGCCCTCAGAGTCACATGAAAAAGACCGGAACACCTACTATGGGTGGTTTAACATTCTTAATTAGTATTATCATTACGACGATAATCGCAAGTTTGATCATGCCTTATCCAAACCCATTACTTTTACTATTATTTGTAACGATTGGATTTGGTCTTATTGGATTTATCGATGATTACATTATCGTTGTTAAAAAGAACAACCAAGGTTTAACAAGTAAGCAAAAGTTCTTAGCACAAATTGCAATTGCAGTCATTTTCTTCATTGTATGTGTGTTATTTAATGTCTTTAAATTCTCAACAAGCATTAATATTCCATTTACTGATGTAAGTTTACCTTTATCATTTTTCTATGTTGTATTTATTGTATTTTGGCAAGTTGGCTTTTCAAATGCGGTGAACCTAACAGATGGTTTAGATGGTCTAGCAACTGGTTTATCAATCATTGGCTTTACAATTTATGCAATTATGAGCTTTATCTTAAATGAACCAGCAATTGGAACTTTCTGTATCATCATGGTTTGCGCATTACTTGGTTTCCTACCTTATAACTTAAACCCAGCTAAAGTATTTATGGGGGACACAGGAAGCTTAGCACTAGGTGGTATCTTCGCAACGATCTCAATTATGTTGAACCAAGAAATTACATTAATCTTTGTTGGCTTAGTATTCGTACTTGAGACGTTATCTGTCATGATTCAAGTTACTTCATTTAAATTAACTGGTAAACGTATCTTTAAGATGAGTCCACTACATCACCACTTTGAATTATGTGGATGGAGTGAATGGAAAGTCGTTATTGTATTCTGGACTGTTGGTTTAATTTCAGGCTTAATCGGTCTATGGTTAGGAGTGAACTAAAATGAAGGATTATCAAGGGCTTAGAGATAAAGAGGTATTAGTATTAGGTTTAGCAAAGAGCGGTTATGAATCGGCACAAGTGTTACATAGATTAGGTGCCAAAGTTACGGTTAACGATGGCAAAGATTTAACGAACGATCCATTTAAAATCGATTTAGAGAGTAAGGGCATTACTGTTGTGGATGATGAACATCCGCTAACTTTATTAGATAACGATCCGATTATTGTTAAGAATCCAGGCATCCCTTACCATATTCCTATTCTTGAAAAGGCCATTGAGAAGGACTTGGAAATTTTAACAGAAGTTGAACTAAGCTACCTTATTTCTGAAGCACCTATTATTGGTGTTACAGGTACCAATGGTAAAACAACAGTAACATCTTTAATTGGTGACATGTTTAAAACAAGCCGTGTAACAGGCCATATTTCTGGTAACATTGGTGTTGTAGCCTCTAAGGTTGCAGAAGAGGTTGAGTCTGACGCTTATATGATTACTGAACTGTCATCGTTCCAATTATTAGGCACGAAGACTTATAAACCACATATTGCGATTATTACGAACATTTATTCAGCTCACCTTGATTATCATGAAACACAAGAAAATTATCAGAACGCTAAAAAACGTATCTATCAGAATCAGGATGAAAATGATTATTTAATTTTTAATTATAACCAACGTCATTTAATTGAAGCGGATCAAATTAAGTCCAAAGTGCTTTACTTTTCAACACAACAAGAAGTGGATGGCATCTATGTAAAAGACGGATATATTGTTTATAACCAAATGAGAATTATTCACAAAGATGATATTGTATTGCCAGGGGAGCATAACTTAGAGAATATACTGGCTGCAGTGCTCGCAGCGATATTAGCGGGTGTTCCAATTAAATCTATCAATACGACGTTAACGACATTCTCAGGTATTGATCATAGACTTCAATACATTGGTTCAAATCGAATGAATAAGTATTATAATGATTCAAAAGCGACGAATACGCTTGCGACTCAATTTGCTTTAAGTTCGTTTGATCAACCAATTATATGGCTTTGCGGTGGCTTAGATCGTGGTAATGGCTTCGATGAGCTGATACCATATATGGATAATGTTCGCGTCATGGTAACATTTGGACAAACGCAAGAGAAGTTTACGAAACTTGGTGAAAGTCAAGGTAAGTACGTGATTCAAGCACAAGATGTTAAGGACGCTGTAGATAAGTTACAAGATGTGATTGAACCAAATGATGTGGTACTATTATCGCCAGCTTGTGCAAGTTGGGATCAATATGGCACATTTGAAGAGCGTGGCCAATCATTTATCGATAGCTTTTACAGTAACTTGCCATCAAATTAAAGGGTGTGACTAAATTGGCTGATCGTGTAAAACCTATAAATAATGATTACATTAAAGAAAAAAGACGCAAACAAAGAAAACGCCGTAAACAAATTCAACTTGGCATCATTCTTGGTCTGTTATTTATCGTAGGTCTAATACTCATATATATGTTCACGCCTTTAAGTAAGATTTCAAATGTTGAAATTAAAGGTAATCATTTCGTATCTAAGTCATACATCGAAGATCAATTGGACGTTAAAAATAACGCACGTATGTATACGTTCGATGCAGGTAAAACTGAGCAAAAGATAAAAGATCATGACTTGGTTAAGGACGCCGAAATGAAAAAATCATTGCCGAATACCTTGAAGGTTAATGTAAATGAGTATGATGTGGTTGGTTTAGTTAAGCATAAAGATAAGTACGTGCCATTACTTGAAAATGGCGGCATGCTTAAAGACTATAAAGATAAGTTACCTACAAATGTACCTGTACTTGAAGGGTTCCAAGGTGAGAAAAGAGACCGTATTGCTCAAGCCTTATCAGAAATGAAACCTAATATTAGAAGTTTAATTTCTGAAGTAAGTTATCAACCAGAAGCAACCAAACAAAATAAAATTAATTTATTTATGAAAGATAATTTGCAAGTTGTTGGTGAAATTACGACAATCGCAGATAAAATGAAGTATTATCCTAAAATGTCTAATGCTTTAGAAAAAGATGAATCAGGCAAGTTGAAACAAGATGGCTTTATTGATTTATCTGTTGGCGCAACTTTCATTCCATACGAAAATATCAAAGCATCATCTGGTGGTTCTGAAACAGACAAGGAAGTTAAAACGAAAACTCAAGCTGAAACGGAAGCTAAAGATGAACTTCAGAACGCTTTAAATCAAATTAAGCAAGATACTCAAGTTAAGAAAAAAGAAGACAAAGCTAAAAAAGATGGTTCGAAAGAAAGCGATTCTAAAGAAAAAGACCAAAAAAACAAAGAAAACAACAATAGTGAACAAAATAAAGAATAACCATGAAATGACAATAATCAAAAAATATTGTATTTAATTGGCTTTATAGTTCACATTAAAAGTTTGTTATTGTAAACTTAACATAGCGTAATGATGAATAGTAATTGTCAGGGAGGTGCCTATCTATGGAAGAACATTACTATGTGAGCATAGATATCGGTTCATCAAGTATAAAAACAATAGTAGGCGAAAAGTTTCATAATGGAATCAATGTGATAGGTAGAGGTCAAACCTATACATCCGGCATTAAAAACGGAATGATCGATGATTTTGATATCGCTAGACAAGCGATTAAAGATACAATTAAAAAAGCATCTATCGCGTCTGGAATTGATATTAAAGAAGTATTTCTTAAATTGCCGATTGTCGGTACTGAAATCTTTGATGGTGAAAATGAAATTGAATTCCATCAAGACACTGAATTAGATGGTACGCACATTGAACAAGTTTTAGAAGGCATTCGTCAAGATAATAGCGTACCAGAGACGGAAATCGTAAACACATTCCCAATTAAGTTTATTGTAGATGGTACAAACGAAGTTTCAGATCCAAAAGAAATTGTCGCAAGACATTCTCTTAAAGTTGAATCTGGCGCGATTGCCATTGATAAATCAATTCTTATCAACTTAATTAAATGTGTCGAATCTTGTGGCGTTGATGTATTAGATGTATTTTCTGATTCATACAACTACAAATCAATCTTAACTCCAACTGAAAGAGAACTTGGTGCATGTGTGATTGATATTGGTGAAGACCTTACGCAAGTTGCTTTTTATGAAAGAGGCGAACTTGTTGATGCAGAAAGCATTAGAATGGCTGGTCGTCATATCACTGAAGACATCGCACAAGGCTTAAATACTTCAGTTGAGACTGCTGAAAAGATTAAGCAACAATATGGTCATGCTTTCTATGATTCAGCTTCAGACCAAGATGTATTTACAGTTGAACAAATCGATAGTGATAAAAAAGCGGAATTCACTCAAAAAGAATTAAGTGATTTCATCGAAGCACGCGTTGAAGAAATCTTCTTCACAGTGTTCGATTTATTAAAAGAACTACAATTAACACGCGTTAACGGTGGGTTTATTATCACTGGTGGTTCTGCTAACCTATTAGGTGTTAAAGAATTATTACTTGATATGGTTAACGAAAAAGTACGTATTCACACACCTTCACAAATGGGTGTCAGAAAACCAGAATTTAGTTCTGCTATTTCAACGATTTCTAGTAGTATTACTTTCGATGAGCTATTAGAATATGTTACAATAAGTAATCATGATAACGAAGAAATAGAAGAAGAAGTTATTGAAAATGAACCTAAACAATCAAGTAAATCAAGTGTTTATGGTCAGTGGTTTAAGAAGAAACCAAATAAACCATCACAAAAAGAAACAAAACATCACGACGAGGACACTGAATCACGTACATATAACGAAGATGAAACGTACGACAATCAAGAGTCAGGACAAAATGGTCAAGAAGAAAGCAAGTTCAAAAAATTAATGAGATCACTGTTTGATTAACGAGCCACAAAGATTAGGAGGAAATATAAATGTTAGAATTTGAACAAGGATTTAATCATTTAGCTACTTTAAAGGTAATTGGTGTAGGTGGCGGCGGTAACAACGCTGTAAACCGCATGATTGATCATGGTATGAACAATGTTGAATTTATTTCAATCAATACAGATGGTCAAGCTTTAAACTTATCTAAAGCTGAGTCTAAAATCCAAATTGGTGAAAAATTAACACGTGGATTAGGCGCAGGCGCTAACCCTGAAATTGGTAAAAAAGCTGCTGAAGAATCACGTGAACAAATCGAAGACGCTATCCAAGGTGCGGACATGGTATTCGTAACAGCTGGTATGGGTGGCGGAACTGGTACAGGTGCTGCACCAGTTGTTGCTAAAATCGCTAAAGAAATGGGCGCATTAACTGTTGGTGTTGTTACACGTCCATTCGGTTTCGAAGGCCGTAAACGTCAAACACAAGCTGCTGCTGGTGTTGAATCAATGAAAGCTGCAGTAGATACATTAATCGTTATCCCTAACGACCGCTTATTAGATATCGTTGATAAATCTACACCAATGATGGAAGCATTCAAAGAAGCAGATAACGTATTACGCCAAGGTGTTCAAGGTATCTCAGACTTAATCGCTGTATCTGGTGAAGTTAACCTTGACTTTGCAGACGTTAAAACAATCATGTCTAACCAAGGTTCAGCGCTTATGGGTATCGGTGTTTCTTCTGGTGAAAACCGTGCCGTTGAAGCTGCTAAGAAAGCAATTTCATCACCATTACTTGAAACATCTATCGTTGGCGCACAAGGTGTGTTAATGAACATCACAGGTGGCGAATCTTTATCACTATTTGAAGCTCAAGAAGCTGCAGACATCGTACAAGATGCTGCTGATGAAGACGTAAACATGATCTTTGGTACAGTAATCAACCCTGAACTTCAAGATGAAATTGTTGTTACTGTAATCGCTACAGGTTTCGAAGACAAACCTTCAACTCACGCTCGTAAACAATCTAACACTGGATTTGGTTCAAGTGTTACTGGAGCTAAACAAGAAGAAAGTCTTTCTAACCGTAATCAAGCACCTTCTAATCAACAAGAACCAGCAAGTGATGTTAGAAGCACTTCTACTAATGAAGATGATATTCCAAGCTTCATTCGTAACAGAGAAGAAAGACGTTCTAGAAGAACTAGACGTTAATCATACGAATTACCTTTTAACGATTGGTTAAATAAAGAGGTCTAAGAAAGTCAGGTATGCGCGTCATACTGCTTGATACTGATGAGGTGTTCAAGTTATATTGACTTTGTTAGACCTTATTTTTATAATGTCACGCGTTAGGTCGGTGTCTTTTAAAAAAGTGGAGTGGATATCAATGGAAAAGTTTAAATATCATCAACATCACGTAGCATATGAAGACAAATGTCTGAATCATGTTACAATTGGGATGACAACAAGACAGGGTGGGTTTAGTGCTTACCCTAAAGATAGCTTTAACATGGCGCGATACATAGATGACGATCGTAACAACGTATCGCAACATCAAGACATGCTTGCGAACGAGATTCAATTTGATGTCGAAAACTGGGTCTTTCCCATTCAAACGCATCAAAATCACATTCAAGAAGTTACACGCGCGCATCGTGGTATCAATATTAGAGAACTCACTGATGACTTACACGGCATCGATGGTATCTATACATATGATCAAGACGTGTTGTTAACGATGTGTTATGCGGATTGTGTGCCTATTTATTTCTATAGTGAAAAGCATCACTACGTTGGACTTGCTCATGCTGGTTGGCGTGGTACGGTAAGTCAAATTGTGTGTAATATGATAGATGCAATTGATTTTAATCTCGATGATTTACACGTTGTCATTGGTCCTGCGACATCTAATAGTTACGAAATTAATGCGGACATTAAATCCCAATTTGAGGCGCTACCAATTGATGTAAATGCGTATATTGATAAACGTGATGAAGATCGTTATGGAATAGATTTAAAGCATGCAAATCAACTTTTATGTATCTATAAAGGTGTACCTGAATCAAATATTGATGTCACACATCTTACAACGACTGAGATACGAGATGATTTCTTTTCGTATCGTTTAGAAAAAGGACAAACAGGTAGAATGCTCGCTTTTATAGGTCAAAAGTAAATGAGGTGTATTAAATGAACGTTAAAGAGAATTATACAAATATTTCAAAGAATCTTACAAAACATCATAATACTGAACTTACTTCGAATGAACCTCGCGTGATTGCCGTTACGAAGTATGTTACAATAGAGCGTGCACAAAGTGCTTATGATGCAGGTATCAGAGACTTTGGCGAGAACCGCATAGAGGGCTTTTTAGAGAAGAAAAAAGCATTACCTGAAGATAGCGTGATGCACTTTATCGGTTCACTTCAATCTCGTAAGGTTAAAGAAGTGATTAATGATGTCGACTACTTACACGCATTAGATCGCAAGAGTTTAGCGAAAGAGATTGAAAAAAGAGCAGACGATGTTGTGAAATGCTTTGTTCAAGTGAATGTATCTGGCGAAGCTTCTAAACATGGATTAGAGCTCGATGCAGTAGAGGACTTTATCAAAATGTTAGGTGACTATTCGAAAATTGAAGTTGTAGGTTTAATGACGATGGCACCTTATACGGATGATGAAGCAGAATTGAAAGAAATATTTAGTAAATTAAGACATAAACGCGATGAAATAAAAGCACTCGGATTAGCGCACGCGCCATGTACTGAATTATCAATGGGTATGAGTAATGACTACATGATTGCTACCGAAGAAGGCGCTACATATGTTAGAATTGGAACAAGTTTAGTAGGAAAAGAGGAGTGAATCCATGGCTATCAAAGATTTATTTAATGGTTTTTTCGTAATGGAAGAAGAGGATGAAGTTGTAGAAGAAAGAGAACAACGTGAACGACGTGAACAGCAAAGACGTGACGAAGAAGCTAAAAATGAACGTAAACAGAAACCGAAATCAAACACTACGAATCAAGGTAAGAATCATAAACAATCTTCAAATAAAGCGCATTCACTTCAGTCAGTTCCAAAAAAACAAACTTCAAGATTAAATGTATCTCAACAAGGTACATCTAACCACCAGACAAGGAATGTGGTAAATATGAACCAAGATCAATATCAAAACGTACAAGAAAGTTCTAAAATGTGCTTATTTGAACCACGTGTATTCTCTGATACGCAAGATATTGCAGATGAACTTAAAAACCGTCGTGCAACGTTAGTGAATTTACAACGTATCGATAATGTTTCTGCTAAACGTATTATTGACTTCTTAAGTGGTACTGTTTATGCAATTGGTGGGGACATCCAACGAGTTGGTCAAGATATCTTCTTATGTACACCTGACAATGTTGAGGTTGCAGGTACGATTACTGACCAGATTGAATCGTATGAGTATGATCACCCAAGAGATTAGAGGTTAGTATAAAATGAGTATGGACTTATTAGTTACGATATTTAAATTTATCATTTTTATAGCTCAAATTTACTATTATGGCTTAATTGTATATATTTTTATGTCTTGGTTACCAGGCGCAAGAGATTCGAAGTTTGGAGAATTTATGGCTAAGATGTACGAGCCTTATTTAGAACCATTTAGAAAGATCATTCCACCAATTGGTATGATTGATATTTCTTCATTGGTAGCTATTGTGGTAGTACATTTCTTTATGAAAGGTCTACAAAGTATATTCAATTATATTTTAGTTATGATGTTTTAAATATTTGAGTTGAAAGGGGTCTAGGATATCTATCTTAGGCCTCACTATTTTATCTAGCATGAAAGTGTTTCATGTATAGGGGGCTGGGACATTAGTCGTTAAATAGGGCAATTAAGCTTTATTTCCTACAATTCTCAAAACAGATGACTCAGAGGGCGGGGCCCCGGCACAGAAATTTGCGCAAGCAAATTATCAAGTTATGGAAGCCGGGGCTTTTCAATGTAATGAACAAAGAAGCGAAAGCTTCTTTGTAAGTTCAACTAACGAATTAAAAATTCGAGTTGAACTTTACAGGAAAGCATGCTGTTTAAGGGAATTGTAGTATTATGTCCCGGCCTCATTTCGAATATCAAGGGCGAGGTTAGAAGTCTTAAACACTTCTATCTCGCTCCTTTTTAAAGAATGGAGCGTAAGACATTGGATATTTATCAACACTTTAGGAAAGAAGAAGCACCCTTTATAGATACGTGTATTGATAAATGCTTACAAGCTGAACGTAATTATGCACCTGTGTTAACTCACTTTCTAGATCCTCGGGGGCAATATATCTTAGAAGTTATTACAGGTAGTTATCAAGATTTGAAGGTTTATTTTGAAGGCGGTAGGGATAGTGAACGTAAACGTGCTTTAATAACGCCTGATTATTATGAACCTCAAATAGACGACTTCGAGTTAAGTTTAATCGACATCGATTATCCTAAAAAATTCGTTACGATCCAACATCAACATATACTTGGAACATTGATGTCTTTAGGTATTGAGCGTGAACAAATTGGCGATATATTAGTCGGTGATCGGCTACAATTTGTTTTGACAAAACAATTAGAATCTTTTATTATGTTTGAACTAACACGTATCCGCAATGCCTCAATAAAACTTAATTCTATTCCGCTTGAAGATATGATACAATCTAAAGAGAATTGGAAAGTCCAGACGGCAACGGTGAGTGCGATGCGCTTAGATGTTGTATTAAAAGATATGATTCGTAAATCACGAGGTATTGCGAAAGCTTTAATCGAGAAAAAGCGTGTGAAAGTCAATCATACGATTATCGAAGATGTAGCTTTTAAATTAGACGAAGGTGATTTACTGTCCATTCAAGGGTACGGACGTGCCAAAGTTACAGAAATTGGTCACCGTACTAAAAAAGATAAATTATACATCACCTATGAAACAATGTTTAAATAGTGTATGATGAAGGAGGATATGGGATGCCTTTTACACCGAGTGAAATTAAAAATAAAGAATTTTCCAAAGCGAAAAATGGATTAGACCCAGTTGAAGTTAAAAGTTATATCGAACAACTTAGTAAAGAGATCACACGTTTAAATAAAGATAAAGAGCAACTTAATAAAGTGCTTGAAGATAAAGAAACGAATATTCAATCATTTAAAGATGTTGAAAAGTCCATCGGCGAAGCGCTACTTATGGCGCAGCGCACTGGTGAAGAAACGAAAGCTTCAGCTCAAAAAGAAGCTGAAGCCATCATTCAAGATGCTAAGGTGCAACATGATAAGATTGTGAATGATGCGATTGAAAAGGCACGTCGCTTGTCTTTTCAAACAGAAGATATGAAACGCCAATCTAAAATCTTTAGATCACGTTTTAGAATGTTAGTTGAAGCGCAACTTGATTTATTAAAATCTGATGATTGGGAGTACTTGCTTAATTATGATTTAGATGCACAGTCTGTGTCTGAAGAAAATATTAAGCATCTCAATGACAAAGATTTAACTGAAGACGAGAAAGCACAACAACCAGATGGTGAACAGGCTGCTGAACAAGCTAATGCTTCTAATGATGAGGCTAAAAACGAAACGAAATAATGTAGACGCGTCAATAAGTTACATATACTTTAGCGAGTTAGGGACGGTGGAAGCCTAGCGTATATCCTTATTGGTATCACTACATTGTAACGAATAAATATGATAAAGAATGAGAGAGCTCTAAGTTGAGTTAATCAGGGTGGTACCGCGATTACATCGTCCCTGTTAATTGAACTTAGAGTTCTTTTTATTTAAAGGAGTGTAAAATAAAATGGATTATAAAGAAACGTTATTAATGCCAAAGACAGGTTTTCCAATGCGTGGAGGATTACCTAACAAAGAACCTAAATTGCAAGAAGAGTGGAAAGAGAAAGATATTTATAACAAATTACTAGAAAAGAACAAAGACAATACGCATTTCATTTTACATGATGGTCCGCCGTACGCGAATGGTAACTTACACATGGGTCATGCTTTAAATAAAATGTTAAAAGACTTTATTGTAAGATATAAATCAATGCAAGGTTACTATGCACCTTACGTTCCAGGTTGGGATACGCATGGTCTTCCAATCGAACAAGCATTAACGAAAAAAGGTGTTAACCGTAAGCAGATGTCTACTGCTGAATTTAGAGAGAAATGTGAGGATTTCGCACGTAAACAAATTGATGGTCAACGTGAAGACTTCAAACGTTTAGGTGTTAATGGTGATTTCGATAATCCTTATATCACGTTAACGCCTCAATATGAAGCGGCTCAAATTCGTTTATTCGGTGAAATGGCTGATAAAGGCTTAATTTATAAAGGTAAGAAACCTGTTTACTGGTCACCTTCAAGTGAGTCATCTTTAGCTGAAGCTGAAATTGAGTATCATGATAAACGCTCACCGTCTATCTATGTGGCTTTTGATGTGGAAGATGGTAAAGGTGTCGTTGATGAAGAAGCTAAATTCATTATTTGGACGACTACACCATGGACTATCCCTTCAAACGTAGCGATTACGGTAAGTCCTGAATTAACTTATGTGCAAATGAACGTTAACGGCGAGAAATATATTATCGCAGAAGCTTTAGTGGATGAAGTTGCTGAAGCATTAGAATGGGATAAAGAGTCTATCGTTCGTGAGAAAGACTATAACGGTAAGGATTTAGAATATGTTGAAGCAAAACATCCATTTATTGACCGTATTTCATTAGTTATCCATGGTGATCACGTTACAACTGACGCTGGTACTGGTGTCGTTCATACTGCACCTGGACACGGGGAAGACGACTATTTCGTATGTCAAAAATATGATTTAGATGTCATTTCACCTATCGATGATAAAGGTGTATTTACTGAAGAAGCGGGTCAATTTGAAGGTATGTTCTATGATAAAGCGAATAAGGAAGTAACAGATTTACTTACAGAAAAAGGCGCTTTATTAAAATTAGAATTTATTACGCATAGTTACCCTCATGACTGGCGTACGAAGAAACCTGTTATCTTCCGTGCTACACCACAATGGTTCGCATCTATTAATAAAGTGCGTCAAGATATCTTAGATGCAATCGATGATACGAAGTTTAAAGTTGAATGGGGTAAAACACGCCTTTACAACATGATTCGTGATCGTGGTGAATGGGTAATTTCAAGACAACGTGTTTGGGGTGTACCGCTACCAGTATTCTATGCTGAAAATGGCGACATCATCATGACTAAAGAAACAGTTAACCATGTTGCAGATTTATTTGAAGAACATGGCTCTAACGTTTGGTTTGAGCGTGAAGCGAAGGACCTCTTACCAGAAGGGTTCACGCATGAAGGTAGCCCGAATGGTGAATTCACGAAAGAAGAAGATATCATGGACGTTTGGTTCGACTCAGGTTCTTCTCACCGTGCTGTTTTAGAAGGTCGCGATGAATTATCTTACCCAGCTGATCTTTATATAGAAGGTAGTGACCAATATCGTGGTTGGTTCAACTCTTCTATCACAACGTCTGTAGCTACACGTGGCGTATCACCTTATAAGATGTTACTTTCTCACGGTTTCGTTATGGACGGCGATGGTAAGAAAATGAGTAAATCACTTGGTAACGTCATTGTTCCGGATAAGATTGTTAAACAAAAAGGTGCTGACATTGCACGTTTATGGGCAAGTTCGGTGGATTATTTAGCTGACGTTCGTATTTCTGATGAAATCTTAAAGCAAACTGCTGATGTATACCGTAAGATCCGTAATACGTTACGCTTTATGCTAGGTAAC
Organism: Staphylococcus massiliensis CCUG 55927; assembly: GCF_000298075.1. Lineage (GTDB taxonomy): Bacteria > Bacillota > Bacilli > Staphylococcales > Staphylococcaceae > Staphylococcus > Staphylococcus massiliensis. The sequence continues at coordinate 748,640 of NZ_JH815593.1, read as the reverse complement.
TTAAATGACTTCAATCCAAATACAGACGCTATTTCTGAAAGTGAACTTTTAGAAGTAGATAAGTATTTATTAAATCGTTTAAGAGAATTTACTGCGCATACGATTGATAACTATGATAACTATGATTATCTAGATATTTATCAAGAAATCCAAAACTTTATCAATGTTGAATTAAGTAACTTCTACTTAGATTATGGTAAAGATATCTTATACATTGAAAAGCAAGATGCGTTAAAACGTCGTAGTATGCAAACAGTTCTATATCAAATTCTTTTAAATATGACGAAGTTATTAGCACCAATCATCCCGCATACAACAGATGAAGTTTGGTCTCATATGGAACACGTTGAAGAGGAAAGTGTTCACTTATCAGATTTCCCTGTTAAAGAGGAAGTTGATTCAGCACTTCTTGAAAAATGGTCCACATTTATGAAACTTCGTGATGATGTTAACCGTGCATTAGAGGTTGCTCGTAATGAAAAAGTAATTGGTAAATCATTAGAAGCTAAAGTTGTGATGAGTGGTAATGATCAATTCGACACACTTTCATTCTTAAAAGACTTTGACGATTTACATCAATTATTTATCGTTTCTCAAGTTGAGCTTGAAGATCAAGTTGATGGCGGAACATCTTACAATTATGGTGATATCAAAATTGAGCATGCTGATGGCGAAAAATGTGAAAGATGTTGGAACTACGCAACGTCTCTTGGTTCAGTAGGCGAACTTACGAACCTATGTCCACGCTGTCAAGAAGTTGTGAGCACGCTTTAATTTTGTAAGTGTTTGACGAGGCGTGATGCTTTTTACGAAACGCGATGTGATTTTTGCGTTTTAGGTGTATTCACGAAGTGCGATGAGTTTTCGTGATGAGCGAAGCTTAATGCGTTTTTTATAGTGCGATGAGACTTCGAAAAACGCAAATATTCTTGCGTGTATGTCTAAGCACGAGGCTTGAATATCACAGCTATTAATAAAATGATGCCATGGATAAGGACTTTTGTTCGATTAAACGTAAATTAAGAAAGCATTTGTTTAAAAGGCTTTGAAGTTTACGTTAACGAACGATATATCGCTTGTGAGCTTTTATGCCATGAGTGGTCCTATGTCCATGGCTTTTTTTCTGAATTAGGGTGATATATAATAGAACTTGTATTTTAGATGTTGGTATTAGGAGGACAAAAATGAAAAAGGCATATTACTTTGGGCTTGTAATTCCTACGATTTTGGTAATTTTAATCTTAGATCAAATTACGAAGTTTATTGTTTCAAGTTCAATGAAAATTGGAGACTCGTTTTCAGTAATTCCAGGTTTTTTACATATAACATCACATCGAAATGATGGTGCTGCATGGGGAATTTTGAGTGGCAAAATGTGGTTTTTCTATATCGTAACGCTTGCAGTACTCGTATTCTTAATCGTCTTTTTCATTAAAGAGGGTAAATATAAGCCAGGTATGCAGCTTGCTTTAAGTTTATTATTCGCAGGTGCGCTTGGTAACTTTATTGACCGTATTATACATGGTGAAGTGGTTGATTTCATCGATACATACATCTTTGGATATGATTTTCCTATTTTTAATGTTGCAGACTCAAGCTTAACCATTGGTGTTATACTAATACTTATTATGTTAGCTATCGATGCTTTTCATAGTAAAAAGGAGGAATAAGATGGCACAACATGAATTTACTGTAGATTCAGAGCATCATTTACAACGTATCGATAAGTTTTTACCTGAACAAAATGATGCATGGTCACGTAGCCAAGTTCAGGATTTAATTAAAGAAGAACTTATTAAAGTTAACGATAAAGCTGTTAAATCTAATTATAAAATTAAGGAACATGATCGAATCGTTGTTTCTGAAAAGGAAACGGTTGAAGCGGACATCTTACCAGAAGATTTAAATTTAGATATTTATTTTGAAGATGAAGATGTGGCAATCGTGTATAAACCTAAGGGTATGGTGGTACATCCAGCGCCAGGACACTATTCTAATACGTTAGTGAATGGTTTGATGTATCAAATGACGGATTTATCAGGTATTAATGGTGAAATTAGACCTGGTATTGTACACCGAATTGATAAGGACACGTCAGGTTTATTAATGGTTGCGAAGAATGATATCGCGCACCGTTCACTTGTTGATCAACTCGTTGATAAAACTGTAACGCGTAAATACGTGGCTTTAGTACATGGGGTAATTCCTCATGATTATGGAACGGTAGACGCACCTATTGGTCGTAATAAGAACGATCGTCAGGCGATGGCTGTTGAAGACGACGGTCGTGATGCGATTACACACTTCGATGTGCTACAACGTTTCAAAAATTATACGTTAATTGAATGTCGCTTAGAGACAGGTCGTACGCACCAAATTCGTGTTCATATGAAATATATCGGTTATCCGTTAGTAGGTGATCCGAAGTACGGACCTAAGAAAACGATGGATATTGGCGGCCAAGCCTTACACGCGGCGACGATTGGTTTCAACCATCCTAAAACAAATGAATATATTGAAAAGATTGCACCACTTCCAACTTACTTTGAAGAAATCCTTCAAGACTTGGATAAAGGTGAAGCTTAGTTAATGAAAGAGGCACAAACGTTGATTGGCGTTTGTGCTTTTTTGGGTTAAGGGGTAAAAATGCAAAGAGTTATAATTGGCTATATTATCTATAAAAAATACGTTAAAAATAAGTTGACAAAATAGTTATAGGCAATTATATAATTAAAATATGTAATTCAAGATCTAATACTTAGAATGGTAGATGTATTGTGAAAGTTTATTATAAAAGGGGATGTGGGCTAATATATGAGTAAATCACTATTTCGTACAAATGAAGTAATTGAACTTCTATTTATATACTTGTTCTGCCTTATAGTGAATTCGTTAATTACTTATATTAGTTTACATGATTGGTCGGATTACATCGTTTTAGAATCATATATAAGCTTATTTATTGATTATCAAAACATAATTATTATAGCAGTTAGTTTTATCAGTCTTGTGTATCATTATCAATTCAATAGACGAAAAGCGACCGAAGTTAGATGTAAAATTATTGTTGGAGATTACCTGTTTAACCTTTTACTTTTACACATAAGTTTAAATTTAATGATACTTTTGTTGAGTTTTTCAATTTCATCATTAATTAATCTCTATTTTAATATACCATTTTTGTCAAATTTTAGTGTATTAGGCATATTAGTTATTTATATCTTTATTAGTATAGGAATGATGATTGTTAATGATGTATTTAAAAAAGTTCATGAGTGATTCATTTATTAAACGTCCTCTATTTACCTTATCTTTAATCGCTTTACTAATTTTTGCTAACTTTCTAGCTTTTACTACTGTAAGATCTATTATTCTAAATATACAAGGACTTAAGGAAGTATCTTTATGGAATAAGAAGGACAATTACTTATTTAATTTAGACCCGAAATATAATTTTGAAAGCGTAGATAATAACTTAGATTTAAACTTACTATTCAAACATTTAAATGATAATTTTACTTATGCTATTGAGGTGAATGGAATAAAAAGTGGAATTAGAGATAGTAAAAATATGGAGATAAATCTGGAATATATTAGTAAGGAAGCTTATAGACTTAATAAAATTGATCTGATAAAAGGAAAACATCTAAATTATGATAATAACTACACAAAAGATCCTATACCTGTTTTAATCGGTGCTAGTTTAGAAAAACTTTTTCCTCTCGATACTATATTTAAATTAAAAGATCCTACTTTGGAAAAAGAGGTGACTCTACAAGTCAAAGGTGTTATACAAGGAAATTCTTACAAGTCTTTAAAATTAGCTCCTAATACTAAGGAATATCGAAACTTTTCAATAGTAATACCAATTAACCAGAATTTTATTTATGACTCCAATGAATTATTAAAAGTTAATAGCATACATAATCTTTTAATACTAGATTCTAACGATAAAAGTGTAGAAGGTTTAAAAAGATACTTTGAAAAATATAATATATATTTAAATTTTTATGGCAAAAATGACAATGACGCATATTTTAAAGAAAACTTTTATCAATCATATATTCTGATTTCTTGTATAACTACAATAATACTTGTAGTTATTATAGGGTTAGCTTTATGGAATACCTTTAAATATATCCACCTTACCACTAAAGAAATAATATTGAATATTTTAGTAGGTTTAAGTTACGAAAGATTAAAATTTGTTTATTACTCTTATTATATATTTTTAAGTTCTATTAGCTCAGTTATTTTATTTATACTTATTGCTTATAATCGATGGTTACATTGGGTGAATAAAGAGAGCAATTTAGCTACCTATAATATTTGGGGATTATTAGATATTGATTGGTATGCGTTATTAGTAGTTATAGGTATTAATTTATTCGTATCAATTATTATTGTAGAGTTATCTATTTTAAAGGTTAAGCGAATACCGCTATCAAAGGGGTTATTACTATGAATCATATTATAAATTTATCTTTAAATTCTAAAAGATTTAAGAAGAACAATTTAACTATGTTAAAGTCCTTTAACTTAGAGGTTGATTACGGAGAAAGTATTTCAATAACAGGTTCCTCTGGAGTAGGAAAAACAACCTTATTAAATATTATAGGCTTGGTTGATTCAGATTTTGACGGTAATTATAACTTATTTGGTCACAATATAAATGGGCTAAGTTCGAAAGAAAAAGCACTTTTACGTAATCAAAAGTTGGGATTCATTCTACAAGAATCCGCACTGATTAATTCGTTAAGCATTGAGAAGAACATAAAATTACCTTATTTATATGCTAAATCTAATGATGTTCAAAATTTAATCGATCATTATAACTATGTCATTGAAAAGGTAGGAATACAAGGAATTCTAAAAAAGAAGCCTTTGGAATGCTCTGGAGGTCAACGAGCTAGAGCGTCTTTAGCTAGAGGTTTAATAATGAAACCTGATTTAATTTTAGCTGATGAACCAACTTCTTCTCTTGATGAAGATACTAAAGCACGTATTGTAGACTTATTATTTGAAATGAATAGAGAGTTTAGAAGCACATTAATTACTGTAACGCACGAACTAGACTTAGCACATCGTCATGATAGGATGATAACTATAGTTAAGGATTGTAGTAATTAATTATAAACAATCGAATTATGACAAAAAAAACAATAAAGCGATAATATTGATTTTAGTTAGGTTTAATAAAAAGTAGAGCGAAATTAGAGAGCTAGTTTATCAAGAAATAGAAATCGTGTTAATCATAAAGTTTCAAATTTACAAGACTTATTAAACGTGTAAATGAAAGTGCTCTAGATTTACAAGACTTCAGAAACGTGTAAAACTCATGTCTCTTAAACCCGTGAATCATCCACAAACCTACAACTATAGTCCTAGAAATTAATAATTACATATATTTGACTCTTTAATTTTTATGAAATATATTGAAGATAGACTTGGTATTAAAATTATTTTATATATTTACTCAACTAGTATCCTAAGATAATTTAAACAATACCACTTTAAATGTCCCTTATTCGATTAATATGAATGAGGTCGGTCAAAATTTAAATCAACTATACATTTTCATAATTTCAAAGGATCGAAAGATTTTACCCAGCTACATAGGCAACGTAATTTGTCTTTAACTGATTTTATAATGCTTTAAAAAAGCACTTTAAGTTTATATTTCAATTTAAGAAAGGACTGATTTAAATGGGCTTTTGGCTAATGCTGTTCTCATTTATTCTTGGTATTGTGATGATTACAATTGGAATTAAGCATAGACAGCAAAATCATGTATATAAGATCGTTCCTTTTGTAGGCCTTCTATTTGTGACATTTGCGATTACCTTAGCGTTACCACAATGATATGCTACAAAATTCAAGCTTAGTACCTCGCCTGAGGGTACTAAGCTTTTTTATAATGGCCGACTCACCTCATCTAAATAACGCCATCAAGTTGTTCTACATCTTCAAATTAGAACAAAAAGGTTCGGACATCTATTAAGCCGAACTGTAGTCCCACCTTAAAAAATCCTTGTTAAAAGTAACCACCCCTGACTCGCCAATCCAAAGTCGCCAACCTTGACTCGCCCCCGCTGTAAATCCCTCACGCCCCGAAAATTTTCTCTAACCTAAATCTACAATCACCGCTACAACATCCTTAATCACTCAAAAGATGTAAAAGTTACAATATTAATTATCTTCAGCGTTTTGACTTTTACACGAAAAAGGGTTAAAATAATATAAAGTAAATTTAAAGAAAGCGTCTTTAAATAAAGTCCAGAGAGGCTTTGAAGACATGATGATAAACGTGATACGTGTATACCTATAGGGATAAGTATGCTTATCTTTATTTCCATATACCTAAATCCTCATGTCTCAAAGTAGGCGTGAGGATTTTTTGTTAGGAGTGAGAAGATGTCTGAACGTGTCATATTAGACGAAGCAGCGATTAATCGTACGGTTACACGAATTGCCCATGAGATTCTAGAATATAATAAAGGCTCTGAACACTTGATCTTACTCGGTATTAAAACGCGTGGCGAATTTCTAGCGCGTCGAATTCAAGATAAGATTAAAGGTATCGAAGGTAAGGTAATTCCTACTGGCACGATTGATGTTACAAACTTTAGAGATGATATTGAATCACGAACGAACAAACATTTATCAAAGTCTTTTGAAATTGAAGAAGATTTAAATGATAAAGTAGTGATCATCATTGACGACGTATTATACACAGGGCGCACGGTTAGAGCGTCACTTGATGCGATTCTACTCCACACAAGACCTACGAAGATTGGACTTGCAACACTTGTAGATCGTGGACACCGTGAGTTACCAATTCGCGCAGACTTTGTCGGTAAGAACATCCCTACAGCGCAAGATGAGTCTGTAGAAGTTTACCTTGAAGAAGTCGACCAGAAGAACGGTGTCGTGATTATTTAAATGAATAAGTAAACCCTTTTAATTCAGTACGAGAGACTGACAAAGGCATTTGATACACCTGTGACCCATGTCGCATAGGTGTAGGTCTCTTTGCATACTGAAATGTAGAGAGGCCTTTTTTAATGAGAGAGGAAAGAAAGTTATGAAGAATGATTATATGTTTGAGCGAACAGTTGAACCTGTTCTTGATGTCCATGAAAAGCCCAATGCATCTACGTGGGCATTCCTAAGTTTACAACACTTATTTGCGATGTTTGGCGCCACGGTACTTGTACCATTTCTAACAGGATTACCAGTATCATCAGCACTACTCGCTTCAGGTATAGGAACGCTATTATATATTTTAATAACGAAAGCTCAAATCCCGGCTTACCTTGGTTCGAGCTTTGCGTTCATAACGCCAATTATTACAGGACTGAAAACGCACAGCCTAGGTGATATGTTAGTAGCACTTTTCATGAGTGGTTTAATGTATGTCATTATCGGACTCATTATCAAGCTGAGCGGTACGAACTGGCTCATGCGATTACTTCCGCCAGTTGTAGTCGGACCAGTTATTATGGTTATCGGTCTAAGTTTAGCGCCTGTAGCAGTTAACATGGCGACGTTCGAGAACCCTGGCGATAAGGAAGGTTACAACTTAACGTACTTAATTGTCGCAATGATAACGTTACTCGTTACAGTCATTGTTCAAGGTTATTTCAAAGGTTTCTTAAGCCTTATCCCAGTACTAATCGGTATTATCGTTGGATACATCGTGTCGCTTACGCTCGGCATAGTCGACTTTGAAAAGGTTTTAAAGGCCAAATGGTTACAGTTTCCTGATATTTACTTACCATTTAGAGATTATGAGCCATCCATTCATATGGGGCTAATCATAATTATGATTCCGATCGTCTTTGTTACGGTCAGTGAACATATCGGTCACCAACTCGTTATTAATAAGATTGTTGGGCGTAACTTCTTTGAAAAGCCAGGCCTTCACCGTTCAATCATCGGCGACGGGGTTTCAACGATGCTAGCAAGTTTAATTGGTGGTCCACCAAGTACAACGTACGGTGAGAACATCGGGGTACTCGCAATAACACGTATATTTAGTATTTTCGTTATCGGCGGCGCTGCGGTCTGTGCGATTATTCTAGGATTCGTCGGTAAGTTTACTGCACTCATTTCATCCATTCCGACACCGGTTATGGGTGGCGTGTCGATTTTACTCTTCGGAATAATCGCAGCAAGTGGTTTAAGAATGTTAGTCGAAAGTAAGGTAGATTTTGCGGATAACCGTAACTTAGTTATTGCTTCAGTCATCTTAGTCGTAGGTATCGGTAACTTATTACTTGATCTACAACATGTAGGTATTAAACTTCAAATCGAAGGTATGGCGCTCGCAGCAACTGCAGGTATTCTACTTAATTTAATTTTGCCAAAAGGAGACACGAAACAAAACGAGGAGGCATAACATGGATAACTTAGTTTCTATGGAACATCTATCGAAAGACGAAATCTTTTCATTGATTGAAACGGCAATCGAATTTAAACAAGCAACAAATTATCCAAATCTAAGTAATAAATATATCGCGAATCTTTTCTTCGAGAATTCAACGCGAACGAAATGTAGCTTTGAAATGGCCGAGAAGAAGTTAGGTATGAACGTCATTCATTTCGAAACGAGCACGTCATCTGTTTCAAAAGGCGAATCGTTATACGACACGTGTAAGACTCTAGAAAGTATTGGGGCGAACGCACTTGTGATTCGCCACTCCGACAACGCGTACTACGAACAACTTGACGGTCTTAACATCCCGGTTATCAATGGTGGCGACGGAAGTGGTCAGCATCCGACGCAAAGTCTGCTTGACCTCATGACGATTTATGAAGAGTTCGGCACATTTGAAGGCTTAAACGTACTTATCTGTGGTGACATTGTGAATTCTCGTGTTGCGAGAAGTAATTATCACAGTCTTGAAAAGCTTGGTGCGGATGTGATGTTTTCAAGTCCAGATGTATGGAAAGATGACACAATGAAAGCACCGTACGTCGACATCGATGCTCATATAGATCAAGTTGACATTGTCATGCTGTTACGTGTGCAACATGAACGTCATCAAGATGCAGGAAGTTTTGGTAAGGAAGCATACCATCAAGGTTTTGGTTTAACGAAAGAACGCTACAACAAGATGAAAGAACATGCAATCATCATGCACCCAGCACCAGTGAACCGCGGTGTAGAAATTGATACAGAACTTGTGGAAAGCGATAAGGCTCGCATTTTCAAACAGATGGAAAACGGCGTATACTTAAGAATGTCAGTATTAAATCAACTTATTAATCGAAAGGGGAACTAATCATGTTATTTATTAAAAACGCGCAAGTATTAGAAAACAATAACTTAACGACAACAAATATCTTAATCGAAGGGCAAACGATTAAAGCAATGGGTGAGGACGTTGAAGCACCTAATGACGCTGAAGTTATCGATGCTAACGGTAAATTTGTAGCACCTGGCTTAATCGACGTACACGTTCATTTAAGAGAACCAGGTGGCGAACATAAAGAAACAATTGAAACTGGTACGAAAGCAGCTGCACGTGGTGGCTTTACAACAGTTTGCCCAATGCCTAATACGAAACCAGTTCCTGACACAGTTGAAAATATCGAAAAGTTAAATCAAATTATTAAAGAATCTGCACAAGTGCGTGTGTTACCTTACGCATCAATTACAGAACGCCAAGCAGGTAAAAATTTAGTTGATTTCGAAAGCTTAAAAGAAAATGGCGTCTTTGCTTTTACAGATGATGGCGTAGGTGTTCAAGAAGCTAAAATGATGTACGAAGCAATGATTGAAGCTAAGAAACAAGATAAAGCGATCGTTGCGCACTGTGAAGACAACAGCCTTATTTACGGCGGTGCGATGCATCAAGGTAAACGTAGCGAAGAACTTGGCATCCCAGGTATTCCAAACATTTGTGAAGCGGTACAAATTGCACGTGACGTGTTATTAAGTGAAGCTACAGGTTGTCACTATCATGTATGCCATGTATCTACAAAGGAAAGTGTGCGCGTGATTCGTGACGCGAAGAAAGCTGGTATCCCAGTAACAGCTGAAGTTACGCCGCACCACTTATTATTAACTGAAGAAGATGTGCCAGGCGACAACGCGATCTATAAAATGAATCCACCATTAAGAAGTAAAGCAGACCGCGACGCATTAATCGAAGCGTTAAGAGACGGTACAATTGACTGCATCGCGACAGACCATGCACCACATGCAAGCGAAGAAAAGGATCAACCAATGGTTAAAGCACCATTCGGTATTGTTGGTAGTGAAACAGCATTCCCATTACTTTACACGAACTTCGTTAAGAATGGAGATTGGTCACTTCAAGAATTAGTAGATTACTTAACAATTAAACCTGCTCAAACATTTAAATTACCTTATGGCGTACTTGCTGAAGGTAAAATTGCAGACTTAACAATGATCGATTTAGATCAAGAATATGAAATTAAAGGTGAAGACTTTAAATCTAAAGCAACAAATACACCATTCTTAGGTGAACACGTATTTGGTAATCCAGTACTTACAATCGTTGACGGCGAAATCAAATATCAGGAGGCGTAATTGAATGTTAGAAAGACGATATCTCGTTTTAGAAGATGGCACGTTCTATCCAGGATTTAAATTAGGTTCAGATGATCTAACTAAAGGTGAAATTGTATTCAACACTGCAATGACAGGTTACCAAGAAACGATTTCAGACCCATCATACACAGGTCAAATTATCACGTTCACATATCCATTAATTGGTAACTACGGTATTAACCGTGATGATTTCGAAGCGTTAAATTTAACTTTAAGTGGCGTTGTGGTTAAGGAAGCATGTTTACAACCAAATCACTTCAGAGCGCAATATACGCTTCATGATTGCCTCGTTAAGAACAACATCCCTGGTATTAGCGGCGTAGATACACGTAGTATTACTCGTAAGATTCGTCAATACGGCGTATTAAAGGCAGCTTTCGTTGACAACAAAGATGAAATTGAAGCAATGGTAGAAACATTAAAGCAAGAGACGTTCCCTAGAACTCAAGTTGAACGCGTTTCAACGAAGACACCTTATATTTCTACTGGAAAAGGCCTAAGCGTTGTCTTACTCGACTTTGGTAAAAAAGAAAATATCGTGCGTGAACTAAATGCTAGAGGTTGTAACGTTACGGTCGTACCTTATGATACGACGGCAGAAACAATCTTAAACATGTCACCAGATGGTGTAATGTTATCTAACGGACCAGGGGACCCTGATGATGTACAATGTGCCGTTGAAATGATTAAAGGTATTATTGGTAAAATTCCATTCTTCGGTATATGCCTTGGTCACCAATTATTCGCGCTATCACAAGGCGCTACATCATATAAGATGAAGTTCGGTCACCGTGGTGCGAACCATCCAGTCAAAGACTTAGCTACAGGTAAAATTGCCTTAACAAGTCAAAACCATGGATATGCGATCGATAAAGATTCTCTTAAAGATACAGACCTAGAAATTACGCACGTTGCTTTAAACGACGGAACTGTTGAAGGGTTAAAACATACTTCTTTACCTGCATTCTCTGTACAATATCACCCAGAAGCTTGCCCAGGTCCAACAGATTCAAATCCTTTATTTGATGATTTTATTCAAATGATGAACGAATTTAAAGAAAAGGAGACGGATGTTCATGCCTAAACGTACAGATATCAATACAATATTAGTCATTGGTTCAGGTCCAATCATCATTGGACAAGCTGCTGAGTTCGACTACGCTGGTACGCAAGCTTGTCTAGCACTTAAAGAAGAAGGGTACCGTGTGATCTTAGTTAACTCAAACCCAGCGACAATCATGACAGATAAAGAAGTAGCGGACAAAGTTTATATCGAACCGCTTACTCATGACTTTATCGCACGTATCATTCGTAAAGAACAACCAGACGCGCTTTTACCTACATTAGGGGGTCAAACAGGTCTTAACATGGCAATTGAACTTCATAAAAGTGGTGTGCTAGCTGAAAACCATGTTGAATTACTTGGTACAACTTTAGAATCAATTGAACAAGCTGAAGATAGAGAACAATTCAGAAACTTAATGTCTGAACTGAACGTACCAGTTCCTGAAAGTGATATCGTAAACACGCTTGAACAAGCGATTGCTTTTAAAGAAGAAGTAGGCTACCCATTAATTGTACGTCCAGCCTTTACTTTAGGCGGAACTGGTGGCGGTATTTGTTATAACGATGAGGAACTTCATGAAGTCGTTTCTAACGGACTGAAATATAGCCCAGCGACACAATGTTTAATCGAGAAATCAATCGCAGGTTATAAAGAAATAGAATATGAAGTTATGCGTGACCATAATGATAACGCGATTGTTGTTTGTAACATGGAGAATATCGACCCAGTTGGTATTCACACAGGTGACTCAATTGTTGTGGCACCAAGCCAAACTTTAACAGATCAAGAATATCAAATGCTTCGTGACGTATCGTTAAAGGTAATTCGTGCGTTGAAAATTGAAGGTGGTTGTAACGTACAACTTGCGTTAGATCCATATTCATTAAATTATTACATCATTGAGGTTAACCCACGTGTGTCACGTTCATCAGCCCTTGCATCAAAAGCAACAGGTTACCCAATTGCGAAACTCGCAGCTAAAATTTCAGTTGGTTTAACGTTAGACGAAATGTTAAACCCTGTAACAGGTACATCTTACGCGGCTTTCGAACCAGCATTAGACTATGTGATTTCTAAGATTCCACGTTTCCCATTCGATAAATTCGACAAAGGTGTTCGTCAACTTGGTACGCAAATGAAAGCAACTGGTGAAGTTATGGCGATTGGCCGTACGTACGAGGAGTCTCTGTTAAAGGCTATTCGTTCACTTGAATACGGTGTCCATCACCTAGGCTTACCTAATGGCGACAAATTTACGTTAGCTGAAATTAAAGATCGTATCGAACGTCAAGACGATGAACGTATCTTCTTTATCGGTGAAGCGATTCGTCGCGGTATGTCTTTAAAAGAAATTCACGACATGACAGATATGGATTACTTCTTCTTAAATAAATTTAAAAACATCATTGAAATCGAACATCAACTTAAAGCGCACAAAGGTGATCCTGAATACCTTCACTTTGCGAAACAATTTGGATTCAGCGACAAAACGATTGCGCACCGTTTCGATATGACTGAAGAAGAGGTTTACAATTTAAGAAAAGAACATAGCATCTTCCCAGTATATAAAATGGTAGATACATGTGCTGCTGAGTTCGAATCTAAGACACCATACTTCTATGGCACATATGAAACTGAAAATGAATCAGACGTTTCAGATAAAGAAAAAATTATCGTACTAGGTTCAGGTCCAATCCGAATCGGTCAAGGTGTTGAATTCGACTATGCGACGGTACACGCAGTATGGGCTATCCAAAATGCTGGATATGAAGCGATTATCGTGAACAACAACCCTGAAACTGTTTCAACAGACTTCTCAATTTCAGACAAACTTTACTTCGAACCGTTAACAGACGAAGATGTGATGAACATTGTTGAACTTGAGAAACCTAAAGGTGTTGTCGTTCAATTCGGTGGTCAAACTGCGATTAACTTAGCGGATAAACTTGAACGTCACGGCGTTAAGATTCTTGGCACTACGTTAGAAGACTTAAACCGTGCTGAAGATCGTAAAGAATTCGAAGCGCTTTTAAATAAGATTGGTGTGCCTCAACCTAAAGGTAAGACGGCAACTTCAGCGAAAGAAGCGCTTGAGAATGCGCGTGATATCGGTTACCCAGTCGTTGTAAGACCTTCCTACGTTCTAGGTGGACGTGCGATGGAAATCGTTTATAACGATAAGGAACTTGAGAACTACATGAATCAAGCAGTTAAAGCAAGTCCAGAACATCCTGTCTTAGTTGACCGTTACTTAACAGGTAAAGAAATCGAAGTAGACGCGATTTCAGATGGTGAAAGCGTCGTAATCCCAGGTATCATGGAACACATCGAACGTGCTGGTGTTCACTCTGGTGACTCCATTGCGGTATATCCACCGCAAACGTTAACTGAAGACGAAATCAATACGCTTGAAGATTTCACAATCCGTTTAGCAAAAGGCCTTAATATCATTGGTCTGATTAACATCCAATTCGTGTTAACACATGACGGCGTATATGTATTAGAAGTAAACCCACGTTCAAGCCGTACGGTACCATTCTTAAGTAAGATTACTGAAATTCCTATGGCACAAGAAGCAATGCGTGCGATTATGGGTCACAAACTAGCTGACTCAGGCTACAAACAAGGTATTCAACCTTACAAAGAAGGTGTCTTCGTTAAAGCACCAGTATTCAGTTTCAATAAGCTTAAGAACGTCGACATTACGCTTGGGCCTGAAATGAAATCAACAGGTGAAGTAATGGGTCGTGATTTAACTCTAGAAAAAGCCCTTTTCAAAGCATTAACTGCAAGCGGCTTTGAAGTTAAAGACTATGGTACCGTGCTCATCACAGTAAGTGATAAAGACAAAGAAGAAAGTCTTAAAATCGCGAAACGTTTACAAAACGTCGGTTACAAAATTATCGCAACAGAAGGTACTGCGAAATATCTTGAAGCGAACGATATCCCTGTTGAAAAGGTTGAAAAAATCGGTGGCGAACACGATTTACTTGCTAAAATTCAAGACGGTGACGTTCAAATCGTTATTAATACAATGACAAAAGGTAAACTCGTTGAACGTGATGGTTTCCAAATCAGACGTACAACGGTTGAGAACGGCGTACCATGCTTAACATCACTTGATACAGCAAGCGCATTAACAGACGTTATCGAAGTGATTACATTTGATATGAAAAATATGTAAGAGGAGGAATTGAACGGTGGAAAAAATGACAGTAGTCTCCAATCGTCAAATTGCAGATCGCATTTATGAGTTAAAAGTTAAAGGACCTGTAACTAAAAACATGAAAGAACCTGGTCAATTCGTTCACATTAAAGTAGGAGAAGGGTCTTTACACATGTTAAGACGCCCGATTTCAATTTGTGATATTGATTCAGAACAAGATACGTTTACAATGTTATTTCGTGCAGAAGGTGAAGGTACGAAAAAACTTGCGAAACTCAACCAACAAGATGAACTCGACATCATAGCGCCGCTTGGAAACGGTTTTCCTGTAGATGAAGCGAAGCACAAGGCGTTACTCGTTGGTGGCGGTATTGGTGTTCCACCGTTATATGAACTCTCTAAGCAATTAAATAAGCGCGGTATCGAAACCGTTCATGTTCTTGGATTCAAGTCTGCGAAAGATGTCTTTTACGAAGAGAAATTTAGAGAACTTGGCGATACGTACATTGCGACCGAAGATGGTACGAACGGTACGAAAGGTTTCGTTACAGACGTGATTTCAGCACTTCCTCAAGATTATGACACGTACTACACGTGTGGTCCTAAACCTATGTTAAAAGCCATCACAAATCACGAGGGCTTAGTTGATGTAAACGGTTTTCTATCATTAGAAGAACGCATGGGTTGTGGCATTGGCGCTTGTTACGCTTGTGTATGTCATACACCTGAGGAAAACGGCTACGTGAAAGTTTGTACGGATGGTCCCGTATTCAAAAAAGGAGAGGTCATCTTATGAGTCGATTAAATGTTTCAATTCCAGGTTTAGAACTTAAAAATCCAGTCATGCCTGCAAGTGGTTGCTTTGCGTTTGGTGCAGAGTTCGGTCAATTCTATGACTTATCCGAACTTGGTGCCATCATGATTAAGGCTGCTACAAAAGAAGCGAGATACGGTAATGAAACGCCACGTGTTGCGGAAACAGATAGTGGTATGATTAACGCAATTGGGTTACAAAACCCAGGCGTTCATCATATCGTTGAACATGAGTTAAAAGCTTTAGAAAAATATGATACGCCGATTATAGCGAACGTAGCAGGGTCTGTATTAGAAGATTACGTATATGTTGCTGAACATATTTCTAAAGCACCGAACGTTCACGCATTAGAACTTAATATTTCATGTCCAAATGTTAAAGAAGGCGGTATGCAGTTCGGCGTTGATCCCGAAGTTGCGAGTGAGTTAACGAAGCAAGTTAAAGCCGTTTCAGAAGTCCCTGTTTATGTGAAATTATCGCCGAATGTAACGAATATCGTTGAGATGGCACAAGCGATTAGTGAACATGCGGACGGTTTAACGATGATCAACACTTTAGTTGGCTTACGTATTGATGCAAATACTGGTAAACCTATCATTCATAATGTCGTAGGTGGTTTAAGTGGTCCTGCAATTAAACCTGTTGCGATGCGTATGGTGTATCAAGTTAGACAAGTTGTTGATATTCCGATTATCGCAATGGGCGGTATTCAGAACGCGCAAGATGTTATCGACTTTATTTCAGTAGGCGCTGATGCCGTTGCAGTAGGTACAGCCAACTTCCAGAATCCTTTAGTTTGTAAAGAAATTATCGACGAACTACCGAAACGCTTAGACGAGCTTGGAGTTAACCATATTCACGACCTAAAAGGACGTACACACGAGGTGTTAAAATAATGAAAGACTTACCAATTATTGCACTAGATTTTAATTCTCTTGAGAAGGTCGAAACATTTTTAGACCAATTTGACGAACCCCTTTTCGTAAAAGTTGGGATGGAGCTTTTCTATCAGGAAGGTCCGCGTCTCATTGAAAAGATTAAATCTCGTGGGCACGCGATTTTCTTAGATTTGAAACTGCATGATATTCCAAATACAGTGAAGAAAGCTATGGAAGGCCTAGCGAAACTTGATGTTGACTTAGTTAATGTGCATGCTGCTGGCGGTACTGAAATGATGAAGGCCGCTATTGAAGGCTTACGTAGCGTAAATCCAGATATTAAAATTATTGCTGTGACCCAGCTAACGTCAACTACTGAAGCGATGTTACATGACGAACAGAACATTCAAACAAGCATTGAAGACGCTGTATTAAATTATGCAAAGTTAGCACAATCTGCAGGTCTTGACGGCGTCGTATGTTCACCTTTAGAAGCGAAGTTAATAACTGACGAGATTGGCGAAGCCTTTTTAAAAGTCACGCCAGGCATTCGACTAGAAAATGCGAATAGAGATGATCAAAAACGTGTAACGACACCAGAAGAAGCAAGACAAAACGGTTCGACACATATCGTTGTCGGTCGACCAATTACACAGAGTACGGACCCAGTCCAAAGTTATAAAGAAATTAAAGAAAGTTGGTTAAGATAAATGGCAAAACAAATCGCAAAGTCTTTACTTGATATTGAGGCAGTTTCACTTTCTCCTAACGATTTATTTACTTGGAGTTCTGGCATCAAATCACCAATTTATTGTGATAACCGCGTAACTTTAGGTTATCCTGACGTACGCTCAGAAATCCGTGACGGTCTAATCAAGCTCATTGAAGAGAACTTTGAGAACGTCGACGTGATCTCAGGTACTGCTACAGCGGGTATCCCGCATGCTGCTTACATCTCTGAGAAAATGAACTTACCTATGAACTACGTGCGCTCTAAAAGCAAAAGCCACGGTAAAGGTAATCAAATCGAAGGTGCTAAGTCAGAAGGTAAAAACGTTGTCGTAATTGAAGATTTAATCTCTACAGGCGGTTCTTCAATTACAGCAGTAGACGCTTTGAAAGAAGCGGGCGCTAATGTTGTTGGCGTTGTAGCCATCTTCACTTACGGCTTACAAAAGTCAGTTGATGCATTTAAAGACATCGACATGCCGTTCTACACATTAAGTAACTACGATGAATTAATCGAAGTCGCTAAAGAAGAAGGCGCGATTAAGGAAGAAGATATTGAAACGCTAGTCGAATGGCGTAATAATTTATAAATTTGAGATAGAGATATCGATTGTATAAGGCACAGGCGGTTGCGAACGCGACTTCGTCTGTGCTTTTTTTGTTTTAAGAGGTAGTCGTGTGACGGGGTTTATCATAATTGTTGGGTTTTGATAAAGTGCAGGGTCTGGATTATCACGTTTGCAGCGTCTTGATAAACGGAAGGGCTTGAATTATCACGTTTGCAGCGTCTTGATAAACGGAAGGGCGTTGGTTTATCACGTTTGACGCGTCTTGATAAACAGAGGGCGTTGGATTATCACGTTTGCAGTGTCTTGATAAACGGAGGGCGTTGGATTATCACGTTTGATGCGTCTTGATAAACAGAGGGCGTTGGATTATCACGTTTGACGCGTCTTGATAAACAGAGGGCGTTGGATTATCACGTTTGCTAAGTCTTGATAAACAGAGGCCGTTGGATTATCACGTTTGCTAAGTCTTGATAAACGGAGGGCGTTGGATTATCACGTTTGCAGAGTCTTGTAAATTAAGGCCCGTTTGTTTTACAAGTTTACAGAGTCTTGTAAATTAAGGCCCGTTTGTTTTACACGTTTCTGAAGTCTTGTAAATCAAGGCCCGTTTGTTTTACACGTTTACAGAATCTTGTAAATCAAGGCCCGTTTGTTTTACAAGTTTACAGAGTCTTGTAAATCAAGCCCTGTTTGTTTTACACGTTTCAGAAGTCTTGTAAATCAAGAACCGTTTGATTTACATGTTTATGAATTCTTGTAAATCAAGGCCTGTTTGTTTTACACGTTTCAGAAGTCTTGTAAATCAAGCCCCGTTTGATTTACATGTTTGAAAAGTCTTGTAAATCAAGACTCATTTGATTTACACGTTTTTGAAGTCTTGTAAATCAAGGCTTGTTTGTTTCACACGTTTCAGAAGTCTTGTAAATCAAGGCCCGTTTGTTTAACACGTTTGAAAATTCTTGTAAATCAAGACCCGTTTGATTTACACGTTTACGAAGTCTTGTAAATTAAGGTCTATTTGATTTACACGTTTGAAAAGTTCTTGTAAATCAAGCCCCGTTTGATTTACACGTTTTTGAAGTCTTGTAAATCAGG
>NZ_JH815593.1:710349-729316 GCF_000298075.1 Staphylococcus massiliensis CCUG 55927 | reverse complement strand
ATTTACTACGTTTTTGAATTCTTGTAAATCAAGGCCCGTTTGTTTAACACGTTTTTGAAGTCTTGTAAATCAAGGCCCGTTTGTTTAACACGTTTGAAAATTCTTGTAAATCAAGACCCGTTTGATTTACACGTTTACGAAGTCTTGTAAATTAAGGTCTATTTGATTTACACGTTTGAAAATTCTTGTAAAAAAAACTGTCTAAAACTTCCAATCAAAAATTCTTCTAATCATGATACGCCTTCAGTGTGCCATAACTTTTCTTGCGGGACAAGAAAAGTCACCACATTTCACAAATGAATAAATGATAGTACCAAAAGCAATAGATTAGGACTGGCGATTAGTATAAACGGTCGCGACTCCCATTTTCTAAAAGAGAAGTAACCGCGATAAATCGTTGAATAAAAGTTTATTTAAAATTCATTCATCAAGACGGTTCGTTCAACTGCCCTCATTTTCAAAAGGAAAAATCATCCAAACCTCTCTCTGAACGTCCTCATTAAAAATGAACAATTAGTTTAAACCACATTAATCCACCAAAACCCAACAACGCAAGCACCCTTATAGCTTTACTTATCACTCAAATTACGTATACTAGTAAAAAAGTGATGTCTTAATTAAAGGGGATCTGGAATGATTACGAAGAAGCAGGAAAAGTACTCTAAGCAGTTGAATGCCTTTTTAAAAGGGGAAAATGATATCTTGGATGAATCGAGGCATGTCGACCGAGTTAAGCATGAAGACGCGCATAACGACATTTATAAGTTTGCGAAGCGTTCGGTGAAATCGAAAAACGACCTTTAGAAAAAGTAAAAAGTGTGACGGCACCTAACGCCTCACACTTTATATATTATCGGATGAACATTTTCACGAGTATGTAACCGATGACCATAACAATGAAAAATGCTATAAGCCCTGCAATTACTGATCCAAATGATGATACAAACATTGGATTACCTCCATTCATGATTTAACTTGATTGTAACGGGTTATAGTAATATGTGAAAGTAAAAAAATACGTCTGTTACTTCATCATATACGATGACAGTATTTCGTGACAACAATCTATGGAGGAATGACAAATGAAAATACCTAAAATTACGACGTTCTTAATGTTTAATGGTCAAGCAGAAGAAGCAATCCAAACATATACACAATTATTTGAAGATAGCGAAATTGTAACAATGGTTAAATATGACGAAGATGGTCCAGCACCTGGTGCGGTTCAACACGCTATCTTTAAACTTAATGGCCAAGTATTTATGGCTATCGACAACGTAAACGGCGTTGATATTGAAATGAATCCAGCTATGTCATTATACGTGACAGTAAAAGATCAATTCGAATTCGATACGTTATACAATGGCTTAAAAGAAGAAGGCGCAATTTTAATGCCTAAAACTGAAATGCCACCGACGTTCCGCGAATTCGCTTGGGTTCAAGATAAATTCGGCGTGAACTTCCAATTAGCGCTACCTGAAAAGAAATAATTAAGCCGTATTAAAAAAGCTCGGGACTTGTATCATATGGTCCGATGTACCGCTTCAATCCAATGTTTACTTGAAGCGAAGTCTTACATCTCATCCATATGCTTGTCCCGAGTTTCTTCTATATTATTCAACTTTCATTGCTTTAATCTTGTCGTAATCAGGTGTTGCGTATAGCGTCTTCTGATTATCATACGTCACAAACCCTGGTTTAGCGCCAGATGGTTTATGAACATGTTGAATCTTTGTATAATCTACAGGCACTTGTCCAGATTGTCCTGCTTTTGAAAAGTAAGCCGCAATCATAGCCGCTTCTTTAATCGTCGTTTCGCTTGGCGCATCATTTAAGATCACGACATGTGAACCAGGAATGTCTTTCGTGTGGAACCATAAATGCGACTTACGCGCTTCTTTATTCGTCAGATGATCATTCTGCTTATTATTCTTACCAACTAAAATCGTATCGCCATTGCTAGATGCATACTTCTGAAGTTGAATCTTATGTTTCTTTTTCTTCTTATGCTTCTTACGCTGTTTAACAAACCCTTGTTCTTCGAGCTCCTCACGTATATCGTCAATATCGTCAACCGTGATATGTTGAAGTTGCTGTTCTAACCTCATAAAGTAATCAATATTTTCCTTCGTTAAGGAAATTTGATGTTTCAACTCATGTTCACGTGTTTTCATACGATTGTATTGCTTGTAGTAGTATTGGGCATTTTCAGAAGGGGATTTCGTTGGATTTAACGGAATTTCAACATCTTCATTCGTATAGTAATTGAGCGCTTCAACTGATTCATCACCCTGCTCGATACGATAAATATTAGCCGTGATAAGCTCACCATAAAGTTGTTGCTGCTCTTTATCTTTCGTCGCTTCCAAGTCCTTTTCAAGATTACCCAATTTATTCTGATACTTATGCAGCTGCTGCGCCACAAACTTCACTAAATCATTTGCACGTTGCTTAACGCGTTCACGCTCACCTCGTGCCTCGTAATAACGATCAAGTAAATCATGCAACGAATCAAACGTCATCACATCATCATTGAACGTCGTTAAATTCATGAAATAGTAATCTTCTTTACCAGTCTCGTGATTCTTATGAAAGATAGGCGTTGGTTCACCTTTCGTTTCATTCATCACCTCTTCAAAAGCCTCTGGCAGTGTAGTCGTCGTCATAAACGAACGGCGCTCTGTAATTTCTTTCGTAATTAACGGGCTAAAACCTTCGAAATTATGAAGGAGTTGTCGATCAATACGACCGCTATTAAAGTCTACATATCGATTCACGTCAGCCGGGTTAATCTCATACGGATTCACTTTATTCTGACTAGGCGGTGCATCATATTGAAAGCCAGGCATCACCGTACGATACTGGTTCGTATTTGGCGTTAAATGTTTAAATCCTTCAATAATTTTACGTTCATCATTAACGAGAATTAAATTACTATGTTTACCCATAATCTCAAGGATTACCGTACGATAAATCGTGTCGCCAATTTCATCTTTACTTTTGATATCAATTTCAATGCGTCTGTCATTGTCGATTTGGCGCACAGCTCTTATAATCCCGCCTTCAAGATGCTTTCTAAATACGCGAGCGAACATCGGTGGGTCAAATGGGTTGTCATATTTCTTTTCAGTGATGTGAATTCTTGAAAAGTTGGGATGGATCGATAATAGAAGTTGATGGTTTTTACGATTTTGTCTGACCACCATAATAATCGTATCGTTCTCAGGCTGATTAATTTTATGAATGCGTCCTGATACGAGAAATTGTAATGATTCGACCATTTTCTTGGTAAATAATCCATCAAAAGCCATTTTAATTCGCCACCTTTACTATGAAATCATTATATTATTGTACCATGAAGCGATACGTAAATCATATAGCAAAGTTTCACCTGATGTGCTATACAATCATAATTAAGTTATGGTAATATATTATAATAAATACAAGAATGATTGAGAAAGGTCGAAATGCATGGATACTGAAAAAGGTTTATTAATTGTTTTATCTGGTCCATCTGGTGTTGGAAAGGGTACAGTAAGAAAGCGTATATTCGACGATCCAGAAACTTCTTTCAAATATTCGATTTCAATGACAACAAGACAAATGCGTGAAGGTGAAGTTGACGGCGTTGATTACTTTTTTAAAACAAAGAAAGAATTCGAACAATTAATTGAAGCAGATCAATTTATTGAGTATGCTGAATATGTTGGCAATTACTATGGTACACCTGTACAATATGTTAAGGATACTATGGATGAAGGCTACGATGTCTTTTTAGAGATTGAAGTTGAAGGTGCTAAACAAGTACGTAAGAAGTTTCCAGATGCCTTATTCATATTCTTAGCACCACCAAGTCTTGATCATTTACGTGATCGACTGGTAGGTCGTGGAACTGAATCTGATGAAAAAATTCAGTCTCGTGTTAATGAAGCACGTAAAGAAGTTGAAATGATGAATCTTTATGATTACGTCGTAGTGAACGACGAAGTTGAACTTGCGAAAGAACGTGTTCAAGCTATCGTAAAGGCAGAACATCTAAAGCGTGAACGCATTGAAGCAAAATACCGTAAAATGATATTGGAGGCCAAAAAATAATGCTATACCCACCATTAAATAAACTTACAGAAAAAGTAAATTCTCAATATTTAATCGCTACTACTGCAGCTAAACGCGCGAGAGAACTTCAAGAAGAACCAGACGATTTATTAATGGATAAATACGTTACTCAAAAAACTGTCGGACGTGCGTTAGAAGAAATCGCATCAGGTAAAATCGTACCTGAACGTAAAGAAGTCGAAGAGGAAAGATAAGATGCTGAAAGTACCACGCTTACACACAGGGCTGTAAGATAAGTGGTACTTTTTTTAGTTAAGTATGGTTAGATTGGTATGAAGTACGGTTGTGTGGCGGATTATAAGAGCCAAGTGGAGAGCTGACATGGCTGTAAACTGAGCATAAGAGCCAAGTGGAGAGTTGACATGGCTGTAAACTGAGCATAAGAGCCAAGTGGAGAGTTGACATGGCTGTAAACTGAGTATAAGAGCCAAGTGGAGAGCTGACATGGCTGTTAAATAGGAATAAGAGCCAAGTGAAGAGTCGACATGGCTGTAAAATGAGTGTAAGAGCCAAGTGAAGAGTCGACATGGCTGTTAAATAGAAATAAGAGCCAAGTGAAGAGTCGACATGGCTGTTAAATGAGTGTAAGAGCCAAGTGAAGAGTCGACATGGCTGTTAAATAGAAATAAGAGCCAAGTGAATAGCCGACATGGCTGTTAATCAGGAATAAGAGCCAAGTGGAAGTATGACATGGCTTTTAAATAGGAGTAAAAACCAAGTGAAGAGTCGACATGGCTCTAATTGTTGCACAAAGTTATGCTTTACTTGCACCGTTGCCAACTAGTGAAGAAACCACAAGTTGCTAAGCGAGCCGTTGCCAACTAGTGACGACACGACAAGTCGCTAAGAGGCCCTTTGCCAACTAGTGATGACACGACAAGTCGCTAAGAGGGCCGTTACCGACTAGTGACGACACGACAAGTTGCTAAAAGTCCCGTTGCCAACTAGTGACGACACGACAAGTTGCTAAAAGTCCCGTTGCCAACTAGTGACGACACGACAAGTTGCTAAGCGAGCCGTTGCCAACTAGTGACGACACGACAAGTCGCTAAGAGGCCCTTTGCCAACTAGTGACGACACGACAAGTTGTTAAGCGAGCCGTTGCCAACTAGTGACAGTATCACAATTTGGTAAGAAGCCCGTTGCCAACTAGTGACGACGCGACAAGTTGCTAAGCGAGCCGTTGCCAACTAGTGACGGCATGACAAGTTGCTAAGCGCACCGTTGCCAGCTTGTGCGCTTCCCACAAGTATTTAACCATTCAAAACAATCACCCTAAGCAACGGCAAGCGACTAAATTACACGAATCCCAAATAAGTTAAATGATTTGTTTTATGAATTCCAAAATTTCATGTAAGATGATAAGAGTTAGTGATAGTGAACAGGAGGACAAAATTGACGATGAAGAATATATTACTTGCAGTGACTGGCGGTATTGCTGCATATAAAGCGATTGATTTAACAAGTAAGCTTACGCAGCGCGGCTATACGGTGCGCGTGATGTTGACGCCGCACGCGTTAGAATTTGTGACACCTTTATCCTTTCAAGCGATTAGTCGTGAAGCAGTTTACACGAATACATTTAACGAACAAAATCCTGCTGAAATTCAACACATCACGCTAGGCGACTGGGCTGATGCGATTATAGTGGCACCGGCTACAGCAAATACGATTTCGAAGTTAAGTTTAGGTTTAGCTGATGACATGGTGTCGTCAACGCTCCTTGCGACCAATACGCCGAAATTTATAGCGCCTGCGATGAACGTGCATATGTATGAGAATCAACGTATTCAACACAATATGGCTACTTTAAAGAAAGATGGCTACCATTTTATAGAGCCTGGCGAAGGTTTCCTCGCATGTGGTTATGTTGCGAAAGGTCGTATGGAAGAGCCGCTAAATATTATAAAATTTGTCGAACACACGATGGACGCTTCAAACGTTTCGCAATCCGAGTCATCAGGTTACTTCAATGACAAGAACGTGTTGATTACGGCAGGTCCTACTGTTGAAACGATCGACCCGGTACGCTTTGTTTCAAATCGCGCCTCTGGGAAAATGGGGTATAAAATCGCGGAGGCACTCGTTGAAAAAGGTGCGAACGTTACGTTAGTAAGTGGTCCGACGTACCTCGAACCACCACAAGGCGTTTACTTTTTAAGTGTGACGAGCGCCGAAGATATGTTCCAAGCGGTTAAGTCCGTTTATGAATCACAAGATGTCGTATTTAAAACGGCTGCAGTTTCGGATTATACGCCAATTGAGACTTTAGAACATAAAATGAAGAAGCAAGAAGGCGACTTAAGTGTTACTTTCAAACGTACCACAGACATATTAAAGTATCTCGGAGAACATAAGACCCATCAAAAACTTGTAGGCTTTGCGGCTGAAACGCAAGATATCAAAAAGTATGCGACTGGTAAATTAAAACGTAAAAATGCTGATGTGATTATTGCGAATAATGTGGGCGACACTTCAATTGGCTTTAAAAGCGATGATAACGAAGTGATAATGTATTTTAAAGATGGTACGGAAAGGGCTTTTCAAAAGGCAGACAAAGGCACTTTAGCTAAAGCTTTGATTGAGGAATTAGAACGTAGGTGGCAATAAATGATTGGAAAAGTAATCGTCGACATACCTTCTAAAAGTGTAGATAAGACGTTCGATTATTTCATACCAAAGGAATTAGAACCTGTTGTGACAGTGGGTGTGCGCGTGGTCGTTCCATTTGGTCCTCGAACGATTCAAGGGTATGTGGTCAAGGTATCAACCGATGACGAAGTTGAAACGTCTCATAAACTCAAAAATATTATAGAAGTTAAAGATATTAAACCTGAGTTAACTTCAGAAATGATTGCATTAACGGAATGGTATCGAAAATATTTCGTAACGAAACGTATTTCACTGCTTGAAGCGATGTTGCCGAGTGCTGTAAAAGCCAAATACACGAAAGCTTTTAAAATCGTCAAACCGCTCGATGTACCTGATGATTTAAGTCGTTATTTCAATAAAGATGGCTTGTATCAATATAAAGACGCTCAAAAAAATGAACATTTGGAAGTGCTTTTGAAGTGGATGAAAGAAGGCGCAATTGAAGAAACGACGTTACTGACGCAAAATGTGAAAAAGAAAACGAAGAAAGCGGTACGAATCGAGGAAACGTACCGAACAGATGATACGCTCGAAATGTTAAAGCGTGCGAAAAAGCAGCAAGACGTATTCTTGTATTTATTAGATGAACAGCATCGTGATGTCTTCTTACAAGAGCTAGACGAAATGGGCTTTTCAAAGTCGAGTATTGATACGCTAACGAAACAGGGTGTGTTAGAGAAGTACGACGCGATTGTGGAGCGCGATCCTTTCGAGTCACGTATCTTCGAGCAAGAGCCTAAGAAGACATTAACGGCGAAGCAGCAGGATGTCTTTGACACTGTTCATCAGACGATTCAAGAAGGTAAAGCGGAAACGTTTCTACTTCATGGTGTCACGGGCTCTGGTAAAACGGAAATCTATCTTCAAACGATTGAAGAGGTGCTCGATAAAGGGCTTGAAGCGATTATGTTAGTGCCTGAAATCGCGTTGACGCCGCAAATGGTATTGCGATTTAAGCGCCGATTCGGTGATGATGTAGCGGTGCTGCACTCAGGTTTATCTAAAGGCGAACGTTATGATGAGTGGCAAAAAATTCGTGATGGCCATGCGAAAGTTTCAGTAGGTGCGCGCTCGAGCATCTTTGCGCCCTTTAAACATTTAGGGATGATAATTATCGATGAAGAACATGAGTCGACGTATAAACAGGAGGATTACCCGAGATACCACGCGCGAGAAATCGCGAAGTGGCGTAGTGAATATCATAACTGCCCATTGATACTCGGGAGTGCGACGCCGAGTCTTGAAAGTTATGCGCGTGCAGAGAAGGGCGTGTATACGCTTCTCACTTTGGATGAGCGTGTGAATCAACAACAAATGCCGTCCATCGATATTGTCGATATGCGTGATGAACTCGCTAACGGTAACCGCTCGATGTTCTCTGAATCATTGCGAGAAGCGATTCAGAAACGCTTAGATTTAAATGAACAAATCGTGTTGTTTTTAAATCGACGTGGCTATGCATCATTCATGTTATGTCGTGATTGTGGTCATGTTCCGATGTGTCCGAATTGCGATATTTCATTAACCTATCATAAGACGACCGATCAGTTGCGTTGTCACTATTGTAACTATCAAACTAACGCGCCGTCACAGTGCCCAAGCTGTGAAAGTGAACACATTCGTCAAATGGGTACTGGCACACAGCGCGTTGAAGAGTTGTTGCAACAAGAATTTATGGACGCGAATATCATTCGTATGGATGTTGATACGACTTCTCGTAAGGGCGCTCATGAAAAGCTACTATCCAAATTTGAGCGTGGCGAAGGGGATATTCTCTTAGGTACACAGATGATCGCCAAAGGCCTTGATTTCCCTAACATTACGCTTGTAGGTGTCTTAAATGCCGACACACTATTGAACTTACCGGACTTTCGTTCAAGCGAGCGTACGTACCAGCTTCTAACTCAAGTATCTGGACGAGCAGGTCGTCATGAAAAAGAAGGTCAAGTTATCATCCAAACGTATAACCCAGATCATTATGCGATCAACGACGTGAAGGAGAATCGCTTTAAGTCCTTTTACGATAAAGAAATGAACTATCGTCAAATCGGGAAATATCCGCCGTACTATTTCTTAGTGAACTTTACGATTTCACATACCGATATGAAAGAAGTGATGCTTGCTTCGAAACATATTCATGGCATTTTACTACAACATTTATCAGATAAAGCGCTCGTTCTCGGACCGTCGCCAGCAGCTTTATCTCGAATTAATAACGAGTATCGCTTTCAAATCTTAGTCAAATATAAACGTGAACCTGAACTACATGAAGCGTTAAACTATTTAGATGATTACTATCATGAAAGATATATTAAAGATAAACTTTCATTAAAAATTGATATTAATCCAGAAATGATGATGTAAGTATATTTAAATCGAGTGAGGACTTTAGCAGTCTTTGCTCGATTTTCCTTTTCAAAAGGAATGGAGGCAAGCTATCGCAATTTAAATGAATCTACGTTATAATGGTGTGATGAATTTTTAAAGGAGACATGATTATGGGCGCTTTGAAACTCGTGAAAGCCACGCACCCTTTATTAAAAAAACACATTAAGCAAGTTGAGACATTCGACCAACAACTAAAGGACTATCTCGCTGATTTAGAAGACACTCTATATCAAGAGGGTGGTCAAGCTATCGCGGCACCACAAGTCGGTATCGATCAGCAAATTGCCATTGTTGATATGGGGCCAGATGGCTTACTGCAACTCATTAACCCAGACATTGTCGCAACGTCTGATGAAACACAAGAAGATGTGGAAGGTAGTATTAGTCAGCCTGATGTATTTGGTATCGTGGAAAGACCTCAAATGATTAAGGTGAAAAGTTTTGACGTTAATGGTAGGGAAGTTGAACTTACTGCATACGATGATATTGCGCGCATGATACTTCACGTATGTGACCACTTTAATGGTATTTTATTTACTGATAAAATGAAAAGAGAAATAACTGAAGAGGAATTGGAGGCGTTATTAGAAGATGAGTAAAATTGTATTTATGGGTACACCTGACTTTTCAACTGGTGTATTAGAAATGTTAATTCAAAACTACGACGTTACAGCAGTTGTGACGCAACCTGATCGTAAAGTAGGACGTAAACGCCAACTGACACCACCGCCTGTAAAAAAAGTTGCACTTGAACACGACATCGAAGTGCTACAACCTGAGAAACTTAATGGTTCAGAAGAACTGGAAACCTTATTGAATATGGATATTGATGTTATTGTAACGGCTGCATTTGGTCAGTTACTGCCAGAATCACTCCTAAATCATCCGAAATATGGTGCGATTAACGTGCACGCTTCTTTATTACCGAAATACCGCGGCGGTGCGCCGATCCATAAAGCGATTATTGAAGGCGAGGAATACTCAGGTATTTCCATCATGTACATGGCTAAAAAACTTGATGCTGGTGACATTATCGAACAAAAACGTGTCAAAATTGAAGATGACGATAACGTAGGTTCTTTACATGATAAATTAAGTGAAGTCGGTACGTCACTACTTGAACGTGTATTACCGAGCGTATTAGATGGCACAAATCCACGTACGCCTCAGGACGACTCAGAAGCAACTTTCGCTTCAAACATTAGCCGTGAAGATGAACACATCAACTGGCACAATGCAGCACAAGATGTCTATAACCAAATTCGAGGTTTATCACCATGGCCTGTAGGCTTTACGAAAATGGACGATAAAAATATGAAAGTGTTCGACGCTCAAATTGTCTCAGATAAACAAGGTGAACCAGGCCAAATCATCGAAACAACTAAGAAAGCCATTATCGTCGGTACAGGTTCAGATGACGCAATAGCGCTTAAAGAAATTCAACTTTCAGGTAAAAAACGTATGCCTGTAGCGAACTTCTTAAGTGGCGTTCAAGAAGACTTAGTTGGGAAGGAACTCGTATGACAACAGCGCGACAGCTCGCATATGACACGCTAGAGAAGATTGAAACAGAAGGTGCTTATAGTAATCTCATCATCAATGACGTCTTAAATGAGTATCATCTGAGTTCAAGTGACCGTGGCTTATATACGGAACTCGTATACGGTACGCTAGCACGTCGTTATGCACTCGATTATTTCCTGAAACCTCATGTGAATACGCGCATCAAACGTTGGGTGCGTCAGCTTCTTTGGATGAGTATTTACCAATATGTTTACTTAAATAAAATACCGAATCACGCGATTATAAATGAAGCGGTGGAAATCGCGAAAGCCCGTGGCGGTCGTCATCAAGGTAACGTCGTTAATGCGATTTTACGTAGTTTGATGAATCACGAGCTCGCCTCATTTGACGAGATTAAAGACCCTAAGAAGCGTATCAGCATTGAATACAGTATTCCGCTATGGATTATTGAACATTGGACGACGCATCATGGTCTAGATCAAACACGTGATATTGCGAAAGCGATGTTGCAGTCTGCACCACAAACCGTGCGTGTTAACGAAACGCGTATCACTCCTTCCGAAGCAAAAGCCCAGTTAGAAACTGAAGGCTATCAAGTAGAAACATGTGATGAACTGCCAGAATGTTTACATGTCTCAGGCAAACCGATTATGACGAGTGGGCTTTTCAAAGCAGGGAAAGTTTCCATTCAAGATAAAAGTTCGATGTTTGTCGCAAACGTACTACAACCTGAAACGGGGGACGCAATCCTTGATACATGTAGCGCTCCTGGTGGTAAAGCTTGCCACATTGGTGAAAAGCTCAATCAGACCGGTCACGTCTTAGCATCAGATGTTCACGCCCATAAAATGAAACTCATCGAACATAACGTTAAAAAGCTTGGTCTTAAAAATATTGAAGCGATACAACATGATGCGACACAGCCATATAATCAGACCTTCGATAAAATTTTAGTTGATGCACCGTGTAGTGGCTTAGGTGTGATGCGTCATAAACCTGAGATTAAATATCGCGAAACAAAAGATAGCGTCCTAAGTTTAGTTGATATCCAGCTCGACATTTTAACCAACGCGTCTAAGCACCTGAAACCAGGCGGTACGCTCGTATACTCTACTTGTACGATTGAACAAATGGAAAATGAGAACGTGATTTATACATTTCTTAAACAAAATCCTGAATTTGAATTCTTACCATTTGAAGACTTTAAATCAGGTGAACCTGTGAAAACATTACAAATTCTGCCGCAAGACTTTAACTCAGATGGCTTTTTCATAACACGAATTAAACGAAAGGAGACCTAACATGATTACAGCTGAAAAGAAGAAGAAAAATAAATTTTTACCCGATTTCGAGAAACAATCGATTTATTCCATTCGATTTGATGAAATGAAGCAATGGCTTAAGGATCAAGGTCAACAAAGTTTCAGAGCGAAGCAAATATTTGAATGGCTTTATGAAAAGCGCGTGAATAGCTTTGAAGAAATGACGAACCTATCTAAAGATATGCGTCAATTATTAGAAGATAACTTTGTCATTACAACGCTTGAAACGGTTGTAAGACAAGAAAGTCGTGACGGCACAATTAAATTCTTATTTGAATTACAAGATGGCTATACGATTGAAACTGTATTGATGCGTCATCAATACGGGAATTCAGTTTGTGTTACAACGCAGGTAGGTTGTCGTATCGGTTGTACATTCTGTGCGTCAACGTTAGGCGGTTTAAAGCGTAACCTAGAAGCTGGCGAGATTGTGTCACAAGTTTTAACTGTTCAAAAGGCACTTGATGAAACGGATGAACGTGTATCACAAGTCGTGATTATGGGTATTGGTGAACCATTTGAAAACTATGATGAAATGATGGATTTCTTAAAAATTATCAACCACGATAATGGCTTAAATATTGGTGCGCGTCATATCACCGTATCTACATCTGGTATTATTCCTAGAATTTATGACTTTGCTGAAGAGTCATTACAAATTAACTTTGCGCTAAGTTTACATGGTGCTAACAATGAAATTCGTTCACGATTAATGCCGATCAACCGTGCGTACGATATCGATAAATTAATGGAAGCATTAGAATATTATCAAGAACAAACAAATCGTCGTATCACATTTGAATATGGTTTATTCGGTGGCGTTAACGACCAAGTTGAACACGCGCGTGAACTCGCTGCTTTAATTAAACATTTAAATTGCCACGTGAACTTAATTCCAGTTAACCACGTTCCTGAACGTAATTATGTCAAAACTTCGAAAGATGATATCTTTAAGTTCGAAAAAGAATTAAAAAGACTTGGAATTAATGCTACAATAAGACGTAACCAAGGTGAGGACATTGATGCCGCTTGTGGTCAATTAAGAGCAAAGGAACGAAAAGTAGAAACGAGGTAAGAGCCTATGTTAAACGCGCAATTTTTCACAGATACCGGATTTCAACGAGAGAAAAATGAAGATGCTGGTGGTATTTTTTACAACAAGACGAATCAACAACTTATAGCATTATGTGATGGCATGGGTGGTCATCAAGCAGGCGAAATTGCAAGTCAATTCGTGTGTGATGGATTACAAAAATATTTTGAAGAAGAAAATTTAATCGAAGAAGATCAAGCTGAAGATTGGTTAAAGCATACCTTGCAACGTATTAATCGTGAACTATACGATTACAGTAACCAAAATCCTGAATATAGAGGTATGGGCACCACTTGTGTCGTTGCACTGGTATTCGATAAACATGTCGTTGTCGCGAACGTCGGTGACTCAAGAGCATACTTAGTTAACGCGAGACGTATGGAACAAATCACGAATGACCATTCATTTGTGAATCATTTAGTGATGTTAGGCGAACTCACTGAAGAAGAAGCGTTAACGCATCCGAGACGTAATATCATTACCAAAGTTATGGGTACGGATAGACGTGTATCACCTGATGTGTTTATGAAACGTACGCACTTTTATGACTATCTCATGCTTAACACTGACGGACTAACAGACTATGTTGCATTGGATACGATCAAATCAATTCTGAATCAAGATGCCGCTCTTGAACAAACAGGCGAAGCTTTACTGATGCAGTCTCGCGAAGACGGCGCATGTGACAACGTCTCAATCGTACTCGCGCAAATTGAAGGTGATTCCGTATGATTGGGATGATTATAAACGAGCGCTACGAACTTATCGAGTATCTAGGTGGCGGCGGCATGAGTAACGTGTATGTCGCGATTGATAAGATCTTTAATCGCAAAGTTGCGGTCAAGATTATTAATATCCCACCTAATGAAAAGACCATTACAGTTAAACGTTTCGAACGTGAAGTTCAGAATACAACGCTTCTCGCGAATAAGAATGTCGTAAACGTGCTAGATGTAGATGAAGATGAGAACACTTTCTACCTCGTGATGGAATATATCGAAGGTCCTACTTTAGCGGACTATATCCGTACACGAGGTCCTTTATCTGTAGAAACAGCCATTCAATTTACGAAACAAATTATTAATGGCATCAAGCATGCCCATCACCATAAAATTATTCACCGTGATATCAAGCCGCATAATATTTTAATCGATGCGAATAAGACACTTAAAATCGTGGACTTTGGTATCGCAAAGGCCATGAGCGAAACGCAAATGACTGAGACGAACCATGTTGTAGGCACGGTACAATATATTTCACCTGAACAAGCAAAGGGTGAACCTGCTGACGAATGTGCAGATATTTATTCAATTGGTATCGTATTATATGAGATGTTAATGGCGGAACCGCCTTTTGTAGGGGAAACACCTGTCAGTGTCGCAATTAAACATATTCGTGAACAGATGCCTAATGCTACTGATAAGAGACGTAACGTGCCTCAAGCTTTAAGTAACGTTATTTTAAAAGCCACTGAGAAAGACGCACGTAAACGATATCAAAACGTGCAAGAAATGTATGATGACTTAGATACGGCTCTAGATGAATCAAGAAAGCATGAAGCGCCGTACATGATTACAGAAGATACGTCAGAAACAATTAAAATACCTAAAAACCAAATACATCAGAATCAAAATAATCATCAAAGCATCGACCAGACGGTAGAGATACCTATCGTTGAATCAAGTAAATCTAAGAGTGAACCTCGCGTTTATCCGAATACGTATAAAAAGAAGTCGAGACACAAAAAGTGGCTTTATGCGTTAATCTTTTTCTTGTTGCTTATTAGTTTAATTGGGTTTATTGCCATCGCAATGTTTGGTGATAAATACAGTGATGTGCCTAATATATTAGGTAAAACTGAGAAACAAGCTGAATCAATGCTTAAAAAGAAAAATTAAAAATCGGCAAAATTTCACGTGATTATAGTGATAAATATCAAGAAAATGAAGTTATGGCTGTGACACCTAACGTAGGTGAACGCGCTGAACAAGATGGTAAAGTCGATATCGTATTATCTAAAGGCCCTAAAACCGCGACGATGCCTAATTTAATCGGTAAATCGAAACAAGACGCTGAGCGCGATCTTAAGAATTTAGGCGTTAAAGGTATTAAATATGAACAAGCGTATACAAAGAACAACATACCTAAAGGGGCGATAGAGAACCAAAGCGTCCAAGCTGGTAGTACGATTCAAGTTAACAAAGCGCAAGTCGTTCTTACTGAATCTTTAGGTGTTGAACAGGTTTACGTCGATGATTATGAAGGAAAGCCATTCAAGACGGCTAAGAAAGAACTTGAAGCAAAAGGGCTTAAAGTTGTTGTTGAGAAACGCCGTAATGATAGCTCAGTTAAGAAAGATCATGTGATTAGCCATACACCAAAAGACCAAAATGTTAACGTTGGTCAAGAAATTAGATTTATTGTTTCAAGTGGTAAAGATGGTGAATCAGATGAAGAAGATACAACTGAAGATGATGAAGAAAATCTAGCAACGAAGCGTTATCATGAAACCTTCTCAATTCCGTACTCAGGTCGTAATAATAAATCACAAAAGGTAGAAGTGATCCTAAGAGATAAAAACAACGATGGTACGACCGCAAGTGAGACATTTACGATTAAGCGTAATAAAATGCATACCATTCGCATGGAAGTAGAAGAAGGTCAAACAGCAGGCTTTACAGTAAGAGTTGATGGTAAAGTCGTTAAAGATAAAGATATTAGTTATGATAGTATTTAAACTTTCAGTATGATACGAGCACCTGTGCCGAAGTGGCGCGGGTGCTTTTTTCGCGTTTAAAGGTTAAAAGATTGTTGTGTATTAAATATAACTAATTTTTAATAAGTTCATAATTTTAATTTCTTTGAAAATGGTATTAATTTTAAATGAGGAAATTAAATACAAATCCCTTAACAGCATGCTTTCCTGTATAGCTCAACTCAAATTTTCAGTTTGTTAGTTAGACTTACAAAGTAGCATAGCTACTTTGTACCATGCTCAAGCCCCGGCTTGTATAGCTTGTTAATTTGCTACGCAAATTTCTATGCCGGGGCCCCGCCCTCTGAGTCAGCTGTTAAGGGAATTGAGTTAAATAAAGCCGATAATGTCTATTGTGTAACTTATGTTCTAACAATAATTTATCGGCAAAAATTTACTTTTTATCTTTATCTTGATCATTGTCTGTACTTTTTTCTTTTTTCTCTTCTATTTCTACGGAACAACAAGCTTGTTTTTTAGGTTTTAATTTAGAGATAGCTTTTTTAAATGTATTTTTTTCCACTTTAACACCTCCTTTAATAGATATTTAGCAACCATATAATGTATCACAACATTTTTCAGGATTAGTAGTTTCTTCGTTTAAATTAGAAAATACGAAAGCATCTTTATTTGGATTAAAGTGTGATTTTAAAATATGTTCAACGTATTGGCTTTTTCATTGAAACATAGCTATCATCTTAAGCAATCATATTAACAATTAATCCGGTAGCAATAGCTACCACTAAAATCGCGATTACAAACGATGTTACAAATTTTTTCTTAAACAGCTTAGACAACAATATAATTTCTGGGATACTTGCACCAGCGCCACCAATGATCAACGCGATAACTGTACCTAGCGACATACCCTTTGAAACGAGTGCTTCAGCTATAGGTAGCATTGTTTCAGGTCTAATATACATTGGGATTCCTACAATAGAGGCGATTATCACAGATATAATGTTATCTCCACTAGCATACTTAGTTATAAATGTTTCAGGTACAAAGCCATATATAAAGGCTCCTATCAAGACACCTATAAGTAAATAGGGAAGCATTGGATATAAGAACGACCACGCATCGTTTAATGCTTGTTTAACGCGTGAACCTGTTTTGTTAGCAAAAAATCCGTCGCCTTTAATATTGACGCCTTTATAGCTATCAACTAAGTTTAACTTTGAAAATATTAAACCTGTTAACATACTGAAAATAGCGAGTGTTATAAAGTATACTACAGCGACTTTCCAGCCTAATAAAACCCATATCATAAAAACCATCAAAGGATTCATTAATGGGGAGGCAATAAGGAAACTCATCGCAGGACCAAACGGTACTTTAGAATTTAATAATCCTGCAAGTATCGGGATTGTTGAACATGAGCAAAAAGGTGTCATAGCACCAAAAACCATACCTAATAAGTAATTAATTATTTGGTTAGGTTTGCTCAAAAGTTTTCTAATTTTTTCTTCTGATACCATTTGTTGAATTAGACTAACTATAAAACTCACAATTATAAATAGTGCTAATAATTCAAAGAATAATCCTAAAAATGTTTTCATGAATTCTATGATTGAATCCATCATAAGTATAATGCCTCTTTATATGATAAATCAACTTTTCTTGATGTATTAATCAAAAAAAGTTGATTAATATGTCATTAAAAAAGGATACTTATAGTATCTTGCAACAAGTATCCTCATTTAAAACTACCTGTATTTGTTGCTCGTTAATTTTATAATAGTTCCACGTGCCATGCTTTTCAGCAATTATAATATTTGCATCTACTAACTTTTTTAAGTGGTACGAAAGTTTTGATTGTTTAAGATCTAGTATTTCTTCTAGATCACATACGCATAAAGACTTTGCGTCACTTTGACGAATAGAATGCAAGATTTTAAGTCGAATTTTATCAGCTAATGCATTAAATACTTGTACGTATAAGTCTAATTGTTCTTCCTCGTTTTTATAAGTATTGGACTTGATAACTTCCATCGAGGTCACCTCTCTACTGCGTAGTTATTCTATCTAAAAATAGGATTGAATAGTAAATCGTTATATCAACTTTTCTTGATGTATTAACTATATACAAGAATAATAGTTTTTGCAAGTTACTTAATCTAGGTTAAGTGAAAATAAGTGAATACCCCTAACAACATTATTCTTACTTTAGTATTTATTCACTATTTAATCTCGTTATCTTTAAAGGGCTTTTCAAAAGGGGGCGAAAAGACGCACTAATCCGCCATGGTTCTATAAAAAATCGTTGTGAGCATCAATTTATTATTACAGATTTAAACTCTATGTTACGATTAGGATGAAATGTTTGTAGATTCGATACTTGTGTTAAGATTAAATTTATTAAAAACGGGTATACAATTAGAAATGAAAAATGGGGGAATCAAAGTGGCAAAGAAACTACCTAAGGTTAAAGGCCTAGATAACACAGTAGACATTATTAAAGGCGGGTATACATACGTACCTGGCAAATTAGAAGAATTTGATTCTAAAGCATTTGAAGTACGCGCATTAGGCGGTAAGAAAATTGCTGTTATGAGCGGTAAAGAAGCGGCAGAAATTTTCTATGATAATGAAAAAATGGAAAGACAAGGTACTTTACCAAAACGTATCGTAAACACTTTATTTGGTAAAGGTGCAATTCATACAACTGCTGGTAAGAAGCACGTTGACCGTAAAGCTTTATTTATGTCACTTATGACAGATGAAAATCTTAACTACTTACGTGAATTAACACGTAATTATTGGTTCATGAATACTGAACGTATGCAAAGCATGGATAAAGTTAACGTATATAACGAATCAATTTATATGTTAACTAAAATCGGCTTCCGTTGGGCTGGTATCATCCAAACGCCTGAAGAAGCAGAACAAAATGCGAAAGACATGGATACTATGATTAACTCATTCGTATCTTTAGGTTCAGCTTACAAAGGTTATAAGAAAGCTAAAAAAGCACGTAAACGTGTTGAAGATTTCTTAGAAAAACAAATTATCGATGTGCGTAAAGGTAAATTACACCCTGAAGAAGGTACTGCGTTATACGAATTCGCGCATTGGGAAGATTTAAACGATAACCCAATGGATTCTCACTTATGTGCA
>NZ_JH815593.1:603673-709776 GCF_000298075.1 Staphylococcus massiliensis CCUG 55927 | reverse complement strand
GTAGACTTAATGAACGTTGTGCGCCCATTAGCTGCAATCAACCGTTTCATCAGCTATGGTGTTAAAGTATTAATCGAATTCGATCAAGAAAAAGAAAAATTACGTCTTGAAAATAATGAAGACTATGCGTATAAATTCGCTCAAGAAGTACGTCGTATCTTCCCATTCGTACCATACTTACCAGGTAGAGCAGCTGTTGATTTAGAATATGACGGCTACAAAATCCCTGCAGGTATGATGACAGCATTAGATGTTTATGGTACGACACATGATGAAGATTTATGGGAAAACCCAGACCAATTCAATCCTAACCGTTTTGATAACTGGGACGGTAGCCCATTCGACTTAATTCCACAAGGTGGCGGTGACTTCTATACGAACCACAGATGTGCTGGTGAGTGGATCACAGTTATCATTATGGAAGAAACAATGAAATATTTCGCGAATAAGATTGAATTTGATGTACCGTCTCAAGATTTATCAGTTAAGCTTGATAAATTACCAGGTAACGTAACAAGCGGTACAATCATTAGTAATGTACGTCCACGTGTTGCGCGTAAATAATTTCATACTTGAAAATGAGCGTATATAACTTAAAAAAGGCTGAGGCATGGTGAGATGTCTCAGTCTTAATTTATTTTGCTCAAGGATTTGTGGGGCTTCCGGAAAATAAGTACACTTGCTTTATCAACTTTAGTAGAAAAGGTCGTAGCGATATAATTCCCGTTGTTCATTGGGACGACGTTATTTCGAAAGGGCTTTTCAAGTGGGAAAAAAAGTAGTTTGATAGCGACTTAAAGAGATAAGTATTGCAAAGCCTTGGCGCATATTAGCGTTACAATTATCAAGCGCTTTGATATAATAATGACAAAGTTAGGTGAGAGAGGTGGCAATTTGAAGACAGGCCGAATTATTAAATCCATTAGTGGTGTGTACCGTGTCGAATCTGAAGGCGCGCTATATGACACGAAGCCACGTGGGATATTTAGAAAGAAGAAATCTTCACCTATAGTTGGAGATATGGCTGATTTCGAAGAGGAGAACGCGGGTGAAGGGATTATTCATCATATCCATCCTAGGAAGAACGCGTTAAAGCGACCATCAGTTAGTAATATTGATCATCTCGTGATTGTGATGAGTGCTGTGGAACCTGAGTTCTCGACACAACTCCTCGACCGCTTTCTTGTTATCGCGCATTCCTATGGGCTTGACCCTGTGATTCTTGTGACGAAGAAAGATATTGCGTCGGAAGCGGCTATCACTCAAATTACAGATTACTTAAATATATATGAAGCAATAGGGTACCAAACGATGTTCGTGGGAGCACATGATGACATTCAACACGTTTTCGCTTCCTTTGGAAAGGGCCTTGCAGTTCTCAGTGGGCAATCTGGTGTAGGTAAAACGACGTTAATGAATCACTACGCACCAACATTAAACCTTGAAACGAATGAAATTTCTAAGTCTTTAAATCGTGGTCGCCATACAACACGCCACGTGGAGTTATATGAAACGGAAAGTGGTTACGTTGCGGATACACCAGGCTTTAGTGCGTTAGATTTTGATCACATTGAAGCAAAAGCACTGAAGGATTACTTCATTGATTTAAAGGCATCGAGCGCATCGTGTAAGTTTCGTGATTGCTTACATATTAATGAGCCGAAATGTAACGTTAAAGCGGAACTTGAAGCAGGTCATATCGCCCAGTTTCGCTATGATCATTATGTGACGTTGCTCAAGGAATTACAGAATAGAAAGGAAAGATATTAACATGACACAAATTTTGCCATCATTACTTGCATGCGACTTTTTAAATTTGAACCAAGAACTTACACGACTCGAAGAAGCAGGTGTTGATGCGCTTCATTTTGATGTCATGGATGGTCAATTTGTACCTAATATCTCGATTGGCTTACCAATTCTCGAGGCTGTGCGTAAAGGAACGTCTTTACCAATCGACGTTCATTTGATGATCGAACAACCGGAAACTTATATTGAGGCTTTTAAGGAAGCAGGCGCAGATATGATTTCCGTGCATGTTGAGGCTACCAATCATATTCACCGTGCGATTCAGCTCATTCATGATTACGGCATTAAAGCAGGTGTTGTCTTGAATCCCGGTACGCCGATTGAATCGATTAAACACGTTCTAGACGCGGTCGACTATGTGTTAATCATGTCCGTAAATCCTGGCTTTGGTGGCCAAGCGTTTATTCCTTCAATGGTTGGTAAAATTCGAGAATTAAATGATTATAAAACGTTACATCAACTTGACTTTGATATCGAGGTTGATGGCGGCATTAACGATGAAACGGCGAAAGCTTGTATTTCAAATGGTGCGACCATGCTTGTAGCTGGTTCGTATTTCTTTAAACACGCACAATATCGTGAGGCAGTTCAATTACTGAAGGGTGAGTAATATGCATATCAATTTACTTTGTGGATTAAGACATTTACCTAATCACTTCTTTGAAAAGCACAGTCAGGAAACGTTTGCTGGGGTAGATCGTGGTGCGTTTGAATTAACGAAACGTGGTATAGAACCTTTATTTATGATTGGTGACTTCGACTCTGTTACGGATGATGAGCGCCAGGAACTGATTGAAACTTATGGCATTGAACCTTTAAAACCTGAAAAAGATGATACAGATTTAGCGTTAGCTGTAGATGAAGCAGTTAAAAGAGGGTATAAACATATAAATGTGTATGGTGCAACAGGAGGTCGACTTGATCACTTTATGGGTGCCTTACAAATCCTTGAAAAGCCTTATTACATCAATGTAGGTATTCACATCCGTTTAATTGATAGTCAGAATGAGATTCAGCTTATTAATGAAGGAAAACATCAAATT
The DNA here is from genome assembly GCF_000298075.1 of Staphylococcus massiliensis CCUG 55927. Lineage (GTDB taxonomy): Bacteria > Bacillota > Bacilli > Staphylococcales > Staphylococcaceae > Staphylococcus > Staphylococcus massiliensis. Next base: position 706,924 of record NZ_JH815593.1, on the reverse strand, counting down.
GAGCGTTTAGATGCATATCCGTATGTATCATTTATACCTTTAAGACCAAACGCTGTGATTTCATTAGAAGGTTTTAAGTACGGTTTGAATCACGAAGTACTTGAAGAAGGTTCAACGTTGACGATTTCAAATGAGGTTGAAGATGACGTAGGGTATATCACAGTTGAGCGCGGTATGTTTCTACAAATGCGAAGTTCTGATAAGCCGAGTTAGGCTAAGCGTTTTTAAGAGGCTCGTAATAGAACGTTCGCTTCTAGACTTAAAAAAGGGCATAAAAAAAGGCCTTCCACATAAAGGCCTTTTGAATGTGCATTATATTTATTAAACTCTAGTAACTTTACCAGATTTTAAAGCACGTGCTGAAACCCAAACTTTTTTAGGTTTACCGTCAACTAGGATTCTAACTTTTTGTAAGTTAGCGTTCCATCTACGTTTAGTTGAGTTTAAAGCGTGTGAACGATTATTACCAGTCGAAGCTTTACGACCTGTTACATAACATTGCTTGCCCATAAAAGTACCTCCTTTAATAAATATAAATACACATGACTACTACATACCAAAATAATGTAACACAGTAATGGGTAAAAAGCAATAAAAAATGAAAAAACCTTACTTTTTGAAATCGCTTTTATAGTGAATTTCTGATATAATTTTAAGTTGTGAGAATAATTAATATTTCATAAGAACTATAATATTATTGTGGAATATCATTTGATTTTAGATACGTATTTATGTTACATCATTAAATAAGCTGATTAGGAGGCTTAAAATATGACTTTAGAAATTACAAATGAATTTGGCAGTATTGATATCTCTAATGAAGTTATCGCGTCACTAGTCGGTGGTACTGCTGTTGAAAGTTACGGCATAGTAGGTATGGCCTCAAGACATCAAGTAAGAGACGGACTCCAAGAAATTTTAGGTCAGGAAAATTATTCTAAAGGTATCGTTATTAAAGAAAAAGATGGCGTATTAGATGTTGATATGTATATTATCGTAAGTTATGGCGTGAAAATTTCAGAAGTAGCGAACAATGTGCAATCAACTGTTAAGTATATTTTGGAAAAGACATTGAAATTAAAAGTGAACAACGTAAATATTTTCGTTAAAGGTGTTCACATCAACAATGATGGGAATGAAATGTAGGAGGACATTGTAATGGTTAGCAAAATTGATGGTAAATTGTTTGCCGAAATGATTACCCAAGGTGCACAAAATTTATCAAATAATGCAGATATGGTAGATGCATTAAATGTATATCCAGTGCCTGACGGTGATACGGGTACAAATATGAATTTATCGATGACTTCAGGTCGTGATGAAGTTCAAGAAAACCCAGCAACTCATATTGGCCAATTAGGAAAGACTTTTTCTAAAGGGTTATTAATGGGTGCAAGAGGAAACTCAGGTGTTATATTATCACAATTATTTAGAGGCTTTTCAAAGCAGCTTGAGCAACACCAAGATATTGATGCGAAACAATTCGCTAAATGTTTTGAAGCGGGTGTTAAAACTGCGTACAAAGCTGTTATGAAACCTGTAGAAGGTACAATCTTAACTGTTGCGAAATGTGCCAGTGAAGCTGCCGTTAAAGCGAGTGAAGAATCAGATGATTGTTTATATGTTATGGAAAAAGTCATCGCAGAAGCTGAACGTGCGTTAGAAAATACACCGAACCAACTACCTGTTTTAAAAGAAGTAGGCGTTGTCGATAGTGGTGGTAAAGGTTTAACGCTTGTATACGAAGGTTTCTTGAAAGCAATGAAAGGTGAAACGATCGAAGCGAAAGCAACGAAAGTTGATACTGAGAAATTTATTAATGATGAACATGATTTCCATGGTGTGATTAATACTGAAGATATCGAATTTGGTTACTGTACTGAAATGATGGTTCGCTTTGAAAAGGGTAAAAAGCCTTTCGATGAAGATGCTTTCCGTGAAGATATGGCACAATTCGGTGATTCATTACTTGTCATTAATGATGATGAAATCGTTAAAGTTCATGTACATTCAGAACATCCTGGCCAAGTATTTAACTTTGGTCAAGAATACGGTGAGCTTATTAAAGTTAAAGCTGAAAATATGCGTGAACAACACCGTGAAGTTCTACGTAAAGAACAAAATATACCTCAAGCTGAAGACAATCAAGAGGTAGAAACGGCGATTATTACCATTTCAATGGGTGAAGGTATTACGAAGCTTTTCAAATCAATGGGCGTGACACATGTTATTAATGGTGGTCAAACGATGAACCCTTCTACTGAAGACATCGTTAAAGTCATTGAAGAAGCGAAATGTAAGCATGCGATTATCTTACCAAACAATAAAAATATTATGATGTCGAGTGAACAAGCTACACAAGTCGTTGATGCTGAAGCGGTAGTTGTGCCATCTCGTTCAATCCCTCAAGGTATTACAGCAATGTTCTCTTATGATCCAAGTATGGATATTAGTGAGAACAAAGAAACGATGACTGAAGCGTTATCAACTGTAACGTCAGCTTCAATTACAACCGCTGTAAGAGATACTAAAATCGATGGCGTTGAAGTGAATGAAAATGACTACATCGGTTTAGTAGAAGATAAAATCGTGACAAGTGATCAAGATTTACAACAAGCTTTAAAAGCGTTAGTTGATCATATTGTGACTGAAGATAGCGAAATTTTAACTTTATTTACGGGCCAAGAAAGTAAATCTGAGACGACAGATTGGCTTGTTGAGTATGTAGAATCAACTTATGAGGACGTAGAAGTCGAAGTACATAATGGTGATCAACCTATTTACGATTATTTATTCGCAGTAGAATAAGGTGATTTTTACAGAAGAGAAGCTTGTTGCGATAAGTGAATATAGATGCGTCAAGTAAATATGTGATGAATACGAAGAGGTATGCGGTATCTTAGCACGACTAAGGTACTACATACCTCTTTTTGTATCTAGAATTATATAGAGATAGGGACTTACAAAGTAGCATAGCTACTTTGTACCTTAGTGTATGCCAGGGTCCCGCCCTCTGAGTCAGCTGTTTAGAAATTGTATGACATAAGTCTATAATCTTTTTAAGTGTTACCTATATAAAGTTATCTAGGTTTATATTATTTTGAACATCATAGATATGATTAAGTTGAGTTTTATACTAATAATTATTGTTTTGCTTTTCAGGTGTAAACGCTTAGAGATATAAAGTCTTTTCACATGAATTTGCTTTGAGTGGGAATAGCATATATACACCATTTTTGTACTAACTTTACTTTTTGCAAAGTATCAATAATCAAACTTTTTAGACAATTTAAGTTTATAGTTCTCTTAGATATTGATATAATAAATTAAATTAAGTGCTAAAGGATTCGTTATTTAAGGGGGAGCATTTATGAAATTCAAAAGTGTCTTTGACATTATCGGTCCTACAATGGTTGGACCGTCGTCATCACATACTGCAGGTGCTGTACGTATTGGACTTGTAGCTCGTGATTTATTTGGTAAGATGCCAGAGCAAGTCGATATTTATTTATATGGGTCTTTTATGGAAACATACAAAGGTCATGGTACGGATGTTGCTTTAATAGGGGGATTACTAGGCTTTGACACCGACGATGACCGCATTGAACATTGTTTTGAAATCGCGCAAGAAAAAGGTATGAAATATACATTCATTGAAATGTCAGAAGAACGTGATCACCCGAATACAGCGGTTATTAATATGCGCGATGGTGAGAAGGAAATTTCAGTTGAGGGTGTTTCAATTGGTGGCGGTAAGATTGAAATTGTCGCTATCAATGGCTTCAAACTCAATATTAGTGGTAACTATCCGACATTACTTGTATTTCACCAAGATACATTTGGCACAATTGGCCGTGTAGCGAACATCATTGGTAATCATGAAATAAATGTTGGAAGTATGCAAGTTGCACGTAAGGATAAAGGAGACCAAGCGTTAATGACGTGTGAACTTGATGAGGATATCAGCGCGGACATTATTGAAGAAATCAAAGCCGTAAACGGCGTTGTTACGGTATCACTAATGGGCGAATAAGCATTTATGAGGGGGATTGTATGTTTAAAAGTGTTAGAGAACTCATTGCGAAATGTAATGATGAAGATAAAAAGATTTACGAAGTAATGTTAGAACAAGAGATGGAAGTCACAGGACTTTCACTCGATGACATTTATAGTCAAATGTCACATAACCTTAAGACGATGGAGAAGGCGGTTGCCGATGGTATTGAAGGTGTAACATCTAAGACAGGTTTAACTGGCGGTGATGCGGTACTGCTTCAGAAATATTTAGATGAAGGTAAATCGTTATCTGGCGATTTAATGCTAGATGCGATTAGTAAGGCAATGGCGACGAACGAAGTTAACGCAGCAATGGGTAAAATTTGTGCTACACCAACGGCAGGATCAGCAGGCGTTGTGCCAGGTGTGTTATTTTCAATTAAGCATAAGCTCGATTTAAATGATAAGGACATGCTACACTTTTTACTTACGTCAGGTGCGTTCGGCTTCGTAGTAGCGAACAATGCATCGATATCAGGTGCAGCAGGTGGTTGTCAGGCTGAAGTAGGTTCGGCAGCTGCGATGGCTGCGGCGGCAACGGTTGAAGCAGCAGGAGGTACGCCTGAACAATCGGCTCAAGCCTTTGCAATTTGTTTAAAGAATATGCTAGGTTTAGTATGTGATCCAGTAGCTGGCTTAGTTGAGGTGCCTTGTGTGAAAAGAAATGCAGCAGGGGCTTCGAACGCAATTGTTTCTGCAGATATGGCACTTGCAGGTGTCACATCAAGAATTCCAACTGATGAAGTTATTGACGCGATGTACAAAATCGGTCAAACGATGCCATCTGCTCTCCGTGAAACAGGTCGCGGCGGCTTAGCTGGTACGAAGACAGGACAACGATTAAAACAAGAAATATTTGGTGATTAATTATGGCAAAAGTCAATCTTATAGATAATACATTTTCATTAGAAGAAGTTAAAGGAATAGGTGCTAAACGACTACAAGTATTAAGTGAACTCAATATTCACTCAGTTCAAGATTTAGTCCTACACCTTCCTACACGTTATGAAGATAATACTGTGATTGACTTAAATTTAGCCAATGATCAAGATACAGTAACAGTAAGAGGGGAAGTTTATGCGACTCCTACTGTTGCTTTTTTTGGTAGAAATAAATCTAAGCTTACCGTTCATGTGATGATTGATAATATCGCAGTTAAATGTGTCTACTTTAACCAACCTTATTTGAAAAAGAAGATCAACCTTCATGATGTCGTGACTATCAAGGGTAAATGGCAACGTCATAAGCAAGAAATAACAGGTACTAAGATGTTCTTTGACGCGCAAGATGGTGAAACGTTAACGCCGATATATCGTATCAAAGAAGGCATTAAGCAGAAGAATATGCGCGATATGATTCGAAATGTCATAAATAACGTGACAATTCATGAATGGTTACCCGAGAACCTCCGTGAAAAGTACAAACTTGAAACTTTGAGCGATAGTTTATATCAACTTCATTATGCGACAGATAAAAAGTCAGTTTTAAAGGCTAGACGTACATATGCATTTACAGAATTATTTATGTTTGAGCTTCGCATGCAATGGTTGAACCGTTTGGAAAAGGAAAGTGAAGAAGCGGTTGAAGTTCAATATGACTTAGCTGAAGTAAAAGCGTTTATCGAAAGTTTGCCTTTTGAATTAACTGATGGTCAAAAAATTAGCGTGAATGAAATTTTCCGTGATTTAAAAGCGCCAATCCGTATGCACCGTCTCTTACAAGGGGATGTCGGTTCTGGTAAGACGGTAGTTGCAGCGATATGTATGTATGCGCTTAAAACTGCAGGGTATCAATCGGCTTTAATGGTGCCGACTGAAATACTTGCTGAACAACATGCAGAAAGTTTACATGACCTATTTCAAGGTAAGATGAACATCGGTTTGTTAACGGGTTCTGTTAAAGGTAAAAAGCGTGAAATGTTATTAGAGCAATTAGAAAATGGTACGATTGATTGCTTAGTAGGTACGCATGCGCTTATACAAGATGATGTTATCTTTAAAGATGTAGGTCTTGTGATTACGGATGAGCAACATCGTTTCGGCGTAACACAACGTCAAAAACTTCGTGAAAAGGGTGCCCTATCGAATGTGCTTTTCATGACGGCAACGCCAATTCCAAGAACACTCGCAATTTCGGTGTTTGGTGAGATGGATGTGTCGTCGATAAAAAGTATGCCAAAGGGGCGTAAACCGATTATCACGACTTGGGAGAAGCATGAGGCCTTTGAGCAGGTGCTTCAGGATTTAAGGCAGGAGCTCGATAAAGGGCGTCAGGCTTATGTGATTTGCCCATTGATTGAGAGTTCTGAGCATTTGGATGAGGTTCAAAATGCCGTTGATTTATATGAGCAGTTGGATCAATATTACGCGAATTATAATGTCGGGTTGCTGCATGGTAAGTTGACTGCTGATGAAAAGGACCAGATGATGTATGATTTCAGTAATCATGATATCGATATCCTTGTGTCAACTACGGTTGTAGAAGTCGGCGTCAATGTGCCGAATGCGACGTTCATGATTATTTACGACGCTGATCGTTTTGGTTTATCTACGTTACATCAGCTTCGTGGACGTGTCGGACGTAGCGACCACCAAAGTTATTGCGTGCTCCTTGCGTCGCCTAAAACCGAAACGGGTATCGAGCGCATGGAAATTATGACACAAACTACTGACGGCTTCGAACTGAGCGAGCGTGACTTAGAAATGCGCGGTCCTGGTGACTTCTTCGGAGTTAAACAAAGCGGTCTGCCCGATTTCTTAGTGGCAAACATCGTTGAAGACTATCGCATGCTAGAAGTAGCGCGAGACGAGGCAAGCGAGCTTATTCACTCAGGACGTTTCTTCGAGCCTGAGTTCGAAGTCCTCCGTAATTTCATAGAAGAACATTTGCTTAATAAAAGCTTTGATTAAGAGAAGTTGGCGACGGTTACCGGTGCCAACTTTTTCCTTTTTTGAAAAGGACATTAGAGCAGTAATGGTTGATGGAGAGGTGACGAGAGCCGTTTTGTGATAGAAAATAAAAATAATCGGAAATTTTCGATCCCGAAAATTTTCCTTATTACAAAGATTTTAGAAACAATGTAACAAGGAAGCCATATTACAAAGACTGAAGCAAACTATGTAACAAGGGCGCCATGTTACAAAGACTGAAGTGAACAATGTAATAAGGAAGCTATGTTACAAAGACTGAAGTGAACAATGTAACAAGGGCGCCATGTTACAAAGACAGAAGTAAACAATGTAACAAGGTCGCCATGTTACAAAGATTGAAGTAAACAATGTAACAAGGAAGCCATATTACAAAGACAGAAGTAAACAATGTAACAAGAGGCGATTCCCGTTATGCGAAAGTAAAATAAAACAATCGCATAAGGGCGCCGTTACACGAAAGAAAAATAAAACAATCGCATAAGGTCGCCGTTACGCGAAAGAAAAATAAAACAATCGCATAAGGTCGCCGTTACGCGAAAGAAAATAAAAACAATCGCATAACGGCTAAATATCTATATTTAAGTTTTAAAAGTCCTTTTCACAAAGAAAGGGGCAACAAATCTAAATCAAATAAGTAATCAAAATAGGTATTTGATTACATACGCTGATAATCAATATCGACTGTAATCGCAATTGACCCACTACAAATAACTCTCACACCTTAAACAATTTTCGAAAGTATAAAGAAAGTTTTTGAACTGCCGTATTTCTTTAGAGTTTCAACGAAGCTTTCGACTTCTTTCATATTTCTGAAGATAGCTTTAAATAAGTAGCAGCTTGGACCAGACACTCGATAACAAAATTTTACATTTTCTTGTGATTGAATAAAGTCGTTGAAGTACGAGGACTTTGCAGGCGAAGTCGTGATATCAACTAATATTTCGATTTCATAGCCCAAAGTAGCATAGTCAATGTCAATCGTGTACTTTTGAATCATGCCTAAATCGAGCATTTTATTGATTCTATCGCGAACAGACGGTGTTGATAAATTAACCTCATTGCTTATTTGACGTAGTGAAGTTCGACTATCATGATGCAGTATTTTTAAGATTTTCTCATTTGTATGGTCCATATTCATATCTCCTAACAATTCATAAGTTATTGAGTTCAATAACTAACAAAACTTATGTTTCATTAAATTCCTATTTCTTATTATATAGGTAGTCTTTTAGAAAAAGGAGTTTTAATGATGAAAGAATTTTATGTCGTGATCTTTATTATTTTAACTGTGTTAGCAGCTCTATTACTACTTTTAAATCAAGTCTTGAATCAACCGCTTATATTCATTATCGCAATTACGATTTTTATTATTGCAGTCGTATCTCAATTCGTCTATCTAATTAAAACTTACGATTCCAAGTAAGTGTGTTGCACCGGTAGAAACATACGATTTCAAATAAGCGCATTCTACCGTTACAATGAATATATAATAATTTTATAATAACCATTTTAAAAATATAAAAGGTGGACATTAAATGATGACTACATTAGATAAATTGTTTAAAGCGCTTGAAGATCGTGAACACATGATGATTGATATACGCAGACACCTGCATGAACATCCTGAATTGTCTTTTGAAGAGGAGGAAACGGGCGCGTATATAAAGGACTTTTACAAGGGGAAAGATGTGACAATGACACACCCTGTTGAAGGGCAACACGCCTTAATTGTCGATATCGAAGGCGGCAAACCAGGTAAAACGATCGCCTTACGTGCTGACTTCGACGCACTACCGATTCAAGAGGAAACGGATTTACCGTTTAAATCTAAGAACGACGGCGTTATGCATGCTTGCGGACATGACGTGCATACGGCTAACCTGATGGCGCTCGCGGATGCCTTAATCGAAATCAAGGATGAGCTACCTGGTACGATTCGCATCGTGCACCAACATGCTGAAGAAGTTGTTCCAGGCGGCGCTAAAAGTGTGATGGCGTCTAAGGCGCTTGATAACGTTGATGAAATTTATGGTATCCACGTAGCACCTAATGCGCCACCAGGAGTTGTCGCTTATACGAAAGGCTATGCGTTTGCAGGTTCCTCGGTCTTCACGTTAAAACTTCAAGGCCGTGGCGGACACGCAGCAACACCACACCGCGCCAACGATGCCTTAATCGCAGGAACGAAATTCGTCGACCGTGCGCAAACGATTGTGTCACGACACATTGACCCGAAAGCGTCAGGCGTTGTAACAATCGGTTCATTCCACGCTCCAGGCGGTTTTAACGCAATTCAGAACGAGGTGACAATCAAAGGGACAATTCGATATCTCAAAGACGAGCTTGGGCAATCCATGTACGAACAACTTCAACAAATCGTTAAAGGTATTGAAGATAGCTACGGCGTAGAAGCTAAACTCGACTTTCAATTCGGTTATCCGGTGCTCTACAACCATCCCGATGAAACAGAAAGCGTCGTTTAAACGCTTAAGCAAAGCCAAGGCAACTACATCAAGCAAGTATTCGAAGTTCCGCCATTAATGGGCGCTGAAGATTTCGCTTATTACGTGAAAGACATTCCTGGCACATTCTTTATCGTCGGCTGCATGCCAGAAGGCGTCACAGATCCGTACGGCAATCACCATCCTAAGTTCGAAGTCAACGAAGCTTGTATGCTTGTTGCATCTAAATCATTAGGCGAAATCGCCCTCAACCGACTCACTCAAACTTAATACCTTCCTATCTCACGAGATTAAGAGATGTTCGCATCTTTTAATCTCTTTTCCTTATGTAAAGCCCTCTAAGATCAACCACGCATTAACTATTTCCAAGCCATCGTCAACAATGGAGCAGTAAATAAATGAAAATTGTTGAGTACATGTTTTAGATAATGTTATGATATGTAAGGAAGTCATTAAGACTTGGTACTAAAAGTGACAGAGGATATACTTATGGCTAAACTATCTAAAGACGAAAGGCGTCAAAAAATTATTGAAATCATAGAAGATAATCCCTTTATAACAGATATAGAACTATGTGAATTATTTTCTGTAAGTATTCAAACCATTAGACTTGATCGTAATCAACTTCAAATTCCTGAAGTTCGTAAACGCGTATCTCTCGTTGCAAAAGATAGTTACGACGAAATTCGATCAATTGAAGCACACGATATTATTGGTGACGTATTCAAAGTAGAACCCAATCACCAAGCAGAATCTAGGATGACCATCAAAGCACAACACGTCTTTGAACGTAATCAAATCTCACGAGGTCACGTTATTTTTGCACAAGCAAATTCATTGTGTGTAGCTTTAATACATAAAGATTCGGTATTAACGCATGAAAGTAAAGTAACCTTTCATAAACCGGTCTACTTGAACGAAAGCGTTCATGCTATAGCAAAAGTAAACCGAGTCACACCTAAGTATTTTGAAATATCCGTAAACTCCTATGTGAAAGATAAGCATGTATTCAGCGGAGAATTTAAGATGTATTACATAAGTGAGGATGAATAAAATGGTAACAATTGCAGTAGATATGATGGGTGGCGACAATGCACCAGATGTAGTTATAGATGGTGTTAAACAAGCTGTCAATGAATTCAAAGATATTCACATCATTCTGTTTGGTGATGAACATAGATATAACTTCAAACATGAACGTGTTACATTTAGACATTGCACTGAGCGCATTACAATGGAAGATGAGCCCGTTCGCGCTATAAAGAAGAAAAAAGATAGCTCAATGGTACGTATGGCAGACGCGGTTAGAAGCGGTGAAGCAGATGCTTGTATTTCAGCAGGGAATACGGGCGCGTTAATGTCTGCAGGCTTATTTATTGTAGGTCGTATCAAAGGTATTTCACGACCAGCGCTTGTTGTTACGCTACCTTCAGTTAGCGGAAAAGGCTTTGTATTTCTAGACGTTGGTGCCAATGCTGACACGAAACCGGAGCATTTATTACAGTATGCACAACTTGGAAATATTTATGCCCAAAAAATTCGAAATATTAAACAACCTGATGTAGCATTATTAAATATAGGGACAGAACCTAAGAAAGGTAACGCCCTTACACGAGAAGCCTATAATTTAATGAATCAACAAAATGATTTCAAATTCTATGGCAATATCGAAGCGAAAGAACTTATGGAAGATGAAGCAGATGTGATTGTAACTGACGGTTATACAGGGAACATGATTCTTAAAAATCTTGAAGGTTCGTCAAAATCAGTCGGTAAAATCATCAAGCAATCACTTTTAAAAAGTGTCAAAAACAAGCTTGCTGCTTTAGTGCTTAAAAAAGATATTTCTAACATTGGTAAACAACTTGATTATACTGAATATGGTGGTTCAGTATTATTAGGTTTAAATGGTATTGTCGTTAAAGCACACGGAAGTTCGAACGCTAAAGCTATTTTCTCAGCAATTAGACAAGCTAAAGTTGCATCAGAACAAGAAATTGTTAAAACAATGAAAGAAACGGTGGGAGCATAATATGGGTAAAACAGCTATCGTTTTTCCAGGCCAAGGTGCACAAAAGGTTGGCATGGCAGAAGATTTATATAACAAAAATGAAGCAGCAACAGAAATCTTAAATATCGCGCAAGATAGTATGGATTTTGATTTACTTGAAACAATGTTTACAGACAGTGATGAAAAGCTCGGTGAGACAGAAAACACGCAACCTGCTTTACTGACACACAGCATTGCTTTATATCGTGCTTTAGAAAACCTTGATGCTGACTATACAATGGGTCATAGCTTAGGCGAGTACTCAAGTTTAGTCGCTAGTGGCGTACTTAAGTTCGAAGATGCTGTCCGTATCGTGCGTAAACGTGGTGAACTGATGGCTAAGGCTTTTCCTACAGGGGTAGGTAGCATGGCTGCAGTACTTGGTTTATCTGTTGAAAAGGTAACTGAAATCTGTCACCAACTTTCAAACGACGACGTTAAAGTGGAACCAGCTAACATTAATGCACCTGGTCAAGTCGTTGTGTCAGGTCATAAAGAAGCTATCGATACACTTGTTCAAAAAGGTAAAGAACTTGGTGCGAAACGCGTTATGCCATTAAAAGTTTCTGGACCTTTTCATTCTTCAATGATGCAAGTTATTGAAGATGACTTTAAAGCTTTCATCCAAATCTTTGATTGGAACGACGCAAATATGCCAGTTGTTCAAAACGTCAATGCACAAGGTGAACAAGAAGCTTCTATAATTGAAGCTAATATGGTAGAACAACTTTACTCTCCTGTTCAGTTTATTAAATCAACTGAATGGTTAATCGACCAAGGTGTCGATCACTTTATTGAAATTGGTCCAGGTAAAGTATTATCTGGTTTAATTAAAAAAATCAATCGTGATGTTAAATTAACATCAATTCAAACGCTAGAAGATGTAAAGGAGTGGAATGAAAATGAGTAAAACAGCATTAGTTACAGGTGCTTCAAGAGGTATCGGTCGCAGTATCGCATTACAATTAGCTGAAGAAGGTTACAATGTTGTAGTTAACTACGCAGGTAACAAAGAGAAAGCAGACGCTGTTGTTGAAGAAATTAAACAAAAAGGTGTCGACAGCTTCGCAATTCAAGCTAACGTTGCAGTTGGCGACGAAGTTAAAGCAATGATTAAAGAGGTTGTATCTGAATTTGGTTCTGTAGACGTATTAGTAAACAACGCAGGTATTACTAGAGACAACTTATTAATGCGTATGAAAGAACACGAATGGGATGACGTTGTAAACACTAACTTAAAAGGTGTCTTCAATTGCATTCAAAAGGTTACACCTCAAATGTTAAAGCAACGTAGCGGTAGCATTATTAACCTTTCAAGCGTTGTTGGCGCAGTTGGTAATCCTGGTCAAATTAACTACGTTGCGACTAAATCAGGCGTATTAGGTATGACTAAGACGGCTGCGAGAGAATTAGCTTCAAGAGGTATTACTGTAAATGCTGTAGCACCAGGTTTCATCGTTTCTGATATGACAGACGCGTTAAGCGACGACGTTAAAGAGAAGATGAAAGCTCAAATTCCATTAGCGCGTTTCGGTGAAGATACAGATATCGCAAACACAGTTGCTTTCTTAGCTTCTGATAAAGCGAATTACATCACTGGTCAAACAATCCACGTAAACGGCGGCATGCACATGGAATAAGCGCCTTTAACATATGAAGCAGGTTCTACGCCTTAATCTTTGATTTATGATAGGGCGCACCCTCCTTCTTGAAAAGGCCTTTTCAAAAGAGAAATCAATTTAAGTCTTGTTTGAAAACTTGTATTTATTCCAATTAAATGGCAAAATATAAAAGTCCGCATATTTACGCATTAAAAGGAGGTGAACCAACATGGAAAACTTCGATAAAGTAAAAGAAATCATCGTTGATCGCTTAGGTGTTGATGCAGACAAAGTTACTGAAGATGCATCATTCAAAGACGACTTAGGTGCTGATTCACTTGATATTGCTGAATTAGTTATGGAATTAGAAGACGAATTTGGTACTGAAATTCCTGACGAAGAAGCAGAAAAAATTAACACAGTAGGCGATGCTGTTAAATACATCAACAGCCTTGAAAAATAATTTGTTATTTATCTGAGTCGGGTAGCTACCAGGCTCAGATTTTTCTTTAGTTTTCGTGACTTTTCACGTAAACTTTGTATAGGGAATTTTATATTGGGAGGATTATTTTTGGCACATTCAAAATACAATGATATGATTCAAGAATTTAAGCATCGTTTTGATGAAAAGATGCAAGAACTTGAACTATCATATAATGATATCAACATTTACCAACAAGCTTTTTCACATTCAAGCTTTGTAAATGATTTCAATTTAGAACGCTTAAGTCACAACGAACGTTTAGAATTTTTAGGCGATGCGGTATTAGAATTGACGGTTTCACGTTACTTATATGATAAGTACCCTGATTTACCCGAGGGTAACTTAACGAAAATGCGTGCATCAATTGTATGTGAACCATCACTTGTAATATTTGCGAACAAATTTGATTTAAATCAGTTAATCTTACTTGGAAAAGGTGAAGAAAAAACAGGCGGTCGTACACGCCCGTCACTCGTTTCAGATGCCTTTGAAGCGTTTGTAGGCGCGTTGTATCTCGATCAAGGTCTTGAAACAGTACGAACGTTCTCAGAGAAAATTATGTTCCCGATTGTTGAAACTGAAGAACTTGTCGGAGTTATAGATTTCAAAACACGCTTCCAAGAATTTATGCATACGAAATCTAAAGGTGACGTCACATATCGTTTAGCTAAAGAAGAAGGTCCAGCGCACCATCGCTTCTTTACATCAGAAGTATTGTTAAACGGTGAAGCCATTGCGGTTGGAAGTGGTCGTACGAAAAAAGAATCAGAACAAAAAGCTGCTGAAAAAGCATATCGTCAAATGAAATAGTTAGGAGTAGAACATGGTTTATTTAAAGTCAATTGACACATATGGATTTAAATCATTTGCAGAACATACCCATGTTCAATTTGATACAGGTGTGACGGCGATTGTTGGCCCTAATGGAAGCGGTAAAAGTAATATTACTGATGCCATTAAATGGGTGCTAGGTGAACAATCAGCGAAATCACTTCGAGGTTCTAAGATGGAGGACATTATCTTCTCTGGTGCCGAACACCGTAAAGGTAATCAGTACGCTGAAGTAAAGCTTCAACTTGATAATCATTCTGGGACGTTAAATCTCGATCAAGATATCGTTACTGTTACAAGACGTCTGTATCGTAACGGTGACAGTGCGTATTATCTCAATAACGATCGTGCTCGGTTAAAGGATATTGTTGAATTGTTTTTAGATTCCGGTTTAGGAAAAGAAGCGTTTAGTATCATTTCACAAGGTCGTGTAGATGAAATTTTAAATGCGAAACCTATTGACCGCCGCCAAATTTTAGAAGAGTCTGCAGGCGTGCTTAAATATAAGAAGCGTAAAAAGGCGTCACTTGATAAATTAGAACAAACAGAAGACAACCTTAATCGTGTTGAAGATATTTTATATGATTTAGAAGGGCGTATTGAGCCGCTTAAAGAAGAAGCTGCGATTGCGAAAGAATACCTTGTGTTATCTCAAGAGATGATGAAGAGTGATATCCTTGTTACCGTTCATGATATTGAAGCGTATCAAGATGATATTAATCAACAAGATGAATCTCTTAACCGTTTGAAAAGCCAACAAGAGTTTAAGAATAGTGAGAAGACACGTATTCAACGAGAAATTAAATCAATTAAGTCACAAAAAGATCAGGCAGATTTAGAGCTTGAGAAATTAAATTACCAATTCGTTCAGAAAACAGAAGAAGTTGAGAAGTACACGGGTCAACTTCACGTATTAGAAGAGCGTAAACGTAACCAATCTGAAACCAATGCGCGCTTTGAAGAAGAACTTGAAAGCCTTCAAACACAACTCGCGCAATTACAATCAGATAGAGACACGCTAAAACAAGATATCGATTCACTTAAATCTAAGTCAAAGCAACTTACGCAGCACATTCACGATATGGAATCTGAAGTAATGGTGTCTGATGATGAATACGAAACGCAGCTTGAAACGCTAAAAAACGACTATTATGAAGAGATATCTAAGCAATCTGAATTAAATAATGACATCCGCTTTTTAAAGCGTACAATTGAAGAAAATGAGAAAAAGCAATCGCGTCTTGATTCTAAACTTGTTGAAGCAATTGAATCTTTAAAAGGTATTCAAACTGAGAAGGCTTCTAAGGAAAGGGCTTTTCAAGAAGTGGCACAGTCGCTTGAACTATATGAACGCGAGCAGCAAGATAATGAGAACGCGTTGAAGCAGAAAAAGTCTCGCTTAGGTGAACTTGAGGAGAAGTTGTATCAAGCGTATCGCTATAATCAAAAGTTAAAGTCTAAAATCGATGGTATGGAAATGCGTAAAGACGATTATGCATATTTCTTTAGCGGTGTGAAGCATATATTGAAGAATAAGGACCTAAGTGGTATCCATGGTGCTGTAGCTGAAGTTATCGATGTGCCATCGAAATTAACTAAAGCCATTGAGACAGCTTTAGGGGCACAGTTGCAACATGTCATCGTCGATAATGAAGAAGACGGGCGTAACGCAATTTCGTACCTAAAATCTAAAGGACTTGGGCGCGCAACGTTATTACCTTTAAATGTGATTAAGCCGAGATACTTAAATGAAACGATTTACCAACAAGCGAAACACGAAGATGGCTTTATCGGTGTTGCCGCGAATGAAATTCACTTTAATAAACAGTATGAAACGATTGTTCAGAATTTATTAGGCACTACGATCATTGTTGATCATCTTAAACATGCGAACGACATCGCACGTCAAACAGGTTATAAGTCTCGAATTGTAACTTTAGATGGTGATATCGTAAACCCTGGCGGTTCAATGACTGGTGGCGGTGAACGTCATAATAAAAGCATCTTGAGCCAAAAAGATGAATTACAAACGATAAAGAATCAACTTCATGAATACGAGTCTAAGACGAAATTGCTTGAAGAACAATGTAACGCTGAGAAATTAGAGCAAGAACGTCTTAGCGAATCCTATGTAACATGTAGTGAGAAAATTCAACATTTACGACATGAATATCAATCTTTAGAAATGGCGATTAAACATTTAGATGAGCAAGAGCGCCGTATTAAAGACGATCATGAAGAATTTGAGTTTGAGAAGAATGATGGCTATGAAATTGGACATAGCCAGAAAACGCTTGCTGAGAAGGAATCAGAACTTCAAACTCTACAACAAAAATTACAAGGGCTTGAAGCGGAAATCGAGCAAGTTCGAAACCGTTTCAAATCAGATAAAGCTGACACCCATGAAAAGCAACAGAAATTAAACCAAATGAAGTCTGATTTAGCGGTTGTTAAAGAGCGTTTGAAAACGAAGAAGGAACAATATGAAAACGTTAACCATCAGCTTGAGAATAACCAACAACAAAATCGTCGACTCCAAGAGCAAATTGAACTATTCAATTCAGATGAGATGACGGGTGAAAGGGCTTTTCAAAAGATTGAAGCACAAATTGAGGCCAGTCAACATGAGAAAGATGACCTCGATAAAGCGATCGAAGCGTCGAAGCAATCGCGCAAAGAACTCGCTGAATCGTTAGAGTCGCTTGAAGGTAAACTCCAAGTTGAACAGAACGATATACTGGCAATCGAAAATAGTTATCAAGACATTAAAACGAAGCAATCGCGCTTAGATGTGTTGATACAACATGCGATTGAGCATCTTCAAGAAACGTATGCGACGACGTATGAACATGCGCGCACGATGTATGAGCTTGATGATGATATCGAAGCGCTTCGTAAAAAGGTGAAGCTTACGAAGATGTCGATTGATGAACTTGGGCCAGTAAATTTAAATGCGATTGAACAATTTGAAGAAATTAATGAGCGTTTCACGTTTCTTGATTCACAGCGTACCGACTTAAGAGAGGCTAAGCAAACGCTTGATCAAATTATTCAAGAGATGGATCAAGAAGTGAAAACACGATTCAAAGATACATTTCTTCAAGTTAAGGCGCATTTCAGTGATGTATTTAAGTCGTTATTTGGCGGTGGTTCCGCAGAACTGAAACTTACTGATGACGACTATTTATCAGCAGGCGTCGATATTATCGTGCAACCCCCTGGTAAGAAACTCCAACACCTTTCATTATTAAGTGGGGGTGAACGTGCTTTAAGTGCAATCGCATTATTATTTGCAATATTAAAAGTTCGTTCTGCACCATTTGTTATACTAGATGAAGTAGAGGCTGCATTAGATGAAGCAAATGTGATTCGATATGCAACATACTTAAAGCAATTAGCGAACGACACGCAGTTTATCGTGATTACCCATCGAAAAGGCACGATGGAATATGCCGATCGTTTGTATGGCGTTACGATGCAAGAATCAGGCGTTTCAAAACTTGTAAGTGTTAATTTAAATACTATAGATGATGTGATGAAGGAGGAAGCGTAATGAGCTTTTTTAAACGTTTACGTGATAAGTTTAGTCAAGAACCTAAAGAAAGAGATGATTTTCAAGAAGATCTTGAAGAATTAGAACCTTTGGATGATGAAGAACAACGTCGTGAGGAAGAACCACCTTCTCGTCACGAACCTACGCCAGAGCGCGACGAACCACAAGCGCATGAAGCGCCGTCACATGACATGCCAGCTCAAAAAGAAGTTAAACATGATCCAATTAGTCCAAGTTCCGAATGGGAAATGGACTTCGATGATGATGATTTAATTTCAATTGAAGAGTTTGAAGAAATTGAGTCTCAAAAACTTGGTGCCAAGTTTAGAGACGGTCTTGAAAAGTCACGTCATAACTTCCAAGAACAGTTAAATAATCTGATTGCACGCTATCGCAAAGTCGATGAAGAATTCTTCGAAGCTTTAGAAGAAATGTTAATTCAAGCGGACGTAGGTTTCACTACAGTTATGGACCTTGTCGATGAGCTTAGAATGGAAGCGAAGCGCCGTAACATTCAAGAGACTGAAGATTTACGTGAAGTTATCGTTGAGAAGATCGTAGAGATTTACCGACAAGATGATGACCAATCAGAAGCGATGAACCTTGAATATGGTCGTTTAAATATCATCTTAATGGTAGGTGTTAACGGTGTTGGTAAGACAACTTCAATTGCGAAACTTGCGCACCGCTATGAATCTGAAGATAAAAAAGTAATGCTTGCTGCGGGTGATACGTTCAGAGCAGGTGCTATTGAACAATTACAAGTATGGGGCGACCGTATTGGCGTTGAAGTCGTGAGCCAAAAAGAAGGTTCTGACCCAGCAGCTGTGATGTACGATGCTATTAACGCAGCAAAAAACAAAGGCGCTGACGTATTGATTTGTGATACAGCTGGTCGTCTTCAAAACAAGCAAAACCTAATGAACGAACTAGAGAAAGTCAAACGTGTTATTGGACGTGCGGTACCTGATGCACCACATGAAGTATTATTATGCTTAGACGCGACTACTGGTCAGAATGCGATTTCTCAAGCAAAAGCCTTTAAAGACGTTACAGATGTAACAGGTATCGTCTTAACAAAACTTGATGGTACTGCTAAAGGTGGTATCGTACTTGCAATTCGAAATGAAATGCAAATTCCAGTTAAATACGTAGGTCTCGGTGAGAAATTAGATGACTTAACACCATTTGACCCAGAAAGTTATGTATACGGTTTATTTGCTGACATGATCGAACAAAACGTTCCAGAAGAAGACAAAGACCAACCTAAAGAAGTTGAAAGTGGCGAACAATATGACGAGACAAGATGACTTAGTTAAAACAGTCAGAATGAATTATTTGTTTGATTTTTATCAATCATTATTAACTAACAAACAGCGTAATTACTTAGAGCTCTTTTACTTAGAGGATTATGCACTAAGCGAGATTGCTGAGACATTTGATGTGAGTCGTCAAGCAGTGTATGATAACATAAGAAGAACGGGCGATTTAGTAGAAGATTACGAACGTAAACTTGGTTTACTTGAAAAGTTCGAAAAACGCCAAGAAATCTTTTCAGAAATGCTTAAAGCTACACATGAACCAGAAAAAATTAAAGCTTATATAAAAGAACTAGAAGAATTAGAATAGGAGGTCACTTTATATGGCATTTGAAGGATTATCCGATCGTTTGCAAGCCACAATGCAAAGGATTAAAAGTAAAGGTAAAGTGACTGAAGCTGATATAAAAGTAATGATGCGTGAAGTACGTCTGGCACTACTTGAAGCGGACGTAAACTTTAAAGTTGTCAAAAACTTTGTAAAGACAGTTTCAGATAGAGCGTTAGGTTCTGATGTTATGAAATCATTAACACCAGGCCAACAAGTTATTAAAATCGTACAAGATGAATTAACAGAATTAATGGGTGGCGAAAACAGTTCGATTACGATGGCTAAAAAGCCACCTACAGTCGTAATGATGGTTGGTTTACAAGGTGCCGGTAAAACAACTACTGCAGGTAAACTTGCTTTATTAATGCGCAAAAAATATAATAAGAAACCATTACTTGTCGCAGCCGATATTTACCGACCAGCTGCCATAAACCAACTCCAAACAGTCGGAAAACAAATTGATATCCCAGTTTATTCAGAAGGCGACCAAGTTAAACCGCAACAAATCGTAGACAACGCGATTAAACATGCGAAAGAAGAACATTTAGACTTCGTTATCATCGATACGGCAGGTCGTTTACACATCGATGAAGGTTTAATGTCAGAGCTTGAAGACATTAAAGAGATTACGAAGCCTAATGAAATCATGCTTGTTGTCGATGCGATGACAGGTCAAGATGCTGTTAACGTCGCAGAATCATTCGATAATCAACTCGACGTTACAGGTGTAACGCTTACGAAACTTGATGGTGATACACGTGGTGGTGCAGCGCTATCTATTCGTGCCGTGACACAAAAACCAATTAAATTCGTTGGTATGAGTGAGAAACTCGACGGCTTAGAACTGTTCCATCCTGAACGTATGGCATCTCGTATTCTTGGTATGGGCGATATGTTAAGCCTCATTGAAAAGGCCCAACAAGACGTTGACCAAGAAAAAGCGAAAGACCTTGAGAAGAAAATGAGAACATCATCATTTACTTTAGATGATTTCTTAGTACAACTTGATCAAGTTAAAAACTTAGGACCTTTAGATGACATCATGAAGATGATCCCTGGTATGAATAAAGTTAAAGGTCTCGATAAGATGAATATGAGCGAAAAGCAAATCGATCATATTAAAGCTATTATTCAGTCGATGACGAAATATGAACGTGAACATCCTGAAAAAATTAACGTTTCAAGAAAGAAACGTATTGCTAAAGGTTCAGGTCGTTCCTTACAAGAAGTAAACCGAATCCTTAAACAGTTCAATGATATGAAGAAAATCATGAAACAGTTTACAGGTGGTAAAGGTAAAGGCAAAGGAAAAGGTAAACAACGTCAAATGCAGGACATGTTAAAAGGCATGAATTTACCATTTTAATAGAATTGATAAAGCATCTCCACGTGATCGGGAGATGCTTTTTTAGTGGTACTTTGAGATGTGTTATTTTAGAAAGAAGTATAAGTATGAGTAATTTAATGAGGTGTAGCGACTATGCACTTAGAATCCTATAACGAAAATTTTAGTAAAATTCTTCAAGATTATTATCTTAAAGATCCTACATATACGGCGTTACCTAAAGATGTTATCGCATTAGAACGAGTAGGCCAAAGTTTGTTACCTATACTACTTATTGATAATGAGGTAATTGTTTCCTTCTGCGCTCTTGATCAGAGCGATGATAAGTTTCAATTTACGGATAACGAAAATAGTATTTTACTTAGAAGCTTTTCAACTGATTCACGATATGAAGGTCGCGGATACGCAAAAGAATTAATCAAACGTGTTATCTCATACGTGAAACAAGCATTTCCTCATGTAGATGAGGTAGTTCTAGGTGTGAATGTGAAAAACCACAGTGCGAAGCATTTATATGTTAAATGTGGTTTTGAAGATACGGGTAGATATGTACTAGGTGAAGTAGGGTACCAACACGTGTACCGATTGAAGCTAAAGAGCTAATACAAAGAAATATATATAAGCAATTAATTTTTACAAAAATTTTATTTTAGTATATACTATCCTTAATCAAGTTGACCTTCTAGTAAGACTTATAGCTACTAACTAGTCGAGTAAATTAAAAAAAGAATTGAATAAAGTTTCCTTAGCCACTTGTTTACAAATAATTTGTTGACGAGTGGCTTTTTTAGAATAGGCGAGGCGAACCAACACATGAAAAGCATCTTAGGAATTCTATCTTTTATAACCATATTGTTTGGCGTATTTATAGTTAGTGACTTTTATAAGAAAATCGAATTAGATTACATGATTAATCATAATCAAAGCACCATCAATATTTACCCACCCGATAAATACGAAACAACGCAAGCGCAAAGTGTCAAAGATTTGATTGCGATTTCAAATAAGCACCAAGTTTCGGTTACTAAACGCATTCAAATAAATCAACACAAAATATTGATATTTACGAATAGACCATACTTATTAGCTCAACAAGTTAAAAATAATCACATTAAGTTAGCTGATAAATCAATAGTGGTAAAAGTCTACCCTTTATCTAGATTAAAGAATTATAGTAGTGTAGGCAGCTTTTACATCGACTCTAATGATAAAAATAATAAGCAAGCCGTGATCGAGGATTTGAATCGTAAAGTCGGTAATGTAACTGAGGAAAAAAGCGAATTCAATTTAAAATATTATTGGAACTATCGTCTAATCTCAATATTCTTATTTCTAATAGTCATAACATTAGCGTTATTTATATACTTGCTTCAAGTAAATGCCTATAAATTTAAACTGAAATTCAATTTAGGTTATACACCCTTTGAAATCATAAGAACAGTGTTAAAAGAGAATCTTTCTATACTTATTCTTTTTTGTGTAATAGTTATATTTAGTCAATCTCTAATAATTTATTATGTGCTAGAACTCAGAAACATTCTTTTACCGATCCTAATAACGGGGGTAATGTTTACTTTCATAGGATGTCTTATGATAAGTTTACTCATTTTATATTTGCATAATACTTATTTAACTATGTATTCGAAAATGAATAGGATAAAGTTTAATAATGCTCATCATTATTTATTTATAGTTGTTGGGTTAATAGCAATATTTTTAATCTCGCATGTGTTACATGACTTGATTGAAAACGAAAAGCATTTGAAACGTGAGCATCAAAACATAGCTGCGTGGGAACAAGCTAGAAATACATATCGTATGGTAGTTCAATCAAACGGTATTCACCTTGATGAGAAATTACATGATGACGTTAGTGAAAGAATGAAAGCCTACTATAATAGTGAGTATTTCAAGGGTTTTATTTTAGAAGCTGAAAATTACACGGAAGCGCTAGAAGGGGGACCGTTTTATAAGAAAAATGTTAAGAAAGATAGTCGTTTTGAACCAGTTGTTGAAAGTATTGTGGTAGATAAAAACTATGTACAAGAAAACTTTTCAAAAAGCATATTTAATCAAATGGAATTCGATAAAATTCATTTAAACTTAATCATTCCAATGAAATATAAAACGCATATCAATGAAATTGTATCTAATTATAAGGAGTCTTCCTATACTTATGATCCAGTCTTAGAAGACTATAATAAGAAAGTTAAAATTAATCCTATATTTATTGAAAATAACCGTAAGTATTTTACGTATGAAAGTGACTTAGTTGAACCAGATTATAGCGTTAAAGACCCTATCATAGTTGTTGATACTGGTAATTCAATTGCGTTGAATTATATGCATTATTTAACTGGGTTTTACTACCTTAAATCTAATCTAGATAACCCTATACAAGCGTTGGAAGAAGGTTTAAATCAATTTAACTTAAAACCATACATGTATATCATGGAGTCCGTTTATGATGAGAAAGCTGATCAAATAAGAGATTATCATCTGAAGCGTTTTGAAAATATGTTTTCTATCATTGGATTGGTTATCGGAAGCTTGATATTAATTTATACTTATATAGGTGTTTATCTTAATAAGAGCACGTATACTTTTGTGATTAAAATGAACTTGGGCTATACAAGATTCCAAATACACCAAACATTTATATGGGTTCTAGCGTTATTAAATGTATTATTTATATTATTACTGAGTTTGCAGTATACGCTTATGAGTTTAAGTTATGGCATCACCATGATTTGCATTCAAATCTTACTCGTTTTATATCGTTTCAATAGTCTTAATAAAGCCTTATTGAATTCAGTCATCAAGGGGGAATCTTATGATTAAAATAAATCATTTCACCAAGATATTTAATCAACGTGTTTTATTTCATATGCTCAATATGGAGATTACTCAAGGAGATTTTTATATCATACGTGGCGCGAGTGGAAGTGGTAAAACCACCCTTATAAATATGTTGGGTTTAATTGAATTTCCTGATAGTGGCACCTATACTTTTGAAGGCGAGTTCATTAACACTAGAAAGCAAATTCTTAATATCAAGCGAAAACACTTTGCGTACATTTATCAAAATTATGGACTTTTAAAGAATAAAACTGTTCAACAAAATTTAGCGCTGCCTCTTAACGTAAAATATAAGGATACACAACTTATGAGCGATGCTTTAGAGACTGTTGGCATGTCACAAGCTATCTTAAAACAAAAAGTGGTTTCGTTGAGTGGTGGTGAGCAGCAACGAATCGCAATTGCACGTGCATTAATTAAAGAAAGCACTGTGATATTTGCGGATGAACCTACAGGTAACTTAGATGAAAAAACCTCTGATCACATAATCGATATCTTCAGAGATTTAAATAAACGAGGTAAAACAATCATTATGGTTACACATGATCCGAAATACTTTAATATTGGTACACGTGAATACACGATTAATCAGACGTCGTGTGATGCAACTTTGAATTAATTTAAATTGGTAAAGAAAAAACTCTTTACAAACGTTTGTGTAACTGTTATAGTATTTTCTTGTAGATAACAAATTAAAGAAAAAGGAGAGAATTATAAATGGCAGTTAAAATTCGTTTAACACGTTTAGGTTCTAAACGTAACCCATTCTACCGTATTGTTGTAGCAGATGCTCGTGCGCCACGTGATGGTCGTATCATCGAACAAATCGGTACTTATAACCCAGCGCACAAAAATGCAGCTGAAGTTAAAATCGACGAGGAATTAGCACTTAAATGGTTAAAAGAGGGTGCTAAACCTACAGATACAGTACACAACATCCTTTCAAGAGAAGGCATCTTAAAAACTTTTGACGATCAAAAGCATTCTAAATAATTGAGTAAGTCATAACTTATTCATACTATTGAGGGCGTACCAATTACATGGTACGCTTTTCGTATATTATAAAGAATCGGAGGCTTCAAACATGAAAGTTGAAGTTGGGACTATCGTAAACACGCACGGCATAAAAGGTGAAGTTAAAGTAAAATCGAATTCAGACTTTACGGATACACGTTTTCAACCAGGAGAAACGCTAATGGTTGATTATAAAGGTGATATGCTAACGTTCACAGTAAAGTCATATCGCATGCATAAAGGCTTTCATATGTTAACGTTTGAAGGTATCACGAATATTAATGAAATTGAATATTTAAAAGGGTCAGTGCTTTTACAAGAACGTGATCATGAGGACATTGAACTTGGTGAACACGAGTATTATTACTCAGATATCATTGGTTGTACTGTTTTTGATGAAGCAGACACGCCGATTGGTCGTGTTACTGAGATCTTTGAAACTGGTGCTAACGATGTATGGGTTATTAAAGGCGATAAAGAATACATGATTCCTTACATTGAAGAGGTAGTTCGAGAGGTCGACGTTGAAGGTAAGAAAGTTATCATCCGACCAATGGAAGGGTTGTTTGATGATGCAGATTGATTATCTCACTTTGTTCCCCGAAATGTTTGATGGCGTCTTAAATAGCTCCATTTTAAAGCGTGCTCGAGAACGCGAGCTTGTTAAATTTAACACGATTAACTTTCGAGATTACGCGAATAACAAACATAACCAAGTTGACGATTATCCCTTTGGTGGCGGCCAAGGTATGTTGCTAAAGCCTGAACCTATTTTTAATGCAATGGACGCCCTTGAAACCTACGAGGATACGCGTGTTATTCTGATGTGTCCTCAAGGCGAGACATTTAATCAACAGAAGGCTGAGTCGTTAAGTACAGCGAAACATATCGTATTCATTTGTGGTCACTATGAAGGTTATGATGAGCGTATTCGTGAGCATCTTGTCACGGATGAAATTTCGATAGGTGACTACGTGCTTACAGGTGGCGAGTTGCCAGCGATGTTAATGACCGACGCAATCGTGAGACTCATGCCTGGCGTATTAGGTAATCAGGTATCCCACGAAGACGATTCATTTTCAAGTGGGTTACTCGAACACCCTCAATATACAAGACCGCGTGAATTTCAAGGCATGAAAGTACCTGACATCTTACTATCCGGAGATCACAGCAAGATTGAAGCTTGGCGACACGAACAATCTTTGAAAAGGACTTTTGATAAAAGACCAGATTTATTAGACAAATATCCACTTACTGAAAAAGATTTAAAAACCATTGAATCCTTTAAAAAACACATTGAAAAATGATAATGAATGTGCTATTATTCTTTAAGTGTGGAAAGACACAAATATCACTATGATCCGCTGCTATATGATTGTCAAGGCAAGAACATAGGTTGAAGGAGAGTGTAAATAATGAGCAATCACAAATTAATCGAAGCAGTAACTAAATCTCAATTACGTACAGACATTCCATCATTCCGTGCAGGTGACACAGTACGTGTACACGTACGTATCATCGAAGGTTCACGCGAACGTATCCAAGTGTTCGAAGGTGTTGTAATTAAACGTCGCGGTGGCGGAATTTCAGAAACATTCACAGTACGTAAAATTTCTTCAGGTGTTGGCGTGGAACGTACATTCCCAGTTCACACACCTAAAATTGAGAAAATCGAAGTTAAACGTTATGGTAAAGTTCGCCGTGCTAAACTTTACTACTTACGTAACTTACGTGGTAAAGCCGCTCGTATCCAAGAAATCCGTAAATAATCAAGTACTTAGAGCATTAAGCTATATACACCTTGCTAGATGGAGAAGCCATTTAGTAGGGTGTTTTTTATGGTTGAAAGGGGGATAAAGGATTGGGGTTAAGGGGAAGTACTTTGGTTTGGTGGGGAATTGTATTTCCAAATTCAGTTGGGGTTAGGAGTAAGATCTTTTGCAGACTAGTGAATCCGTCACAAGTCGCTAACAGATCTCTTGCCAACTAGTGGTAGTATCACAAGTCGCTAACGGTGCTCTTGCCAACTAGTGATCATGTCACAAGTCGCTAACAGAGCTCTTACCAACTAGTGAATGTGTCACAAGTCGCTAACAGAGCTCTTACCAACTAGTGATTGAGTCACAAGTCGCTAACAGAGCTCTTACCAACTAGTGTTAGTATCACAAGTCGCTAACGACGTTCTTGCCAACTAGTCAGACCTTCACTAGTACTTAAACATGAAGAAGTTAAAACACCTACTCCGATATAAGCTGTGGCATCAGATTCAAATCCTCTTACCAATTAAAAATTATCAAAAATCCTCATTCTAAGAATAATCCTAACCGCCTTTCATTTAATATCTCGTATCCTTGCCTTTAATCTTCCTCATTCGACAATTCAATTCTATATAGACAAATATCTATATAGATGATAGTCTATATACGACATTAGGAGGTGTTTAATATGACGTATGAAGAATTAGCGCAATATTTTAAAGTGCTTGCTGATCGCAATCGTCTAGAAATTATAGATGTTCTATCGTGTGGAGAACTATGTGCTTGTGACTTACTTGCGCATTTTGACTTTTCCCAACCGACATTAAGTCACCATATGAAAATGCTTGTAGAAAGTGGAATTGTCTCGACATATAAAACAGGGAATAGACGCATGTATCATATTGAAAGTACGGTTCTAAAGCAGGTTCAGTCATCTTTAAATCTATTAAATACCTCTAATGAGCGATGTATTTGTAAAGACATAAAGATGGGTGAGTGTTAATTCATGACAATTTTAGCGATCGTGATATTCCTCGTCACGTTGTTATTCGTAATATGGCAACCTAAGGGGCTTGATATCGGTATCAGTGCCATCGCGGGTGCTATTATCGCAATAATAACCGGCGTCGTATCACTATCAGATGTAGTAGAAGTTACAGGTATTGTTTGGAACGCAACCTTAACTTTCATAGCGGTCATTATCATTTCATTAATTCTTGATGAAATAGGCTTTTTCGAGTGGTCAGCGCGTCACATGGTAAAAGCCTCGAAAGGCGACGGGCTTATGATGTTTGTCTACATTATGTTACTAGGGGCACTCGTAGCAGCCTTTTTCGCAAATGACGGCGCGGCGTTAATCCTAACGCCAATCGTACTCGCAATGGTACGAAATTTAAACTTCAATGAAAAGGTAATCTTTCCATTTGTTATCGCAAGTGGTTTTATCGCAGATACTACGTCTTTACCATTAGTCGTAAGTAATCTCGTGAATATCGTGTCAGCCGACTACTTCAACATTGGATTTGTGGAGTACTTAGGTCGCATGATTATTCCAAATATCTTTTCATTAATCGCAAGTATTCTAGTATTATGGTTATTCTTTAGAAAGTTGATTCCAAAGTCGTTTGATGCACATATGTTAAAAGACCCTAAAGAAGCTATAAAAGATCGTAAGTTGTTTAAATTCTCTTGGATCGTGATAGGTATTCTATTCGCAGGATATTTATTAAGTGAATTTATTAAGATACCAGTTTCATTTATCGCAATGATTATCGCGATTATCTTCTTGTTACTCGCTCAAAAATCTAAAGCAGTGAATACGAAAGAAGTACTCAAAGGTGCACCATGGAATATCGTATTCTTCTCAATTGGTATGTACCTTGTTGTGTTCGGTCTTAAAAATGTTGGTATCACTTCAGTACTTGCGTTTGTACTCACAAGTATTACGCAACACGGTCTGTTTGCAAGTATCATGGGTATGGGCTTTATTTCAGCCTTCTTATCCTCAATTATGAATAACATGCCGACAGTACTTATTGATGCCATCGCAATTGATCAAACATCAACGTCTCACATGTTAAAAGAAAGCTTAGTATATGCGAATGTGATAGGTGCCGACTTAGGTCCCAAAATCACACCAATTGGTTCTCTAGCTACATTATTATGGTTACATGTTCTTAGCCAAAAGGGTATGAAGATATCATGGGGAACTTACTTTAAGACAGGTATCATCATTACGATTCCCGTGCTATTCTTCACGTTATTAGGTTTATATTTAACAATGCTTATCTTTTAAAAAAAGGGGATTAAATTATGGATAAAAAGATTATTTACTTTATTTGTACAGGTAATTCATGCCGTAGTCAGATGGCACAAGGCTTTGCGAATGAGATTTTAGATGAAGATTGGGTAAGCTATTCAGCAGGTATAGAAGCTCATGGTGTGAATCCTAACGCTATTAAAGCTATGGATGAGGTAGGTATCGATATATCGAATCATACCTCAGACATCATCGATCCAGAGATTATTAAACAATCTGAACTCGTCGTTACATTATGTAGTGATGCAGACCAAAACTGTCCAATGATTCCAGGCAATGTACAGAAAGCACATTGGGGCTTTGATGACCCTGCTGGAAAAGACTGGTCCGAATTTCAACGCGTTCGAGATGAAATCAAAGCACGCATTCAGTCGTTTAAGGAAACAGGAAAATAATTATGTAAACAAAACTATGTTAAAATTGTAATAGTGCCTTTGAGCGTAAGGTAAAATTTTCAACTTAAGCAGACGATTTTGACGTAGTGATTAAATGCTAATAACTCGACCGGGGATAACCCGGTCTTTTAAAAGAGCATAAATATCTGAAAATTGAAAATTCTTATTGCAATATAGCGCTTCTTAGTATATAAATTAGATATAATATATTGCTTTTATAAGGAGTGGTGTGTATTGAAACGTCCTGTAATAGGTATTTCATGTAATATCAGTAAGTATTTAGATGGCCCGCTATGTGGACATAAGCGATTCTTTCTTAATGAAGATTATGTCGATGCAGTCATCAAAAATAATGGCGTTCCAATATTATTACCGATTCACGAAGACGCGTCTATCTTAAAGCAACAAGTTGAGATGCTAGATGGATTAATTATCACTGGTGGCCAAGATATTAGTCCGCTCATCTATGGCGAAGACCCTATGCCCTTACTTGGTGAGGTCAATCCTAAGAGAGACCAGTACGACCTGAAGCTACTCGATCTCGCGATTCAAAGAGAGATACCGATTTTAGGTATATGCCGTGGTATGCAGATCATCAATGTCTTTTTCGGCGGTACGATGTGGCAAGATATCTCATATAAAGATGGCGTGACGTATAAGCATTTTCAACAGGGTGAAACGACAGACTTAACGCATAAGGTGTCGATTGCTAAAGATACGAAACTCTACCAATTGCTTCAAACTGAAACGTTGATGGTTAATTCGTTCCATCATCAAACGATACATCATCTTGCTTCTCCTTTAAAAGCAACAGCAACAGCCAACGGCGGCATTATCGAAGGTTTTGAACATAAAGACTATGACTTTCTATTAGGCGTACAATGGCATCCAGAAATGTTACATCAAACTGAAGACGTCATGAATCGTTTGTTCGATTTCGTTATTCAGTCAGATAGGAAGGAATAAGTTATGAAGAAAATCGGTTATTGGTCTATTATTCTCTTAACAATTAACTCAATTATTGGAGCAGGCATATTCTTATCACCAGGCGCAGTGGTTCAAATTGCAGGTGGTAAGACACCATTCATTTACTTTTGTGCAGCACTATTTGCGGCGATATTAGCGATTACGTTTGCTTCTGCTGCGAAATACGTATCAAATGCGGGGGCAGCATATGCGTACGCTAAAGCGGCATTCGGAGATAATATTGGTTTCTATGTCGGTATTACACGTTTTATCGCTGGCTGTATCGCATGGGGAGCATTAGCAACAGGCGTAGTTAAAACCGTGTTACTGATATTTGGTTTTGATAATACGAATTTTATGCTCGTTACATTCGGTTTCATGATTTTGATGTTAGTTTTGCTCATCATTAATATTCTTGGAACGAAATTCTTTGAAGTAATGAATAATATCTCTACGTTAGGTAAACTATTAGCACTCACAACCGTGATTGTAGCAGGGTTCTTTATTGTCTTTTCAACGGGGGAATCTCACTTTAACGAGATTAATTTATTAAAGAATGATGACGGCAAACCTTTAATTGCTGAAATGAATGTGACAACGTTTGTGACGGCGCTTATCGCAGCGTTCTACGCGTTTAGCGGCTTTGAAAGTGTTGCGAGTGGTTCTGAAGATATGAAAGAGCCTGAAAAATACTTACCGCGCGCAATCCCTGTAGCAATATTAATCATCGCGTTCATATACATAAGCGTGATTACGGCGACAATGATGATTAACCCAGTTGCGATTGTTAATGCGAAAGAAATCATAACGCTAGTACCTGTTTTTGATTCACCGATCGTTAAGAACATCATTTTATATGGTGCTTTAGTATCCATGTTTGGTATTAACGTAGCCGCTTCTTTCCATACACCGCGCTTACTTGAAGCAATATCTAAACAGAAACAAATCCCTGAATTTCTAACATATCGAACGCAACAAGATTGCCCAATCTATGCCTTTTTAATTACAATTATTATAGCAATCGTTTTACCAATGGCATTTCAATACGACATGAAAAGTATTATCGTATTAAGTTCGATATCGCGATTCTTACAATTTTTATTAGTACCAATTGGCGTCATTTTATTCTATTTCGGTAAGCAAAAGGGCAGTGTTATCGCACGCGCTAAAAAGCATATCGTTACTGACGTTGTAATACCAGCATTCGCATTCCTATTATCGCTATTATTACTCATCAAATTTGATTGGGTAGGTCAGTTCACAATTGTTGAACCTAGCGGCTTATCTCACTTAAACGTTTTCGCCATCATCGCAATGATTATTGGTTATATTGGCTTACCATTATTGTTATATCTACTTCAATCAAGAAAACGAACTGTCTAAACATATATATAAGGACTGAGCACATGAAGAAAAATACTAAATTATTACATGATTATCCTGTGTTAGATGAACGAACTGGCGCGTCATCAATTCCTAAGTATCAAGCGTCTACGTTTCATCAAGGTAAACTTTATAATGAAGCACAATCTTATTCTTACACAAGGTTTGGTAATCCCACTGTAAAAGCCCTTGAAAGCGCCTATCAATCTCTAGAACAATCTCGATACGCTTTAGCTTATAGTTCAGGAATGGCCGCTATCTCAAATGTGTTGATGCTTCTATCCTCTGGTGATCATGTTATATTACCAAAGGAAGTTTACGGAGGCACTTGTGAATTTGTAACTAAAATACTGCCTCAATATAATATCGTAGCTTCCTTCATTCCATTATGTGATATCGAATTGTTGCAAAGAACCATTAAACCGAATACCAAAATGATTTTTATTGAAACACCGTCGAATCCGTTACTTAAAATTTGCGATATTCGAGAAATCGTAGCTGTCGCAAAGCAACACGATATCGTCACAGTTGCTGATAATACATTTATGACAGCATTAGGACAACAACCGCTTCAATTAGGCGTAGATATTTTCGTCGAGAGTGTTACGAAATTCATTAATGGTCATAGTGATGTTGTAGGTGGGTTAGTCGCGACCAATCATGACCACTTTCATGAAAAGCTTCGTCTCTTTCAAAAGAATTTCGGGGGTATTATGAGTATTGAAGACGCATGGTTGATATTAAGAGGTATCAAGACACTTGGTGTTCGTATGGATAAATCCATTGAAAATGCCATGCAACTTGCTTCATATTTAGAAGCACACCCTAAAGTTAATACCGTATATTATCCAGGTCTTAAATCACATAAGCACCACGATATACATGACACGCAAGCTGAAAATGGTGGGGCAGTGTTGTCATTTGAGCTAAAAGATGGCACTAAGATCAATTCATTCACAGAAGCATTAACTTTTCCAATCATTGCTGTAAGTCTTGGTGGTGTTGAAACCATCATTTCACATCCAGCAACGATGTCACACGCTTGCGTGCCGTTAGAAGAGCGACTTAATCAAGGTATCACAGATGGCTTATTACGCGTTTCGTGTGGGATTGAAGACGCAAGTGATCTTATCGAAGACTTCGAAAACGCGTTAGCAACGATTTAACTAAATAAAGGTAGTAGAACCCAAAAAAGGTCTTAAAACTCATGTAGCGAAATACTAAATAGTTTTAAGACCTTTCATTTATGCATTATGTTTCTTCTTTCTCATATACCATGTAAATAAAAGTGCGCTTAGTGCACCAAATAGTGAAATACCAGTAAACAATAATAAACGTTTAGGAAGGTAAGTTATTTTAAGATGTGTATCCTCTTGATTGACTTTAACAACACTCATAATACCATTTCCTTTTTTAACTTCGCGATTTTCACCATCGACTTTAGCTTGTAAGCCATCACGGTATGGCATTGGTAGTACAACGTAGCCGTCTTGATGCTGAGCTAACTTAACGTCGATTGCCTTATCTTTAACGCTTACTTGTGCTTTGTTAGGGCGTTTACTTACTTGTTTTAAAGTATTGTAATCTTCACCATAAATACCTTTAATGGATGCACGATACTTGCCTTTAGGTAATTTAAGGTCAATGTTTTCAGATGCCTTAACACGCATGGTAGTCGGTGAGACAAAGCGACGATATGGGTATGTTAAATGTTTACGATGTTGTGTATATTCATTTAATTTCACGTCATGTTTACCAGAAGGCGACAATCGTTCTAAATCCATTTCTACATATAAGTCTTGATATTGACGTGCTAGAGACTTAGGTAATGTTAGCTTTAAGCCACCATCATTCTGTGTGACTTTTAAATGATGATGATCGAGCCACTTGGCATCTCGAGGCTTAATTTGAGCCTGATTTAAAAGGTTTGGATTAGACTTAAACGATGTATTTGATTTCGTATCGTCTAAAATGACACCTTTAAGCATTGCTTGTTCATAATCAAGTGGTGATTTCAATTGAGACTTGTTGTAGACGCGCGACGTGAAACGGACGTCAGGAATGTCATTGTTGTTATGACTGTGTTCCCAAGTTTTATTGCGATCATGAATCGTTTGTTGCTTCTTAAAGCCATACGGTATATTGTCGTCTGGCTGTGTCTTAATTCGATCTTCAACATTCCATAGAGCATATAAGTTTGCACGATTACCTAACATGCGGTACGTACTATTACTATCTGTCGGTACATTAATTTGCATGAGATCATCATAATATTTCAAAATATCGCCATCGAAAATACTTGAATAGATTGAAATACCGTTAAAGCCGTAGACCATAGGTGAATTAGGTGAATACTCAGACATATAATCTAATCGAGATAAGCCTGATTCTTGTTTGTTCGTGATGAGGTCAATCGACTGTTGCAACGTTTCACTATGATACTTTGTAGCCGATATGCGATCTACAGAAGCGGTATACGGTTTTAAGTTCTGTGTATCATAATCGATAAGCATCATAAATTGTTGCACAATAAATAAGGTTGTGATGATGGCGATCCACATTTGATGACGTAGTAAATTGCGTTTATAAACATACAACCCACAAACAATCATGATAAGCGATGCAGAAATAAGCCAGAACATTGGTCCCCTTGAAAAACATGCAGTCAAAATGACTAAAATGATGACGGGTATACACGCCATTAAATAGCTTTTAATTTTAATCTCATTCAGGTGTTTCACCCACAGCGCAATCAGTACACTTGATGTAAATGCTAATAAATATATCCATCGTCTTTGAGGATATGAGAACCCGTTAAACATAAAGTCACTATACTGAGTAAGGGAAGCGAGTAGAAGCACCCAAGTCAGTATCGCGAACAAACGATAATAATAATATTGATACAATTTAAATGAACATAAAGCAATAATTACAATAAATGTTACCGTTATATAAAAGCCATTCGTAAATAAATGATACTTTTGCGAAAAATCGATAATTGGATAGACGGTAAAGTCATTTTGCTTACGATTATTGTTTAAAAACGCGAGCACACCTGTAAAAAATCCGAGTGCACTAAAGAGTACGCTTATACCAACAGCGATGACTGTATAGACGAACTTTTGAAGACGATTCAAGACGTCATGTCGATACGGATGTATAACGCGATATAAGAAGTAAACACCGAGTGCGATTGCTTCGTAATAACTAAAGTAAAAGTTCGTAAATAGAGTTAGGGTAATACCTAATATAAAGATACCGACTTTCTTTTCACGGAAGAGACGTTCAAGTCCTAGAATAGACAGCGGTAAATACATGAGAATGTCGCCAAAAAATGACCATGTAAAATTAAAATATAGTAATACAGTTGATGCACTAAATAAAAGTGCGCCTATAAATGTTGTGTGTTTACGACATCCAAAGTAACGCATCGTATAATGCGTAATCGCATAAGTCATCACACATTTTAAAAATGATACAAATATTTGATTTAAAGGCCAAAACCCGATGTGATGTGGGTTTAAGTGAAAGAGCCTTTCACCAAGCCAAATTAAACCAAAGTTAAGATACATAATAGGTGATGTTGAATAATAATAGGTTAAATCTTGAAATACGTCGCCGCCTAGACCAAATGAAAGGTCATATAAGCTCTTGCCTTTCGATAGTTGTTCATATAATTGCATTTGGAAAGGCATCATTTGTTTAAACCCGTCTCCTTCACCGCTATACACTAAGCCTAAGTGTAAGTAACGGTAGAGCACTGGGGCATAAACGAGTAATCCGACACCGATACCAAGTAATAGAATACTTAGTATCGACGTCTTCTTATCCTTTTTATCAAAATCTTTCAAATCTTGTCCTCTTTTCTATTCCATTCTTTACGAGATACAAAGCGATGATAGAAAACGCTTAACACAATGAATAATGTCGATATACAAATCATTAAGAAGAAATATGGTGGTTTATATGTGATTTCAATATGTTTAGCATCCTTATCAACTGGGATACCCGTCATAAAGTAGTTCACTTTCTCAATATCAACTTTCTTACCATCAACTTTCGCTTGCATACCTTTACGGTAAGGGATATTAATTACCGTCATACCTTTTTGATGATCTTTCAGCTGAATATCAATTTTGCCATTTTCTTCTTTGTA
Source organism: Staphylococcus massiliensis CCUG 55927 (assembly GCF_000298075.1). Classification (GTDB taxonomy): domain Bacteria; phylum Bacillota; class Bacilli; order Staphylococcales; family Staphylococcaceae; genus Staphylococcus; species Staphylococcus massiliensis. Next base: position 671,112 of record NZ_JH815593.1, on the reverse strand, counting down.
TGTGTAACGTTTTTCTTTATCAGCTTGTTTTAATTTGTCATACGTTTCACCTTGAAGCCCTAATAATTTAAATTCATAGTTGCCAGTAGGCTTCATACCAACATGAATTTCACCATTCTCATCAGGTTTAACATGATATAACTGTTCATATTGACCTGTTTTATATTTAGAGTTGTTAAACATGCGCTTATTCTCATAGCCGTTTACATCGAGCGTAAAGTTACTATCAGGCTTACCACGCTTAATATAAAGCGTTACATAGAAATCTTGATACTTTTCTGCCATTGAAGGCGGTAGCTTAATTGTAGCACCACCATTATCTTTCGTAACTTCAATGTGACGGTCATCGTGACGTTTAATATCATGATAGCTGATGTCTGTTTGATCAAGTAAGTCTTTAGCCTTGTCTTTATATGGTTTGCCTTTATCATTCATGACAACACCATCAATCATCGCATGCTCACGATCAAGTGGTGTTTTAAGCGATGAAGCTTTGTAATAGTTATCCATTACTCGGACAGATGGTAACATTTCTTGGTTCTCATAGATGCGATATTGACCATCACTATGAACCTTTTTAAAGTTATCCGGTAAATTATCTTGATATTCTTTTAACATCACATATTTCGTTGAGAAAAGACTTGCTATATTCGAACGCCCACCTGTAGATTGATAGCGACTTACCGACTCTTCTTTTAAATTAATCATTAACGTGTCGTAAAATAGGTCGATAATGTCATGATGGAAGATACTCGAATATAAACTCATTCCTCTAAAGTTCTGATACATAGGTGTATTATCTTGTTCGTTTACGCGCCAATCAATACGTTCGTCATCAGCAGTTTCTTTATCCATACGATCTACGAGTTTTCGCTGAAGCGGTGTATTATATTTACTCGCATTAATATAGTACGAATTTGCCATATCTTCGTGACGTGGATGGAAGATATTATTTTCAATGAACGTATAAGATACGACATTACCTAGTATAAATATAGACGCAATATAAGGTAACAGTATCCACTTTTTATGATGTTCAGATTTCATAATTAATGTGATGAGTCCGATTAAGAACACGATTGGCACAATGTATAACCAATTTACGAAATCCTTATAGATATAAGCACTAATGTAAAGTAATAACAGCGCTGGAATAGATGTAATGGTATACACTTTCCATGAAATAGATTTAAAGTGATGTACATATAAACCAATCAAGATATTTGAACTAAATGTTAATAAATAATGCCATCTTTTTTGTGGTGCGGAAAAGCCATTAAAAATACTATCCATATGTGGAATAAATGCACAAATAATTAAGATAAATGTTAGAATTGCGAACAGTCGATAATAGAAATGTTTATATAACTTAAATGTTAAGATAGCTTGAATCGAAATAAAGATAACAACGATTAAATAATTATCGAAAAAGATATTCGTATTTCGTGAAATCGGGTCGAATTCTAAAGGTGCTTCGAATTTAACACGTTCGTTATTGATGAAACTTCGTGCACCATGGAAAAAGATAAATAAGCTAGAACCAACACCTAAAATAGAACCGATAACTAAGTAGATAAGACGTTGCGTTCGATTCACGATGTCATGTTTATATATCATAATTAGTCTAAAAATAAAGTAAATTAGACCCATTAATACTTGGTAATACGCAAAGTAAAAGTAGTTAATAAATGATAATGCGACAATAATAATGAATAGTCCAATTTTTCCTTTTTTAAGGAAACGCTCAATCGATAAAAAGAGTAGTGGTAATAAAATATAGACATCACTAAAATAAGGCCAATATACTGTAAATCTGTAATAAATCGGTGATGAAGCGAATAAAAATGCGATCAGTAAAGATGCGAATTTATTAATTCTTAAATGACGTACATATAAAAACGTAGCTGTCATGATTAAAGCACCTTTAATGATGGATGTAATTAATGCATTATTCATCCAAAACATCATTTGACTTGTATCAAAGTGGAAAAATATATTTAGAATTTTGATAACAATGAAATTCGTAATGAAAATAATATTTGTTGTAAAGTAGTAGGATAAGTCGGTGAAGAAGTCACCACCTAAGCCAAAGTCGGTCGAGTAAAAAATGTACCTTCCGACCATTTATTGTATAAGTACATCTGTATGGGAACCATTTGTTGAATCCCATCGTTAGGACCAGTAAATAAAATACCATCTTTGACGTACCTAAAAATAATATAGCTATGACCAATTAATGACATAGCTATAAATATAATTGAATACAATAACAGCTGCTTAAGTTTCTTCATACGATACCCCTCAATTTTCATTAATCTTTAAGAATAAATTTAGATAAAATATATGTGATTGGAATTGTAATGATTAATCCAGCAAATGGTGCAATTGATTCATTTAGATGTAAATAATGTACAAATATAAAAATGAGTCCAGTTTGAACGCCCATATTCACGACTTGTGTTAACGGAAAGGCGAGAAACTTTTTAAGTGTCGGTTTCACTTTGTATACAAAATAACAATTTAAATAGTATGATATGACAAAGCTTACGAGAAACCCTGTAACGTGACTCACTAAATAATGTATGTGAAAAATATGTAATAAGAGTAAATACACGATGTAGTAATTAAGTGTATTTAATCCACCAACGATTATGAATCGTATGATTTCTAAGTAATTTTTAAAATGTTGCAAAATTTTAACCTACGCTTTCAAAATAAAAGTTATGATAATTGGTCTTTTGATAGATATCAAAATTTCAATTAAAATAAATAAGTAAAGGAATGACTTGAATTTATCTTTTTACATTATGGCTCATTAGGTCTTAAATTTTCAACTCATACAAAAATGCAAATAAAGATTAAACAAACTAATGTCAATATAACATAGTGATGTTGTAAAAAGTGTGTATAATAAGTAAGGAAATTGTAAAGGTAAGAAAGGTGATAATCATGACAATACAATGGTACCCAGGGCATATGGCCAAAGCAAAACGCGAAGTATCTGAGCAACTTAAAAAAGTAGATGTTGTATTTGAACTTGTTGATGCCAGAATCCCATATAGCTCAAGAAATCCTATGATTGATGATATTATTCAGCATAAACCACGCGTAGTTATTTTAAATAAAATGGATATGTCGAATTTAAAAGAAATGGAAAAGTGGAATACATTCTTTGAGGACAAAGGTGCTTTTCCAGTAGCGGTTGATGCGAAACACGGAAAGAACTTACAAAAAGTAGAACAAGCTGCGATTGAAGCGACAAAAGAAAAGTTTGCGCGTGAGAAAGAAAAAGGACTTAGACCACGTGCTATTCGAGCGATGATCGTAGGTATTCCAAACGTAGGTAAATCAACATTAATTAACAAAATGGCGAAACGTGCGATTGCGAAGACAGGTAATACGCCAGGTGTAACAAAGCAACAACAATGGATTAAAGTTGGTAATGCCTTACAACTTTTAGATACACCAGGTATTCTATGGCCTAAATTCGAAGACCAAACAATTGGTAAGAAACTAAGCATCACAGGTGCGATTAAAGATAGCATTGTTCATTTAGACGATGTAGCGATATACGGTCTTAACTTCTTAATTGAACACGATAAAGAGACACTTCTGAACCATTTTAATATTGAAGTGGACGAAGATGCAGGCGTACTCGAGTGGTTTGATGCAATTGGACGTCGTCGTGGTATGCTTCAAAAGGGTAATGAAGTTGATTATGAAGCGGTTATCGATGCGATTATTTATAATATCAGAAATGGTAAAGTAGGTAATTATTGCTTTGATATCTATAAAGAAATGGTTGAGGCACCGTAATTCATGTCTCAATTAACGATTAAAGCGATCAAGGCACAATTACAGGATATACATTCAATTGAGGTCATAAAACGCCAGGGCTTTTACAATGATGAACGTAAGGGTGTGCAACAAGCGATTAAGCGTAGAATCTCTTCACTTGAAAAGGCCCAAGCGCTTCAAGATAAGTATGAAGCAATGACACATTATGAAAATGAGATATTAAAGAAGCAACCAGAAGCATTAATCTGTGGCATCGATGAAGTAGGACGTGGACCGCTTGCTGGTCCAGTTGTAGCATCAGCAGTGATACTTGAAGCGGGGCATCAATATATTGGTATCGATGATTCTAAAAAGCTTTCTTTAAAAAAGCGCTTAGAGTTAAACGAAGCGATTCACAACCAAGCTAAGTCAGTAGGTATTGGCGTTGCGACAGTTGAAGAGATTGATCAACTCAATATTTACGTGGCAACGCAACTAGCGATGAAACGTGCGATCGAAGGATTAAACGTTCAACCGACGTATTTACTAGTTGACGCGATGGAACTTCCTATAGATATCCCTCAAACTTCAATTGTAAAAGGGGATGCTAAAAGTGTTTCCATAGCAGCAGCCAGTGTCGTTGCAAAAACATATCGAGACAATTATATGGTAGCGCTTGCTTCGAAATATCCAGGCTATGCCTTTGAGAAAAACGTAGGCTACGGAACAAAAGCGCATTTAGAAGGACTTGATAAGCTAGGGGTTACGCCTGAACATCGAAAGACGTTTGAACCGATTAAAAGTATGATCAATCGATTATTTTAGCTGGCGATCACCCAAATAGTTCAATTTGGTATAAAAAGATTGAAAAAAACAGAATATAAGGTATATTTATGTGTAAAATACTAATATCAACTTAAAGAGGTGCATCTTATGACTGATTACATCACGATTCCTTGTTTAAAAGTTGCCATGCATATCACCTTAATAGACGAGGTGATTGTATGACTAAAGAACTCGTAGAAATTTACGCGAAGCCGGCAGCATTTAGTGATAGTTTTACGGTAGGTTATCAAATTTATGATAATAATGAGTACGCGGTGCTTGAAACAATATCTGAGTTAGGTACTTTCGACAGTTATCAAATTAGATCAAAGCAAGAGATAAAATCGTATCGATCTCAAACGCCGTACCTTAAATTGTACGAAGAAATCATTCAATTTAATAAATCTAATCGTACCTACGACGTTTACAACCTTTCAGAATTACGCCCTGTTGTAGATAACTTTAAAGAAGCATGTTCTTACATTCAGGAACATCAACTTATAGCAACTTTCGTAGCAATAAATGAAGAAAATTTACTTCATGCAAAGGTCATCGATGTTAAAGATGAAAGTGTCGATGTCGAATTGTTCGACCTAGAAAGATCTTGTTTCGACGCTCAAGTTAACATTGAATACGAAGCTCTCGTTGGTATCGATATCATTAGTGCGTACACACATATGCTTAACCAAGTTTCACATAGTTAGTTCATGCGTATAAGGTAATAAGGCCACACACTCATCCCAAATTAGGTTGAGGTGTGGCTTTTAAATTAGAGCGAGTTGAGAGAAATATTTAGTCATCAGTGCGGTGAATTGAATCATGCTGCGTAAACCCATTCGGATAGCGTTTCTTAAGCTTAGCAATATTCATCTTCGCAATATCCTCCATAGATAAATCAAGCGCTTCAGCACAATATGCAATGTACCACATGATATCACCGAGTTCCTTTGCGATAGCATCACGAACTAAAGGGTGACCGTGAAAGTGGTGCTTCTTAATCATATCAGCGACCTCGCCAGCTTCACCCGTTAAGCCTAAACCACTATTAAGCAACTGCTCACTTTGCGTACTTGTCTCATCCATCGTACGTCGTGCCTCGTTATGATAATCTTGGAAATTCATGACATGTCACTCCTTTTTGATAATAATACCCTAATAAAATTTAGCATAAATTGGCTCAAGTCATCTATTAGAAAGGGCGTATATTATCTGAAAAGCTCAGTAAGCGACGACTATTTTTGTGATATATTTCACAAAAATGCGATAAATATACTTTAATAAAGGGATTTTACACCGGTTTTGCAGAATGTAATGAATATTAGAAAAACTCAGGCGCTTACAGTTTACAATAGCGCTTACATTACTTATAATTGTTATTGAACTTAACCTAAGAAACAGGAGGATGGAGTATGAATATCCATGAGTATCAAGGTAAAGAAATTTTTCGCTCTATGGGCGTAGCAGTGCCTAACGGGCATGTTGCTTACTCTGCTCAAGAAGCTGTAGAAAAAGCAAAACAATTAGAATCAGATGTATATGTAGTTAAAGCTCAAATACATGCTGGTGGTCGTGGTAAAGCTGGCGGTGTTAAAATTGCTAAGTCTTTATCAGAAGTTGAAGATTATGCTAAAGAATTACTAGGTAAGCAATTAGTTACACATCAAACTGGTCCTGAAGGTAAAGAAGTTAAACGTTTATACATTGAAGAAGGTTGCGACATCCAAAAAGAATACTACGTTGGATTCGTTATCGACCGTGCTACTGACAGTGTCACTTTAATGGCATCTGAAGAAGGCGGTACTGAAATCGAAGAAGTAGCAGCTCAAACACCTGAAAAGATTTTTAAGGAATCAATCGACCCAGTTGTTGGCTTAGCGCCATACCAAGCACGTCGTATTGCATTCAACATCAACATTCCTAAAGAATCAATCAATAAAGCGGCTAAATTCTTAATTTCACTTTACAACGTATTCGTTGAAAAAGATTGTTCAATCGTTGAAATCAATCCACTTGTTACAACAGGTGAAGGGGAAGTATTAGCACTTGATGCTAAAATTAATTTTGATGACAACGCATTATTTAGACATAAAGATATCTTAGAATTAAGAGATTTAGAAGAAGAAGATCCAAAAGAAATCGAAGCTTCTAAATACGATTTATCATATATTGCTTTAGACGGTAACATTGGCTGTATGGTTAATGGTGCAGGTCTTGCTATGGCAACTATGGATACAATCAATCATTTCGGTGGAAACCCAGCTAACTTCCTAGACGTTGGTGGCGGTGCTACTAAAGAAAAAGTTACTGAAGCATTCAAAATCATCTTAGGTGATGACAATGTTAAAGGTATCTTTGTAAATATCTTCGGTGGAATCATGAAATGTGATGTTATCGCAGAAGGTATCGTAGCAGCGGTTAAAGAAGTTGAATTAAAATTACCATTAGTTGTTCGACTTGAAGGTACAAACGTTGAATTAGGTAAACAAATCTTAGATGAGTCAGGTTTAGCAATCGAATCAGCTTCAACAATGGCTGAAGGTGCACAAAAGATTGTAAAACTTGTACAAGAAGCGTAAGGAAAGGATGGGAGCACGAAAATGAGTGTATTTATTGATAAGAATACAAAAGTAATCGTTCAAGGTATTACAGGGTCAACTGCCCTTTTCCATACAAAACAAATGTTAGAATATGGTACACAAATCGTAGCTGGTGTTACACCAGGTAAAGGTGGACAAGTTGTTGAAGGTGTACCAGTATTCAATACAGTAGAAGAAGCAAAACAAGAAACAGGTGCTAATGTTTCAGTAATTTACGTACCTGCACCATTCGCTGCAGATGCGATTTTAGAATGTACAGATGCTGAATTAGATTTGGCTATCTGTATCACTGAACACATTCCTGTTGTAGACATGGTTAAAGTTAAGCGTTACATGGAAGGTAAGAAAACACGCTTAGTTGGACCTAACTGTCCTGGTGTTATTACACCTGATGAATGTAAAATTGGTATCATGCCAGGTTACATCCACAAAGGTGGCCATGTAGGTGTTGTATCTCGTTCAGGTACATTAACTTATGAAGCAGTACATCAATTAACTGAAGAAGGTATCGGTCAATCTTCAGCAGTTGGTATCGGTGGCGACCCAGTTAACGGTACTAACTTCATCGACGTATTAAAAGCGTTCAATGAAGATGAAGATACTAAAGCAGTAGTTATGATTGGTGAAATCGGCGGTACAGCTGAAGAAGAAGCTGCTGAATGGATTAAAGAAAACATGAACAAACCAGTAGTAGGCTTCATTGGTGGTCAAACTGCACCTCCAGGTAAACGTATGGGTCACGCTGGTGCGATTATCTCAGGTGGTAAAGGTACAGCTGAAGAAAAAATCAAAACACTTAATGACTGTGGTGTTGAAACAGCTGATACGCCATCAGAAATCGGTACTACTTTAATCAAAGCTGCTAAAGATGCAGGTATCTACGAAAGCTTATTAACAGTAGAAAAATAATTTGATTAATTTTATAGATGACGTTACCCGTGGACGATTGTTCACGGGTATTTGTCATGCCATCATTTAGGTTACAGTTTTCAAATTTTCGGTACTCTTAACGTTCCCATTAAACTTCACTAGAAAACGTATTGAAACTGTAAAACACCACCGATTTATTTTGACTTAAAATAAATTTAAGAGGTGGTATGTTTGAATCAAAATTTATTATTAAAATTAAGCTACGCTCATTTTTCTACACGTGACATTTATAAACTTCTGTTACAATTCCACTTAAGTTTAGATGATGAATTAGAAATACATAACTTTTTTGGCGATGCCCCGGAAGATATTCCTTTTCAATGGAAGAAAAAATACCAACGTTTCCAAACGATCAACATTGATCATATTCGTCGTAACCTTGAATTAGACCACATACATGTACTGTCCATAGAAGATCAGTTATATCCTGAAAATTTGAGAGAAATATATGATGCACCTTTACTTTTATTTGTGAAAGGTAACCTCGATTGCTTAAAAGGACTTTCTCAAAGAGGACTTAGTATAGTCGGGTCTCGTAACGCAACTGAATACACAAGACGAGCCTTAGACGTTATATGTCCTGAGTTTAAAACTTTAAATTTAGTTATTGTTTCAGGTTTAGCTAAAGGAGCTGATGCTTGTGCACATGAAATGGCTCTAAAACATCAATTAAATACGGTTGGTGTATTGGGATTCGGTCATCAAATGCATTATCCTAAGGAAACGCTCGATATGCGACATTGGATTGAAACCTATCACTGCACCATTTCAGAATATCCGCCATTTACTAAAATAGCGAAGTTTCGTTTCCCAGAGCGAAACCGTATTATAAGTGGCGTTTCTAATGGTGTTTTAGTCACGGAAGCTAACCAGCAAAGTGGCGCACTTATTACTATTGATCAAGCTTTAGATCAAAACCGAAATGTTTATGTGCTACCAGGCTCAATGTTTAATGAGTTAACGAAAGGCAATATGAAACGTGCGAAAGAAGGGGCGAAAATCGTTACAGAAGCGTCGGATATTTTAGAGGATTATCTTACAATATCTTAGATTTAAATTGAGTCATTTTAATTTAAAAGATTGACAAATCTAAATTGTAACGTTTATCATTTATCTTTGAAATCAGAAATGCAAGGGGGAACTACTTTGGCAGATAATCTTGTCATTGTTGAATCGCCTGCAAAAGCTAAAACTATTGAAAAATATTTAGGTAAAAAATACAAAGTTGTTGCATCTATGGGACATGTCAGAGACTTACCTAGAAGTCGTATGGGCATAGATGTAGAGGATAATTGTGAACCTAAATATATTACGATTCGGGGCAAAGGACCGGTAGTTAAAGAATTAAAGCGCCATGCTAAGAAAGCTAAAAAAGTTTATCTAGCAAGTGACCCTGACCGTGAAGGTGAAGCAATTGCTTGGCATTTAGCAAACATTTTAGAACTTGAAGATGAAAAGAAAATTAGAGTTGTATTTAATGAAATTACAAAAGACGCCGTTAAAGATAGTTTTAAAAGCCCACGTGAAATCGAAATGGATTTAGTGGATGCTCAACAAGCGCGTCGTATTTTAGATAGATTAGTGGGGTATAACATCTCACCAGTATTATGGAAGAAAGTTAAAAAAGGTTTGTCAGCTGGACGTGTTCAATCAGTCGCATTACGTTTAGTGATTGACCGTGAAAATGAAATCCGTAATTTCAAACCTGAAGAATACTGGAAAATTGAAGGTGAATTTAGATATAAACGTTCTAAATTCAAAGCTAAATTCCTTCATTATAAGAACAAGCCTTTTAAATTAGAAAATAAAAATGATGTTCAAGCCATCACGTCGGAACTTGATGGCGATAAATTTGAAGTTACTAAAGTTACGAAGAAAGAGAAAACGAGATATCCATCAAATCCGTTTACGACGTCAACGCTTCAACAAGAGGCAGCTCGTAAGTTAAACTTCAAAGCACGTAAAACGATGATGGTTGCGCAACAATTATATGAAGGTATAGATTTAAAACGTAAAGGTACGGTTGGTTTAATCACATACATGCGTACTGACTCAACACGTATATCTCAAGATGCTAAAGGCGATGCTTATAAATATATTGTTGATACGTATGGTGATCAATACACATCTAAACGTAAACAAAAAGGTAAGCAAGGGGACCAAGATGCCCACGAAGCTATCCGACCAACGAGTACGTTTAGATCTCCAGACGAAATGAAATCGTATTTAACGAGAGACCAGTATCGTTTATATAAATTAATTTGGGAACGTTTTGTTGCTTCGCAAATGGCACCTGCAATCTTAGATACAGTTGCTTTAGACTTAACACAAAACGACATTAAGTTCCGTGCGAATGGTCAAACCATCAAATTTAAAGGTTTCATGACATTATACGTAGAAACTAAGGATGACCAAGAAAAAGATAAAGAGAATAAGCTTCCAAATATCGAAGAGGGTGAAAAGGTCACTGCGACGAACATCGAACCGTCTCAACACTTTACGCAACCACCTCCACGATATACAGAAGCACGTTTAGTTAAAACGTTAGAAGAGCTTAAAATTGGTCGACCGTCTACGTACGCACCTACCATTGATACGATTCAAAAGCGTAACTACGTTAAAAATGAAAGTAAGCGCTTTGTTCCTACTGAATTAGGTGAAATCGTAAATGAACAGGTTACGGAATACTTTCCTGAAATTGTAGATGTAGACTTTACTGTTAATATGGAAACGTTACTTGATAAAATTGCCGATGGTGATACTGAATGGAAGAAAGTCATCACGCGCTTTTATGATAGTTTCAAAAAGGACGTTGAACGCGCTGAGGAAGAAATGGAAAAAATTGAAATTAAAGATGAACCTGCTGGCGAAGATTGTGAAAAATGTGGATCGCCTATGGTTATTAAAATGGGACGTTATGGTAAATTCATGGCGTGCTCGAACTTCCCAGATTGCAGAAACACCAAAGCGATTATCAAATCTATTGGTGTTAAATGTCCGAAATGTAAAGACGGTGAAGTTGTAGAACGTAAATCTAAGAAAAATCGTATGTTCTACGGTTGTTCTAATTACCCAGAATGTGAATTTATTTCGTGGGATAAACCACTTGGTAGAGACTGTCCAAAATGTCAATCCTACTTGGTTCAACATAAAAAAGGACGTTCATCCCAAGTTATTTGCTCAAATTGTGATTATAAAGAAGAAGTTGAAAAATAATAGATGCATACAAGCAGGTTGTTTCTAATCTTATGAAAATGAACCTAAGCGTTTATTTTCAAGTATAGGGGCAACCGCTTCATGCGTTTAAAGGGAGGTAATATTATGACTAAGGTTAATATTATTGGTGCTGGTCTTGCTGGTTCTGAGGCTGCATACCAACTCGCTGAACGAGGAATTAAAGTAGATTTATTTGAAATGCGTCCAGTTAAGCAAACGCCTGCGCACCATACGGATAAATTTGCAGAACTTGTATGTTCAAACTCGTTAAGAGGTAATGCACTTACAAATGCGGTTGGTGTGCTTAAAGAAGAAATGCGCCAACTTGATTCATTAATTATTAAAGCAGCAGACAGTGCGCGTGTACCAGCTGGTGGTGCGCTAGCGGTAGATAGACACGACTTTGCAGGTTATGTTACGGATACACTTCGTAATCATCCAAACGTTACAGTCCGTAATGAAGAAATACATTCTATTCCTGAAGGACCTACTATCATTGCAACAGGTCCGTTAACGACTGAAAACTTAGCTCAAGAAATTGTAAATATCACAGGTGAAGACCAACTATACTTCTATGATGCAGCGGCTCCAATTGTGGAAAAGGATTCAATTAATTTAGATATCGCTTATTTAAAATCGCGTTATGACAAAGGCGAAGCAGCGTATTTAAATTGTCCTATGACGGAAGAAGAGTTTAATCGTTTTTACGATGCTGTATTAGAAGCTGAAGTCGCACCGGTTAACGAATTTGAGAAAGAAAAGTACTTTGAAGGGTGTATGCCGTTTGAAGTAATGGCTGAACGTGGACGTAAGACATTATTATTTGGTCCAATGAAGCCTGTAGGACTTGAAGATCCTAAAACTGGTGAAAGACCATATGCTGTTGTGCAACTGAGACAAGATGACGCAGCTGGAACTTTATATAACATTGTTGGGTTTCAAACACACTTAAAATGGGGTGCCCAAAAAGAAGTGATTCGCTTAATTCCTGGTCTTGAAAATGTTGAAATCGTTCGTTACGGCGTTATGCACCGTAATACATTTATCAATTCTCCAGAAGTATTAAGCGAGACGTATCAACTAAAAGGGCACGATAATCTATACTTTGCTGGTCAAATGACGGGTGTTGAAGGTTATGTAGAAAGTGCAGCAAGTGGACTAATCGCTGGTTTAAACGTTGCCAACCAACTTAACGGCAAGAAACCAGTTATATTCCCTCGTGAAACGATGTTAGGTAGTATGGCTTATTATATTTCACATGCAAAAAATAATAAGAACTTCCAACCAATGAATGCAAACTTTGGTATCCTACCATCACTCGAAGAACGTATCAAAAACAAGAAATTACGTTACGAAACACTTGCGAACCGTGCACTTGAGTATTTAGATCATTTTAAACAAACGTTAGACTAAACAAATTATTATGTGTCAATATTATATGAATTATAAGTATTAAACTAATATATTTTTAACGTTTTATTTGTTTTTATATGCGAACCCTTACATGATTATGCTACAATGCTAATGATGGAGGGGTTTTTTGTTGAATAAAATCCAAGAAGAATTTTTATATATGTTACATGCGGAAAAAATGTTTTCCTCACATACACTACATGCTTATCAAGATGATCTCATCCAGTTCAATCGATTTCTAGAACAAGAAAGCTTGAATTTAGAAGATTTTGAGTATCGAGACGCTCGTAACTATTTAGCGTATCTTTATGATAATGGTTTAACGCGTACGACTGTTTCGAGAAAAATTTCGACGTTACGTTCATTTTATACGTACTGGATGGCTAATGACCAAGAGGTCAACAATCCTTTTATTCAGCTTGTTCATCCAAAAAAATCGAAACGATTACCTAATTTCTTTTACGATGAGGAAATCGACGCGATGTTTGATACGGTTAAGCAAGATACTAAAAAGGGGCTACGCGACCGTGTTATCTTGGAGTTGTTATATGCTACTGGAATTCGGGTATCTGAATTAGTACATATGAAACGTGAAGATATCGATTTATCGCTTTCACTTATCAAAATACTAGGTAAAGGTAATAAGGAGCGCATTGTTCCTTTCGGGGAATTTTGTCGCCAAAGTCTGATTGAATATTTCGAATTGTTTAAGCCAATTCAACATGTATCTCACGATTATGTACTAGTAAATATGAAAGGTGAGCCTATTACCGAGCGTGGTGTGCGATATGTGCTAAATGATGTCGTTAAGCGAACAGCTGGTGTTAATAAAATTCACCCACATAAACTTCGCCACACATTCGCAACTCACATGCTTAACCGAGGCGCTGATTTGAGAACAGTCCAGTCTTTATTAGGTCACGTGAATTTATCTACGACGGGACGCTATACGCATGTAACGAATAGTCAATTACGTAATGTATATTTAAATGCGCATCCACGTGCAAAAAAGGAGAATGATTAATGAAACCTTCAATTCATGCAACAACAATATTTGCGGTTAGACATAATGGTCACGCTGCGATGGCAGGTGATGGACAAGTTACGCTAGGCGAACAAGTCATCATGAAGCAAACAGCACGTAAGGTTCGACGCCTTTATAACAGCCAAGTACTTGCAGGATTTGCAGGTAGCGTAGCTGATGCGTTTACTTTATTCGAAATGTTTGAGACTAAACTTCAAGAATATAGTGGCAATTTAGAACGTGCAGCCGTAGAACTTGCTAAAGAATGGCGCGGTGATAAACAACTGAGACAACTTGAAGCAATGTTAATCGTTATGAATAAAGATGCAATCTTACTCGTTAGCGGTACTGGTGAAGTGATTGCGCCAGATGATGACTTAATCGCCATTGGTTCTGGTGGTAACTATGCATTAAGTGCTGGCCGAGCGCTCAAACAACATGCTACAGATATGAGCGCTCATGATATGGCACACGCGAGTTTGAAAGTTGCTTCTGAAATCTGCGTGTTCACGAATGACCAAATTATAGTTGAAGACTTGTAATAAAGGAGTGTCCTAATGATACAAAACAAAGTTAAATTAACACCTAAAGATATTGTTGAAAAATTAAATGAGTACATCGTTGGTCAAGATGATGCGAAACGTAAGGTCGCTATTGCACTGCGCAACCGTTATCGTCGTAGCTTATTAGATGATGAAATTAAACAAGAGATTGCTCCAAAGAATATCCTGATGATGGGACCTACAGGCGTAGGTAAAACTGAAATTGCACGTCGCATGGCTAAGATCGTTGGCGCGCCTTTTGTTAAAGTGGAAGCTATAAAATTTACTGAAGTTGGTTATGTCGGACGCGATGTCGAAAGCATGGTGCGTGACTTAGTAGATGGTGCGGTTCGATTAGTAAAAGAAGAGAAGAAAAACGACGTTCATGATGAGGCTATCGAAAAGGCGAACGATAAACTCGTTAAATTACTTGTACCGAGTATGAAAAAGAAAAAAGAACAAAGTAATAACCCACTTGAGAATATGTTTGGAATGTCTATGCCTAACTTTGGGCCTAACCAAGATGAAGATGAAGAACCTCCTACAGAAGATATCAAAACGAAACGTTCTGAAATTAAACAACAATTATTAAACGGTCAGCTTGAAAATGAGAAAGTTAAAATCAAAGTTGAACAAGATCCGGGTTCAATGGGCATGCTTGGTATGAACCAGAACCAACAAATGCAAGACATGATGAATCAATTAATGCCTAAAAAGAAAGTCGAACGTGAAGTTAAAGTTAAAACTGCACGTAAAATATTAGCTAACGATATCGCTGATGAATTGATTGATCAAGAAACAGCAAACCAAGAAGCGTTAGAATTAGCTGAACAAATGGGTATTATATTTATAGATGAGATTGATAAAGTTGCAACCAACAATCAGTCCAATGGACAAGACGTTTCAAGACAAGGTGTACAGCGAGATATACTCCCAATCCTTGAAGGTAGCGTTGTTCAGACAAAATATGGTACTGTAAGTACGGAACATATGCTTTTCATTGGTGCTGGTGCTTTCCATGTATCTAAACCAAGTGATTTAATACCAGAATTACAAGGTCGTTTCCCAATTCGTGTTGAACTTGAAAGTTTAACAACTGAAGACTTTGTAAGAATCTTAAAAGAGCCTAAGCTTTCATTAGTTAAACAGTATGAACTACTTCTTAATACTGAAGACGTAACTGTTAACTTTACTGATGAAGCGATTGAGCGACTTGCTGAGATGGCATATCAAGTTAACCAAGATACGGATAATATTGGTGCGCGTCGCTTGCATACCATTCTTGAGAAAATGCTTGAAGACTTATCATTTGAAGCACCAAATATGCCTAATGCAGTGGTAGATATTACACCACAATATGTCGACGAAAAACTAAAAACAATTTCAACTAACAAAGATTTAAGCGCATTTATTTTATAAATATCATAAAAAAGGAGAAGAATCATGAGCTTATTAGCGAAAACTAGAGAACTCAATACACTATTACAAAAACATAAAGGTATTGCTGTTGACTTTAAAGATGTTGCACAAACAATCAGCCAAGTTTCAGTTTCTAATGTATTTATAGTTTCACGCAGAGGTAAAATTCTAGGTTCAAACTTAAACGAGCTACTTAAAAATGACCGTATCATTCGCATGTTAGACGATCGTCATATTCCTGTAGAGTACACTGAAAAATTAATGCACGTTTCTCAAACGACATCAAATATTGATATTGAAGATGAATTATCAGTATTCCCATTAGAAAGTCGTGATTTATTCGAAGAAAGCCAAACGACGATTTTCCCTATTTTAGGTGGTGGAGAACGTTTAGGTACATTAGTACTAGGTCGTGTAAGTGAAGACTTTGACGATAACGACTTAGTTATAGGTGAATATGCTGCAACTGTAATCGGCATGGAAATCTTACGTGAAAAGCATAAAGAAGTTGAAGAAGAAGCACGTGATAAAGCAGCGATTACAATGGCTATTAATTCACTTTCTTATTCAGAAAAAGAAGCAATTGATCATATCTTTGAAGAATTAGGTGGCAACGAAGGTTTACTTATCGCTTCTAAAGTAGCAGACCGTGTTGGTATTACACGTTCAGTGATCGTTAACGCACTTAGAAAACTTGAAAGTGCAGGCGTTATTGAATCAAGATCACTTGGTATGAAGGGTACATTTATTAAAGTTAAGAAAAACCAATTCTTAGATGAATTAAGTCAATCTAAATAAGCAATAAATGACTGTTGATTTTTCTACTTGTATATGATATATTTATTTGCGGCTATTAAGCTAAACACACACACGTAAAACCAAAGTATAAAAGGTGCGATGTTAATAAATCGTCTTTATATGAGTTTTATGTGGAGGAAAAAACCAAGGAGGAATTATACATGGCAGTAATTTCAATGAAACAATTACTAGAAGCAGGTGTTCACTTCGGTCACCAAACACGCCGTTGGAACCCAAAAATGAAAAAATACATCTTCACAGAAAGAAATGGTATCTATATCATCGACCTTCAAAAAACTGTGAAGAAAGTTGAGGAATCATACAACTTCCTTAAACAATTATCAGAAGATGGCGGTAAAGTACTATTCGTTGGTACTAAAAAACAAGCACAAGACTCAGTTAAAGCTGAAGCAGAACGTGCTGGCCAATTCTACGTTAACCAAAGATGGTTAGGCGGAATCTTAACAAACTTCAAAACAATTTCTAAACGTGTTAAACGTATCTCTGAAATTGAAAAAATGGAAGAAGACGGTACTTTCGAAGTACTTCCTAAAAAAGAAGTAGTTGAACTTAAAAAAGAATACGATCGCTTAATCAAATTCTTAGGCGGTATTCGTGATATGAAATCAATGCCTCAAGCATTATTCGTAGTTGACCCTCGTAAAGAGCGTAATGCTATTGCGGAAGCTCGTAAATTACGTATTCCAATCGTAGGTATTGTTGATACTAACTGTGATCCAGATGAAATCGATTATGTGATCCCAGCAAACGACGATGCTATTCGTGCCGTTAAATTATTAACTGGTAAAATGGCAGATGCTATCTTAGAAGGTCAACAAGGTGTTTCTAACGAAGAAGTTGCGGCTGAGCAAAACATCAACCTTGATGAAGAGGCTAAATCAGAGTCTGAATCATCAGAAGAAAACACATCTGTTGAATCAAACTAAGTATACTCTTAAAATGGGTGATAAGATAATAAGCTTATCACCTTTTTTTAAAATATATTAACAAGAACATATTGGAGGAATTAAAATGGCAATTTCAGCTAAACTTGTAAAAGAATTACGTGAAAAAACTGGCGCAGGAATGATGGATTGTAAAAAAGCGCTAACTGAAACTGATGGAGATATTGATAAAGCAATTGATTACCTTCGTGAAAAAGGTATTTCAAAAGCAGCTAAAAAAGCTGACCGTATCGCTGCAGAAGGTATTACTCACGTTGAAACTAAAGGAAATGAAGCAGTAGTAGTTGAAGTTAACTCTGAAACTGACTTCGTTGCTCGTAATGAAGGTTTCCAAGGTCTAGTAAAAGAAATTGCTAACCAAATTCTTGCTACTAAACCAGCATCTGTTGAAGAATTATTAGAAACTAAATTTGAAAATGGTCAAACTGTTTCTGATCGTATGACAGAAGAAGTTGCTACAATCGGTGAAAAATTAAGCATTCGTCGTTTCGCTGTAAGAACTAAAAATGATGATGACGCATTTGGTGCTTACTTACACATGGGTGGACGTATCGCTGCATTAACTGTAGTTGAAGGTTCTAACGATGAAGAAGCTGCTAAAGACGTAGCTATGCACGTTGCAGCTATCAACCCTAAATACGTTTCATCTGAAGATGTAAACCAAGAAGAATTAGATCACGAAAAAGAAGTATTAAAACAACAAGCACTTAACGAAGGTAAACCAGAAAACATCGTTGAAAAAATGGTTGAAGGTCGTTTACGTAAATACTTACAAGAAATCTGTGCTGTTGATCAAGACTTCGTTAAAGACCCAGATCAAACAGTTGAAGCTTTCTTAAAATCTAAAGGCGGTAAACTTGTTGACTTCGTACGTTACGAAGTTGGTGAAGGTTTAGAAAAACGTGATGAAAACTTCGCTGATGAAGTTAAAGGCCAAATGAATAAATAAAGCACAATCAACAGTTAAGAAGGCACCTTTTGTGTTTTCCTTATAGCTTAAAGCTTTATGAATATGTTATTATTTAGTAAAGTTAAAGCTTTTAGGAAGACCTATTGTGTCTTCTTTAATTGTATATTGTACATATCCTGATTATAGAGAGGAAATGACTATGACTGAATCTTCTAATTATAAACGTGTAGTTTTGAAACTTAGCGGAGAAGCATTAGCTGGCGATAAAGGATTTGGTATTAATCCAATGATTATCAAAAGCATTGCACAACAAGTAGCAGAAGTATCTAAAATGGACTGTGAAATTGCAGTTATCGTTGGTGGCGGTAATATCTGGAGAGGTAAAACAGGTAGCGATCTAGGTATGGACCGTGGTACTGCTGACTATATGGGTATGCTTGCAACAGTGATGAACGCATTAGCATTACAAGATAGCTTAGAGCAACTAGATTGTGATACACGCGTTCTAACTTCAATTGAAATGAAGCAAGTAGCTGAACCATACATCCGCCGTCGTGCTATCAGACATTTAGAGAAGAAACGCGTTGTAATCTTCGCTGCAGGTATCGGTAATCCATACTTCTCTACTGATACAACAGCTGCATTACGTGCTGCTGAAGTAGAAGCAGACGTTATCTTAATGGGTAAAAACAATGTAGATGGTGTTTACTCTGCAGATCCTAAGACAAATAGCGATGCTAAGAAATATGACCACTTAACTCACATTCAAATGTTACAAGAAGGCTTACAAGTTATGGATTCTACTGCTTCATCATTCTGTATGGACAATAATATTCCATTAACAGTCTTCTCAATTATGGAAGAAGGTAACATTAAACGTGCTGTTATGGGTGAGAAAATTGGTACATTAATTACAAAATAATTTGAGGTGAAAGAAATGGCTGACATCATTGCAGATGCTAAGACAAGAATGAAAAAATCGATCGATAGTTTATCACGTGAACTTGCAAACATTAGTGCAGGTCGTGCTAACTCTAACTTATTAAACGGTGTTAACGTTGACTATTACGGTGCGCCAACTCCAGTTCAACAATTAGCAAGTATTAACGTTCCAGAAGCACGTTTACTTGTACTATCTCCATATGATAAGTCATCTTTAGATGATATTGTGCGTGCGATTAACGCAGCGAACTTAGGTGTAAATCCTTCAAGCGATGGCGAAGTAATCCGTATCACGGTACCAGCATTAACTGAAGAACGTCGTAAAGAAATCTTCAAAGAAGTTAAGAAGCTTGGTGAAAATGGTAAAGTTTCTATCCGTAACATCCGTCGTGATGCGAACGATGCGCTTAAGAAAGAAGAAAAGAACGGTGAGATTTCTGAAGACGAATTAAGAAGTCAAACAGATGAAGTTCAAAAGATTACAGATGCGTCTATCAAAGACATCGACACATTAGTTGATGATAAAGAGAAAGACGTTATGGCTGTATAATATATAAACATTTAAGAACTGTGCCAAATACAACTTTGGTACAGTTTTTTTGTTTGTTTATTCAACCAAGCCGTTCTGTGTGATAAAATGGTAGATAATTGCATGAAAAACCTATTATAATACAGAGAGATAGTCAGGCGCGGAGGATAGACCATGTTTAATAAGTTTAAAAATAAAAAAGATACAGATAAACAGAATATAGAATTAGATTTACATAATATTCCAGAACATATCGCTATAATTATGGATGGTAATGGTAGATGGGCTAAAAATCGCAAACTAGCGCGTATTAAAGGACATTATGAAGGTATGCAAACGATTAAGAGAATTACGCGCGAAGCAAGTAATATTGGAGTAAAATATTTAACGTTATATGCCTTTTCAACGGAGAATTGGTCAAGACCTGAAAAAGAAGTTAAGTATATTATGAGTTTACCGATAGATTTCTTATCTACATTCTTACCAGAACTTATTGAAAAAGACGTAAAGGTTGAGACAGTTGGTTTTGTTGATCAATTGCCTGAAAAGACACGTGAAGCAATTGAAACTGCAAAAGCACGTACGAAGGATAACCAAGGTTTACGTCTTATTTTTGCGATTAACTATGGTGGACGTGCAGAAATTATCCATAGCGTGAAATCACTTTATCATGAGTTACAAAATAGTGAGCAGTCTATCGATGATTTAACTGAAGCACAATTCTCTTCTCATCTTATGACTAAACATTACCCAGATCCTGAATTATTAATTCGTACATCTGGAGAACAACGTATTAGTAATTTCTTAATTTGGCAACTTTCATATAGTGAATTTATATTCAATTCAAAGCTATGGCCAGATTTCGATGCAGATGATCTAAAAGAATGTATAAAAATATATCAATCCCGTCAAAGACGATTTGGAGGATTGTAAGTTAAGGAGCTTATTATGAAAGTAAGAACTATTACGACGATAATAGCATTACTCGTCTTTTTACCGTTTGTACTTTACGGTGGTACGCCTTTAATTGCGTTTTCATATTTACTTGCTATCATCGCTTTAAAAGAGCTTTTGAATATGAACCAAATCAAAATTTTATCCATCCCTGGATTAATCAGTACTTTGGCACTATTGATTATCATGTTCCCACAAAACGCTGGATCATGGGTCGGTGTCTACCAATTAAAAACGCTTACGATTCTAAGTTTCGTATTTTTAAGCTATACGGTTATGTCTAAAAACCGTTTTAGTTTTATGGATGCGGCATTTTGTCTTATGAGTATTGCTTATGTTGGAATCGGCTTCATGTACTTCTACGAAACAAGAACAGCTGGTTTACAATTTATTTTACTTGCTTTATGTACGGTTTGGTTGACAGATACGGGTGCGTATATATTCGGTAAAATGATTGGTAAACACAAGTTATGGCCGGTCATTAGTCCAAATAAGACAATAGAAGGTTTTATTGGTGGGATATTCTGTAGTTTATTAGTACCACTTTTACTAAGCCTCGTTGTTGATTTCCATTACCCGATGTGGTTATTGTTAATTAGTACTGTTATTTTTAGTATGTTTGGTCAATTAGGTGACCTTGTAGAATCTGGATTTAAACGTCACTTTGGTGTGAAAGATTCGGGTCGTCTATTACCAGGTCATGGTGGTATTTTAGATCGATTTGATAGTTTCATGTTCGTTTTACCACTTATGAATATTTTATTAATCCAAAACTAAGGTGAATTAAATTTATGAAAAATATAGCGATACTAGGTGCTTCAGGTTCTATTGGAGCACAAGCTTTAGACGTGATTAAAAATCACCCAGATGAATTTAAATTAGTCGCATTTTCAGTAGGAGAAAATATTGAACTTGCAAAACAGGTTATTGAAGAACATAACCCTGAATTAGTTTCAGTTAAGTTAAGTGAAGATAAAGCAGCGTTATCTGCGTATGATATAAAAGTTGTTTCAGGACAACAAGGGTTAATTGAAGTTGCGACATTCCATAAATCGGATGTCGTATTGAATTCTTTACTTGGAAGTGTAGGCTTAAGACCAACCATCCAAGCGATTGAAGCTAAGAAAGATATTGCTTTAGCAAACAAGGAAACACTTGTTGTTGCTGGCGAAATTGTGATGCAGCATGCCAAAGCGAACAACGTAGCAGTTCTACCAGTTGATTCAGAGCATGCTGCGATTTTTCAATGTTTAAATGGGGAAGACCCTAAGAAAATAAAGAAAGTCGTAATTACTGCTAGTGGCGGTTCTTTTAGAGATTTATCTCGAGACGAACTTAAAGATGTTACTGTGGAAGATGCACTGAATCACCCTAACTGGTCTATGGGTCACAAAATTACAATAGACTCAGCTACTATGATGAATAAAGGGTTTGAAGTTATAGAAGCGAAATGGCTTTTCGATTTAGATATTGATCAAATTGAGACTATCCTACATAAAGAGAGTATTATTCATTCGATGGTAGAATTTGAAGATACAAGTGTGATGGCTCAGCTTGGTACGCCTGATATGCGAATGCCGATTCAGTACGCATTCACGTATCCAGAACGTATCAAGCATGATGCACCATCATTAAATTTAGCAGACATTCAAAAACTTCATTTTAATGAAATGGATTTAGAACGTTATCGTTGCTTAAAATACGCATATGATGCGATTAAAGTCGGTGGTACGATGCCAGTTGTATTAAATGCCGTGAACGAAGTAGCAGTTGCTAAATTTTTAAAAGGTGAGATTTCATTTTTAGATATTGAGCATTTAATTGAAAAAGAAATGTCCGAACACGACGTTAAATTAAATCCAACACTTGAAGACATTTTAGAAGTCGATCAGTATTATAAATCTAAGAATTACGAGGTGTAAATCAGTGTTAATTACAATTATTGCATTCATGTGTGTATTTGGTCTTTTAGTATTTGTGCATGAATTTGGGCATATGTATTTTGCTAAAAAAGCAGGTATTATGTGTCCTGAATTTGCAATCGGGATGGGTCCTAAAATTTATCACTTTCGTAAAGGTGAAACATTATATACGATTCGTCTTTTACCTGTAGGTGGTTATGTACGTATGGCTGGTGATGGTTTAGAAGAACCACCCGTGCAACCAGGTATGAACATTAAAGTTAAACTTAATGATAAAGATGAGATCACACATATTCTCTTAGATGATCAACATAAGTTCCAACAAATTGAATCTATGGAAGTTAAGAAATGTGATTTCAAATCCGACTTGTTCGCTGAAGGTATCATGGGCTTTGATGAAGAACGTCATCGTTATAAAATTGCAGACAAAGCTTACTTTGTTGAAAATGGTAGCCTTATCCAAATTGCACCTAAGTACCGTCAACTTACTTATAAGAAGCCTTACCAAAAGTTTTTAACACTTTTCGCAGGCCCATTATTCAACTTCATTTTAGCTGGTATCTTGTTCATCGGACTTGCTTATTTCCAAGGGGTTCCAAGTAATGTCGTTAAAGATATTGAAAAGGACTTTCCAGCTGAGAAGATCGGCCTTCAAAAAGGTGATGAGATCACCAAAATTAACGATCATAAAATTGACTCACAGCAAGACGTTAAAGATGCTTTAGATCAATCTAAAGGTGAATCGTCTAAGTTAACATATGAACGTGATGGCAAAGAGAAAACTGCAACGTTTACACCTAAGAAGGTCAAACAAAAGGTAAGTAAAACACGAACAGTAGAGTCGTATTTACTTGGTTTCACACCTGAAATGAAACATTCTATATTTGAGCCATTTATATATGGTATTGAACGTACCTTTAAAGCAGGTACATACATCTTTACAGCAGTTGTCGGTATGATTGCGAGTATCTTCACTGGTGGTTTCTCATTCGACATGCTTAATGGACCAGTTGGTATTTATAAAAACGTTGATACTGTAGTTAAAACGGGTATTATTAACTTAATCGGTTGGACTGCTTTATTAAGTGTTAACCTAGGTATCATGAACTTACTACCAATTCCTGCATTAGATGGTGGTAGAATCTTATTTGTCATTTACGAAGCGATATTTAGAAAGCCAGTTAATAAAAAAGCTGAGACATATATCATCGGTGCTGGTGCGATATTCGTTATTGTTATAATGATTTTAGTAACATGGAATGATTTACAACGTTACTTTTTATAAAAAGGAGGAGTTAGATTTATGAGACAAACTAAAATGTTTATCCCAACACTTAGAGAAGAACCAGCTGAGGCTGAAGCGATAAGTCATAAATTATTATTAAAAGCAGGTTTAATCAAACAAATGACAAGTGGTGTGTATAGCTACTTACCACTTGCAACACGCGTACTTAACAACATTTCACATATCGTACGTGAAGAAATGGAAAATATTGATGCAGTAGAAGTATCAATGCCCGTTATGCAACAAAAAGAATTATGGGAAGAATCTAAGCGTTGGGAAGCTTACGGTCCAGAGTTAATGCGTATGAAAGACCGTCATGGTCGTGAGTTCGCTTTAGGACCTACACATGAAGAGGTTTTTACATCATTAGTAAGAGATGAATTAAAGTCTTACAAACGTCTTCCTATTACATTATTCCAAATTCAAACGAAATTTAGAGATGAAAAACGCCCACGCTTTGGATTATTACGTGGCCGAGAGTTCATTATGAAAGACGCATACTCATTCCATAGTGATGAAGCATCTTTAGATGAAACGTATCAAGCGATGTACCAAGCTTATTCAACGATATTTAAGCGAGTAGGTATTAGCGCACGTCCAGTTGTCGCTGACTCAGGCGCTATTGGTGGTAATCATACACACGAATTCATGGCTTTGAGTGATATCGGTGAAGATACGATTGTTTATAGTGAGCATAGTGATTACGCCGCGAATATTGAAAAAGCAGAAGTGGTTTATGAAGCGAATCCGTCAAACGCGTCACCTGAAGCACTTGAAAAGATAGATACACCTTCAGTAAAAACGGTCAAAGATTTATCCAAACATCTTAATATCGGTTTAGACAAAATCGTTAAATCTATGGTCTTTAAAGTTGATGGTGAATATATCATGGTTCTTGTACGAGGTGACCATGAAATCAATGACGTTAAACTTAAAGCGCATTTCGCAACTGATGCAATCGAAATGGCTACACAAGACGATATCTTTAACTTACTTGGTGCTAACCCTGGTTCATTAGGTCCAATTACCGATAAAGACATTACGATTTATGCGGATAACTTTGTTCAAGATATGGCTAACATTGTTGTAGGTGCGAACGAAGATGATTACCATTACATCAATGCGAATTTAGAACGTGACTTTAAGGTTAATGAATTTGGTGATTTCAGATTTATTCTTGAAGGTGAACCTCTTGCGGATGGTTCAGGCGAAGCTAAATTCAAAGAAGGTATCGAAGTTGGTCAAGTCTTCAAGCTCGGTACGCGTTATTCAGAAGAAATGAACGCGACATTCCTAAATCAAGATGGCCGTAGTGAGCCTTTAATTATGGGCTGTTATGGTATTGGTGTTTCAAGAACGCTTAGTGCGATTGTTGAACAAAACCATGACGACAATGGTGTTATTTGGCCGAAGTCCGTTA
Source organism: Staphylococcus massiliensis CCUG 55927 (assembly GCF_000298075.1). GTDB lineage: Bacteria > Bacillota > Bacilli > Staphylococcales > Staphylococcaceae > Staphylococcus > Staphylococcus massiliensis. The sequence continues at coordinate 645,644 of NZ_JH815593.1, read as the reverse complement.
CACCGTTTGATGTACACTTAATTACGATTAATCCTAAAAAAGAAGAGCAACAAGTTTTAGGTGACAAGCTTTATACATCTTTATCAACGATCTATGATGTACTTTATGATGACCGTAAAGAACGTGCAGGTGTTAAATTTAATGATGCTGACCTCATTGGTTTACCAGTACGCGTAGTTGTAGGTAAGCGTGCAGATGAACAAATTGTTGAAGTGAAACGCCGTGATAATGGTGAAGGCGATGAAGTTCATATTGATGATTTAACATCGCACTTAACACAGATTTTCCAAGAAATTAAATAAGCATGACCGGTTAAAATTTGTTATACTAAGTTAAACAATTATCAATATTATATACTTAGTATATGATTTTAATAAGTCATGACATATTCAAACTGAGACATTTATGAACGCTAAGTATAGATGTCTCAGCTTTTTTAGCTTTAAAGCTTATAGAAGATGTATTCGGTTGATTAAAGTATTGAAAAAGGTTCTGGGACATATTACTACAATTCTCTTAAACAGCATGCTTTCCTGTAAAGTTCAACTCGAATTTAAAATTCGTTAGTTGAACTTACAAAGAAGCCTGAGCTTCTTTGCTCATAACATTGAAAACCCCGGCTTCCTTAGCTTTAGAATTTGCTTGCGCAAATTTCTTTGCCGGGGCCCCGCCCTCTGAGTCAGCTATTTTGAGAATCGTATGAAATAAAGCTTAAATGCTCTATTTCAAGACTTATGTACCGGAACCAAATGTACGCAGGTTTTATCAAAAAGTGCTTTTGAAAGGGTTTTTCAAGGGGCGAAATGTGAATTGTGAAACGCGTAAAGTGCACCGTGAAAGGCGTAAAGCATTAAACCAATACTAACCGATACATCAATTAAGTGAGATTAATAAATTAAAGTATCTTACAACTTATGAAAGTATATAAATTATGACTTAAGCGTTAACTTATACATTAAGGTGGTAACTAACTTGGATATAACTAACCAACAAAAGTTTAAAATATTGGCTGATCAGATAAAAATAGCCAACCAACTTGACGCACAAATAATAGAACAAGGCGAATTAGAACGTGTAGACGTTTCAGTGTCTAATCGATGTTGGACATTTAATATCACGCTACCACATTTTTTATCGCATGAAGACTTCCTTATATTTACGAATGCGCTTGTAACTGAATTTGAAGATATCGCGAAAGTGAACTGGAAATTTAATATCAAGGATCAATCTATTAAAGATGAGCATGCGATTTCTTATTTCCCACATTGTATTGATCAAACTGCTTTATCACCGAAAGTTAAGGGCCAACTGAAGCAAAAGAAACTGATTACATCTGGTAACGTTCTTAAGGTAATGGTTTCGAACGATATTGAACGTAATCACTTTGATAAGGTATGTAATGGCAGTCTTGTAAAAGCCTTTCAAAACTGTGGGTTTGATATTGATAAAGTCATCTTCGAAACGGATGACAGTGATCATGACGATGATTTAGCCTCTCTTGAAGCGCACATTCAAGAAGAAGATGAGAAGAGTGCGCGTGAAGCTTCAGAGAAACTCGAGAAGATGAAGCAAGAGAAGGAGAAACAACAGGATAACAATGATAGCGCGGTTGATAAATGTGAGATTGGTAAACCGATCCAAGTCGAAAATGTGCGTCCGATTGAATCCATTATAGAAGAAGAATTTAAGGTAGCTATCGAAGGTGTTATCTTTGATATCAATATTAAAGAGTTGAAAAGCGGTCGTCACATTATAGAATTAAAGGTTACAGACTACACGGATTCGCTTGTGCTTAAGATGTTCACACGTAAGCGTAAAGATGACTTAGAACATTTCAAAGCATTGAGTGAAGGTAAATGGGTGCGTGCTCAAGGTCGTATTGAAGAAGATATGTTTATCCGTGACCTCGTGATGATGATGTCTGATATCCAAGAAATTAAGAAGACACCGAAACAAGATAAATCTGAAGAGAAACGTGTTGAGTTTCATTTACACTCATCTATGAGTCAAATGGACGGCGTGACACATATAGGTGGTTATGTTGAACAAGCAGCGAAATGGGGGCACAAAGCGATTGCGGTGACGGATCACAATGGTGTGCAGTCGTTTCCAGATGCGCACGCTGCCGCTTCTAAACACGGCATCAAGATGATTTATGGTATGGAAGGTATGCTTGTTGATGACGGCGTGCCGATTGCTTATAAACCGCAAGATATTCCGCTTGAAGACGCAACGTACGTAGTATTTGACGTTGAGACAACTGGTTTATCCAATCAGTACGATAAAATTATTGAGCTTGCGGCTGTGAAAGTGCATAATGGCGAGATTATTGATAAATTCGAGCGATTTAGTAACCCCCATGAAAAGCTCTCTGAGACCATCATCAACTTAACGCACATTACAGATGATATGTTGAAAGACGCGCCTGAAATTGATGAAGTGCTTACTGAATTTAAAGCGTGGGTCGGTGACAGTATCTTTATCGCGCATAACGCTTCATTCGATATGGGCTTTATTGATACAGGTTATGAACGATTAGGATTTGGACCATCTTCAAACGCAGTTATTGATACGCTTGAATTATCACGTACTGTTAATACAGAGTATGGTAAGCATGGTTTGAATTTCTTAGCTAAGAAATATGGCGTTGAACTAACGCAACACCACAGAGCGATTTACGATACAGAAGCAACAGCTTATATCTTCATTAAGATGTTAAAGCAATTAAAAGAACTCAATGTTACGAACCATAATGAGATTAATACAAAATTGTCTAACGAAGATGCGTATAAACGTGCGCGACCAAGCCACGTTACATTAATTGTTCAGAATCAACAAGGTCTTAAGAATTTATTTAAGATTGTAAGTTCGTCATTAGTGACGTATTTCTATCGTACAGCCCGTATTCCAAGATCAGTACTGGACGAATATCGTGAAGGTATCTTAGTTGGTAGTGCGTGTGACGAAGGTGAAGTCTTTACAGCAGTGATGCAGAAAGATCAAAGTTCTGTTGAACGTATCGCGAAGTACTATGACTTTATCGAAATACAACCTCCAGCTTTATATCAAGATTTAATCGACCGTGAACTTATCAGAGATACGAATACGTTGCATGAAATTTATAACAGATTGATTGATGTTGGTAAGAAGAATCACATACCAGTTATTGCGACAGGTAATGTGCATTACTTACACGAACAAGATCATATCGCACGTAAGATTTTAATTGCGTCACAACCAGGTAATCCATTGAACCGTTCAACATTACCTGAAGCGCATTTTAGAACGACAGACGAAATGTTAGATGCCTTTCATTTTCTAGGTGAAGAACAAGCGAAAGAATTCGTAATCGATAATCCGAATGCATTAGCGGATCGCATCGAAGAGGTTGTACCGATTAAAGATAAGCTTTATACACCTAATATGGATGGTGCGAACGAGGAGATTCGTGAACTTAGTTATAACAACGCGAAAGCTTTATATGGTGATGACTTACCTCAAATCGTTATTGACCGTCTTGAAAAGGAACTTGAGAGTATCATTGGTAATGGCTTCGCAGTTATTTATTTAATCTCACAACGTCTTGTTAAAAAGTCCCTTGAAGATGGTTACTTAGTAGGTTCACGTGGTTCGGTTGGATCAAGCTTTGTCGCTACAATGACAGAGATTACAGAAGTTAACCCATTACCACCGCATTATATTTGTCCGACATGTAAGGAAAGTGAATTCTTTAATGATGGTTCTGTTGGTTCAGGATTTGATTTACCAGATAAATGTTGCACGAAATGTGGTACTGAATTGATTAAAGAAGGCCAAGATATTCCGTTCGAAACATTCTTAGGATTTACAGGTAATAAGGTACCCGATATCGACTTGAACTTTAGTGGTGAATATCAACCTGAAGCGCATAACTATACGAAAGTGCTTTTCGGGGAGGATAAAGTATTCAGAGCGGGTACAATCGGTACGGTTGCGGAAAAGACAGCGTTCGGTTTCGTGAAAGGTTATTTAAATGACCAAGGAATTCATAAACGCGGTGCTGAAGTAGACCGACTGGTTAAAGGTTGTACGGGTGTTAAGCGTACGACTGGTCAGCACCCTGGTGGTATTATCGTTGTGCCAGATTATATGGATATTTATGATTTCACGCCGATTCAATATCCAGCCGATGACCAAACGTCAGCTTGGATGACGACGCACTTTGACTTCCATTCGATTCATGATAATGTGTTAAAGCTTGATATACTTGGGCACGATGACCCAACGATGATTCGTATGCTACAAGACTTATCAGGTATAGATCCACAAACGATACCGGTTGATGATAAAGAAACGATGCAAATCTTTAGTAGTCCTGAGAGTTTAGGCGTAACTGAAGAAGATATTCTTTGTAAGACTGGAACGTTTGGTGTACCTGAATTTGGTACAGGGTTCGTACGTCAAATGTTAGAGGACACGAAACCAACGACTTTCTCAGAATTGGTTCAAATTTCTGGGTTGTCACATGGTACTGACGTGTGGTTAGGTAATGCGCAGGAACTTGTGCGCTCAGGTACGTGTGATTTATCAGGTACGATTGGTTGTCGTGATGATATCATGGTTTACTTAATGTACGCAGGGCTTGAACCAGCGCTTGCCTTCCAAATTATGGAGGCCGTGCGTAAAGGTAAAGGCTTGAAAGAAGAATGGGAAGAAACGATGAAGGAAAATGGCGTTCCGGATTGGTATTTAGATTCATGTAAGAAGATTAAGTACATGTTCCCTAAAGCCCATGCCGCAGCTTATGTACTTATGGCCGTACGTATCGCTTATTTCAAAGTACATTATCCACTTTATTACTATGCGTCATACTTTACAGTTCGTGCATCTGACTTTGATTTACTGACGATGATTAAAGATAAAGAAGGTATTAAGAGTACGATTCAAGATATGTACCAACGCTTTATGGAACTTGGTAAGAAAGAGAAAGACGTCTTAACGGTTCTTGAAATTATGAATGAAATGGCGCATCGTGGCTTTCGTATGCAACCGATTGATTTAGAGAAGAGTCAGTCGTTTGAATTTATTATTGAAGGCGATACGCTTATTCCGCCATTTATTGCAGTACCAGGTCTAGGTGAGAATGTTGCGAAACGTATTGTGGAAGCCCGTGAAGAGGGACCTTTCTTATCAAAAGAAGACCTTAATAAAAAAGCAGGTGTTTCTCAAAAAGTCATCGATTATCTCGATGCCCTAGGCTCATTACCTAACATGCCGGATAAAGCACAACTTTCTATATTCGATATGTAAAGTTGTGATATGAAGGCGTTCGTAAAGGTTACATTTGTTAACGCATTGAACCTGTGGTATAATATACTTGCTTAAAAAATATGACTCAGCAGAAAGAGTGGGTTTTGTCCCACTCTTTTCTATTTGTTATTTTAAAGGAGGCTCGTATGAGTAAAGTAACTGAAAAAGTTGAAACAATAATACAACCCGTCCTTGATGAATTAAATTATGACCTTGTTGAAGTTGAATTTGTTAAAGAAGGTAAAGATCATTTTCTTAGAATTTCCATAGATAAACCTGGTGGCGTCGATTTAAATGACTGTACGCTAGCTTCTGAGAAAATCAGTGAAGTTATGGATGAAGAAGATCCAATCCCAGAAATGTATTATTTAGACGTAGCATCTCCTGGTGCAGAACGCCCGATTAAAAAGGAAAAAGAATATCAAAATGCGGTCACGCAACCCATATTCGTTTCTCTTTATGCACCAATTGATGGTAGTAAAGAATATTTAGGTATTCTTAAATCAGTAGATGAAGACACGATTGTCATGGAAATTAAAGTTAAATCTAATACAAAAGATATTGAAATTCCTAGAAACAAAATTGCTAAAGCAAGACATGCAGTTATGATTTAACCGTGATAAGGAGGAACTAAAGTGGAAAGTAATGAATTACTATTAGCAGTTGAATATTTAGAAAAGGAAAAAAAGATTCCTAGAGAAGTTTTAATTGATGCGATTGAAGCAGCATTAATTACTGCTTATAAAAAGAACTACGACAGTGCGCGCAACGTACGTGTAGAATTAAATATGGACGTAGGTTCATTTAGAGTTATCTCACGTAAACGTGTTGTAGAAGAAGTAATGGACGATCGTGATGAAGTTCATATTTCAACAGCACTAGAGAAAAACCCAGCTTACGAAGAAGGCGACATCTATGAAGAAGATGTTACACCTAAAGACTTCGGTCGTGTGGGTGCACAAGCAGCTAAACAAGCAGTTATGCAGCGCTTACGTGATGCTGAGCGTGAAATTCTTTATGATGAGTTTATTGATAAAGAAGAAGACATTATGACAGGTTTAATCGACCGTGTAGACCATAGATATGTATACGTTAACTTAGGTCGTACTGAAGCTGTGTTATCTGAGGCTGAAAGAAGTCCTAATGAAAGCTATATTCCGAATGAACGCATTAAGGTCTATGTCAATAAAGTAGAACAAACTACTAAAGGACCTCAAATCTATGTTTCAAGAAGTCATCCTGGGCTTTTAAAACGTTTATTTGAACAAGAGGTTCCAGAGATTTACGAGGGTACAGTTATTGTGAAATCTGTAGCACGTGAAGCTGGCGACCGTTCTAAAATCAGTGTACACTCTGATAACGAAGATATCGATGCAGTAGGTGCATGCGTAGGGTCTAAAGGTGCGCGTGTTGAAGCGGTAGTTGAAGAATTAGGTGGCGAAAAAATCGACATCGTTCAATGGAGTGAAGACCCTAAAGTATTCGTACGCAATGCTTTAAGTCCATCACAAGTACTATCTGTTATTGTTGATGAAGCTGATCAATCAACTACAGTTGTAGTACCTGATTATCAATTATCTTTAGCAATTGGTAAACGTGGTCAAAACGCACGTTTAGCGGCTAAATTAACAGGTTGGAAAATAGATATTAAATCTGAAACGGATGCTCGTGAAGCAGGTATTTATCCTGTACAAGAGACTGAAGAAGCAGATGATGACGTTCTAGAAGAAGATGTAGATACTACTATAGAAGAACAAGACGTTACTTCTGACGAACAAGTCGAAACAACTACTGATGACAGTACGGAAACAACTACAGAAGAAAGCACTGAGACAGCTACAGAAGATGACGACAATGAGACTTCTGAAGATAATGAATCAGTTGCTAAAAACGAAGACGAAGCTTAATTTGGAGGGATAGTCATTGAAGAAAAAGAAGATCCCAATGCGAAAATGTATTCTCTCGCAAGAAATGAAACCTAAGAAAGACATGATTCGTGTCGTTCAAAATAAAGAAGGCGACATCTTTGCGGACGGCACTGGCAAGAAGCAAGGACGTGGCGCGTATGTTTCAAAGGACTTAAATCTTGTTGAAAAGGCACAAGAACAAGAAACACTTGAAAAGTTCTTTAAAAGTAATCAAGAAACTTTAGAGCCTGTTTATAAAGAGATTATTCGCTTAATCTATCGTGAAGAGATTCCGAAATGATGAAGACGCAAATTCTTAACTTTTTAGGGTTAGCGATGCGTGCAGGAAAAGTCAAAACAGGGGAAGACGTTATTGTAAATAGCTTAAAAAAACGCCAGGTCAAATTAGTCATTCTACCTCATGATGCGAGTGACAACGCAATTAAAGTAATGAAAAATAAATGTAATACCTATCAAGTCCCGCTTAGATTTTTCGGCCAACGTCATGAGTTAGGTGAAGCAATTGGTAAAGGGGAGCGAGTGAATGTAGGAATTACGGATAATGGTTTTTCGAAAAAACTATTGTCCTTGCTGGATGAATATAGTAAGGAGTGATTATATGAGTAAAAAACGAATTTACGAATATGCAAAAGAATTAAACTTAAAAAGTAAAGATATTATAGATGAATTAAAAAAGATGAACGTGGAAGTTTCCAATCACATGCAAGCACTTGAAGAGGATCAAGTCAAAGCTTTAGATAAAGTATTTAAATCCAACAAAGACACTGCATCAACTCAAGATAATCACAAACAACAAAATAAAAACACAAAGAACAACAACCAAAAGAATCAAAAGAACCAAAACCAACCTAAGAACAAGAAAAACAACAAGAAAAATAACAAAAATAAAAAGAACAACAAAAACAATAAGAAAAATAACAAGCAATCAGCTGAGCCTAAAGAAAAGAAAGAGATTCCAGAGAAAATCTATTATCAAGAAGGCATCACTGTTGGTGAGTTAGCTGAGAAAATGAACGTTGATTCTTCTGAAATCATCAAGAAGTTATTTATGCTTGGTATTATGGCTAATATCAACCAATCACTTGATGTTGAAGCTTTAGAGTTAATTGCTTCAGATTATGGTGTAGAAGTTGAAGAAGAAGTTATTGTTGACGACAAAGACTTATCAACTTATTTTGATGATGAAGACGAAGAAGATGAAAATGCAATTGAACGTCCATCAATCGTTACAATCATGGGTCACGTTGACCATGGTAAAACGACATTATTAGATACTATCCGTGATACACGTGTTACTGAAGGTGAAGCAGGCGGTATCACTCAACATATCGGTGCTTACCAAATTGAGAACGATGGTAAAACAATTACATTCTTAGATACACCAGGACACGCTGCATTCACGACGATGCGTGCTAGAGGTGCTCAAGTAACTGATATTACGATCTTAGTGGTTGCGGCAGATGATGGTGTAATGCCACAAACAATTGAAGCGATTAACCATGCGAAAGAAGCAGATGTACCTATTATCGTGGCAGTGAATAAAGTCGATAAACCAACTGCTAATCCAGATCGAGTGATGCAAGAATTAACTGAGTATGGTCTTATCCCTGAAGACTGGGGTGGCGATACCATTTTCGTTCCACTTTCAGCTTTAAATGGTGAAGGTATCGATGACTTACTTGAAATGTTAGTACTTGTATCAGAAGTTCAAGAGCTTAAAGCTAATACAGATAAACGCGCTGTTGGTACGGTGATTGAAGCGGAACTTGATAAATCAAGAGGTCCAGCTGCATCATTACTAGTACAAAACGGTACACTTAACGTAGGTGATGCGATTGTAGTTGGTAATGCTTACGGTAAAGTTCGTGCGATGGTAAATGACTTAGGTCAACGTATTAAATCTGCAGGACCTTCTACGCCAGTTGAGATCACAGGTATTAATGACGTACCTCAAGCAGGTGACCGCTTCGTTGTATTCAAAGATGAAAAACAAGCACGCCGTATCGGTGAAGCACGTCATCAAGAAAATATCTTAAATCAACGTCAAGAAAGTAAAAACGTTTCACTTGATAACTTATTTGAACAAATGAAACAAGGTGAAATGAAAGACTTAAACGTTATCATCAAAGGTGACGTTCAAGGTTCTGTAGAAGCATTATCTGCTTCACTTATGAAGATTGATGTTGAAGGTGTTAATGTACGTATTATTCATACTGCAACAGGTGCAATCAATGAATCAGACGTAACATTAGCGAATGCATCAAACGGTATCATCATCGGCTTTAACGTACGTCCAGATGCTGGTGCTAAGCGTGCAGCAGAAGCTGAAAACGTAGATATGCGTTTACACCGTGTTATCTATAACGTTATTGAAGAAATTGAATCAGCGATGAAAGGTCTACTTGACCCTGAATACGAAGAGAAAGTTATCGGTCAAGCAGAAGTACGTCAAACATTCAAAGTATCTAAAGTAGGTACAATCGCTGGTAGTTACGTAACAGACGGTAAAATCACACGTGATTCTGGTGTAAGAATTATTCGTGATGGTATTGTTCAATTCGAAGGCGAATTAGATACCCTTAAACGTTACAAAGACGATGCTAAAGAAGTTGCTAAAGGTTATGAATGTGGTATTACAATTTCTAACTATAATGACCTTAAAGAAGGCGACATTATCGAAGCATTTGTAATGGTAGAAATTGAAAGATAACACGATTTCGAACGACGGGATTAAGTAAGTTCTAGCCTTAAAGGTTATTACTTTACTTTATCTATGTTCGTTTGAAAGATGCTTAATATTATAGAGCTAGATGATTCTTAAGGAGCGAAATAGGGAGTTTGTTGACTTCACATTCGCTCCTTCTATTTTGCTTTTTGAAAAGGAAAATAGATTTAAGGAATGAAAATTTGAAGTTCATTTTCAAAGAGGGAATATACAAATCACACGACGTAAATATTTAATAAAAAAGTCATATTTATATGTCTGCTACCGCTATATAATAAGAGTAGAGGATGTGAACAAATATGACTGAATTAAAATCTAATCAAGAAACCAAATATAAATGTCGTCGTGAAATTAACTTATTTCGAAAGATTTCGATACCAGGTCACGTCATATTATCTGAAACAAGTGTGACATTCGAACCATTAGCTCCGATTTACCCACTTTATTTAGATACGTTCCGCTTTAGAGAAATGCGAAATGTAGAATGCCATAAATCTTTCAATCACTATCATCTGAGTTTTGATTATCATAAAGAATCTGTAACTATAAGATCGATTAAGGATAAGGGCGTTATTGACGAGATCATGAAAAGGAGTCAATTGACGAATAGGTAAACTCTAGTCTATAATTTTTATAATAAGAAGCATCTTACCATAATAAATAAATGAGGTGAGAAAATGAGTAATATGCGAAGTGAACGTGTAGGTCAACAAATGATGCAAGAATTAATGGACATCATTAATAATGAAGTTAAAGATCCTAGAATTGGTTTCTTAACAATTACAGATGTACGCGTTACAAGCGATTTATCACAAGCTAAGGTATTCTTAACTGTTCTAGGTAGTGAGAAAGAACGTGAAGATACTTTTAAAGGTTTAGAAAAAGCAAAAGGCTTTTTAAAATCAGAAATTGGAAACCGTTTAAGTTTACGTATTGTACCAGAACTTGAATTTGAATATGATGAATCGATTGAATATGGTAATAAAATTGAAAAAATGATTCAAGATTTACACAAAAAAGATTAATATACCATACAAAACAGTCGAGATAGGTAATGTCTCGGCTTATTTTTTATGTAAATATCGTTTAGGGAAGTGAAAGTATGTATCACGGCATCTTGCCTGTAAATAAACCTAAAGGGCTTACGAGTCATGATGTAGTCTTCAAACTACGAAAAATTTTGAAAACGAAAAAGGTCGGTCATACTGGTACATTAGATCCAGAAGTTACAGGTGTATTACCTGTTTGTATAGGTAGTGCTACTAAAGTCAGTGAATATATCATGGAAATGGGTAAAACGTATCGTGCAACCATAGCGGTTGGTCAAAGTACAACGACAGAGGATCAAACGGGCGACGTATTGGATTCTGAAGCGATTGAGGTCGATGCGTTTTCTAATGAGACAATTGATGACGTTTTAGCTTCATTTTTAGGTGAAACGACACAAATACCGCCAATGTATTCATCTGTAAAGGTTAAAGGGAAACGTTTATATGAATATGCGCGTAACAATGAAACCGTAGAACGACCTGAACGCCAAATCTATATTCATAAAATCGCGCGTTTAGGTGACTTAAACTATCAGGATGATATGCTATATTTTGAAATAGAAGTGACATGTGGTAAGGGTACGTATATTAGAACACTCGCAACTGATATCGGCCGTAAGCTTGGTAAGCCAGCGCACATGCATCAACTTGAGCGTACGAATAGTGGTGGCTTTAATTTAAATGATAGCTTTACACTAGAAGAGATTCGAACGTTACATGAGCAAGAGAAGTTACAGTCTGAATTATTTCCATTAGAATATGGATTGAATGCATTGTTAACAATTGAAATTGATGATGACCAATTAGTTAAACGAATTCTAAATGGGCAAAAATTTAAGCGACGTTACTTTAAACAAGATATTAAAGATATATGTGTTATGAAGGATATTAGAACGAACAAAGCGCTCGCTATCTATGAAATTCATCCTTCTAAAAATGATGAACTTAAACCAAAAAAGGTCTTCAATTAAAGGAGTATTGGCATGGAAGTTATTGAAATTACACATCCGATTCAAAAAGAACAATTTATCAATGAAAACATCGCGATGGCCCTTGGCTTTTTCGATGGATTACATCGAGGGCATCAAAAGGTATTCGAAAAATTAGATGAAATCGCTTCTCGTGAAGGATTGAAAAAAGCAGTTATGACGTTTGACCCTCATCCATCTGTTGTATTAAATCCTGAGCGTAAGCGTACTGATTACTTAACACCACTACCTTATAAACTTGAAATGATTGAAGAAATGGGTATCGATTATTGTTTAGTCGTGAACTTTTCATCACGATTCGCGAGTGTTACTGCTGAAGCATTTATTGATCAGTATCTCATTCAGAATAATGTTAAAGAAGTTATTGCTGGCTTTGACTTTACCTTTGGAAAGTTTGGTAAAGGTAATATGGCGGTACTACAGGCGTTAGACAATCATTTTAACTGTACAGTTGTTGGTAAGGAAGATTTAAATGATGAAAAAATTTCTACAACTGCGATTCGTAAAGCTCTAAAAGAAGGCGAGCTTCAATATGCAAATGAACAACTTGGATACCGTTATCAAATTAAAGGTACGGTTGTTCAAGGTGAAAAACGTGGGCGTACAATCGGCTTTCCTACGGCAAATATTGAGCCAAGCGATGATTTCGTATTACCTAAAAAAGGCGTATATGCCGTAAGCTTAGCTATTGGACCGAGTGACCAGGTTTACCGCGGTGTCTGTAATGTAGGCGTTAAACCTACATTCCACGATCCTAATACGTCGCACATTGTAATTGAAGTGAATATTTTTGACTTTGATGAGAATATTTATGGTGAACGTGTCATTGTATTCTGGCATCATTATTTAAGACCTGAACAAAAATTTAATGGTATCGATCCGCTTGTTGAACAAATGAATCAAGATAAAGAACGTGCAAAGTATTTATTATCGGTTGATTTTGAAGACGATATCTCTTATAATATATAAGTCGAACAAATTAACGTATTTGTTTTGAAGGACCTTTCTCTTGGCAAGTTGACCCTCCGGCGCTTTGCTCAGATTAAGGCGACACTAAAATTAAAGGAGGAAATTGATAATGGCAATTTCACAAGAACGTAAAAACGAAATCATTAAAGAATACCGTACACACGAAGCAGACACTGGTTCTCCAGAAGTACAAGTAGCAGTTTTAACTGCTGAAATCACTGCTTTAAACGAACACTTACGTGTACACAAAAAAGACCACCATTCACGTCGTGGTTTATTAAAAATGGTTGGTCGTCGTAAACACTTATTAACTTACTTACGTGACAACGACATCCAACGTTACCGTGAATTAATTAAATCATTAGGTCTTCGTCGTTAATCTAAACTTTAACTTAAGTTTTATAAATTAGTAGACGAATTTCTACTTAAGGGAGTGTGACACTTTAAGCTGTTACACTCTCTTTTTTTTCTATAAATTTGTATTATTCATTTACTTTAATAAATGTTATGATAAGGATAATAGACGATGGAGAGGAGATTCATAATGTCTCAAGAAAAGAAAATATTCAAAACGGAATGGGCAAATAAACCTTTAACGATTGAAACAGGTCAATTAGCGAAACAAGCTAACGGTGCTGTATTAGTTCGTTACGGTGAAACAGTTGTATTATCTACTGCTGTTCAATCTAAAGAACCTAGAGATGGGGACTTCTTCCCATTAATGGTTAACTATGAAGAGAAAATGTACGCTGCTGGTAAAATTCCAGGTGGCTTTAAAAAAAGAGAAGGTAGACCAGGCGATGATGCAACTTTAACTGCACGTTTAATCGATAGACCTATTCGTCCACTTTTCCCAGAAGGGTATCGATATGACGTTCAAATCATGAATACGGTTTTAAGTGCGGATCCAGATTGTTCACCAGAAATGGCTGCAATGATTGGTTCTTCTATGGCACTATCTGTATCTGATATTCCATTCCAAGGCCCAATTGCTGGCGTTAATGTTGGGTATATTGATGGTGAATATATCATTAATCCGAATAAAGAACAAAAAGAGGTTTCACGTCTGGACCTAGAAGTTGCTGGACATAAAGACGCAGTTAACATGGTTGAAGCTGGTGCGAAAGAAATTACGGAACAAGAGATGTTAGAAGCCATTCTTTTCGGTCATGAAGAAATTAAACGTTTAGTGGCTTTTCAACAAGAGATTATTGACCACATTCAACCTGAAAAAATTGAATTCACACCGCCAATTAAAGATGCGGACTTAGAGGAGAAGGTCGTTGCGCAAGCTGAAGAAAAAGGCCTTAAAAAAGCGATTCAAACTGAAGATAAAAAAGAACGTGAAGATAAAATCGATGCGGTTCGTGACGAAATTGTAGCGCTATATGTCGATGAAGAAGATCCTGATAACGAAGCACTCATTAATGATGTAAATGCCATTATGAATCAAATCATCAAAGAAGAAGTAAGACGTCTTATCGCAGACGAAAAAATCCGTCCTGATGGTCGTAAACCTGATGAAATTCGCCCATTATCATCAGAAACGGGATTATTACCAAGAGCTCACGGTTCAGGGTTATTTACACGTGGCCAAACGCAAGCCTTATCTGTATTAACTTTAGGTGCGTTAGGTGACTATCAATTAATCGATGGACTTGGACCTGAAGAACATAAACGCTTTATGCATCACTATAACTTCCCTAACTTCTCAGTAGGTGAAACTGGACCAGTTAGAGCGCCAGGACGTCGTGAAATTGGTCATGGTGCATTAGGTGAACGTGCATTAAGACACATAATTCCTGATGAAAAGGACTTCCCATACACAGTTCGTATTGTAAGTGAAGTTTTAGAATCAAATGGTTCCTCTTCACAAGCGTCAATTTGTGGTTCTACATTAGCGTTAATGGATGCTGGTGTACCAATTAAAGCACCTGTAGCAGGTATCGCGATGGGCTTAGTAACACGTGAAGATAGCTACACAATTCTTACAGACATCCAAGGTATGGAAGATGCTTTAGGTGACATGGACTTCAAAGTAGCGGGTACTAAAGAAGGTATTACAGCGATTCAAATGGACATCAAAATTGATGGCTTAACGAAAGAAGTTATCGAAGAAGCTTTAGAACAAGCTCGTATTGGACGTTTAAATATCCTAGAGCATATGCTTGAAACAATTGATACACCTCGTTCTGAATTAAGTAAATACGCGCCGAAAGTTGAAGTAATTACCATTAAGCCTGAAAAGATACGTGACGTAATCGGACCAGGTGGTAAACAAATCAACGAAATTATTGATGAAACAGGTGTTAAACTTGATATCGAACAAGATGGTACAGTATTTATCGGTTCAGTAGAACAAGACATGATTACACGTGCGAAAGAATGGATCTTAGATATCGTGCGTGAAGCTGAAGTTGGCCAAATCTACGACGGTAAAGTTAAACGTATTGAGAAATACGGTGCTTTCGTTGAATTATTCCCTGGTAAAGATGCGCTTGTTCACATTTCACAAATCTCTAAGGAACGCATTAATAAAGTAGGAGATGTGCTTAAAGTCGGCGACACGTTTAAAGTTAAAGTAACTGAAATTGATAAACAAGGTCGCGTGAATGCATCTCACAAAGTCCTATTAGACTAATAAACGTCATCACCTTTATTTAAATAGGTAACATGTATTTTAGTCATATTATGATTGAAAGACTGGGATTGTTTACATCGTCCCGGTCTTTACTTTTTAGGATATCGCGAGAGCATTGATCGTTATCTTAGAGTGCTTTTCCTAAATGATTGAAAAGCCCTTTAAATATACGCACTAACTTAAATCGATTACACCTAAAGAGACCCTTGTGATAAATAGCTCAAATTGTACATATAACTTAAATTAACTTATAATATAGAATGAATTCATATATCGTCGGGGCAAATGATGAGGAGGTAGCAAGTTGAAATTAGTAAAGAAAAATAATAAAAACATACGCATCATCCCCTTAGGAGGCGTGGGTGAAATTGCCAAAAACATGTACATCGTTGAAGTTGATAACGAGATGTTCATGTTAGACGCTGGGCTCATGTTTCCAGAAGATGAAATGTTAGGAATCGACATCGTTATTCCTGATATTCAGTATGTCATTGAAAATAAAGATAAATTAAAAGGTATATTCCTTACACATGGCCATGAACATGCGATTGGTGCTGTTTCATACGTATTAGAACAAGTTGACGCACCTGTTTATGGTTCTAAATTAACAATTGGTTTAGTTAAAGAAAACATGAAAGCACGTAACATCAAGAAAAAGGTTCGTTATTATGTTGTAAATGACGAATCGATTATGCGTTTCAAGAGCGTGAACGTGACATTCTTTAACACAACACATAGTATTCCAGATAGTTTAGGTGTTTGTATTCATACATCATATGGTGCAATCGTCTATACGGGTGAATTTAAATTTGATCAAAGTTTACATGGTCATTATGCACCAAACTTACAACGTATGACTGAAATTGGCGAAAAAGGCGTTTTTGCTTTAATTAGTGACTCGACCGAAGCAGAAAAGCCAGGCTACAATACGCCTGAAAATGTGATTGAAAGTCATATGCAAGATGCGTTTACTAAGGTACACGGTCGTTTAATTGTATCTTGTTATGCATCAAACTTTGTTCGTATTCAACAAGTTTTAAATATTGCGAAGAAATTAAACCGTAAAGTTTCTTTCTTAGGTCGTTCTTTAGAAAGTTCGTTTAATACTGCACGTAAGATGGGCTATTTTGATATCCCTAAAGACTTATTAATTCCGATTAATGAAGTTGAAAATTATCCGAAAAACGAAGTCGTTATTATCGCAACAGGTATGCAAGGAGAACCTGTTGAAGCTTTAAGCCAAATGGCACGTCAAAAGCATAAGATTATGAATATTGAAGAAGGCGACTCTGTATTCCTAGCGATTACAGCTAGTGCGAATATGGAAGTGATTATCGGTAATACGTTAAACGAATTGTCACGTGCTGGTGCTAACATTATTCCAAATAACAAGAAAATTCATGCTTCAAGTCATGGTTGTATGGAAGAACTTAAAATGATGTTAAATATTATGAAACCCGAATATTTCATTCCAGTTCAAGGTGAATTCAAGATGCAAATTGCGCATGCAAAACTTGCAAATGAAACTGGTGTTGCGCCTGAGAAGATCTTTTTAGCTGAGCGCGGTGACGTCATTAACTTTGATGGAAAAGAAATGATTCTTAATGAAAAAGTTCATGCAGGTAACGTCTTAATCGATGGTATCGGTGTTGGCGACGTTGGTAACATTGTACTACGTGACCGTCACTTACTTGCAGAGGATGGTATCTTTATCGTTGTTGTTACGCTTGATCAGAAGAATAAGCGTATTGCAGCAGGGCCTGAAATTCAATCACGTGGCTTCGTTTATGTAAGAGAAAGCGAAGCGTTATTAAAAGAGGCCGAAGAGAAAGTGCATGAAATCGTTGAAGCGGGTCTTCAAGAGAAACGCATTGAATGGTCTGAGATGAAGCAAAACATGCGTGATCAAATCAGTAAATTACTATTTGATAGCACACGTCGTCGTCCGATGATTATTCCAATTATTTCAGAAGTTTAATTGTGAACGTTATTTATCATATGATTGTTTCTTAAATAGATACGTTTAATGCTATGGTATAGTTAGTATGTACCATAGCATTTCATTATTCAGTGATGATTTATCGTCAGTTCATTGACGCAACACTATATTTATTTTTAAGTAAAAGAAGGTGACATATCTTGCCACAAGGTAAAAAACGTACCACATCGAAGCGTCAAACAACAAAGAAAAAAGGTAAGAAACGTACAACGAAAAAACAAAACGACCACACATTGCGTTTTTTATTAGCGATCATAGCAGTAATTGTCCTCATCTTAGGTATCTTTCAGTTAGGAATTATTGGCATCGCAATAGATAGTTTTTTCAATTATTTATTTGGTATGGGTCGCTATTATGTATATATACTCTTATTACTAGCTACTGGATTTTTAGCATTTAACGGTAAACTACCTAAATCGAGACGTATGCTTGGATCAATTCTTTTACTTCCTGAACTTTTACTTATTGCACAATTTGTTTATTTTTTTACTTCTGGGGAAAAGGCGAGAAGAGAGCCTGTATTATCACACGTTTTCCATACATATGATATAACGAGATTTTCAAATTTTGGCGGTGGCTTATTTGGATATTATATGTTTGAACTTTTTATTCCATTGATTTCTATTGTAGGGCTTTTCCTATTGATGTCGCTATTATTAATATCGAGCATCATTTTGCTTCAACAGAAAAAGCACCGTGACGTCTCGAAAAGCGCCTTTGAGCGTACTCAGTCACGACTCAATCGCTCTGTTTCATCTTATAAGGATAAACGTGCGAACCGTCGTGCTAACAAAGAAGATAAACCTGTGAATCGCAGACGATCAAAGAAACCTAAAGATGTTTCGAATTTCGAAGACGTGACGCCTACGATGGAGGACCACCCAACAGGTTCAAGTTCAATTCCAATATATGGTCATCAAGATGAAGACGATGTACAGCAACCTGAACCACAGGCACCTACTAAGGAAACGCCTAAGCCTACGTCTACACCTAAAAGAGAACCTGCGCAGCAAGAAGCGTCACAACTATCATCATCAGGTGAAGTAGGTGAAAGTGAAGGTTCAATTTCAGAAGCTGGTGAAGCTGAGAACCATGCGTATACCATTCCACCATTAACATTATTAAATGAACCTAAAAAGCAGAAATCAACATCTAAAGCTGAAGTTCAAAAGAAGGGGCGTTTACTTGAAAATACGCTCAAGAATTTTGGTGTAAACGCAAATGTCACTCAAATTAAAATCGGTCCAGCTGTAACACAATATGAGATTCAACCGGCACAAGGTGTTAAAGTGAGTAAAATCGTCAATCTTCATAGTGATATCGCCTTAGCACTAGCAGCGAAAGATGTGCGTATCGAAGCTCCAATACCGGGTAAGTCAGCTGTTGGTATTGAAGTACCGAACGACCATATTGCATTAGTATCACTTAAAGAAGTGCTCGATGAAAAATTCCCTGCCAAAAACAAACTTGAAGTTGCGCTAGGTCGTGATATTTCAGGTGATCCTATTACAGCTGAATTAAACAAAATGCCACACTTACTCGTAGCAGGTTCTACTGGTAGTGGTAAGTCAGTCTGTATTAACGGTATTATTACAAGTATCTTGCTTAACGCAAAACCACACGAAGTTAAACTCATGATGATTGATCCTAAGATGGTTGAGTTAAACGTTTATAACGGTATTCCACACCTCTTAACGCCTGTTGTGACAAATCCTCAAAAGGCTTCTCAGGCACTAGATAAAATTGTAGGTGAAATGGAACGTCGTTATGATTTATTCCAACACACTGGAACGCGTAATATCGAAGGTTATAATCAATACATCGAGAAAAGTAATCAAGATATGGACGAAAAGCAAGCTAAACTACCGTATATCGTGGTTATAGTCGATGAGCTAGCAGACTTAATGATGGTTGCAGGTAAAGATGTAGAAGGTGCTATCACACGTATTACGCAAATGGCCCGTGCAGCCGGCATTCACCTTATCATTGCGACACAAAGACCTTCTGTAGACGTTATAACAGGGCTCATTAAAAATAATATTCCATCACGAATTGCTTTTGCGGTGAGTTCCCAAACTGACTCTCGAACGATTATCGATAGTTCGGGTGCTGAAAAGCTATTAGGTAAAGGTGATATGTTATTTGTCGCTAATGGTGGTTCAATTAGAACCCGAGTTCAAGGTGCCTTCTTAAGCGATGAAGAAGTTCAGACAGTAGTGAATTATGTAGTAGAACAACAAAAGGCGAACTATGTTAAGGAAATGGAACCTGACGCGCCAGTTGATAAATCTGAGATGGAAAGTGAAGATCCAATCTATCCAGATGCTTATATGTTTGTCGTTGAAAAGCAAAAAGCGAGTACGTCATTATTACAGCGTCAGTTTAGAATAGGGTATAATCGTGCTTCAAGATTAATGGACGATTTAGAACGCAATAACATCATCGGTCCACAAAAGGGAAGTAAACCAAGACAAGTTCTTGTAGATTTAAGTGAAGAAGAGGTGTAATCATGTCAACAAATGTATCAATCAATAAAGTCAAAGAATGGATTATTAATGAAATCAAGGAAGAACGTATTCAGCCTGGGGAATCTTTACCAGGCGCTTACGATCTTTCAAGATTGCTTGATGTCAAAACGGGTGAAGTAAATGAAGCCATTCACGAACTCGTTACAGAGCAAATTATCACGCAAAACTTTGGTGAAGGTGCATATGTTAAAACGATAAGACCTTTTTTCTACCCTTTACATGAACTCGTTAGTATCAACCAAATGATTGAAGAAAAAGGGTATCGCTCAGGTACGCATTTCTTAAGTTTAGATGAAGAAGTTGCGTCGTCACACGATTGTGATGTCTTAAATATCGAACCTGAGGCAGATATTACCGTAATTGAACGCATTCGTACTGCAAACGATGAGCCTGTCGTTTATTGTCTTGATAAAGTGCCGACAGCTATCCTTTCGGCTCAAGAATATCAATCTCATGAGCGTTCTATTTTAAAAGCCATTGAGCTTTCATCAGACTGTAATATCACATACGCACGCACTGAAATAGAATCAATTAGTTATGAACCTTATATTTCAGAAGCATTAAATGCGAATCCGCATGATGCATTAATGTTACTCAAGCAAATACATTATGATTCGAATGACAAACCTATTTTATATTCACTTAATTATTTAAAAAGTAGCTTAGTTAAGTTTCAAACAATTCGAAAACGTTTATAATAGATGTAACGATTTTAATGAAAGTGAGGTAATATATTGGACAATCTAATGAAAGATGAGCCACTCATTCACACTGAAGTGACACCGACAGATAAATTTAAAACAACGATTGTTACATTTAAATTTATGGCGCCACTCGATGTTAAAACGATGACACATCGATCCTTACTCAGTAAGATTTTAGTAAGAGCAACACAAAAATGGCCAGACGATAAAGCATTTAATCGTCACTTATCTGACCTTTATGGCGCATACATACATAGTTACGTATCCAAGTTTAAAGACAAGCACGTTATCACGATTAGCTTAGAAATTGTTAATGAACGTTATCTAACTGATGACACACCACTTTTCGAAAAGGGACTCGAATTACTTAATGAAATCATTTGGAATCCTTTAGTAGAAAATGGCGCGTTCAACACACAATTCTTACAACAAGAAAAGTCATTGTTACGTAAGAAATTAAAAGCGATGAACGATAACAAATCTCAGCTTGCATACTTAAACCTACTTAAACATATGTTCAACGACCATCCTTATCGCTTTCTTGCTACGGGTGATTTAACGGAACTTGAGAAAGTAACACCTGCTTCTTTATACGAAACGTATCAATCCATGATTGAAAATGATTTCTGTTCAGTATATGTGGTTGGTAATGTAAATAAAGCTGCAGCAGAAGAACAAATAAAGCAACAATTCGCAATTAAGCCATTTACATATAAACCTTCTCAAATTTCAGCGATACATAATAATGATGAAACGAACACGATTGTCGAATATGCTGACGTAGATCAAGCCAAATTAAACATGGGCTTTAAATTTAATACGGAATTCGGTAAAGATGCGTATTTCGCACTCGTCGTATTTAATATGATGTTCGGTGGCGATCCATCGTCTGTTTTATTTAATGAAGTTCGTGAAAAGCAAAGCCTTGCTTACTCGATTCATTCGCAAATCGATGCTAAAAACGGTTTTCTATTTGTATTGAGCGGCGTTTCAAAAGATAAGTATGAGCAAGCAAAGGACACGATTATAGAGGAATTCACTAAGATAAAAAATGGCGAATTCAGCGACAATCAATTAAATTTAGCTAAGAAAATTATCCAATCACATCGTCTTGAATCAAAAGACCGTCCTAAGAACATGATTGAAATTATGCATAATCAACTCTTATTAGATGTACCAATGACTGACGAAATGTTCATACAGAACATCAAGAAAGTCTCAAGAGCAGATGTTCAAAACCTTTGTGACCAAGCTGAACTTGATACGATTTACATCTTAACGAAGGAGGAAGATGTAAATGAATAAAACGTACTTTGAACGTATAGATGAGACCGTATATGAAACTGAAATGCAGAACGGTTTAAAATTATTTGTCATTCCTAAACCAGGATTTCAAAAGACATTTGTCACGTATACAACTAAATTTGGATCGCTTGATAATACGTTTAAACCGCATCAATCCAACGAATTTGTTAAAGTCCCAGATGGTGTTGCACACTTCTTAGAACATAAATTATTTGAAAAAGAAGACGGCGACTTATTTACAGAATTCGCTGAAGATAATGCTCAAGTCAATGCGTTTACAAGTTTTGACCGTACAAGTTATTTATTTAGCGCAACTTCGAACGTTGAAGACAATATCTTACGTTTACTTAAAATGGTAGAAAGTCCTTATTTTACGAAAGAAACGGTAGATAAAGAAAAGGGTATTATCGCAGAAGAAATAAAAATGTATCAAGAACAACCCGCTTACAAACTAATGTTTAATACACTGCGTTCAATGTTCCATAATCATCCGATTCGAGTAGATATAGCTGGAACAGTTGATAGTATTTATGACATTACGAAAGACGATTTATACTTATGTTATGAAACATTCTATCACCCATCTAATATGGTCTTATTTGTCGTTGGCGATGTAGACCCTGATCACATTAGTAAAGTCGTACGCCAACATGAGGATAAGCGTGATAAAACAAATCAACCAACGATTGAAAGATTTCATATTGACGAGCCGTATGAAGTTAAACAGAAGTATGTTACGGAAGAGATGCCTATTCAATCACCACGTTTAATGCTAGGTTTTAAAAACCCGATTAAAGAAATTGAAGATCGTGAACTTGTGAAACACGACCTTGAAATGACATTGTTCTTTGAGATGATTTTCGGCGAAGAAACAGAATTTTATCAAAATCTCTTAAATCAAGATCTTATCGATGAAACATTCGGTTATCAATTTGTTCTGGAACGCACATATGGCTTTTCAATTGTGACAAGTGCTACACATGAACCAGACCGTTTAAAAACATTAATTACTGACGAATTAAAGCAACAACAAGGTCAAATTAAAGATGAAATTGCGTTTAGACTGTTAAAGAAACAATTCATCGGTGAATTTATCTCAGGCCTCAACGCGCCGGAATACATCGCGAACCAATACACGAAATTCTACTTTGAAGGTATCAGTTTATTTGAACTGCTCGATATCATGGAAGAAATTACGATAGAAAGCGTTAATCAGACATCTCGAGAATTCTTAGATTTAGACAACATGGTAGATAGTCGATTAGAAAACAAGCAATCATGAAAGCACTCGTATTAGGTGGTTCAGGTAGCATCGGCAAGGCTATCGTTCATGCACTCTTGGAAAAGGATTATGAGGTTATATTGCACTACCATCACGCTCAGTTAAATGACCTTGAGAATGAATTCAAGCATCAACCAGTGACATTTGTGCAAGCTGATTTATCGCAGACTGAAATTGATATTAACGCTTTTGACTTTATTCAAAACCTAGACGCGCTGATTTATGTTAGCGGTCAAAGTCTTTATGGTCAGCTACAAGATATGAACGATGTAACAATTGATGCTTGCTATAACTTAAATGTTAAGCATCTTATCGGATTGTCTCGACACTTTATTGATCAGTTAAGACAAAGTGACCAGGGCCGCATTGTCGTCGTTTCATCAATATGGGGCGAAACGGGTGCGAGCTTCGAAACCATTTATTCTACTATGAAAGGTGCCCAGCTTGCTTTTGTAAAAGCCCTCGCCAAAGAGGTAGCGTTAACTTCAGTAACGGTAAATGCGCTAGCGCCAGGTATCGTACGTGGACGCATGACTGATGACTTCGACCAATCTGACTTAGAAGCTATTCTTGAAGAAATTCCGCAGCAACGTCTGATAGCGCCTTCAGAAGTTGCACATGCTTGTATATATTTACTTGATCCAATGTCTCAAAGTATCACGGGAACGGTTCATCGTATAAACGGCGGTTGGTATGTATAAAACTTAAGCGACAATTCAGAAAAGCTTTGAATGTCTTTATAACTAAGTGTTATGATATAAAGTAATAAAACGCTTACTGAATTGTGATTAAGGGGTGTCATATCATGACAGCAGTTACAAAGAAAGAATGGTACTTAGAATATGATATTAAAATGAACAGAGCAGGTTTGTTGGGGGATATTTCAAGTTTACTTGGTATGTTAGGCATTAACATTGTTACAATTAATGGTCTTGATCAAGGTAAACGTGCATTATTAATTAAGTCTGATAGTTATGAAAAAATTAATCGCTTTGAATCTATTATTCAAGAGATTGATGACATTTCATTAACGAAGTTAAGAGATCCTGAACTTCGTGACCGTTTAGCAGTTCGACACGGTCGTTATATTAAACAAGATAAAGAAGATAAAAAGACATATAAATTCGAACGTGAAGACCTCGGTTTACTTGTCGACTTTTTAGCTGAAATCTTTAAAGAAGAAGGGCACAAGCTTATCGGAATTCGTGGTATGCCGCGTGTAGGTAAGACTGAATCAATTGTTGCAGGCAGTGTATGTGCGCACAAGAGATGGTTGTTTATTAGTTCAACGTTGATTAAACAAACGGTAAGAAGCTCACTCATTAAAGGTGAATATGGTGATGACCATGTTTATATCATTGATGGCGCCGTTACTGCACGTGAAAGCAATCAAAAACACCAAGACCTTGTACGTGAAGTTATGACGATGCCAGTGGTTAAAGTTGTTGAGCATCCAGATTTATTTGTTCAAAGTAGTGAATATGAGATGGATGACTTTGATTATATTATTGAATTACGAGAAAATCATGACCAAGAAATTCAATATGAACATATGAAAAAACAAACTGTGAAACAAAAGAATAACCTTGATTTTAGTAATGACATGGGAGATTTCGGAGACGGATTCGGTTTCTTTTCAAATTAGGAGTGAATGTAAGTGGCAGAGTTAGGTCAAATTTTAAAATCTAAACGTGAAAATTTGGGTATGACGTTACATGAAATTGCAGACAAAACAGGCATTCAAGGCGATACTTTGAGAAGTATTGAAAACAATGACTTTAAAAGTGTTGCTTCTTCTAAATATGTTAAAGGATTTATTCATAAGTATGCGAGCGCAGTTAACATAGATGGTAATCGATTAATCGAACAACATCGTGATGAGTTACCGCGTACAAAGTACTCTGCCGAAAAAGCACTTGAGAAATTTTCAAACGATAAAACAGTTCCTACATATCGTAAAAATAATAAAGATATTTACCAGCTCAGCACACTCGTTTCAAGCTTTGTCATCATTACGGCTGTAATTTGGGTTATAATGGCACTCGTATTTTAAAAAAATTCATGTATAATAGAGCAAGAATGATTTTAGAAAAGAGGCTTGAAAATGAATATACCTAATCAAATTACATTATTTCGTGTTATTTTGATTCCAGTATTTATTATATTTGCACTCAATAATTTTGGGTTTGGTTCAATCTCAATTTTAGGTGGAAATAATGTAAGAATAGAGCTAATTATAAGTGGTATTATCTTTGTATTAGCATCTGTCAGTGACTGGGTAGATGGTTACCTTGCACGTAAGTGGCAACTTGTTACAAACATGGGTAAATTCTTAGATCCATTAGCAGATAAATTACTTGTATCAAGTGCTTTAATCGTACTTGTGCAACTTGATATCACAAATTCAGTAGTAGCAATCATTATAATTGCGCGTGAATTTGCTGTAACAGGACTACGTTTATTACAAATAGAACAAGGTTATGTAAGTGCTGCAGGTCAATTAGGAAAAATTAAAACTGCCGTAACGATGGTAGCAATTATCTTATTATTATTTGGCGATCCATTCGGAATTTATTTAGGTCAAATTTTACTTTATATCGGCGTATTCTTTACGATTCTTTCAGGTATTGAATACTTTTATAAAGGTCGAGCAGTATTCTTACAAAATAGTAAAAAATAACATATAATAATCAATGATTCGATAAGTCTGGGACGCATCCTCAATTCTCACGTTTTAACGATTGTGAATTGAAACAAGCATATAAAATGCTTATACACGTCTCAGGCTTTTTCTATATTTAAGGAGGATCCACATATGAAAATATGTATCATCGCTGTAGGTTCAGAACTCTTACTTGGTCAAATTACAAATACGAACGGTACGTATTTATCTCAAAGATTTAATGAAGTGGGACATGATGTCTTACAACATATCGTTGTAGGTGATAATCCTAAACGTTTAGAACGTGTGATGTCAGAAGCACTCAAATATCATGATGCCGTTATCTTAACAGGTGGTTTAGGACCTACGAAAGATGATTTAACGAAACAAACTGTAGCTTCTTTATTTAATACAACTTTAGAGATGGACCAAGAAGCCATGACATATATTGAAAACTACTTTAAAGAACAAAATAAAACGATGACACCTAATAATAAACAACAAGCACTCGTTATTAAAGGTTCTAAAGTACTTAAGAATGAAGTTGGCATGGCACCAGGTATGTATCTTGAAAAGGACAGTAAGATCGTCGCTTTATTACCTGGACCTCCTCGTGAACTAAAACCCATGGTTAAGCATGAGTTAATGCCTTACTTTACGAACGATGAGAATACCATCTATTCAGAAATGCTAAAATTCTGTGGCATCGGAGAATCACAAGTTGAAACAGAATTGATGGATTTAATTGATGCACAAACAAATCCTACAATTGCACCTTTAGCTGGTGCACATGAAGTAAAGATTCGTCTAACTTCTAAAGACGAAACGATTGATCAATGCAAAGCTAACATTCAACCCGTTAAAGATGAGATTTTAAGTCGTATCGGTATGTATTATTACGGTTCAGATGATGTATTACTTGAGGAAGCCTTTATGCATGAACTACAAGACTCAATTAGTATCTATGACGAAGTGTCTGAAGGCGCACTTTATCCGCGACTTCAAGCTTATAATGATCAGAAACTTTTAACAGGGTATCTTCCTGAGAATGAGGCCTTCGTAGATCCTAACATGCCAGTTGAAGCGCGATTAGAATTTAGTGCGCAGCTCGTTCAATCCTTATTTAAAAGCAAAATAGGTATATCTATTTGTAATGAAGGTAAAACAATATACGTTGGCATCCTTAAAAACGATCACTTTAAGTCGATGCAATTTGAAATGTCTCATAATTACACATTAAAAAGAGACAGAAGTCAAAATTATGTACTCATACGTTTACTAAAAGATTTAAACCGTACAACTTAGTGCTCAGTTTCTTAGAAATTGAAAACGCATGTTCGTAAATATGACGATATTTCGCTTAAAATATCGAACGGATATTCGCAAAATGCTTGTATTTTTAAAAAATAGGTTGTATAGTATGGGTAAATCTAAAAAAGAGAATTCAAATAGGGGGTTCCAAATTGAGTAATGAACGTCAAAAGGCTTTAGATACAGTCATTAAGAATATGGAAAAATCTTTCGGTAAAGGTGCAGTTATGAAACTAGGTGACAACAAAGGTCGCCGTGTTTCTAGTGTATCAAGTGGTTCTGTAACGCTTGATAACGCGTTAGGTGTAGGCGGTTATCCTAAAGGCCGTATCATAGAGGTATATGGTCCTGAAAGTTCAGGTAAAACAACAGTTGCATTACATGCTATCGCTGAAGTTCAGAAGAATGGCGGTATTGCAGCATTTATCGATGCCGAACACGCTTTAGACCCAGTTTATGCTGAAGCATTAGGTGTAGACATAAATAATTTATACCTATCTCAACCAGACCACGGTGAGCAAGGTTTAGAAATCGCTGAAGCTTTCGTTCGTAGTGGTGCCGTTGACATTGTCGTTGTCGACTCTGTAGCTGCTTTAACACCTAAAGCAGAAATTGAAGGTGAGATGGGCGACGCGCACGTTGGTTTACAAGCCCGCTTAATGTCTCAAGCGCTACGTAAACTTTCTGGTGCTATTTCAAAATCAAATACGACTGCTATCTTTATCAACCAAATCCGTGAAAAAGTTGGCGTTATGTTTGGTAATCCTGAAACAACGCCTGGTGGCCGTGCACTTAAATTCTATAGTTCAGTTCGTTTAGAAGTTAGACGTGCCGAACAACTTAAACAAGGTCAAGATATCGTAGGTAACCGTACGAAACTTAAAGTTGTTAAGAACAAAGTTGCACCACCATTTAGAATTGCTGAAGTTGATATTATGTATGGTAAAGGTATCTCTAAAGAAGGCGAAATCATCGATTTAGGTGTTCAAAACGATATTATCGATAAATCAGGTGCTTGGTATTCTTATAATGGTGACCGCATGGGTCAAGGTAAAGAAAATGTTAAAAACTACTTAAAAGAAAATCCTGAAATTATGAACGAAATCGATCAAAAACTACGTGAAACATTAGGAATTAAAGACGGTGATGTTGAAGAAACAGAAGAAAATGAATCACCAACGTTATTTGACGAATAAGTTATCTTATAATCAATTAAGACATGGTTGGACGTTTAATAATCCAACTATGTCTTTTTTTATTGAAAAGTCGAAAAAATGGCTTGGTTATTTAGATAAAATTTCTATATTTAAATCGGTGGGAAATTTTTCCAAAAATAAAATAAAAATTATAAAATCATAAACGATAAAGGTAAGGGGAAACCTTGACACTACTCTATCATTAAACGTACAATTGATATGTATGATTCTTATATAATTCATATAATCATATTAGATTTGATATACAGTACCAAATCCTAGAAAAAGGAGGTGTTTGTGTGAATTTATTAACCCTCTTACTCATTTTGCTAGGAGTAATTCTAGGAGTTGTTGTAGGGTATTTCATTGCCCATCACTTATTGCAGAGCAAACAAATACAAGCAAGGCAAACTGCTGAAGATATCATCGAACAAGCAAAAAGATCAGCAGCTAATCTCAAAAAAGAAAAATTAATAGAAGCCAAAGAAGAAAACCAATTAATACGAGAAAACGCTGAAAACGAACTTAGAGAGAGACGTGGTGATCTTCAAAGACAAGAAACCCGACTTCTTCAAAAGGAAGAAAACTTGGAGCGAAAATCGGATCTTTTAGATAAAAAAGACGAGATTTTAGAGCAAAAGGAATCTAAAATTGAAGAAAGACAACAACAAGTAGATGCAAATGAGCGAAGTGTTCAAACAATAATAATGAAGCACGAACAAGAACTAGAACGCATCTCCGGTCTCACACAAGAGGAAGCTCGTAACGAACAACTTCTTCGTGTGGAAGAAGAACTGTCACATGATATTGCAATACTTGTTAAAGAAAAGGAAAAAGAAGCGAAAGAAAAAGTTGATAAGACTGCAAAAGAAATTTTAGCAACAACTGTACAGCGCCTTGCAGCTGAACATACGACTGAGTCTACTGTATCTGTTGTTAACTTACCTAATGATGAAATGAAAGGTCGAATTATCGGTCGTGAAGGTCGTAACATTCGTACATTAGAAACATTAACAGGCATTGATTTAATTATTGATGATACGCCTGAAGCTGTTATTTTATCAGGTTTTGATCCTATAAGACGTGAAATTGCACGTACAGCTTTAGTTAATCTTGTTTCTGATGGCCGTATTCATCCAGGAAGAATTGAAGATATGGTTGATAAAGCACGTAAAGAAGTTGATGAGATTATTCGCGATGCTGGTGAACAAGCTACATTTGAATTAAATGTACATAACATGCATCCAGATCTTATTAAGATTCTCGGTAGAATGCAATACCGTACAAGTTACGGTCAGAATGTACTTAAACATTCTATTGAAGTTGCACATCTATCTGGTATGCTTGCAGCTGAACTTGGTGAAGATGTAACGCTCGCTAAACGTGCAGGATTGTTACATGATATCGGTAAAGCTATCGATCATGAAGTTGAAGGTAGTCACGTGGAGATTGGTGTAGAACTCGCTAAGAAATATAAAGAGTCTGAAACGGTTATCAATGCCATCCATTCTCACCACGGAGATGTTGAGCCAACAACGATTATTTCAATTCTTGTAGCCGCAGCCGATGCGTTATCAGCAGCACGACCAGGCGCACGTAAAGAAACACTTGAAAATTACATCAAGCGTTTAGAGCGCTTAGAAGAATTATCTGAAAGTTATGATGGTGTTGAAAAAGCATTCGCAATTCAAGCTGGACGAGAAATACGCGTTGTCGTATCGCCAGATTCTATAGATGATTTAAAAGCACATCGTTTAGCTAGAGACATAAAATCACAAATTGAAGATGAACTTCAATACCCAGGTCATATTAAAGTGACAGTTGTTCGAGAGACGAGAGCAATTGAATATGCAAAATAATGATTTAACGAAACGAGACATGTTATCATGTTTCGTTTTTTTTTGTGCCCGTTAGTTAAGTTCTAAAATAAATTATATATTTAAAAAATTAGATATGGTATAATATAAAAAACATCTTAGGAGTTATGACATGCTTAAACGAAATAAAAAACTCATACTATGGCTGCTAGCAAGTAGCTTATTATTTATATGCTCACTTATACCTATCATAAATGGTATTATTTTAAAGATTAGTCTTAATGATTATGAGTCTCATCATCTTGTTACAACATTAAAAGTACCAAACAATGAGGAAGATATTACGCACGTTGTTGGTAAAAATAATCAACGCGTTGGTACGATTCAGATTGAACATGAATTCGTGTTAAAGAAAAATGATTCCCAATTTGCACGCACTAAAAATGAGTTATATGAATTATTGTCCAAAGACTATGAGGTTTATACGAAACGTTACCATATGGCACATCAAACGATTACATTAGAGAAGAAGAAAAAGGATGATGGATTTACGGATGTGTATATCAACGATGAAAGCGTAGACATGTCACCGCTTAAGCTAAATGGTAAAGCGTATCAACATCGCTATGAAGATGCCGCACTCATTTATCAAAAGGATAAATTGTCTGAGGATTATATACTATCGCTGCTAGTTAAAGACAAGAACTATCCTGAGCAACTTAAGCTCTATCAAATTGATTCACAACTGAGAGATTTTAATATGAATCTTACGCCTGACTTTGTAAACCGTAATATGGACTATCGTACACTGGTTGATGAAAGTGGAATTGCGAATGACTATCCAATTCAACACGTTAAATCTGAGTTCTTAAAGTTAAGTATACTATTTCCTATTCTAACGTTTATTTTAAGCAGTGTGCTGCTTTTTTTATGTATGATTCGTATGTATCAAAAGCAATGTGCTTCTAAATTATATAACCTATATAAAAGCTTATTTTCTAATATTTAACCGCTCAAAATACAAGAAAGCGCGAGTACAAACATTGATTTGCATTCGCGCTTTCTTGTAAAATTTCTTTTTTTAAAAAAGACGATAGGTGTCTCTTCTATAACTAATTCTATATATGTGAAATGATTAATAGTCTTTAATTAGCTAAGTTGTAGTTTTGATTCTTTTACTTTTTTAATCGTGCTCTTAGTATCTAGGCAACCAGTTGAAAGATTTGCGTATCTTTCAGCCATGCGATAAGCAGTGATGTAAAGCTCAAGTGCTTCCTTCGAAATTTCCTCAGGATTTTCACTATTTGATGGATTAGCTTTAACTACTAAATCAGCAAATTTTTCTGGTTCGATATTAATAGACATACTACTTTTTACATCTCCTAATTAATTAAAATTCCCAATTTTTAGATAAAAATTGTAAAAGATAAAGACATCGTCATGTATAGCCTAGGCAATCAAGCGACAATCTTTATTTGTAATTCTAATATACCCGCTCACAATTTAACTAATACATTATTTTACATTCAGATTTGAACAAATTTTGACACTCACTTTTCATTTTCATCAAATTATTTTACACTTAGGGTAATGAAAGGATGAACAAGCATGCGAATTTTATTTATTGGGGATATCGTTGGGAAATTAGGTCGTGAAGCTATTTCGACTTATCTTCAAAAGCTTAAAAATAAATATAAACCTACAGTGACGATTGTAAATGCTGAGAATGCTGCACACGGCAAAGGTTTGACAGAAAAGATTTATAAGCAACTTTTACGTGAAGGCGTAGACTTTATGACGATGGGTAACCATACATATGGTCAACGTCAAATATATGAATTTATAGATGATGCGAAACGCATGGTACGCCCAGCCAATTTCCCTGAGGAAGCACCAGGTGTTGGTATGCGTTACATTCAAATCAACGATATTAAACTTGCTATAATCAATTTACAAGGTCGTTCATTTATGCAAGATATCGATGATCCTTTTAAAAAAGCGAACGCTTTAATTGAAGAAGCGAAACAAGTTACCGACTATATATTTGTAGACTTTCACGCTGAGACGACTTCTGAGAAGAACGCGATGGGATGGTTCTTAGATGGTCGTGTGAGTGCGATGGTAGGTACACATACACACATCCAAACGGCCGATGAACGTATTTTACCTCAAGGTACAGGCTATATTACCGACGTAGGTATGACTGGCTATTACGACGGTATTCTAGGAATTAATCGAGATGAAATTATTGAACGCTTTATCACAAGTTTACCGCAACGTCATGTCGTACCAGATGAAGGTCGTATGGTACTCTCAGGATGTATCATTGACCTTGATAAAGAAGGTCGTACAAAACGTATTGAACGCGTTCTTGTGAACGATGATCACCCATTAGAATAAGTATCGTCCATTAGTATGAATTTAGGCTAAAACCCACTAATACCATGGTATCTAGTGGGTTCTTTTGATATGATTAGAAATGAATTAAAATCCCTAGGAGGCATGTGACATGAAATCACAAGTATCATGGAAAGTCGGCGGACAACAAGGTGAAGGGATTGAATCTACGGGTGAAATCTTTGCTACAGCTATGAACCGTAAAGGTTATTATTTATATGGTTATCGACACTTTTCAAGTCGAATTAAAGGCGGTCATACAAATAATAAAATAAGAGTCTCAACATCACCAGTACATGCGATTAGTGATGATTTAGATATCTTAGTGGCTTTTGACCAAGAAACGATTGAAGTGAACCATCACGAAATGCGTTCAGATAGTATTATTATCGCTGATACAAAAGCGAAACCTGAAAAACCAGACGATTGCAAAGCACAACTCATTGATTTACCTTTCACACAAATTGCTAAAGAATTAGGCACGACGCTAATGAAAAACATGGTTGCAGTTGGTGCGACATGTGCAGTCATGAATTTACGTTTAGACGTATTCGAAAATCTTATTGAAAATATGTTCCAGAAAAAAGGCGAAAAGGTCGTTGAATTAAACATTGATGCACTTAAACAAGGTTACGATCTTATGAAGGAACAGTTAGAAACAATTGAAGGCGACTTTGAACTTGAAGAATCACATTCTAATCCGCATCTTTATATGATTGGTAACGATGCGATTGGTTTAGGTGCGATATCAGCAGGCTCAAGATTTATGGCGGCATATCCAATCACGCCAGCTTCAGAAATTATGGAATATATGATTGATAACTTACCTAAAGTTGGCGGTACGGTTATTCAAACTGAAGATGAAATTGCAGCAGCGACGATGGCTATTGGTTCAAACTACGCTGGTGTCCGTGCATTTACAGCTTCAGCTGGACCTGGTTTATCACTAATGATGGAATCAATCGGTCTATCTGGTATGACTGAAACACCATTTGTTGTTATTAATACGCAACGTGGTGGCCCATCAACAGGACTACCAACTAAACAGGAACAATCTGACTTAATGCAAATGATTTATGGTACACACGGTGATATTCCTAAAATTGTGGTAGCACCTACTGATGCTGAAGATGCCTTTTATTTAACAATTGAAGCGTTCAACCTTGCTGAAGAATATCAATGTCCTGTGATTATCTTAAGTGATTTACAATTATCACTTGGTAAGCAAACAGTTGAAAACTTAGACTATAGTAAAATTGAAATTCGTCGTGGCGAGACAATTCAAAGTGATATTGAACGCGATGAAGATGATAAAGGGTACTTCAAGCGTTATGCGTTAACTGGCAGTGGCGTATCACCTCGTCCTCTACCAAGCGTTAAAGGCGGTATTCACCACATTACTGGTGTTGAACACAACGAAGAAGGTAAACCAAGTGAAGTTAGCGAAAACCGTCAAGCTCAAATGGAAAAGAGAATGCGTAAAACTGAAAACTTAGTTATGAAAGATCCTGTTACGTATTCAAATAACTATGATGAAGCGGACATTTTATATATTGGCTTTATTTCAACGAAGGGTGCCATTGACGAAGGTATCGAAAGATTAGATGCTAAAGGCATTAAAGTAAATCATATGCATATTCGTCAGCTACACCCATTCCCATCTAAGACGGTTCAAGATGCAATTGATCAAGCTTCAAAAGTTATTGTTGCTGAGCACAATTATCAAGGTCAACTTGCAAGCATCTTAAAAATGAACGTGAATGTTAACGATAAATTAGTTAAACAAACGAAGTATGATGGTACACCTTTCTTACCACACGAAATTGAAGAAAAAGGTTTAGAAGTTGCCAATGAATTAAAGGAGTTGGTATAGTTGGCTACGTTTAAAGATTTTAGAAATAATGTTAAGCCGAACTGGTGCCCAGGTTGTGGTGATTTCTCAGTACAAGCGGCCATTCAAAAAGCAGCGGCTAATGTAGGCTTAGAACCTGACGAAGTTGCTTTAATTACGGGTATTGGTTGTTCAGGTCGTTTATCAGGATATATTAATGCTTATGGCGTACATGCCATCCACGGTCGTGCATTACCTTTAGCTCAAGGTGTTAAAATGGCTAACCGTGAGCTAACAGTTATTGCTTCTGGTGGTGACGGAGATGGTTATGCGATTGGTATGGGTCATACGATTCATGCATTACGTCGTAACATGAACATGACGTATATTGTTATGGATAACCAAATTTATGGTTTAACTAAAGGTCAAACATCACCGTCATCTGCACCTGGTTTTGTAACGAAGACAACACCTAAAGGTAATATTGAAAAGAATATTGCACCGCTTGAATTAGCGTTATCTTCAGGTGCCACATTTGTCGCACAGGGCTTTTCAAGTGATATTAAAGGATTAACGAAGATGATTGAAGATGCGATTAATCACG
Organism: Staphylococcus massiliensis CCUG 55927; assembly: GCF_000298075.1. Taxonomy (GTDB): domain Bacteria; phylum Bacillota; class Bacilli; order Staphylococcales; family Staphylococcaceae; genus Staphylococcus; species Staphylococcus massiliensis. The sequence goes on along the minus strand of NZ_JH815593.1, from coordinate 610,418 downwards.
ATGGTTTCTCATTTGTGAACGTGTTCTCACCATGTGTTACGTATAATAAAGTCAATACGTATGATTGGTTTAAAGAAAATCTTACAAGTATTGATGACATCGAGAACTATGATCCGTCAGATAAACAAAAAGCTGTGCAAACTGTGCTTGATTATGATTCGCTCATTAAAGGTATCGTGTATCAAGATACAGAAACACCATCTTATGAGTCTCAAATCGATACGTTCAACGAAGAACCACTTGCTAAGCAAGATATTAAGCTTGATGAAAATCAATTCAATGACTTAATGAAACAATTCGTTTAATATATAAGCGACTTTGACGGACACGAGTTGTCTTGTTTAGGTCGATTCTCAATAATTCATGGTAAAACTACTTACATCAACGTTATAATGTAAGTAGTTTTTCTATTTAAAAATACATTTAAGGTGGTTGTTTGTGATGAATGATACATTAATGAGTATTCAAATGATACCAAGACCGAAGAATGGTGAAGACGTGATTCCGTACGTAGATGAAGCAATTCGTGTAATTGATGAGTCCGGATTAAAGTATAGAGTAGGTCCATTAGAAACAACGATTGAAGGCGAAATGAGCGAGTTATTAATTTTAATTCAAAAGATGAACGAACGTATGGTTGAACTTGAAGTGGAAAGTTTAATGAATCAAATTAAGTTTTATCATGTACCAGAAGGGATTTCGATTGAAACACTTACTGGCAAGTATGATGATTAAGGCTTAACGCGAGATGTATTCACTTCATTCCTTATCATCTTTAAACAAAATTTTCATTTTGCACTTTTTACTTAAATTTAATATAATGAAAAGATGATATATGGCGAGAAAGGGTTTTTAATGTGAATGAAGAACAAAGAAAAGCGGGTAGTTTAGACGTCCTAAACCACCGTGATAAAGAAGAAAAAGATTATAGCAAATACTTTGAGCATGTTTATCAACCACCGAGCCTTAAAGAGGCGCGTAAGCGTGGTAAAGAAGAAGTTCAATATAATCGTGATTTCCAAATCGATGAGAAATATCGTGGTATGGGTAACGGTCGTACGTTCTTTATTAAAACGTATGGTTGTCAAATGAACGCACACGATACTGAAGTTATGGCAGGTATCTTTGGTGCGCTTGGTTATACACCATCAACTGATATTAACTCAGCTGACGTTATTTTACTCAATACTTGTGCCATCCGTGAAAATGCGGAAAATAAAGTGTTTAGTGAAATAGGTAACTTAAAACATCTTAAAAAAGAACGTCCTGATTGCTTAATTGGCGTATGTGGTTGTATGTCTCAAGAAGAATCTGTTGTCAATAAAATTTTAAAATCATATCAAAACGTAGATATGATATTCGGTACGCACAACATTCATAAGTTACCTGAGATTTTAGAAGAAGCATATATGTCTAAAGCGATGGTTGTTGATGTATGGTCTAAAGAGGGCGATGTTATCGAGAACCTTCCTAAAGTTCGTGAAGGCAACATTAAAGCTTGGGTTAACATTATGTATGGTTGTGACAAATTCTGTACGTATTGCATCGTGCCTTTTACAAGAGGGAAAGAACGTAGTCGTCGACCACAAGATATTATTGATGAAGTTCGTGATTTAGCACGTCAAGGTTATCAAGAGATTACGTTACTAGGCCAGAACGTTAACTCTTACGGTAAAGACCTTAAGGATATTGAATATGGTTTAGGCGATCTCTTTGAAGATATTTCTAAGATTGATATTCCGCGTGTTCGTTTTACAACGAGTCACCCGTGGGACTTTACAGACCATATGATTGATGTCATTGCGAAAGGTGGCAATATCGTGCCTCATATTCATTTACCAGTTCAATCAGGTAATGACGCGGTACTTAAAATTATGGGACGTAAATACACACGTGAAAGTTATTTAGATTTAGTTGAACGTATTAAAGCTAAGATTCCAGATGTAGCACTAACTACTGATATCATTGTAGGCTACCCAAATGAAACAGAAGAACAATTCCAAGATACCTTAACGCTTTACGATGAAGTTGGTTTCGAGCATGCTTATACGTACATCTACTCTCAACGTGACGGTACACCTGCAGCTAAAATGAAAGACAATGTACCAACTCGTGTTAAAAAAGAACGTTTACAAACATTAAACAAAAAAGTCGGCGAATATTGTCAAGAAGCACTCAAGCGATATGATAATGAAGTTGTTACAGTGCTTTGTGAAGGTACAAGTAAGAAAGACGATGAAGTGTTAGCTGGTTATACAGATAAGAATAAACTCGTTAACTTCAGAGGGCCTAAAGACGTTATTGGTAAATTAGTGGATGTTAAAATCACTGATCCAAGACAATATTCCCTAAATGGTGAATTCGTAGGCATTCATGACGCTATGGTGGCGCAATAAATGTACAGCAAAGACGATATCATTCAAGAGGCCAATCGTATTAGTCTTAAAATTCAAGACTTAGACATGATCCAAGATTACAAGCGTGTAGAAGATCAAATTCATCATAATCAACGACTTGATGCCTACATGAAACGTCTTAAAATGAATCAAAAGCAATCTGTAAATTTACAGAATTACGGTAAAGAGACCGCGTTCAATCAATCTGAATCTCATATTTCTGATATACAAAAGAAAATTGACGCGTTACCCATTGTTGGAGAATTTAAAGTCGCGCAACAAGATGCGAATACGTTCTTACATTCAATGGTGGATATCTTAAATGACGAAATGAATCATTAAAGGAGGATAAAAGCATTGCGTACGAATAAACTCGTACTTACAGCATTGTTTGTAGCTTTAAATGTTGTGTTAAGTACACTCATTACAATTCCGCTCGGTCCAATTAAAGCAGCACCTATGCAGCACTTTATTAATGTATTAAGCGCCGTATTCTTAGGACCATGGTTTGGTTTAGCACAAGCGTTTTTATCATCCGTTATTCGCATGATATTTGGTATCGGAAGCCCATTTGCCTTTCCTGGTAGTATGATCGGGGTATTCTTAGCGAGTATCTTATATATGTACCGTAAACACATTTTTGTGGCAGCAATTGGCGAAGTTATTGGTACGGGCATCATTGGTAGTTTAGTTTGTATTCCATTAGCGATGGTACTCAACATTCAAAACTTTATGATTCGTCCGCTTATGATGACGTTTATGGTTTCAAGTTTTGTAGGCGCTATTATTAGTTACGTGCTTTTAATGGTTCTTAAAAAACGCGGTTTAATCGATAAGTTTTCTCATAAATACAAGCGATAAATCTAGAATATTGATCAAACTAGGTTGGTAATGTGATATTAATTTCCTAATTAGCTGACTCCTAGGGAAGAAGCGTGTGTCTGGAGACTACAGGCTCCAGCCACGCCCCAGGAAAGCATGCTGATTAGGAAATTAAAAATAAAGTTTAAATATACTTTTTTTTAGTACTTAAATTTAAAGTGAGTCTGCGCAGTGGCGTATGACTCATTTTTTTCTTTTTGAAAAGCCCTATGTGGAATTAATATCATTTTATAAATTTCTGCATATTTTGAATGAGTAGTTAATTAAGTGATATTTTGATAAAATATATGCGTTAAGACAAAGAAAAAGTGTGATAATAAAGAAGGACTGTGAATACTATGGCGAAAGTAACACCTATGATGAAACAGTATTTAAATATTAAAGACCAATACGAAGATTGTTTACTATTTTTTAGATTAGGTGACTTCTATGAGATGTTCTTTGAAGATGCGATTGAAGCCTCAAGGGTCTTAGAAATTACGTTAACGAAGCGTGATGCGAAGAAGGAAAATCCTATCCCGATGTGTGGTGTGCCGTATCATTCAGCTGATAACTACATTGATACGCTCGTTCAAAATGGTTATAAAGTTGCGATTTGTGAACAGATGGAAGATCCAACTCAAACTAAAGGTATGGTTAAACGCGAAGTCGTACGTATCGTAACACCTGGTACCGTGATGCAAGAGAATGGTATCAATGAGAAAGAAAATAATTTTATCTTAAGTCTTATTCAAGCCGATGATTTCGCATTAGCTTACTGTGATGTATCAACGGGTGAATTGAAGGCAACGCATTTTACCGATGAAGCTACTTTAATCAATGAAATCACAACAATTAACCCGAATGAAATTATTATTCAACAACCTTTATCCGATGATTTGAAACGTCAAGTGAGTGTCATAACTGAAACAATAACGCTTAAAGAATCGTTATCAGATGTTCAATATGAGATGAATAATGCCACGCATGAATCGAGTTATCAAGCAACGCAAGTTTTATTAGACTACATTCATGAAACGCAAAAGCGAGATTTATCTCATATTGAAAACGTCAAGATGTATGAAGCGGTTCACTATATGAAAATGGATTACTATGCGAAACGTAATCTGGAACTAACTGAAAGCATGCGTCTTAAATCTAAAAAAGGTACGCTTCTTTGGCTCATGGATGAAACGAAGACGCCTATGGGTGCACGACGTTTAAAACAATGGATTGACCGACCGCTTATCGTTCAAGCGGATATTGAAGCGCGTCAAAAAGCCGTTGAAAGCTTTTTAAATTACTTTATCGAGCGTGATACGTTACGCGACTATTTAAAACAAGTCTATGATATCGAGCGTTTAGTTGGTCGCGTGAATTACGGTAATGTGAACGCGAAAGACTTGATTCAACTCAAGCATTCAATCGCAGAAATTCCGAATATTTTAGCGTTACTAGACTCTCTTGAAGGCTATGAATCGCCTCAGTTTAATCAATTAGAACCATTAGATGACTTACTTGAGCTACTCGAACAAAGTATTGTTGAACAACCACCTATTTCTGTTAAGGAAGGTGGGCTTTTCAAAGCGGATTATCATGCACAACTTGATGAGTACTTAGAAGCATCTCGTAATGGTAAGTCATGGTTAGCTGAACTGCAGCAAAAGGAACAAGCGCGTACGGGTATTCGCTCGTTAAAGATTCGTTTTAATAAAGTATTTGGTTACTTTATTGAAATTACGCGCGCGAATTTAAAGGGCTTTTCACCGGGGGACTATGGCTATGAGCGTAAGCAAACATTGTCTAATGCGGAACGTTTCATAACGGATGAGTTAAAAGAGAAGGAAGCATTGATCTTGGGGGCTGAGGAGAAGGCTATCGACCTTGAGTATCAATTGTTCCTAGAATTACGTGAGAAGGTTAAGAGTTATACTTCTAAATTGCAACAGCAAGCGAAATTAATTTCTGAACTCGATTGCTTACAGAGCTTTGCGGAAATTGCGCAAAAGTATAACTATGTGAAACCTGAATTTAGCGCTGAGCGAACGCTAGATTTACAAGATTCAAGACATCCTGTTGTAGAGCGTGTGATGGATCACAATGACTATGTGCCTAACGATTGTAAGCTTGATGATGAAACGTTTATTTACTTAATTACGGGGCCTAATATGTCTGGTAAGTCGACGTATATGCGACAAGTAGCAATTATTAGTATAATGGCGCAGATGGGTGCGTATGTACCTGCTGATAAAGCGACGCTACCGATCTTTGACCAGATATTTACGCGTATCGGAGCAGCAGATGATTTAGTATCAGGTAAGAGTACGTTTATGGTGGAAATGCTTGAAGCTCAAAAAGCATTAAAGCATGCGACTCAGGAAAGTTTAATTATCTTTGATGAAATTGGTCGCGGTACTTCAACATATGATGGACTTGCACTTGCTCAAGCGATGATTGAATATGTCGCGAATACGTCCCATGCTAAAACGTTATTCTCAACACACTATCATGAATTGACAACGCTAGATGAAACGTTACCTGCGCTTAAGAATGTACATGTTGCTGCTAATGAGCATCACGGTGAGTTAATCTTCTTGCATAAAGTTAAAGACGGTGCCGTTGATGATAGCTATGGTATTCAAGTTGCTAAGCTTGCGCATTTACCTGAAGCTGTCATCGACCGTGCGAAAGTGATTCTTGATTCACTTGAACATAAAGACGTTGAACAAGCTAAAGTGACGAGTGAAGATGCTACCGAAGTCCGCCAGGAAGCTGCGTCTATTAACGATGAAAGTAACCGTAAAACACCTGAACAACCGAAAGATGCCTTTGAACAACCAAGCTTTGACTTGTTTGATTCGAAAGCGGAATCTGAAGTTGAACTCGAACTTAAATCTTTAAATCTTTCTCAAATGACACCAATCGAGGCACTTGTGAAACTGAGCGAATTACAAAATGCGTTAAAGTAGGAGATGAATGATATGGGTAAAATTAAAGAACTTCAAACTTCTCTCGCTAATAAGATTGCTGCAGGTGAAGTTGTTGAGCGACCCGGTTCAGTCGTCAAAGAACTCGTTGAGAACGCGATTGATGCTCAAGCTACGGAAATTAATATTGAAGTTAAAGAGTCCGGGGTTCAGTCGATTCGTGTGGTCGATAACGGTAGTGGAATTGAAGAGGACGATTTACCCTTATTGTTCCATCGACATGCGACGAGTAAACTTGATAAAGACGAAGACTTGTTTCACGTGCGAACGCTTGGTTTTAGAGGTGAGGCGTTAGCAAGTATCGCTTCCGTGTCAAAAGTCACATTGAAAACGTGTACCAATGGTGAAGACGGCTTTGAAATTTATGCGTTAAACGGTGAACTCATAGAGAAAAAGCCAGCTAAAGCGAAACAAGGCACCGATATCTTTGTAGAAAATCTCTTCTATAATACACCTGCACGACTTAAATATATTAAAAGCTTGTATACGGAACTTGGTAAA
>NZ_JH815593.1:571368-603307 GCF_000298075.1 Staphylococcus massiliensis CCUG 55927 | reverse complement strand
GTTACAGATATCGTAAACCGCATGGCTATGAGTCATCCGCATATTCGCTTTTCACTAAAAAGTGACGATAAATTAGTGATGAAAACGAATGGTTCAGGGCGTACGAATGAAGTTATGGCTGAAATATATGGTATGAAAGTGGCGAAAAACCTTGTGCATATCAGTGGTGATACGAGTGATTATCACATTGAAGGATTTGTCGCGAAACCTGAACATTCAAGAAGTAATAAGCACTACATTTCAATCTTTATTAATGGTCGTTATATTAAGAACTTCTTACTTAATAAGGCCATTTTAGAAGGCTATCATACATTGTTAACGATAGGGCGTAATCCAATATGCTATATTAATATTGAAATGGATCCTATCTTAGTTGACGTAAATGTGCATCCAACTAAACTTGAGGTTCGCTTGTCAAAAGAAGATCAGCTGTATGATTTGATTGTTCAGAAAATCCGTGAAGCTTTTAAGGACAAGGTGCTTATCCCTCATAACGATATCAGTTCGCAACCTAAAAAGTCGAAAGTGTTATCGACTTTTGAACAGCAAAAAATGGCGTTTGACCAAAAACAAGCTGAGAAAAATGACACTAACGGTGACAATCAGGAAGTTGAACATACACAGGATGGTTTAGATAAGCCCAAGAATACTACGACCCTATCGGATAATGATTTAAATTTTGAAACGACCGAAGATGATGAATTTACGTTGTTATCATGTAATGAGGAAGATGAAGATACTGGTTTTGAGTTACCGCCATCAAAACAACATTCTGAATCACTGTCACATTTAGAAGGTTTAGAAGTCGAAGATGAATCCGCTTTTAATTATGAGACTAAAACGTATGATGAAATTAAGGATGTAGTGAAGGAAGATACTTCTAAACGCGTACCTTATATGGAAGTTGTTGGACAGGTACATGGTACGTATATCATTGCGCAAAATGATGAAGGTATGTTTATGATCGACCAACATGCCGCGCAAGAACGTATTAAATATGAGTACTTTAGAGATAAAATCGGGGAAGTTAAAAATGAGAATCAAAATTTACTGATACCCCTTACGTTTAACTTTTCAAAGGATGAAATGATGATTATTGAACAATATCGTCAATCTCTAGAAGAGGTCGGCGTCTTTCTCGAACACTTCGGGTCTAATTCTTATATTGTGAGTAGTTACCCGGTCTGGTTCCCTAAAGATGAGGTTGAGGATATTATCAAAGATATGATTGATTACGTTATTGCACATAAGAAAGTAGATATTAAAAAGATTCGCGAAGAAGCAGCGATTATGATGAGTTGTAAGAAATCGATTAAGGCGAATCATTATCTTAAAAATAGCGAGATGCATGATTTAATCAATCAATTACGTGAAATGGAGGATCCATTTACGTGTCCGCATGGGCGCCCGATTATTATTAACTTTACGAACTACGAACTTGAACGTTTATTTAAACGAATAATGTAATAAAGAAGGTAAATTGTGAACGAAAAATTACTACCAGCGATTCGTACGATGAAAGATTTAGAAAAACTTATCGCAACGGATCATAAAACATGTGTTTTGTTAGATACGCATATTGGACATTTGAAAAGTATCTTAGAATTATTGAAAAAGCATCAAATTGAGTATTATATTCATATTGATTTAATCAAAGGGTTAAGTGTTGATGAGTTCTCATGTGAATACATTATTCAACAATATAAGCCTAAAGGTATAATTTCGACGAAATCAAAAGTAATTAAAAAAGCTAAAGCGTTGAAAACCACAACGATTTTACGCGTGTTTATTATCGATAGCCACGCACTTGATCGTAGTATTGCTTTAATCAAGCATGTTGAACCAGACTTCGTGGAAGTATTACCAGGCGTTGCGAATAAGGTGATTAGACGTATAAATGAAGAAACGAATACGCACGTGATAGCGGGCGGTTTAATTGATACGGAAGAAGAAGTTGAAGCGGCTGTAAAAGCTGGCGCAACGTATATCACATCAAGCAATAGAACAATTTGGTAAAAGCGATAGGTAGAACAGGCTGGGACTTAATACTCCAATTCTCTTAAACAGCATGCTTTCCTGGGGCGTGGCTGGAGCCTGTAGTCTCCAGACTCACGCTACTCCCCTAGGAGTCAGCTGTTTTGAGAATTGAGTGAAATAAAGCTCAAATGCTCTATTTCACGACTTATATTTCAGCTTTTTAATGTAGTAACTAATGGGCTTTTCTCAAGGGGACCTCCATAAAGGCTTACACTTCATTCATTATAAATTTTGTTAAGTAAATGTTAGTTATGTTTGAAGTTTTTAGATTTTAATTGAACGTGTCGGGGTAAAGATGAGTAGAAGATTTTTGGAGGGACAAACATGTCTAGATCTGAAGATGAAATTTATGAAACCGTCATAGATATCGCACAACGTGATGACAATATTCGTGCAGTTATCTTAAATGGTTCAAGAGTAAAGCCAAACTCATTTGATGAAAATAAATTACACGACTTTGATTTTATTTATGTTGTTGAAGATGTGTATGCCTATATCGATGCAGATAGTTGGTATGCGAACTTCGGCGAAATTTTACTCATGCGCTATTCAGAACCGTTTTACCAAAAAAATGACTTTAATACGTTTACATATCATATGCAGTTTAAGGACTTTAATCGTATCGACTTAACACTTACGACGGCTGACCATTTAGATGATTGTATTGATTTAGCTTATAGTAAGGTGCTATTAGATAAAGATGATGCGTTTGAGAATTATTCATACGTAGATACATCATATTATGAGACAAGTTCCTTTTCAGAAGCGGAACTTAAAGTCGCGATAAATGATTTCTATTGGTATTCAACTGTTGTAGTCAAAGGAATTGCGCGAACAGAATTTCCATATGCTGTTCATATTAAAGAACATGAAATGCGTGATGCCTACAAAGTTATCTTAAAAGAGCGTATTTTACTTAATAGTGAAAAGGACGCCATCGATTTCGGTGTTTCTGATAAATATTTATATCACTATCTTGATCGCTTTAACTATGATTCTTACTTGCGTACGTTTGATAACGAAGGTTTACACAACTTAAAGGAAAGTTTACTTTCTATGCTCAATCATTTTAAATTCATGTTGTCTGAAATTGAGCGTCAACGTGAACTAGACCTTGATTATGAGGATTATGAAGACCGTGCCATGAAATTTTTACATTACAACTTATCATATTAAGGTTAACAATTTTAATTATAATTTTATTTCTTAAAGTCTTTGAAAAAATGATTGACAACGCTTACATTACAAGGTACGATTATATCAAGTTAATATCAGTGAAGAGATGGGAGACTTTTGCTTGTATCAATGCGAGTAGGGGTCTCCCTGTCTTTTTTTAGGAGGAAAAGAGATGAGTGTATATTTAGCAGAATTAATCGGAACCGCCATTTTAATTTTATTTGGGGGCGGCGTTGTCGCAAACGTTGTTTTAAAGGCATCTAAAGGTAACGGAGCAGATTGGATTGTTATCTCAGTCGGTTGGGGACTTGCTGTTACGATGGGTGTTTATGCAGTAGGACAAATTTCAGGTGCACATTTAAACCCAGCTGTATCAATCGGTCTTGCTATGGACGGTGCATTACCATGGGCTCAAGTTCCTGGTTACATCTTAGCCCAAATTGCCGGTGGTACAATCGGTGGTATTTTAGTTTGGTTAATGTATTTACCACATTGGAAAGCAACTGAAGACAAAGGTGCAAAGTTAGCAGTATTCTCAACTGACCCAGCTTTAACGAACTATTTTGCGAACATGATAAGTGAAATCATTGGTACTGCAGCATTAGTTTCAGGTTTAATGTATATAGGGGTTAATAAATTCTCAGACGGTTTAAACCCACTTGTAGTTGGTGCTTTAATTATAGCTATTGGTTTAAGTTTAGGTGGACCAACAGGTTATGCCATTAACCCAGCACGTGACTTAGGACCAAGAATTGCACATGCTATCTTACCGATTGCAGGAAAGGGCGATTCAAATTGGAAATATGCGATTGTGCCAATCTTAGGGCCAATTGCAGGTGGTATGTTAGGTTCAGCCATTTACCGTATGCTTTTTAAAGGTACGTTTGATGTATTCTCAATTTTAGCGATTGTAGTTGTTATCATTGCTTTAGTAGTTGGTATTTTAATGAATAAGAAATCAGATTCTAGCGAAATCGCTAAGATCAACTAATATTGTATAAAGTACTTTTATAGGGGTATTTTTATATAAAGGCCAGATTAATTTTGGGGTAAAGGAGTTTTTAATATGGAAAAGTTTATTCTTTCAATAGACCAAGGTACAACTAGTTCACGCGCGATCATCTTTAATGAACAAGGTGATATTAAAGGTGTTGCTCAAAGAGAATTTAAACAACATTTTCCTAAATCAGGTTGGGTAGAACATGATGCAAATGAAATTTGGACATCTGTGTTATCGGTTATCGCTTCAGTACTGAATGAAAACCAAATCGATCCTGAACAAATCGCAGGTATTGGTATTACGAACCAACGTGAGACAACAGTCGTTTGGGATAAGCACACAGGTCGCCCAGTTTATCACGCGATTGTATGGCAATCTCGTCAAACGCAAAGTATTTGTAACGAATTAAAAGAACAAGATTTAGAACAAACATTTAGAGATAAAACTGGTTTATTACTTGATCCATACTTCTCAGGAACTAAAGTGAAATGGATTCTTGATAATGTTGACGGTGCACGTGAGAAAGCTGAAAACGGTGATTTATTATTTGGTACAATTGATACTTGGTTAGTTTATCGTTTATCTGGTGGAAAAGCCCATGTCACAGACTACTCAAATGCGAGTCGTACGTTAATGTACAATATCCATGAACTTAAGTGGGATGATGAATTACTTGAACACTTAACTGTACCAAAAAGCATGCTTCCAGAAGTCAAACCTTCTAGTGAAGTGTACGCACATACAGTGGATTACCATTTCTTCGGTCATGAAGTACCAATCGCAGGTATCGCTGGTGACCAACAAGCTGCCTTATTTGGTCAAGCATGTTTCGAACGTGGTGACGTTAAGAATACGTACGGTACTGGTGGCTTCATGTTAATGAATACAGGCGAAGAAGCGGTTAAATCTGAAAGTGGCCTATTAACTACGATCGCCTATGGTATCGATGGAAAGGTTAATTACGCTTTAGAAGGTTCGATCTTCGTATCAGGTTCAGCGATTCAATGGTTACGCGACGGTTTAAGAATGATTAACTCAGCGCCTCAAACTGAAAACTATGCTGAGCGCGTAGATTCTACTGAAGGTGTTTACGTCGTACCTGCATTTGTAGGTCTAGGTACACCGTACTGGGATTCAGATGCACGTGGTGCCATCTTTGGTTTAACACGCGGTACTGAAAAAGAGCATTTTATCCGTGCTACGCTTGAATCATTATGTTACCAAACACGTGACGTTCTTGAAGCTATGGAAAAAGACTCTGGTATTCAAGTTAACAACTTACGCGTTGACGGTGGAGCCGTGAAAAATAACTTTATCATGCAATTCCAATCAGACATCGTAAACATTGATGTTGAACGTCCTGAAATTAATGAAACGACTGCGCTAGGTGCTGCTTACTTAGCGGGTATCGCAGTTGGTTTCTGGAATGGTAAAGATGAAATCAGCGAAAGATGGAAACTTGAACAAAAATTCGAACCTCAAATGGATGAAGAACGTCGTGAAAAGAATTACAAAGGTTGGAAAAAAGCTGTTGAAGCGACACAAGTCTTTAAATTAGACGAAGCATAAATCGCTATGCTATAATGAAGCCAAGTTAATAAGTCAGTCGAGATATGAGAGACGCATTTCGTACAACTTCAAAAAGTGTAGGGGATGGTCTCTCTTTTTTTAATATTTAGGAGGGTTCTTATTATGAGTTTATCAACGATTAAAAGAGGTCAAATCAAACGTCAAATGCAAGAAAATGAATATGATTTAGTCGTAATTGGTGGCGGTATTACAGGTGCAGGTATTGCTTTAGATGCAACGACACGTGGCATGAAAGTAGCTTTAGTTGAAATGCAAGACTTTGCTGAAGGTACAAGCTCACGTTCAACTAAACTTGTTCATGGTGGTTTAAGATATTTAAAACAATTCCAAGTTAACGTCGTTAAAGAAACAGGCCGTGAACGTGCGATCGTTTATGAAAATGGTCCTCACGTAACAACACCTGAATGGATGCTTTTACCAATGCATAAAGGTGGTACATTTGGTCCATTTACAACTTCAATTGGGTTACGCGTATATGACTTTTTAGCTGGCGTTAAAAAATCAGAACGTAAGAAAATGTTAAATAAGGAACAAACATTAGACAAAGAACCTTTAGTTAAACGTGACGGCCTTAAAGGTGGCGGTTACTACGTTGAATATCGTACAGACGATGCGCGTTTAACAATCGAAGTTATGAAAAAAGCAGCTGAAAAAGGTGCACATGTGATTAACTACGCGAAAGCAGCAAACTTCAAATATACTAAGAAAAATAAAGTAAGCGGTGTTGAAGTTATTGACCGTTTAAACAACGAGAAATTTGAAGTTCGCGGTAAGAAAATCGTTAACGCAACAGGCCCTTGGGTAGACGAAGTGAGAGGTCAAGATCACTCTAAAAACAATAAAGAGTTATACCTTACTAAAGGTGTTCACTTAGTAATCGACCAATCTAAATTCCCATTACAACAAGCTGTTTATTTTGATACAGAAAAAGATGGTCGTATGATTTTCGCAATTCCTCGTGCAGGAAAAGCATATGTAGGTACAACAGATACACATTATGTGGAAGATAAAGCATCACCACTTGCTTCTCAAGAAGATAGAGATTATATCCTAGATGCAATCAATTACATGTTCCCTGATGTTAACGTTACAAATGACGACATCGAATCAACTTGGGCTGGTATCCGTCCATTAATCCTAGAAGAAGGTAAAGACCCTTCAGAAATTTCACGTAAAGACGAAGTTTGGGAAAGTAAATCTGGCTTACTAACTATTGCAGGTGGTAAGTTAACAGGTTACCGTCATATGGCTTATGACATCGTGAATTTAGTAGCAAAACGTTTAAAACAACAATACGGCCTTAAATTTAAAGAATGTCAAACGAAGCATTTACCAATCTCTGGTGGTGACGTTGGTGGTAGCCAAAACTTCGACAACTTCGTAGAACAAAAAGTGCGCGAAGCAAAAGCTTACCAAATTGATGAAGACGTAGCGCGTCAATTCGCTTCTCAATATGGTTCAAACGCTGATAAATTATTTGAAATTGCGCAAACAGCACGCATGCAAGGTACAAGTCTTCCATTAGAAGTGTATACTGAACTTGTTTACACAATTCAAAATGAAATGGTCGCAAAACCATCTGACTTCTTCGTACGTCGTACAGGTGCTCTATACTTTAACATTGAATACGTTGAAAAATATAAAGATGCTGTAATCGATGTTATGGCAGATTTACTTGGTTACGATCAAAATACAAAAGCGATGTATACAGACGAATTAGAAAGACACATCTGTAACGCTAAATATAGTATGAACTAATGCATATAGCTTAGTGTTTAAAAGCCCTAAATGGTTTAAACTTTAAATCATTTAGGGCTTTTTTGTATGCGCGATTTTAACTAAGCTGATGGCGGCTTAGTTCATCAGTGTTAAATTTCGAAATAATGTCTTTTTTTCAGAATATTTGTTGTAGTTTCATTTTAGATGTGCTAATATGTGTTTTATCAATAACATTACTTTAATTCATTAGCGAGATAAAGAGATAGAAATTCGCTTTTTGAAGTAAAGTTTTATTTTAGCTAAATGCTTTAGTTCGCTAACAAGATAAAGCGACATTTCTTTAAACTAAATGATAAAGGAGCTTAACGACATGTCTGAGATGATTACTTTAAAGCAGAATGAAATACGTTTTCTTGAAAGATTTCAACAAGAAGGCTTTAAGTTAGTGGATATGAATTTAATTGAAACACTTGAATGGACACGATTGTCACATGATGATCTTAAGCAAATGGATGAACGTAGCTTATGGCAAGATCGTAATCAGGTTTATGCTTTACGTAATGATTTTACAGATCAATGTATGCGTTATTACGCACGCTACACGCGCGAAGCCACTAAAATTGCGTATTCGGGACCGATTGTACGTCATCATCAAGTTGAAACACAGCTTGGCATTGAGCGTTATGACCCGAATGAGCAAGATATCTTCCATTGTCTCGAAACTTTTCTATCATATATTCATCATGACCTTTCAGATTATGTATCACACATCATCATCGGGCATTACAAACTATTTGGGCTTTTGCTGGATGAGAAGGATCAAAATAATGTCATCTATCAACTTATAGAACAACGCAATATATCTGAGTTGAAGGCGAAACTCGGTATAGCACACCCAGTCGTCCAGTTATTGTTGAAGCCAACCACGTCACAACTCGATTATTTAGCGACGTTATTTGATCCAGATCATGAAATCATTCAATCTCTTAAGGAATTTGAAACTTGTTTCAAAGCGCAAGGCATAGAGGATGTGCATCTAGACATTACACCGATGGCACCACGTAGCTATTATACAGGCGTCTTCATGCATTGCCATTTGGAAAAGGCCCAGGACCGTCAACTTTCAGGTGGATATTATAAGGGCGCTTTAGAAGGTTTTGGTTTAGGTCTAACTTTATAAAAAGGAGTCGTTAAGATGTTAACCATAGCATTACCTAAAGGAAGATTATTAAAAGATTTCATAAAATATTTAGATGGTCGAGGAGCTCAAGAGTGGGTTACGACACTTGAAGCCCGTGATCGTCAACTCATGTTAACGATTAGTCAGTACGATATTTTGCTCGTTAAAGGTTCTGATGTAGCGACTTATGTAGAAAAAGGCGTAGCTGATATCGGCATAATAGGTAGCGATATTTTAGAGGAAACAGTGCCGAACGTGAATTACTTAATTGACTTACCATTTGGTCATTGTCACTTTGCGGTTGCCGCTAAACCTGAAACTGAAACCTTTAATCGTATTGCGACATCATATGACGCGACAACGAAACGTTTCTTTGAAGGGTTAGGTCAGGATGTTGAAATCATTCATCTTAATGGCTCTGTTGAATTGGCGTGCAAGGTTGATATGGTAGATGCCATTGTCGATATCGTTCAAACAGGTTCGACACTACGTTCGAATGGCCTCATTGAAAAGCAACATATCAAAGACATCCAAGCTAAGCTTATAACAAATAAAGCTGCTTACTTTAGAAAAGCAAGTGCCATCGACGACTTTATACAATTTTTAGGAATGACCATTCATGATATATAACCGAGCAACCTTTCAAAAACTACAAACCAATCAACCTACATTTAATGAAGATATACATGAAATCGTAAAAGCGATTTGTGACAATGTAAAGATTCATGGTGACACTGCGCTTAAACAATACAATGCATCCTTTGACAAGGTTGAACTCGAGGAACTTGAATTGCCTAAAGATGAAATGGAAAGTGCTTTTAATCAGCTTGATTCAGAGTTGAAGTCTGCTTTAATCGAAAGCCACAAACGTATTCAAACGTTTCAAGAATCCATTAAAATCGCGTCAACCAAAGGTACTTCTGAGTGCTATGAGATGTATCATCCACTAGATCGGATTGGAATCTATGTACCTGGTGGTAAAGCAAGTTATCCATCGACCGTATTAATGACTGCTACGCTAGCTCAAGTCGCAGGTGTTAAAGAAATCATCGTCGTGACACCGCCTAAAAAGGAAGGCATTAATCAAGCCGTGTGTGCAGCTTGTTATATTGCAGGCGTTGATCGCATCTTTCAAGTAGGCGGAGCACAAAGTATCTCTGCTTTAAGATACGGTACGGAATCTATACCACCTGTTGATAAAATTGTAGGGCCAGGTAATCAATTTGTTGCTTATGCGAAAAAATATTTATTCGGTGAAGTTGGAATTGATATGATAGCTGGACCAAGCGAAATCGCTATCGTTGTAGATGAAACGGCGGACATAGAAGCGGTCGTATTTGATGTATTCGCACAAGCTGAACATGATGAAATGGCGCGAACTTTCGTGGTATCTGAAAGCTTAGCCGTCTTAGAAGCTATTCAGAAACGCATTCAACAAACGCTTCCTAACGTTCAACGGCGTGACATTATTGCCGAAAGTCTTAAGCACCATCACTACCTAATTCATAGTGCGTCATTTGAAGAGACATGTCAGATCATGAATGACATTGCGCCTGAACATGCATCTATACAAACGGCTCATCCTAAGCATTACCTAAATTACATCTATAAAGTTGGTGCCCTGTTCTTAGGTCACTATGCCCCTGAAGCTATCGGTGATTACGTTGCTGGACCTAGCCATGTGTTACCGACGAATGGTAATGCACGTTTTGCGAACGGCTTATCCGTAAATGACTTTTTCACGCGTCATTCTGTCATTCATTTATCAAAAGACACGTTCGACGAGACAACTCGAAGTGCTGAGATTATTGCACAAGAAGAAGCACTTTTCAATCATGCACAGTCATTAAAAGTACGAGGTGAGCGTTATGATACGCATTCATAAAAATGAAAGTCCGATTCCACCGCTTAGTTCAGAGGTTGTCGGCGACATTATTTCGAACATTTCAGTTCAACAATACCCAGGACGTGAGTACGATGAATTTAAAGCGGCGTACGCAAACTTTTATAACATTAAGGTGTCGCAAATCATTTGTGGTAATGGGTCTGACGAGTTGATTCAAAAACTTATGATACTCATGCCTGAAGGACCTATATTAACTTTGAATCCTGACTTCTTCATGTATCGCGCGTATGCGAAACAACTACAACGCGATATTCACTTTGTTGAAGCCGATGATCGATTGGTCTTTTCAAAGGAGAGAATCTTAAATGCTATCAAAACGTTACGTCCAAGTTGCTTTATATTGAGTAGTCCGCATAATCCGACTGGCTATCAATTTAAAGATGCCTTTCTATTAGATTTAGCCGTTGAAATGAAAGCGATAGGTGGCTATTTGGTGGTTGACGAAGCTTATATGGATTATGGCGAGCCTGCGAACTTACCATTTCAAGACCATATCATTCAATTACGAACGTTATCTAAGGCGTATTCACTAGCGGGGTTAAGAATTGGAGTCGCTATAAGTACGGATGCGACGATTGATGTGTTAAAGCGTATCGAACATCCGTATCCCTTAAACACATTTGCGCTTAAAATCGCGACGTATATGTTCGAACACGTAGACGCTACAACGCGCTATATCGAACATCAACGCGCACTTGCTGATCGATTAAAATCAATCTTTAGCAAAGTCGCGCATTTAATGACCGTTTACCCAAGCGCTACGAACTTTGTACTTACTAAAGGAGAACGTGCTCGTGCGCTAGGCGCATTTATTCATCAAAATGGCTTTTTGCCGAGGTTTTATGAGGAAACAGGCATGACGGATTGTGTGCGTTATTCAATTACGACACAGACGCACTTAAATCAACTTGAACAACTTGTTGAAACATGGAGGGATACACATGATATTTGAGAAAACAAGACAAACGCGTGAAACGAACCTCGAAATCAAGATTGCATTTAAAGAATCTGAGCCCCAAACGTTCATTCAAACTGGTGTTGGGTTTCTAGACCACATGCTTGAGTTATTTGCGTTTCATAGTCAAATCGATTTATACATTAAAGCTGAGGGAGATACGTTTGTTGACGATCATCATACCACGGAAGATATAGGCATCGTGCTTGGACAATTGTTGTTAGAACTCACAAAGTCCCTTCAAAGTTTCAATCGCTATGGTGTGAGTTATTTACCGATGGATGAGACTCTAGCGCGAACAGTTGTAGATATTAGCGGACGACCTTATCTCGTTTTCCAAGCGCCTCTTTCTAAAGAGAAGGTAGGAACATTTGATACGGAACTCGTCGAAGAATTCTTTAGAGCACTTGTGATCAACGCACGACTAACCGTTCATATGGATTTAATACGTGGCGGTAACACGCATCATGAAATTGAAGCTCTATTTAAATCTTTCGGGCGTGCTTTAAACGAAGCGTTAAGTGAATCGAGCGCGTATCAAGGCGTACCTTCATCTAAGGGTGTGATTGAATGATTGCGATTATAGACTACGGGGTTGGTAATATTCAGAACGTCGAACGCGCGATAAGGCATCTTGGTTACAAAACGATGCTTACACATCAAGAAGCAGAAATTCTTGAGGCTGACTGTATCGTGTTACCGGGTGTCGGGCATTTTAAGGCGGCGATGACAGCTTTAGAAGCATGCAATCTCGTTTCCATTTTAAAAGGCATTCAGTCAAAGCCTATTATTGGTATTTGTTTAGGCATGCAATTGCTGTATGAATTCAGTGAGGAAGGATATGTAGACGGTTTAGGATTAATACCAGGTCAAGTTAAGCATATTCAAACGTTACTTCCTGTACCACATTTAGGGTGGAACGAACTTCATAGCGACCATCCAAATTTAAAAGGTGACGTTTACTTTATTCATAGTTACCAGGCCGAAATGAACGCATATACCGTTGCGTATGCTGACTACGAGACTGAAATTCCAGCCGTCGTGCAACATCGTAATGCGATAGGTATTCAATTTCACCCCGAAAAAAGTGGCGAAGTAGGGTTGAATATCTTAGAAACAGCTTTAAAGGGAGGATTTGTAGATGATCGAAATTTGGCCAGCCATTGATTTAATTGAATCTGAAAGCGTTCGACTCACTGAGGGTGACTACGCGACTAAAGAAGCGATGACGAAGACTGCTGAGGAAAGTATTGCGTTTTATAATCAGTTCGCGTGCGTAAAACGTATTCATATCGTCGACTTAATTGGTGCGAAAACTTCCCAACCCGTTGAAAGGTCCTTTATAACAACACTCGTGCAACAAGCACAAAAGCCTGTTGAAGTTGGAGGCGGCATCAGAGAAATTGAAACGGTTCAAGCTTATTTCGAAGCCGGGGTGTCCTACTGTATTGTAGGTACTAAAGCTATCGAAGACTTTGAGTGGTTACAGGCTTTGACCGAAAGATATCCGAATCGAATTTATCTTGGTCTCGATGCCTACGACGACGAAATTAAAGTAAACGGGTGGCTTGAAAGTAGCCGCTACCAGTTATCGACGTTTATTGATAAGGTAGATGCACTTAAACTGGGCGGCATTATTTATACCGACATTTCTAAAGATGGTCGCATGCAAGGACCTAACGTGGCGCGTGTTAAAGACTTAGTTGAACAATCCGCACATCCTATCATCGCGTCAGGTGGCGTGCGTCATCAATCTGATTTAAAAGCCCTTGAAAAAGTAGGTGCGAAAGCAGCAATAGTTGGTAAAGCTGCTCACCAAGCATCCTTTTGGGAGGGATTAACATGATAAAAAAACGCGTCATTGCTTGTTTAGATGTTAAAGATGGTCGTGTTGTCAAAGGAGTTCAATTTAAGGGATTAAGAGATATCGGTGATCCTGTTGAATATGCGATGTACTACAATGAAGCGGGTATAGACGAGCTCGTATATTTAGATATTTCAAAGACCGAATCAGGTCATCAATTGATGTTAGATGTCATAAGTGAAGCTGCATCGAAGTTATTCATACCAATGACAGTAGGAGGCGGTATTCAGTCATTAGAAGATATTTCGAAGCTTTTAAAACATGGCGCGGATAAAGTATCGCTTAATTCGGCTGCTTTAAGAAATCCTTCTTTAATCAAAGAAGCAAGCGAGCGATTTGGTAAGCAGTGCATTTGTGTTGCTATTGATAGCGGCTATGTCGATGAATTAGATGATTATTATTGCTTTACGCACGGTGGTAAGAAACAAACATCGAAACGCGTTTACGACTGGGTTGAAGAAGTTGAGGCTTTAGGAGCTGGCGAATTATTAGTCACAAGTATGGCTTATGATGGGATGAAACAAGGCTTTGATATTGATCATTTAAATGAAATTCAAAGACGCGTTAATATTCCTATTATTGCTTCTGGAGGCGGAGGTAATGCGGGACACTTTGTGACGTTATTTCAGGAGTCTCAAGTTTCAGCTGGCTTAGCAGCAAGTATTTTACATGATAAGGAAGTATCAGTTTCAACGATTAAATCAGAAATGGCTAAAGGAGGTATCCCGGTAAGATGGCATTAGAACCAGACTTTTCAAAGGGGTTATTACCTGCAATTTTACAAGATGAAACGACGAAGCAAGTACTCATGCTTGGATATATGAACGAAGCGGCTTTCCTGAAGACAGTTGAAGACGGTGTTGTTTGGTTTTACTCTCGTTCTAAGTCACGTCTTTGGAAGAAAGGTGAAACGTCAGGTCATATACAAGTAGTTACAGATATGACACTAGATTGTGATCAAGATGCATTGTTAGTATTTGTGCGACCTGAAGGTCCAACGTGTCACACAGGTTCAACAAGTTGCTTCAATACTGAGGTGACATTCGCCGTACAACACTTAGCTCAAACGATTGAACAGTCGTTAGAGGAAAATCGGGAATCTTCCTATACCAATTATTTGATTAAAGAGGGCATTGAAAAGATTACGAAAAAATTCGGCGAAGAAGCATTTGAAGTTGTGATTGCTTCAATGAAAAATGATCGCTCGGAAATTATTGATGAGACTGCTGATTTAATGTATCACTTATTTGTGTTGTTGAAAGAACGCGGGATACCTTTTGATGAAGTTGAAGCGGTACTTGAACGACGTCACCATAAGAAAAGTAACTTTAAAGGTGAACGTAAGGACATTCGAAATTGGTAATGATTCTAAAACGCTTGAGGTAAATGAACGGTACCTTGAGCGTTATTTTTTATTACGTCGTTTTTCTATAATAAATATATTTAGAAAGCGTAAAAGTGATTACATATTTCAAAATATTCTGATAATATAAACGTATAAAACTAAACAGAGGTGGAGGGGATACATATGAGAAAGTATATCGCTTTCTTAAGTGTCATAATACTTGCTTTAGGGTTAGTCGGTTGCAATCAGAAAGAAACTGAATCAGAATCCGATGAAAAGCCTAAAGCTTCTAATGGTGCTTTTCCTAATAAGACACTCGAAATCATTGCGCCAGCATCACCAGGTGGAGGTTGGGATACTACAGCGCGAGCGATTCAAAAGATTATGAAGGAAGAAAACTTAGCTGACCAAAATATCACTGTAGTGAATAAACCTGGCGGCGGTGGCGAAGTTGGATGGCAATATTTGTCGACTAAAGACGCTCACCACATTGCAATAAATTCGAGCTTAATTCTGTCGAATAAGGAATTAGGAATAAGTGAATTATCGAATGAATCATTTACGCCGCTAGCGATTCTTGCAACGGAGTGGATCAGTCTTTCAGCTTCAAATCAATCAAAGTTAACATCAGGTAAAGAAGCGATGGAGAAATTAAAGAAAGATCCTAAATCGCTAACAATTGGTGTGGCGCCTGGTTTAGGCAATAACGACCACTTGGCATTTGTTCAAGCCGCGAAAACGTACGGTGTTGATGTCGAGAAGTTAAACATACTTGTATATAAAAGCGGTGGCGACCTTCAAACTGCCTTAATTGGAGGTCATGTTGATATCGCATCAACTGCCATTTCCGAAGTGAAAGAACAACATCAAACGGAGAAATTACGTGTACTTGCGACGACATCTGATAAACGTATTAAAGGATTAGAAGATGTGCCAACTTGGAAGGAACAAGGGGTCAATATGGTCTTTCCGCATTGGCGTGGCGTTATGGGACCTAAAGATATGACTGATGAAGAGCGTGCCTATTGGGATAAAACGTTATCTAAAGTCGTTAAAACTAAGAGTTGGCAAACGTTACGTGAGAACAAAAACTGGGATGATTTTTACAAGGACAGCAAAGAATCTGAGAAGTTCCTTAAAGAACAACGTAAGAAATATAAACGCTTAGTAGATGAAGCAGGATTTTAAAGGGGGATGTGACTATGGTTCGTTATGTGACACCGATCATCTTAATTTTGGTTGGTATGATTTATCTCATATTTTCATTAAATTTACCGAAAGCTCGAATTGGAGATGCGAATGGTCCATTGTATTTCCCAATTATAGTAGGGTCGATTCTATGTATCATGAGCGTGGTTTATTTGTTTCAAGAATTTAGGAAACGTCATGAGCGCTTCGACTTTTTTAAGCCATTTTTAAATCAGAGAACTTTGAAGTTGTTAGTAGGCTCGATTGTAACAATCGTGGTCTATGCGTTGATCTTTGAACGCGTGGGATTTCTTATTTCTACGATTCTATTTTTAGGCATCATAATGTTTTTAGTGAATGGTCATAAAAAGTGGCTACTCAATATTGTTGTTTCAATTATATTCTCAACTGTTTTATGGTACACATTTTCAGTATTACTCGGCGTGAGTTTGCCGTAGGGAGAAAGGGGGATTACTATAGGATTTGATTTAAATAGTTTTATGGAAGGTTTACAAACTGCGCTACATCCAATGAATATACTTTGGGTTATCATAGGTGGATTTCTTGGAACAGTAGTGGGTATGTTGCCTGGTTTAGGACCTGCTACAGCGGTAGCGGTATTAATTCCGATTACATTCGGTATGGAGCCAGTTAGTGCGCTTATCTTAATGGTTTCAATATACTACGGCGCTATGTATGGTGGCTCAAGAAGTTCGATTTTATTAAATACACCGGGGGATGGTTCGGCGATAGCTGCAACCTTTGATGGTTATCCGATGACGAAAAATGGACAAGCAGGTAAAGCGTTGACGATTTCTGCAGTCGCATCACTTGTAGGTGGCTTAATGGCTGTGATTGGCTTTATCTTTTTAGCTCAACCACTATCCGATTTAGCCTTAAAGTTTGGACCTCGTGAATACTTTATCTTGTTCTTATTCACGTTGTCGACGATCGTGTCACTATCCCTTGGAAAGATGGTTAAAGGTTTGATTGCAACGTGTATCGGTTTGATGATTAGTACAGTTGGTGTATATTTACAAACAAGCGTCCATCGCTTCACTTTTGATATTACACACCTTAGCGAAGGTATCGACTTCTTAGTCGTGATTATCGGTGTATATGCCGTCGCAGAAGTGTTTTACAACTATGTACATTTAGACGCATTGAATCCACCAAACACTGACCTAGGTACAATGAAGCTGAGTAAAGAAGATATTAAACGAACACGTTTTACAATGTTGCGCCAAAGTCCTATAGGCTTTTTAATCGGTGTGTTACCAGGTGCAGGTGGATCAATTGCATCGATTTTAAGTTACTCCACTGAAAAGCAAATTTCCAAAAACAAGGATCAATTTGGTAAAGGTGCCATTGAAGGGGTAGCTGCGCCAGAAGCTTCCAATAACGCGGCGTCTGTAGGTGCTTTGATTCCGCTTTTAACAATGGGGATTCCTGGTTCAGGTACTACTGCTGTCATTCTAGGAGCTGTCGTGATGTTAGGTTTACAACCTGGTCCGCTTCTTTTTGAAAATGAACCCGAAACCATCTGGACACTTATTAACAGTATGTTTATTGGAAACATCTTTTTAGTGATTTTAAATATCGCATTGATTGGTTTATTACTCAAAATTCTGCGTACACCGCCGAAAGTGCTATATCCAATTATCTTGATCTTAGCTTTCGTAGGAACGTATACGCTCGGTTATAGCGTTACTGACTTCTATATTTTACTTATCTTTGGAGTAATTGGTTTAGTCTTGAAAATTTTAGATTTTCCAGTTGCGCCATTGATTTTAGCTGCAATTGTAGGGTCTGATATGGAACAAAACTTTAGAAAAAGCTTAATAACGAGTAATAATAATATTTTCGACATCTTCTTCGGATCACCAATCGCAATCATCTTGACGTTAATGACCGTGTTTGCGCTTTGTTATCCATTACTTATTAAAAAAGTCAAAAAAGCATAAAATAAAAGCTGTGGATGATTGCCACAGCTTTTTTAACGTTATTATTTAATTTAAAAATGGAAATTGTTACATTTGTTGCTGAAGCAAAGTAAGATTAATCATAATAAGTGGAACAATAACGTGTGGGCTCAGAGAAAAGGGACTTAACATCATGTTTCAAGAGGGCAGGCGTGCACCTCCTCAATTAAGCTAAAACAGAGAGAAAAGCCAGGTCTTGCATTGTCTACACTTTAAGTATAGTCGATTCAAAAGAATTGTACAAGTTAATTTAAAATGATATTTAAGACCTTGAAATATCCATTAAATACTTTATAATATTTTTTATGAAAAATAGTTAACGTTCTCTTCTAGATTTGATTAATTTTAAATAGACGGGTTATATTATTGTTAAGCCAAATTTTAAAATTATCGTATTAAGTGAGGAGAATACAAATGCGCCAGCATGACTATTTTAAAATAACTGTTCAAGATAATACGACGTTAGAAGTTAAAGTTGATAAATGTGAAATGGATCCCGTTGGAGTCGTACATATCATACATGGTATGGCTGAGCACATGGATCGTTATGACGCAATTGCACATGAACTTAACTTACAAGGTTATTACGTGATTCGTCATAATCAACGTGGTCATGGTAAAGACATCGATGAAAAGACACGCGGGTATTACGATTCTTTAGAAGGTCTTGTAGATGATGCTTTAGAAATTTATGAAACGATTCTTCCTGACTTTCCTGAAGGTTTACCATATATTGTAATCGGTCATTCAATGGGTTCTATTGTAGCGCGTATGTATGCCATTAAATATCCAGACGTTTTAAACGGCTTAATTTTAAGTGGAACTGGTAACTTTCCTAAATGGAAGGGGTACCCTGCAATGTTCGGTTTAAAATTATGTGCCATATTTACTGGTAAAAGACGCAAGTTAGACATTATCAACAAACAGTTGTATCAATCATTGAACAAGCGTTTTCAGCCAGTTAAATCAGTCAATGACTGGTTAACAAGTGTGCGCGCAGATGTGGAAAAATTTGACCAAGACCAATATGCTGGTTTTAAAGTATCCAACCAACTGCTTTATGAAACTGTTAAAAGTATGATGAAGTCAGCACGAATTAAAAACATTCAAAAAATGAATCCTGATTTACCTGTGTTAATGATCTCAGGTAAAGACGATCCGTTTGGTGATTATGGAATAGGTGTACGTAATCTTGGACGTCTTTTCAAGAAAGGAAACATTCAACATATAACTGTACAATTATATCGTAAGAAGCGTCATGAAATTCTTTTCGAAAAGGACAATGACGTTGTACTTAAACATATGTTTGAATGGATTGATAAGCAAATTGTTAGAAAATTTCAAAGTGAGTGATGCATGAATGGTAGATAAAGAGAAAAAGCCATTTTTAATTGTCATCGTTGGTCCAACAGGTGTTGGGAAAACTGAATTTAGTATTGAATTAGCAAAACGCGTAGATGGTGAAATTATTAGTGGGGACTCTATGCAAATCTATAAAGGGATGGACATAGGTACTGCTAAAGTGACAAAAGAGGAAATGAAAGGCATTCCTCATCACATGATAGACATCATGGAGCCTGATGCGTCATTTTCAGTCTATGACTTTAAAGTTCGTGTTCAAGCATTAATTGAGGATATTTCAAGTCGTGGCAAAACGCCGATTATCGCGGGAGGGACTGGCCTATACATTCAGTCCGTCCTTTATGATTATCCTTTTGATGAAGAAGTCGTGAGCGATGAACATATGGCAAAAGTAAATGAGAAAATGGATGAATTAAGTAAGCTTGATAATGAGGCACTTCATCATTATTTAGGTGAATTTGACCCTGTATCTAAAGAGAATATTCACCCTAATAACCGTGTACGCGTTGAACGCGCGATTAAGTATTACTTAAAAACGAAAAAAATTTTAAGTAATCGAAAGAAAACAGTACAATTAACTGAAAATTATGATACATTATTATTAGGGATAGAAATGTCGCGCGAAACATTATATGATAGAATAAATAAACGTGTTGATATTATGTTGTCTCATGGTTTAATGAATGAAGTCCAAGAACTCATAGAACAAGGTTATGAATCATGTCAGAGTATGCAAGCAATTGGTTACAAAGAACTTGTGCCTGTAGTGAATGATGAACTCGATTTCGATAGCGCTGTAAGTAAGTTGAAGCAACATTCCAGAAATTATGCCAAACGTCAAATGACTTGGTTTAAAAATAAGCTAAATGTTCATTGGTTAGATAAAGAAAATATGACGCTTTCATTGATGTTAGATGAGGTTACTGCCCAAATTAAAAAAAGGAGAAATTGAACATGATCGCAAATCAAAACATTCAAGACGAAATTTTAGAAAAGTTTAAAAATGAGGAAAGTGAACTCACAGTATTCCTTTTAAATGGTTTCCAAATGAAAGGTACAGTGGCAGGCTTTGACCAAGAAGTTGTAAACTTACTCTCACAAGGTAAAAACCATTTAATCTATAAACATGCGATTAGTACATTCGTTGAAGAAGCTTAATTCAACCTTTTTCAGCTGAATTAAATATCAATTGTGCGAAATTGTGCGAACTATAAAAATTTGGGTATAAAATCCTGAGACATTTAAGTGTCTTGGGATTTTTGTTTTGTTTGAGGGGCTGGAGTGATAGTGGGCGTATGGGTCTAATGCCGAGTTATTATGAGAATTTGAAACAGGGATATGGTGGGGCGCCCGTTGTTACAAAGATTTATGAAACAATGTAATAAGGGCGCCATGTTACAAAGACTGTTTGAAACAATGTAATAAGGGCGCCATGTTACAAAGACTGTTGTAAACAATGTAATAAGGGCGCCATGTTACAAAGACTGAGGTAAACAATGTAATAAGGGAGCCATGTTACAAAGACTGAGGTAAACAATGTAACAAGGAAGCCATGTTACAAAGACTGAAATAAACAATGTAACATGTGCTGGATACCGTTATGCGAAAGAAAATAAAAACAATCGCACAAGGGGTTCGTTAAGCGAAAGAAAATAAAAACAATCGCATAACGAAGCCGTTATGCGAAAGAAAATAAAAACAATCGCACAAGGGGTTCGTTATGCGAAAGAAAATAAAAACAATCGCACAACGGAGCCGTTATGCGAAAGAAAATAAAAACAATCGCACAACGGAGCCGTTATGCGAAAGAAATTCAAAACAATCGCATAACGCCGCCGTATCACGCCATCAGCCTTTACTCCGCCTTTTAACTAAATAAAAAAGTCAAGGCGCTACTACAAAGCCTTGACTCACAACTCAAATATATAGAATTATAAATACTTTTCAATGTAATCCTTAATTTGACTAGGTTTCTTCTGAGGGGCAAAGCGTTTCACGACATTGCCGTCTCGGTCAATTAAGAATTTCGTAAAGTTCCATTTAATTTTATCATTTAAAAAGCCATTTTGTTCAGAAGTTAAGAATTTAAAAAGTGGATGCTGGTGCTCGCCTTTTACATCGACCTTTTCATGCATAGGGAAAGAAACACCATAGTTTAATTTACAATTTTGCATGGCTTCTGCACCAGATCCTGGTTCTTGTCCACCGAATTGATTGCATGGAAAACCTAATACAACAAAGCCTTTTGATTTATATGTATCATATAACTCTTCAAGGCCGTCAAATTGGGGTGTGAATCCACATTCGCTCGCTGTATTAACAATTAAAAGTACATTATCTTTATATTTTTCTAATGAATAATCATTTCCTTTAGCGTCTTTTACTTCAATATCGTATAGACTCATTTTTAAACCACCTCTTAACAATAATTTAACACATTAAGGCGTGTTCGTCTTTATTCATGCACTATGTTAAAATATGGGGGATATATTTATAGAAATGTGGTGAATAATTTGTCACAACTAAAACCGTTAGAAACGAAACAACATAAGGAAACGGCTTGTCTAATCGGTGTAGATAGTGAGGAGGATCAGACATTTGACTTTGAATCAACGATGGCTGAGTTAAATGCGCTATCTCATACATGTCAATTAGACGTACGTGGTCAGATTACGCAGAATCGACACCAATTTGATCACAAATATTATGTAGGAAAAGGCAAATTACAAGAATTAAATGAATTCGTAACAATGAACGACATTGATGTCGTTGTAGTCAATGATGAACTCACAACAGCGCAATCGAAACACCTCAATGACACACTCAATGTTAAGATCATCGACCGAACGCAGCTCATCTTAGAAATCTTTGCGCTCCGTGCGAAAAGTAAAGAAGGTAAACTTCAAGTTGAATATGCTCAACTCGATTATCTACTGCCACGCCTACAAGGTCATGGTAAATCCTTATCTCGTCTAGGTGGCGGTATCGGTACTCGAGGTCCAGGTGAAACAAAGCTTGAAATGGACCGTCGTCACATCCGTACGCGTATGAATGAAATCAAACATCAACTTCAAACAGTCGTGAACCATCGTGAACGTTACCGTAACAAACGTATCCAAAACGAGGTATTCCACGTCGCATTAGTTGGCTACACAAACGCCGGCAAATCCTCTTGGTTTAATACACTTGCAGACGAAACGACTTACGAGAAAGATTTACTCTTTGCGACACTCGACCCTAAAACAAGACGTATTCAAATTAATAATGGCTTTAACCTAATTATCTCCGACACAGTAGGATTCATCCAGAAGCTGCCGACAACATTAATCGCAGCCTTCAAATCTACACTTGAAGAAGCTAAGGGTGCGAACCTACTCCTTCACGTCGTTGATGCGAGTCATGACAATTACAAGACGCAGTATGATACCGTCAACCGCTTAATCAAAGACTTAGACATGGATACGATTCCCCAAGCAGTCATTTTCAATAAGAAAGATTTGTGTACAGGGGAAGCTCCGATATCAGAGCATCCTAACGTTTTCGTCTCATCAAAAGACCAGTCAGACATACATCACGTTAAAGATTTAGTATTCGATTGCATCAAAGACACACTCGATTACTATGAAGAAACGCTTTCAAGCTCAGAAGCGTCTCGACTTTACTTTTTAAAACAGAACACGCTCGTCACAAATTTAGAATTTAACGAAGCGGACGAAACGTATACCATCCAAGGCTACAAAAACAAATAGAAAGAAGTATGTTATATGAAAGATATGAACCAGTTAGTAGAAACAGTTGAATCAGAATTAGCGCCATATTTTAAAGAAGTAGATGCGATTTCTTTATACAATCAAGAAAAGGTGCTCGATGCCTTTCACGCGGTTAAAGTCTCTGAAAGTGACTTATTGGGCACGACGGGTTACGGTTACGACGACTTCGGGCGTGATCATTTAGAAGAAATTTATGCACGCACATTTAAAGCAGAAGATGCACTCGTACGACCTCAAATTATTTCAGGAACGCACGCCATTACCATCGCGCTTCAAAGCATACTTCAAGCAGGCGATGAATTATTGTATATCACAGGGACACCTTATGACACATTGCAAGAAGTGATTGGTATCAATGGTAACGGTGTAATGAGCCTTAAAGAGTACGGCGTCAGTTACCAAGACGTACCGCTTAAAGATGGCGCATTCGATACAGAGCAAATCTTAGATAGCATTCATGACAAGACGAAAGTCGTTGCGATACAACGTTCGAAAGGGTATGATCAACGCCCATCTGTAGATATTGATGCGATTGAAGCGATTATTCAAACCATTAAGTCGAAGCATCCTAACGTTATCGTGTTCGTCGATAACTGTTACGGTGAATTCGTAGAGCGCACAGAACCTATCGAGTGCGGTGCAGATATTATTGCGGGATCGCTTATTAAGAATCCAGGTGGCGGCTTAGCTAAGATAGGCGGCTACATCGCAGGTCGACAAGACTTAATTGAACGCTGCGGCTACCGTTTAACAGCGCCAGGCATTGGTAAAGAAGCAGGTGCGTCATTATACTCACTTCATGAGATGTATCAAGGTTTCTTCATGGCGCCGCACGTCGTTGCACAAAGTTTGAAAGGTGCACTGTTTACAAGTCTCCTCCTTGAAAAGGTCAATATGACAACATCACCTAAATACAACGCGAAACGCACTGACCTTATTCAAACCGTGACTTTTGATACGAAAGAACAAATGATTCAATTCTGCCAAAGCATCCAACACGCATCTCCAGTTAACGCACACTTTAGTCCTGAACCAAGCTACATGCCAGGTTATGAAGACGATGTGATTATGGCAGCTGGAACCTTCGTTCAAGGGTCTTCCATCGAGTTATCGGCAGATGGCCCAATACGTCCACCATACGAAGCGTACGTGCAAGGCGGTTTAACGTATGAGCACGTCAAGATTGCAGTCATGCGTGCCGTTAAGAAACTTCAAGATCAAGGTCTAATATCATAATGGATGCAGCGTTAGGGTAGTTGAGCTATCTTAACGCTTTTTTCTTCTTGAAAAGCCCTATGGTATAATTCTCTCCTTTCTATAAAACCTTTGGTATTAACTTTCTCTATTTTAAAAGCCCTAGGGTATTAACTCTCTTCATTTTAAAAGCCCTAGGGTATTAACTCTCTTCATTTTAAAAGCCCTAAACTATTAACTTTTCCATTTGAAGAAGTCTTAGGTTGTTAACTTTTTCATTTCGAAAGGCCTTTTAAATTAAAAAGAAAACTAATTTGAAAATGAATTTATTGTTTAGTAGTGTTTATTTTGCTTTTACAAGGGAAATTTTAAAATAACATCAACAATCTTTACTCATGTCAGAAAACCTTACATATTTTTGATATATGTATTTTTTTGTGCTAAATTTAGTACAAGTTCAACAAGGAGGAGATAGGTATGATGACGAATGATACGGTTCGGCGTAATATGCCTGTCTTTCCGATGAGTGTCGTGAGTAAATTGACAGAACTTTCAGCAAGACAAATCAGATACTACGAAACACATGAACTGATTAAACCTAAACGTACAGAGGGTAATAAACGCCTCTTCTCGATGAACGATTTGGAATTGCTTTTAAAGATAAAGTCTTTAATTGAAAAAGGGTTTAACTTAAAAGGAATTAAACAAATCCTTAATGATGATTATGGCGATTTATCACAAGATGAACAACGTATAAGAAACCAGATGATTGTTGATGCGACTCAAAAACCTAAAAGAGAGTCACTGCCGATTAATCGTGGCGATTTATCACGTTTTATCAAATAAATGTATAATGGAGGATATGAATTATGCCAAAGCGCACATTCACTAAAGATGACATTAGACGATTTGCAGAAGAAGAAAATGTAAGATACTTAAGATTACAATTTACTGATATCTTAGGTATCATTAAAAATGTTGAGGTACCAGTAAGTCAATTAGAAAAAGTATTAGACAACGAAATGATGTTTGACGGATCTTCAATCGAAGGTTTCGTTCGTATCGAAGAATCAGATATGTACTTATATCCAGACTTAGATACTTGGGTAATCTTCCCATGGACTGCTGGACAAGGTAAAGTTGCACGTTTAATCTGTGACGTTTATAACACAGACGGCGAACCATTCAAAGGTGACCCACGTAGTAACTTAAAACGTGTTCTTAAAGAAATGGAAGATATGGGCTTCACAGACTTCAACCTAGGGCCTGAACCTGAATTCTTCTTATTCAAATTAGACGAAAAAGGTGAACCAACATTAGAACTTAACGACCACGGTGGTTACTTCGACTTAGCGCCTACAGACTTAGGTGAAAATTGCCGTCGTGATATCGTATTAGAACTTGAAGACATGGGCTTCGATATCGAAGCAAGTCACCACGAGGTTGCACCTGGTCAACACGAAATCGACTTCAAATACGCTGATGCAATCACAGCTTGTGACAACATTCAAACATTCAAATTAGTTGTTAAAACAATTGCACGTCAACATAATCTTCATGCAACATTCATGCCTAAACCTTTATTTGGTGTAAATGGTAGTGGTATGCACTTCAACGTTTCATTATTCAGAGGTAAAGAAAACGCATTCTACGATCCAGAAGGCGAATTACAATTATCTAAAGAAGCTTACCAATTCACAGCTGGTATTCTTAAAAACGCACGTGGTTTCACAGCAGTATGTAACCCAATTGTTAACTCATACAAGCGTTTAGTACCAGGTTACGAAGCACCATGTTACATTGCATGGAGTGGTAAGAACCGTTCACCATTATTACGTGTTCCAACTTCACGTGGTTTATCTACACGTGTTGAAGTTCGTTCAGTTGACCCAGCAGCGAACCCATACATGGCATTAGCAGCTGTATTAGAAGCTGGTTTAGACGGTATTAAGAATAACTTAGAAGTTCCAGAACCAGTTAACCAAAACATTTACGAACTTAACCGACAAGAACGTGAAGCAATCGGTGTAGAAGACTTACCTTCAACTCTTTACACTGCTTTAAAAGCTATGCGTGAAAACGAAGTTGTTAAGAACGCTTTAGGTAGCCACATCTTTAACCAATTCATTAACTCTAAATCAATCGAATGGGACTATTACCGCACGCAAGTTAGTGAATGGGAACGCGAGCAATATTTAAAACAATATTAATCAGTTTTGATATAAGAAAATCCCTTGGGGCGCATGGCCTCAAGGGATTTTTGTTTGTTTTTTATTAATGGTAGTTAAAAGGGAGCAGATAAGAATTTTTAGAATTTATAATAAAGACTGCTCCCTTTTGCTCCCTTAAGGGTTATAAATTTTATTAAAGTATATTTGATACTTGTTTTTTTACGTTGTTTTATCATGGGCAACTATTATGCTTAAAGAGTTAATAATTGTATAAAATGGGCAACTTTTGGGCAACTAAGTCTTAAAAAACTTCTTTGATATAGCGGTCAAAATCCTCTTTAGCATTATCCTACATTTTTATTGTTTTATATTACCTTGTCATGATTCTAAATATAGGTCATGGCTTTTTTATATTCATATAGCATTCTGCATTCTTTTTATTAAAATTTAGTAGTGTAATATATTTAAGGAATTTTAAAGGGGTGTTGACAATGAGTATTTTAATTAGCCCTGTATCTAACCTTTTATCTCGTACAACTTATAGATTAGATTATAATATTTCTTTAAATCAACATATTGAAAATTCTATAACTAGTTATAATCTTCAAAATCTAGAATTAAAGAAGGTAGTAGAGGAGTTATTACCAAAGGGATCTTGCCAGGAAGTATTTATAGTAAGGGGTGGCAAAATAATATGATTTTGGATGATCATTTAGAAACACTTATACTTATACTATTTTCAATGATAGCATCTGCCATCTCCTTAACAATAGCTCATATAAAATTAAAA
This sequence comes from Staphylococcus massiliensis CCUG 55927, assembly GCF_000298075.1. Classification (GTDB taxonomy): domain Bacteria; phylum Bacillota; class Bacilli; order Staphylococcales; family Staphylococcaceae; genus Staphylococcus; species Staphylococcus massiliensis. The sequence continues at coordinate 576,078 of NZ_JH815593.1, read as the reverse complement.
AAAGTAAGCTTATTAAAGAAGATTCTAGTAACCTTAATTATATTTATTATAATATACGTATTCTTATTAGTGGTTTTCTTTTATATGCTTAATTAATTTCATTACTCGAGTTAAAATCAATGTTTAGCTAAAACTTAAACAACTTTTACTAGAGTATTTTCTTCATAATAAGTTATGTTTAGATATTAATATTAAGAGGTGATATTTATGAATTTTATAGAAAGAGAATTAAATAAAAACACATGAATTCACATCGAGATGCTACGGATGAGGATTTAGAGAAAGCAAGGTTTTTTGATAATATTTATTTTAAATCAAAAGAGGAGGAACTGGAATGGTTTAAAAAGCATAATGAATCAAAAAACTTGATACTTCAAATTGATGTAGGATTTCTTATATATACACATACACCCTTAGGGGTGTATTTTTTATGCCTAGATATGTGGGAGGCGTTAAAAGCTACAAGTTTCAGGGTGGATAAGACCACCGTAGTAAAAAATGTGAGGTGTTTCTAAATGAAATGAGAATTTTTACGTGGCATGAGTCTAGTCATGAGCATTAATCAGCGTTAAAATTTCGTAGGCTATCCAGGGTAATATCACAAATAGCCTTACTCCTTAAGCATTACAACCTTTTCCCCAATTAGTCCCACATTCACATATATTATTTTTATTATAAATCTTTTATATGATAATATAAAGTTTAAATTCAAGAATCTAATCATTACAATAGGAGGTTTCTTTAGTGGTTATCTTAATGTTCATATTCTTGATTGTTGGAACTATATTACTAGCTGTAGGGTTATGGAAGCACAGCTTCATTCCCATAATACTAGGCGTGCTATTACTCGGAATAGATATTTTTATAGTTATTTGGTTAATGTTTTTAGTGCCCACAGAGAACACTAATGTTTAGATACAAGCGGGACGCAATTGTAAATAATTTTAACTCCTTATTGAAAATCGGTGTAGAATATTTTAAGATAGTGTAAATTATCAAATATTAAAAGAGGTTAAATTATGAAAAAGTTATTAATATTTATGGCTTCAATCGTATTACTTTTATCAGCTTGCGGATCGAAGCTTGAAGATAAGAAAGAAGTAACTTTTGAAGATGTGATTAAAGATAAGCATACACATGTCTTTTATAATTCGTACACGGATTCTGAAATGGATGCACCCGAAACAATTAAGAATATCGTGATTTCGAAACAAGGCAAAATCAAGAACTATCTTTTGAAAAAAGATGTGCCAATGTGTGAATTAACAGGTATTAAGCCTAAAGATATGGAGAAGACCCTTGAAGAAAAAGGATTAATTACTAAGAAAAAAGACTTTGTTAAACCGAGATTTGTGGTTATAGACAATGGTGAAGAGAAACCAGGTCTCGTAACAGTCTTTAGTAGTAAGAAGGCTTTGAAATCTATCAAGAAAGACAAGCCTAGCACTTACAAGAAGTATCTTCAGAATCAAAATCTAAATAAAGTTGCTTTGAACTTTAATGATTCGGTAGAGTCACTTAAATCAGACTATTCGGTCGGTACCTTAACGTTCGATCCATCTAAAGTGAATATTCCTGATGAAAAGCACTTAAGTGGTTTATCAACGACCAAGCTCGCTAAAGAACAGAAATTCTACATTAAGACAGTAGACGAATATGAAATTCAGAATGACACTTATGTATTTAAACGAAAAGATTTAAAATAACTCAAACAAAATGGGACTAAGACGAACTCATCTTAGTCCCATTTTTTATTTTTCAATCTCATTAAAGATTAAAGTTACTGGCCCATTTTTATCAAGTTCATATAAGTACCGCTTAATTTCACTCTTCGGTATCTGTTTACCTTCTTTAATCCACTTATTTAACAAGCCCATTTTAGAAGAAAACACATAACTAATAAAATATGAAACAGGAACGCCTCCGATATGCGTTCGGTTATTGAGTCTTATTTGAAGTATCTCATGTATAATTTTTTCAATCTTAGTTTCGAAATTTGTATTGTTATATGTACTCAGTACTGCTTGATAATAAGCATCATGTTTTTCACTAAAGTCAATGATTGTGTCGATAATAAAGTTAGAGAAGTTCTCAGCTCCCATGTTTTTCAAAGTGGCATTAGGCACACCAACTCTTTCTTTAAGCTCAGACATATATCGGTCTTCAAGACTTTCTAATAAGTCATATTTATCAACATAATGAAGATAAAAGGTACCGCGATTAATATCAGCTAGTTTTGAAATTTGTTGTATTGAAATAGATTCAATCGTATTTGTTCTTAATAATTCTAAGAATGCTTTTTCGATAGCTTGTTTAGATTTACGTTTTCGACGATCTTCAGCCATGTTCTGCCTCCTTTTAATAGACAATTTATATATATGTGTTGATAAACGAACATCCTATATAACATTGCATATTGTTTTCATTATTAATCTTATTATAATAGGCAATGTGATAATTAATCAACACCATGTTCATTAAAAGAAAGGAGTAAGGATATGAATATTTTAAAAAGTAGATTATTATGGTTAGCACCGCTTATCGCATTATTAGTTCTAATGCTTTTAGCAACAGCGTTCTATCCTGGTTATAATCCTAAACCACATAAACTTCCAATAGCGATCGTTAATAATGATAAAGGTATGGATATGCAAGGGAACAAGGTTAATGTAGGTGAGCAATTCGTCAAAAACATTAAAGATAATAAGGAACTAAAAGATAAAGTAACTTGGATTGAAGTCGATGACAAAAAAGAATTAAATGAAGGGTTCAAAGATAAGACTTCTATGCAGCGGTTGTATTTGATAAGGACTTTTCAAAGGATGCAATGAGTAAAGGGGTATCTATTCTACAAGACGCTAAAAAAGAGGAGATGTTAGCAAAGGTTAAAGCTAACGAAATTGACAAGGCACAACTTAAAGAGATGCAATCTAAAGAAGGCGCTGAACCAGTTAAGGTAAAGCAAGGTCAACTTACGACGATTGTGAATGAGGGCGCGAATATGCAGGCTTCTCAAATGACATCTCAAATTCTTGAAAAACTGGGTACGAAATTGAATGATATGATTACGGAACAAACAATCGGTCTATTAAGTAAACAAGATGTACAAGTAAATGCGAAAGATGTTAATGCTTTAACTAATCCTGTTAAAGTCGAGAAGGATAATATTAACAAAGTTTCAAGTCACCAAGCTAATGGTAATTTACCATTCTTAATGTTTACACCTTTATGGCTGACAACGATTATTTCATCTGTACTTTTATTCTTCGCATTTCGTTCAAGTAACCTCATTAAAGTGAGTGACCGTATCAAAGCGATGTTGTTCCAATTCATGATGGCGATTGGCGTCGGCTTAGTAGGCGGATTTGGATACGTATTTTATCTGAAACATATCTTAGATGTAAACATTCCGAACGAAGTTGAGATTTCATTCTATATCGCAACCGCAATTATTGGATTCATTTCACTTATCTTAGGTGTTATGTCATGGCTAGGTATTCGCTCAATACCTATCTTTATGGTCTTACTATTCTTTAGTCTTCAAGTGATTATGTTACCAAAAGAAATGTTACCGCAATTCTACGTTGATTATGTTCTACCATGGAATCCATTTAGATACTACGTAGAAGAACTTAGAAGCTTATTATACATGCATCAAGGCCTAGAATTTAACGGTACCATTGCTATGTTTATTGGATTACTAACATTTGGATTCATTTCAACATTAGTCGCATCAATCGTTCGCAAACACAGCACGAAAAGAACTGAAGTTCCATCATAAGGGTTGCTTATTAGCAGAATAAATAATCATTATTATCTATTTATATATAAAAGTAAATAAAAATGTATTTGATTTCAAGAATAGGGTATATCATAATTATAGTTATATAAGTAGTTTGTTTTTGAACATTATCATTTTTTAAACCTAAATTTAAGAAAGTGAAGGCTTATTATGGACGATTTATATAATATTATTATGAATATTAACGTTGGTATGGTTATCCTACTCGGCATTAATAATTTCACAAACCCAATTCCAGTTTTAAAAACTGTCATCAATATCATTTTATGTCTCGTAATTGTCGTTTTATTTGTTTTATTTATGATTGTTTCTAAAAAGAAAAATAAGCAACATCAAGCAGAAAGGACGCAGCGTACTCATAGAGCGTCTTAGATGCGGTGTATCTCAACACCTCCATTAAACATGATGTTTAGTGGAGGTTTTTTATGTCTCGCTTCATTCACTTTTAAAGCAAAAGTCATCTATCCAATTTAGCCTTTTACTTTTGCTTTTTTAAACACTTTCCTTCTAATCAAAAACACTTATCTAACCAATCGAATCCTTATTTAATAAATGTACGGAAAATATACACGATTTAAAACTTTTGAAACTTAAAATCTTTCTAAAAATTGCCTTAATCACAATCTTATCAATTATCAGTATGTAATTTTATTAAAGTTTATTAATTTTAATACGCTTACATTGAATTAAATGTTAAGATTTTTGTTTTCTTTTGGAAATAAAACCAGATTTTATGATGTAAAAATACTTAATTAAGTACATTTATATAACTTTTACTTTTGTTTGTATCGAAACAAAAATTTTTGGTTTGTTTTATTTTAATAATTGATAAATAAAAATTTTACATACGACTTCTATACTAATGTTAGTAATAATTATTGAGGTGTAGAAATGATAGAAATTAACAA
>NZ_JH815593.1:557313-571012 GCF_000298075.1 Staphylococcus massiliensis CCUG 55927 | reverse complement strand
CTTAAGTAAGATTTACGAAAAAGATGTTCATGCAGTTAAGGATTTTAATCTATCAATTGAAGACAACGAATTTATCGTCTTCGTCGGTCCCTCGGGATGTGGGAAATCTACAACACTTCGAATGATCGCTGGCTTAGAGGATGTCTCCCATGGCGAAATTAAAGTTGATGGTAAGGTAATTAACCAGCTTCAACCAAAGGATCGAAATATCGCTATGGTATTCCAAAACTATGCGTTGTATCCGCATATGAGTGTTTATAAAAATATGGCTTTTGGTTTAAAGATGAGAGGCATTAAGAAGAAAAATTACGATGCCCGTGTTCGAGAAACGGCAAAGATTCTACAAATTGATCACTTACTTAAGCGTAAACCTAAAGCGCTATCAGGTGGTCAGCGCCAACGTGTTGCACTAGGCCGTGCCATAGTCAGAGACGCAAAACTATTCTTAATGGATGAGCCTTTATCAAATTTAGATGCGAAATTAAGAAATCAAATGCGTGCTGAAATTATTGACCTGCATCGTCGTATGAAAGCTACTACGATATACGTTACCCATGACCAAACTGAAGCGATGACGATGGCTACACGCATCGTACTCCTGAAAGATGGTGTCATACAACAAGTGGGAACACCACAAGAAATTTACGAGCAACCTCGAAACACGTTTGTAGCTGGCTTTATCGGTACACCACCGATGAATATGCTTGATTTCTCGTTAAAAGGGCAAGCGTTTGAATTTTCTAAAGATACTTCTGTTCAAGTACCTAAAACACAACTAGATTTAAACAACGAACATGTTTCCTTAGGCGTACGTTCTGAACACATTGTTGTTGAAAAGGTAGCATCGGATCAATTCAAACACGACTTTATGTTAAACGAAGCACGTATTGAGTTAGTAGAACGAATTGGTTCAAATCAGCTTCTATATTGTGTTTATAACGACGAAACTTATATTGCATCAACTGATTCATATGTGCACTTTAACGTTGGTGATCATGTAAATCTAGGCTTCAATTTAAAGGACATTCATATTTTCGACCAGGAATCAGGCGACATTATTCAAAACGCATCTACGCATCAAGTCACTGAACGTCAAACTCAAGAAGTCTAGGAGGTGCGTCTATGTTAAATCTATTTTCAAAGAAATCAAATCAAGGTGTACATCAAGCATCGCTATTACAACGCATGTGGTCACACAAAATGCTTTATTTAATGCTATTACCATGTATTTTGTTCTTTTTCATATTTAACTATTTACCGATGTCAGGTCTTATTCTATCAGTTAAAGAATTTAGATTTCATAAAGGTTTATGGGGTGGCGATTGGATTGGCCTTAAATATTTCAAACGATTTTTCGGTGATTCTAGAAGCTATAGCATTATTATCAACACACTTGTGATTAGTTTTGTGAAGCTCGTACTCGCGTTTCCATTCCCAGTTATACTTGCAATCATGTTCAATGAAATCAACCAAACGCGATTTAAACGTTTACGTGGCTTTCTTCAAGGCATCACATATCTACCACACTTTTTATCATGGGTAGTCGTTATTGGTGTTGTGCATAGCATCTTAGCTCCGAACACTGGTCTGATTAACGAAATCGCTTAAACATTTGGTGGTGACGGTTCAACGCACTTCCTTATGGAACCGAAGTATTTCTTAAGTATTGTCTTTTCAAGTTATATATGGAAAGACATTGGTTGGAATTCAATCATTTATTTCGCGGCAATCATGGGCATTAACCAAGACATTTATGAATCTGCAGCGATAGATGGTGCGAATCGTGTAAGACAAATTATCTACATCACGATTCCGTCATTAGTTCCGACTATGGTCATTCTATTTATCTTGTCTTTAGGCGATGTTTTAAAAGCCGGGTTCGACCAAATCTACTTACTTAAGACACCTGGTAACGCTTCAGTATCAGAAATTATTGATACCTACGTTATACGAACAGGTATTCAACAAGGTGATTTCAGTTATGCGATAGCAATTGGCTTAATTCAAGGCTTGATAGGCCTCATTCTAGTTCTTGTAGTGAATAAACTTGCTTCTCGTAAATTCGACACATCATTATTTTAAAAAGGAGATCAAAAATGAAGAAAATTTTCGCTTTATTGTTATGTACGTTATTAGTATTCGTTACAGCATGTGGCAACGACAAAAAACAAGATGAAGAGAAACGTAAAGAAGATGCCAAAGGTAAACCAGACACTTGGATTGCTGACCGTACGATTACGGGACTTGTATTCGAAAGTGAAGGTGACGTGTCACCTGAAATGAATCCAGAAATTCAAAAGAAGATTAAAGAAAAAACAGGTATTACATTAAAACTTCAAAAAGCTTCAGGTAATGATTCTACAGAAGCTTTAACATCAGGTTTAGCGTCAGGCGACCTTCCTGACTTCATCGCGTATTACTTAAATGATAGCGGTCGTCCTGAAATGAAAGTCTTAACGAAAGCAGCTAAGCAAGGTCAGCTTACAGACTTAACAGATATGTTAAAAGATACAGATGTTTATAGTAAGTACTTTGAAAAAGGCTACTTACCACAAGATACTAGAGACAATATTATGTTCCGTGACGATTTAGATGGCACGTACTTTGTGCACATGAGTGTTAATCGTAAACCAGGTGACCCAGGTCCTAAAACAGTAGGCGGGCCTTACATTCGAAAGGACATCGCTGAAAAATTAAACATCGATCCAACTGATGTTAAAACATCAGAAGATATGCAAAAAGTTGCTGAAAAAATTAAGAAGCATGGCTTTAAAGACGACAATGGCAAACCAGTTACACCTATTGGTCCAACAGCTTGGGGTGGTAGTGACCGTACACCGTTCTACAATGACTTAGTATGGACTGGTTCAGCTGATGAGAAATTTATGGAAAAAGATGGCGAAGTGAAACACGAAGCTGAAACAGATTACGGTATGAAACGTGTGAAACATGTTCACGAACTCATGGAAAAGAAATTAATGCACCCAGAATTCTATACGATGGAAGAAAATAAAGCCAAAGAAGGTATCGTGAATGGTTCATTCGGTATTGTTTCTGAATTACACAACTATGTAACTGAGAACCAAAGCATGAAATATATTCCAATGGGACCGTTAAACAATGCTAAAGGTAAATATCAAATGGAACTACCATACAAAACTGGTTACTCAGGTTGGTCAATTCCTAAAACAACGGAACACCCAGAAGATATCGTTAAATTCGCAGACTTCTTAGCAAGTCGTGAAGGTAAATTACTTGCGCAATACGGTATTGAAGGCCGTGACTACGAGCTTAATAAAGACGGTAATCCTGTCGTTAAGAAAGAAGTACTTCGTGAATTAGAAGAAAATCCTGATAAAGCGAAGAAACGTGGTTTCCGCGGTGTAGGTGCATATTGGGCTGAACACCTTGGTTATACTGATATTGATCGTAAAGCGGACTTTGGTGAACGCGAATACGGTGATAACGCGCGTGCAAAAGGTAAGAAGACAAATCCTGAGAAAATGGCTGACATGTGGGATTATGATGAGAAACTTAAGAACGCTAAAGTCATTGATGGTTTAACTGTGAAATCATTCTTACCTAAATTTGAACGCGGCGAGGAACTTGAAATTGCTTTAGATAATTATGACGAAGCTGTCAAACGCGCTTACTATGCGAAATCTGAAGACGAAGCTAAGAAGATCTTAGATGAAGCGCGTCAAAAACTTGAAGACGCAGGTATTAAAGAATTTGATGACATGATTGAAAAGGAAATGAAGAAAGAAGATACCAAAGTAAGATTCTAAAGATGGAGTTGGAAATATGAGTCATAAAAAAGATATTAGCGGCATGATTGTACGTATCATTTCTTACATTTGTATCATCGGCCTCTCATTATCCATCATCTTACCACTATTGAACATATTTGCTTTAGCGTTTAATAGTGGTACAGAGGCTGAAAGAGGTGGCATCTACTTTTGGCCAAGAGAATTTTCACTTGATAACTTTAGAGAGCTTTTCAAAAAGGGCACCATCGTTAATGCATTAATGATTAGCATCTTTCGTACTGTTGTAGGTACGATACTTAGCGTTGTCCTTACGGCAATGGCGGCTTACGCACTGAAATCTAAAACATTACCATTTAGAAGACTGATTACATTCTTTATCTTCTTTACGATGTTGTTTAGTGGTGGCGTGGTACCTTTATATATCCTACTTAACAACTTACACATCACGGATACAATTTGGGTTTATATCTTGCCGTCTTTATATAGCGTATATAACTTACTCATCATGCGCACGTTCTTTAACCAACTACCAGATAGTGTCCAAGAAGGGGCGCGTATCGATGGTTGCAACGAGTTCCAAATTTTTACGCGAATTGTGTTACCAATGAGTAAACCAGTTATCGCAACGGTTGCACTATTCAACGCTGTATCACAATGGAATGATTGGTTTACAGGTGCATTCTTCGTAAGAAACCCTGACTTGAAGCCACTTGCGACTGTGTTACAAGATATGCTGACGACACAACAAGCGATTTCAGATGCATTGAAACAAAAGTCTGGTATGTATCAAATGTTAGATAAGATCACCATCACTGGTGATTCACTTCAAATGGCAGTTATCGTACTCATTTTAGTGCCGGCCATTCTGGTATTACCTTTTGTGCAAAAGCACTTTGTAAAAGGCGCAAATATTGGCGCTACTAAAGAATAGTTAGGAGAGTAATCATGGATAACTTTAAAATCATACAACTAGCCGACTTACATTTAAGTCCGCATCACGATGACAAAGACCAACAAACGTATACGTTAATTGATCATATGATTCGCTATTATCAACCAGATTTAATTATTATGACTGGCGACCAAATTTGGTCTGAGGGCATCGTACATTCTGATGAAACTTATAAACGACTCGTAGAATATATTAATCAATATGATGTTAAGGTTGCGACGACATTTGGTAACCACGATACAGAAGGACGCTTTTCACGTGGTGACATTAGAGAGATTGAAAAGGGCTTTCAAAACTATGTTGAGAAAAAGCACAGTTTGATCGTTGACGATAAGGAAGCTTATACCATTGAAATTGAGATGGACGGCGAACTATCACATGTGATTTATATCATTGATGGTGGCGATTATTGTCCGCACCATATCGGTGAATATAGCTACATTCATCCACAACACGTCAATTGGATGCGTGAGCTTAGAGAAACCGTTTATAAAGACGTCGCACATCATAATCTCATGTTCACACATATTGCACTTCAAGAGTACGAGGCGATACGCGATGTCGAGCATGAAGACTTTAGAGGTATCTTTGAAGATGAGCTTGGATACGCCAAGTTAAATTCAGGTATGTTTACACAGTTATTAATCAATGGCGATGTTGAAGGTGTCTTTGTAGGGCACGATCATTGTAATGATTTTATGATTGATTACCATGGCATCAAACTTGGTTACGGTCGTATCAGTGGCTACAATGCTTATGGTGACTTAAATCGAGGCGCTCGTGAAATAACGCTTCGTAAAGATAAACCATTTGAAACGAAAGTACTCGAATTTGATGGGGCTCTCTAAACATAAATTTCAAAAGCTCTTTATACCGATATTAATAGAGCAACTCTTCTTCTTATTGATGAATCAAATGGATACCTTAATGTTGTCGGTTTATAGCAGTAAAGCGACAGCAGCGGTTGGTTTATCCAATCAGTTTTTGATATTGGTGACATTCTTCATCACGATTATTCACGTCGGGGTATCTATTCGTCTGATTCATCACAAAGAACAATCAAAGCACCTGATTCGACACGAAATATACCATAGCATGTCTTTTAACCTAATCGCGTCACTCATTCTAGCTGGGATCGTGCTACTATGTTTAACACCTATTTTACACGTCTTACAAGTACCGAGTGACATTTTCACGGATACGTATCATTACAGTGAAACGATTTTATACCTATTGTTCATGAATACAACGAATATGCTTTTAGGCACAATCTTAAGGACACTCGATCGACCTAAGCAGTCTACCATCGTTTCAATTGTGATCAACGTCATTAACATCGTCCTAAATGCGATGGTACTATTCGTGGTTCCTAAAGGCTTTATCGATCCGATTTATGGTATCGCGTGGGCAACGAACATCAGTCGCGTCATTGGATTAGTCTGCTTAACGTATTTCATCTTGAAGATTGCCGTACCTCAATTAAAGGACTTTTTAATAAAGAAACGCATCGCTTATCCAATTGTACAACTTGGAATGCCGGGTGCGGGTGAACAAATTTCTTATAACGTGTCTCAAGTATTCTTAACCGCGTTTATCGCCATGCTTGGCAGTGAGATGGTTGCTGCTAAGTCCATTAGTGGCGTTCTAGCAGGCATTTCGTTCAGCGTCGCTATGGCATATGGCGTAGCGAGTCAGATTTACATTGGCCGTTTCATCGCACGTTATAAATATCAACTTTTACACACCTTTGTGAAAAGACATCTCGTAATAACATTTATGCGATCCATTATTATCATGCTTTGTGTCATCGCAATTGTGTTTATCGTAGGACCACATCTATTCCATCCTAAATCAGTGTTCGACTGGGTCATGATTTTATTAATAAGCTTTATTTTGTTAGAGCCTGTACGCGCTTTAAATACGCTCATTGTAGATATTTTAAACGTTTCAGGTGATGTGCGTTATCCAGTTGTTGTATCAATCATAACGACTTGGGTGCTAACCATTCCACTCTCTTATTTATTTGGCATTCAATTCCATCTAGGAATTTTAGGCATCATAGGTATCAATATTTTAGACGAAGCATTACGTTTTCTCGTAATGTTGCACCGTTTTCGAACAGGAAAATGGCAATTATACCATTCACGTATAGGAGTACAGAAAGATGTATAATCAAAATGAAAGATTTCAATATATCGTTAATCGTGTTAAAAATTATCATAAAGTGACCGTTAAAGATATGGCGCTTTTCCTGCAAGTGACACCTGAGACGATACGCAAAGATTTTCAAATATTAGAGGATGATAAGGTCATCACGCGTGTGCATGGTGGTGCAATACCTTATAACCATACCAATAAGGAAAAGCCCTTTGAGCGTAAGTGGATGCAGCAAGAGAGTAGTAAGAACCAGATCGCAAGTTACGCCGCCACGTTAATTGATTCAGGCGATGTAGTCGTGATAGACGGTGGTACAACGACGGGCCGCTTGCCACAATATCTTAAGAACTTAAAGTCTGTTACATTTGTGACGAATTCGATTCTAGTGTGTGCTGAGTTAAACAAAGCGATTGAACAAGAACGTATTGATGGTGAAGTCATTATGTTAGCTGGAAAAACGAACTTCGAACAGGATGTTGTTAGTGGCTCAATGACCAATAGCTTAATTTCACAATTCGTCTTTGATAAAGCGTTTATATCTTGTGGAGCGTTCGATGCGTTATACGCTTATGAGTACGAGTGGGAAGAGGCCATCGTGTCGTCGTTAATGTTGAAGCAAAGTAAGGCATCGTATTTATTAACGGACTATACGAAGCGTGACAAAAAGACGTCTTACAAAATCAGTGCCATCGATGATGTGGATTATATCGTGACAGATTATCAATTTACCGAAGAATTCGATTACATGAAGCCAGATAAGTGGATTAATGTGCTAGGTAGATAAAACTTTAATATGAGCTGGGGCAGTAAGAGTGCCTCAGCTTTTTTCTATTTGAAAAGGAGTGTAGGTGCGCGAAGTGTAATTTCACTCTTTCTAAAGAAATCGATTTCAAAAAAGTTGATTGTATCAAAACGTATCTATAATAAGTATTAAACTAAATTTTTAGAAAATTAAAAAATATTACAATTGCAATAATTATCTGTATGTTTTATCATTGAACCGTAGTTAAATAGTTTCCTAAATAAATATAAATTATTTAACGCTAATCAAAGGGGTAATTAAATATGGCAAATGATTTACAAAGGGGATTAAGCAATCGCCACATTCAATTGATAGCAATTGGTGGTGCGATTGGTACGGGTCTATTCTTAGGCTCGGGTCAAACGATTGCATTAACAGGTCCGTCTATTATCATTACGTATCTCATCATTGGTGCGATACTGTTTTTATTTATGCGTGGCCTAGGAGAGTTACTACTTAGTAACACGAAGTACAAATCGTTTGTTGATATCGCTAACGATAACTTGGGTAACTATGCTGGATTTTTAATAGGTTGGACGTATTGGATGAGTTGGATAACATCAGCCATGTCTGACTTAACCGCGATGGGTACATATGTTTCGTATTGGTTTCCGCAGATACCCAATTGGTTAACGGTATTATTAATTGTTCTAATTTTGATGATTTTTAATATGTTTGGAGCTAGCTTATTCGGTGAAATCGAATTCTGGTTCTCTATGATTAAGGTTATTACGATTATTGCATTAATTGTAGTTGGTCTTATATTTATTTTTATGGGCTTTCAAGGATCCCACGGTAAAGCGACGTTTACGAATCTTTGGAGCAATGGTGTCTTTCCAAATGGTATGACTGGATTTCTAATGTCGTTCCAAATGGCAGTTTACTCTTTTATCGGGATTGAGTTAATTGGTGTGACTGCTGGTGAAACGAAAGATCCAGAGAAATCAATTCCGAAAGCGATTAATAGTGTACCGATTCGTATTCTATTATTCTATGTAGGTTCACTCGTTGTCATTATGTCGATGACACCTTGGGATAAAATTTCTTCTGATTCAAGTCCATATGTTCAAGTATTCTCACTCATCGGGATACCTTTTGCTGCAGGTGTGATTAACTTTGTTGTGTTAACCGCAGCCGCTTCTGCAACAAATAGTGGTATCTTCTCTGATAGTCGAATGCTATACGGTTTAGCAAAGGACAAACAAGCACCGCCAGTCATGGGTAAAACGAATAAAAAAGGGGTGCCACACATCGCGATGTTTATCTCAACATCTATTTTAATTGTGGCGGCATTATTAAACTTTATTTTCCCTAATGCGATGGCTGTGTTCGTCTTTATTACAACACTTTCTACAGTATTGTATCTCTTAGTATGGGTACTTATTATACTGTCTTATATTAAATATGCTTTTAAAAATAAGAAGAAACGTAAGCAAAATACATTTAAACTCAAAGGTGGCTATATTTCAGGCATCGTCGTATTATTGTTCTTCTTATTTATATTCGTTTTATTATGCTTTAGTGAGGAAACGCGTGGTGCCGTTATGTTCTTCCCATTATGGTTAATCGCGACAGGTCTAATGTACTGGCGCTATGTGCATATGACGAAAGAAGATAGAGCAAAAGCGAAAGAAGAACCACAATAAAAGAAAGCAATGAATAGAGCGTGGAACGTAGTGTCTCACGCTCTTTCGATTCGTTTGAACATTTCATCACACCCTTTTCGATATATAGAAAAAGGAGTGAATGATATGACAAATTTAGATGAAACGTACATCTTTTCAATTTCAACACTATTTTATTCAGGTCATAAACAACTATTTTACGCATTACTACTTCTGATTATCTTAGATATGTTAACGGGTATTTTAAAAGCATGGCGAAATCGTACGCTATGGAGTCAGCGCACGATGGTTGGTTATTCTAAGAAAATTGGTATTATATGTATCGTCATCGTAGCGAATATTATAGATGTCATCTTTAATTTAGAAGGTATCTTTATCAATGGAAGTGTGTTGTTCTATGTCTTTTCAGAAAGTACGAGTATTATTGAGAGCTGCAACGAGCTTGGTATCCCGATTCCTGATCAAATTAAAGCACGGCTTAAGTCTGCATCTACGTTTAAAAAGGGGGATCTGTTATGACGAAAACGTTTATCGGAGAATGGAATGGCATTAAGGTTTATCAAGATTATTTACCTTTCGGAACGAGACGTTCTGGTGAGCGATTGTCACGCGAAACACCGTTATTTATGGTCTTTCATGATACGGGTAATATTGATGCGACTGCTCAGAATAACATAGATTATTACCGTAATACTTATAACATTGAGGAAAGTCGTACTGCGTCAGCGCATGTATTTGTAGACGATAAGGAATGTGTGATTTGCGTGCCTTTTCAAGAGAAGGCATGGCACGTGCTTTATAACGTGACACTAGATAACAAGTGGTATCAAGGCAATGCGAATGATGTTGCGATAGGTATTGAGGCTTGTTACTTTAACGATGTTGCGCGAACGAAGCAATCGTTTGAGAATACGTGCAAGATCACGGCTTACTTGTGTGATAAGTGGGGGATTAATCCTTACACGCACTTGCCAGGTCATCAGCAATTGCAGGCGGATAAGCAAGATCCAGGTAACATCCTAGAAAAATGCGGTTACCACCGCAATGACATGAAAGTCATTTATGACAAAGTTTCTTCTTATATGAAAATGAATGATTTTAAGGAGAATGAAGATAACGATGTGGAATTTATTGCTGGCGCCATGCCACCTTATCGATATCCAGCTCATGATGATTATGTCTGTTTGGCTATCTCAAATGACGAGGGCGTTACAATTTGTGAGCGAGAAGGTGAATCGTGGATTAAAACGCAGAAAACGTATGGCGGTTACCAGTTGTTTTATATTTATGAGATTGTTGATGGTTGGTGCCGGGTTTATGATCATGCCGCGAACTACTGGGTATGGCATGAACGATTAAAAGTTATAAGTGAATAGTGAAATAATTAAAGCAGGTTTGTATATGTCTACATACCTGCTTTTTTAAGTTAGTCATGTCGATTATTTTTATTCTTTTTATGGCGAACGAGCATCATGATATAGCCAACTAGAAGACCTAGAAGTATGCCAATGATTGCAGCGACGATTAACGGTAATTTAAAGATCGCTTGCAACGCTAAACCAATAATCATAGCAACAATTACAGCAATGACGGTAATTGTGTTCTCTTGTTTAATATTCAACGCTTTCACTCCTTAACACACTAAGTATAACATTTTTGTGGTTAATACACATAGAAATGCAAGCGTATAGTAACGTATAATTATTCACATTTCATTGACGGAAACATCGAAATACTTTAAGATTAATCAGAATGTAATGAGAGGTGAAACATCTATGAAATCTAAAAAATTATCCTCAGGTTTAATTCTTGGTGCAATCATCGTTATTGTTTTAATATTTCAGTTCATTAACCAAAGTGGGCCTTTTAAATCTGAACAAACGCATTCTGATTCAGATAAGCAAAAGGTTTATGTAGAACGCGTTGTCGATGGTGATACCATTAAAGTGACAACGGATGATAATGAACGATTAACAGTAAGGTTAATTGGTGTCGATACACCGGAAACCGTCAAACCGAACACACCTGTTCAACCGTACGGTAAAGAGGCATCGAATTATACGAAAAAGGCCTTAACGCACAAGCATGTATATCTCGAGTACGACAAAGAACCGCATGATAAATATGATCGTACGTTAGCGTATGTGTGGATGAATGATAACGACATGTATAATGAGAAAATTGTAGCGGAAGGCTTGGCGCGGGCTAAATTCTACCCGCCAAATGATAAGTATCGAGATAAACTTGAGCAAGCTCAAGAAGAAGCGAAACGTAACCATTTAAATTTATGGAAATAAAAAAAGCGCACTGTTAAGGGAAGTTAAAAATCTCTAACGGTGCGTTTCATGTTTATTATCTAAATATTAAGTGAATGGTTAAGTAAATTACATATAAAAGTTATTTAGAAAAGCAAACAACTTTTAACATAAATTGTTTGCTTTTCTACTATTGGTTTTCATTCATGATGTCTTGGATTAATGCATCAAATTCATCTAGCAATTTGTGCATATGTTTATTTTGCTTTTCAGTAATAGTAATGAAAACCTTACGTTCGTCTTCTAAAGAGCGTTCTTTCCCAATAATTTGGTTTTCTGTTAAAGCTGTTAGTGACTTATGGATTTCCATTAAACTAAATGTGAGTGATTTCTTAACTTCATTTAATGGAATTCTATTGCTATCACAGGTGCTCAAATGATGCAGAAAGATAAAATCATTCAATTTTAAACCATATTTCTTTTTAATTTCACTAATTAGACTTTTACGTTTCAATTCATATTCAAATATGATGGATGCGTTTACCTGATTAGCTGATGTCATAAATTTCACCCCTATAAATTATTTATCGGTACCATTCGATTATAATAAATTTATTATTATTTTAAAAGTAAATACCATTATAAAATGGATTTAATGACACAATATAATAAAATCATTGATTTTTACTATACTAACACATTTTTAGTTAATTGAATAATTGGAACTCTAGATATTTTAAAAGAGAGGAATTTTAAATGGAAAATATTTCGCAAATAAATATAAAGGACGTTATAGAAAAATTTGGAAATGGTGACATCATTGCGCTTGATTATCATCCAAGTTGTCTAGAGGTAATAGACGAGATAAGTAATCAAAATAAAGAAGTATCTATTTTGAGTGCATCGACGCACGTCATGGCTTATGTAGCTAAACATTCTAAATTGGACATTATCATTCCAGATGGTGTCGTTAATAGGGAAGCGGGATATATCCACGACATTACTCAAAATCGTCATTTAAATAATATCGAGATCACAGCTTACTTTAAAAACGTTTCTTGTACGAGCAATTGTGACAATTCTAAGGGCGAAGACTCAGTATACGCTGATATACAAGCGTATTTAAGTAAACAAGCTAAAGATATTTACCTGTTAAATAGTAATGACATTAAAACTAATTCTAAATGATATAAATTATATTTTGACGTTTTTTGAAATTAATAGATGCATGTGTTGAATGATAGATGGCGATAACGTATACTGTACCGTGATGTAAGCGTTTACTATGGAGGTGACAACATGACACAAACTGATCAAAGTGCCATTCAATTAATAGAGGAAATGATCCGCCGTGCACCTAATGATTTCAAATTCCACGGTGATATAGCTACAAATTTATTTTTATATGACGAACTTAAATATAATGGATTAATTGAAATATGTATTAATCGAGACCGTATTTCTAAGATTATCAAACTTATTCCAAATAAATATGACATTCGATTTATTAAGAACCATGAATATATCGATCAATCAAAAGTTGATTACAATCTTATTAGTGGTTTAGATATTTTTGATGACGGTAAGCAAATTTTATCGATCATTATTTATGATGTAGACAATAATGATTGGATTTATCGATTAGATCGAGATATCAGAATGCCTGAACAAAATATTTACTATCATTCACTTAAATGGAATGTCGATTATATAAAACCAGAAATTGTACTTATGTATGAATTGAATCAGCCTTTTAAACTAATTAAACATAAGAACTATCGTAATTTAATAGATAATCTAAGTTACTTTCAATTTGTAACCCTAAAACTCGTAGTTGGTGAGAAAATTATTCAAGATGTTGTCGACCAACATAAAAGAAACCACACATAATGTATGTTAACGCTACATTGTGTGTGGTTTATTCATTATCTAGGGAAACAGTATTGATATGTTGTACGAACTGCTTTGTCAGCATCATGCATAGAAATACCAAACATCATCGAAATTTCTGACGACCCTTGGTTAATCATCTTCAAGTTAATGTTTGCGTTCGCTAATGATTGCGTAATTTTGTTAGCTGTGCCTACAACTTGACTCATACCTTCGCCAACAATCATAAGAATTGCTAAATCATCCTC
>NZ_JH815593.1:495370-557015 GCF_000298075.1 Staphylococcus massiliensis CCUG 55927 | reverse complement strand
GATACTTAACTCATCAACATCACAACGTTTACGAATCTCATTTAATACTTTACGCTCTTTACCTTTAATTTGATCAGAACGTAAGATAATACTGATGTTATCAATACCTGAAGGCATGTGATCAAATGAAATATCATTTTCAACAAGAACACTAAGGACTTTATTCGTGAAACCAACTTGTCTATTCATTAAATATTTCTTAATGTTAATACTTGTAAATCCTTTGTCACAACTAATACCTGATATGATATTTGAAGTGTTAATTTCTCTGTCATGAACGATGTAAGTGCCACGGTCTTGCGGGCGGTTCGTATTTTTAATTACGACTGGAATGCGATCCTTGTGAAGCGGTTGTAATGCCTCATCATGAAAGACGCCGAAGCCTGCATATGATAACTCACGCATTTCTCGATACGTAATTTCCTCAACCATTTCTGGGTCCTGAATGATATTCGGATTAGCTTTAAATATACCTGAAACATCCGTAAAGTTTTCATATTGCGACGCACGCACGCCTCTAGCTACAATTGCACCTGTGATATCAGAGCCTCCTCTTGGAAAAGCCACAATGTAATTCGACTCAGATACGCCGAAAAACCCTGGAATAATAAGCTTTTCTTTATATTCACGTAGTTTATAGATTTCATCATAAGATGATTCAAGAATCATTGCATTACCAGGTAAGTCTGTAACTTTGATACCTGCTTCTTTAGGTGAAATATAACGCGTTGGGATACCTTGGTTGTTGTTATACTCGGCAATTAATTGCGCGTTGAAGTTTTCCCCACAAGATTGTAACGCATCAAGGAGATGCTCAGGTTCATTTTTAAGTGTCTTAATGTGATGCTCTAGAGTCTCATCAATAGTATGTAAAATATCATGCTTTAAATCTAATTCTTCGACGATATCTTTGAAGCGATCAATAATTTCTTGCTTCTTATTCGTATAATTTAAGTTATTCATAACTTTCTCATACAAACGAATAAGTAAATCAGTTGTTTTAACATCTTCTTTAAATCTTTTACCAGGGGCTGATACGATGACAATCTTACGATCAGCGTCCTCATTCACAATATTTAGAACTTTTTTGATTTGAGATGCATTTGAGACAGAACTGCCTCCGAATTTTGCTACTTTCATAGTTAACAAACACCTTCCATGACAAATTAAAAAATGAGTTTAGTTTTTAACGTAATAATGCTATTATTATATTGTATTTTCTAAAAATTTCGAACTTTACAAAAGTAAGTAATGAAATTATACTAAACCATAATCTCGTATTTTTCAACTATACAATTGTATTTTTAAAAAGAACACATTGGGGGAATTGATTATGAAACAATTAAACATCGCATTACTCGGTCTAGGTACAGTTGGATCAGGCGTTGTTAAAATCATTGAGGAGAATCAACAACAAATTCAAGATACGATAGGTAAGAAATTACATATTAAACATATATTAGTGCGTAGTAAGTCTAAGAAGCGTCCTATTAATATTACCCAATATCATTTAACAGAAAATGTTGAGGACATTTTAAATGATGAAGAAGTAGATATTGTCATCGAAGTTATGGGTGGTATCACACCTACAGTAGATTGGCTTAAACAAGCTTTATCATCAGGTAAACACGTCATTACAGCAAACAAAGATTTATTAGCCGTTCATTTACGAGAATTAGAAGATTTAGCTGAAGCGAATGGTGTAGCCCTTAAATTTGAAGCCAGTGTTGCGGGTGGTATCCCAATCGTGAACGCCATAAACAATGGTTTAAATGCGAATAATATTAGTAAATTTATGGGTATCTTAAACGGCACATCTAACTTCATTCTTTCTAAAATGACCCAGGAAAATGCTTCGTATCAAGATGCTTTAGACGAGGCTCAAGCGCTTGGTTTTGCTGAAGCTGACCCTACAGACGATGTAGAAGGTATCGATGCAGCACGTAAGGTAGTAATCACTTCTTATTTATCATTTAACCAAGTAATTCGTTTAGAAGATGTTAAATGCCAAGGTATCAGTCAAGTAACAACCGACGATATCGCGCTAGCAGATGCATTAGGCTATAAAATTAAATTAATTGGTAAAGGAACGTATGACAAAGGGCGCGTTCAAGCTTCGGTTGAACCTACTTTAATTCATAAGGAACATCAACTTGCATCTGTAGAAAATGAATTTAATGCAATTTATGTCATTGGTGACGCTGTAGGTGAAACGATGTTCTACGGTAAAGGTGCTGGAAGCTTAGCTACAGGTAGTGCCGTAGCAAGTGATTTATTAAACGTTGCACTTCAATTTGAATCTAACTTACACACATTACCGCCTCATTTTGAACTTAAAACAGATGAAACGAAAGAAATGATGGAGTCAGGTGATGAAACTAAACTTAAATCTAAGGAAAGTTTCTACATTGTGGTTCATAATCAAGGCAAAGAGGCTTTTCAATTAGAAGATGACATTAAAGCCGCGTTACCTTTGCACAAAACTTTAAAGGTCAAAGATCGTGACGATTCTACAGCAAGCATTCTAGTTGTTGGTTTAGACGAATCACCAGTAAAAGAACTTGAAGCTAAAGGTTTTGAAATCGAAAAAGTTTATCCAGTTGAAGGGAATTGATTTGTTATGAAAAGATGGCAAGGTTTAGTAGAAGAATATAAAGCATATTTACCGGTTGATGAAAATACACCAAAAGTTTCGTTAAACGAAGGGCATACACCATTAATTTATTGTGATAAGATGTCAGAAATGCTTGACATAGACTTGTACGTTAAATTTGAAGGGTTGAATCCGACTGGCTCTTTTAAAGATAGAGGCATGGTTATGGCCGTTACGAAAGCTAAAGAAGCAGGTAAGAAGATTGTCATTTGTGCGTCAACTGGTAATACATCAGCTTCAGCTGCAGCTTATGCTGCCCGCGCTGGTATGAAAGCCATTGTCGTTATCCCTGAGGGTAAAATTGCTTTAGGTAAACTATCTCAAGCGGTGATGTATGGTGCAGAAATCGTTTCTATCGATGGTAACTTTGATGAGGCATTAGAAATTGTTAAAGAAGTTGCAGAAAATAGTGATATTGAACTTGTGAACTCTGTAAACCCATTCCGTATCGAAGGTCAGAAGACGGCTGCCTTTGAAGTCGTGGAACAATTAGATGGTCAAGCGCCGGATGTATTATCTATTCCAGTAGGTAATGCTGGTAATATTACGGCGTATTGGAAAGGCTTTAAAGAATTTGATGACAAGCATCAATCAGGGCGTCCAACTTTATACGGTTTCCAAGCTGAAGGTGCTTCACCAATCGTTCAAAATAAAGTAGTAAAGAACCCTGAAACGGTTGCGACAGCGATTCGTATTGGTAACCCTGCGAGTTGGGATAAAGCTTTAAAAGCCCTAGATGAGTCAAATGGCCTAATTGAAAGTGTTACGGATGAAGAAATTTTAGAAGCGTATCAATTGATGGCTAAAAACGAAGGTGTTTTTAGTGAACCAGCGAGTAACGCTTCAATTGCAGGCTTAATTAAATTACATCGTCAAGGTAAATTACCGAAAGGGATTAAGGTCGTATCTGTATTAACAGGTAATGGCTTAAAAGACCCTGATACAGCAATCGATTTATTGGAAAACCCAATCCAACCATTGCCGAACGACAAAGACAAAATTATTGAATATATCGAGAATGCTTTAAAGTAACATGAAAGAAAAGTTACTTTTACAAGTACCAGCTTCGACAGCCAATTTGGGTGTTGGCTTTGATTCGATTGGTATGGCATTAGATAAATATTTAACGATAGAAGCAAAAGTAATTGAAGGTGATTCGTGGCGTTTTGTACATGAGGGTCCTAATCTTGAAGGTTTACCTACGAATTCCGATCATTATATGTATCAAATCGCGCATAAGGTCGCTTCTAAGTTTGATGTAACGCTACCGAACCTTGAAATTAAAATGCGTAGTGAAATTCCTTTAGCCCGAGGTCTAGGATCTTCTGCTTCAGCACTCGTAGCAAGTTTATACATTACAAACTTCTTCACAGAGCTTGAATTATCGAAGTATGAATTACTTCAAATCGCAACTGAAATCGAAGGACATCCAGATAACGTTGCACCTACTATTTATGGTGGCCTTGTTGTGGGGTATTATAATAGTCAAAAAAATACGACGGATATTTCGTATATCGATACGCCAAAAGTGGATGTAGTTTTAACTATTCCATCTTATGAGTTAAGAACAGAAGATGCCCGTAACGTATTACCAGACGCGTTTAATTATCAAGAAGCTGTTCAATATAGTGCGATTAGTAACACGATGATTAGTGCTTTAATTCAACATGATTATAAATTAGCAGGAAAACTGATGATGCAAGATGGCTTTCATGAGCAATTCCGTAGTCATTTAGTCAAAGAAATGGCTGAAATTAAAGAGATTGGTGCGCGCCATCATGCTTATGCAACAGTTCTAAGTGGTGCAGGTCCTACAATGCTTACATTAATTAATAAGGAAGACAGTGGTGCGTTTGTAAGAGAACTTAAACAAGCGTTCAAAGATTGTCAGACAGAGTTCGTTACGATTAATGAAGCGGGTGTTAAAGCCAAAGTCGTATACGAAGATGCTACTTTCTAGTAAAATAAAGATTGAATTAGAAAGGAGTTTCGTCACATGACCTATAAAATGATTGTTATGGATATGGATGACACATTGATGACATCTGAAAATAAAGTCAGCGCTAAAACGAAAGCGTACTTAATTGACCTTCAAGAAAAGGGTTACAAAGTCGTACTCGCTTCTGGTCGTCCAACTGAAGGAATGTTACCTGTAGCAAAAGAACTAAAGATGGATGAGTTTAATAGTTACATCATTAGTTATAACGGTGCTAAAACCATTGAAGTTAAATCGGAGAAGGAAATTGATAGTAATCTTATTTCTAAACCAAATTTAGATCAAATTGTAGATTATTGCCGCGAGAAAGGCTTTTTACCATTATCTTATAAAGATGGTCAAATCATCATTGAAGGTGATCATGAATATGAACAGATTGAATCTGAGATCACTGGATTGCCGCTTAAGAAGGTAGCTGATATTAAAGCGTACATAAATGAAGATGTACCAAAAGCGATGGGCGTAGATTATGAGGCGAACATTGAAACGGTTCTTAAAACACTAAAGGGTAACTTTAATGATGACATTGATGTGACTACAAGTAAGCCATTCTTCTTAGAATTTATGGCTAAGTCTGTTTCTAAAGGTGAAGCTATTACACATTTAGCGACCAAACTAGATGTACCTATGCAAAAAATCGTCGCATTTGGTGATAGTTCGAATGACACAACGTTACTTCAAGTAGTAGGCCGTGGCATCGCGATGGGTAATGCGATTCCAGCTTTAAAGGACATAGCGGATGATATTACGCTAGATCATGATTCAGATGGCATTCCACATGCCTTAGAAAAGTTAATCCAATTATAAATATAAAGTCGTGAGACAATAAATGACTTGAGAAATTTACCCTCAGTCATATAATGCTCACGACTTTTTAGTATTTATTTAGCTGTGTGTGTCCATTCATGCTTACCACGATGTCTTTTGACAAGTGCATAAATTTGGTCTGCAGCGTAATCTAGGTTCGTGTATACCGTAATCGAAAACGCCGATTGCTTTTCTGCAAATGGTTCGTGTAAGTATAAGTCCTTTAAATGGTCGAATAAACGTTCCATTTGATCATGCGTTAAGCTTCCATATTCTCGTAACGTACGTTTAATTAACTGACCATGTTTCTCTTCAAGTGATTGAACAACAATTACAAAACGTTCTTCTTCTTTCATGACGTCATCAAATAAATTCGTTTGACCTACCATGACAACTCCACCTTTGCACGATATTCCTTACTATTATTATACTATATTTTTAAAAGATGAGAAATATTATCTTTTTAACTTAATTTAAACTGCGCATGCTTTTTGAAAATGAAAAAGGTAGGTAAGAAGCCATCACGACTTCTGATACCTACCTTAATGAGTGTTCTATGAACTTATTTGTGAACTTCATGCTCTGAAAGATCGATATCTTTGATTTTGATAAAAGATGTCTTTCTAACAATCTTATGAATGAAAAAGATTGCAACCATAATGATAATTGGTAAGAAGTTCTGGAATACCTTATAAAAATCTAAATGAATGATTGCATTAAATGAGTTACCAAATAATAGGAAAATTAATGTTAAGATAACTATGATTGGACCTATTGGATAAAAAGGCGCTTTATATGGCAATAATTTATTAATATCTTTGCCTTGTTCCTTTATAGCACGACGTACTCTAATTTGCGCCCAAATACTAGAAGCCCAAACAAAAATAACGAGTGATCCGATGATATTAAGTAAATTCATAACACTATTTTCATTAAAATTCGCATAAACGATGACAGCTAATACGACAATGAAAGTTGTGAATAAAGCCGACATAGGTAACTTTGTCTTAGCGTTTAAGTTACCCAGGAATTTAGGTGCTTGTCGATCATGAGCCATTGAGAAAAGCATACGACTCGTCGTATAAATACCTGAGTTCGCTGCAGATAATAGTGATGTTAAAATAACTGCATTAATGACCGACGCTGCAAATGCAATACCTACACGGTCAAACACGATTGTAAAAGGACTTTGGTTAACAGAACTTGATTTATTTAAAAGCATTGGATCTGTATATGGAATGATTGCTGAGATAACTGCAATTGATAACACATAGAATAATAAAATTCTCCAGAATACTTGTTTAATTGCTTTCGGCATCGATTTACCAGGATTGTTTGATTCTCCAGCTGTAACAGCGACTACTTCAGTTCCCCCAACAGAAAATCCTGCAATGAGTAGCACGCTTAGGAATCCTGAAATACCACCTACGAAAGGTGCTTCTCCAGTTGTAAAGTGACCGAATCCATATGTTTTACCACCTAAAATACCGAAAATCGTTAAAATCCCTAATACGATAAAGACGATGATTGTGATTACTTTAATCAGTGATAACCAGAATTCAGCTTCACCGAATGCTTTTACAGATAAAATGTTTAATAAGAACAATAAACATAAAAATATGATACTCCACCAAACAGGTGACATGAATTGGAATGTCGACCAATAATTCAACACACTAGAAGCAACGATAATATCTACACTTGCTACGAGTGACCAGATGGCCCAGTAGAGCCAACCCATTATAAACCCCATCGATGGATGGATGAAGCGAGATGAGTATGAGCTAAAAGATCCTGATACTGGATAGAATGTAGCTAATTCTCCAATTGATGACATTAAGAAGTACAACATGACCCCTATGATTAGGTATGCTAAGATCGCACCACCAGGACCAGCCTGAGAAATGACGCCACCAGTGGCTACAAATAGTCCAGTACCAATTGCGCCGCCAATAGCAATCATTGATATGTGCCGCGAACTCAACCCTCTCTGCATTTTATTTTCTTCCATTTCTTTATCTCCCTATATCTAAGTTTTAGTATTTCTATAATTGTACGCTTTAAAGTGTTAATATTCAATACAATTTTGAGTAATATATGAATTAATTTACGCAATTTTCTAAATTTAAGTAATATTTGGTATAATACAACATATCTTTTGTGTTTACTTTCTATTAGTATAGGAATGTGAAAATGAGAAGTAGTGGAAGTGTTATAATTTAATCTTTAAAAGGGTGGGGAATTGAAGATGATTGATCACACGTGGACGAATCTACCAGTAAAAGATCTAGGTAAAAGTAAGGCATTTTATGAAGCAATTGGTTTTGAAATTCAGACGCAACCAGAAAATGAACATGAATTATTTGCTGCTCGAACATCATCAAGTAATGTTATCATGCTCATACATGAAACACGGTTTGCACATTTCGCTCAGAGTGAACTTACTCAGCATCATGCGAACGCTTTAATTTCTATTTCGGTTAATGATAAACATACGTTTCATCAATTGATGGAAAACGTTAGTAAAAGTGGTGGTGAAATTAAGGTAGCAGGTGAGATGTCGTATGGCTACTATGGGGGCGTATTCACAGATATAGATGGTCATCATTTCAACGTTATAGTTATGTAGTAACGTCTAAAGTGACGTATTTCTACTATATAATAGTCAATTAAAAAAGCTAAGGCTCAATGAACACAAATACATGTGAGAGCCTTAGCTTTTTAATATGCAATAACCTCTTTGTCGTAGTTTGAAAAATGAGATGAGGTTTATATGCTAAATTATTTTGTTTCGCGATGTAATGTATGACGATTTAATCTTGGGCAGTATTTTTTCATTTCAATACGCTCTGGATTCGTACGTTTGTTTTTAGTTGTAATGTAGTTACGATCGCCACATTCTGTACATGCTAAAGTAACGTTAATACGCATAATATGACTTCCTTTCTTGAATAGGACTGTTTACGATTTATTATAATAGCATATAAATACCGCGACTGCAATGTTTAATTCAAATTTACTTTTAAAAAAGAAAATTAAACTATTGCTTTCACTCGTAAATGTGTTATATTATAAAACGTAATAATTACGATTTATAAAAGGAGTAATAATTTATGGCTAAAAAATCTAAAATAGCTAAAGAAAGAAAAAGAGAAGAACTTGTAGCAAAATATGCAGATTTAAGACGTGAACTTAAAGCTAAAGGAGATTATGAAGCGTTGCGTAAACTTCCGAGAGATTCATCACCAACACGTTTAACACGTAGATGTAAAGTTACGGGTAGACCAAGAGGTGTATTACGAAAATTTGAAATGTCCCGTATTTCATTTAGAGAATATGCGCATAAAGGTCAAATTCCTGGTGTCAAAAAATCGAGTTGGTAATATAGCAAATTTATGAACAAAGCGCCTACTTATTTACTTTAATAGTAAAACCATGTATATTATCTAAGGACTAAAAATAAGTAAGGGGCTTTTTTAATGAAAATATTTGATTATGAAGATATTCAACTAATTCCTAATAAATGTATTGTGACAAGTCGTTCACAATGTGATACTACGATTCAGTTTGGTTCTCGCAGATTTAAGTTACCGGTTGTGCCAGCAAACATGCAAACGGTAATGAATGAATCTTTAGCAGAATGGTTTGCACAAAACGATTACTTCTATATTATGCATCGTTTTGACGAAGCGGGTCGCATACCTTTTGCTAAGCGTATGCAAGAGAAAGGACTATTTGCCTCTATCTCAGTTGGTGTAAAACCAAACGAATACGATTTTATTGAATTACTAAAAGCAGAAAATGTTGTACCTGAATATATAACAATCGACATCGCACACGGTCATTCTGATGCTGTTATTAATATGATTAAACATATTAAAAAGTACCTACCTGATACTTTCGTTATCGCAGGTAATGTAGGTACACCTGAAGGCGTTCGTGAACTCGAAAACGCGGGTGCCGATGCAACAAAAGTTGGTATTGGTCCAGGTCGTGTATGTATTACTAAAATTAAGACAGGTTTTGGAACAGGCGGTTGGCAATTAGCTGCTGTTAACTTATGTAGTAAAGCTGCTCGTAAACCAATCATTGCAGATGGTGGCATTCGTACACACGGTGACATTGCAAAATCAATTCGCTTTGGTGCATCGATGGTAATGGTTGGCTCATTATTCGCGGCACATGAAGAATCGCCAGGTGAAACAGTAGAACTCGAAGGTAAGTTATATAAAGAGTACTTTGGAAGTGCTTCAGAGTATCAAAAAGGCGAACACAAAAACGTTGAAGGTAAAAAAATGTTTGTCGAGCATAAAGGTTCTTTAAATGATACACTTGTGGAAATGGAACAAGATTTACAAAGTTCTATCTCTTACGCTGGTGGAAAAGACTTAGAATCTTTACGCAAAGTTGATTATGTGATTGTGCGTAACTCAATTTTTAACGGCGATAGAGACTAACGCGTTATAGGCGGTGAAGTACGATTAGAAGACTAACATTATATATCCTTTTGTTTTTAGTACTTATGATCACAATTCCTACTCATTCTCCTAAGTTTATGGAAGATTTGTATCAAAAAGCTGATCATAAAATAGCATCAATGACATCAAACACCCATGATGAGCCATTAAAGACCCCTAAAGAACAACCCTTTGCCGTGCGCAACATTCAACTCAACATGGATAAACAAACTGTTGAACAAAAGTTAGGTAAGCCTCAACGTGAGACACGTAATGAGTATGGAAATAAATGGTATACGTATCATAATCAGTATCAAGGGTTTGTAATGGTAAGTTATTTAGACAATAAAGTACACGGTTTATATACGAACCAAAATATAATATCTTCTAAAAATAAAATTAAATATATGACACCTAAGGATGTCGTAAGACAAAGACTAGGTAAGCCACTTGATGAAATTGATAAAGGTAAATATCGAATTGTCTTAAACCACGATCACGATATTTTTTCTAAGGATGGTACCTATATCTCTGCATTCTACGATAAGCATCGTGGTAATAGTTTAACTGGGTTGCTGATTGTAAGTAAAAAATTGGAACATCAATTAAGTGACCAATACGGTAGTCCGTCTAAGTCCTTAAAAGAAGGTTTTGAATTACAGAACTTCGATTTAGTTAATGCTGAGCGCGTTCAACATGAGTTACCTCCATTATCTTATTCAGGAAGTGTATCTCAAACCGCTCGCAAACATAGCCAAGATATGGCAAAGCATAATTATTTTGATCATACCTCGTTAAAAGGTCTATCGCCATTTGATAGACTTAAAAACGATGGCCATGATTATAATTCTGCCGGAGAAAACTTGGCTCATGGTCAGAATAATAGTATTGTAGCGCATCACGGTCTTATGAATTCACTTGGGCACCGTAAAAATATTCTTGAGCCTTCATATCAATCTCTAGGCGTAGGTGTTTCATTTAATGATGAGAAATCTCCTTACTGGACTGAAAATTATACCGGATAGTCGGTTTGATAGTATCTCAGAATGGGAACAAGTTAGTAGAGGATGATGATATGAGATTTAAAGAACATAACAATGACAAAGATATATTAGAACAAGTTAAAGATATTTTATCTGACAAAAATTAAACATTTATACAGTTAAATCGTGCTTCACTTAAAATGAATTATTAAAAAAGAGAACCATTAAATTGGTTCTCTTTTTTTTGCACCTATTACATTTCTCTATATAATCCTACGACTTTACCTAATACGGTTACATGTTGTAAATAAATCGGGTCTAACGCGCTATTTTCTGGTTGCAGACGATAGCGTGTTTTTTCTTTGAAGAATCGTTTAACTGTAGCTTCATTTTCCTCGGTCATAGCTACGATGATATCACCATTTTCCGCAATATTTTGACTACGTACAATCACTTTGTCACCATCAAGAATTCCAGCTTCTATCATACTATCACCGACAACGTTTAGTATAAAAATGTCACTATTATGTGTTGATGTATAGTGTTCTGGAAGAGGGAAATACTCTTCTACGTTTTCAACTGCTGTAATTGGAACACCAGCTGTAACTTTACCTATTACAGGAACATGAATTGTTTCTTCCATATTAATAGGTTCGCCTATTTGTTCGGTAACAATTTCAATTGCACGTGGTTTAGTAGGATCGCGTCTGATATAACCTTTTTCTTCAAGTCGAGATAAATGACCGTGAACTGTAGAACTAGATGCTAAACCTACAGCTTCACCTATTTCACGAACA
Source organism: Staphylococcus massiliensis CCUG 55927 (assembly GCF_000298075.1). Classification (GTDB taxonomy): domain Bacteria; phylum Bacillota; class Bacilli; order Staphylococcales; family Staphylococcaceae; genus Staphylococcus; species Staphylococcus massiliensis. The sequence continues at coordinate 545,322 of NZ_JH815593.1, read as the reverse complement.
CTTGGTGGATACCCTTTTGATTGGACGATTTGCTTAATGAACTCGTATATTTCACTTTGTCGTTTAGTTAGTTCTTTCATAATAGGCACTCCTTCGATTTATTTAAGGCAATTATAGCATGATAAACAAAACTTTACAAACATTTGTTCGTTAAAGTGTTGACTATGAACATATGTTCTGATATATTAAATACACAAACAAACGTTCTAAGGAGAGGTTATCATGCTTAAACAATTAAAAGATTCTTTCATGATTTATATGTCGGTTTTTGTTGTATCTATGGGCTTTTTCTTCACTTATTTTATCACAGCGAGCGAGGAAGTAAATGCTTCGGATAGCGAACAAGTTTATCAAATGACAGATCATAAATTACCGAACGTAGATTCTTAAATTAGACTTTAAACCGAACGTGTCGTACGCATCTTACATTCTCATACTTCTACTATAACGTGTACAAGTTGAACTATTTGGTTTAACTTGTACTTTTTGGTATATTCTTGTAAAGAAAATGAACGATAAGGAGTGTAAGCATGTTAGAGAAAGATCAAATTAATCGAATCAATGAACTTGCTAAGAAAAAGAAGAATGAAGGGTTAACTGAAGAAGAAGCTAAGGAACAATCTAAATTAAGAAGTAAATATTTAGAGTCTTTTAGAAAAAGTTTCAAGAGTCAAATTGAAAATACAAAAGTTATCGATCCTGAAGGAAATGATGTTACCCCTGATAAAGTAAAACGTATTCGAGAAGATAAAAACAAATAATTTTTCCTAAAATGAACTTTTATCAAAGCGTAAACTTTGAAGGTTCGCTGTAGGTAGTTCAAATATAAATACTTAATAGTATAATTCTTAGATATTATAACTTGTAATCAGGTATAATAATAATGAGGATGTATTTGGACAAGAAAGGAAGTCATACGATGATGAACAAACAAGATCAATTAGCAATTGATACGATTAGAGCACTTAGCATAGATGCGATTGAAGAGGCTAATTCAGGACATCCTGGATTACCAATGGGTGCTGCTCCAATGGCTTATACACTATGGACGAGACACTTAAATTTCAACCCAAAATCTAAAGATTATTTTAATAGAGACCGCTTTGTACTATCTGCTGGTCATGGTTCTGCATTGCTTTATAGTTTGCTTCACGTTTCAGGTGGGCTTGAGTTAGAAGAATTAAAGCAATTTAGACAATGGGACTCTAAAACACCTGGGCACCCGGAATTTAGACATACAGATGGTGTTGAAGTTACAACTGGTCCATTAGGACAAGGTTTTGCTATGTCAGTTGGTATGGCAATGGCTGAACATCACTTAGCTGGTAAATTCAATCAACCTGACAACGATATTATTAATCATTATACGTATGTGCTTGCTTCAGACGGAGACTTAATGGAAGGTATTTCTCATGAAGCTGCTTCTTTAGCAGGGCATACAGGACTTAATAAACTCGTTGTTTTATATGATTCTAACGATATATCATTAGATGGTAAGTTAGATAAAGCCTTTTCAGAAGACATTAAAATGCGTTTTGAATCTTATGGATGGGAACACATCTTAGTTGAAGAAGGTAATGATATTGAAGCGATTGATGCTGCGATAGCAAAAGCCAAATCAAGTGAAAAACCATCTATTATTGAAGTTAAAACGATTATTGGCTATGGTGCACCAACTAAATCTAATAGTAACGCTTCGCACGGAGCACCTTTAGGTGAAGATGAACGTCGCGCTACATTTGAACATTATGGTTTAGATCCAGATAAGCGCTTCTACGTACCAGAGCGAGTATATGAAATTTTCAACGAAACTATGATAGCTCGCGCTAACGATAATGAACAAATATGGAACGATAAGCTAGCGCAGTATAAAAACGCATACAAAGAGTTAGGTGAAGAACTTGAATTAGCGATTTCTGGTAAATTGCCACAAGGTTATGAGAAGACATTACCGAAATATGAGCTCGATCATAGTGGCGCTACTCGAGCTGACTCAGGAGAAATCATTCAAGTCCTAAGTCAATATGTACCATCTTTCTTTGGCGGATCTAGCGACTTAGCTTCATCTAATAAATCGAATGTTAAAGAAGCTACTGACTACGATAAGTCACACCCTGAAGGTAAAAACGTTTGGTTTGGTGTACGTGAATTTGCAATGGGCGCTGCAATTAATGGTATGGCTGCTCACGGTGGACTTCACCCATATGGTGCTACATTCTTCGTATTTAGTGATTATCTAAAACCAGCCATTAGACTATCAGCAATAATGGGCGTTAATGCTACATTCGTCTTTACGCATGATTCTATCGCTGTTGGTGAAGATGGTCCTACACATGAACCTGTAGAGCAGTTAGCAGGGTTAAGAGCTATCCCGAACCTAAATGTGATTCGACCTGCTGATGGTAATGAAACTCGCGTTGCATGGAAAGTTGCTCTTGAGAGTGATCAAACTCCTACTGCACTTGTCTTAACAAGACAAAATCTTAAGACACTTGATGTACCGGAAGCTAAACTTGAAGAAGGTGTAAGAAAAGGGGCATATATTGTATATGAGTCCGATAATTTCGAGTATCTACTGTTAGCTTCAGGCTCAGAGGTTAATTTAGCATTAGATGCAGCTAAAGCTCTTGAAAAAGAGGGCAAAGGCGCTCGCGTAGTATCTATGCCTAACTGGCACGCGTTTGAACAACAAACTGATGCTTATAAAGAAGAAATTTTACCGCCTTCAATAACTAAACGAGTTGGTATTGAGATGGCTGCTTCATTAGGTTGGCATAAATATGTCGGCTTAAATGGTAAAGTGATTTCAGTTGATACATTTGGAGCAAGTGCCCCAGGAGATCTTGTAGTAGAAAAGTATGGTTTTAATGTGGATAATGTATTAAAAGAAATTAAGACAATGTCGTAATGTTTTTAGAGTGCTTTTCATAAAAAATAAAGAACGGTGTGCATGTAGGGTGTGCACCATTTTAGTTTGACGATAAATTAAATCCCTTATACGATTAGCTTAGAACTTATAAAATTGATCTATCGAGATAATGAATCTTGAAATCTTGAAATAATTTTAGTAAAATTCAGTAGGATAAAGAAAGTGGGTGAAATGATGGCAACTTGGTTAGCAATTATTCTTATCATTGCTGCACTTATTCTTGGATTAGTAGGTGGTTTCTTCTTAGCAAGAAAATACATGATGGATTACCTTAAGAAAAACCCGCCTATCAATGAAGAAATGTTAAGAATGATGATGATGCAAATGGGTCAGAAGCCTTCTCAAAAGAAAATTAATCAGATGATGACAATGATGAATAAAAACATGGATAGTAACATGAAATAATTGAACATCTATTGTAAGAAAGCTCAAATGCGTATGAAGCGTATTTGAGCTTTTTTCAATTTTATAGTGTGTCTTTTATTCAGTTTAATCAATATTAAAAGCATTGAGTTTCATTGATTTAAGTGATTTCAAACTAATGTAATTCGCTTTAAAAAATGATATACTTTTCTGTGATTGATAAAGAGTTTGTCTATAAGAAGGTGAAAATTTGATTTATTTTATCATATCTATCATCGGTGCACTCGGGATGGGAATTTTAGTTATCTTTATTAGGCTCAAAGCGCAAAACTATCCTGTGAATGAAAAGAAGATAATATTACCACCTTTATTCATGTCAACGGGTGCTTTAATGTATGTAATACCTTATTTCAGATTGACCGGTATGGAAATTATAGAAGCTGTTATATTAGGTATAGTATTTTCATCCGTGTTGATTCTGACATCTAACTTTATAGTGAAATCCAACCAAATTTATATGAAACCTTCTAAGGCCTTCCCGTTTATTTTATTTGGTTTACTCATTATTCGTACGATTATCAAGATTATCTTTAGTAACGCAATTGATCCTGGTGAGCTAGCAGGTATGTTTTTCTTACTCGCATTTAGCATGATTGTACCGTGGAGAATTGCGATGCTTTTAAAATACAAAAAAATTAAGCGCAAACTTCAATCTAATCAAATTTAAAATTAAGCAATAAATAAGCAGTTAGGGACGCATTATTGTCCTTAGCTGTTTCTTTTATTTGCAATCTGATTTGAAGTAGATTAGAATAAAATACGAACAAACGTTCTATTTGGAGGTTATTAATTATGAAAGTGATACATACTGCAGACTGGCATATTGGAAGAATATTAAATGGTCGCGCTCTTATTCAAGATCAAACATACATACTTCATAAATTTGTTGAGCATATGAAAGAAATCGAGCCAGACCTTATTGTTATTACGGGTGATTTATACGATACAAGCTTTCCAAGTAAATCAGCCATTAAATTATTAGAAGATACGATTAAACAACTCAATATATCGCTTCAGATACCTATAATTATTATAAGTGGTAATCATGATGGTAAAGAACGCCTAAGTTATGGAGCTTCATGGTTCGAACAGAGCCAATTGTATATTAGAACTGAGATAGAAGATCTCTATAACCCTATTAAAATAAGAGACGTGAACTTCTATACCTTGCCATTTGCAACTTTAGCGGAGTTTCAAAACTACTATAAAGATGTTGAAATAAATAGTAATCATGAAGCAATGCGCCATGCGTTAAAAGACATTGAAACCTCTCTAAATTCTAGTGAAAAGAACGTTTTACTTAGCCATCTTACGGTGTCAGGCGGTATTAAAACTGATTCTGAGCGTGACCTTACTATAGGCACTATTGAAAGTGTTGATGAGGATGTCTTTAAGATGTTTGATACTGTTCTATTAGGACACTTGCATCACCCATTTAGCATCAATTCTGATTTTATGTACTACAGTGGCTCATTACTACAATATTCCTTTTCAGAAGCGAGTCAAAGCAAAGGTTTTAGAGAAGTAACGATTAAGCAAAATCAAGACATCTCCTCTAAATTCATCCCTATGGTGCCTTTAAGGGAACTTGAGGTTATAGAAGCTGACTATCAAGATGTTATTAACGAAAATGTAAAAGTAAAAAACAAAGAAAATTATTTTCATTTCAAATTGTCAAATATGGCTAGAATTGAAGATCCTATATATCATATTAAGCAAATTTATCCGAATACGTTAGCGCTAACAAATGATACTGTTTACAGTCAGCATCAAGTCGCTAAACGTAACTTAAAACAATTAGATAGTAATACGATTATTCAACAATTTTATGAGGATGTTATGGATGATGAATTAGATAAATTACAAGAGCAGAAGGTACGTCAATTAGTTGAAGCTTTAGATGAGGAGGAGAGAAGTCGATGAAACCATTGAAATTGAAAATGAAAAATTTTGGTCCTTTTATAAATGAAGAAATTGATTTCTCTTTTGTAGACGATACGAGACTCTTCCTAATAAGTGGTAAAACTGGTTCAGGTAAAACAATGATTTTTGATGCAATTGTATTTGCATTGTTTAACAGCGCCTCAACAGAGGATCGCAAGGAATCTGATTTAAGAAGTCATTTTGTTAAAGATGATGCGCCTATGCAAGTATACCTTGAGTTTAAGCTTAATGACATTCAATACAAAATATTTAGACAAGGAAAGTATTTAAAAGAGGGTCGAAAATCATACACAAACGGTAAATTAGAAGTCTATGAAATGATCAATGGTGAATATGAACTTAGGGAAAGCCAAATTAATAAAGGTAATGCTTATATTCAGTCTCTATTAGGTGTAGATGTGAAGCAATTTCGACAATTGTTCATTCTTCCACAAGGTGAGTTTAAGAAATTCTTGCTTTCTAAAAGTAGTGAAAAGCAGGTTATATTAAGAACCTTATTTAAGACAGATAAATTTGAGAAGCTACAACAACTCATTAAAGAAGACGCTGCTGGTGAAAAAGACAAAATAGAGCGTGAATATAATATGCTTGAAATGGCTTTTAAAGATTTAGAAGATTTCGGTGAAGAAGATTTAATATCACTAAAGCAGTTATCGCCAAGACAAACAGAAAAAATTAAAGACGCTTTAGATGAATTTAAACAAGTAGGTCAGGCTAAAGTAGATAAATTAACGCAGATCGACGAAAGTAACCGAAAAAATATGGAACATAAAAAAGCTATTTATGATGAACAACAGAAACTTCATGAAAAGATACATGAACTTCAAAAAGTACAGCGCGAAATCGAACAAATGAAAGCGCAAGAAAACGAAATTAAAGAATTAGAATTAAAATTAAAACGTTTTGAAGAAATTCAGAACTTAATAAACTTCATCGACCAATCTGACCAAGCTGAAAAAGAGCGTACAGTCATTAATAATGATTTAGAAAAGACTCAAGCTAAATTAAAGGAATTGAAAGCTACTAAAAACGATTACGACCATGAGTTAAAAAGTTTAATCAAACATGAAAGCATGTATACCAAGCGTCAAGTTTATTTAGACGAAACACGATACTATTTTAATAATCGTTCAAGATATGAAAATGCCTTTGAAAATATCGAATCTAAACGCCAGTCGTCTCAAAAAGTAATTGAAACACAATCTCAAATAAACCAAGAACTTGGTCAATTAAAGAAAGAACTCGCTCAAAATCGTGTTGATCATGAGGAAATAAATCAACTGTTTGAGCATATTTCTGCGCTTAAACAAGAAAGCGCGCAAATTGAGGCTAATCGAGATGCTTATAAGAAGTATATGGATGCGATTCAAAACATTGATCGTTTACAAAGACAGCTTGAAGACGTGAGCAAACAAATTAACGATTTAGAAGATGAGCTCAAATCTTTCAATTCAAGGTCCTTTGATTTATCTAATAAAAAGGCACTTATTGAGTCGTTACAATCAATGTTAGCTGAAGGGGATACTTGTCCAGTATGCGGTCATGAGATAGATAACATCACTTCACATGTTAATTACGATGAGATCGCTTCTAAAGAAAAAACGTACAATAACTTGAAGCGCAAGTTAGATGATTTTAATCAAACATACTCAAATTTATTAATTGAGTTAAAACAATATGAAGTAAAACGAGATGAAAATCCGGTTAAAGAAGAACCAAAGAATAACGATCAGGATTTAAAGCAACGTATTTTAGAAAGTGACCAAAAACGAACTAGGTTGTTAGAGCAACAAGAGTTAAAGGAAAAATTAAAAAATAAGATAAATGATAAACAGAAGCAAGCCTTTGATAAAGAAATTGAATTAAAAGATATAAATTCAGAAATAAAAGTCATGGAAGAAGATATTAGTGCTTTCAAAAAAGATACGGATCATAATGATGTTGACTCGTTTATTGAGGAATATAATAGCCTAAAGGCTTTTAACGAGGAATATGAAACTAAGAGGAAACATATTGAAGGGCAATTACAACATATTAGCACTAATATTGAAATTGCTCATAATAGTATTGAACATTACACGAACAATCTTTCCAACGTTCAAGCACAAATTAAGACGTTAGATGATCAAATTCGTCGTGATATGGAAGAAAAACATATAAAATCTTTAGATGAAATTGGTCGTATTAAAGAAGAATTAGCTAACAAAGATCAAGTTCTTCGTAAGGTTAATGAATATCGAACAGCTTACAATAATTTAATGTACTCAAAAACAAATTTAGAAGCGTCTGTTCAAGATAAACCTAAGCTAGATTTAAACGAAGTCAAAGCAGCTTTTGAAGCGAGCGAAGACGAGAAGAAAATTTCAATGAAACAATTAAATGAGATGGCATTGGTACGAAACCAAAATATAGTTAAATTAGATAAAATAGACGCCATTATCAAGAAATTACATGATGAACTTAAATATCAGGAAATGACTGTTAAATTGTCCGAGATCTTTAATGGTAAAAATCCTAAAAAGCTAACTCTAGAAAACTTTGTACTCATTGAGTTTTTAGAGTCTATTTTAGAACAAGCTAATATCCGATTTATGAAAATGACGAACCAAAGATATCAATTGGTAAGACGTGAAGATTTATCGCAAGGATTAAGTGGTCTAGAGATAGAAGTTTTCGATGCGCATTCAAATAAAACGCGTCATATTTCTTCGTTATCAGGTGGAGAGACTTTCCAAGCATCACTAGCTCTGGCACTAGGTTTAAGCGAAGTGATACAACACGAGTCAGGTGGCATTAGTCTTGATGCTATGTTTATTGACGAAGGGTTCGGAACGCTCGATGAAGAAACGTTATCTAAGGCTTTAGATGCTTTATTATCTCTTAAATCTTCAGGACGTTTAGTGGGCGTTATCTCACACGTTCAAGAACTAAAACAACGAATGCCTATCATACTTGAAGTTAACAATGAAAATATTGATAGCAAGACTACATTTAAAATTAATCATTAAAAAAAGTCAGGGCCAAATTCATGGCTCTGACTTTTTAGTTAACTTTAATCAATCTAAAATTTAAGATTATTTATTTTGTTGTCTTAATAAATCTCTAATTTCAGTTAAAAGTAACGTATTTTCTTCTTCAACTTTAGGTTTCATTAACGTATTCGCAATTTTGATAAATACGAATAAAGCAAAAGCAATAATAATAAAATCAATTACTGATTGAATGAATAATCCGTATTTAATTCCCATAATAGACCAGTTCTTAGCGAAATCTACTTCACCAAAGATTAATCCAATTAAAGGCATGATTACGTTTTCAACTAATGAACTGATAATTTTATTAAAAGCAGCACCCATAACAACGGCGATTGCTAACTCTAATACATTACCTTTCAAAGCGAATTCTTTAAACTCTTTAATTAATGACATTTAATATTCTCCTTCGCACAACATATGTTCCATATTATACAATATTGCGAACTAAAATGGTATAGAAAGTTTAAATAGAATTGATTAAAATATTCTATTTTGTTATTCTTTAGAATGACTGCTCAGAAAGTAATTTTTAGAAACTTAAATTTTACTATCTCTCTATCTTTGGAAAAACTAAATATTTTGTAGAAAGGGTGTTATTTAATTATGAATACTTCTTCAGAGAATAAAACACAAGGTAAGAAGTTCACGCCCGTCTTTATAATTAGTTCAATTTTAGTTGGTATCCTGGTTTTAATCGGGATTTTTTGGCCAGCTAAATTTGATAGTACTTCAGGTGCTATTAAAACGTGGATTACGACTAATTTAGGCTGGTATTATTTAATTCTTACTACGATTATCGTGTTTTTCTGCGTATTTTTAATTTTTAGTCCTATCGGTAAATTAAAGCTTGGTAAACCTCAAGATAAGCCTGAATTTAACACGTTATCTTGGTTTGCGATGTTATTCAGTGCTGGTATGGGTATCGGTTTAGTTTTCTATGGTGCTGCTGAACCTATTGGTCATTTTGCTGCACCGCCAACTGCGGATCCTAAAACAAGCCAAGCTTACACTGAATCACTACGATCAACTTTCTTCCACTGGGGCTTCCACGCATGGGCTGTATATGGTGTAGTTGCTTTAGCCTTAGCTTATGCTCAATTTAGAAAAGGTGAACCTGGTTTACTTTCAAAAACGTTACGCCCATTATTAGGTGATAAAGTTGACGGATCTATTGGAAAGATTATCGATATCCTAGCGGTATTTGCTACGGTTACTGGTGTAGCAGTTTCATTAGGTATGGGAGCTATTCAAATCAACGGTGGTTTAGAATATTTATTTAATATTCCTAACAATATCTTTGTTCAAGGTATTATCATTGTTGTAGTTACATTATTATTCATTGCGAGTGCTTGGTCAGGACTAAGTAAAGGTATTCAAATCTTAAGTAACTTAAATATCGGTTTAGGTACTTTACTATTAATCGCAGCGTTAGTGATTGGTCCTACAGTCCTTATCTTAAACATGATGACTGGTGCAACAGGTAACTTGTTAAACTCATTCTTATTCAACAGTTTTGATACAGCAGCTTTAAATCCTCAAAAACAAGATTGGATGTCTACTTGGACACTTTACTATTGGGGTTGGTGGCTAAGCTGGAGTCCATTCGTTGGTGTATTCATTGCCCGTGTATCTAAAGGACGTACAGTACGTGAATTTATTCTTGGTGTTTTACTTGTTCCAGCAATTATCAGTTTCATCTGGTTCAGTGTATTCGGTGTATTAGGTATCGAAACAGCTAAAAAACACAAAGAAATCTTTGAAATGACGCCAGATACGCAACTATTTGGTATCTTCAACCATATGCCAATGGGTATGGTATTATCGATTATCGCGTTATTATTAATCGCTTCATTCTTTATTACTTCAGCCGATTCAGCAACTTTCGTACTTGGTATGCAAACTTCAGATGGTTCTTTAAACCCATCTAACTTTGTTAAAATCACTTGGGGTATTGCACAATCACTTATCGCATTCGTTTTATTACTTTCTGGTGGTGGCGGTACTAAAGCATTAGATGCTATTCAAAGTGCTGCTATTATAAGTGCATTACCGTTCTCGTTCATCATAATAATGATGATGATTAGTTTCTATAAGGATGCCAATAACGAACGTAAATTCTTAGGACTAACATTATCTCCTAATAAGAATCGCTTAAAAGATTATGTTGAACACACGAAAGAAGATTATGAAGACGATTTAATTGAGAAACGTAAAGCAAAAAGAAGTCATGAAAAATAATTAAATATATCTTTTTCTAGGAGCCTTAAAGGGCTCCTATTTTTTAGAGAAAATGATTGAAAATGATTCTCAATTAATAATGTAAACTTATTACACTAAGGTTTAGTGATAACATTTACTTATAGTTTCTAATTAGAAATAAAAAACGCGTTTTTCGTCGTTTATAGGGGATGAGTGTTGTATTCAATACGGCGAATAGATACAATGTTAATAAAGGCATATAGAAAATTCAGGGGGGAACTCATTATGACTTCTAATTTAAAACAAGAAGCTAAGAAAAGTTTAGATCTTAATGGTAAATCGTATACATATTATGATCTAAAATCTTTAGAACAAAAAGGTTTAACTAAGATTAGTCAATTACCTTACTCAATCCGTGTGTTACTTGAATCTGTATTACGTCAAAATGATGAAAGTGTTATCACTGATGAGCATATCGAAAAATTAGCGAATTTTGGTAAAAATGAAACGAACGGTGAAGTTCCATTCAAACCATCTCGTGTAATTTTACAAGACTTCACTGGTGTTCCAGCAGTAGTTGACTTAGCATCTTTACGTAAAGCCATGGATGATGTTGGCGGCGACTTAAGCAAAATCAACCCAGAAGTACCAGTGGACTTAGTTATTGACCACTCTGTACAAGTTGATAGCTATGCGAACCCAGAAGCGTTACAACGTAACATGAAATTAGAATTCGAACGTAACTATGAACGTTACCAATTCTTAAACTGGGCAACTAAAGCATTCAATAACTATAACGCTGTGCCACCAGCAACTGGTATCGTACACCAAGTTAACTTAGAATACTTAGCTAACGTTGTGCACGCACGTGAAGAAGACGGCGAACAAGTTTTATTCCCAGATACATTAGTAGGTACTGACTCTCATACTACTATGATCAACGGCCTTGGCGTATTAGGCTGGGGTGTTGGTGGTATCGAAGCTGAAGCAGGTATGCTTGGTCAACCATCATACTTCCCAATTCCTGAAGTTATTGGTGTTCGTTTATCAAATGAATTACCTCAAGGTGCTACTGCTACTGACCTTGCTTTACGCGTAACTGAATTATTACGTAAAAAAGGCGTAGTTGGTAAATTCGTTGAATTCTTTGGTCCTGGTGTAAATTCATTACCATTAGCTGACCGTGCTACAATCGCTAACATGGCGCCTGAATACGGTGCAACTTGTGGTTTCTTCCCAGTTGATGAAGAATCACTTAAATACTTACGCTTAACTGGTCGTTCAGAAGAACACATCGAATTAGTTAAGAAATATTTAGAAGAAAACGAAATGTTCTATGACGTTTCTAAAGAAGATCCTAACTACACAGATGTAGTTGAATTAGACTTATCAACTGTTGAAGCTTCATTATCAGGTCCTAAACGTCCTCAAGATTTAATCTTCTTAAGCGATATGAAAGAAGAATTCGAAAAATCAGTTACAGCTCCAGCTGGTAACCAAGGACATGGCTTAGATAAGAGCGAGTTCGATAAAGAAGCTACTATCGAATTTAAAGATGGTACGACTAAGAAAATGACTACTGGTGATATTGCGATTGCAGCAATTACATCATGTACAAATACATCTAACCCTTACGTTATGTTAGGTGCTGGTTTAGTCGCTCGTAACGCAGTTAAAAAAGGCTTAAAAGTACCTGAATACGTTAAGACTTCATTAGCGCCAGGTTCAAAAGTTGTAACTGGTTACTTACGTGACTCAGGCTTACAAGAGTATTTAGACCACTTAGGTTTCAACTTAGTTGGTTATGGTTGTACTACTTGTATCGGTAACTCAGGTCCTTTACTTGAAGAAATCGAAACAGCAATTGCTAAAGAAGACTTATTAGTTACTTCAGTACTTTCTGGTAACCGTAACTTCGAAGGACGTATCCACCCATTAGTAAAAGCAAACTACTTAGCTTCACCACAATTAGTAGTTGCGTACGCTTTAGCTGGTACTGTAGATATCGACCTTCAAAACGACCCAATCGGTAAAGATAACGATGGTAACGATGTATTCTTAAAAGATATCTGGCCTTCAATCCAAGAAGTTGCTGATACTGTTGAAAAAGTTGTTACACCTGAATTATTCAAAGAAGAATACGAAAACGTATATAGTAATAACGAATTATGGAACGAAATCGATACAACTGAAAAACCATTATACGACTTCGATCCAAGTTCAACATATATCCAAAACCCAACATTTTTCCAAGGTCTTTCTAAAGAGCCAGAATCAATCGAGCCTCTTAAAGACTTACGCGTAATGGGTAAATTCGGTGACTCAGTTACAACTGACCACATTTCTCCAGCGGGTGCTATCGGTAAAGATACACCAGCAGGTAAATATTTATTAGATAACAACGTTGATATTCGTGACTTTAACTCTTATGGTTCACGCCGTGGTAACCATGAAGTTATGGTACGTGGTACATTCGCGAACATCCGTATTAAAAACCAATTAGCGCCAGGTACAGAAGGTGGCTTTACTACTTATTGGCCAACTGATGAAGTTATGCCTATCTATGATGCAGCTATGAAGTACAAACAAGATGGTACTGGCTTAGTTGTACTTGCAGGTAATGACTACGGTATGGGCTCATCACGTGACTGGGCAGCTAAAGGTACAAACCTTTTAGGTGTTAAAACAGTAATCGCGCAAAGCTACGAACGTATCCACCGTTCTAACTTAGTTATGATGGGTGTGTTACCACTACAATTTAAAGACGGTGAATCAGCTGATAGCTTAGGCTTAGATGGAACTGAAGAAATTTCAGTAGACATCACTGAAGATGTTAAACCTAAAGATCTTCTTAAAGTAACCGCTAAAAAGCAAGATGGTTCAGTAGTTGAATTTGAAGTAATCGCACGTTTCGACTCAAATGTTGAAGTTGACTACTACCGTCATGGTGGTATCTTACAATTAGTATTACGTAAGAAATTAGCTTAATTCGCATCGTTTCATTATCAATCATTTTTGAAAAGAAATGTAAGCGTATAAGAATCAATAAGGGGTCTGGGACAAAGAAACTTGTCTCAGACCCAATTATTATTTTAATTAATCTTTAAAAACTATACATAAAGGGTAAATAATGAAAGTATATGCCTATAATAGCCGCTTCAATAAGTTGGCACGTTATAGAAAAATCAATAAAAAATCATAAATTTAGTGAATGAGGTGTAATCAATGATTTACAGTATTACGACAATTCCATCAAGATACCAAGAAACAGATAAAATGGGTGTCATTTATCATGGTAATTATGCCACTTGGTTTGAAGTAGCGCGCACAGATTACATATTAAAATTAGGCTTAAATTATACTGAAATGGAAAAAGCAGGCGTGGTATCTCCTGTCACAGTCTTACATATTGATTATGTAAAATCAGTGACATATCCAAACGTCGTACGTGTTAAGACTTGGGTATCTAGTTATTCACGTATACGTTCACGTTATCAATATGAAATCTATAACGAGGATGACGAGGTTGTTACGAAAGGGTACACGGATAATATTTGTATTCAAAAAGATTCATTTAAGCCAATTCGTTTAGATCGTTATTTCCCAGAATGGCATCGTGTATATGCGTATATCAATCAGAAAAATAAAGAAGGCGTAGACTTCGAAGTTGTAGATGGTATTGATATTGAACAATAATATTAATAATGGGTCTGAGGAAACAAGTAGTGAAATAGAGCATTTAAGCTTTATTTCAAGCAATTCTCGAAACAGCTGACTCCTAGGGGAATAGCATGAGACCGGAGACTACAGGCTCCGGCCATGCCCCAGGAAAGCATGCTGTTTAAGGGAATTGTGGCAATATGTCCTCAGACCCATTTAATTATATTATTTAACGTTATATGTGATTTCGTCGTTTTCATTAACGTCTACTACTAGGTGATCATCTTCAAAATACCAAACATCTTTTTCAGGTATTGCAATTTCTAAATCATCGTATTTGTCTTCAAAGCCAGCATCAACGTCATCTTTAGGTTCTACTGTAAAGGCAGGGCTAAATCCAGCTTTTAATTGAAATTCGCCACCATAACGCACGTAAAATAGTAGCACTTTATTTTCGCTTGGTAACTCAAGTTCTTTCTTAAACCATTCAACTGCTTGTGAAGTAAGTTCAAATTGCATGCAATCATCCTTTCATACCGATTTGGTATTTTTATTTTGATAGGTAAATTATAACACTGAATTATTTTGATATTAAAGTAATCGAACTTAAAAAACCAGAAACCACATGACGTGATTTCTGGCGTTAATTTTGAATTCAAATTACATCCATTTAATCTTTGGTTCAGTACCTTTAAATATACGTACAATATTAGAGCGATGTCTAAAGATGAGTACGGCTGCGACTATAAAACTCACGATGATTAAAGCGTAGTTCCATAAGATGATAGATCCAATGACGCAACAAATAGCCGCGATAATGCTAGATAAAGATACGTACTTAGTAAGATATAAAATTACAAAGAAAATTGCGAGTAAAATAAGTAAAAATATTGGGTTAAATGCTAAGAGACCGCCGGCACTTGTAGCAACAGCTTTACCACCTCTAAATTTTAAGAAGATCGGATAAACATGTCCTAAAATGGCAAATATTCCTACAATTATACCTGATACTTCAACGTTAAACCATAACGGAAAGAATACGACGATATAACCTTTGAAGATATCTAGAAATGTAACTACAAATCCAGCAGGTTTTCCAAGTACCCTAAAACTATTGGTAGCACCAGTATTACCGCTTCCATAATCTCTAATGTCTTTTTTGAAAAACAGTTTACCAATTACAAAACCACTTGGAAATGCGCCTATAAGGTAACTGAGCAAAAACATAATTCCATATGTTAAAATAAGCGTCATTATCTCACATCCTTTATTAACCTAAAACCATTGTAACATACCTTAATCAAGATACACGAATTTGAAGATAAAATCTAGTATTTTCATCACGTGAATTCGGTTAGATGCTTGCATTTTAAGTGATTTTATATAAAAATAACTATTGTATAGTTTTTGTAACGAACGTATGTTTGTGGGAGGCGAATCGATTGGCAAGAAACAATCAAATGAATTACTCCGATGACTCCATACAGGTCTTAGAAGGCTTAGAGGCCGTACGTAAGCGACCTGGTATGTACATCGGTTCTACAGATAAAAGAGGTCTACATCATCTCGTGTATGAAATTGTAGATAATTCTGTAGACGAAGTTTTAAACGGATTTGGAAATGAAATTAAAATATCTATTAATAAAGATGAAAGTATATCTATAGAAGATAATGGACGTGGAATGCCTACAGGTATTCATGCTTCTGGTAAACCGACTGCTGAAGTCATTTTCACAGTGCTACACGCCGGAGGTAAATTTGGCCAAGGTGGCTATAAAACTTCAGGTGGTTTACACGGTGTAGGTGCATCTGTTGTTAATGCGCTAAGTGCATGGTTAGAAGTTGAGATACATAGGGATGGCACGATCTTCCGTCAACGTTTTGAGAACGGTGGACATCCTGCGACTGGACTTAAGAAGGAAGGTAAAACACGTAAGACAGGAACGAAAGTTTCATTCTTACCTGATCCAAATATCTTCAAATCAGCGCAACAGTTTAATTTCGAAACGTTAAGCGAACGTTTACAAGAGTCGGCTTTCCTTTTAAAAGACCTTAAAATTACGTTAACGGATCATCGTGAAGGTAAGGAACGCGAAGAAGTGTATCATTATGAAGAAGGTATTAAGGCGTTCGTTGAATATGTTAATGAAGGTAAAGAAATCTTGCACGATGTAACTATGTTTCAAGGTACAGCAAATCAAATCGAAGTAGACGTGGCTTTTCAATATAATGATCAATACTCAGAAAGTATTCTAAGCTTCGTGAACAACGTACGTACTAAAGATGGTGGTACGCATGAAGTTGGCTTTAAAACGGCGATGACGCGCATGTTTAACGATTATGCGAGACGTATCGGCGAACTGAAAGCTAAGGATAAGAACCTTGAAGGTAATGATATTCGCGAAGGTTTAACGGCGATTATTTCAGTGCGTATTCCTGAACATCTCTTACAATTCGAAGGTCAAACGAAATCTAAATTAGGTACGAATGAAGCAAGAGGTGCCGTGGATCAAATTGTGGCTGAGAAACTGCCTTATTATTTAGAGGAGAAAGGGCAATTATCTAAAGCCCTTGTGAAAAAGGCCATTAAGGCCCAACAAGCGCGTGAAGCAGCACGTAAAGCACGTGAAGACGCACGTTCTGGTAAGAAGAATAAACGTAAGGATACATTATTATCAGGTAAATTAACGCCTGCGCAAAGTAAAAATACGGATAAGAACGAATTATATCTTGTTGAGGGTGACTCAGCAGGTGGTTCGGCTAAATTAGGCCGTGACCGTAAATTCCAAGCGATATTACCGCTTCGTGGTAAAGTCATTAATACGGAAAAGGCTAAGCTTGAAGAAATCTTCAAAAATGAAGAAATCAATACGATTATCCATACAATCGGTGCAGGTGTCGGTAATGAGTTTAAGTTAGAGGATAGTAATTACAATCGCGTGATTATCATGACTGATGCCGATACGGATGGAGCACACATTCAAGTGCTCTTACTGACGTTCTTCTTTAAATATATGCGACCGCTCGTTAAAGCGGGACGTGTATTTATCGCATTACCTCCTTTATTTAAACTCGAAAAAGGTAAGGGTAAAACGAAGAAAGTCGAATATGCGTGGACGGAAGATGAACTGGCTCAATTACAAAAGAAACTTGGTAAAGGTGTCATTTTACAACGTTACAAGGGTCTTGGTGAAATGAATCCTGATCAGTTATGGGAAACAACAATGAACCCTGAAACACGTACATTAATTAGCGTTCAAATTGAAGACGAAGTACGTTCTTCTAAACGCGTATCGACATTAATGGGTGACAAAGTTGCTCCACGTCGCGAATGGATAGAGAGTCATGTAGAATTTGGCTTACAAGAAGAACAAAGCATTCTAGAGAGTGATGAAGTACACATCATGGATAAAACTGAATATGAAGAGGGGGATAACTCATGAGTGAGATCATTCAAAACTTACCTCTTGAAGATGTGATTGGTGATCGCTTTGGACGTTATAGTAAATATATCATTCAAGAACGTGCGTTACCTGACGTTAGAGACGGCTTAAAGCCGGTACAACGCCGTATTTTATATGCGATGTATTCTAGCGGTAACACGTATGATAAACATTTTCGTAAAAGTGCCAAGACAGTTGGTGACGTAATTGGGCAATTTCACCCTCATGGTGATACATCCGTATATGACGCGATGGTTCGTTTAAGTCAAGAGTGGAAACTACGTCATCTCTTAATCGAAATGCATGGTAACAACGGTAGTATTGATAATGATCCGCCTGCTGCGATGCGTTATACGGAGGCTAAATTAAGTAAACTATCTGAAGAGCTTTTAAGAGATATTAATAAAGACACTGTCGATTACATGCCGAACTATGATGATACTGAAGAAGAACCTATGGTATTACCATCAAGATTTCCAAACCTACTTGTAAATGGTTCTACAGGTATTTCATCAGGTTATGCGACGGATATTCCACCTCATAATTTAAATGAAGTTATTCAAGCGACACTTAAATATATTAAGAACCCGGATATTACGGTTAGCCAACTTATGAAATCGTTAAAGGGACCGGACTTTCCTACAGGTGGTATAATCCAAGGGATAGACGGTATTAAGAAAGCCTACGAAACAGGTAAAGGTAAAATTGTTGTACGCTCTAAAGTTGAAGTGGACAAGTTACGCAGCGGTCGTAAGCAATTACTTGTGACAGAGATACCTTTTGAAGTGAATAAAAGTGCGTTAGTTAAGAAGATTGACGAATTACGCGCTGATAAAAAGGTCGATGGTATTGTTGAGGTTCGTGATGAAACAGACCGTACAGGTTTACGTGTCGCGATTGAACTTAAGAAAGATGTGAATCCATCTTCTGTCCTTAACTTCCTATATAAGAATACGGATTTACAAGTAGCTTATAACTTTAATATGGTTGCAATCAGTGAAGGTCGTCCTAAGTTAATGGGTATTAAAGCGATGATTGATAGCTACTTAAACCACCAAATTGAAGTTGTGACACGACGTACACGTTACGATTTAAACCAAGCTGAAAAGCGTATGCATATCGTTGAAGGTTTAATGAAAGCGTTATCGATACTTGATGAAGTCATTCAACTCATCCGTAACTCTAAAAATAAGAAAGACGCGAAAGACAATCTTGTAGAAACCTATGACTTTACGGAAGCACAAGCTGAAGCCATCGTCATGTTACAACTTTACCGTTTAACGAATACAGATATCGTTGCTTTAGAGAATGAACATGAAGAGCTTGAGAACCTCATAAGTCGCTTACGTGAAATCTTAGATAACCACGACGCATTACTTAGCGTGATTGAGTCTGAGTTAAAAGACATTCAAAAAACTTATAAAGAAGATCGTCTATCAGTCATTGAGGCTGAAATCGAAGAAATCAAAATCGATAAAGAAGTCCTTGTGCCGAAAGAGGACGTTATCATAAGCTTAACGCACGACGGTTACATTAAACGCACATCAATTCGAAGCTTTAATGCAAGTGGTGTTACTGAAGTTGGCCTTAAGAATGAAGATACGCTTCTCAAATATATTGAAGGTCACACGCAACAAACACTACTTGTGTTTACGAATAAAGGGCGTTACCTAAATATTCCTGTTCATAAGCTCTCTGACATCAAGTGGAAAGATTTAGGTCAACACGTGTCTCAAATTGTTCCGATCGATGATGATGAGAAAATGATTAATATGTATACCGAGAACGACTTTAAAGACGACGGTTATTATGTGCTTGCGACGCGTAACGGCATGATTAAGAAGAGTAATATCGGTTTATTCAAGTCATCTCGTTATACGAAGCCACTCATCGCAATGCGTATGAAAGATCAGGATGATGTTATTTCCGTCTTTAAGATTACTTCAGACAAGACATTAACAGTGCTCACACACAAGGGCATGTCGTTAACTTATGACGCATCTGAGCTCTCTGATACAGGTCTAAGAGCAGCTGGTGTGAAATCGATTAACCTTAAGGACGAGGATTTCGTCGTAATGACAGACGCTGTTAGTGAAGCGGATACTATCTTAATGGTGACGCAACGTGGTGCAATTAAGCGTATTGGTTATAACACTTTAGCAAAAGCCAAGCGCGCCCAACGTGGTTTAACATTGCTTAAAGAATTGAAGAAACAACCGCATCGTATTGTAGATGCGAAAACATGTCGTGAAGCGGATACATCTTATGAAATCGTGTCCACTTCAGGAAAAGTCCATGAAGGTGCTAATAAAGATATTCATTTATCTGAACAATATACAAATGGTACATTTATCGTTGATATAAAAGAATTTGGTGATATATCATATATGATTATTAGTGATCATAATTAAAAAAATAATAGTCACTTTATGTAATTGATGATAAAATGTATATCATATTATAATAAATGATAAATTTTAGTATGATTTTACATGGATGAGAGGGATCAACATTGAAAAATTTTGATGATTTCATTCCTGGCTGGTTTAAAACGTTTGTTGAAGTCGGGAATGAATTAATATGGTCACAGTACCTCATAGGTTTATTATTAACTGTTGGCTTCTTCTTTACAATCGGTTCAAGATTCGTTCAGTTCCGATGGTTTAAAGAAATGTTCCGTGCTTTAACAGAAAAACCTGAAACGTTAGATACTGGTAAAAAAGGTATCTCGCCATTCCAAGCATTTGCGATTAGTGCTGGGTCACGTGTAGGTACTGGAAACATTGCTGGGGTAGCTACAGCAATCGTACTCGGTGGACCAGGTGCTGTATTCTGGATGTGGATCATTGCATTCATCGGTGCAGCAAGTGCTTTTGTCGAAGCAACGTTAGCGCAAGTCTACAAAGTACCAGATAAAGACGGTGGCTTTAGAGGTGGACCAGCTTATTACATTACTAAAGGTTTAAATCAAAAGTGGTTAGGTATTGTATTTACGGTATTAATTACCGTGACTTTCGCATTCGTATTTAATACAGTGCAATCTAATACGATTGCTGAATCACTTAAGACTCAGTATCATATTAGTCCTATTATTACAGGGATTGTGTTAGCGATACTTACAGGTGTGATTATCTTTGGTGGTGTGAGAAGCATAGCGAAATTGTCTTCTACTATCGTACCTATCATGGCACTGATTTATATCGCTATCGTATTCATCATTTTAATTTTAAATATTGATAAAGTCATTCCAATGTTAGTCATGATTATCCAAAGTGCTTTTGGTATGAATCAAGTCATTGGCGGTGGCGTTGGCTTTGCGGTACTGCAAGGTGTTAAACGTGGTTTATTCTCAAACGAAGCAGGTATGGGTTCTGCTCCAAACGCAGCCGCTACAGCAGCCGTATCTCACCCAGTTAAACAAGGCTTAATTCAATCATTAGGCGTATTCTTTGATACGATGCTTGTTTGTACAGCTACTGCAATCATGATTTTACTTTATTCTGGTTTAGAGTTTGGTGAAAAGGCACCTCAAGGTGTTGAAGTAACTCAGACTGCTTTAAATGCGCATCTAGGTAGTTTCGGTGGCATATTCTTAACTGTTGCGATTACATTATTCGCATTTTCATCTTTAGTAGGTAACTACTACTATGGCCAGTCTAATATCGAATTTTTATCACGTAATAAAGCGATTCTATTCGTATTCCGCTGTTTAGTTGTCGTACTTGTATTTGTCGGTGCAGTCGTTAAGACTGAAACGGTATGGAGTACTGCTGACTTATTCATGGGTCTTATGGCAATCGTCAACATTATCGCGATTATTGGTCTATCTAACATTGCTTTTTCAGTAATGAAAGACTATCAACGTCAACGAAAAGCTGGCAAACGCCCTATATTTAGACCAGAAGAATTAGAAATTAATTTATTCGGTATTGAATGTTGGGGTAAAGATGCTAAAACTGTTGAAGAATACGAAAATAAACTTAAAAAGCATTAAACGATGAGATGAAATCCTATATGGATTTCATCTTTTTTTACTTTTTACGTGTCATTTTATTTAAAAGTGGGTATTGGTGAAATAACACATAAAAGGGGACGATATATATGAGTGAAGAAAAAAAGTTTAATAATGAATTAAATAAGGAAGATAATCGACCAGCTACGAATACGAACACAGATGCTTTCTCTAATGACACGCATCCTAATATGAGAAGAAAAAATGAATTACCTATTCAAGACACAATTCCTTTTAATGTTGTATTCATTTTAGTTCTTCCTGTATTAGCAGCGATTATCGGTACTTTAGCTGGATTAAAACAAAATGAAATTGATCAAAATCCAGACAAGCAAAAGAAAAAAGATAAGAAGAAGAAAAAGAAAGATAAAAAGAAATAATTTTGATTCAAAATGAAACAGTTCATTAAAGACAATCAAAACTTAATTACGTTTTCATTTCTGTTCTCAGTTGTATTTAGTATGCTAATGCCATTCCCGCTTGGAATAGGTGCTGGTTTAGCAATTGGTATAGCTATCGGTAGCGATGAAGACAAGAAGAAAAAATAAAACTCATATAATAAGCCTAATTTCTATATCGTGTCATACTAGAGTGACACATTGGATGTAGAAATTAGGCTTTTTAACTTATTTAAATTTCTTATATTTTTTATCCTTGAATTGAAGGTACTTACCATTATCTTTAATAAGGATAACTTGACGCTCTTTTCCGCGATGACTTTTAAGAATGATTTTCTCACCTTTAATTTCAAATTTGCCTTCATCAATCGTCATAGCTTCTGAGATAAGATGATATTTATCATTTTCCGCATCAAAGTGTAAATCATCTATTTCCTCATGATACATTGTGTTGAATTTTTCCTCCCAATAGCCATCTAGGTCTTCTTTAGAGAAGTTTGAACATCCTGATACAAATATAGTTATAATAATAAAGATGCTTAACTTTTTCAATATACATACCCCTTAGATATATAATTATTAAGTATTATAACACTAAATATATTTATTTATATAAAAAACTAGTGATTTAATGTCTAAATACACTTAAATTTAATAATCGTCAATCTATTGGAACATGTTTGTTAAAAAAGTGCTTTTATTATCGTGTGAAACCATATATAATTTTGCTTGATATCTAAAAAGAAGGTGACCGCTTTGAGAAAGTATAATATTCAAAAGGTGCTCAATAATAATGTCTTAATATGTACTTTCAAGGATCAAGAAGTGGTTCTCATTGGTAAAGGCATAGGTTTTAATAAGAAACGGGGCATGGTGTTATCTGATACGACCTTGATTGAAAAAGTCTATACGCTTAAAACTGAACGTGACAAAGCGCATTATAAAGCATTGGTAGAGATAACTGAGGATTATATTATTCACGCTATTATTGATGCGGTGAATATAGTTAAGGACTATTGCGATGCATCTAAAATGAATGCGCTTATGTTATCTTTAACCGATCATTTAATCTTCGCTATAAAACGTATTAAAGAAGGGCAGATTATCTATAATCCTTTTCAAAATGAAATTAAGCAATTGTAACCAGATGATTACCAAATCGCTGATAAATTAATTAAACAACTTAGTGAGTCGTTATATCTACGCTTTCCAGATGATGAAATTGGGTTTATTGCTTTACATATCGCTTCTAATAAGCAATCAGAATCATTAAAAGAATTGAGTCAGACGAATGAGCTCATCCTACTCTGTGTTCAAATCATTGAAAGTGACTTTAAAATTGAAGTTGATAAACTCGGTATTCCATATCATAGGTTCATTAGGCATATCAATTTCTTAATAAAGCGACTACGTCATGGTGATATTGTAAAAAAACAATGCGAATTTGAAAATGTATTGCAAAACCATTATCCGAGGTGCTATAATATAGCCGTTAAGATAATGAAGATGATGCAACAACAATTGAATGTTGACATTTATGAGGCTGAGGTTATGTACCTCACATTACATATACATAATCTAACGCAACAATAAACGTGTAACTGATTCGATCAGGCATGAGTGATAGCGAGTAAACAATCTCGTTATTTACTCATGCCTTTTTTTGTTGTCAAAGTCATCTTAGATTTAGGAGGTTACATATATGTGGAAAAAGGCTTTTGCATTATTACAAAGAATTGGTAAAGCATTAATGTTACCAGTAGCTATCTTACCTGCTGCAGGGATATTGCTCGCGCTTGGTAACGCTTTACATAATCCAAAGTTAGTGAATATAATGCCATGGTTAGAAAATGATATAATTTTGATGATTTCCTCAATAATGGAATCAGCTGGAGATATTATTTTTAGTAACTTACCATTATTATTCGCTATAGGTAAAGCTATAGGTTTAGCAGGCGGAGATGGTGTAGCCGCATTAGCAGCTGTAATTGGATACTTAATTATGAATATAACTATAAGCAAGATTTTGGGAATTACGATTGATGATATTTTCTCGTACCCTGAAGGTCAAGAAACACTGAATCAAGGTAATAAACCGCAAAGTTATGCTTTAGTTCTAGGTATACCTACACTTCAAAGTGGGGTGTTTGGTGGTATCATAATGGGATCACTCGCAGCATGGTGTTATAACAAATACTACAACATTGAGTTACCACCATTTTTAGGTTTCTTCTCAGGTAAGAGATTTGTGCCTATCATTACGAGTGTTGTAGCTATCTTGGTAGGTATTACATTGAGTTTTGTTTGGCCACCTATACAAAGTGGTTTAAATGGACTTTCAAATTTCTTGATTGATAAAAACTTAACATTAACTACATTAGTTTTTGGCATCATTGAGAGATCACTAATACCATTTGGACTACATCATATTTTTTACGCACCTTTCTGGTTTGAATTTGGAGAATATACGACAAAAGCTGGAAATGTGGTACACGGAGATACTGCAATCTGGCAAGCTCAAAGTAAAGATATGGTTGAATTTACTGCAGGGGCGTTTATGACAGGTAAATACCCATTTATGATATTCGGTTTACCAGCAGCAGCATATGCAATGTATCGTCAAGCAAGACCTGAGCGTAAGAAAGTTGTAGGTGGGTTAATGTTGTCAGCTGGCTTAACGGCTTTCTTGACAGGTATCACAGAACCAATCGAATTTACATTCTTGTTTGTCGCTCCAATTTTATATGGAATTCACGTTCTACTTGCTGGATCATCTTTCTTAATCATGCATCTTTTAGATGTAAAAATAGGCATGACGTTCTCAGGTGGGCTAATTGACTATATATTATATGGCTTACTAACTTTTGATAGAAGTAATGCTCTATACGTAATTCCGGTAGGTTTATGTTATTCAGTTATTTATTACTTTGTATTTACGTTCGCAATTAAGAAATTTAATTTAAAAACTCCTGGAAGAGAGGATGACAGTGGATCATCTTCAAATGCTAAAATAAATGATCTACCGTTCAAAATACTAACTGCTCTTGGTGGTAAAACTAATATTGTTCATCTTGATGCTTGTATATCGAGACTAAGAGTTGAAATTAAAGATAAACCTTCAGTTAATGTACAAGCGTTAAAGGATCTTGGAGCATCTGGCGTTCTTGAAGTAGGAAATAGTATGCAAGCTATTTTTGGTACTAAATCGGATCAATTAAAACATGATATCGCAGAAATTATTGCTGGACGTATTACTTCGCCTGAAGAAACGGCTGTAACTGACGATGATGAGGCAACTTACATCACAGATAAGACGGAGGTTATGTCGCCAATTGAAGGTCAAATTGTGCCTTTAAGTGACGTACCTGACCAAGTATTTAGTGACAAGCTCATGGGTGAAGGTATTGCCATTAAACCAATAACTGGGGAAGTGGTTGCTCCATTTAATGGTACTGTCGAGCTCGTATTTCCAACAAAACATGCAATAGGTTTAAAGTCTGATAGTGGCGTTGAGTTATTAATTCACTTTGGTCTTGAAACAGTGCAGCTTGAAGGTAAGGGATTTGAAGTATTAGTTGAAGCGGGTTCTAAGGTTGAAGTAGGTACACCGTTACTTCGCGTTGATCTTGAATATATACGTGAACATGCGAAGAGCGATATTACGCCTATCATCTTTACAAATAGTAGTGAACGTAAGATTGAAACCACTTCAGCAAAAGAAATTGAAAAAGGTGCATACCTTATGTCAATTGAATAAACGTTAAAAAGCTTGAGCTATCTAGGCTCGAGCTTTTTTAATGAACAAAAATGTAAAAAGTATTTGACATAAATATGGAAATCGATTATCGTAATAAATGTCAAAAGTATTTTACATTTTGAGGAGGTAAAGAAGTTGAAGTACCTTGCAGCGTTGATACTGATCATACTCTTATTTACATTCCAGAATAAATATTTAGCTATCGATACCAAAAATATGAAACGTAAATGGCGCATAGATGAACGAGGAAGGAAGATACGCTTAGAAACTTTGGCCTATACGCTTAATTATAGCTTTAGAGCGATAGCGCTATGGTTAATCTTTAAATGGATAGGTCTATATCAACCGGATAAGCATGTTGTGGCACAAACGGTTTATTATAATCCTGAAATTCTTTATATTCCTATCTTTATCATTATATATGTATTAAGCTATATTAAAGTAAACCGTAAATATAGCTAAGGATGAAGGATTAATGAAAAATAATATTAGGGCTTACCGTAAAAAGATTGGTATGTCACAGGATACTTTAAGTAAGAATGTGCGTGTTTCAAGACAAACAATTAATGCGATTGAAAATAATAAGTACGACCCGACATTAGTATTGGCTTTTAAATTGGCGAAACAGTTTAATGTGACTGTAGATGAGCTTTTCAAATATGAATAAATGATGAGGAGGATTTACATGCGAAAACAAGATGAAATGGAGAAATTGCAATTTAATCTCGCTTCAAAATTCACTGTAGCATTCTTCTTTATAGCACTATCGTTTTATAATTTCTATCAACAAATTACATTTGGTGAAATGAATATCGTATGGATCATTCAATTAGTTGGTCTAATCATTTTCTTTGGTATATTAACGTATTATAAACTTCGAATGAGGTAACTTAAAAATTAATTTTTATTTATAAACACTTAGTTTTAACATGCTAAGTGTTTTTCTTTTTCAAAATAAGAAGTTCTTATATATAATTTCAAAAAGTTTTGTTATTCTATAGTTATACAATTTAATTTAGGAGGATGACTCATGGAAGTAGTAGTCCCAATTATATTATTAATTGCAGTGACTATTTTTGCTACTTATAATACATATTTGTATTTCACTGATGCCCCTCTCATAATTGATGGTCCCTGGTGGGTTATGTGGCTTATCGTATTAGGTTTGTTTATTTTTATTATCGTATTTATAAATATTCGTAAAAGGTTATTAAAGCAACTTCAACAAAGTATTACAGATAAGGCGCAAGTTGATTTGAATTTAGGCGAGCATGAGTATTTTTTACAAACACCTATTTATTTATTCCATAGTTTAAAGATTCCTATCTTTAATAACGACCATACACCGTTGTCTTATGAGATCAAATACGACACGATTCTTAACAAGTATGCGTCGGCACTTTCAACGATATTTGTTGGTTGTAGTTTAGAAATTGAGTCACCTCAACATAAAGTATATTTAAAGTCACACTTTTTCACCGTACATTATGGCTACGATGTATACTTAGATGATGAAAAAATCGGTACATTTAAAATGAAGAAATTGATAGGTAAGGATAGTGGTATTAAACAACAACTACCTTATCAGTTTTGTGGTAAGGACTTCACGTACAACCTACATAACCCTTATATGTCTCAAACGACAGATATTAAAGATGAAGCGGATAAGGTTGTTATGAAAGCAAGACGCTCATTCTTAGATATGAGTAAGCATAAGTTAACGAAGCAACGTGGTGAAAAACATGAAATCGAATTCTTTGCAGCAAGCTTACCTGTAGAAGTGTTTCTTGGTTTATATGTTATCGCTATTTTAAATAAGAATATTCAAAGATAAATGTACACGACAATTTTAAAGGGTTCTTAATATTTAATTTAAATAATAATGATATTATAGATGATAAGGATAAATTTTTAATATTAACGATGAATAAGGAGTAATTGTTATGTTTTTTCAAGAGTTAGAATTACATGAGTTTGAACAATTTATGAAAGAGAACTTTTCACATTATACGCAGTCTCTTCAAAATTACGAATTTCTTAACAATGAAGGTAAGACAGCTTATTTATTAGGTGTTAAAGATGAAGACGGCAATGTTTTAGCTGCTTGTTTATTAAATAAAACAAGAGCCTTAAAATATTTCAACTACTTCTATACACATCGTGGACCAGTAATGGATTATGATAATGTCGAACTTGTCGATTTTTTCTTCTCTAATTTAAACCAATTCTTAAAAGCTAATAATTGTTTATATGTGCGTTTGGATCCTCATATTATGGAAAACTTACGTGACGCAGATGGGCATATTATCCAATCGTTCAATAACAAACCTTTAATGGCTCAACTTAAGCGTCATGGATACATTCATCAAGGCTTTGACATTGGTTATGATAAGATTAGTCAAATTAGATGGTTATCCGTGCTGGATCTAGAAGGTAAAAGTGAAAAGCAATTACTTAAGAATATGAACTACCAAACGCGTCGTAATATTAAAAAGACAGATGAAATGGGCGTTAAAGTTAAAACCTTACCAATTGAAGAAACGAATCGCTTCTTCAAATTATTTCAAATGGCGGAAGAAAAGCATGGATTCAGCTTCCGTGACGAACCTTATTTTGAAAAGATGCAAAAGGTATACAAGGATAATGGTTTCTTAAAACTTGCTTATATCGATTTAGAGAAATATCTCGTTCAATTAGAGTTTAAATTAGGCGAAGGTAAAGAGGCACTTAAACAAATCGAAGAAGTTTTAAGTGAAAATCCAAACTCTAAGAAAAATAAAAATAAGTTCAAGCAAACTGAACAAACTGTTACTAGTACAGAGAAGAAAGTAGCACATATTAAAGAACTGATCCAAACAGATGGTAAGATTCTAGATTTAGCCGCTGCACTTTATGTATACAATGACCATGAGGTCTACTACTTATCAAGTGGTTCTAACCCTAAATATAATGAATTTATGGGTGCGTATGCGTTGCAATGGGAAATGATTAAGTTTGGTAAGAAGCATGGTATTAACAAATATAATTTCTATGGCATTACAGGAGACTTTTCAGATGAAGCGGAAGACTTTGGTGTTCAACAGTTTAAGAAAGGCTTCGATGCTAAAGTAGAAGAGTATATCGGTGACTTTATTAAGCCTGTAAGACCGGTTTTATATCAATTATTCAAATTGAAAAGCAAAATCTAAGAAACGATAATCTTTCCAACGACCAACCATTTGATATGGTTGGTCTTTTTATGTGGAAACGAGAAAACAATAATTATATTATGTAAACTAGGTATTGGTAAAATTTGTTGTTTAGAACCATATCAATAAGGGGATAAACAAGGATAAGAAAGTAGGTGTAAGCATGTCGGAGAAAGAGACTAAACCTTCAAAACGCATTCCAATGCGTGAGACACACTTCATGAAATTCTTCGGTGGCAAGAATTTAATATTTGCGTTGATAGCGCTCATATTAATCGGAATTTTTATATTTATCTTTGATAAAGTTTCCTTTATATTCACGCCACTAGTGATTATCTTTAACACAATCGTTGGTCCTGTTCTTGTAGGACTCATTCTATATTACTTATTTAATCCTTTAGTGAATTTAATGGAACGTTACCATATACCGCGACTTTGGGGGATCATTATACTCTTCGTATTCATCGTCGCTGGTTTCGGATTTATCGTAAATATCTTAATTCCATTAATAAGTGATCAACTTAAAAGTTTAGCGACAAACGTACCTAAGTTAATGGATAAGTTCAATCAATTCTTAGATAACCGCTTTAGCGATGGTATGTTTGCGAGCATTTATAATGAAGTTCAAACGAAAGCAACGGAATTCAGTAAGAAAATTCCACAAATGCTTCAAAAATCTTCAGGTGGCGGCGGCATTAGCCAAACACTTAAGAGCTTAGCTGATACGCTTTCGAATATTACGGTAATCGTTCTAACGGCACCATTCGTTTTATTCTTCTTACTTAAAGATGGTCATAAGTTTAAAGATTACACGACGAAATTAATGCCACCTAAATACCGTAAAGATTACCATGATTTAACTGAGAAGATGAGTCATCAAGTTGGTTCATACATTCAAGGTCAAATTATCGTTTCGTTATGTATCGGTATTTTACTATTTATTGGGTATAGCGTTATTGGCTTGAAATACGCAGTTGTACTTGCATGTATCGCGGCCGTGACAAGCGTCGTTCCTTATCTCGGTCCAACAATTGCGATAACGCCAGCTATTATCATATCTATTACAATGTCTCCAATTATGTTATTAAAACTCGTTGTGGTTTGGACATTGGTTCAATTTATCGAAGGTCACTTTATTTCACCCAATGTGATGGGTAAAACATTACAAATCCATCCATTAACAATCATCTTCGTGTTATTAACTGCAGGTAATTTACTCGGTGTTATCGGTGTGATTATCGGTATTCCTGCATACGCAGTGATTAAAGTACTTGTTACGCATTTCTTCTTAATATTCAAGCGTCGTTACAATAAATATTACAGCGATGATGCTGGCGCTTATGAAATCGAAGAAGATCGCAAGAATGTGTCTTACGAATAATATCGCGTTTTGATCATTTAAGCTACCGCCTGTATAGGTTGGTAGCTTTTTTCTATTTGAAAAGCCACGCCACGACAATACGCAAATTTTATGTCTAATCATTACTAAAATTGTTGAATCGTATTAATTTATCATAAATTTCTAAGTATATTTTCTACCAAATTTATGAAATATGTGCTATATTTTTTTCAACATCATTCAATAAAGAGGCGCAACATGAATTATCAATCGAAGAAGACCATACTTAAATTTGCAAAATTGATATTTGGAATTACGTTATTTATTTGTGTATTTTTCATATTAAAACAAGAACTTCAGCATATAAATATCTCCAAAGTACTTCATTTATTTACTGAAATTGACCGTTTTACGCTTATACCTCTTATACTAGCAGGTTGTTTAGCACTCCTTATTTTATGTCTCTATGATGTTTTACTAACAAGAATTTTATCTATTAAGATTCCACTTCAGAATGTGATGAGGTTTAGTTACATTATAAATGCGTTCAATGCTGTATTAGGTTTTGGGGGTATAATAGGTGCATCCGTCCGAATGATGTTTTACAAGTCTTATGTACAAGATCGACCTACACTCATTCGATTTATAAGTTATATTTTAGTTTCAATGATGACCGGTTTAAGCTTTCTTGGATTATTCATGATATATCATTTCTTCTACAATCAATATTTGTTATTTGATCGCCCTTGGTTAGCAGGGATGTATATCATTGTCATTTTGTTTCTACCGTTTTATCTTATTTACACCTTTATCAAACCTGTTATAAAAGGGCGCAGACGAGTAGGCTTGTATTGTATGCTTATTTCATGCATAGAGTGGTTAAGTGCATTTTTCATATTATATTTTTGCTTTATTGTATTAAATGTACACATAGACCTAATTGATTTACTAAGTTTATTCATTATTGCTTCTATTTCGGGTCTAATTAGTTTTGTGCCAGGTGGCTTTGGTGCTTTCGATTTAGTGATGGTACTCGGACTTAAATCTCTAGGCATCGATGAGGAACTGATTGTCCTTGGTTTACTTTTATACCGATTTGTTTATTATATTGCACCTTTATGTGTTGCTGTTATCCTAATGACATTTGAATTAGGTCAATTTGCGAAGCGTTTGCTCGAGGCTTCGAAATACTATATCCCGGCGAAAGATACGACATCTTTTATTCGCTCGTTTCAAAAGGACATTTTACGAAACTTGCCTCACGTCGCTCAAATGGTTGTATTAAGCTTTAGTACTTTCATTTATTTCATCTATAGTGTTTCAATTTTTATCGATGGTATTTATGATAACGATCGCCAGTTTTATCTCATTATATTATCGATTCACATAAGTGCTTGTTTGTTATTATTCTTGAACTTTTATGGTGTCTTTAAAGGGAGTAAACGCGCTATATTATTTAGTATTGTGTCTGAAGCTACAATATTATTTACGACCTTGATGACGTTTGCAACAAGTTTTCAAATTGTCATCATAGCGGTTAACTTGTTTATATTATTGAAACTTTTTAAAAAGGCCAAAGTCTTAAAGCGTACATTTAGATTAAAACGTTTTGTAATAGGTATGACGACATTACTATGTATTATCGGTATGATTCAACTTAGTATTAATGAAGCATTAGTAACGATCAGGCTTCAAAACATTGAGATGTTCACATATTCGGTATCTTATAGCTTTTTAACAACGTTTGTTGTTATATCTTTTTTAGTTATGATTGTGGTTTGGCTTTTCGAAAGGAGATATAAAGGGCAACTGAGTAAGCATTCGATAAGGGAATGTGAACCATTGTTAGAACGATATGGTGGGCATCACTTGAGTCATTTAATGTTTACAGGTGATAAACAAATATTCATTTATCAAGAGGCGTTTCTCATCTATAAAATGAAACGTAATACGATTGTTGTACTAGGAGACCCAATCGGAAATGGAGACGTTTTTGAAGAGATGTTGAGTTCATTCTATGCACATGCGGAGTACCTTGGTTATGATATCGTGTTTTATCAAGTTTCGGAAAGGTACTTGTCTTTGTAACATAGTTTTGGCAATCAATTTTTTAAATTGGGTGAGGAAGCGCTTATAAATCTAAATGACTTTTCAATAAGTGGGAAGAAAAAACGTGGCATGCGTGCAACGTTAAATAAACTGGAGGCACTTGGTTATCAATTTGAATATTTAGAGCCACCATATACGTACGATGATTGGTTAGCGTTAACAAAAGTGAGTGATAGATGGTTGGAAGGTCGTAAGGAAAAATACTTTTCGATTGGTCATTTCACTTATATGTATGTATCTAAAGCAGCCATTCTCGTCTTGCGAGATAAAGAGGGTGTTATTCAGGCGTTTTGTACTGAGATGCCGTCGAATAATAATGATGCGATTTCAGTTGATTTAATACGATGGAATCCTGAGATAAAGCTACCATTCATGGATGCGCTTTATATTCACAGTATGCTTTATTATAAAGAAAAGGGCTTTCAGCGATTTAATATGGGTATGGCGACGTTATCGAATGTAGGACATTTAAAATATGCGTATAGTCGTGAGAAATTTGCGCGTCGCGTGTATGATCACTTTAACGGGATTTATCGTTTTAAGGGGCTGCGTCAGTATAAGGAGAAGTTTAAACCGTCGTTTGAGTCGCGGTATCTGATCTATCATGCGGAATATACGTCCTGGCAAGCTTGTTTGAAGGTGATTTCAGCTATTCATCGTAAATAAAAAAGTTCCTTCCCAGCATGCTTTCCTGGGGCATGGTCGGAGCCTGTAGTCTCCAGACTCATGCTTATCCCCTAGGAGTAAGCTGTGAGGAACTTTAAACTCTGATAATAGTATTTAGTGGGAAGTTTTATAAGCTTGACGCGCTTCAACTTCTTCTTGGTAGCGTTCAGGATTTTTCTTATAGAAATTTTGATGATAATCTTCAGCTTCGTAAAACGTTTGAGCAGGAAGTATCTGTGTTGCTATTGCTTTGTCATGATTAAGCGTTGATTTAAGTGATTCAATATAAGCCTCTGCCTGCTGTTTTTGATCTTCGTTTGTGTAGAAGATGGCTGTACGGTATTGTGAACCTCGATCTTGGAATTGACCTTCAGCATCAGTAGGATCAATGACTGAGAAGAAGATTTCAAGTAATTTATTATACGAGAATAGGGCCACATCGTATTCAATGCGTACGGTTTCAAAGTGGCCTGTTTCACCGGACTTAACGTCTTCGTATGTAGGGTTTTGTTTATGACCACCCATGTATCCTGAAGTGACGGATTCGATGCCCTCATTTGTGTCAAAAGGCTTGGTCATGCACCAAAAGCACCCGCCAGCAAAGTATGCTGTATTGATATTCATAAACTTCCCTCTCTTTATTGGACCTTTGTATGATTTGTTATATAAAGGCTTGATTTTTAAAAGGTTTTTCTTTAACTTTAATATGTATTTATTATAGTACAAGAAGCCCTAATTTTGAAGATATAAGGTTGATTAACATGAGAGAACAAGAACGAACAGAAATAGAAAATGGTAACTATAGCAGGAAGAAAAAACGAAAACGCTTAAAAAAATGGCCTTTTGTTATTTTAGCATTATTAATATTAGGAGCACTGGTTATGGCTTTTATCTTTAAAGGATATCAAAAAGGATTATCAGCCGCTAAGTCTAATAATTACGAACATAAAATTGAAAAATTTAATGGTAAAGTAAAAAATGATGGTAAAGCTACAGTTATGATTCTTGGTGCTGACCGTGAAGACGGTGGCATATCAAGAACCGATTCAATCATGATTGCACAATATGATTACATTCATAAAGATATGAAAGTCGTTTCAGTAATGAGAGACATTTATGCTGAGATACCAGGTTACGGCGAACACAAAATAAATTCAGCATACTCACTGGGAGGACCAGAATTACTTAGACAGACGCTTAAAAAGAATTTAGATATAGATCCTGAATATTATGCGATACTCGACTTTAAAGGGTTTGAGCAAATGATAGACGAATTAAGCCCTAAAGGCATTCCTATCGACGTAGAGAAGGACATGTCTGAAAAAATAGGTGTCTCTTTAACAAAAGGACATCATCGTCTAAATGGTAAAGAACTTCTAGGTTATGCACGTTTTAGAAATGATGAAGAAGGCGACTTCGGTCGTGTGCGTCGACAGCAACAAGTTATGAAGGCACTTAAAAAAGAGCTCATTAGTCCGAAAACGATTTATAAAGGACCAAAACTTGCTGGTATCATGCGTGGCTACGTGAACACGGATATGCCTGATACGACAATTTATCAAACAGGTTTAAGTTTCGTTTTAAGAGGTAGTAAAGATATCGATACGTTAAGCGTTCCTGCAAAAGGCACGTATAGCGATATTCAAACTGAAAGCGATGGCTCTGCCTTACAGATAGATAAAGAACAAAATAAAGAAAAGGTTCGTAAATTTTTAGGTCCGAATGATTCTAAGAAACGCATTCCATTCCCTAAATTCTAACGGACTCAATTAAAAGGTTGGAACGATGATTGTTCCAACCTTTTTCATTTGTAGCACTTATTGATCTGACTTTCTAACGCCACCTACGCTATAATGCGTTTTCTTCATTTCTTCGATTACCACTTGGATTGCTTCTCGGTTAGCACCTGTTGTCTTCTCAACCGCGTCTGTTACTTCAGACACCATTGCTTTAAGTTGTTCGTCCGTTCTACCCTCAATGAGTTGAACCGTTACGATTGGCATGTGATGACCCCCTTTAATGTTTGTAAATTTATTATATCACTTTTGATATTTTAATTTCGTAATGATGATTCTTATGATAAATTTAGATTAAGCGTATTATACCGATTT
This sequence comes from Staphylococcus massiliensis CCUG 55927, assembly GCF_000298075.1. Taxonomy (GTDB): domain Bacteria; phylum Bacillota; class Bacilli; order Staphylococcales; family Staphylococcaceae; genus Staphylococcus; species Staphylococcus massiliensis. The sequence continues at coordinate 510,109 of NZ_JH815593.1, read as the reverse complement.
GAGGAGTGAACATATATGTTTGAAGAAATACTTACTTCATTAGGCATCAAGGGTATGACTGTTGAAACAAAGCTTGATAAAACTTCTTTTGCTAAAGATGAAGAAATTCACGGTACGATTATTTTAAAAGCAGGAGAAAGCAAGCAAACGATTACACATATGTCATTGAAGCTTATGGAAGAATTTGAAAACACTGATGAAACAAGTGATATTAACACAATCGAACATGAACTTGATGAGTTTGTGATGGAAGATGACATCATTATTGATGCGCACGAAGTTAGAGATGTGCCATTTAAATTCAAACCTAAGCAACTCGAATTTAAATCAGACATTAGTGACATATCAATTAAAACTCACGTTTATATTGAAAATAGTATTGATACTGAAGGACAAGAAACAATTAAAATTGAAAGATAAATATTTCGAGGCGACAAGTCGTATGGCTTGTCGTTTTTTTTATGTAAAAACAGAACATTCGTTCTTAAAACTCTTGAATAGGAACAGGTGTTCGTATATAATAGAGACATAATCGATCGAGAGTTTAGTAGTTTAAGAAAGGGTGTGATATACATGTACGATTACAATTTATTAGAAAATCGGGATGTCTTGTGTATTGACCAAAAGAGTTTCTTTGCGAGTGTTTCATGTAGGGAAAAGGGATTAGACCCAATGAAGACGAAATTAGCTGTTGTGGCAGATACAAAAAGGCAGGGGTCTGTTGTATTAGCAGCCACACCGCCACTTAAGAAGTTAGGTATCAAAACAGGGTCACGTTTATTTGAGATACCTCACCGTAATGATATTTATATTATTAACCCGAGTATGCGTAAGTATTTAAATGTATCTGTTCAGATTTCTAAAATCGCTTTGCAATATGTTCCGCCTGAGGATTTACATCAGTACAGTATTGATGAATTCTTTATGGATGTTACGAATAGTTATCATCGTTTTAATACAACACTACATTCATTTTGCGAACGTTTAATTAAAGAAATTTATGACGAAACTAAGATTACATGTGCAATAGGTATTGGTTCAAACATGTTGTTAAGTAAAATCGCATTAGATAATGAAGCTAAGCATCAACCATCCATGATAGCAGAATGGCGTTATCATGATGTGCCGACTAAACTGTGGCCTATTGAACCTTTAAGAGAATTCTGGGGAATTAACCGTCGAACTGAAGCTAAATTAAATAAACGCGGTATTTTTACAATGGGGCAGTTAGCGAAGTACCCACACCAATATCTAAAGCGTGACTTTGGTGTAATTGGGGTTGATTTACATTTACATGCTAATGGTATCGATCAAAGTTTAGTGCGTGAAAAGTACAAAGTGAATAATCCCTCAATCTGTAAGAGTCAAATCTTGATGAGAGATTACGAATATGAAGAATCTAAAATCGTAATGCGTGAATTAATAGAAGATGCTGCGAGTCGTTTACGTGCGCGTAACCAATTCGCTAAAACGATTCATTTCTCCATGGGATATAAAGATGGTGGGGGTGTTCACAAGCAATATACAATACCTGAAGGTACTAACCTTGATGAAGAGATTTTCCAAATTATTGAAAAGCATGCAGATAAGATGTGCGATAAGTCTGCATTATATCGAACATTAAGTGTGTCGTTAACGCAATTTTCGAATGATACTGAACGTCAACTTAATCTATTCTCAGATGAATTTCAACGTAGAAGAGATGAAAAGTTAGCTAAAACAATCGACCAATTACAATTTAAATATGGAAAAGGTATTATATCGAAAGCGATTTCGTATACAGATGCTGGTACGAAACATAATCGTTTAGGACTGATGGCAGGACATAAAATGTAAGCTAGAACAAATTACTCAATTTCCTTAACAGCATGCTTTCCTGGGGTGTGGCCTGAGCCTGTAGTCTCAGGACGCACGCTACTCCCCTAGGAGTCAGCTGTAAGGAAATTGATATAAATAATAGCATAAAGCCATAAATCCAAGTGTATATAGTGATTAAATTATTTACATAGAACTAAGGTAAGTAGGTTTCAAATTGGTGAAGTGCTTCAATCCCTTTTTGACGGTCTTCTGGTGATTTAAAGCTAACCCGTAAGGCGCCGTAAATGTCTTCTCGAGTCTCAAGTATTCTTAAGTTGCTTATAGAAATATTATGTAAACTTAAGAGTTTAGTAACTTCGCTAATCATACCCGGGCGGTCAGGGATGTCTACAAAGAGATCAAAACTCGATAAAACTGCACCTTTTTTCTGAGAAGGAAGCGCATCGCGATAAGTTTTGGCTTGTTCAAAGAATTGGTAGAGTGCTTCAGGCTCAGTATCTTCAAGCATTTGCGTTGCTTCAGCCATCTGTTGTTGCCAATTTTTCATGAGCTTAATCAGGTGATTTTTGTTTTCAAGCGTGATATCACGCCACATTTCAGCATTACTACTCGCGATTCGTGTAATATCTCTAAAGCCACCTGCAGCTAGAAGGGGAACGAGTTGAGATTCATTTGCATAACGTTTGTTTAAATGAACAAGGCTTGCGGCAATGATATGTGGAAAGTGACTTACAACGCCTGTTACAAAGTCGTGTTCATCTGCGTTAACCGTAATAAATTGAGCTAATGTGTGTTGCAATAAATGTTCGATACGCTTAGCTGCGTTCGCATTAGCGTCTAAATTATAGGTAAACATATAATAAGCATTTTCAAATAAGTGTTTTTTAGCATTTAATATACCTGATTTATGACTACCAGCCATAGGGTGACCACCAACTAAATGAATATCATGTTCAAGTAGTTCTTGTTCGAAAGCAAGAATGGAATTCTTAGTACTACCTGTGTCAGTGACGATTAAGCCAGGCTTGGTTTCTAAAGAAGGTAATGTTTTGAGATACGTAACAGTTTGGCTAACAGGCGTTGCATAGAAGATGATATCTGCTTTTGCAACTGCTTGTTCATAATGAGATTGTTTGTGGTCTATAATGCCTATGCTATATGCTTTATCAAGTTGCGATGCATTATAATCATATGCAGAAATAATCACATCGTTGTGATGATGTTTAATATTACTTGCTAAACTACCTCCAATTAAACCAAGTCCAACAAAAAGTATATGAGTCATCGTATCCCACCTTAATTTATAATATTTTGAATTTTACAACGATTAAATGCTAAAATCAATGAAAATATTTTGTTTAATGATATATTTGTATAGAGACAATTCAAACATGTAAATTTTAGGAGGAATCTGCATGCAAGATACGATCTTAGACTTAATAAAATCTCTAACGGCTATTAATAGTCCATCTGGCCATACTGAAAAGGCAATCCAATATGTTAAAGACTATGCGAAGGAACTTGGTTTCAAAACTTATCAAACGACTAAAGGTGGATTGTTTATCGAGGTAGAAGGCGATAATCAAGAACGCCAACGTTGTATTACTGCTCACGTGGATACGTTAGGCGCAATGGTTAAAGAAATCAAAGAAGACGGCCGCTTGGCTTTAGATATTATTGGTAGTTTTAACTATAACGCAGTAGAAGGAGACTACGTCGAAATAGAAACGGCGACTGGCGAAATGTACACGGGCACGATTTGCTTACATGAGACAAGTGTTCATGTCTATCGAGATAATGATAAAATTCCACGTGACCAAGCTCATATGGAAGTGAGAATTGATGAGAAAGTTCGCTCAGCAGAAGAAACTAGAGATTTAGGTATCGAAGTAGGAGACTTTGTAAGTTTCGATCCTAAAACAGTTGTGACTCAATCAGGTTTCATTAAGTCTAGACATCTGGATGATAAAGCTAGCGTAGCCATGATTATGGCTTTCCTAAAAGAAATTCGTTCAGAATCAATCACGTTACCTCATCAGACTTACTTCTATATTTCAAATAATGAGGAAATTGGCTATGGGGCTAACTCAAATATATCAGATCAGATCGAAGAATTTATTGCATTTGATATGGGGGCTCTAGGTGATGGACAGAACTCAGATGAATATACCGTTTCTATATGTGCGAAAGATAGTTCAGGTCCTTATCACAAGAAGCTTAAAGAACAACTTATTCAATTATGTAAGCTAAATAAGATTCCGTATAAAGTTGATATCTATCCATATTATGTGTCAGACGCATCAGCAGCGTTAAAAGCAGGCGCAGATATTAAACACGGTTTATTCGGTGCAGGCATCGAATCCTCACATGCCTTAGAACGTACGCATGTTGATTCATTAAATGCTACGATGCAATTATTAAAAGTATATTGTTTATCAAAAATGGATGACGCATAAAATAACTTTTAAAAATTAAAAAAATTTGTTGACATCTTAAAATGACCGATGTATAGTATGTATTAATTCAACGACGTAAACGTATGTTGATAACGCATTGATAAGTAGCATATGTATTTGTAGCAATCAGAAAGCTAATGGTTGATGGAAATTAGCACAAATCAGGATGTGAATTGGGCAGTGTGTTTCATAAATCAATAAATCATTAAAGTGAACAAGAAATTGTTAATTAAGGTGGCACCACGGTAACGCGTCCTTATCTTTCGCGTTATTGTGGTGTTTTTTGTTAGATAGAATGAAGTAGTTATTTGAGACGGTAGCATAAGAAAGTTAGTGGTTGATGTAAACTAACACCTTCAAATAATGAATTGGGTTTTATCAAGGATACAACGAATTGAATATGTAAGAGTGAATTGCATCTATGCAATTAATTAAGGTGGTACCGCGCGTAAGCGTCCTTTTCGAAGGATTGCATACGCGCGTTTTTATTTTAAAAAGGAGGAAACCAAATTGAAGATAAGTTACAAAGTTTTACCAGCAGATATCACACCAGAAGCACTCGGTTATTTGAGAGATAAAAAAATCATTTTGGAGAGTTCAAGTAATAACCAACAAAAAGGTCGATATTCAATTGTCGCATTCGAGCCATATGGCAGAGTGGAGTTAAATCATGAGTTGTTACGAATTTGGTTTCCTTCTAGAATCATTAAAGAGACGTTATCACCTTATGAAAAGTTAAAAACGTTTATCAATCAGTATCATGAGGACATCAAAGATCCTTCGCTTGCACATTTACCATTTGTTTCAGGATTTATTGGTACATGTAGTTTCGACTTAGTGAGACATGCATTTCCTAAATTAATGGACATACCTATTGAGGGAGATAGTTCGGATTTAAAATTCTATATGATTGAAAGTGTTTATGTATTTGATCACTATAAAGAGCTTTTATACGTCATTTCATCAAATCTATTTTCTGAATTTTCTGAATATGAACTTGATATGAGGGTTGATCAAATGGTAAAGGCATTACAGTCTGTACCCGTATTCAAGAACGATGTGGCTTTTCAAAATGAAGACAAAACAATCACGGCGAATATTGATGAAGAAACGTTCAAGGAACGCGTTAATACCTTCAAGAAGCTCATTAAGGCTGGGGATATGTTTCAGGTGGTTCCATCGCGTATTTATCAATATAAGCATGGATTTCAGGATCAGTTAGATAGTTTAAGTTACCAACTTTATCGGAAGTTAAAGCGTCGTAACCCGAGTCCTTATTTGTACTACATTAACTTAGAGGATGACATTATTGTTGGAAGTTCACCTGAAAGCTTTGTGAAGGTAACGAATAACAAGGTTACCACGAATCCTATTGCTGGAACGATTTCAAGAGGTCGAGATGAACATGAAGATTGTCAGAATGCCAAGCAACTCATGAATGATGAGAAGGAATTAAGTGAACACCGCATGTTGGTAGATTTAGGGCGTAACGATGTCCATCGCGTTTCAAAGGTTGGTTCAGTGTCACTTAAAAAGTTGATGGACATTGAGCGTTTCGAACATGTCATGCATATCGTCAGCGAAGTTGAAGGCGAGTTGAAGGATGACATATCGCCAATCGAAGTCATAACGAGTTTACTACCTACGGGAACGGTTTCAGGAGCACCAAAGTTACGTGCGATACAACGTATCTATGAAACGCATCCTTATAAACGAGGCGTTTATAGTGGTGGCGTTGGTTATATCAATTGTAATCAGAATCTCGATTTAGCTTTAGCAATTCGCACGATGCTTATTGATGACACGTTTGTGCGTGTGGAAGCAGGATGTGGTGTTGTCTATGACTCTAAGGTTGAGAATGAATTGAATGAAACGAAACTTAAAGCTAAAAGTTTATTGGAGGTAACACCATGATTTTAATCATCGACAACTACGATTCATTTACCTACAACTTGATTGATTTAATAGCTAAGCACGACGATGTGATTATTCGTTACCCAGATGATAATGATGTTCTGCAAATTGAATGCGATGGGGTGGTCATTTCACCTGGTCCAGGACATCCGATTGATACAAATGATTTAGAGAAGATTATTTCTCGATATGACCATAAACCAATCTTAGGCGTATGCTTAGGCGCTCAAGCTATTAATTGTTACTACAACGGTTTAGTGGTGGAAGGTGAGAAGGTCTTACATGGAAAAGTAGACCGAATGAAGGTTAATTATCCGTCTCGATTATACAAAGGTTTATCAGAATATTTCGACATTATGCGTTACCACTCATTAGTTTGTCAGTTTGAATCTTTTCCACATCGGTTGGTTATCACTGGCACTATTAAAGACTGTATTCAGTCTTTCGAGCATCAAAGTAAACCACATTTCGGTATTCAGTATCATCCAGAATCGTTCGCTTGTGATGTAGGACCTCAAATCATAAAGAATTTTGTTGACCTAACAAAAGAAAGGAGTCAAAAACCATGGAAATCTTAAAAAAGCTTATGCAATTTCAAAACTTAACAGAGGCTGAAGTACAGTGGATGGTTGACTTCTTTTTAGATGAAAATGTGGATGAGCAAGAGAAACTGCACATTTTAATTGCTTTTACGATGAAGCGCGAAACAACTGAGGAGTTAACAGCTTTAACAAAAGCATTAATCGCTTCGATGTATCAAACGCAGCCCACATACAATAATGCGATGTGCGTATGTGGAACAGGTGGCGATCGCTCGAATAGCTTTAACATTTCAACAACCGTGTCGTTTGTAGTTGCGGCTGCAGGCGTGCCTATTATAAAGCACGGCAACAGAAGCATTACTTCCAAGTCAGGTAGCGTCGACCTTTTAGAAGCTTTAAAAGTTGAAACGTTGAGCGTTCAAAACGCTACACAAGACGTTGATGAAAAAGGAATATCATTCTTAAGTGCCACTGAAACGTATCCAGTGTTTAAGTACATTCAACCGATTCGAAAACGTATTCCAATGCCCACTGTTTTCAATATTGTTGGGCCGATGATTAATCCGTTTCAATTAGATTACCAAGTTATGGGTGTTTACGAACCTAGTAAGATGTCGATGATTGCAAAGACAATTCAAACGCTTGGACGTAAGCGTGCAATCGTCGTACATGGTGCGAATGGTATGGATGAGGCTACGTTATCCGGAGATAACTTAATTTATGAAGTCACTCCGAACGAGATTAAACAATATACGATAAATGCTAAGGACTTCGGTTTGAATTATGCGGATAATGCGTCGTTGATAGGTGGGGATGTTGACGTCAATAAAGCAATCACGCTACGTATCTTAAATGGCACGGAGCAAGGACCAAAGCGTGATGTGGTTTTATTAAATGCAGGCATTGCTTTGTATGTAAGCGAAAAAGCAGCATCGATTCAGGAAGGCGTACATCAAGCGCGAAAGATCATAGACAAACAATTCGCTTTGAAATTGTATCAACAATTAGGAGGTGTTAGCGTATGACGATTTTAGACGACATTGTTGAATATAAGACCACATTAATTGAAGACGGCTATTATAAGCGAAAGTTAACTGAAATTAAGTCTGAGCGTTCTCATTCTAAGCGCTCATTTATTAGCGCACTAGAAGCGAGCAATCACATCGAAGTTATAGCTGAAATCAAATCTAAGAGTCCGAGCGTCAAAGATATTCCAACGCGTAATCTTGTTGAACAGGTTAAAGTTTATGAAGCGCACGGTGCGAAAGCAATATCTATTTTAACCGATGAAAAGTACTTTTCAGGTAGTTTCGAGCGTCTCATGCAATTAAGACAACATACCGATTTACCGATTTTATGCAAAGATTTTATCGTTGATACGTCTCAAATTGATGTTGCGCACCAAGCAGGAGCTGACATCATTCTACTGATCGTTCATATCTTAACTGATGCACAATTGGAGTTGTTATACAACTATGCGCTTGAAAAAGATTTAGAGGTACTTGTTGAAGTACACGATAAACAAGAACTTGAACGTGCGCATCAATTGAATCCTCGTTTAATTGGTGTGAATAACAGGGATTTAAAAACCTTTATAACGGATGTGCAACATACGAAACATATCTTAAATGGAGACTTGAACAGTCATACGTATTATATATCTGAAAGTGGCATTCAGTCGCCTGAAGATATTGCAGCAATCATAGACTCAGGCATTTCTGGTGTATTGATGGGTGAAGCGTTAATGCGTTCAAAACGACTCGACGCATTGATACCTCAATTAAGGCAAAGGATCTGATCACGATGTATATCAAATTTTGCGGTTTTAAAAGGTTAGTTGAAGTTGAAGTAGCTGTTGAATTAGGGGTTAATGCGATTGGTTTTATTCATTATCCGAAAAGTAAACGACATGTTTCGATTGAAGAAATGAAAACGTTATCTCAAGCGATCCCTTCTAAAATCGACCGTGTGGCAGTGTTAGTTAATCCAAAAATGGCGCTTATAGACGAGATTTTAACGCAAACTTCTATTAATACCATTCAATTACATGGCAATGAGGAACCGGGTTATATCAAGGACATTAAAGACAAGTATCCTGATGTGAAAATTTTTAAAGCGATACCCGCTTCAACTAAAACGTCGCGCATCATGAGGTTATATGAGTCGCTTGTAGATGTATTTATCATTGATACACCGTCTTCACAGCGTGGTGGTACAGGTGAAACTTTTAAATGGTCTTTAGTAAAAGCCATTAAAGATACACCATTTCTACTAGCAGGCGGTATAAACAGTGACAATGTTGAACAGGCGAAACATATATCTCAGTGTCTTATTGGTTTTGATTTATCAAGTGGTATTGAAGTAGATGGTTATAAATCTCAAGAAAAAATGGAAGCTTTTATAAATACAATAAAAAGGAGCGTTTAACATGACATATATACAAACTGAAGCTGATGAATTAGGCTTCTTTGGAGAATATGGTGGGCAATTTGTACCTGAAACGTTAATGCCTGCTGTTCAAGAGTTAAAGACAGTTTATCAAAGATTGAAAACGGACGTGGCTTTTCAAGAGAAGTATCAAGATTATTTGAAGCACTATGTAGGACGTGAAACACCGCTGACTTATGCTGAATCCTATACGAAGGCGATAGGTGGGGCGAAGATTTATTTAAAGCGTGAGGATTTGAATCATACTGGTGCGCATAAAATTAATAATGCCCTCGGTCAAGCGCTCGTTGCTCAAGCAATGGGTAAAAAGAAGCTTGTCGCTGAAACGGGTGCAGGACAACATGGTGTAGCGAGTGCGACTGTTGCAGCTTTATTCGATATGGATTTAATTGTATTTATGGGTGAGGAAGATATTCGTCGTCAAAAGCAAAATGTGTTTCGAATGGAATTGTTAGGCGCTAAAGTGGTGAGTGTTACGGATGGGCAAGGTACGTTATCTGATGCCGTAAACAAGGCACTCCAATACTGGGTTGAGAACGTTGATGACACGCATTACTTATTAGGATCAGCTTTAGGGCCAGATCCGTCTCCAACTATGGTAAGAGATTTCCAAAGTGTTATCGGTAAGGAAATCAAGTCACAATTAATGAAACGCGAAAACCGTTTACCTGATGCGGTTGTTGCTTGTATAGGTGGTGGTTCGAATGCGATAGGAACATTCTATCCCTTCATACAAGATGAATCGGTTAAGTTATACGGTGTAGAAGCATCAGGAGAAGGGCCAGATACGAAACGTCACGCGCTTGCAATTAATAAAGGTAAAAAGGGTGTGTTACATGGTACGAAGATGTATATCATCCAAGATGAACATAATCAAATTGATTTAGCGCATTCTATTTCTGCTGGACTGGATTATCCTGGAATTGGCCCGGAACATTGCTATTACCACGATATTGGACGTGTTCAATATGAAATGGCTTCTGATGATGAAGCTATGCAAGCATTGAAACGCTTTACGGAAGCTGAAGGGATTATCCCGGCAATAGAAAGTGCGCATGCGCTAAGTTATGTCGAGCGTTTAGCACAAGAAATGAATCCAGATGACATCATTGTCGTAACGATATCTGGACGTGGTGATAAAGATATGGACACGATTCGAACTTACTTTGGAGAAGAGGTGCGTCGTGATGGGTAAATTATTTGTACCTTATATTATGGGTAATCAGAAGATGATTGAAAATTTGAAGCTCTTAGAACATTACGGTGCGGATTATGTTGAAATTGGCATTCCATTTTCAGATCCTGTAGCAGACGGGCCAATTATAATGGAAGCTGGCCAAGAGGCGATTCGCGAAGGACAAACTACGGATAAGATTTTAGAGACTTTGAAACAACACCGTGATCATATTAAGGTCCCATATATCTTGATGACGTATTATCATATGATCGAAGTGTATGGTGAAGATGCATTTTTTAAAGCTTGTACGGAAGCAGGGGTGTATGGATTAATTATACCTGATTTACCGTATGAACTACTGAAGCAACTTAAAGAACGCCATCCGAATCGTAAGCTAAAGTTAATTTCGTTAATCTCGATGACAGCGAATGAAGCACGTATTGAAAACATTGCGAAAGAAGCTGAGGGCTTTATATACACGGTAACGATGAATGCAATTACAGGGCAGGACGGGGCCTTTCACCCTGAGCTAAAAGAAAAAATTGAATTTATTAAGCGTCATGCCAAAGTACCTGTGATGGCAGGGTTTGGTATTAAGACACCGAAAGACGTCAAAGAAATCGCAGCTACGGCTGATGGTGTCGTTATCGGTAGTGAAATTGTTAAACGTTTCAAGGAAGGACCTGACGAAACGACGTATCAGTATTTGGCTTCAATACAAGCCGCTTTAAATGAATCTCGATAACGCATGTGATATAATAAGATTACGAGGTACCATAAAGAAGGGAGATATATCATGACTAAAGTATTATTTGTCTTAACGAGTACGGATGAATTTAAAGATGGTACGCCAACTGGTTTATGGTTAGAAGAAGCTGCGGCGGTTTACCATGTGTTAGATGATGCTGGTATTGAAGTAGAATTAAGTTCAATTAAAGGTGGTAGCACACCTGTTGACCCTAATTCTGTAGCAAATAATGAACTTGAAAAGTATGAAGGTTTCTCAAAATTACTTCAGCAATTAAAATCAATTGATGAAGTGAATAGTAGTGATTATGATGCAGTTTATTTCCCAGGCGGACACGGTACAGTATTCGATTACGCGAACAATGAGAAAGTAAGTGCACTTGTTCAAGCATTTATTAAAGAAGATAAATGGGTATCAGCTGTTTGTCACGGACCTAGTGCATTTGTAGGTGCGAAAGATGATAATGGTGAATACCTTGTGAAAGATATTAAAATAACAGGCTTTACGGATAGTGAAGAAAAAGCAATGAAGCTTGATGACAAAGTTCCATTCTTGCTTGAAACTGAATTACGTAAGCAAGGTGCAGAATTTGAATCTAAAGATGATTTTTCTGAACATGTTATTGAGAGCAAGCCTTTTATAACAGGACAAAACCCTCAATCAAGTGAAGGCGTTGGCGTTGCTTTAAAAAATGCGTTAAAAGGGTAATCTTATCAATTAAATAAACATTTAATAACACTTCAATTATTATATTTACGGTTTCATACATGTTAATATAATATTGAGGTGTTTTTTTGATGCCTCTTAGTCATTTTTAAATTAGACATATAAGTTGCATCAATGACATACATACAAAAACGATTTTAAATTAAGAATTTAACGTTCTTTACACTTTTAGTTTTGCTAAGCTTTATTGTATAATAGCCAAAGTTAAAGGGTCATATATTTCGAAACACTAAAGTTTTAGTAAATGACGTATTTAGAGATATAGGAGCATAATGAAAATGAAATTTACGAATTTAACGACTGCAGAATTTGGGCAATTTGCGGATGCAATGCCTTATAGCCATTTTACACAAATGGAACAAAACTATGAGTTGAAAGTATCTGAAGGTACTGAAACACATTTAGTAGGTATTAAAGACAAAGATAATCATGTACTTGCAGCCTGTCTGTTAACTGCAGTACCAGTTATGAAATTTTACAAGTACTTTTATTCGAATCGCGGACCTGTGATTGATTATGACAATAAAGAGCTTGTGCACTTCTTTTTTAACGAATTATCTAAGTATTTAAAACAATATAACTGTTTATATTTACGTGTTGATCCTTATTTACCATATAAGATGCGTAATCATGATGGTGAAGTCATTAAGGATTATGAGAACGACTGGTTATTTGATAAGATGCAAGAATTAGGTTTCGAGCATGATGGATTTACGACTGGTTTCAGTTCAATTTACCAAGTTCGTTTCCACTCGGTTCTTGATTTAAAAGACAAGACAGATAAAGACGTGCTTAAAGGTATGGATAGCCTTCGCAAACGTAATACTAAGAAAGTTGCGAAGAACGGTGTTAAAGTTCGCTTCTTAAAAGAAGATGAATTAGATATCTTCCGTTCGTTTATGGAACAAACTGCTGAAACGAAAGCATTCGACGACCGAGATGATGATTTCTACTACGACCGTATGAAGCATTACGGTGACCGTGTACTGGTACCGCTTGCTTACATTAATTTCGATGAGTATATCGAAGAATTAACGAAAGAAGAAGCAGGTTTCCATAAAGAGATTGCTAAAGCCGAGAAAGATATCGAGAAACGTCCAGATAACAAGAAATCTCATAATAAAAAAGCGAATCTTGAACAGCAACTTGAAGCGAACCAAAACAAACTTAAAGAAGCGAAAGACTTACAAGCGAAACATGGTAATGAGCTACCAATTTCAGCAGCATTCTTTATTATTAATCCTTTTGAAGTGGTTTATTACGCAGGTGGAACGTCTAATGAGTTTAGGCACTTTGCAGGCAGTTACGCCGTTCAATGGGAGATGATTAATTACGCACTAGACCATGGTATTGATCGTTATAATTTCTATGGCATTAGTGGTGACTTTTCAGAAGAGGCAGAAGATGCTGGCGTAATTAAATTTAAAAAAGGATTCAATGCTGATGTTATAGAATATGTTGGTGACTTTGTTAAACCAATAAACAAACCGGCATACAATGTTTATAAATTGCTTAAAAAAGCAAAAGATAGAATTAAGAGGTAATTTATTATGTCTCACACAGTGTTATAATAGTATTATCTAGAAGAAGGGAATTCGATTGGTATGAAATTTACAGAATTAACAGTTGAAGAATATGACCAATTTGTTCAAAATTCCACATTGGAAAGTCATTACTTTCAAATGAAAGAAAGTATTAAGACAAGAGAAGACGATGGTTTCCAGGTTGTATTACTCGGGGTTAAAGATGAAGCAAATCGCGTCATCGCTGCGAGTCTATTTTCTAAGATTCCTACAATTGGAAGTTATGTTTATTACTCAAATCGCGGTCCAGTCATGGATTATAGTGATTTAGGTCTTGTTGATTACTATCTAAAGGGACTTGATAAGTATCTAAAGCAACATCAATGTCTTTATGTAAAGATTGACCCTTACTGGATGTACAATCTTTATGATAAGGATATTAATCCGTTTCCTGATTTTGAAAAGAACGATAAGTTAGTGAATTTATTTAAGTCACATGGTTATACGCACCACGGGTTTACGACGCAATATGACAATTCAAGTCAGGTAAGATGGATGGGTGTATTAAACCTAAAAGGTGAAACACCACAATCACTTAAGAAGCAATTTGATAGTCAGCGTAAACGTAATATCAACAAAGCTAAGAATTATGGTGTTAAGATTCGTATGCTAGACGAAGATGAAATCGACATCTTCCTTGAGTTGTATCGTGAAACAGAAGCGCGTACAGGTTTTACGTCTAAGACCGATGAGTATTTCAAGAACTTTATTCACAATTACGGCGATAAAGTGTTAATGCCACTAGCGTACATTGATCTAAGTGAGTATATCGAGAATCTTCAGAAGTCATTAACTGAACAAGAGTCTAAGCGTGATCAAATGATGGCGAAAGAAAATAAATCTGATAAACAACTTAAGAAGATTGCTGAATTAGACAAGCAAATTAGTCATGCTCAGAAAGAACTTCTTGCAGCTAGCGAGCTGCGTCAAACAGACGGCGATGTATTAAACTTAGCAAGTGGTGTCTTCTTTACGAATGCTTACGAAGTGAACTACTTCTCAGGTGGTTCATCTGCTAAATACAATAATTACATGGGCCCTTATATGATGCATTGGCACATGATTAATTATTGTTTCGAGCACGGCTATGAACGCTATAATTTCTATGGTTTATCAGGTGACTTCACTGAGGATAGCGAAGATTATGGTGTTTACCGCTTTAAACGTGGCTTTAATGTTCAAATTGAAGAGTTAATTGGTGATTTCTACAAGCCAATTAAACCGATTAAATACTGGATTTATAACAAATACCAAGCTGTTCGCAGTAAGATTGGTAGATAATAATAGTGTATCGAAACTAGGGTGGTGTCATCGCCCTAGTTTTTTG
>NZ_JH815593.1:441012-494067 GCF_000298075.1 Staphylococcus massiliensis CCUG 55927 | reverse complement strand
GTTTTTTGATTTGATTTGACTTTTTTAAAAGCCACGTCGGTATACGTTGGAGTTTGAAGGTAAATTGACTTTTAGGACTAGAGTTGAGTTGTAAGCGCAGTTGTGGAAGCTAAAGGTGACAAACGGTATATGAGCACATAAAAATGGACTTGAATCACACGTGTCGCACGACGTGAAACTCAAGTCCTAAAAGATTTTCTAGGAAGTATAATCATGATGTATCAATCTTTAATTATATTTTACCACGTTTTAAAATATTGGCAATATAAATTTAAAATAATTTATTAGAACGTTTTACTTATAGGGCTTTTATTAAAAAAGCGGCGCTCGGTCCTTAAGTTAACATAGCCCATAATGTTTGAAATGTATGATTTTCAAGGAGAATGTAAATACCAAGCCCGATGTAAATTATCGCCATGATCCACCGACTATATGTCTCAATCATTTCACCTATACCACTAATCTGGTTAATCTTTTCAGCAACCTTCACCATGATGTAAATGAGTATGATGAAGATGACCAAGGTTACGGCAAGCTCTATGAAGTTCAGTGAAATAAAGTAAGGAATGAATAACCCTAAATTATCGGCGCCACAGCTTGCGATTGTAATTAAAGCAACGGTTTTAGCAAGCTTTGAAAGCCCATATTTATCAAGTTTCTCCATAGCTTCTTCTTCATCTTCGTCGCCAAAGATTGCCACTTTAATGCCGAGGTAAATAGGAATTAAACCCAGTAAACCTAATAGCCACTTTTCAGGTACGAAATGCAGTACATATGCGAAGAATAAACTTATAGTAATTAGCGTCAGTGAACCTATATACTGGCCAATATAGATTTGCCTACGGTGTTGTTTTGTTTGCGCCTTTGAAAAGTAAATGATCAAAAGTACGAGCAAATCTACCGCCGTAGCAATATATAATATCGTTGAAGTTAAGATTGTTAATAACATCGAATGCTCCTAAATTATGATTTTAGGTAAGTATAACATATGTGGATGAAGTAACTATAATTATGTTATGTAAACTAGTGGGTATTTGTACTTGTTTAGTTCAAAAAACCTTTAAGGGATTGCTGACGCTGAGAGACGGTTTCTCGTGCACTGAGAGATGTTTAACTTGGATAATCATCCGTCGATGCAAATTACAGCATGTTAGTCATTAATGGTAGCAATGACGCATAATATCGTTAGTAAAATCGTAATCATTGGTTGCTTAATAGCTGACATTAGACAAAGAATTCCTAGTGCGTAATTTATGACTAATCTAAATAATAGTAATAAGCTGTTGTGTTAAATTACCAATGATATCTACGTAAAACAAAATCTCATATGAAAAATAATGATTTGTTATAACGTTAAGGTCATGGTTTAAGACATTAGATTAAATTAAATGATTAGTGGTTAAGGTCACGTAACAAACCAAAACATATATAACTTCATGATTATATAGCGATTAAAACGTATTAAAGATGCTAAGAAATTAAATGTACAAAAATAGCAACAATATAGACGTATAAAGCGAGGTACCTAAGATTTACTATCTTTTAGTTTACATAATATATATTATAGGAAGTAATGGGTGTAACTAAAAGAACACCCCTACGGATGTTCTAAATTATTTTTATAGTAGTTTATATGTGAAACTAAAAATTATTCCACTTTATGAGGTTCTTCACCATCTCTTGGCAAACCTGTTTCAGGATCTAATTGATCGTTAGAATAATAAGCGTCAGGTGTATTTTCAAGCATACCAGCATCAGTACCACGCTGAGATGTATCCATTTGAGAACGTAATTGATTTATACGTTGTTGCAAATCATTATATTCTTTGTTTGTAACGCCACGTTGAACGTAATTCATTTGTTCGCCATCTGTTAAGGCATTGTATTCGTCAACTGATTGGTTATATTCTTCAGCAGTATAAGGATACTGGGACGATTCTTCAACCTTTTTAATAGTATCTGGATTGCCATAAGTTCTTTCATAGTACTTTAAAGCTTCTAAAATGAGTTGTGCATCCTTACCTTGATAAGTACCATTTTCAATCGCGTACTTTTTTTGCATTTCACCTGAACTCAAACCTGTTCCAGTATTGTAACGCCATTCCTGGCCTTCATGTTTGATATAAGGATTACTTTGACTATTTGATGAGTTATCAACTTGCTTAGGTTCTTCATTAGTAGCTTGTTCATTTGATGCCTTAGAATCTTCCTCAGTTTTCTTATCATTCTCACTTTGTTTATCTTGGGATTTCTTGTCTTTAGTTGATTTGTTACTTTCAGTTTTCTTTTCATTTGACTTAGTATCTTTATGTTCTTCATTACCGCAAGCACTAAGGATTAGTGAGCTTACTAATAAAAGTGTTATAGCTTTTTTCATTAACATATCACCTTTTTAGAATATTTTTATTTCATTATACAACAATATTAAAAAGATTAAAGATATGGATAGGCTTAAAATGTATATTTTTGAAAACAAAAAAACCTCAAGTCATTAACGACATGCGTTAACGCTTGAGGTTTAACGTAAATGCTATGTATAAACATTAACAACGTAATTTATACATAGTAATGTTAAGCTGCATTTACTAAATCAAAATCAGTATTAGTTGCTAACTTTGTCTTTTGCTTTTTTAGCTGCGTCTTTACCTTTTTTGATTTTGTCTTTGTTTTGATCGTATTTCTTTTTACCTTTCTTAGCTGCGTCTTTACCTTTTTTAATTTTATCTTTTGTACTTGATTTTTTCTCAGTTTTTGGTTTTTCTTCTTTTTTCTTACCAGTGTCATTACCGCAAGCACCTAAGATTAATGCTAAACTTGTCATACCTGCTGCTAATGCTTTTAATTTCATTTCAAATTCACTCCTTATCTTGTGATAGTACCTTAATACCACATCTTTGCTTAATTATGCATTTTTCATTAAAATTTTTAAATTCTTTTAGTTATTATTTACGAATGTTTGATAATTTGTAAAATGTACATTTGAAACCATTTATTTAGTTTATCATTTCATCAAGCTATATTTTTGAATTACTAAAGCATGCAATTTCTATGCAATTCCTATCCATAATTAAACGCGTTAATCTAATTCATAAGTTGTGACAGTTCCTGTTAATTCATGTGCTACCATAAGCATTGGTTTACCGTTCGGGCTATCTTTCTTATCGATAAATGTGATGCCTTCTGGTGAAATGTCTTTATTTTCCTTGTTATAAATGTATTGAACGTATTTAGGGTGTTTTGGATTTGAAATATCGTAAACCATAACGCCTCCAGTACGCTCTAAACCTACGAAAGCATACGTTTTACCGTTCACTTCGCCTACCTCTACAGACTCAGCTTCAGGACCTTTGTTATCACTACGTTTGTCTGCTTCAAATTCCTCTTTAGACTCATATTCAGCGTTAAAACGATCTGGCGCATGTTTCTTCGTTTGCTTTTCTAAATCGTCACCACTATCAAAAATCTGAGATAAATTTGTATCATAAACAGAGAATGAACGTCCACCGTATGTTACGAATGCTTCATGCTTATCGCCATCTTTAAATGGATGTGACTTCGTGACTTTTAAGCGACCTAAAGAATCCTCATCAAAGATTTTATGGTCTGCCATGTTATCTAGTTTCTTCTGACCATAACCGTCATAATGCTTGGCTTTTAAATGAGTTTGATCTTTAAGATCCTCAACGCGCGTCTCTTCGCTATAGCCTTCATAATCTTGAGCGTCACCTTCGTTCGCTGTTAAGACGTAAGTTTTACCATCCTTCTGGTACGTTGCGATGCCATCAGGTTGGTACATACCTAAAACAGGTTGATGTTTTAATTGGTGCTTATCGTCTTTATCTGACGCATCTAAACGATTACGCTTAGATGAATAGTCTTTGTAACCCATTGATTTCACGTCTACAATTTCGTTTGATTGGATATCGACTTTTGCTAGAGCATTTGATTCTTGTAACGTTACATATGCAAATTGATTATTGTCATCTACTGAGATGAATTCTGGCTCAGCATTTAAGTAATCGTCCTCTTTATTAGGACCAACTTGCCTTAAGTCCTCAGGTAAATTATCCTTTGTGAAAGGCAACGTATGAACGTCGTCTTGAGAAATAGATTCAGGTTTCTTCTCAGTGTCGATTACTGAAACGCTACCTTCAGGATTCGTTTTGTAGTCATCAGATGGTTCACCTTCGTTCGCAACCATTAATTTTTTACCGTCTTTCGAGAACGTCACCATATCAGGTAAACTACCTACTTCTAAATCTTTAATATGTTCGCCCTCTTTATTGAAAAGCACGACATGACCTTTATCTGTTTTATCCTTAGCAGGCGCACTTACCGCGATATATTCGCCACTAGGATGAACGCCTACGCTTGTTAAATCGCTAGCTTCGATACCAAACTCAGATAACTTAATTCGTTTAACTAAGTCAATATTACCTTCTTTTTGATTTTTCACATCAATGATATCAAGTGACAACTCATGGCCATTGATTGAGTACGCATAACCATTGTGCTTATTGTATTTAACAATTTCTGCGCCTCCTTCACCAAAAGCCGCGCCACTATCGTAACGCCCTGTTTCTTCGACTGAAATTTCTTTATGACTATGTTCACTTTTACCTTTAGCTGACACCTCGTCAGTAGTATGGATACCTGTAAGTAATAAAGATAATGTGGCTGTGGCACCTAGTAACTTTTTCCAATTCTTCATATACATAACCCCTTTTTAAAACTCAATTAAATGCATGATACCAATTAATTATTAAGGTTGTGTTAAACAAGAATAAAAAAACTACAAATTTCTAATATATTGTGTGTCTACTTTTCGTTCTAACTAAAAAGCCTTGGACATTATTTTGTCCAAGGCTCATCTATTTTCTCATCTTCTGTTTCGTATTTAGCGAGCTCTTTGCGTAGTTTCTTTTCGCGTCTCTTTCTTCTATAATCCTTGGTAAAGAACCAAATTAGAAAGCTTAGTACTAAGCTAAAGATACCCATAAACGCTGCGTAACCTAGTAAAGGTTCGAACGTAATATCATAGAAATTTGGAATGACAAATGCGAGTAAACCTAATACGAGGAACGATATGACTGCACTTACAATCCACTTTTTTAAAGCGATAATACAAAATAGGTTTAAAACTATAACTGATAAAGCTGAAATCCATAAATAGTTAGGTAATTCAAAAATAGCCATATGATGTTTACTCTTTTATTATGCTTTTATTTAATTTTACATGATTTAAACGCTAATTAAAATAAGATTTAAGCGAATATTGGTGTTTTACGTTATACTTAGTTTAATAGTATTTTAGAGGAGTGAATGTAATGACCAATCAACTACCAACTAGACAAGAAGTCACAACTGAAGAAACTTGGGATTTAACAGACCTATTCCCTTCTGACAAAGCCTTTTATGAAACGTTAGACGACACGTTAAAAGCCACAGAGAAGTTCCATGACACTTATAAAAACCGATTAACAGATAAAGAAACCATTATTGAAGCTTTAAAAGAATATAGCAACTTACTTATTCAATATGAAAGATTAGCCAATTATTCTGGTATTCAATTAAGCGTAGATACTGCTAATCCGGAATATCAAAAAGTAGAAGCTAAATTCGTAAGTGTAAGTGGTAAAATGGCACGAAACTTGACATTCGTGCAATCTGAACTTCTAGAGCTTGATGAGGTTTTACTTAATGAACTTATTGAAACCTCTGAATATCCGTATTATTTAACGAAACTTAAAGCACTAAAGCCGTACCAACTTGATCCTAATGTTGAAGAGGCACTAGCAAGTTTTTCACCTATTTTCTATGCGCCGATGAATTTATACGGTACGACTAAGATGTTAGATTTACAATTTGGTGACTTTGAGGTCGATGGTAAAACGTATCCAATGGACTATGTGACCTTTGAAAATGAGTATGAAGATCACCCTGACACAAACTTTAGACGTAAAAGTTTCGAGCATTTCTCTGATGCATTAAGAAAGTATCAACATACGACAGCAGAAACTTATAATCTCCACGTTCAACGTGAAAAGATTGAAGCTGATCTAAGAGGCTATGATTCAGTTATCGACTTCTTATTACAAAGTCATGATGTGACACGTGACATGTACGACTGTCAAATCGATATCATCATGGAGGAATTGGCACCAATTATGCGTAAATATGCGCAGGTTATCAAGCGTACCAACCAACTTGATCAAATTCGATTTGAGGATTTAAAGATTTCTGTCGATCCCACATATGAACCGGATATCTCCATTGAAACCTCTAAGAAATATATGTATGGTGCGTTAGAAGTTTTAGGTAAGGATTATTTAAATATGGTGAAACGTGCATATGATGAGCGCTGGATTGACTTCCCTAAGAATAAAAATAAGGATACTGGCGCATATTGTGCGAGTCCTTATGCATCTCACAGTTATATCTTTATCTCATGGTCAGGAAAAATGACAGAAGCATTCGTGCTCGTTCATGAATTAGGCCATGCAGGTCACTTTACATTAACGCATGATAATCAAAATTATCTTGAATCAGAACCATCTATGTACTTTGTCGAAGCACCATCTACGATGAACGAAATGTTGATGGCACAATATCTTTTCAAGAATAGTAACAATGCGAAGTTTAAACGTTGGGTGATAGGTTCAATCATTTCAAGAACGTACTATCATAATATGGTAACGCACTTATTAGAAGCTTGTTATCAACGTGAGGTATACCGCCGTGTTGATGAAGGTGAAGTTATCAACGCACCTGTATTAAATGAAATTAAGCGTAATGTGATTGAACGCTTCTGGGGAGACGAAATATTGATAACTGAAGGTGCTGAGTTAACTTGGATGCGTCAGCCACACTATTACATGGGCTTATATCCATATACGTATTCAGCAGGTTTAACGATTGGTACTGTAATGGCGAAACGTATTCAGAACGAAGGCCAAGTTGCGGTAGATGATTGGATTAAGACCTTGAAAGCTGGAGGCAGTATGTCGCCTATCGATTTAGCTCACTTAGCAGGCATCGATATCACCACTGAAAAGCCACTTAAAGAAACAATTGCTTATATTGGTGAATTAGTGGATGAACTTGAAGCATTAACAGACGAAATTGAAGCGCACGCGTAGCATAAATAAGAGTGAGACTAGGATATATTTACAATTCCCTTAAACAGCATGCTTTCCTGGGGCGTGGCCGGAGCCTGTAGTCTTCTAAAATCCAACTCGTATTTTTAATACGGTAGTTGGACTTACAAAGAAGCTCAGGCTTCTTTGATCATAATAAAGAGCCCCGGCTTGCATAGCTTGTTAATTTGCTACGCAAATTTCTTTGCCGGGGCCCCGCCCTCTGAGTCAGCTGTTTGGAGAATTGTAATAGAATAAAGCAATTATGCCAATTCCTTAATTCATCCTAGCCTCGCTTATTTTTTAGCTATATTCGTATCAAATGCTTTTCAAAATGGCTTAACTCAAGACATTGGAATGATGCGGCTTGGTTGGTTACCTTCGTATTTACTTAAGTCGGCATCCTTTAGATAGTTCATAAACACTTTATCCATTGCGTCACCTTCTTCAATGTTGCGACCAAACATTGAATATCCTTGACCACCACGACCAATGTAATCATGCATTGCGACATGGTATGTTTTATCATTATCAAGTGGCTCAAACTTACCAGTTTCTTTATTCTTAACTTTAATTTCTGTGACACGGGAACCTTTAGGCTGATTGATATCGTATTTCACACTAATTGAATCAGAAGCTTGTAAGAAGCCACCATAGAATTTAAGTTGTGATTCGCCGTTAACGTTGACAACTTCTTGAGCTAAACTATGTTCAAATGCTGCTTTAACTTCGTGCCCTTTTACATCAGTTTGTACTGCGCTTGTCACACCGTATGGAATAGCGTTCATGACGTCGTTAATAGTTATTGAACCTTTTGGAATATCCTTTTCAAGTGCACTACTATTTGAAACTGCAAAATCTGTTGGCTCATCGAACTCATATGTTTCTAAAGCATCTGTAAACACATTACCTAGAGATGTTTCTTTAGACACGTCGTTATCTAGCGGTGATTGGTAAGTCACTGGATTGTCTTGACGAATCACTTCGGAAGTTTCCTTCTTAAAGGTATGATATAAATCTTTAACGACTTTCTTTAACTTTGAATCAGGCTTAACATGTTTTGTTTCACCCTCTGAGATAAGTGATGGTTGGATGTCAGAGAATTTACCGTCTTTAAGATTAAAGTCGATTTGACCAATGTTTCTTAAATAACGACCCGTTTGCCCCATCGCATTACCTTTATAAGTACGTCCTTCTTTTAATACAGTGTGCGAATGCGCATCGACCACGACAACTGGTTTATGAATTGCTGGGTTATCTGTTAATCGCTTTAATAGTGTATCGCCACGATATGCTGCTTTCTTATTTTTATCGCCTAAGTGTGACAGTACGACGATAACATCTGATTGATCTTGAATTTTTAAAGCTTCATTTGTAGCACTTTGAATCGGATCTTTAAACTCGACACCTTTCATACTTGATATGCGCGTGATGCGACCAGTGTCTGGAGTATTAACTCCGATAATCCCATAGTTCGTGTCGTTTCTTTTCACAAATGTTGAAGATTTAAATGGACGCTCGCCATCTTTATACATATTCGCGCTTAATATAGGTGCCTTCACTTGGTTTTTGAGTTTCATGAGTTGGTCATAACCAAAATCTAACTCATGATTACCTACCGCTATCGCGTCGTAATCAAGTTCGTTGATGACTTTTGCCATCGCTTCACCTTTAGAGTGATCTGAAGCAGGATATCCTTGGAAAATATCACCGGCATCCACGAATAAATCAGGATTCGTTTCATCTTTAATGGTCTTTAACTTAGGCGCTCCGATAAATTCGCCCTTTTCTTCTAAGTAATGCCCATGAATATCATTTGTATGTAAAATTGTGTGTTCATGTGAAGAGGATTTCGTGTTAGAGGTTTTAGAAGTGGCTTGATTCAGCACAAAAGGAATAGATAATAATGCGAGACAGAGTGTGATACTTAACAATATTTTAGAAGATAACGATTTCATAAAAACCCTCCCTATGATAGTAACCAAGTTCATTCTATCAATGGGAAATTTAGTAAATATATTGATTCAGTTAAAAAGTTGTAAATCTAATTTATAATAAATGCATGAATTGGGGAATGTGGTGGTCTTGAGACTTGATTAAGTTTCAACCATCAAGTTTCAAGGGCTCTGAGACGTGATGACAGTTTCGCCATCAAGTTTCAAGGGCTCTGAGACGTAATTATGGTTTCCTCATCAAGTTTCAAGGGTTCTGAGACGTGATGACGGTTTCCCCATCAAGTTTCTACCTTCCCCACCTACCACTGAATGATGCTTGACCACATAAAAAGCCCCGAACTACAACAGATTTATTATCCATTGTAGGTCGAGGACTTAAATCAACATTACTTAGGATCGTCTACACGAGACCAACCTTTTTTCGTTAACGTAATTTTACCTGTTTCGATATTAATGATTTTGTGCTTGTATAAATGACCGATTGCACGTTTGAACGCGCCTTTACTCATATTAAAAACTTCCTTGATGGCTTCAGGACTTGATTTATCCCAAAATGGTAATTCTCCGTCATATTCAACAAGTAATTCGAAAATGAGTTGTCCGTCATCATCTAGGCGCTCACGCGCAAGTGGTAAAAATGAACCGTTAAGCTCACCTTTTTCATTGTAACCAATAATACGTGTTTCCATTAATTGGCCAAGTCTTGGTTCTTCTTTACGTTCTGACTCATGCACAAATATCTTATGACCGTCTTTAGATAATAAGAAAGTGCCGACACGTAATAAGCGGTACGGACGCGCTTCGATTACCGCATTTTGTAATGAATCATCATGAATTGGTGTATACATCTCTTGAACAATTGTTTCTGTAGCTAGGCGTGCGAATAATTGACCATCGCGTTCTACACGCAATGTACACAACAATTGATCGCCTTTTTCCGGCCAAAGGTCTTTTAACTTAGGTAAATCCACCCAAGGAATTAACACCTCACGCGGCAGGCCAACGTCCATATGTGCCCCATCGCGGTCAGTTTTAATTACCGTAATATAGCCATGACGGTCTCTTGTTATATCAGGCATGTTTTGAGTTGCGAATAATTCTCCTGAACGGTTCGGATAAACAAAGAAACTATATTCTTCGCCGACTTCTAGATCGTCCTCTTCATTCACTTCTGATTGATTCATTTTAATCGTTTCGTTATTAGGTCCTTTAAGTTGGTAAGTTGAGCCGTTTAACCCGACTACCTCTAAAAAGGTTATCGTACCAATGATTTCATTTTGATCCATAGATTTAATTATCTCCTTGTACAGATTAACTTTGTTCATTATAACATGGCGTGTTTACCATAGCACGAAAAGGTTTGCGACGAACAAAGATTTCGTGAACTTCTAAGTCCCTACCTTATCGAAAGTCACTATGATTTGTGGTATAATGCATGCGTTAGAATAAAGTTATAAAGGAGAAAATACATGTTACAAGTTACTGATGTTAGTTTACGTTTTGGTGATCGTAAATTATTTGAAGATGTCAATATTAAATTCACACCCGGCAACTGTTATGGTCTCATTGGTGCTAATGGTGCTGGTAAATCGACTTTCCTTAAAATTCTTTCTGGTGAACTTGATTCACAAACTGGTCATGTTTCATTAGGAAAAGACGAGCGTCTTGCTATTTTAAAACAGGACCACTTCGCTTATGAAGAAGAACGTGTGATTGATGTGGTTATTAAAGGTCACGAACGTTTATTTAACGTAATGAAAGAAAAAGACGAAATTTATATGAAACCTGATTTCAGTGATGAAGATGGTATTCGCGCTGCTGAACTTGAAGGCGAATTCGCTGAAATGAATGGTTGGAACGCTGAAGCAGATGCAGCTACCCTATTATCTGGTTTAGGCATCGAAGCTAACCTACATGATAAAACAATGTCAGAACTTGAAAATAACCAAAAAATCAAAGTATTACTTGCGCAAAGTTTATTCGGTGATCCTGATGTGCTTTTACTGGATGAGCCTACAAACGGTCTTGATATTAAAGCCATCGCGTGGTTAGAAGATTTCTTAATCAACTTTGAAAACACGGTTATCGTTGTATCTCACGATAGACATTTCTTAAACAACGTTTGTACACACATTGCCGACTTAGACTTCGGTAAAATTAAAATCTACGTGGGTAACTATGATTTCTGGTATCAATCAAGTCAACTTGCTCAAAAAATGGCGCAAGAACAAAATAAAAAGAAAGAAGAAAAAATTAAAGAACTTCAAGACTTTATCGCACGTTTCTCTGCGAACGCTTCTAAATCTAAACAAGCTACAAGTCGTAAGAAACAATTAGATAAAATCGAACTAGATGACATTCAACCATCTTCAAGACGTTATCCTTATGTTAAATTTACGCCGGAACGTGAAATTGGTAATGATCTTTTATTTGTTGAAAACGTTTCTAAAACAGTAGATGGCGAAAAAGTATTAGATAACATTTCATTCACGATGAACCCTAATGATAAAGCTGTATTATACGGCGATAGTGAAATTGCTAAAACAACATTACTTAAGATTTTAGCTGGTGAAATGGAACCTGACGAAGGTACAGTTAAATGGGGTGTAACAACTTCTCAAAGTTACTTCCCTAAAGACAACTCTGAGTACTTCGATGGTGTTGAAATGAACTTAGTAGATTGGTTACGTCAATATGCACCTGAAGATGAGCAAACTGAAACATTCTTACGTGGCTTCTTAGGTCGTATGTTATTCAGCGGTGAAGAAGTTAAGAAGAAAGCTGACGTGCTTTCAGGGGGCGAAAAAGTACGTTGTATGTTAAGTAAGATGATGTTATCAAGCGCTAACGTGCTATTACTTGATGAACCAACAAACCACTTAGACCTTGAAAGTATTACATCTGTCAACGAAGGTCTTAAGAACTTCAAAGGTTCTATCATCTTCACGTCACACGACTTTGAATTCATTAATACAATCGCGAACCGCGTCATTGATCTAAATAAACCAGGCGCTGTTTCAAAAGAACTTTCATACGAAGATTATCTTAAAGAAGAAGGCGTATTACAAAGCTTATAAGCTATATGAATGAGGTACCGCATGTTTGAGATGCGGTACCTTTTTTGTCGATTATAGAAAATGACATAAGATAAAAATTTTAAGCTAACTGTTCACCAAATTACTAAAGCCACACCCTACTCTATGGGCGTGGCTTTTCACTCATCGTACTAAGTTTTGTTGTAATAGAAATGCATGACGTGCTTCATGATAATTTTTGGTCGCTTGTGAATTTAAATCACTCATGTAGCTATGCGTCTTCTTACCATACTTAAATGACGGGACGTAGATATCCGATGGTACGCCATGTTCCTGTAGTTTGTTGTAGAAGTCCGTTGCTTGGTCTTTAAACGAACCTGCATTGCCGTCTGTAATAAAGACTGGCGGGAAGTTTGAATCCACATATCGGATTAAATCGAGTTTCGGATTATACTTTCGTATCACTGATTTATAGTAATAGGCACGCGCCCCTCTACCGAATAAGAAATTATTTAATATAATCGGCGCTTGGGTCTTGTTAGAACGATAAGGATCTAATAAAGGTACTTCAAGTAACAATGCTTTAATATTGTCTTTATTTAATACTGGTTTAATGCCGACTTGTTGTTGATACGTTTCGCTTACTTGAATGAGCGCAAATTCGACTGCGAGATTACCGCCTGCACTCGTTCCAGAAATGATAAATTCGTCTTTATTTAAATTAAACTTTTCAGCATTGGCTTTTAAAAATTCGACCAAGCGTGAAATTTGTTCAACTTGTTTCGGATGCTTGTACCATGGCGCAAAGGCATAATTCGTCGTAACCACGTTATAGCCATATTCCACCATCGCCTCGAATTTATATTTCATATACGCATCATCCGCATTAGTCGTTGGATCGCCTTCGATTTTATCCCCTACGACAAAGCCACCACCATGCATATAGATGAAAGTTGGGCGTGTTGCGTCACCTTCATCGTTTTTCGTGATGATGTCGCAAAAGCCACGAGGTAATTCTGTATCATATTGAACGTTATTAATAATTTTATATTTATCATCAATCACTTCTTCATAAGTTTTAGCCTTACGGTAGTTCGTAAATCCATCTTTAAGTTGAATAATTCGTGCTAGAATAGAATCCTTTTCCGCAAATTTGTAAAAACCTAAGACTGCAAAAGGTGCTGATACGAGTATAGATGCCGTAATTAAACGAGATGCTTTCATTGAGTAGACTCCTTTTTGTAGTTATGTATTTATTTAAGAATCTTTAATTATAAACGTTCTACCCCATTTAACTTTCTTATAACGTGAAAGTTTAATTTGAAACACTTTCTTAAAGTGTTAAATTTTTACTTTTTGAAAAGCCCTTTAGATATAATTTGGATTGTTTGAATTTTTTTCTAGAATTTAAGTATACTTTCTTCTATAAAGCTCAATGCGCAGTAGCTGACTGAATGCTTGATGCGCTTTTCAAGCTTCCAAGCAATCTAGTCAGCCTTGCGAGGGCTCGAAAACGAAGTCGGTTCCCGCCTTCTATCTCGCTCCCCATAAGAAACTCTAACGCATAAATGCGTAAGAGTTTCTAAATTTTCTGTCAAATGAGTTTACAGGACATGTGGGTTTATGTATAATGTAAACCATACCAATTGAATATGATATTGATGAGGCGCATCAATCATCAGTAATAGCCAGATGACCACCTGCTAGTGGCTGGTTATGAAAGGGTGAGATGCCGAAATAAATGATGTAGCAGATTTCATTTATTGGATTCTATGGTTAAGAGCTGAGAGTCTGTCATTATTTGAAAGATAATGGAGTGCATCACTTGTATATAGATATAACAAGTTCGGCGCACCCGAACTTGTTTTTTTATATTCTATTGTACTCTGTGTCGAATGTTTGTTTTAAAATATGAAATTGGTCTAAATTACAATTAAAAGTTTCAGAATTTTAAAATTTTTATATTTATTTTTAGGAGTGAATGTCAATGGCAAATTTAGCAGTAGTAGGCGCAACAGGATTAGTAGGAAGAAATGTTTTGGAAACGATTAAACGTAAAAACATTTCTTACGATTCACTTGTGCTTTTTTCATCAAAGCGATCAGCAGGACAAGAAGTTGAATTCGATGGTAAAACGTACACGGTTCAAGAACTTACTGAGGATAAGACTGATGGCAATTTTGACTATGTAATTATGAGTGCTGGTGGCGGCACAAGTAAAACATTCGCTCCATTATTCGAACAACATGGTGCAATTGTAATAGACAACTCGAGTCAATGGCGTATGACTGAAGATATCGATCTCATCGTACCTGAGGTTAACGCACCTAAGCTTGAACGTAAGATTATCGCAAACCCGAACTGTTCTACAATTCAATCAGTGGTACCACTGAAATTATTAGATGAAGCTTTCGGTTTAAATCGTGTTGCTTACACAACATATCAAGCGGTATCAGGTTCAGGTGTCAAAGGTAAACGCGATCTTGAGGAAGGTGCAAACGGTAAAGCTCCAGAAGCATACCCTCACCCTATCTACAACAACGTGTTACCTCATATCGATGTCTTTTTAGAAGATGGCTATACGAAAGAAGAAAAGAAAATGATTGATGAAACACGTAAAATTTTAAACTTACCTGACTTAAACGTAACGGCGACATGTGTACGTGTACCTGTTCAAGACAGTCATAGCGTGCATATCAACGTTACGTTAGACAAAGAAGCGACAGTTCAAGCTATCCAAGACGTATTTGACAAAGATGATCGTGTCGTTTTAGTCGATAATCCTGAGAATAACGAGTATCCTTTAGCTATCCACTCAACTGGTAAGGATGAGATTTTTGTCGGACGTATTCGCCAAGACCAATCACTTCCAAACACTTTCCACGTATGGTGTACGTCGGATAACTTATTAAAAGGTGCAGCATTAAACGCAGTTCAAATCTTAGAACAATTATTAAATTCGAAAGGAGCATAAATAAATATGGCACATATTTTTGAAGGTACAGGTGTCGCGATTACAACACCTTTTGTAAATGACGAGGTTAATTACGAGGCTTTAAAGAAACACGTTAACTTTTTAATTGAAAATAACGCGAAATCAATTGTTGTAAATGGTACTACAGCTGAGAACCCTACTTTAACAGACGATGAGAAGAGTCAAATCTTAAAGACAGTTGTTGAAGAAGCAAACGGACGCGTTCCTATTATCGCTGGTACAGGAACTAACAATACAGCGAAATCAGTTAAAGCATCTGTTGAAGCGCGTGAACTTGGCGCAGATGGTATCATGTTAATCACGCCTTATTACAACAAAACGAATCAACGTGGCTTAATTAAGCACTTTGAAACAATCGCGAATGAAGCAAAGTTACCAGTCATTTTATATAACGTACCATCAAGAACAAACCTATTTATTGATGTTGAAACGGTTGTTGAATTAAGCAAGAACGAATACATTGTAGGTATTAAAGACGCTACAGACGACATGGAATATGTTAAAGCGCTTAAAGACCAATTAAACATGGATGAGTTCGCTTTATATAGTGGTAATGATGGCAATGTTGTTGAATACATTGAACGCGGTGGTCATGGTATCATTTCTGTAATCGCTAATGTGATCCCTGGCGCTTATCAAAGACTTTTCGATGATGACAAAGCGAATCTTAATGATAATTTCAAGAACATTCAAACATTACTCAATGCACTTGAAGTTGACGTGAACCCTATCCCTATCAAAGTGTTAACTGCATATGAAGGCTTTGGAAACTATGAGTTACGTTTACCTCTTGTTCCAATGTTAGATGAAGACAAAGCAGAATTAGAAAAAGCATATGAAGCATATAAAAGAGGTGAATAATTCATGAAAATCGCATTAATCGGTTACGGTGCAATGAATAAACGTGTTGCAAGATTAGCGGAAGAAAGTGGTCATGAAGTTGTAGGTGTGATTGTGAAAAGTGATAAATCATATCCCTACCCTGTCTATCATTCAATTAAGGATGTTGAGGAGCTTGCGGATGTCGCTATCGACTTTTCAAATCCGGAACTATTACTTCTATTATTAAAAGAAGATTTCAAATTACCACTTGTTATCGCAACAACTGGTGAAAAGGAACAAATTATTGAACGCTTACAAGAGCTTGGTCAAGATATGCCCGTCTTCTTCAGCGCGAACATGAGTTATGGTATTCATGTCTTAACGAAGTTGTTAGAAGTGGCAGTTCCCCTACTCAATGATTATGATATTGAGTTAACTGAAGCGCATCATAATCAAAAGGTAGACGCCCCAAGTGGTACGCTTGTGAAACTATACGATGTCATCGAGTCGTTACGACAAGACGTTTATCAAGAACATAATCGTCATGAGAAAAATAGTAAGCGTACAAACAATGAGATTGGCGTTCACGCCCTTCGTGGTGGTACGATTGTGGGTGAACATGATGTACTCTTCGCAGGTATTGATGAAACAATCACCCTAACACATCGTGCGCAGTCTAAAGATATCTTCGCAAATGGTGCGATTCAAGCAGCATTGACACTAGTTGACAAGCCTAATGGCTATTACACATTTGATAATTTAAACAAAGGAGCGAATTAAGAGATGGTTAAAGATTTTACTGCAGAGGAAATTATCCAATATATTAGTGAGGCTAAGAAATCAACACCGTTAAAAGTATATATGAACGGTGAATTTAGTGAAGTCACATTCCCGGACACATTTAAAGTATTTGGTGCGGAACGTTCTAAAGTCGTATTCTGCGAAGCGGATGATTGGAAAGCGTTCTATGAGCAAAACGAAACAGTCATTGAAGAATTCGAAATTGAAATGGATCGCCGTAATTCTGCTATCCCTATGAAAGACTTAACAAATACAAACGCTCGTATCGAGCCAGGTGCTTTTATCCGTGAACATGCGACAATCGGTGACGGTGCTGTAGTCATGATGGGTGCTACGATTAACATTGGTGCTGTAGTTGGCGAAGGCACAATGATTGATATGAACGCGACATTAGGCGGACGCGCTACAACAGGTAAAAACGTGCACGTTGGTGCAGGCGCTGTATTAGCTGGCGTAATTGAACCACCTAGCGCATCACCAGTTGTTATCGAAGACGACGTATTAATCGGTGCGAACGCAGTTATTCTTGAAGGCGTACGCGTTGGTAAAGGTTCTATCGTTGCTGCAGGTGCAATCGTAACGCAAGATGTTCCAGAGAATTCAGTTGTAGCAGGTACTCCGGCTAAAGTAATTAAAAAAGCGACTGACGTTGAAGACTCTAAGCGTGAAATTGTTTCAGCATTAAGAAATTTAAATCAATAATATTCTTTCTAACTAAGCGAAGTCCGTGCTTTGGATATTCGCTTAGTTTTTTACCTAGTATGTTATGAAAGGTTGAGTTTATGACAGATTTAGAATTTGTGACACACCACCGTCGTCACTTACATCAATATCCCGAGGTTAGTCTTCAAGAATTTGATACAACGGCTTATATCGTTAACTTTCTTGAAGAGTTAGAAATTCCTTATGAACGCCCTCTTCAAACAGGCGTAATCGGTCGCCTTGAAGGTAACAGTGACAAGACCATAGCGTTTCGAGCGGATATCGATGCACTACCGATTACTGAAGAGAATGACGTGTCTTACAAGAGTCAACATGAAGGTCGCATGCACGCTTGTGGTCACGACGGTCATACGACTGCCCTCATGCTATTTGTCACACGTTGTAAAGCGCTTTATGACAAGGGTGCGCTTCCTCACAATGTGATCTTCATTTTCCAACCTGCAGAAGAAAGTGGTGGCGGCGCTAACCTTCTCATTCAAGAAGGTGCCTTTTCAAAGGATGATATCAACGCAATCTTTGGCGTTCACGTCATGCCTTTTGAAGAAGAAGGCAAAGTTGTCGTTAAGGATCATGAACTTACCGCAAGTGCGACTGAGTATCGTTTCTTTTTAAAAGGTCTTTCAAGCCACGTTGCGAATAAAGAACAAGGGCGCGCAACAAGCGAAGCGTTGGCGCATGTGATTACGCAATTGACTCAAATTCAACACTTTCATTTAAATGGTTTAAAACGTAATATCGTCCATATCGGTCGCTTTAGCGCGGGTGAAGCGATCAATACCGTGCCAAGTAATGGTTATTTAGAAGGTACGATTCGTACATATGATATGGATGATCTCAGCATTATTCAGGAACAAATGAAGAAAATTTCTGAGAGCGTCAAAGCGTTATATGGTGTTTCTTGTGAATTAAAATTTGAGGTCGGTTACCCACCTACGATGAATGCGCCTGTATTAAAAGACCACGTATTACGTAGTTTAGAATTAAATCAACTTGAGCCTGTATTTAACGAAGAACCTTACCTCTTCGGTGAAGATTTCAGTTTCTATAATCAAATTGCGCCAAGTTACTTCGTGTTCTTTGGTACGCGCAATGTTGACAAGGACTTCGTGACAGGTTTACACACATCTACACTTAACTTTGATGAAAAGATATTAGTAGATGTGGCGAATTTTTATGAACAGTTACTAATGCATTTTAACGAGGAGTGAAACTATGACAGCCACATGGTCAGTTAACACGGCACAATTTCTTGATAACGCTAAAAATGTTGTTTCGAACAATTCAATCATGGCTGTTGTGAAGAATAACGCCTACCATTACGATCTTGAGTTTTCAGTGAAACAATTTTTAAAGGCAGGCATTAACACGTTTAGCACAACGTCACTTAAAGAAGCGATTCGTGTCCGTAAACTTACAGACGATGCGACCATTTTTCTAATGAACCCTACGTTTGAATTCGATTTATTGCGTAAGTATCGCATTCAAATGACCCTTCCGTCGCTAGATTTCTACTATTATAATAAGAAGGAATTAGCGGGTGTGTCCGTTCATTTAGAATTTGAAAATTTGTTACATCGTTCAGGATTACATAACTATAGTGAGATTCTTGAAGTACTTGAAGATCACGCGAATAACGACCAATCTCATAAAATGAATATCGTTGGACTATGGACACATTTCGGTTATGCAGATGAATTTGATGTACCAGAATATGAAACAGAAAAGCGCGATTGGTTAGAAATTGTAGACGCCCTTTTAAATCAAGGCTATACATTTGATTATATACACGCTCAAAACAGTGCAAGTTACTATCGTGAAGATGGTGTCTTCCCCCATCACACGCATGCGCGAATTGGTATAGCGTTATATGGTTCTCGTCCCTACAGCCAATTATCCCTTGCTTTAATCAAGCAATCGCTCACTGTTAGTGGTAAAGTGATACAAGTAAGAGATCTGAAGCAAGGTGATTATTGCGGATACAGTTTTACATACGAAGTTAAGGAAAATACGAAATTAGCTGTAGTCGATATTGGCTATGGTGATGGCATTCTAAAAGCGCGCGCAAAAGGCCAAGAAGCAATTATTAATGGCAAGCGTTATCCGATTCGTGGGCTTATGATGAGTCATATGTTTGTCGAAGTAGATGACACTGTCCATGCAGAAGATGACGTAATTTTATATAATAATGATATCAGAATTGATGAGTTCACTTTCAAAGGAGTTGGCGCTAACTCCGAACAATTAAGTGCAATGAATCATGATTCTTTAATAAAGGAGTATGTATAATGGTTGTTAATTATAATAAACGTGGCGAACTCGCGATGGGCGGTACAAGTTTACGTACTTTAGCTCAAAGCTTTGGTACCCCAACGATTGTTTATGATGAAGATCAAATTCGTGAACAAATGAGACGTTACCATAAGGCTTTTCAAGAAAGTGGCTTAAACTATTCCATTTCATATGCATCTAAGGCATTTACATGTATTCAAATGGTAAAACTTGTACAAGAAGAAAATCTTGAGTTAGACGTTGTGTCTGAGGGTGAATTGTACACAGCACTCGAAGCTGGCTTTGATCCAAAGCATATTCACTTTCACGGTAACAATAAGACGAAACATGAAATTCGTTATGCGCTCGAACAAGGTATTGGTTACTTTGTAGTCGATGCACTTGATGAGATCGCTTTAATCGACCGTTATGCGTCAGAACAAGTTGACGTATTAATTCGTGTCAATCCAGGCGTTGAGGCGCATACGCACGAGTTTATCCGTACTGGTCAGGAAGATAGCAAGTTTGGGCTTTCTCTTGCAAAAGGCCTTGCTAAAGAAGCGGTTGATCAAATTAACGCTTCTAAAAAATTAAATTTAAAAGGAATTCACTTCCATATCGGTTCTCAAATTGAAGAAACTGACGGTATGATTGAAACTGCTGAAATTGTTTTAAACTGGTTGAAGGAAAATGATATCAAAGTTGATATCTTGAATTTAGGTGGCGGTTTCAGTATCCGTTACGTTGACGGTGATACGTCATTCCTTATTGAATCAGGTATTAAGAAGATTACGGATAGCTTAAAGTCTGTGAGTGACTCTATTGGTTATCCACTACCTGAAATTGCGATAGAACCAGGACGTTCAATTGTAGGTGAAGCTGGGGTTACGTTATATGAAGTTGGCACGATTAAAGAAATTCCAGAAGTGAATAAATACGTATCAATTGATGGCGGTATGAGTGATCATATACGAACTGCGCTATATGATGCGAAATACGATGTGAAGCTTGTGAATCGTGATGATGAATCGGATAAAACGGTTACGGTTGCCGGTAAGTTATGTGAATCGGGCGACATAATTGCGAAAGATGTTAAGCTACCATCAAGTGTAGCACGTGGTGATTACCTAGCTGTATTATCAACTGGTGCTTATCATTATTCTATGGCTTCAAATTATAACCAAATGCAGAAACCTTCTGTCTTCTTCTTAAAAGATGGTAAGGCGCGTGAAGTGATTAAACGCCAGTCTTTACGTCAATTAATTATTAACGATACGAAATAATTTAATAGAGTTTGATAGATTGTCTGAAGCGTCTATATCGTGATTAAGTTCACGGTATAGGCGCTTTTTGGATTAGGGTTATTAGATTGGAATGGATTTGTAAGTGGTTTAGGTGTAAGGGTGTATCGCTGGAGTGAGTTGCGTCGGTTTGTTTAAGTGAAACCGACGCACATCATTAAACGATGTGCCCTATTACATCTATAATATATATCCTCAATTTTAATCATAATTCCCCACCCACCTCATTTTAAGTTCAGTTTTTGGTATAAAATAATAGTTTTTCGGATTCTATTTACATAATTAATATTGCTATACTTAATTGAAAATCTAAATAAAATGAGGTGATGGTATGAAATTTTTCGAAATTAATAAAATACCACTCAAAAACATACCTATAGCAATGCAAAGAAAATTATGGCTACGTCACTTTCTTCAAGCTTTCTTTGTCGTGTTCTTTGCATATATGGCCATGTATTTGATACGTAACAACTTTAAAGCAGCCGGACCAATGCTTAAAGAAGAAATCGGCTTTTCGACGCTTGAGCTTGGATACATAGGTCTCGCCTTTAGTATCACGTATGGAATCGGTAAAACAGTTATCGGTTACTTAGTCGACGGACGTAACACGAAAAAGATCGTGTCCTTTCTATTGATAATGTCCTCTATCGTCGTACTTACAATGGGGTTTGTTCTAAGTTATTTCGGTTCTATAATTGGATTGTTCATCGTTTTATGGGGATTAAATGGTGTATTCCAATCTGCTGGTGGCCCAGCGAGTTACTCTACAATCTCAAGATGGGCACCACGTCCTAAAAGAGGTAGATTCTTAGGTTTCTGGAATACGTCTCACAATATTGGTGGTGCTATTGCAGGTGGTGTTGCACTTTGGGGTGCGAATATGTTCTTTGACGGACACGTAGTCGGTATGTTCATATTCCCAGCAGTGATTGCTTTATTCGTAGGTATTGTAGGTCTCTTTATTGGTAAAGACGACCCAGAGGAACTTGGATGGAATAAAGCAGAAGATATCTTTGAGGAACCAGTAGATCAAGAAAATATCGATTCCGTTAAAATGTCTAAATTTGCGATATTTAAAAAGTATATTCTTAGAAACCCTGTCATATGGATACTATGTGTATCTAATGTCTTCGTATATATCATTCGAATAGGTATCGATAACTGGGCACCACTCTACGTTTCAGAGCATTTAAACTTTAATAAAGGTGATGCAATCAATACGATTTTTTACTTTGAAATCGGTGCGCTCGTAGCGAGTTTGTTATGGGGTTATGTATCGGACTTACTTAAAGGTCGCCGTGCTCTAGTAGCTGTTGGCTGTATGTTTATTATTTCCTTTGTAGTACTCATGTATATGAATGCGACAAGTGTTCTAATGGTGAATATCGCATTATTTTTACTAGGTGCATTAATTTTCGGTCCTCAGTTACTAATCGGCGTTTCTCTAACTGGCTTCGTACCTAAACGTGCCATAAGTGTGGCAAACGGATTGACGGGTTCTTTCGCCTACTTATTTGGTGATTCGATGGCTAAGGTCGGACTCGCAGCAATTGCTGACCCTGAACAGAATGGTCTACACATTTTTGGACATACGCTTAGTGGTTGGACGGACGTATTTGTTGTGTTCTATGCAGCGTTAATACTCGGCATTATATTACTCGCAGTTGTAGCTATCTTTGAGGAAAAGAAAATTCGATCGCTCAATCATTAATATTGAAGGTTAAGACATGATTCAATGTCTTAGCCTTTTTTTGATTATTAGAAGTGCTACTCATATTTCTATATAAAGTTGGTGTTACGCCTACATACTTTTTAAAGTGATAAATATAGTTCTTGTAGTCGTTAAAGCCAACCATTTGTGCTATCTCATAGTGCTTATAATGTTGGTTAAGGAAGTTCAATGCCATTAATGTTCGATAACGATTTAAATAATCTTTGATTGAAATACCCACTTCTGCTTTAAAGATACGCATTACATACGATTCACTAACGTGAAGGGCTTTTGCGAGATGAGAAACATTAAAATGCGTATGATAATTCTGTTTCATAAATTCGATCACTTTATTTACGTAAAAGTGATGATACGTTCTCGGCTCTAGAGGCTGGAACACTGGGAGTTGATGCACCGAACGAAGTGTAAATTGTTCAAGACATTTAGGGAGCTCGTGCATAACTTCAGTCTTCAAGATATAATCAGAAACTCGTAATTTAAGTGCGGCTCTTATACAATCAAAATCTTTAGACACTGAAATGACTACTTTCTCACACGCGTAATCCTGGATAGTATGTAGCAATGTGAACCCATCGTCTTGAGGCATGCATATCTCTGTGATTACGAGTTCAGGATGATGTGTATAGATGAGTTTAAAGGCTTCTTTGCCCTCATTTGCGAAAAGCACTTTAGAAAAGTGATAATCATGCCAGTTTATATTGTTAGTCATAGTATTAAGGAATTGAGCGTCGTTATCATATAAAAGCACTTTATACATATATGCACCTTCTAGTCATAAATTATATATGTATAGTATTATAAAATAATTTTATTATCAATTAAAATCCTCTATTTTCGATGTATAAAGCCTCATGGATTATAGATAATAGATCCATTTAAATGAATGCATACAAAAAACACCTTACGTGCTGTAAGGTGTTTGTTAGTCAATATTACAATCTATGATTATAGTTTAACAACGTTTGCAGCTTGTGGGCCACGGTCGCCTTCAACTACTTCAAATTCAACTGCTTGACCTTCATCTAAAGATTTGTAACCTTCTTGGTTAATTGCTGAGAAGTGAACGAATACGTCGCTTTCACCTTCTACTTCGATAAAACCGAATCCTTTTTCAGCATTAAACCATTTAACTGTACCTTGTTTCATATCTGTGAAACCTCCAAGACTAAAATTCAATATGCGTTATTCGCATATTACAAAAAATACTTATAATTATTCAACTTTTATGTAAAAATATTCTTTGCAATATGGAATAATGCACTTGCTATTAACTATTATAGAGTAATGAATAAACAATTGCAATACAAATTTGAAAAATTTGTAATTATTCAATAATAGGTAGATTATAATAAATATTATTGTTTTTTAAAATGATATAACTGTGAAATATCTGTAAGTCCTCATCACAATGCTTACAAAATTTTAAGTCACAATTATTGTAAAATGCATATATATTATATTTACCAACTATATAATTATCGTATTTATCGATCGCAGTATATATCTTACTTGAATATTCTTCTATCATTTCATCATATGTATTAAAGGATTCTTCTTCAGTTATGTAAGTTTTCCAATCATCAAACAGCCACCATCCTTCAAAATCAGCAACAATTTTAGTAATTGTCCACATGTGAGGATGACCTCCTTAATTATAAACTCTTATGAAACAATGTAAAGCCTTTAAACTTTAAAATCAAGTCCAAAGACTTAAGTCCTATGGCCGATGTTTCACTAACGCAAATATTAGTTTTTTGCGATTAAAATACGTATAATGTAATTAAGAGGTGATTATTATGAAACTTAAACATATATGTGTGTATGGACGTGTTCAAGGTGTTGGGTTTAGGTTTTATACAGAAAAAATTGCTAAAGCCTTAGACATTGAGGGCACTGTTGAAAACGTCGAGGACTTTGTAGAAATCTACGCACAAGGTCCTGAAACTCAGCTCAATAACTTTATTGAAAGAATTGTTAAAGGTCCGTCCCCTATGTCAAAGGTAGATACGTATACAATTGATGAATTACCTCCTGATGAGAGTATTAAAGGATTTTGGACTAAATAAAGGAAGATGTAAATGAGATATTATATTTCAAAAGTCATTGGTGTATTAGTTGGTATCCCAATCGCTATTGCAGCATGGCTCAGTAGTGTGTTTGGATTAGATATCTTCTTTTTATTCGATGGTTTAATAGGGTTTCTAGGCTTCTTTGTAGGTTATCTCCCTACTCAAAGACTTGTGTCTAGATCCTTTTTAAAAGAGAATGGCCTATCGAGAAAAGAATACCGCTATATTAGACGTCAACTTGAACAATCACAACATAAATCTAAGCGCATTTTCAAAAGTTTTATTAATGTGCGTTCAGTGAAAGATTTTAGAACGGTTAATGATATTTATCGACTAACACGCACAATTAACCAAATCGTTGCTAAACGTCCATATAAGTTTTATAAAGTAGAAAGTTATTTCTACTCCCATATCGAAAACGCTACAAATCTAATTGATAATTATACGCGCCTATCACGTATTTCTAATAAATCCAAAGACGAGAAGCAAACGCTTGAACAAACGCGCATTACGCTTCATGAGATTAAACGTACGCTTGTAGCTGACTTAAAGCGTTTAAACGAGGATGATTATAGTCAATTAGAAGTAGAAATTGAATTGAATAATCTTGAGCAAAAGCGCAATCGCACGAAGACTAAAGATATTCAAGAACAATTCGATAAACAAGAAAATCCAAAAGAAATGGAGAGAAAATAAATGAAGGAACAAGATCTTAAAAATTCTCACCCATTAGATGCATACTTTGAAGAGACGAATGAACTCGAAAAGCAGTCGAAAGAAAACAACCCTTCTACGACGTATGAATCACATTTTACTGAACAAGATAAACAAAAGATTGATGAATTATCTAAACAAATCGTACCGCTTGATAATGACGCATTATTAAAGTTTGGTTCTAACGCTCAAGGTAATTTATCAAACTTCTCTCATAAAATGTTAGATGAAGTTCAATCTAAAGACGTGGGTCCTATTGGAGATACGTTGCAACAACTGATGTCAAAACTTCAAGAAGTTGACCCTGATGAATTAAACCAAAAAGAACAATCTATATTCAAACGTATTTTTAAACGTACTAAAAATTCGATTCAACAAGTATTTACGAAAATGCAATCAGTGGGTTCTCAAGTTGACCGTATTTCAGTTCAACTTG
The DNA here is from genome assembly GCF_000298075.1 of Staphylococcus massiliensis CCUG 55927. Lineage (GTDB taxonomy): Bacteria > Bacillota > Bacilli > Staphylococcales > Staphylococcaceae > Staphylococcus > Staphylococcus massiliensis. Next base: position 468,080 of record NZ_JH815593.1, on the reverse strand, counting down.
AAAAGAACAAAAATACACTCATGAGAGACATTAAATTATTAGATGAATTATACAACCAAAATAAAGACTATTTTTATGTATTAAATATTTATATCGCGGCAGCTAAGAAGAAAAAAGAAGACATTGAAACTATCACGTTACCTGAACTTAGGAATAAAGCGAAACAACAAGATGGTAATCAAATGGCAGTTCAAGATGTAGCGGATATGGAACAATTCGTTGATCGTTTAGATAAACGTATTTATGACCTACAACTCTCTCGTCAAATCACCTTACAATCTGCACCTCAAATTAGAATGATTCAAAATATTAACCAAGCGCTTGCTGAGAAAATTCAAAGTTCTATTCTTACAAGTATCCCATTATGGAAAAATCAAATGGCTATTGCCCTAACGCTTATGCGTCAACACAACGCAGTAGAAGCTCAAAAACAAGTTACGAATACAACGAACGAACTTCTTGTGAAGAACTCTGAAATGCTTAAACACAATGCCGTTGAAACTGCTAAGGAAAACGAACGTGGTATTGTAGATATTGAAACGTTACGTACGACGCAAGATAACATTATTGAAACGATTGAAGAAACACTTCGTATTCAAGATGACGGTCGTAAAAAACGACAAGCTGCTGAAGTTGAGTTACAACAACTTGAGACTGATTTAAGAGAAAAGCTTACAATTAATCAAGATAACCGTGACCGTTTAAATTAATTTAAAATAAAAATTTAGCCACTCGTTATACGTTAACGAGTGGCTTTTTTATAAGCTTGAGACATAAGTTATGAAATAGTGCATTAAAACTTTATTTTATACAATTCTCAAAACAGCTGACTCCTAGGGATGGGACCCCGGCAGAGAAATTTGCGCTAGCAAATTTCTCTGCCGGGGCTTTCAATGTAATGAACAAAGAAGCGAAAGCTTCTTTGTAAGTTCAACTAACGAATTAAAATTCGAGTTGAACTTTACAGGAAAGCATGCTGTTTTAAGAGAATTGTTTAATAGGTCCCAAGCTCATTTCTACCCTATCGAATTAAATAGCGTACTTATTCTTTTTGATAAACGATAGCGGATTGCTTTTTAAAGAAAATACCAATGAGGTATCCAATGATAAGACCAATAATCATAATTGGGAACCATTCTAAAGAATATGACTTAAGTGGTAAATGATTCATAAAGTCGAGTGCTTTGACACCAAGAGAATGAATTACACTTAAAATCGATACGATTGTTACAACTAGTACGGTAATTTGTTGTGTGATTGGTTTCATAGGAACAAATCGTGCGATTAAGATTAAGAGTACCGTTGTTATCGCGATTGGATACACAACTGATAGAACTGGTACTGACATCGAAATGACTGTGTTTAATCCTAAATTTGCGATAATAAAGCTAATTAAAGTGAAAATAATAACGTATGCTTTATATGAAAGTTTAGGAAATATGCTATTAAAGTATTCACTTACAGAGACAATTAAACCGCAAGCAGTCGTTAAGCAAGCTAGTGCAACGATAATACCTAATAAGTACTTACCAAAGGCACCAAAACCTGTTTTCGCGATCGTAATTAACAAGAATGTACCGATGTTCTGATCTTTAGATACCAGTTCATTCATTTTAGCTTCAGAAATATTCATATGGTTACCAATAAATCCTAAAGAAATATAGATAACGGCTAGTGCTGCAGCCGCAATTAAAGCAGCCATAGCAGTATGTTTAAAGATTGTGTTTGCATGAGAGATGCCCGTGGCTTTTACAGCATTAACCACAATCATGGAAAATGCGATAGCTGCTATTGCATCCATCGTTAAATATCCTTCAGTGAAGCCTTTCGCAAAACTAGACATTGACGTAGCGAAAGCTTTCGTATCACCTGCACCCTGTGGCGCTGTACCAAAATCCGTAAACCCTTTGATAATCATCGCAATGATCGTAATAAGAAGTAATGGCGTTAAGATTGCCCCAATGCGGTCAACAATCTTGTTAGGATTGATACATAAAAAGATGACGATTAAAAAGAATATTGCTGAGAATACAAATAAAGCGATGTTATTCGTCGTATGGAATATCGGTGTAATGGTCATTTCAAAAGATGTTGATGCTGTTCTCGGAATCGCAAATAGTGGTCCGATTGTTAGGTAAATCACAACTAAGAACACGACTGAGAACATAGGATGAATCTTATTAAAAGCACCGATGTACCCTTGTTTATCGAGTGCACCAACAACAACGCCTAATAACGGTAGCCCTATCCCTGTAATCACAAATGCGAAAATAGCTGGCCAAAAGTTAGGTCCACTGTTAAGCCCTAGATTAGGCGGAAAGATTAAGTTTCCTGCGCCAAAAAATATCGCAAATAACATAAATCCTATAATTAAAGTATTTTTATTCATATTATTAATTTATCCTCCAGATAGTATCATTTTTAAATTATACGTCATTCTAACACATAATAAATGTAAGGTCTATACATTTTTCAGAAAATTTAAAAACTTTGTTAGTATAAAGCGTTAAAATGTCTGTAAAAGTAACTTTTTGAGTAAAGGTGATAAATGTTCAGGTAAATGTTCGACACCTTCAACGAATATAGCATATGGTCCATATATGTTATGAATCGTTTCTTCGATATCCTCAGTAATCGGGTCTTGACTAAGGAAAACGTTAAAGACTTCGATACCAAGTTTACGCGACGTTTCAACTGCTTCATAAGTGTCTAAGATACCATCCTGGCTATAGTTATAAGCGGATGGTTCCCCATCTGAAAAGACAATTAAGAACTTTTGCTTGTGTGAGCGACGTAGTAAACGATCACTTGCAAGACGTATCGCAACGCCGTCTCGGTTATCATCTTGAGGTTCCAATGCCATGATGCGTAAGTCGTCTTTGTTAGTGACAGACTGATGGAACGAAATAATTTCATCAATAATGTTAGGTTGCTTTCTGTCATCTGCGTCAAAAGCATCCTCGTTAAACGCTAGAATTTCGTGTTTGATATTAAGGTGTTTTAATGTCTCATGGAATAAGACGACACCTTTAATCGTTTCATCCATTTTGTCATGCATACTTGCCGATGCATCTATTAACAACGTAAATGTTGCATCGAATTCGTGACTTAAATCTTCCTTTTTATAGAACATTTTGTATTGGTTATCTATAAACCAATTAATTAAATTCTTTTGTATACGCCCTTTTGTTAAATTATGGCGTTCAGACTGTTGTTCACGTTCAATTGTCTTTTTAATCATTTGAATTAAATCTTTGATTTCAAAATGGACATGTTCCTCAACTTCACGATACGATTCATAGAATTCAGGCTCAATGGATGGTGTGTTCCATTTTATCTCAACGTTTTCGTTAATACCTTTAAGTTTGAGACCTGGGTTCATGCCGAGCTGGCCACCTTCTTCATCATCAAGGACGTCGTCATTTGTACCCTTGCCTTTCTTAGTAGCCATTTCAGTGATATCGTCTGTTGAATCACCTTCTCTTGTGTCGTCATTTGAAGTAGATGCGTCAGAATTTTCGCCTTCATTCAGTTCCATTTCCATATAGCTACCGCCACTTGACTTAGAATCTTCGGCTTTCATGTCGACTTCTTCGGTCTCGTCTTCTTCATTAGTTTGATCATTCTTACCATCAGAATTGTCTGAGTCGACGCGTTTTCCAGGGTCAATCGTATCCATTTGTTCATAAACGCGTCTAGGTAAGTGGTAGTATTCATTTAACATATCTTCTTTTAAAATATCGTCAATTTGGAACATAATGCGATCAGCTAAAAACATACTGTCTTCAGAGCTTTCTATTTGGAATATATCTGGTAAATACATGTACATTGCATTTAAAATATCATCAAGTTCGTCCGTCATTTGAGGTACGTCATAGAAATTACCAGTTAAAAATGATTGCTCCAAGTATAGAAAGAGTAAGTCTGTATATGTCGTCTTTGTTTGATAAACCTTGATTTGACTTCGATTATATTTCAAACGCATGTCACGTCTGAGTTGAAAGATTTTATCAGCAAACGGCCTCTCGTTAACGATTGCCTGTGTTACTCTGATTTCTTCAATAAGTTTAAAGAGCTGATAATAGATCTTTGGATGCATGAAATCGTTATCGAGTACTTCTTTCGTAATCTCTACAGACATCTTTAGATAGCTATAGGTAGCTAATAAGACATCAGATTTAAGACCTGTTATTTCTATGTTTTCAGGTCGATGTGACCAGAAAGAACTTGCTATCAACTCATTATGAATCGGATCGTAGTACGGAAACTTGTGAATCTTAACCTTAGTTGTGGGATCTTTCAACAATAAACGTGCTAAGTCTTGAAGCATCATGACCTTTTTCGCATCAAGCTGTTCGTCATTAAACTTTATAAAACGTTCACTCATGTAAAATCTCCTTACTAAAAGTTAAGTTCTACGGCATTTATAATCGCACGTCGTTCACGCTCGTCTTCAAGTTTATCTGTAATAACACGTTTAATCGCACGTTCAACTGGTATAACCGTTGCTAAATCACAAAGGTCGATGAGCGCCCTAACGCTTGCTGCCTCTTCAGAAATTTGACCTTGTTTCGTCATAGTTTTGAGATCGTTGCTAAATTGAACGATTTGTTTGATAAGTGCTTTATCTTGTAACTTACTTTGACTTAAGATAATTTCTGCTAGTGATTCACTATCGATATAGTCAACTTCAATTACGACAAATCTGTTCTTAAGCGCCTCGTTCATCGGTAACGTACCAATATATCCTTCGTTAATTGCTGCGATAACGTTAAATCCAGGTTTCGCTACAACCGTTTCTCCTGTAAAAGGATTTTGTAAACTACGGCGGTAATCAAGTACACCATTTAGAATAGGTAATGTCTCAGGCTTAGCCATGTTAATTTCATCAATGTAAAGAATCGAACCTTCTTTCATGGCTTTGATAACAGGGCCGTCGACAAAGACAATTTCTTGTTGGCCTTTTTCTGTAGATTCAATGGTCTTGAAACCAAGTAAACTCTCAGCATCAAGATCTACAGAACAATTGATTTGATACATCGGTTGATTAAGCTCGTCACTTAACGTTTCAGCGAGCTTCGTTTTACCTGAACCAGTTGGGCCTTTTAATAAAATGTTTTTATTTAGTTGAAATAGCGCTTTCGCATCATTGTATACAGTTTCATCAGAATTGATATATTTCGTATTAGCCATCTTCAAACTCCCTCTCTATTTATTTACAATGAAAAAAGGGATTAGACATAAGTCTAATTCCCTTAAAGTTTATAGACATCAAACTTCTTTAAAATATTCCTTGTAATAACCACCTACAAGTCCTGAGTTGTCAATGATTTGGTAATATTCCTCAGTTTCATTAACAACGTCGTAAACTTTATCGATCGTAAGCATATCGGCTACAGTGAATTTCTTCGCATCAGTATGTACGACCTTAACTTGTTTGATAGGTGTCTTATCTTTCCATGTTTCATGTAACATTGTTACACCGTCCTTATTCTAATAAATTCTATTATGCCTCATGTTCTACTTTTCATCAAGCGTGAATATGAATGCAATACCACTTGTATCGTTAACTCGAATAGAACGTGTTTGTCTTTCTTCACTCTTCAACTCTTGAAAAGGAATTTCGTTAAGCTTAAGCTTTTCAAGTGCTGTCTCAAATGCTTTTTGAGAAGGCGCAGTGAATTCAAGTTGTTCAAAGATACCAAATTCAGGAAGCTTCATTGCTTCATCAGCCTCAACAACGTGAACTTCGCCACCTAGGCCACCGTCACCTACTGTAAATACGATCACTTTCTTATTACCATCTTCAACAGTATATTCAGCTAAAGGCTTGAATCCGAAAATTTGAGTTAAAAGTGAACCGGTCACGATAGGTTCATTTGTATTTAAGATAATTGGTCCAAGACCAGTTATTTGATGAAACGGACTTACATTACTTGAATCACTAGGTACACCTAACGGGATACCGCTATTCGTTTCATTAGAATAAATATCATAATATTGATGGTTGCTGTCGTTAAAACCAAAATGTTCGTTTTGATTAAGATGTGCGACATCACTATAAGAAATATTAGATTTATCAAGTAATGCTTGATACTCCTCTAGTCCATCGTCTGTCGGAATTCTTAAACCGATGCTTCTATAATGTTGATAGCTATCTTGTAGTTCAGGAACCTCTACAAACTGAATACATGTTCCAGGACTGAATTCAGCATCACCGAACTGTGCATTTTGGTTCACACTTCGATAGTTCATACCTAGAATATCTCTAAATAATTCAATTGTTTGATCTATGTTAGTTGTACCTAAAGTAATACTTCGAATGCCACTCATCAAAATCGCTCCTTAAATTATTAAGTTAAATTTATTATAACGTACAATAGGAATCTGTCATAGTATCAATAACTATTCAATGGGATTATTTGAATTCCAAAGTAAAATGACATAAATTAAGTGTTAGGTTATCAAATTATTTAGAATATCAAAATTATAAATTAGTTATTTAAGGAGATATACAATGAACACGAAAGTTACGCATGTGGGTCTGATATTTTTTGTACTGATGTTTCTAGTATCTATCGCGACATTTATTTTAAATCAATATCAAAACAACTTTATTAACCCTATTCCATTAGGGGTACTTTCGGTATTAATGATTCCTGCATTAATGTTTCACTATAAAAATGTAAAAATAGGAAGCATTTTGACGATATTTGCGATTGCAATAACGATTGCGCTTCTGTTTTACTTTAACTTTTAGGGTGAATTTTGTATGTATGGTAGTGATGTACTAAAGTTTAACTTGTGTACATTGCCAATGTGTAAACGTTTGTATGTATAACAAAGCCCGACTATGGAGCGAGGGCTTATATATATCCTAAATACAGAAAAGGGACTTGGGTTTATTGATGAAATCCAAGTCCCTTTTTATTATTATTTATCTTCTTGTTGCTCTACTTTAACTGTTCGCTCGGCTAACTGTTGATAGAAGTTTTCGAGCTCTTTTGGCGTACGTTTAAGATCAAGCGTATCAAGACCGATTAAATCGAAGTGATCCCAATCTTTCTTAACTGGGAATACTTGCCAAGTACCTTTCTTAATTGTACTTGTATCCGTTGTATGTTTACGGCCTTCTGGATAGAACGCTGAACGCGTTGGTACTAAACCATCATTCATCTTATATTGTTCAGGTGCATTTTTACCGATTGTCTTACCTGAATCAAGACCTAAGAAATACATACCCATATCTGGCACGTGATCACCTTGTGCGTTAGGATGTGATGCTTCACCAGCATAGCTTGAGTAAGCAATTTCAGGGTTCGTTGTAGTTTGTTCATTTAACTTACGAGAGCCTTCTGGTGATAAATCATAGAATGAGTTATCTTTCGTGTTCCATAACTTACTTTTGTTAACTCTGTCTGCATATTCAAGATATGTTTCATCATCTCTTTGACGTAAGCCCCAATGATCGAATCCTAAGTTCACTTTAGAGCCCTTATGACCGAAGAATGTAGCAATATTATATAGGATTTCAGTAGACTTTTTGTTCGTTTCACCTGGTTCTGAAGCATACGTACCATTATGAGGTGTAGCTAGTGTCGTCATAGATGAAACCATATGGTCTTTTTGTCCTTTGAATAATGGTGAAATCTTGCCGCCGTGTTCTTTTTGATATTGAATCTCTTCTTGATTACCATGACGTAACATATTTTCAAGTAAACGAGATGTTTGGCCACCCATACTATGACCGATTAAATGGATTTTATCGCCAGGTTTCCAATCAGGATAAACCCCTTCGTACGTACGACCATAACGTGCGTGTCCATATTTTTTAGCGTGCGCAGCACCGTAATCAACCGTACCACCTTTAATGTAGTAGTATAATTCGACTGCACGGTCGTAGTTACTACTATATGGACCAATATTGGCATCATATACTTCATAACCACTATTTCTAAGTGTTTCCATTAATGGTGATTTATCGCCACCCCAGTAGTTCGGATAAATAGCACTTGGTCGATCTTCGCCTACTAAACCAGCGAAGCCATGAACGAAGACGATCGGATACTTGTTTTTAGTTTGGTTAGCTTGCGTATTCGCCTGTTTAATTCCTTTTGAGTCACGTGATAATTGGTTTACAGAAGCATCACGTGAAAATTTAGGATTCGCGTTTTGTTGAAGTAATTGATTTGTTTGTTTCTCTTCAGATTGAGATTGAAGTTGTTTAGCCTGTTGTTCAAGCTCATTATGATTGGCCGTTTTAGGAGATTGTTGCGTCTTAGAGGCTTCTGCAGGTTTTTCTTCTGCTTGCGTATTCCCTGTGAAAAGCGACGTAAGTAGAATCGCTGAAGATGTCGTGATTGCTACGGTTTTATAGTATTTGTTATTTAGAAATCTCATTTAATGCTCCTTTCAAATTATTATAGTCAGATTTCAATATAATAATACTATATCATAATAATTTTTAGTAAAAGCAAGCATTTTAAAGAAATTACTAAAAGTTTACATTTCATAAATAATTTTAAAACAAGACTATTGTTATCACATATTTAATTACGCTTAATTAAGAGATGTTTGATATAAAGGGCTTTTGCTGAAGGGAGAGAAAAAAGGCAAAAAAAAGCTACCAACAAAGCAATGTGCCATGTTGGTAGCTATATTGTGAATTAAGTTAACGTATGTTCCAGAATTATGATTCTAATAATAAATCTTCTGGGTTTTCAATTAATTCTTTGATTGTTTTTAAGAAACCTACTGCTTCTTTACCATCGATGATACGGTGGTCATAGCTTAATGCGATGTACATCATTGGTCTGTTTTCAATCGTGTCTTTGTCGATTGCTACTGGACGTGTCATGATTGAATGTAAACCTAAGATAGCAGCTTGGCTACCGTTGATGATTGGTGTAGACATCATAGAACCGAAGATACCACCGTTAGTGATTGTGAATGAACCGTTCATCATGTCATCTAAGCCTAATTTTTTGTCTCTTGCTTTTTTAGCAAGGTTAGCAATTTCAGCTTCGATTTCTGCGAAGTTTTTCTTATCACAGTCACGAACATTCGGTACTAATAAGCCGTCGTCTGTAGATACAGCTACACCGATATCATAGTATTGCTTAGTAACCATGTCTTCGCCGTCAATTTCAGCATTAACTTCAGGGAACTTCTTAAGTGCAGCTACTGAAGCTTTAGTGAAGAATGACATGAAACCAAGTTTAGTACCATCATGGTTTTCCATAAATTGTTCTTTTTTACGTTTACGTAGGTTCATAACTGCTGACATGTCAACTTCGTTGAATGTAGTTAACATTGCTGTGTTATTAGATACTTCTAATAATTTCTTAGCAGCTGTTTGTTTTCTACGTTTCATTTTTTCACGAACAACTGGTTTAGATGGGTTTTCAGGTTTTTGTGGTTTAGATTGAGATTTTTCATTTGATGGTTGTGATTTAGGTTGTTGACTGCGGTCAACGTCTTCTTTACGTACAACATCGTTAGACTTACCACTAACTTCACTTAAGTCGATGCCTTTTTCACGCGCATATTTACGAGCTGATGGTGTCGCATTTACGCGATCTTGAGAAGATTCGTCTTTAGATGAAGTATCTTCTGATTTGTTATCTGAAGATGATTCTTCTTTCTTCTCTTCTTTGTTGTCTTTATTGCTGTCGTCTTTTTTCTCTTCTTTAGCGTCATCACTTGAAGAACTAGCGACGCCTTCGCCTACTACAGCTACTGCTTGACCTACTTCTACAGTGTCGCCTTCTTCAGCTAATAATTCTTGTAATGTTCCTGCTTCTTCAGAAACAACCTCAACGTTAACTTTGTCTGTTTCTAATTCTAAAATAGCTTCACCTTTATCAACAGTGTCACCTTTTTGCTTTAACCATTCTGCAATTGTACCTTCTGTAATTGATTCTGCTAATTCTGGAACTTTTACCTCTGGCATCTTACTTCCCCCTAGTTTTTATTCATACTATTTTCGATGATAATTTTTTGAACAAGTTTATGGATTTCTCCGTCACCTTCAGCTGGCGTCGCACGCGTTACTCTTCCATGATAGCTTAAGTTATATGCGTCACCAACAATTTCTTTTAGGTAAGGATATACGTATAACCATGAACCTTGGTTTTTAGGTTCTTCTTGAACCCAAGCTACTGTTTCAAGGTTTGGAAGTTCATTAATAACTGCTTGAACTTCTTCTTCTGGGAATGGATATAAACGTTCAACCGCTACTAAAAGAATTTCTTCATCAGGATTTTTAGCCATATGCTCTTTTAAGTCGATAAACATTTTGCCCGATGCTAAAATGACTTTTTTAATTTTTTCTTTTTCATGTGGTTCAGGTAAAATTGGCTCAAATTTGCCTGATGTGAATTTATCAATAGTGTCAGCTACTGTTTTATTACGTAATAAGCTCTTAGGTGACATAACAACGAGTGGTCTCATTGCATCTGTATCTAAGCTTGCAGCTTGTGCACGTAATAAGTGGAAGTAGTTTGCTGAGCTAGATAAATTAACAACAGTCATGTTGTTTTCTCCAGCTAATTGTAAGAAACGTTCTAAACGAGCTGAAGAGTGTTCAGGACCTTGACCTTCATAAGCGTGAGGTAAGAATAATGTTAAACCTGAACGTTCACCCCATTTAGCATTTCCACTAAATAAGAAGTTGTCAAAGATCATTTGTGACATGTTTGAGAAATCACCGTATTGTGCTTCCCAAATCGTCATTGTTTTACTATTCTCAACGTTATAACCATATTCGAAACCAACTACTGCTGCTTCAGAAAGTGGTGAGTTGTGAACATCGAATGTCGCTTTTTGATCTGGTACATTTTGAAGTGGGATGAATTCATTACCGTTTTCTGAGTCATGTAATACTGCGTGACGGTGACTGAATGTACCACGTTCAGAATCTTGTCCAGTTAAGCGAATTGGTGTTTCTTCTTGCATAATTGTAGCAAAAGCTAATTGTTCAGCATGAGCCCAATCTACAAGACCATCTTCTTTTTCAAATGGTTCTCTACGTTTTTCAAGTACACGATTTAACTTCTTGAAGACAGTGAAATCTTCAGGATAAGAAAGCATAGCGTCATTAATTTCTTTTAAGCGCTCATAGCTTAACTCGCTTTCGTTATCTTGTAACGGTAATTCAATTGAATTTGGTTTATCCATGTCTGGATCGTCCATTTTGTCTTCTTTGTCAATTTTATCGTGTTCAGCACGGATTGTTTTTTGAACGCCATCGATTACTTCGTTCATTTCATCTTCAGAAATGATACCTTGTTCAACAAGTTTTTTACCGTAAAGAATTTCAACTGAATCGTGTTTACGGATGTTTTGGTAAGGAACTGGGTTTGTAATTGATGGTTCATCCATTTCGTTATGACCGAAGCGACGGTAACCAACTAAGTCGATAACAACGTCTTTATGGAATTCTTTTCTGAAATCCATAGCGATGTTGATTGCTTCGATAGTAGCTTCAACGTCGTCAGCGTTAACGTGCATAATTGGTACATCGTAACCTTTAGCTACGTCTGTAGCATATGTTGTAGAACGACCATCTTCTGGTTCTGTAGTGAAACCTATACGGTTGTTCGTAATGATATGGAATGTACCGCCAGTAGAGTAACTATTTAAGTTACCAAGGTTCATCGTTTCAAAGTTGATACCTTGACCTGGATAAGCGGCATCACCATGAATGATGATTGGCATTGCTTTCGTATAATCTGTTGTAGGTGCACCTTCGTGCATTGTGTCGTCTTGGTCTGCACGTGTTTTACCAATAACAACTGGTGAAACGATTTCTAAGTGACTTGGGTTATTAGCAAGTGAAATACGTTGTTCAATGCCGTATGCGTCAGTCACTTTAGTACCACCTAAGTGATATTTAACATCGCCTGTCCAACCAGAAGTTAATTCTAAACTCTCGTCCCCTGGTAAGAATTTCATTGGATCAGTGTGCATAAATTCTGAAATCATCATTGAGTATGGTTTTTGTAATACGTGAGTCAGAACATTTAAACGACCACGGTGCGCCATACCGATTTGAATATTAGTGATCCCTTCATCACTAGCAAGTTGTAACGTTCTTTGAAGCATAGGTACTAATGTATCTACACCTTCAATAGAGAAACGTTTAGCCCCTACGAAGTTTTTATGTAGATATTTTTCGAAACCTTCTACGTGTGCAAGATTTTTAAAGAATTCAATCTTTTCTTCGTTTGAATATTCATTTTGATGAGGTGTTTCGATACGACTCTTAAGCCATACACGCTCTTCATTATGATTAATATGCGTATATTCAAACGCGATAGGTCCTTTATAACGTTTCTCCATTCTAAGAATAGCTTCATAAGCATTGTCATAAATGCCTTTGAAGTGATCAGAAACAAGTTCTGCTGGAATCTTTTCTAATGTTTCACGATCTAATCCAAAGTCTTCAATCGTTAATTTAGGGACATTCTTCCTTGTTGGTTTATTTACTGGGTAAATATCAGCAAGTAAATGTCCGTACATTCTGATGTTATCTACTAAACGCATTAAGCTTTTGATAGTAGCGTCACCAGAGTTTGATTGTGTTGACGGAGCAGCAATTGTTGCTTCATCGTTTTTGATTGTGCTGAAGAGCACTTGCAAATCATCTGATACAGAACTAGGATCTTCTAAGAACTGATCATAAAGCTCTAACATTAAGCCTAAGTTTGCACCAAAATTTACAGGCGCTTCAGTCACCTGTTTATCTTTCGTCATGTTCCACCCTCCACAGAAAAAATAAAAACGCTTACAGGACAATAATAGCACTTTATGACTATCATTTAAAGGGGAAAACACTGTAGTAATAGGTAAAGTGACAATTTAAAATGTAATTGTAAATGTCGTAAATTTACCCACTTCACTATCCACTTTAATATGTCCTTCATATTGTTTAATAACCTTTTGGGCAATGGATAATCCTAAGCCGTTTCCACCTTGTTTTCGTGACCTTGATTTATCAACACGATAAAAGCGGTCGTAGATGAATTCAAGGTCCTTCTTAGGAATACCAAGACCGTGGTCAGTTATCTCTATCATCACGCGTTTATTTTTTAAAGTTGTTTGTATGTTAATTCGCTTTTCTTTCTGGTCGTACTTAATCGCATTATCAATAAAGATGAGCAACACTTGTTCTAAATGGAAACGGTTCATCGTTAAAGATATCTTTTCATGAGATGTATCAAATAGAAACGTATAGTCAGGATGTAATTGTTCAAGTGACTTAATACGAGATTTAATCTCATGATTCACATCTACAACTTCAATTTCGTTTTCATTCATCTTGGCATTGTCTTTTGTTAAAAGTAAAAGCTCTTCAACTAATCGTGTAATGCGTTTCATCTCTTCTATTGAAATGTTTAATGATTCTTCAAGTACTTCAGGGTCCTTTTTCCCCCAGCGTTTAATTAGGTTAAGATGGCCTTGAATAATTTGAAGTGGCGTACGAAGTTCGTGAGAAGCATCCTCAACAAATTGTTGTTGCTGTTTAAATGAATCTTCCAGTTGTTCCATCATTTTATTAAACGTATCAATCATATCGTCAGTTTCTTCGTAGTTTGTCGGAATGCGAAGTTGCTCTTGGAAACCATTTCTGCGAATCTGAATCATTTTATTCGATAATGTTACGATTGGTTTCGTAATCTGGATTGAAAAGATATAACTAATTAATGCCGTTATGGCGAGTGTTATAAGTCCAAATACAATCGCAAGATAATAAATGGATTGAATCACAGAATTATAGTTCTCCATAGAGTGAATGATAACGCTTGAGCCGGTAAAATTCGAATTATCGATATCACTTTTTACAACTAAGTAGTCATTTCCATTATGATGTTGTATCGAAATCTTCTTATTTGAAAGCTGACTAAGCTTTGGAGAGTACGTTATTGAGTCATCGTTCGTACTCTCAACAAGCTCTTTTCGATTGGAATCGTATAGTATAACCTTTTGAAAGTTACCTAGTGATGCGTTTAGATCTAAAAAAGTGATTTCATCGATCGGTTTATTTTCCATAAGGTTAATAATATTGTCAGAACTGCGATCGATGGTTTCAAGTTCCTTTTGCTTAAGGACATCACTTAAAAAGTAGATAATCATTAAACAAAATATAAATATAATTAAAAAGGTTAAAGTCGTTGTTATAAGCGTCCATTTCGTCTTTAATGTACGTTGTTTCATGCGCGTACCACGTAGCCAACACCACGTACAGTTTCAATCAGTTTGTTCTTTTCAAAGGGTCTTAACTTGTTGCGTAAGTATCGAATGTAAACGTCAACTACGTTCGTTTCGACTTCTGTGTCAAAGCCCCAAACGTGACTTAGAATTTGCTCACGTTGAAGGACGTGGTTTTTATTTTCAGCGAGTAGTAACAGAAGATCGTACTCCGTTTTAGTAAGGTCCAGATTCTGGTTGTCGATTCGAACTTCGAAAGCGTCTTTGTCGATAATGAGGTTATCGATTGCGATTTGATTCGTCGGTACTGAAATGTTCTCACCATGACGGCGCATTATTGCACGAATTCGCGCAAGCAGTTCTTCAATGTCGAATGGTTTAACGATATAATCGTCAGCACCGTAGTCGAGACCTACAACTTTGTCATATGTATCGTCCTTTGCGGTAATGATGATGATTGGCGTCTCTTTCGTACGTCTGATGCGTCTACATACTTCGAGGCCATTCGTTTTCGGCAGCATTAGATCGAGTAGTATTAAATTATAGTCTTCATCTAATGCACGGTTTAAACCGTTCTCGCCATCATATTCGATGTCGACGTCGTAATCTTCATGTTTTAATTCTAGTTCTATAAAGCGAGCTAAATTTTGCTCATCTTCTACAATTAATATTCTTTTCATACAGTACACCTCAATCCTTATCATAAAGTATAGACACTGTTCCCGGAAGTGAAAAGATAAATTTAAAATTTTTTGGGGTTTCTAATTGACAATCATTCTCATTACGTTATAATGTAATTGAAAATGATTATCAGTGCCATGGATATACTCCCCCCACAAACTATATCTTTCGATTTGGCTGAATCATTTTCAACACAGTATCCCCTTTTATATGCCCGTGTAAAAGACTAAAATGACGTGTAAGAATGAATGTTCTTACAGTAGAATAAGCCGATTTATCCTGTGGCGGATAAGTCGGCTTTTTTGTGTGGGTTGTTAGGTAATGGTGGTAGTATAGATAGTGTTAGCGGTAAATTTTTTAGATTGTGGTTGGTTTTAGTGGTTTTACACGTTTGCATTGTCTTGTAAATTTAGAGGTGATTGCATTACACGTTTTGAAAGTCTTGTAAATATGAGTGCCTTTGGTTTACACGTTTCTAGAGTCTTGTAAATTTAGAGCTGTTTGATTTACACGTTTCTGCAGTCTTGTAAATTTAGAGCTGTTTGATTTACACGTTTCGAAAGTCTTGTAAATTTGGAGGAGTTTGATTTACACGTTTTGATAGTCTTGTAAATTTAGAGGGGGTTAAATTAAACGTTTTAAAATTCTTGTAAATTTGAAGGGGTTTGATTTACACGTTACGAAAGTCTTGTAAATTTAAAGCCCTTTCGTTTACACGTTTTTGGAGTCTTGTAAATTTAGAGGTGATTGCATTACACGTTACGAAAGTCTTGTAAATATGAGGCCCTCTATTTCTCACGTTAGAGAAGTCTTGATAAACCAAAGGCTTCCATTTCTCACGTTTGAAAAGTCTTGATAAACTAAGGGCCTTCGTTTCTCACGTTTGAGTAGTCTTGATAAACCAAGGGCCTTCAATTCTCACGTTTGAAAAGTCTTGATAAACCAAGAGCCTTCTTTTCTCACGTTTGAAAAGTCTTGATAAACCAAAGGCCTCCGTTTCTCACGTTTGAAAAGTCTTGATAAACTAAGGGCCTTCGTTTCTCACGTTTGAGTAGTCTTGATAAACCAAGGGCCTCCGTTTCTCACGTTTGAGTAGTCTTGATAAACCAAGGGGCTCCGTTTCTCACGTTTGAGTAGTCTTGATAAACTAAAGGCCTTCGTTTCTCACGTTTGAAAAGTCTTGATAATCGCCTTTAAGCATGTATGTTTATAACTACCACTACCTGCAATTAAATGGTTAAAATCCTACCTTCCTGTGAACTCGACTAGATTGAACAAGAAACTACATTTATCTAGGCGGATCTGTATTAAAAGAAAAAGCACTCAACTTAATGAGTGCTTCACCTATAAATCATCTCAGTCGACTCGAGTAAACGTCGGCACGACGCTCAGTGATCCGGCGACCAGTCAAACCTACACGACCGCACCGCGTTAGCCCGCTCAACTTCCCTATTCCTTACTTAGCCTTCACAAAACTAAGCTTACACAAACTAACTAACCTCAAACGTGCGCCCTACCAACTAAGCTAATTTATGTTGTTCTAACTTCGAAATGAGTAAAAGTTGAACGAATACGATACAGAACGTACCGCCGATAATACCAGCAATGATGTCTGTTGGGAAATGTACGCCTAAGTACACACGCGATGATGAAATAAGTAATATAAACAATGCGCATAATCCTATCATGAATCCTTTGGACTGGCCTTTTAAAGTACGGTTAAAGACATACATCAAGCTTCCAAAAAACGCTGTGGATCCCATTGCGTGACCACTTGGGAAGCTAAAGCCAGAAATGTCGATTAAACGTAGTAATGTTGGACGTTCTCTATCGAATATATTCTTTAAGATAGGGTTTAAAGTTCCAGATAACGACATCGTGATGAAGAAGAATAATGCTTCGATGTGTAACTTTTTAAGCATGAGATAACACACGACAAGTAACGACAATACGACCATCGTCCAAACTTCGGCAATCTTAGTTGCGCCAAGGAAGATTGTTGTCGTGATAAAACTTTCTGATGAATAGATAAATTCATAAACTTCGTTATCAATCCATTTACCTAGTCGCGATTCGTGGAAGAACGCGATAATGCCGAAGATTAAGGTAAAGATAATTAATAATGAAATTCTTTTCCAACGGCTCATGTTGAGGACACCTCTCTTATTCTAAAGCATCTTTCATAATTTTATTGAATAAATCTTCTTTAGTATAACTTTCTTTAAATGTTTGCATTTGTTCAACAATTGCCTCGTGCTCTTGTTCTAAAACAGTTAAAGCGTTATTTAAACTATCTTCATTTAAATCTGACTCATTTAACATTTTAGCGTAACCTTTTTTAACGAAATTTTTCGCGTTATCAATTTGGTCGCCTCTTGATTGATCAAGTCCTAGGGGAATTAGTAACATTGGAATGCGTAACACTAGAAATTCATAAATTGAATTAGAGCCAGCTCGGGATACAACTTTGTCCGTAATCGCAAGTAAATCTGTTAGTTCATCCGTAACGAACTCATATTGTACATACCCTTTTTGAGAAATACTATCGTCTTTCATACCTTTACCAGTTAAGTGAATGATTTGATATTTATCGAGTAGCGTCGATAGATTATTACGGATAGCATCGTTAATTTTCTTACTTCCTAAACTACCGCCCATAACAAGTAAAACTTCTTTATCAGCATTAAAGTTAGTTAAATCATAACCCTTCTGTCTGCTACCTGTTTTAAGGTCATCACGTACAGTCGCGCCGATGAACTCAGCTTTATCTTGAGGTAAATGTTTCACAGTATCTTCGAAAGTCGTATACATTTTTTTAGCGAATTTCAACGCAATTTTGTTCGCTAAACCTGGTGTTAAATCTGATTCATGAACAATAGTTGGTATGTTTAAAGATTTGGCCGCGATTACAACCGGCACGGATACGAAACCACCCTTTGAAAATAAAATATCCGGCTTTTCCTTTTTCAAAATGCGTCTCGCATCAAGCACGCCTTTTAACACCTTAAACACATCTTTCAAGTTTTCAAAAGAAAGGTAACGACGTAACTTACCACTTGAAATCGGCATATATTTAACTTGAGGTAATTTATCTTGAAGCATTTCCTTTTCAATGCCAGTCTTTGAACCTATGTAAAAGACCTCGTGGCCTTTTTCTTCAGCAACTGGAATTAAACTTAAATTTACGGATACATGTCCAATTGTACCGCCGCCTGTAAAAGCAATTTTAGCCATAATTACTACCTCTATTCTTTAAGTATTTTATAGTATACGTAAAATGGATCTTTGTGGTCGTATGGCGGGTCGTCAATAACCGTCTCACCTACTTTAATAAATCCAAACTTATTAAACAAACGTTGTGCACGTTGGTTTAACGACAGCGTATCTGTAAGTAGTACAGTGCTATTATGCGATAAAGCAAATTCTATCGCAAATGAAATTAATTTTTGTGCGATACCTTTTTGAGATGTATCGACTGCTAAACGATGAATGACGTAAGCGCCATCGCGGTTAACCGGCCATTCAAAGCGGTCATACCAATTTGCTTGGTTTTGATCGATAACGATATAACCTACCACGCGTTCATCCATTTCATAAACATACATATTTTCTAACTGAATATCTTGCATAAAATCATCACGAGTGGGATAGCGTTCATCCCACTGTGAATGATCATCATCGTTCATTAAAGATTTTGCTTGATCTGTAATATGCATAATAGCTTTGATGTCTTTCTCTGTTGCGATTCTCATGTGAAAAGCGTCACTCCTTAGATTTAACTTGTTTTAATAATTGATCTAACACTGCATCATGCTTATTAGCCTTTTCAACAAGTTTCTCAGTGAAGCGTTCATTTGTCTCTTTATCAAACGTTCCTGTCAACTCTATCTTTTCATCCTGTTGGAATGTCATGATGGCTTGTTCTAAGTCTTTATCAAATACTGGTTTATCGTCGCCCTTGTAATAACCAAGCGCTTCTAAACCAATTTTAATCGACTTCACATTCTTACCTTTGTCACCAACTTTAAACGTCTTATCATCAGGTATGAGGTCTAATGATTGATAACGAGGCGACTTAATGTTCACATCAGGTTTAATACCCTTCTTGTGAATATAATGTTCTTTCGGTGTTAACCATTTCATTTCAGTAAACTTAAGTAACGATCCATCTTTAAACTCGTGCGTAGTTTGGACAATGCCCTTACCAAATGTTGTTTCACCGTACACTTTCGCAAGTCCGTAATCCTTCATAGCACCAGTAAAGACTTCAGAGGCACTCGCAGAACCCTTATTCACTAAAATTGAAACGTTCATATCTTTCGCTTCTTTAAGAGGATCGATCGTCGTTTTAACAGCTTCTTTTTGATTACCTTTTTGAAGCTTGACGACAGTTTTGTTCTTTTCAATGAAGATATTACTCATCTTCACAGCTTCATCGAGCAAGCCTCCAGGGTTGTTACGTAAATCAAGGACGATGTCTCGAACGCCTTGTTTATGCGCTTTCTTAATCGCGAGTTTCAATTCTTTAGAGGTATCTTCTTGGAATTTATTAATCGTAAAGACGCCGACTTTACCTTTCTTCTCATAGGTAACACTATCAACATGAATTTCATCACGTGTGATCGTAATATCTTTCGTCTCGCCGCCACGCTTAATCGTTAACGTCACGTCCGTACCCTTTTCACCTCTGATTGAATTGACCACTTCTTCAAAAGCCTTACCCTTAATCGATTTGTGATCAACTTTTAATACGACATCTTTAGGCATAAGACCTGATTTTTCTGCAGGAGAACCTTTAATCGGGCTTGTTACCATGAGCTCATCATGTTTCTTCTGCATTTCAGCGCCAATTCCAACAAAGTCACCTGAAACATCTTCTGTAAACTTTTCAGTCTCTTTTTTAGTCATATATTCAGAATAAGGGTCATCTAATCCTTTAACCATGCCCTTGATACTTTGATCAATAACTTTATCATTGTCGAAATTTTTATAGTAGTTGCGATCAAGCATATTATAGACCTGTTGGATTTTAGCCGTTTGGCCACTCTGCTTGCTCGTAAAGATGGTAAATCCTTTAGTACCAACAAATAAGATTGCTAAAAGTATAAAGGAAGTAAGAATAATAGTAAGTAAGATTGTTAAGATATATCGAAATTTAGATATGTGCATCATATTACGATTATGTAAGTTAGCATTGCTATCTTCTTGTTGCTTTTCATTGTGGGATTGATTCTGCATTTCATTCACTTCCTAACACTTAAGGTCATACAAAATAAGAACAGGGACTTCTAAACGCCCCTGTTCATATATGAATCATGCTACATTAGAATTTTAACCATTCTTGATATTCTTCATATAAATCATCGAAAACTGACATTGATAACGTAATATCAGACGACGTTTCAATGTAGTCCGATAAGACGTTAAAGTCACTTTCTTGTTTAGGGAACGACAAATCATTATAAACCATTTCAGCAAAACGACCCTCTTCATTAGGTCGATTTCTGACAGCCATTATGAACTGGTAAAATGAATAATCTTTCATTATTGCATCGTCACGTCAATGACTTTAGTTTCACCTTTAGTAAGTGTTTCTAATTGATTAACGTTCACAGACTCTAATGCATCAGTGTTAGTGATAATAACTGGTGAAATAATAGATTTCGCGTTTTCATTAATATATGATACATCGAATTTTAAGATAGGTGTGCCGACTTCAACTGTATCGCCACTTTCTACAAGTGTTTCAAAGCCTTCACCATTTAATTGAACAGTATCTAAACCGATATGAACGAGTAATTCAAGGCCATTCTCAGACTTTAAACCAATCGCATGCTTCGTTGGAAAAACATTGTCAACTGTACCATTAATTGGTGATACAACTGTCCCATCGTTAGGTTTAATACCAAATCCTTCACCCATCATTTTCTGAGCGAAAACTGGGTCAGGAATATCTTCAATATTTACATATGAGCCCGACATCGGTGCATAGATTTCTAAGTTTTTATCAACTTCTTCGTTTTTGCCAAATAATTTTTTAAACATGATATCTCTCCTTATTGTTTAAAATATGGGATTAAATCGCCATATCCAAGTTCTTCAAGTTTGTCATACGGGATAAACTGTATCGCAGCAGAATTGATGCAATAACGTAGGCCACCCTTTTCTTTAGGTCCATCATGGAAGACGTGCCCTAAATGACTATTACTACCTTCAGAACGAACTTCCGTTCTAACCATGCCAAATGATTTATCAACGAGTTCAACAATTTCGTCATCATCTAATGATTTTGAAAAGCTCGGCCAACCACAATCAGACTCAAACTTATCTTTAGATGTAAATAATGGTTTGCCTGAGAGCTTATCTACATATATACCCTCTTCGAAGTGATTCCAATATTCATTTTGAAAAGGCGGTTCAGTACCGTCCTCTTGAGTCACTAAGTACTCCATTTCATTTAAATCTGCTTTATTCTTCTTAATCATTTGAACGCCCCCAATGCTTTTCAATAAACGCTTTACGACCTGAACCATTTTGATACTGGTTGTAGTGCATCGGATTCTTTTTATAATAATCTTGATGATATGATTCTGCCTCATAAAAGTTCTTATAAGGTTTCACAGGTGTAACGATAGGTTTATCAAAGATACCTTGCTGATCGATATCTTCGATGACTTCTCGAGCAGTATCTAACTGTTCTTCCGAGTGGTAAAAAATGACAGGCTCATAACTTTCACCACGGTCGAAAAATTGACCTTTATTATCTGTAGGGTCAAACGTTTTAAAATAATTACGTAAGATTTCTTCATAACTGATAACATCTGGGTCAAATTCTATTTGAACTGCCTCAACGTGTCCAGTTTGATTGGTACAAACTTCTTCATAGGTAGGATTATCGGTATGGCCACCACTGTAACCTGAAATCACAGCATGTACACCATCGAATGAATCAAATGGTTTTACCATACACCAAAAACAACCACCAGCAAGTGTTGCATATGCCATAAAATCCCTCCTTAGTTTGCTTGATTTAAAATTAACATGTTGCTTTTCGAAATGCTATTTTAAAATATGAGTAAGCGGAAAGTTACGACTTAAGCACGACAACACCTAGTGCGCCAGAACCAGTGTGCGTAGAAATTACAGGTGTAGTAACGTTAGTTGACACTCGATCTACTTGGAAAGTTTCTTCCATTTGTGCTTTAAATTTTTCTACTAAATCTTCGGCATTCGCATGCGCTAAACCTAAAGCTTTAATATGATCATTACCAACAAAGTGATGTAATTCTTTCTTGATATATTTCATGCATGCGTTATAAGTTCTAGCGTTATGAACCATTTCAATTTTTCCATCGATAACTTCGCAAATAGGTTTAATCTTCATAAGATTACCAATGAGCCCTTTAGCTTTACTCACGCGTCCACCTTTAATAAGTTGGTTTAATTGACCTATAATCACAAAGATTTTAACGTTTTTAATAACGTGGTTCATCTTTTCAATAATTTCTTCTGTAGGTAAACCTTCTTTAACCCATTCAACGAGATGTTGAATTTGAAAGCCCAATCCAAAAGAAATGGATTTAGAATCAATGACTGTCACTTTCGTATTCGTCATTTCACTCGCTTGTAATGCAGTTTGGTACGTACCACTCATTGATGATGATAAATGAATGCTGATAATTTCAACGTCCTGATTTGCATAAGAATCATAAAGCTCAAGGAACTTACCAATTGCAGGTTGACTTGTCTTTAAATCACTTTTGCCTTCAGTTAAATAATTGATATATGATTCTGAAGTAATATCATTTTGGTCTTCGTAACTTTTACCGTCGATCGTGATATTTAAAGGTACGACTTTAATATCGTGTTCTTCGATAAACGATTTCGGTAAATCCGAAGTAGAGTCTGTAACTATAATCTTTTGTGGCATAAATTTTTATCCTCCGTTATTTTGACTTTCTAATAAGGTGTAAGAAGGTATGCGGAATCGTATTCTTGTCATCGAGTTCGCCTCGTACTGATGATTCAACTTCCCAATCTTCAAACGTATATGGCGGGAAGAAAGTATCGCCTTGGAACGTATCTTCAACAACTGTAATGTACATGTCGTCAACTTTATCAATCATTTCATCGAATAACGTTTGGCCACCAAATATAAATACGTGACCTTCTAATTTTTCAATATCATTGAATGAATGAATCACATCTAAACCTTCAGGGTTAAAAGACGTGTTACGCGTTAAAACGACATTACGACGATTAGGTAAAGGCTTCCCAATTGATTCGAACGTCTGACGTCCCATTACAAGCGTATTACCCGTAGTTAGTTTTTTAACATGCTTTAAATCGTTCGGAATGTGCCAAGGTAATTGGTTATCAATTCCGATTACTCTATTTTTATCGTGTGCAACAATAATGGATACAGTCATACTAATCCTCCTCTAAAATTTAAACTGCAATCGGTGCTTTTATTGATGGATGAGATTCGTACCCTTCAATTTTTAGATCCTCATAATCGATATCAAAAATCGATTTGTCGGTAAGTATTTTAAGTTTAGGCGGTTTATAGCTTGAACGACTGAGTTGAGTTTGAACAGCATCTAAATGATTTGAATAAATATGTGCGTCACCAAATGTATGCACGAATTCGCCAACTTCTAAACCACACTCATGCGCTACGAGATGCGTAAGTAAGCTATAACTCGCAATATTAAATGGTACACCTAAGAAGATATCTGCACTTCTTTGATAGAGCTGACAGCTTAACTTGTTATCTTGAACATAAAATTGGAACATCGTATGACACGGCGGTAGAGCCATCGTATCAATCTCAGTTGGATTCCACGCTGAAACAATATGGCGTCTTGAGTAAGGGTGCGTCTTTATCTGTTCAATCACTTGTTTCAATTGATCAAAGTGATTACCGTGTTGATCAACCCAGTCACGCCATTGTTTACCGTAAACATTACCTAAATCACCATATTGTTCGCTAAACGCGTCATCTTCAAGTATGCGTGTCTTAAACTTTTCCATCTGTTCTTGGTAAACTGCTTTAAAAGCCTCGTCCTCTAAAGCTCTGTGTCCGAAGTTAGTCATATCAGGACCTTGATAATCGTCTGATTTCACATACTTTTCAAAAGCCCACTCGTTCCAAATATTATTATTATATTCAAGTAAATATTTGATATTCGTGTCCCCTTTGATAAACCAAATTAATTCTGTTGCTACAAGTTTAAAAGGAACTCGTTTCGTTGTAAGTAATGGAAAACCTTGATTTAAATTAAATCGTAATTGATGACCGAACTTAGAAATAGTTCCCGTATTCGTTCTGTCATCTCGCTTATTCCCTATTTCTAATATTTCCTCACATAATTCGTGATAACTTTTATCGAAAGGATTCATATCTCTCACCTCTTTAAAATTCATTATAAACGATTTTAGTAAAAACGACTGTATCCAACTAATGTGTCACGTCGGATATCAGTCGTTATAATTAATTGATTGAATTATGAACAATGTGTATCAAATGCTTCTTTGATGTCCATGCAAATATCTTGAATATCGCGGCCTTCAATATGCTCTCTTGGAATAAAGTGTACAAGATTTTGTCCTTTAAATAATGCGAATGAAGGGCTTGAAGGTACTTGTTGGATAAAGTTACGCATTTCTTCAGTAGCTTCTTTATCTTGCCCAGCAAATACCGTTACTTTGTGATCTGGCTTCTTATCATTTTGTTCAGCCACTGTAACAGCTGCGGGACGCGCTAAGCCAGCAGCACAACCACATGTCGAATTAATAACAACAAATGTTGTTTCATCTTCGCCTACATGATTCATGTAAGTAGAGACGTCTTCTTTAGTTTCTAAACTTTTAAAGTTATTTTGAACAAGTTCTTCACGCATTGGTTTTGCGATTTCTTTCATATATGCTTCATATGGATTCATATGATTAATCACTCCATTTTATTTATTTCGATTAGCAATTTGCTTCCATACGGAACCTAATGCTTCTTCACCGTTTTCAATTCGTGTAATTGCCATTTCAATTTGTAATTTAACTTCGTAAGCAGGGTCATCCGCATGCGCTTTTAACGCTTCAAGTTGATCTTGGTTACCTTCATCAAAGATAAACATTGCTGCACGCCAACGAACGATTTTTTGAGGATCATCTAAAGCTTTAACCATTTCAGGTAAAGCTTCTTTATAACCAAGGTCACTTAAACAATCACCCGCAGTACGTCTTACAGCAGGACTTTTATCATGTAATCCTTTATAAATATATTCTAAGATATTTTTATCTTCAATCATTCCTAATAATACAACAGCTTCACGACGAAGTGGAACCTTTTCTTCATCTAAAGCATAACTTAATAATGGAATGTCTTCTTCAGTAGGCTTTGGAAAAGCATTTAACATACGTAGTCTTTCTTTCCAGTCCTCACTATTTTTATATTCATCTAACGTTACATGTTTGTATACTTTCTCAGGTATAACAACATCTGTTTCTTTCGCATCCTTAACAAGTTCTTGTAAACGACTTTCAGGATAAAGGGCAATAATCTCCTCATGAACTTCATCCATAACGTCATCAATGTCACCATAACGGCTACCTAAATCTTCCCATTTACGTTGAAATACAATGTTGTCTTCATCTTTTTGAGCAGCCATCATACTATCAATAAACATTTCAGGTAACTGTTTACGCTTCTCATCTTGTTTAGTCGTCAATTTAACTTGATAAGGTATACCTTTAAACATTAAAACTTCAGCTTTAATTTCACCATAATTTTCTTCAGGCTGCGTTTCATTTGTTTGATTTTCTTCATTTAAAGTTGACGTAATTTGAGGTAATACATCATCCCACTCAAATTTAGGTTTTTTATCTATAGCTAAGAAGTCCATAACGTGAAATATAGATCTAACCCCTTCTAACTCAAGTAAATCATTGATAAATTGAGGGTTATTTTCATTAACTGATGAATACGTATCAGATTGGTTACCTTCTCTATGTTCATTCAGTACAATCTTCATCGTATTCGGACTTGGTGTTGGTTCTACACGTAAAATCTCCATACATGGCCTCCTATTGTAATTCGTTTCCTAATTGTTTAATCTGTTTACCGACTGAACATTCACTGATGCAAAACTGATGTGCATGTGTCTTACCATACGCTTTTCTAAGGTGTGTCTTTAGTAAACATCTATGACAATATTGATTCATTAATTTATCAATTGACTGAATCGCTTTTTTCTCTTCAAAAGTTAGAATAATTGTCACTCCTTTATTGTTATACATTATATCATTTGAGTTCTATTTTTGCAGATTATCTTGCTTTAAAAGCCTATTGATTTTATCGCCAATATCAACTAAAATTGATGAGTTGAATTTTGCGGTTTCTAAACACCCGCACTATCAAAATTTAGGAGGTTTTAAAATGTCGAATGAAATATTAGGTGTCATTTCATTTCTCGTTACGTTTATTTTAATGGTTAGTATGTATAAATTTTTCGGTAAACAAGGTTTATTCGTTTGGGTTGCATTTGGTACTATTATTGCCAACATGCAAGTCATTAAAACGGTCGATATATTCACGATTTCAGCCACGTTAGGTAATGTCATGTTCGCTTCTATTTATTTAGCAACAGATATCTTAAATGATATTTACGGTCGTAAGGACGCTAAAAAAGCAGTATGGTTAGGATTTAGTTCTACTATCGTCATGATAATCGTCATGCAATTATCATTAATGTTCCATCCAGCAAGCGCAGACGTTGCTCAAGACGCAATGAAAACAATCTTTGGTCTCGTACCCCGTATCGCGTTAGGTTCAATTATTGCATATATCATTGGACAACATATTGATGTTTTCATATTCGCACTGATTAAGAAAGTATTTAGTTCAGATAAGACATTTATCATTCGTGCGTATGGTAGTACAGCAATCAGTTCAATTATTGATACTGCGTTATTCGTGCTCATAGCGTTTTATGGCGGTCCCCTACCGAACGAAGCAATAATCGAAATCTTTATAACAACATATATTCTTAAACTAGTCGCTACTGTATTGAATGTTCCGTTTGGTTATATAGCAAAAGCCCTTTATAGAAAAAATATGGTAAAAGATTCAAAATAATAATTAACAAAAGCCACCTTGGTAAGCATACCAAGGTGGCTTC
>NZ_JH815593.1:215518-439848 GCF_000298075.1 Staphylococcus massiliensis CCUG 55927 | reverse complement strand
GAAGCCACCTTGGTAAGCATACCAAGGTGGCTTTTTAGGTTTCTATTTATCTTTATTGCGTTTTCTTCTTTTTCTTAGTAGTAATGATGCACCAGCAAACAAACTAAAGACACTTAGTAAAGTGGTTGAAGTATGGTTCGAACCAGTTGCAGGTAATTGTTTTAATGAAGCTTTATCTTTCTGAGTTTCTTTAATTGATTTTCCTGCTTGGTTATCTAACTTCTGTTCACTTCTATCATGTTTCAATTTGTGAGAAGGTACTGCTTGACTAAATTCATTCTTATTAGAAATACCGTTTTGATTATGATCTTCATTACCATCGTAAATGCCATCACCGTCAGAATCAGAGTTTAGTGGATCAAGGTTGAGTAAACGTTCAACTTCATCAGGTAATCCATCGTTGTCATCGTCTGAATCGAGGTAATTTGGAATACCATCGCCATCCGTATCAATTTGTTTATCGATTTGACGTGTTGCATCATTTGGATAATCATCGTTTGAGTTAGGCGTACCATCCGCATCATTATCTTCGTCGCCGTCTGACACACCATCTCCATCTGAATCAGGATTCAATGGGTCGAGGTTGAGCAAACGTTCGATTTCATCCGATAAACCATCGTTGTCATCATCAGAATCGATGTAGTTCGGGATACCGTCGCCATCAGTATCGAGTTGTGTATCAATCTGACGTGTCGAATCATTTGGATAGTCATCTTTCATATTAGATGTGCCATCGCCATCAGTATCTTCATCGCCATCTTTAATGCCATCACCATTTGAATCAGGGTTCATAGGATCTAGGTTCAGAAGTCGTTCGATTTCGTCCGATAATCCATCGTTATCATCGTCTGAGTCGAGATAATTTGGAATACCGTCTCCATCTGAATCAAGTTGCTTATTGACTTGACGCGTCGCATCTTGAGGATAATCATCATTCACGTTAGGTGTGCCATCCGCGTCAGTATCTTCGTCGCCGTCTGTCACACCATCTCCATCAGAATCAGGGTTCATAGGATCTAAGTTGAGAAGACGTTCAACTTCATCCGATAATCCATCGTTATCGTCATCTGAATCTATGTGGTTAGGAATACCGTCTCCATCTGAATCAAGTTGCTTGTCGACTAGATGTGTCGCATCATTCGGATAGTCATCATTCGAATTAGGCGTACCATCTTGATCAGTATCTTCGTCGCCGTCTATCACACCGTTTCTGTCAGAATCTGGATTTAATGGATCTAGGTTTAGAAGTCGTTCAACTTCATCCGATAAACCATCGTTATCGTCATCTGAATCGATGTGGTTAGGAATACCGTCGCCGTCAGTATCGAGTTGTTTATCGATTTGACGTTTTACATCATTCGGATAATCATCTTTTGAGTTAGATGTGCCATCGCCATCAGCATCTTCATCGCCGTCTTTAAGACCATCGCCATCAGAATCAGAGTTCATAGGATCAAGGTTCAGAAGTCGTTCGATTTCGTCCGATAAACCGTCGTTGTCATCATCAGAATCGATATGGTTAGGAATTCCGTCACCATCCGTATCAAGTTGTTTATCGATTTGACATTTTGCATCACTTGGATAATCATCGTTTGCGTTCGTCGTACCATCCGCATCGGCATCTTCATCGCCATCTATAACGCCATCACCATCAGAATCAGGGTTCACAGGATCGAGGTTTAGAAGTCGTTCGATTTCATCTGATAATCCATCGTTGTCATCGTCTGAATCGAGGTGATTTGGAATACCATCGCCATCCGTATCAAGTTGTTTATCGATTTGACGTTTTGCATCATTCGGATAATCGTCGTTTGCGTTCGTCGTACCATCCGCATCGGCATCTTCATCGCCATCTATAACGCCATCACCATCAGAATCAGGGTTCACAGGATCAAGGTTTAAAAGTCTTTCGATTTCATCTGATAAACCATCGTTGTCATCATCAGAATCAATATAGTTCGGAATACCGTCGCCATCCGTATCGAGCTGTTTATCAATATGACGTTTTGCATCACTTGGATAATCATCCTTCGAGTTAGGCGTACCATCTGCGTCAGCATCTTCATCGCCATCTATCACACCATCACCATCAGAATCAGAGTTCATAGGATCAAGGTTTAGAAGTTGTTCATCTTCATCAGATAAACCGTCATTATCATCATCGTTATCTTCATGATCTGGTTGACCGTCGTGGTCAGTGTCTAAAGCTGTATTAATATCAGGTTGACCGTCGCCATCTTTATCAGTTTGTTGTGAACTTGAAGCGTCTGATTCGTCTTTGTTAAGGATTGTATCGCCATCTGCATCCTCGTCTCCAACTGGCTTACCATTGTTATCAGAATCGGCCAATTTTGGATTTAAACCTAAGACCGCTTCATCGGCATCATTTACGCCATCATTATCATCATCTGTATCTAGATGATCAGGTGTGCCATCAGAATCTGTATCAAGTTGTGTTAATACATCAGGGTTGCCATCACCATCTTTATCAGTTGGCGCGTTAGCATTTTCATACGATTCATCTTTATTTGGAATAGTATCTCCATCAGAGTCTTCATCACCATCAGCTGTACCATTATTATCAGAATCAGCTGATTTCGGATTTAATCCTAATAATGCTTCATCGGAATCATTGATACCATCATTATCATCATCGTTATCTTCGTGATCTGGTTGGCCATCATGGTCCGTGTCTAGAGCAGTATTAATATCAGCAACGCCATCTTGGTCTTTGTCTGTAAACGTTGAAATCGTAGTGTCTGATTCATCTTTGTTTGAAATCGTATCTCCGTCAGCATCTTCGTCACCATCTGGAACACCATTACTATTTGAATCGATAAGCTTAGGATTAAGACCTAACACCGCTTCATCTGCGTCGCTCACACCATCATTATCGTCATCATTGTCTAGGTAATCTGGTGTGCCATCATTATCCGTATCAAGTTGTGTTGATACGTCTGGTTTACCATCATTGTTTTTGTCAGTTATGTCAGAAGATGTTTCATCTGATTCATCTTTATTCAGAATACCGTCTCCGTCACTGTCTGTGTCACCATCAGCTGTACCGTCGTTATTCGAATCAGTAGACTTCGGATTTAAACCAAGAACACGTTCATCTGCATCATTAATACCATCATTGTCGTCATCTGGATCTAAGTGATCTGGTTGTCCGTCACGATCCGTATCAAGCTGCGTTGAAATATCAGGTTGATTGTCTCCATCTTTATCCGTAATCGAATTAGATGTTGGATCAGATTCATCCTTATTTAGAATGCCATCACCGTCAGCATCTTCATCACCATCGGCTGTAACATTGTTGTTAGAGTCAGTTGACTTAGGATCTAAACCAAGATGTGCTTCGTCAGCGTCATTAATACCATCATTATCATCATCGTTATCTTGATGGTCTGGCGTACCGTCGTGATCCGTATCAAGTTGCGTTAATACATCAGGGTTACCATCATTATCTTTGTCAGTAAACGTCGCTGAATTCGGATCAGATTCATTCTTGTTAGGAATTGTATCTCCATCAGAATCCTCGTCGCCATCAGGCGTACCATTATTATTAGAATCTACTAACTTAGGATTTAAACCAAGTAATAGTTCATCTGCATCATTAATACCATCACCATCGTCATCATGATCTTGGTGGTCTGGCGTACCGTCTCCATCCGTATCAAGTTGCGTTGTAATATCAGGTTGACCATCTTGGTTTTTATCAGTGGCATCAGCACGATTAGGATTTGACTCGTCTTTATTTAAGATACCATCACCATCGAAATCTTCATCTCCGTCAGGTGTGCCATTTTGATTACTATCTTTAAGTTTAGGGTCTGTACCAATCAATGCTTCATCCGCGTTATTAATACCATCGCCATCGATATCCGTATCATCAACATCAGGCGTTCCATCACCATCTGTATCCTTTCTAGTTTGGATATCAGGTAAGCCATCTTGATCACGGTCTGTAGCAGTATTTAGCGTTGGGTCTGACTCATCTTTATTTAAAAGCCCATCACGATCAGAATCTTCATCACCATCAGGCGTACCATCATTGTTCGTATCGCGTACTTTAGGGTTCAAGTTCATTAAAGCTTCGTCTACGTCGTTTACGCCATCATTATCGTCATCAGGGTCATTTATATCTGGTGTACCATCATTATCAGTATCTAATTGTGTTAGAACGTCAGGATTGCCATCGTTATCTCTATCCGTTGCACGCTCACTATTCGGATCAGACTCATCTTTGTTCAAGATACCATCTTGATCACTGTCTAAGTCGCCATCAGGTGTACCGTCATTATCTGAATCAGCAAGTTTAGGATTGAGGTTGAGTAATTTTTCATCCTCATTGTTGATACCATCACCATCGATATCATGGTCGAGATAATTTGGTCTACCATCTTGATCCAAATCTTCGTTATCTTCTACAAAATCTTTTGTTGAAGCATCCGAATCTAAATGGTCAGCTTTAGTAGAAGTAATTTGAACTTCCGTGTCAATAGGTAAACCGTCAGGCGTAGCAATCACAAATGCGCCACTTTGATCTACTATAGCAGTAATTGGTTGTCCCGAACTATTTAAAATTGGTCCATTTTCGTTGATAAGCGTAACGAGAGAACCAGGCTCGGCTGTACCATGTATTTCAGTAGTCGTTGATTTCAAATCATCCGTTACAACTGGTGTCTTAAGTTTCGGAAATTCTTTAACAGTTAAGTTAAATGTCTTACTCACTGTGTTACCTGCGTCATCTGTCAACGTTATTGGTACAGCACCATTCGTTGGCAGAGCTGCAGAACCAATGATTTCTCCATTTTCAATACGTAAATTGATATTTGAATCAGTGCCTGTTAAAGACGCTACGTAGTTATTGCTATTATCACTAGCTACAAATGGAATTCGAATTTCTTTTGTTTTTAAAACAGTAACATCATTAATATCTTCAAGTGTTGGGTTAGTTCGATCTTCAACTTGGTCAGTATCCGAACTATCCGAATCAAGATGCTTATCTTTCGTTGCTTTTAAAGTAAGGGCAACATTCGGCGCTAATGGTTTATGAAGCGGAATGTTAAATGTGCCATCCTGAGCGACAACACCTGTGATTGGATTACCGCTTGAGTCTGTTAACGGATTGTTTCCATCATAAAGCGTAATCAAAGCACCTGGGTCAGCATTACCTGTAATGACATTACTATTCGTATCAATATCACCATTTATTGTTGGTTTAACTAACTTAGGTTGTTCAGCAACGTTTAAAGTAAGCGTATCTTCTGAAACGTTATGAGCTTCATCTTCTATTAAAAGTGTGAGTGTAATTGGTTGTTGCGTGACTTTAACAGGTGTACCACTTAAAACGTTATTCGTAATGTTTAAACCATGTGTATCTTGACCAGGCTTAAAGCTTATCGATAAACGGTTAGAATTTGATACGTTATCAGTACCACTTAGTTGAACTGGTGCTAAATCATAACCACGCATACCGTTGACTTCAAGAATGCCATTAGGTTTTGTAAGCGTTGGTGGCGTTTTATCTTCGATATGATCTACATCTGAACTATCAGAATCAAGATGTTTATCCTTTGTAGTTAGAACGGTTACTTCAGAATTGGCAGGTAGTGGATTCGGCAGACTAAGCGTAAAGCTGCCATCATTACCTACTATTGTAGTGATTGGTTGACCATTAGTTCTAATTACGTCTTGTTGATTATTCTTAAGATGAACTGTAGCGCCTGGTTCTCCAGTACCGGTAATTGATGTAGTCATAGAGTTAACATCTGTAGTAATAGTTGGTTTCATTAACTTCGGTTGTTCCGCAACAGTTAAGGAAACAGTCGTAATATCAGATTTGCCTGCTTGGTCTGTAACTCTAACTGAAAGTTCAATTGGATTAGTAATGACTTTGTTAGGTGTACCCACAATTTGATTGTTTTGGATTGATAAACCATGCGTGTTTTGACCTGGAACAAATTCATAAACAAGATTATTACTAGGCGTTTTGTTATCTCGGGCGTTAATTGTTACTGGCGAAATTTCATAGCCGCGCATTCCATTTATTGCAGGAATTTGATCAAAAACTGGATTTGTATCATCAGAGACGATAACTGGCGCTGATTCATCTGAATCAAGGTGCTTATCTTTATAAGAGATTGCTTTAAGTTCGCTATCTACATCGATTTTGTCATTAAGGTTAAATGTAAATCTTCCTGAAGCATTCGTGACTGCTTCAATTGGTGAGCCGCTTTGATCAATGACGAAGTTAGAACCATTCTTAAGTTTAACGACTGAACCTGCCTCAGCAGTTCCTGAAATCACTAATGATTCAGAAGTCACGTTAGTTGTAATAATAGGCGTACTTAATTTAGGTTGTTCAACGATATTTAGCGTAAACGTATTCGTATTTGTATTACCTGCTTGGTCCGTTACGCGTACAGTAAGTTCAACCGGTGAAGCCGTTACAGCTATTGGAGTACCCACGATTTGCTGGTTCTCGATACGTAAACCATTCGTATCTTGACCAGGAGCGAAATCATATACTAAGTCATTAGATGCCGTCGTGTTATCACTTCCAGATAATTGTACTGGTGTAATATCATAACCACGCATTCCGTTAATATTTGATATTGAATTAAGCGAAGGACGTGTAGCATCTTCTACCGTATCAGGATTTGATGCATCAGAATCAAGGTGTAGCTGCTTATACGTTAAGGCAGTGATTACATCATTCGTATTAAATTTCTGAGGTAGATTGATTGCAAATCGGCCTTGGTTGTTAGCTGTTACTGAAATCGGTTGACCATTATTATCGTTTACAAAGCTACTACCGTTCTTAATCTTGACTGTCGCGCCCGCTTCAGCAGTACCTTCTACAACCGTTGTTTCAGTATTGATGTTCGTCGTTATGACTGGTTTAGATAACTTAGGTTGTTCAGCTACAGTTAAAGTGAATCGCTTCGTATCAATATTTCCAGCTTGGTCAGTAACCTTAACTGAAAGTTCTAATGGTGAAGCTGTCACTGAAGTTGGCGTACCCACGATTTGTTTGTTTACAATTTGTAAACCATTCGTATCTTGACCTAAAACAAATTCATATACTAAGTCACTTGGCGACGTAGCATTGTCAGATCCCGTTAAATTTACAGGCGTGATAGCATAACCACGCGTTCCATTAATATTTGAAATAGGGTTAAGTGTTGGGTTCGTCGCATCTTCCACGAAATCTACAGTAGATGGATCTGAATCTAAATGTTTGTCTTTAAAAGCCACAACAGTTACATTGCTTCCTGCATCTACTTTTTGAGGTAATGATAGTCTAAATTCTCCCTGGTTATTAGTTGTTACTTCAAGGGGTTGACCCTGAGCGTTAAGAATAAAGTCATTACCTTTTTTAATCTTGATTTTAAAACCATTTTCAGCTCTACCCGTAACTTCTGTTGTTTCAGAATTGATGTTCGTTGTAATCGTAGGTGTAACTAATTTAGGTTGTTCAACTACATTTAAAATAACTTTTTTAGTATCAAAGTTGCCCGCTTGGTCAGTTACTTTAACAGTTAACTCTACTGGAGAAGGCGTAACAATTGTAGGCACACCAACGATTTGTTTATTGACAATAGATAGACCATTCGTTGGTTGACCGGCAACAAATTCGTAAACTAAGTCATTACTAGACGTCGTATTATCAGTTGCCGTAAGTGTTATAGGTGTAATGTCGTAACCACGCATACCGTTAATATTCGCTATTGGATTTAGGGATGGATTTGTACGATCTATAACTGCTTTCATATCGGAAGCATCTGAATCTAAATGTAAATTTTTACTTGCTACGACAGTAATGTTGTCTCCTGTTGAGAAAGTGTTTGGTAATTGAATTGCGTAATGTCCTTGATTATTTGTTACAGCAGTTAAAGGAGTGCCGTTTGCACCTGTTACTTCTTGATTACCTCTTAACAATTTAACAGTACTACCACTCTCAGCTGTACCTGTAATTTCATTCGTAACCGTAGAGATATCATGACTAATCGTTGGCTTGGCAAGTTTAGGTTGTTCTTCCACAGTAAAGGATACTGTTGAAGTACCAACGTTACCCGCTTCGTCAGTAACAGTTAAGTTTAATGTAACTGGTGAACTTAGAACTGTATTAGGAGCACCGACGATACGTTTGTTATCTATTCTTAAACCATGCGTATTTTGATTACCTGCAAAAGCATAAACTAAGTTGTTACTACGTGTCGTATTATCTGTACCACTTATTGCAACTGGTGTGATATCATACCCTCTTCGTCCATGAATTGGAGAAATAGGACTAATTGTAGGAAGTGTTTTATCCTCAACTAAATCAACTGTTGAAGGGTCAGAATCAAGATGTAAATCTTGCGATGCTATAGCTACTACACGATCACCTGTAACGAGTTTGTTCGGTAATTGAATATTGAATGTACCATTTTGATTCGTTGTAGTCGTTAAAGGCTGACCTTGGCTATTTGTAATATAATTCGTACCTTTTTTAAGCTTAATCGTACTACCGATTACTGCACTACCTGTAACAGTAGTCGTTTCAGTCGTAATATTATTTAAGCTAGGTGTAGGTGTTTTAGGTTGTTCGCGTACATTTAAAGTAAATTCGCCATCTTTAATATTGTTAGCTTCGTCAGTAATGGTAAATCTTACTGTAACGTCTCCATTAGTTACTTTATTAGGTCGTCCAGTAATGATACCACCGTCAATACTTAAGCCATAATTATCTTGGCCATTTGCGAAATCATATACTAAATTACCTGGCTGTGAAACGTTGTCATATGATGAAATATCTTGACTTACTTCATGTCCTCTAGTGGTATTAATAGGCGCTATAGCGTCATATTCTGGTGCTGTACCATCTGAAACAACGATAGTGTCAGAAGGGTCTGAACTACGATGTTTCGTTTTAGAAGCGGATACGGTTACGTTTGAATACGCTTCTATAGGTGTTTCTAGATTAATAGTAAAAGCACCTGTTGCATCAGCTACTGCCGTAATAGCATCATGAGAACTATTTTCTAACGGATTATTGTTAACTGTAACACTTACCGTTGCGTTTGGTGCTGTAGTACCCGTTATTGTTAGATCATCACTGTTAATATCATTTACTTGAGGTGGATCTAATTGAGGTTGTTCAACGACTGTCATTCTAAAAGAATGTTCTGATGAGTTACTAGCGCCATCTGTAGCTACGAGTGTTACGATTTCATTTGTTACTGGACTTGATGCAATACCAGTCAACATACCATTTTGAACAGTTAAGTTTTGAGTATTAGCAGAACCTCTCTTAACCGAGAAAATTATAGAATTAGGACTTGTTGCATTATCCGTAGCTCTTAAAGGAATGCTTATGTCATCTCCCACAGTTAGATTTAAATCATTTAGATTTGAGGTATCAATAACTGGTACAGTTTTATCGACTACAATCAACTCGCGAGATGGTAAAGAGTCTAAATGTAAAGGTAACGACGCAATAGCAGTTATGGAAGCGAGGTATGGTAAAGGTTGACTTAAATTAAAGATAAATTTACCTCTACTATTCGCCGTTGCAACTAATGGTTGATTATTGCTATCCGTGATAAAGTTTGGTCCGTTTTTTAATCGAACTGTTGAATTAGGTGTCGAAGTACCTGAAATTTCAGTTGTGTTTGTATTTATACTAGAACTAAATAATGGTGTTGCAGCATGAGGTTGCTCGCGTACTTCTAACGTAAACGATGCTAATCGTTCGTTGTTAGCTTCATCAATAATTTTAAACTGAATTGGTTTTGGTGAAGTCACGGAAGTCGCCGTACCTGTAATATGTGTATTAGAAATAGAGATACCATGTGTCTCTTGATTAGGCACTAATACTACACGTAAATTTTGTTGTGAAGTAACATTATCTCTTAAGGTGATGGCTGTATTTACTCTATGGCCTCTTGTCACTGTAACTCTAATTGCTTTAGGTGTTGATGGTGGTGTTGCATCTTCAACGACGTCAACGCTTGAAGCATCAGATTCTCTAAAGTTTGTTTTTGTAGCAACAGCTATGACTTCACTACCTGCAGGTAGTTTACTTGCCAACGTGAATCTATAGCTACCATTTGCGCCAATTGTATAAGCAAGTTCTTTATTGCCACGATCTCTTAGAACTTCCGTACCATTATAAAGTTTTACTGTTGAACCTACCACACCTGTACCATGAACGATTGTAGTTTCTGAGTTAATATTTGTTGTAATAGTTGGCGCAGCTAGTTTTGGATAATCGTTAACAGTTAACGTTACAGTTCCCCATGCAAAGTTGCCGGCTTCATCTGTAACTTTCATGCGTATACGTTTTGTACCGTTCGTTAATTTTGTTACCGGACCATTAATCGTTTGACCACTAATAGTTAAACCATAAGTATCCTGACCTGCTTCAAATTCATATCTTAAGTTCTGAGGCGTTGTTACATTATCACGACCTACGATAGATATTTGAACAGGGTCATTAATTGTTTTAACGATTGATGCAATGTAATCATAAGTAGGGAATGTCGCATCAGATACGGTTTTAACGTCCGAAATTTCAGAATCATTGTGACGCGCTTTAGTTGCTGTAACGGTAATTTGAGCGCCAGCCTGTAATCTGTTAGCTAAATTAAACACAAAGTTACCGTTGCTATCGGCTACAGTAGTAATTGGTTGTCTATTGCTGTTAACTACAGGAACATTATTATTACGTAAAGTCACTGTAGCTCCAGCGGTCGTAGTACCAGTTACCCGATTCATTTCACTAGTTAAGTCACCACTAATAGTAGGTTTTGCTACTTGAGGTTTCGCATTAACTTTTAAATTAAATGTTCGAGAGTTTTCATTTTTACCTTTATCAATTACTTTAACATGAATACTCACATTAGTTAGTAATGGATCTGAAGCGGTACCTACAATTCGGTTGCCTTCAATACGCATGCCATGCAAATTTTGACCCTCTTCAAATGCATATACTAACTCGTTTGCAGGTGTGTAGTTATCATTACCTGTAAGCGTAATATTATAAGCGTCACCTTCAAGAATCTCTTGATCAGGGATTACACTCATGTTCGGTCTTGTTTTGTCAGAAACTACAACCGGTGCTGAAGGCGGAGAACCATTATTTGGATATTGCGCTACTATAACGTCTCCAGCTTGAAACTTACGGTCTAATCGAGCTGACGCCCATCCTCCTGACATTGATGATACAAATGCGTAAGAAGGTGCTCCATTAGACTCAGTATATAATACACCATTTCGATACAAATCAATTCTACCGAATTTATTACCATGCACTCTCAAGAACTGAGTTTCAGAGTTAGCACTTGCAGGGTCTATGATAGGCGCATTAGCCTGAGGTCGAGCACTTACTAGCATTGTAAAAGTCTCAAGTCTTGTATTACCTACTTCATCCGATATTATGACTTGTATAGGTTGGTTATGCATTTGTAAATTCGCGGTACCTCTTAAACGATTATGATCGATAACTAATCCATAAGTATTAGTTCCTGGTGGAAAACTATAAGTTATACGATGTGGTTCAGTAACATCATCTACAGCTTGTAAATCAATACTAATTGGATCTTGATCTGTATACGAATTCGTCGTAGGTGTTGTTAAACGAGGTGGATTACCTCGAGAAACAGTTACTGGCGCTGAATCATTAGAATCTTGATAGCCTGCTTTTGTCGTGTATGCTCTAATAATTTGTCCAGCTGGGACACGGTTATTTAATCTAAAGCTATAAAAACCTCTATCATCTGTATCAACTAATTTTGGTTGACCATTGAGCGTTAAAGGTGTGCCATTAACTTTGACACCTACTCGAGTACCTGGTATAGCTTTACCTGTAACAACCCACTCTTCGTTATTAACCGGGTTTAAAGTCGGTGCTTCTAAACGCGCTTTTTGAACAGTGATATTAAAAGTTCTCGACGTCTCATGATTCCGGTTATCATATGCACGAACAGTTACCGTTTTAGTACCCAATTCTGTAGGGAAACCGTGAATTTCATTATTTGCTGAATCGAATAATAAACCTTGTGGTAAGTTTGTAACAGTTATTCTTGAAACCACTTTGTCGTCATGAGCTCTGACACGAATTGGTTCAATACCTGCATCTTTTAGTACTGTCTTGTTCGCTATTGGATCAATTGTAGGCGGTGTATCTTTATTTAAATTTCTAAAGTCAAAGAAGTTAGCTGAATAACTACCCTTCATGATTTTTTCAGGGCTACCACGGTCTATTACAGGCCAATGCGTCTGTAGTTTTGTGTTTGCCTGGTCTAATTCAAACCATGAATCTAAATGTAATAATTTAAAGCCTAAAGACTGTTTTAATGCTTTTTCCATAGAGTCGAAAGTCACATTGTCTTTTAAATAGTAACGTGTCGCGAACGAAACAGGAGAATTATCGTTCTTAGTTAATACTTCACGCCAATTGTTTTCAGCTGTTCTAAAGTTATCAAGAGTCTCAGCATTAGGGTTAATGATAGACCATTTCGAACCTTGGCTTGTATCAAGCAAACCATTACTATCAAGTGTAAATCTGTGAGCCTTCTTACCAGTAGCTTGTTCTTGACCTTCGATATCGTTGTTATTCGTTTGGAATAATTCTACAAGTTCAGGACGTACGAAAGGTAATAATTCTCTAGGTAATTGCTCTTTAAAATATAACAATGAAT
Source organism: Staphylococcus massiliensis CCUG 55927 (assembly GCF_000298075.1). GTDB lineage: Bacteria > Bacillota > Bacilli > Staphylococcales > Staphylococcaceae > Staphylococcus > Staphylococcus massiliensis. Next base: position 427,156 of record NZ_JH815593.1, on the reverse strand, counting down.
AACGTAGTTGTTCATTCGTTGTCGCATTACCCCTAGGCTGGAAGTTGTGTTTCACCATAAATGTTTTATCTTTACGGTTTACGACGATGTTACTATTCATAGGTCTAATAAAGAAGCCTGATGGATTATTCAAGCTATCAATAATTGGAAAGCCTTGTTGTTCACGACCGCCGTATTGTTTTAACGTAATTAACGTATTTTGTACCGAGTTCGCGATAATACCGTTTCTTGTATCTTCAAGAGAAGATGTCACATAAACTGGAATGTCATCCGTGAAACCAAGTGATCTTAATGTCTGACCATTTTTCAACTTGATTTTAAGTCTTACTTCTTTCGTTCTTGCATTTCTTAAAAGACTCGTAAATTGACGTACTTCAGTATCCCAGTTAGAACCATCGTAGTTACGTGTGAAACCTACTGTGTTGTTGCCATCTTCGATAACGATTGCTTCAATATTTTTGTAGAATTTCGGTTGACGGAAAGATAAATGTAGTCGTTCTTCATTAGTAGAATAGTTGTTATTACCAGGGAATGTAACATATCTCAACAAGATTTCGCTTGTGTTAGATACAAATTCCTGATGTAAACCTGCACCTTTTAAACCATAAGGGTCACCGTTTTGGTTTCTCACACGACGACGGTTTTCATTATAGTTTAACCAGTTGAAATCAAGATGCAAGTCCATACCATCTGTAAAATTTAATGGGTGGTCGTAATCATTTAACATAAGCGTTCTAGGATCGTTTGGATCCCCATAGATAAAGCTATGTCGGTTACTTCGATCTTGCGTAGGCGTTGGATCGTTAGTAGCACGCTTTGAACGCTTTCTTATAGGATTATTCTCTGGTGGTGTAGCTTCACGGAGCGAGTTAGCTTCTAATGAACGCTTGCCTCGACGACGTGGTTTACTATCTTCAGTCGCTTCACGTGATTCAGCTTTAGCCTTCTCAGTTTTAGGCGTATCTTCTTTCTGAGATTCCTCTGACTTAGAAGCTTCGTCTTCCTTATCAGATTTAGCTTCCTTCTCAGATTTTTCTTCTTGAGTCTCTTCGTCTTTTTTATCTTTTTCTTCGACTTTGTCTTTAGCGTCGTCTTCTGACGCTTCACTCTCAGTTTCAGTTTTACTCTCATAATCTAATACTTCGTCTTTTACATTTAATGTATTCGTATCATCAGATGTCTCAGATTCTAGTGGCGTAATTGCTTCCTCTGGCTTCGGTGTGTCCGCTTCTTCTTTATCTGATTCTGACTCATGAATAGTAGTAGCAATTACATTTGATTCACGATGTGTCGTTTCATCTGCAAATGCGGTTGATTGACTACCTAGAAAAAGTAAGGTACCTATTACGGTAGAAAATAAACCGACATTATATTTTCTTATACCGAATCTTTGTATCTTTTGATGTCTCATATTCAGTCCTCATTTCGTGGTGTTAGTTTCGGTTACTTCGTTCTATCTCAGTATCCTAATGTTAGTTATGCTTTCTACTGCGGTAACTTAATAAGATACTTCCTCCAACTAAAAGTGAAATCATACCAATGTTAATTAATTTTTGATGATCGAATTCACCTGTTTGTGGCAACATCTTCTGAGCTTGTTGCGCTTTAGCTGATTTGGCTTTTGAAGGCGTTGAATCCTCGCTTCCATGACTCGTATTGACCGAAGTTGGTAAAGGTGTCACGACTGTATCAGCATTGTCTTTTTTCTTAACCTCTGGCATGAATTGCAACGGATTAGCAGGATCTTTAGGATAGTGATTTGCTTTTAAGTATTGGTTGATTGATTCAGCATAGTTAGCTTCAAGCTTAAGCAATGCTTCATAGAAATCATCATTAAACACAGAACTATCCGCTTTAACCTTTTCTTGTTCGACAAGCGCTTTAAACTTTGCAAATTTTTCTTTTAGCAACGTCAATTGTTTCAATGCCTCTTCTTTATTTAAACCATCAAGGTTCATTTCTAACTCTTTTAAAAGCCCTTTCCAGTCAATTTCTTTATCTTCTACAGGTGGTTTATCACCCGCTTTTGCTTCACGTGCCTCAACCTCTGTCATTAATTTTACGAGCTGGTCGTGTAACTTAAGCAGTTTATCTATTGTTTCCTTGTTATTGACGATTGTCGTACCATTTTTTAAGTCTTCTTCAGCTAACTTTTTCAATAACTCAAGTTGTTTATTAACTTCAACCAAGTACGCTTTTAACTCGTCTTTCGACATTTTAGAAAGATCCTTAGGCTCAGGTTTCGTATTTTCCTGATTAGCTTCCGACTCTTGTTTATCAACGTGCGCTTTTAACTCTAATAACTTATCTCGCAATTTAACGAGCTTCTCTATTGTTTCTTTGTTGTTCACAATAGTAGTTCCATTTTTCAAATCTTCTGCAGCCAGTGACTTAAGCAATTCAAACTGCTTATTAACTTCAACTAAGTACCCTTTCAATTCATCTTTTGTCATTTTTGAAAAGTCGATTGGTTGAGACGTCTCTTCAGCTTCTTTTTTATCGATTGCTGCTTTTAACTCTTGAGCATTTTTAAACAAGGTTTGTAGCTTTTTAAGCGTGTCATCCGAAATAGCACTACTATTTGGATTATTTTTCTCAGCTTCTACGATTGTTTTAAGCGCACTAAACTGATCGTTAATTTCCTTCAAATACGCTTTTAAACCTTCCTTATCGAGTTGATTGATTTTAAGTTTAAATTCGTTATATACAACTACGATGTTAGAAGGTTCAGAATATTTATAGCCTGTTTTAGACGCTACCGCATAAAACGACGCATCTTCCATATTTGAAAAGTCATAATCTACGTTAAAAGTACCGTCAGAATTCGTTACCGTTGACAAAGGACTTTGATTGGCATCCAACAAAGGACGCGTATGCTTCGTCACTTGATTTCCCTTTTCATTATAGAAAAAGTTGACTGTTGTATCGGGTTCAGATGTGCCGCGAATGAAAGTAGATTGAGTAGTGATATCATTGGTAATTATAGGTTCAAATAATTTTAAGGCCTCGTTAACACGAACATAATATTCAAGAAATTCTTCTTGGTTATCCTTCTTAGTCGCGCGAATGGTTAAGGGTTTCAAATCAGTTGGCGTCGTTAAGGTACCCTAGATATAGGTTTTGTTAATATTTAAACCATGTGTGTCTTGTCCCTCTTTGAAAGAAAATGTGGCTTCATTGTCGCCAGCGTAGTTTGGTGCTTCGATAATAGGCTGATTAACGACTTCACCTTCATGGCCTTTTATCGTGTGAGCGTGGACATACTCATTGTTTTGATCAGGGACTGTGGAGTTGGTAGTTTCTTCAGCTTCAGCTACATAATTACCACCCAAAAGGATAGTTGTACCAAGTAAAGCTGAGTAAATACCCTTCTTATACTTTCGTATACTAAATCTTTGATGTTGACTCATTGATGATACCTCTTTTCTTGATGTGCTTTTATATTGAGAAATAATAGTTTGCTTAAATTATTTATAATATATTGAAACATATAATGTCAATATAAAAGCGGGAATCATTAAATAAATATATCAATTTAATTGGCCGCGGGTGTAAAAGAAATTCATTTTGATATAATATTAAGTAAGAAATCGAAAAGGATGAGTAATAGATGGCTAAAATTGCGTTTGATGCTGCAACGAGAGGAAATCCTGGCGAGAGTGTTTGTGGCGTAGTAATTGCTTTAGAGAACGAGCGTATTAAAGAAACCAAATATTTAGGTATTACTGATAATCATTCTGCTGAATGGGAAGCGTTATTATATGCCTTACATTTAGCAATCCAACATGGCGTCAAAAATGCTTTCATTCAAACAGATTCCAAATTAGTGGAAGATTCTATTTTAGACGACCAAGTTAAAAGCGAAAAGTTCAAGCATTACTTTCAAACTTATAAATCACTTGAACACGAGTTTGATTTAGTTTTTGTTAAATGGGTACCCCGCGACCAGAATAAAGAAGCGAACCAGCTCGCGCAACAAGCGCTTAGAAAGATGAAATAATCCTTAGTACCTCAACATAAAAATTGAGCCCCCTCAATGACTGTTACATCATTGAGAGGGCTTTTTCTAGAGTGAAAATTTAAATAAAATTTGACGTAATATAGCGTTTGGAAACGCGTAATTCGTGCTCGTCACAAACGTTCAAAATGAGCGGTAAGTTAAGACGATATCGCATGTTTTCAATTAAAGACTCATGGTCTAAAGGCACGTCTGTATGAATTTGAGCTAACGATTTAGATAACTTTAAAGCGTCAACATTCGTATTGATCTTCGTTTGTTGGCCTTTCGTTAGTTGATCGATATTGTCTAGCACTCCTTCTACAGAATGATGATTTTGAATCAGTTTCACTGCCGTTTTCTCACCGATACCTTTAACGCCGGGATATCCATCTGCCGTATCACCCATAAACGCCTTTACATCTACGAGTTGATGTGGTTGTAGGTCATATTCCGTATTAAAACGTGACATATCGTAACGGTTATATATCTTAAAGCCTTTTTTAATGAGCCATATTTCAACATGTTCATCAATACATTGTAATAAATCTCGGTCGCCAGTCACGATAAACACTCGGTTCTCTTTAGCATAATGTTTCGCAATCGTTCCCATTACATCGTCCGCTTCATAATTCACAACGCCGATATTATGGAAACCTAGAGCTCCAGAGAGTTCTTTGACGTGATCAAATTGTGGTATGAGTTCTTCTGGTGGCGCCTTGCGATTTGATTTATAGGCTTCGAACATATCATTTCTAAAGGTCTTTTGACCCATATCCCAACACACCGCTACGTGAGTTGGTTTAATGTCATGCACAGCTTGTATGACATGTCGAATAAATCCTTGAGTACCGTTTGTAGGCACCCCTTCACTATTTCTCATAAACTGCTTGTGAATGCTTGTCGCATAGAAATGGCGGAATAAGAGCGCCATACCATCTATGAGTAAAATGCGTTTCTCCATAAGTGACCTTCCTTTATGCTTTCAAATCTAAACGGTCGAGTTCAGCAATCGCTTCTTGTAATTGACCAAGCAATGCCTCATCCATGCTAAAGTTTAAAATACCGTCGATTTGAGAATTTGCTTCCGTTTCAAATGCTTCGACTTGATTATCGAGTGCTTTAAGTTGTTGATTTTTAAGCGTCATGAGACTATTTCTTAATTTTGAAAAGCCATCTCCCAATAATGTGACTGAAAGATTCAATATCGTTTCTTGAATTTGTTTTTGTTTCTCATGGTTTAAAATATTTTTCTTCGTTAACTGCTTAGGTAAGCCTTCGACAAACTGATCTAAATCAATATTTAAATAGGATTCATTAATTTCATCGACATCTACTTTAAAAGTAGGATGAATTAAAACATGTCGTTGTTGTAACTCTTTAATTGTTGGTGCAATTTCATTTTCATAAGTTGAAATTATAAAGCGTTTTAATCTTTCAATCATTAAAGTTTGTTCAAGATATAAACGTTGTTGAATTTGATCTAAATACACCTTCGACGCTAAACGTTTTTCTTGATTAAAGTTAGACGTGTTTGTCATTTGACCATTAAATACCGATTTCACTTCATCTAACAATTGAATTTTCAAGCGTTCTGATAAGTGATAAATTTGATCTTCAATTTCATTTTCAGATTTAATATTTGTCGTATCTAAGAACTTATCTTTAAAGACTTTAGGTGATTTAATTTGTTTTAAGTCTTGTTTATTTTTCTCAAGTTCGGATTTATTATTTTGATGTTCATCAATCATTGATTTAAATGAAACGTTCATTTGTGTAAGTTGTTGACACATTGCATGTTCTAAAACATGTTTAGATTCGACTTTTGCAAAATGCGTAATACTATCATGAAGTTGATTTATACCGTCATCACCTGACTGTAATGCATTACGACTTGAAACACCAAAGATTTCTGGATGCATATCAACTTGTTGCAATGCATCATCTACATATTGAATAACATCTTCTTCATCTTGCTTAGTTTCAGCTAAATCTACTGCATTTACAACCATCTTGAATGCTTGGTTCTCGATAAGTTGGTTCATATCTTTCATGTGTTTAATGAACGCTTTGTCATTATCTGTAAACGAATGATTAAAATAACTCACGTATAATATTAAATCAGAAGAAGTTAAGATTTTTTCCGTCTCATTTGTATGACGTTGGTTATTAGAGTGTAAACCAAGTGAATCAACAATAATCTTATCTTGTAACCAAGGATGTTCTAATTGAATATGTACGGTTTTAACAAACGTCGCGTATTCATCTTCAGCACTCCACTTTTTAATTTCATCTTGTGGAATTTCTTGATACGCACCCTTTTCAAGCATTGATAGGTACATATCATGATGTTGTTCAATAGCCTTTAAAAAGGCAAGCTGATTCTTCTCTATAGCTTGATAAAGTTTCTTATGGTTCTTGCTAGTAAATGACTCAACTGAATCATAAACCTCGCCCACAATTTCAGTTACATTATTAATTTCTTCAAGTAACTCATCTTGTGTCTTTAATGTAATCCCACTATTGTTACCGTAACTAATCTCAGTTGTAGCTGCAGTCGTTGGGTTTGGCGAGCTTACAAGGTAATGATCACCGAGTAAAGCATTAATTAAGCTACTTTTACCCGCACTAAATGTTCCGAAGACACCAATTTTAATAAGCTGATTATCGAGTCGATCTAACGTATTTTGAATGTCGTTCTTATTTGACTCAAATAGCGGGATATCTTTTACGACTTGTAGACCACTTTCTACCGTTTCGCGGTAACGTTTACCGTCCGTTTCGGTCTCTTTCGATTTTGTTTCGCGTGCTTCAGTTTGTTTTTCTGTCTCTTTAGGTTCATATTGAATTTCGGTACGATCAATGAGTTTATCTAAAGAATCATCCATATGAATATAATAATGTTTGTAATTTTGAGTTTCTAACGATTGTTTCAAATTTCTTAAATTCATATAAATTTGGTAATCATCATTTTCATCTTGTTGTTGATCATCAACTTCTTCAACTTCAACATTTTGAATTATGTCATTTACTAGAGGCTCTGATTGCTTTAAGATTTGTTGTTTTAGCTTTTTCATTAAATCATCGCAATACGTTAATACATAATTATTACTTATTGAAATTTGAGGTTGATATAAATCTTCTAATGTTGCAGGTTCAATCGTATAACTTTGATTTAAGATACGCTCGTTAATGTCTTTTGACGTGGTAAAGCGTGTTAAGAATGACATGTCTTCGCGCATAACTTTGGTTATCTCGTTATCTACCTTTTGTTGCAGATGTTCTACCGCAGCATCCAAGCGTTTCTGGCGTTCTTCTTCAGTCTTTTTCTTCTTATTGAAAAAGCCACCTACTTTAAAATCCTTCGTCATGCTTTCTAAATAATGCTTAATCGTTTCACGCATATCATGCGTCATAACATAAGAGTTATCAATAATGTTGCGGCGTTTATCATATAAATAGTTATATAATGCTTCAGAATCATTTAACAAACGCGACTCTTCGCTAACAGATTGATGTTGCTGATGACGGATATAAGCCTCATCAAATTCCGTTGCTGAAACTTCAAGCGCTTCAAGAATGCTCTCCATATGATTGTTAATATATGACAGTTGATGTTCCGTAATAAAATCAACCATACGATTAACATAAACATCCATCGGTTCACGGTCATGGTCTTTTTGAACGAGATATTCCGATAAATCTTGAAGTTGATTATGTGGTGTTTCAAATTTTGACACGTAAAACACATCTTCTAGTTTAATATCCCATTCTTCGACCGACTTCATCACGCGAGACTTAAATGTATCAAACGAAATTTCATCTTCGTTATGTTTATCAATTTGGTTGATAACGAATACAAGCGGAATGCCAGCTTGATTAAGTTCTTTCATGAAGCGGAAGTTCATCGCAGATTGTACGTGGTTATAATCTACTGTATAGAAGATAATATTACTTGTGTATAAGAAGCTCTCAGCACTTGAACGGTGTGTTTGAACATTAGAATCTACACCTGGTGTATCTTGAAGTGTGAAGCCATTACTAAACTTATCTGTTTCATAATTAATTTCAATCGATTCTATATCTACATTTTCACGGTTTAAAGATTTAACTTCGTCATAATTACTTAATTTGGTATAACGTTGACCTTCAATGTTCGCGATAATATTAGCCTCTTCTGAAGCTGTAACAATCGCAGTGTTACTTGTAGTAGGTACGGGAGAACTTGGCAGAATTTCTTGTTCAATAATGTTATTGATGAGTGTTGATTTTCCTGCTGAAAAGTGACCTACGAAAGTCGCTGTGTATTGCTCTAAATAAACCTTTTTAATAATTTGATTAATCGTATGAATAAACGATTGATGATCAGATTTTTCAATCTCTTTTTTCAATTTATATAAAATGTCTAATTGTTCATCTTTAGTCATTAAATTGGCTCCCCTTGTATAAATACTCTTGATACATATTGTATATCATTTATTGATGAGTCAAAAGAGAATTTAATTGATTATCGCCATAATTTTGTAACTTTTATGAATTTATGCATAGTGTGTCTATAAAGTGCTTTTAAAAAAGAAAATGATATAAAAAAGAACGAAACCGAAGTTCCGTTCTTAAATAAAATTATACTGGATTTTTAGATTTACGAATTGTTAAGTATTTTGAAATACTATATAAAATAATACCAATCCATATAAATATGAATGTTATTAATTGGTTAATGTCAAACTTTTCATGGAAGACAAATATACCAAGAATGAAGATTAATGTTGGACCAACATATTGAATGAAGCCAACTAATGATAACGGTATACGTTTAGCGCCTGCAGAGAATAGTATGAGCGGTATCGCGGTGATGGCACCTGAGAACAATAAGCAGAATGTTGACATGTTCCAACCTGATGAAACTTGGCTTGTTTGGAATAAGTACCAAATGTAGATGATACCAGCAGGAGCTGTTACGATACATTCAATTGTAATACTACTTAACGCGTCAATGTTAATAGACTTCTTAATGAGGCCATAAAAACCAAAGCTAAATGCGAGTAGTAGTGAAATATATGGAAATTCACCTATTTTTAGCGTCATAAAGATAACACCTATCGTTGCTAAAGCAATGGCGATCCATTCAAGTTTGGTAAAGCGTTCCTTTAAAAAGATGAGAGCGAGCACAATACTTACTAAAGGATTGATATAATAACCTAAACTTGCTTGAAGTACGTGGCCATGATCAACGGCGTAGATGAATGTACCCCAGTTAATTGTGATAATGTAACCAGCCACGACGATTGCAACAAATTTAGTCGGAAATTGTTTTAAGTAATGTAAATCTTTCTTAAGTGCGCCCGTCTTATTAATAATTGGTAGCAAAATGACCATGAAAATGAGAGAAAGAATTATCCTAAACGCGAGTGTTTCAAACGAGCCGATACCTTTAACGAGTGACCAATATATGGGTAAGATGCCCCATAGTATGTATGCACCTAGCGATAAAAAGATGCCTCGTTTAAATTCTTGATGCATATAATTCCTCCTTTAAACCTAAATTATCGTTTACCCCAATATTGATAATAGGTACATTCAATATAACCATTGAAGAGTTTACGACGTTTAGTAGCTTTTTGATTAACTAAGAATTCGAATTCTTTATTGCTTGTAAGTATATAAGTTGATAGAGATGGGTTTTTCTTCATGAGTTTACCAATGTAGCGGTACATTTCTTCAACTTCTTCACGGTCACCGATACGTTCACCATATGGTGGGTTTCCGATTAACGACACAGGTCCGTCATGTTGAATTGACAATGTATTAACATCCTGTACTTTAAATTGAATGATGTCACCTAGACCTACTTCATCGGCGTTTTGTTTCGCATTCTCAATCATTTCAGGATCGATATCTGAAGCGATGACTTCAACTTCTTTTTCATAATCTGCACTTTCATCTGCTTTAGCACGTAAATCTTCGTAAAGATTTGCTGGCATCATATCCCACTTTTCAGAAACAAACTCACGATTAAATCCTGGTGCAATATTTTGAGCAATTAAGCATGCTTCTATCGCAATTGTACCTGAACCACAAAATGGATCGATTAAAGGCGTATTGCCATCCCAGTTCGCAAGGCGAATTAAACTTGCTGCAAGCGTTTCTTTAATCGGCGCTTCCCCTTGCGCGATACGGTAGCCACGCTTGTTAAGACCTGAACCTGCAGTATCAATCGTGAGTAAGACATTATCTTTAAGTATTGAAACCTCAACAGGATACATAGCACCTGTTTCATCTAACCAACCGCGTTCGTTATAAGCGTGCTTAAGTCTTTCGACGATCGCTTTCTTTGTAATCGCCTGACAGTCTGGCACACTGTATAATTTAGATTTTACACTACGTCCTTGGACTGGAAATTTTCCATCTTCAGATATAAACGTTTCCCATGGTAAATCTTTTGTCTTCTCAAATAATTCATCAAACGTAAACGCTTTAAATTGTCCAACGACAATTTTAATTCGATCGGCGGTACGTAACCATAAGTTGCATGTCGCGATTGCTTCCTCATCACCTTCGAAATAAATTCGGCCATTTTCTACCGTCGTTTCATAACCTAAGCTTTGGATTTCTTTTGAAACAACTGCTTCAAGACCCATTGGGCATACTGCTAGTAATTGAAACATCTTAAAACAATCCCTTTTCTAAGTATTATGTAATTCTATGTTAACAGAGTTCTTAAAACTTATGTTATATATTAAATTCAAATAAACAAATATATATCTATAATATAAGTTGTCATACCCATTAAAAAAAGCTCTCCGTCTATTGGAGAGCATAGTGTCTAGTAGTGATATTTTTGTAAGCCATGTTCTGTACCTTAGTACTACTAACGTGCACTAGTCACACTCGTACGCCGGCAGTAATCATCTGTCTGAATTTATATATTACGAATATAAATACCTCGTCTATATGTTGACTTCCATTAGACAAGTGCTCCTACCAAATTTGGATTGCTCACTCGAGGGGTTTACCGCGTTCCACCTTTTATATTTCTATAAAAGCTACGTCACTGTGGCACTTTCAGGCTATTGTAACCATATCAAAGACTTAGGTTAGGTCACCGCCGTCAACTTAATGCCTTGACTTATTGTTTCGTCAAGCACGAACACTACAATCATCTCAGATTGTGTGAGCATGGACTTTCCTCTATATTACTATAGCGATTACTCAAAATATCACTGAAAAATTATATCATGCATATACAAAAATATAAAGACTAAAAGTCCTATGTACTGTATCGCATCTAAAGAAAGTGTATTACTTACCGAATACAGCTTTTTCTAAATTAGAAATGCGTTTTAAGAGGTCAACGTTGCCAGAGTTGTTACCTGAGAATGCTTTATTATCTTGAGGTCTGCTTGAAGCAACACGTAATCTTAAATCTTCAATCTCTTTTTTTAGTTTATTGTTTTCTTCTGATAACTTAATTACTTCGTTGTTAAGATCAGACATTTTTTGGTAATCTGCAATAATATCATCTAAAAAGGCATCAACCTCTTCTGGACGATATCCTCTTACCATTGTCTTTTCAAAATCTTTTTCATAAATATCTTTAGCAGTTAACTTTAATGAAACTTCTGACATAATTTCTCCACCTCATTCAAAACTATTGTTCATTTGACCATTGCAAATCGTTGATGAAATCAGTGATTTCATCAAATGTGACAATATCATAAGTATAATTTGTTTTTTCAACAAAATCAACTAAGAGTCTTTTGAAGTATTTAGGGCTTCCTTCCATTTCATCGTCATATATCATAATAGTTAGGTCTGTGTGATCAAGCATAAACTGATCGCAAGCTTTAAATTGGTGCGGACCTTGGTATGGTGCGTGATAAATACTATTCACGTAATCAGCCTTTGAAGCGACTTGTTCAAACTTAAGGGTGTTCTCTTCATTCCACTTTGCCGTTACCTCTTCGAATGGTGTGATGATACCAAGTTTAATTTGCGGATATTCCTCTTTAAGTTCAATAACGGTCTGAGCGACCCACATTTCGATACCAAGCTGCCCTTGCGTTAGCACCCATTCCAGACCTTCTTCAATATAAGTGATTAATTTGTTTCTGATAAACTTTTTTAAATATTTAACTTCATCACAATTATCATTAAATATATTAAGCTCAAATGGTTTATATCCCGTAAAGTAAGCGGTCTTATACATCGATATCACCTAAATGTTGTTGAATATAGTTTAAATCATAAGTCACAGCTTTGTGCTTTTCAATAAATAGCTTTCGACTCTTATCGAAATGACATTCGACGGTCAATTCTTTAAAATGCTCGATAAAGTTATCGAATTTCATCGGATTCATGTAAGGTAATTCGACGATGTTTTGTTTTTCTTCTATTAAAAGGTCTAATTTAGCATCAACCTCTTTTGTGTAAGGTACCACTTCTTTGTAAAAGTCGTACGCGTGCCCTTCTTTTGATGAGGTGAAGCGTTGAAAGATTTCATCGAGAATGACTTGTAGTTCTTTAAGCACGTGCCTATCCATCTTTCACCCTCCTTTTAACAATAATTTATCATATATCAGTGTCTATAACCTAGTTGTATCAAATGCTTCGTTAAAAATTGTGTAAGTAGATATGTATTCTCTATTAAAAATGCTATAATAAATTTGCCGATTCGTATTATTATGTTCAAATACATATGCGTTTACATAGAAATATAAAGAACGATAAATATATAAATAAAATATGTATTTGAATATACGTGTGATCGGATGAACCATTAATAATGCGTGGTGAAACAAATGAATTATCCTAATGGGAAGCCATTTTTAAGAAATCGGACTCAGGACGGAATGAAAAAGCAGTCCCAGTCACGTAACATTAAATATGGTGGTAGAGGTATGTCTTTAGAATCGGATATCGAGAAATCGAATAAATATTACCGAGAGACTAACCGAGCAGTCATACATAAAAAACCGACTCCGGTTCAAATTGTTAATGTCGACTATCCGATGCGTAGTAAAGCTGTCATAAGAGAAGCATACTTCAGGACCCCTTCTACAACCGACTATAATGGTATTTATAATGGATATTACATTGACTTCGAAGCTAAGGAAACAAAGAACAAAACCTCCTTCCCTTTGAATAATATTCACGACCATCAAGTGTCGCATATGGAAGCGGTTTATCAGCAAAAAGCGATTGTCTTTTTAATGATACGTTTCAAAAGCTTAAATGAAGTTTATTTAATATCTTATAGGAAGTTTTTACCATTTTGGCAACGTTTTTTAAACGATGTCAAGAAGTCTATTTCGGTTGAAGAAATCAGAGAAAATGGTTACCATATTCCTTATCAGTATCAACCACGATTAAACTATCTTAATGCAGTTGATAAGTTGATATTAGATGAAAGTGAGGACCGCTTATGAGCCAAAAGAATAGGACTTCGCGTTCAAATAAGTCGAAGTCCGGTAAAAAACAGAATAAAAACATTAAGAGGACGATAATTAAGATTCTAGGATTCTTGTTCTTAGCCTTCTTAGTCTTAATGTTGTTAGGTATATTACTTTTTGCTTATTATGCTTGGAAAGCTCCAGCTTTTAGTGATTCTAAGTTACAAGATAATATACCGGCAAAAATTTATGACAGGAACGGAGAACTGGTTAAGACCATGGACGACGGTCAGCGTCGTGCACGTGTTGATATCGATGAAGTACCACAGCAAATGAAAGATGCTGTATTAGCAACTGAGGATAATCGCTTCTATGACCATGGTGCATTAGACTATAAACGTTTATTCGGCGCAGTTCTTAAGAACGTTACAGGTGGATTCGGTTCTCAAGGTGCTTCAACGCTTACACAACAAGTTGTTAAACGTTCGTTCCTAACGAATGAAAAGTCTATCGGACGTAAAGCACAAGAAGCTTATCTATCTTACCGTTTAGAGCAAGAATATAGTAAAGATGAAATTTTCGAAATGTACTTAAACAAGATTTACTACAACGATGGTGTACATGGTGTTAAAGCCGCTGCTAAGTACTATTTTGATAAAGATTTAAAAGACTTAAATCTTGCTGAATCTGCATACTTAGCTGGTTTACCTCAAGTACCTTCTTACAACAACGTTTATGACCATCCAGATCGTGCTGAAAAGCGTAAAGACACAGTATTACATCTGATGGAAATGCACGGACGTATTTCTAAGAAGCAAATGAAGGAAGCACAAGAAACACCTATCGACAAAAACCTTGTAGAACGTACAGCTAAAGATCGTCAAATTCAACCTGAAGATGAAGATTCTAAGCAATATGCATCATATATTAACTTTGTGAAACAAGAGTTAATGTCTAACGAAGAATACAAAGGTAAAAATCTTCAAGACGTTATGAACAGTGGTATTAAGATCTACACGAACATGGACAAAAATGTTCAAAACTCTTTACAAGACAAAGTTAATAACGGTTCTTATTATAAGAACGATGACCAAAAAGTTGGTGCCACTATTGTTGATAGTGAAACTGGTGAATTAGTCGCGATTTCAGGTGGCCGTGATTATAAAGACGTTGTAGAACGTAACATGGCTACAGATGTTCACCCTACTGGTTCTTTATTAAAACCATTCTTAGCTTATGGACCAGCCATTGAAAACATGAACTGGGCAACAAACCATAAGATCCAGGACGAAGACCAAATTAACATTAACGGAGGCATCTTCAAAAACTACGACCAAAAAGGTCACGGTGAAGTTTCTGCCTTTGACGCGTTAAGACAAAGTTTCAACGTTCCTGCACTCAAGACATGGCAAGAAGTTAAGGACCATGCAGGTAATGGCGCACCAGTTAAATTTGCTGAAAAAGTTGGACTTGAATATCAATCTAAAGATATCGGCCCTTCTGATGTACTTGGTGGTTCATCATCTGAATTCTCACCTACTGAACTTGCTTCTGCCTACGCGGCAATCGCTAACGGCGGTGAGTACAACAAAGCGCACTCAATTCAAAAAGTTGTGGACGCTGACGGTGATACAATCGAATTTGAACACTCAAGTAATAAGGCAATGAAAGATTCAACAGCCTTCATGTTAGCTGAAATGCTTAAAGGTACATTCGAACCATACGGCTCTGCGTTTGGTAAAGGCGTACCAGGCATTAACTTAGCAGCTAAGACAGGTACTGGTACTTATGCGCAACAAATTTATGACCAATATAACTTACCAGATTCTGCCGCAAAAGACGTTTGGATAAACGGTTTCACACCGAAATATTCAATGTCAGTGTGGATGGGCTTTGATAAAGTTAAACCATACGGTGAAAACTCATTTGTTGGTCATGATGAACAAGTCTTACCACAAGGATTACTTCAAGATGTTATGAGTGAAGTTAACCCTAAAGATGGTCAAGATTACAAGAAACCAGCTTCAGTTGAAGGTAGCTACCCTAACTACAATATTGCTGGTAACAAAGATAGTTCAACTACAGACAATAAAACAAAATCATCACCTAACTCAAACTTTGGTAACAGTACTAGCTCAGTTCCATCATCTGACGAATCAAGTGAAGAATCTGATTCATCTGAAAGCGACAGCAGCTCAGAGTCATCAAATAGTTCTAATGGATCAAGTGCTACTACTCAGAACCAACAGCAACAAGGTACGACTCAGTCACAACAACAAGGTCAATCTCAAAGACAATCTCAGAACCAAAAGCCAGCTGGGGCTACACAACAAGGTAACCAAAGTCAGCAACAAAATGGTAGCAACCAAGGTAATCAAAATTCTCAAAATCAACAGTCGACAACACCGCAAACATCCACCCGACCTCAAAACGGTCAGTCACAGCAAGCGGGTTAACGACATAATTAAAGACCAGGCATTGAGCCTGGTCTTTTTCATATACGCTTATTCTTCTCTATCACTGACGCTTTTTACGAATTTGATACGACGCATTCATCTTAATCAATTCCTGTTTCATCGTCTTCATTTGTTGATAACCCATAAAGTGATGCTTACGCAATTCGATATATGATAATCGTTCTTCAAAGTTCATTGGCACTACAGGCAACGCATCTATACGCGCCGCATCATAATCCTCAATTTCATTAATATCCTTAAAGTACGCCATTAATAAGTCGAAGTATTGATCGAGTAATGCTTTACCTGATTCAGTCTTCAATTGACGCAACTTACTCATTTCATCTAATTCACTTTCTAATTGACTAAACTTTTCCTTAAACATTAAGATGACTCCCTTAAACTTGCACGATAACGCTTTTGCCCTTCTCTACAATCTTGTAGCAATGGACACTCACTACATTTCGGTTTTTTAGCTAGGCAATGATACCTACCGAAGAAGATAAGCTGATGATGACTCTTCGTCCATTGTTCGCGCGGTATATTCGATGTAAGTTTACGTTCCACTTCACGCACATTATCTTTATAGCGACAAATACCTAAACGCTTTGAAACACGTTCTACATGCGTATCTACCGCTAAAGAAGGTTCTCCAAATGCGACACTCATCACAACATTTGCTGTCTTACGACCAACACCTGCTAAGCTTTCTAACTCAGCATGGGTTTCAGGAACTTTACCGTCGAACTTTTCAAGAAGTGACGCACACAACTTTCGAATATTCTTAGACTTGTTACGATAGAGGCCAATTGAACGAATGTCATCCTGCAATTCCTCAAGTTCAACCGCTAAATAATCCTCGGGTGTCTTGTACTTTTCAAAGAGCGACGCCGTTACCTTGTTCACAAGTTTGTCCGTACACTGAGCTGATAAGAGTACAGCAATCGTTAATTCGAACGGATTCTCATGCCTCAATTCACATTCAGCATCCGGAAACATGTCATCGATGACATCTAACATTTCTAACGCTTTTTTCTTACTTATCATACGGATTCTCCCCATTCAGCCAATCAAATTTCGGTATTTTCTTAACTTTATGCTGCATTTCAGGTTGATTAAACGCACGACTCACCTGCTTCGATTGCTCAATCGTCTCAACATTATTCTTCTTCCAGTTCAGCAGTATCCGATCAATATACTTCATACTCAGCTTTTGGTTAGATTCAGCTTCATTCAAAGCTTGTAGAATCAATTCATTACCATGTTGATCGACATCAATCCATTGATTCAACGTTTCAATTTCTATAGGAGATAGCGGTCTTGAAAACGATTGTTCGAATTGTTGGAAGAGTGTTTTAAAGTCGATCTCTTTCTTCTTATGGTGATCTTCAGAAATATCCTTCTTCATGATTTCCGATAGCTTCTCGTAAAAGCCCTCTAAGTTCATGTACTCAGAGAATTTACCTTCATCATCTTTATGAACACTCAGATCAAGAAGATCACGTTGGATGAGCTTTTGAATAATAGCGGTGATTTCACGCTCTTCAAGCGTCGTACCTTGTTGAAGCGTAAGTATAGACGGCTGTTTATTCGTCACGTCGTAAGCATATATCAATTTGAGTAATATCACGAAGTCTTGTTCGTTGATGCCTAGCTCGTTGTAATGATTTAAAAGCATATGATGTATCACGAGCGGACGTTCTTTTAAAAATTTAGTATGCATAAGCTCACCTCAATATTCATTAGGATTAGGTACGTGCGCCCTATATAATAAGCCAGGGAAACGTACTAAGTCCCTGGCTCTTTAACACTATTTTTATGTCGACATTGATTATGGATATAAACGGTTTAATAAGCGTGGGAATGGTGATGTTTCACGAACGTGTTCAACGCCTGAAATCCAAGCAACTGTGCGTTCTAAACCTAAACCAAAGCCACTGTGTGGTACGCTTCCGTATTTACGTAAATCTAAATAATAGTTATAGCTTTCTTTATCTAAACCGTGTTCATCGATACGTTGATCAAGTAATTCAGCATCATTAATACGTTCTGAACCACCAATGATTTCACCATAACCTTCAGGTGCTATTAAGTCAGCACATAGTACTGTGTCTTCGTTCTCAGGGTTTGGTTGCATGTAGAATGGCTTAATCTTAGTTGGGTAGTTCACGATGAATACTGGTAAGTCATAATGGTTAGCGATAGCCGTTTCGTGTGGTGCACCGAAATCTTCGCCCCATTCGATATCGTCAAAGCCTTCTTCTTTTAAGAATTCAATCGCATCATCATACGTAATGCGTGGGAATGGTGCTTTGATTTTCTCAAGTTTTGAAGTGTCACGATCTAAAATATTAAGTTCAATTTTACAATTCTTAAGTACAGATTGAACAACGTGCGCAACGTATTCTTCTTGTACTTTTAAGCTTTCATCATGGTTCGTAAACGCCATTTCAGGTTCGATCATCCAGAACTCAATTAAGTGACGTCTTGTTTTAGACTTTTCAGCACGGAACGTTGGCCCGAATGAGAATACTTTACCGAATGCCATTGCTGCAGCTTCAAGGTATAGCTGACCACTTTGTGAAAGGTATGCATCTTCATCAAAGTATTTAGTATGGAATAATTCACTTGTACCTTCTGGCGCACTTGCTGTTAAAATTGGTGGGTCAATTTTAGTGAATCCATTTTCATTAAAGAATTCGTATGTTGCACGAATGATTTCATTACGGATTGTCATAACCGCATGTTGTCTCTTAGAACGTAACCATAAGTGTCTGTGGTCCATTAAGAACTCAGTACCATGGTTTTTAGGTGTGATCGGATAATCACTTGCTTCGTGAATAATTTCAATTGATTTCACTTGCATTTCATAACCTAGATCAGAACGGTTATCTTCTGTAATCGTACCTGTGATGTACATTGAAGATTCTTGCGTGATGTCTTTCGCAGTTTGGAATACGTCCTCTGAAACTTCAGATTTCACTACAACACCTTGCATGAAACCTGTACCATCACGTAATTGTAAGAATGCAATTTTACCGCTTGAACGTTTATTTGTAAGCCAAGCACCAATTGTTACTTCTTGGTCGATATATTTTTTAGCTTCTCTAATTGTCGTTTTCATAACCAGTCTCCTATTTATAAAATACTCTTCTTTAGTTTAACAAAATCACTGCGTAACTTCTAGATTAAGAATTGTTTCTATCGTCTTGGATTAAATCTTTTAGGACTTTTCGGAAAATATTGATGTCTTTATTAATCACGTCGAATGATGCTGTCGTCGATTCGAAATATTGTTGATACTGACTATGTATCAAGCGATTATCAAACGACACGACGATGCCATTATCATCCTCATTTCGAATTAAGCGCCCTAGCCCCTGTCTAAAGCGCGTTACCGCATCAGGCAGCACATAATCTTTAAAGATGTGAATAAATTCGTCATGCATGAGCCAATATTTCGTATGTTTCTGATTCATAAATGGCAATTTCGCAATCATCACGCATTTAATGCCCTTGCTTTGGAAATCAAATCCTTCAAAGAACGTATTCGTGCCGAGCAGGATTGATTTATCAAATTTATTAAATTGATTTACGATTTTATTATTCTGACTTTGTTGTTGATGCAATATCACATAATCCGATAGTTCAGGCATTTCATTGAGATACTCATTGACCATGTACAACATTTTATAACTTGTGAAAAGCACTAAGCATTTATCCTGCGTCGTGTTCACATACTCTACGATATAGTTCACGATAGACATCACATACCCGTCGATATTTGAATAATCGTAACTTTCGATATCACTTGGTATGAAAAGTTTAGGTTCATGCTTTCGTTTCATCTTCGTATTAATAATGTATGCATTAAAGGTGTGCTCATTATGGAACCACTTTTTAAAATGCTCGAAAGATTCATTGAACGTGAGCGTACCTGAAATCAATGTTAAAGCGTTAAACTTATCGATGATGCGTTCGGATAAGATATCTTTAACTGAATGATCTTTAATCATAAGTTCAATCGTTGATTTCTGTTCTACATTTTTAATTGCGATAAACGACGTATGGTTGGCTTTGAGACTTTTTAAAACTTGTTTAAATTGATCGTTAATATAAAGCAATTGTTTACGCGTCGTTTTGATTGTTTTATGACTCATTCCGTTAAAGTATTCTAAAATGTGATTAATTTTATGAGTAATGAGTGTCAGTTTTTGAATTAATGGTGATGGATTAAATTCGAACGCATAATGAAACTTATTACTTTCATCATCATAAATATGTGATGTATGAATAATGTCTAACATATGATCGAATAAGTCTTCTGTTAATTCATGTAGTTCATTAATGTCAATTTTAAGTCCAAAGACATCAATTGGTGGAATATCAATACGTTCAAAGATACGCTTTTGTTCAAGCTCGTCTATCTTCTGAAGTAGTTTCTCATTTTCGTTTTTACCAATTAATCCGAGTTGATATTTGATGTCACTATAGGTCAGTTTCGATAAAACTTGATTAAGTGCATAGTCTGGTAAACGGTGCGCTTCATCAATGATACAGTCATCAAATAAGTGATAAATCGAATTCTCATTAGACTGATGAAGTAAGTGCGCGTGATTCGTTACACCAATTTGAATGTGCTTAGCGTTACGTTTAATGTAATTATAATAATGAATATCGCCAGGCACAGGCACGTAAGTCTCAACCTTTTGTTCGAAGTAGACTTTTTGTCCACCTTTAAGATTTAATTCGTGAATATCGCCTGTTTCGGTCTCGGTTATCCAAATTAGTAATTGGGCTTTTAATAAACTGACCTCGTAGTTATGCGTTTCATCTTTCAAAATTTGGCTGATTAAACCGAGTGAAATATAATCATTCTTACTCTTAATGAGCGCAGCATTGACGTTGATACCAAGTGCCTCGTTTAATAATGGTATATCTTTATGCAACAACTGATTTTGAAGTAGTTTCGTATTCGTCGATATCATTACATGACGATCAGTTTCATGATTATATAATAAGGCAGCTAATAAATAAGCAAGAGATTTACCGCTACCTAACTCAGCTTCGATTAAGGCCTTTTCATTATGTAAAAGTTGCTCAAAAATGGTTTCTGCTAAGTAAAGTTGTTCGCTTCGGTAATTAAGATTTAAACGTTCCACTACTAATGCATAAATATCTTTTAACGTATGAGGTAATTTAAATTTCGGTAGTTTTAAATCAACTTGCTTTTTGTAAATGAGTTGTTCGAACTGACCATAATCTTTTGAAATGTCAATCTCTTTAGAATGACGGATTAATTCAAAGAAATAATCTTTTAAATCATATTTAAGTGCTTTACTTAAATAATAAAGTTGTTTCTTAGAATCTAAAGGTAAGTTTTTGAATTTATCAAAGCTTTTCAACATGATTAAAGCGGTTGTCTTCGCATCTTCATCAGCTTGATGTGCATGATCTAACGGGATATCAAGCGCACTTGCAAGCTCACCTAACTGATAGCTTTTCGCAGTAGGGAACGCAATCTTAAAGAGTTCCATCGTATCAATGACCTTATACGGTTCAAATGACATATTACATGCTTCAAAAGAGGCCTTTAAAAACTTCAGGTCGAAATCCGCGT
Organism: Staphylococcus massiliensis CCUG 55927; assembly: GCF_000298075.1. Classification (GTDB taxonomy): domain Bacteria; phylum Bacillota; class Bacilli; order Staphylococcales; family Staphylococcaceae; genus Staphylococcus; species Staphylococcus massiliensis. The sequence continues at coordinate 405,691 of NZ_JH815593.1, read as the reverse complement.
TATGCGCGACAAAGATACAACCTTGAAGTTGCTTTAAAATTTCCTCTTTAATTTCATGGAAATAAGGCGCGTTAGCTAAACTTTCGTTATCAATCGATGTCAGCGCTGAGATAAATGGCGGAATCGTGATATCCGTCTTAATTAAAGATTGATACGTACCTGTGATGACATCGCCTTTCACGAATGTTATACCTATTTGAATGATTTCATCGGTTTGTATTTGATTGCCCGTAGTCTCTAAATCTACAACGGCATAACACGGCTGAGCCATAATTGTTCTCCTCTCTTAAGATTCTATATCAGCACTCATTAAACGATGCATATCACCGTTTCCATCTTTAACGTGAAGGAACCCTTGATCATCGATTGAAACAGGTTCGCCTTTAAAACGCTTGCTGCCTTCAGTAAACGTAAGCGTACGGTCCCAGATATTAGAATGTTTCATATATTGATCCTTAATATCTTTAAATGGCGTACTTAAAAATTGTAGGTAGCGGTGTTCGATGTTCTTGAGTAACACGTCTAAGAAATCATATCGATCGATTAATACATCATTGTTGTGTTGACGAATGGACGTCGCTTTATCTTTAATAACTTCATCGAAATGGTCACCAAGTTGATTCATATTGATTCCAATGCCACAAATAACCGCTTCAATACCATCATGATTTGCGACCATCTCCGTTAAAAAGCCACACACCTTCTTATCACCAATATAAATGTCATTCGGCCATTTCACAAATACATCTGTTTCCACAAAGGATTGAATCGCATCACGAATTGCTAGCGACATAAATAAGTTGAATGTCGTAATCATTGAAAATTGCACATTTGGACGTAATACAAGAGACGTCCATAAACCGAGACCTCTTTCTGAAGCCCATGGTCGGTTAAAACGTCCCTTCCCTTTAACTTGTTCATCTGCGATAACCATAAATGTATCTTGATTTCCAACTAATGCTTGTTTAGCGAGTATTTGTGTTGAATCAACCGTTTCATGCGTTACGGCATAGTCGATGAGTGATGATTTTTGGATAAGTCGATCAACAAGCGTCTCATACCATTTATCTGGAAGATTTACCAAATGGTGTCCCTTGTTATGAATCGATTCAATTTCACATCCATCATTTTTCAAACGGTCAATAACCTTTTTAACTGAGGTTCTTGATATTTTAAGTTGCTCAGCAATAAATTGGCCTGAAACGAATTCAGGTTGGTGCTGATACAATACATTTAATACATCATTTTCATACTTCGACATGTTGTTTCACCCATTTCAATATTTCGTCTTTATCGTTTATTATGTCTCGTTTTAGAATGGCGTCTACTATTTGATTAAGTGTTGCTTTGATCCAAGGGCCACCTCTTTGATTCAAGTGTGTCATAAGATCATGCCCATTTACAGCTAAATCGTTAAACGATGTTATCGGTAACTGAGCGTAACGCGTTTCAACGACTTGCTTGTTAAAAATGAACGGCGAGACGTGTAAAACATCATTCTCTTTAAGTATATCAGTTTTTGAAATGATACTATAAATACATTGAATATCTATTTGAAATAGTAATTTGTCGATATCGAATTTACTTTGAATCGCGTTTATTTGAGCAATGGCTTTTTCATAAGTTTGAATCGTTTGAAGTTCTTGATTACTAATTTTAAGTGGCTTTAACTGAACTGACCCTTGTTGAAGCTTAAGTATAGCGAGTACAAAGTCCATTGATAGCGGTGTACTTAGCTTAAGTCTTTTCATATCAAAGGATTTAAACACTGGAATATCATTAAAGGCACCTAAATGGTTCATAGACTTAAGGGCCTTTTCAACGGCGACACCATGAAACAATTTCTTCAGTTCTACAACGATACGTTCAATGGATAAATACTTGATGTCATGAATTTGAGCGGCCATACCGCGAAATGTATGGGTCTCGATTTCAAAGTCAAGTTGAGACTGAAAGCGTACGCCGCGTAGAATACGTAGTGCATCTTCAGTAAAACGTTCTGCTGGCTCACCTACCGCACGAATCTGGCGTAAGCGCATGTCCTTCTTACCTTCAAAGTAATCGACAACTTGAAAGTCCTTATCCATCGCAAGCGCATTTATTGTGAAGTCACGACGCTTCAAATCCTCTTTCAGTTCTCGCACGAACGCTACATGATCTGGCCTACGATGGTCGACATAATCGCTTTCAGTACGGTACGTCGTCACCTCGTACTGATCGTCATCATATAACACATTAATCGTGCCGTGTTCTTTACCAATCGGAATTGTACGCTCAAATATCGTTTCGATTTCATCAGGCATCGCACTCGTCGTAATATCAACATCATTAATTGGGCGCTCGAGGATGAAATCTCGGACCGCACCACCAACAAAATATGCCTCATAGCCATGTTGTTCGATGGTATCAAGTATCGGTCTAGCGTCATTAAAGGCTTTCTTCATGATTGTCACCTAACATCTTCCTATAATAATATTCATACTCATCCGCGATCTTCCCTGAGTAGAAACGTTCCTCGATATCTTTCAACATTGTTTGTTTCATCGATTGATAACGCTCAGGATCATTTAAGATATCAAGCGCATATTCACTCGCTTTCTTACTATCGCCTACATCTACTAAGAAGCCTGTTTCGTTATGTTTGATGACTTCTTTAATACCGCCAGCGCGCGTACCAATCGGAAGCACGCCTGTCTTCATCGCTTCAAGCAATGATAAACCGAAGCTTTCTTTGTTACTGAGTAATAGCACTAAATCAGACATTTGGTAAAATTCGCTCACGTAGTCTTGTTTACCTAAGAATAAAATATCGTCAAAGCAACCCAGTTGTCTGGCATACGCTTTCATATCAATCAGTTCAGGTCCATCTCCAAGTAAAATTAACTTCGCTTTCATTTCTTTTCGAATATAATAGAACGTTTCAATAATCGTATCAATACGTTTAACACGTCTAAAGTTCGACACGTGAATGATGACCTTCTCATCATCTTCAATACCATACGTTTCCTTAAGCTTAGGATTGTAGCATGTTGGGAATTCGTTCTCCCTAACGAAATTATAAATAGGCGTAATCGTTTTATTCGGCTTAATGATATCCATCGTTTCGTCTTTTAAAGCATGACTTACACTCGTCACCATGTCACTACGTTCAATGCCGAATCGAATCGCGCCTTTTAACGCATGGTCATAACCAAGCACCGTTATATCCGTACCATGTAAAGTCGTCATAATCTTCACATCTCGACCTGCCATTTCGCGTGCTAGAATGCCACAAATTGCGTGAGGAATCGCATAGTGCATATGCAAGATGTCGAGGTCATATTCCTTAATGACATCCGCAATTTTAGTACTAAGCGTGATATCATACGGCGCATATTGAAATACCGCATATTGATTCACTTCAACTTGGTGAAATGTAATATTTGGGATAGGCTTACGCATTCTAAATGGAATATTAGACGTTATAAAATGGACATCATGTCCTTTTTCAGCCATTAAAATACCAAGTTCAGTCGCAATGATGCCAGATCCACCCATAGATGGATAACATGTAATACCAATCTTCATACAACGGCACCTCCTTTATGAGTCAGACTTTCGTTCAAAGCGATCTTTATCGCGCGTGTTGAATTTCGCCATTGTCTCATCGAAACTCTCAGTCATATCAATGTCTAAAGAATTCGCGAGACATAATAATACAAACAGATTGTCACCAAGTTCAGCTTTAATCGTGTTCTCAGCTTCACTCGCCTTCTTTTTCTTCTCTCCGTGCGTATGGTTAATTTCTCTTGCGAGTTCGCCAACTTCTTCTGTTAAGCGTGCAAGATTTGCGAGCGGCGAGAAGTAGCCCGTCTTAAATTGGCTTATGTATTGGTCAACTTCCTTCTGCATATCGTTCATAGATTTCGTCATAACGTCGTCCTCCCTTATCACATATAGTATTATAGAGTACGTCGAATTTCAATTTCGTGATACACACGGCAAATTTCGAGCACATTTGTTTAAGTAATTTAGGTCAAATACGTTCCTTTCATAGACGCTTGCCCTCTTTGAAAAGCCCTCTAAGCTACTGGAAGCTGAAATGCCTATTTTCTTTTTCGTAATACGCCTCTTGTATCCATAACTAAAAAAAACTGAGACATTTAAAATGTCCCAGTTTCGATATCTATTAATCTTGTGATTGCGTAAAATGAATTAAACGAACTAATTCGGCAACTGCTACTGCTGTAGAAGCAACGTAAGTCATTGCTGCAGCTTGTAACACTTTCTGCGCATGTTTATATTCTTTTTGATTAACTAAGTTTAAAGATTGAATTTGATTCATTGCACGTTTACTTGCATCAAACTCAACAGGTAATGTGATGATTGAGAATAATACAGATAAAGCCATTAGGAAAATACCAATCCATAAAGCTGTTGAACCGAATGCGAATTGCATCATCGTACATACAAAACCAATCATAATAAAGATGTAAGATAATGAGCCACCAAGGTTCGCAAGTGGTACGAGCGCTGTTCTAAATTTTAAGAAGAAATAACCTTGATGATGTTGAATCGCGTGTCCAACTTCGTGAGCAGCGATTGCAGCACCGGCAACACTTGGACGATTGAAGTTTGCTGGTGATAATACAAGTACTCGATTTCTAGGGTCATAATGGTCCGTTAAGAAGCCATGTCCCTGTTTAACCTCTACGTCATAGATCCCATTCGCATGTAAAATTTCTAAAGCAACATCTCGACCTGTTTTCCCACTAGTTGAACGCACTTGAGAGTATTTCTCATAGTTCTTTTTAACTTTATGTTGTGCGTACATTGGGAGAATCATTACGATAAACAGAAATAATAGGTATGATAACATTCACTTCACTCCTCATATTATATTTTAATTAGTACGTTAAGATTGGTCAAACATTTTATTTTCGGTTAAGGGCTTTTTCAAAGAGATGCATAAAAAGCTGATAACGGTTAACCAAAATGCGACATAGGCAATTATTGGTTCGAAAGGATCAAGTGATCCGTATTTCGGATACTGATGAAATACATAATCAATGACATCATTATGAAATACCCAAATAAGTGCTATGATAATACTTTTAATATCAAACTTAAATAATGGCATAAACAAGAATGCTTGTATTGCCATGATACCGTGTGACATGATAAGCATCACGCCCATGGGATAAATCGTTTGATCCACATAAAACATAAAGATATTCATAAATACAGCCCAAACACCGTACTTAATTAACGTCACAAATGCGAGTGTATCGATGATTGTGCTTTTCCGATTGAAAAGTAACAAAATTAACGAAATCGTTAGAAAAAGTGTAGCAGTCGGGCTATCTGGCACGAAGATATAAAAATACCAAGGTGTTTCAGCAAGCTGCGAGCCATACCAAATATAGCCATAAATGGTTCCTAGTAAGTTACATAAAATTATAAAATATAAGAAAAACTTATTTGTAATCAGCATGCGCCAATTTTGCATCAAATTCATAAACATGTATCCTTTATTTAAAATTTCGAAACTGTATCGAATTTAAGATATGACTATACTGTTTAAAGCGGTCTTCTTGCTTAAGTTGAAGACTTAGATCGATTGAAGCTTTTAATTCATGAATTAAATGTTCTTGATCGGGCTGTGACAAATGAATATCGTATAAGTCTTGTAAATACGCTTCATACGAAGGTGAAGCCAAGAGTTGATTGAATAGTAACGTATCATATCTATCATTACGCTTACCCTTTTCAAAATGAATCTTAAGGTCAAAGGGTTCATGTGTCGTTGCGATTAACTTAAATATCATGTTGTTTTTATAATAAGTTTCACCATCACGTGTTAACTTCACACCAATGTGATAAGCGTGATTAACACTTAATTCTAGCGTTTGATGCGAAGGTACAATAGTATCGACGAAGTGCATGCGTTCGAGCGTCTCTAAATCAGCTTTAATGTAGTTTAATATCCAGACACTAATGCGTGATTTAAATTCATAATGGAACAATAGATATTCTATGAAATTTTGTTTATCCCACGTAATAGACGTTGTTGACATACGATCACCTATTGTAATCTGTCTTCTTCTTCAAACCAAGTTTCGTTTGTCGCGTCAATTTCCTTAAGCTTTTGTAAGATTGGCTTTGCTTCTTCGATGTGACCGATTTCTATGAGATAGAAATAGTAATCGCTTAAGAATGGTGCTTGGTCATTGAGTGTTTGATAAGCAAGTTGATAGAAATGCATGGCTTCTTTATCACGTTCTTCTTCACCGTATGCATAGGCTAAATGCCACATAAATACAGGGTCCATGTCCTCTTCATCTACATACTTAATTAACCCAATTAATGCTTCGTGGTCATCTTGTTCTCGGTAAAATTCACTTAAGATAAGGACTGGTTCATGATAGCTTGGATCTACTTCTAAACTTTCAAGTAAATGATCGACACCATCATTTTGATCGCCGTGTTCGATTTCTAAGCTACCAGTCTGACACATTAACTCTTTATAGAATTGGTTAAGTTTAAGACCTTCATTACCAATTTCTATCGCGCTTGGATAGTCCTTTTCAAGCTCATAAAGTTGCTGTAAGTAGAAATAACCTTGAATAAAGTCTGGGTCCTTCGTCAATAGGTCTTTCATAATGCTGATGGCTTCTTTAGTACGCTCATTCTTCTCATATGAAATGGCCTTCTTAAAATAATCTTCAGACGTCATTTCAGAATCACTAATTTCATCGTAGTTTTGAATCGCGTCTGCATAGTTACCACTTTGAAGACTACAATCCGCGATACGTGAGAACAAGTTCACACCATTAATCATGTAGTCACCTGTCTCAAGAACAGTGTCGTACTCTGTAACAGCACGTAACCACTGGCCATCATAGTAGAAGAGTTCAGCTAACGCGAAATTGATAATCGGATCTTCTGGTTGAATCATTTTGGCTTGGTTGAGCTTTTCAATGGCGACCTCAAGCATATTCAGTTGTTGATATAAATCTGCTTCTAACATGAGCTTCTCAGGCGTATCTTCAACTTCAGTGAGATACTCTAAGGCTTCGTCTGTTTCACCTTCCGCAATTAATCCTTCTACAAAGTAAATTAAGAGTTCAGGTTCGTTCGGAAATTTATGGTAAAGGAATCGAAACACTTCTAAACCTTGTGGTATTAAGCCATATTGGTAGAGTGTTTCACCAAGTATGAATAACGCACCTTCATCTTGTTCTTCAGTGAGCGCATTTTCAACGCGTGAATCGATGCCCTTTAAATTTTGAAGGTTGATATCATCTATAATCTTATGGATGTCCTCCATACATTATCCCTCATTTTCTAATTGTTTTAGTTTAGATAAGAATCCTGGAAATGACACATTAACGCTATCGAATCGGTCAATATGAATCGTTGATGGTGTTAAAAGTGACGCAATGGCTAACATCATACCAATACGATGGTCGGTATGACTATCAACGTTTGCAACTTGAGTAATCGTAGACGGCATAATTATCATACCGTCGTCAGTCGACGTTAAATCAAACCCGAGTTTATTGAGTTCATTAACCGTCGTATCAATGCGATTTGTTTCTTTAACTTTCAATTCACCTGCATCCTTTATCATACTCTTTCCAGTAGCTTGGGTACAGAGTAACGCTATAATCGGAATTTCATCGATGCATCTCGGTATAATGTTGCCTTCAATCGAAACTGGTTTCAAGTTCTCTGTATATTGAACGCGAATTGAAGCGGTCGGCTCAGCACCTTCCGACACGTTAAAGATATCGATACGACCGCCCATTTGTTTCACGATATCAATAATGCCTGTTCGCGTATGGTTCATCCCAACATTGTGAAGCGTGATATCGCTACCTTGTGTAATAAGTGCAGCGACAATAAAGAACGCAGCTGATGAAATATCACCTGGCACATAGAAGTCCCTTTGCTGAATGTGATCGATTCCGCGTGAGACAGTTTGAATCTCATTGCCGTCAATATTTAATGGAATATTATAATGACGGAACATCGTCACTGTATGATTACGCGTCAATGCTAACTCGTGAATAGTCGTCTCGTCTTCACTAAAGAGACTCGCTAAGAGAATCGCACTTTTAACTTGAGCGCTTGCGACAGGCATCCTATAATCAATACCTTTAATGTCGCTTGTGTCAATAATCAGTGGTGTATAATTATCATCTACGCCTCTAATGCGTGCGCCCATTTGTAGAAGCGGCTTCATAATACGGTCCATAGGTCTTTTGCCGATGGAAGCGTCTCCTGATAAGACAGCTTGAATGCCGAGTCCTGCGAAGAGTCCCGCAAGTAAGCGTGTTGTCGTTCCAGAGTTACCAGTATATAAAACTTGGTGCGGCGTTGTAAATGATGTATAGCCTTTCGAATCGATGAACATCTTGTCAGATTCGATCGAAATATCGACGCCAAGTAATTCAAAGATAGCTTTTGTGCGTAAACAATCTTCGCCGAGAAGCGGTTTATAAATCGTAGCTTGTCCTTTAGCAAGTGCACTTAAGATAATTGCGCGATGCGTAATCGACTTATCGCCCGGCACCTCGATGTCGCCCTTTAACGGCCCTTTAATTTGAATTGCTTCCATTTGTTACACTTCCTTTATCAGCGACTGTAGCTTAAGAAACGCAGATTTAAGCGCTAACTTTTCAACAGTCATCGTAATCGGTTCGCCATAGTCCTTAAGTAAGACCATTTGAACGCCGGCTTGCGTGTTTTTCTTATCCTTTAACATCAGTTTATAGATGGATTCAAAGTTCACTTGCTCCATTTCTTGAAAAGGCACGTCAAGCCTACGCAAGTATTGGTAGTATTTCTGAATATCAAAGTTCGCTTGTAGGTGCTCGTTAGACAGTATCATTTGGTATAGAATGCCGACTAGAATAGCCTGACCGTGCGGAATGTGGTATAAATATTCAAACGCGTGACCAAAGGTATGACCGAGATTTAAATGTTTTCGTAAACCTGATTCCTTTTCATCAGCTACCACAATCTTTAATTTCGTTACGATACCAAGCACTAAGTATTTCTCCATGTCATGAAGCGCTTTAAGTTGCGCTTGATTTGGATAAGCTTTCATTAAAGCGTTAACTTGATCAACGTTATTTAATAACGCGTGCTTAAACACTTCCCCATAGCCACTTAAAATTTCGCTATAAGGTAGTGTAGTAAGAAAGTCTAAATCGTACAACACGGCTTCCGGTCGATGAAAGGCGCCGATTAAGTTCTTCCCAGCTTTCGTATTAATGCCGACCTTGCCGCCAACGCTCGAATCGTGCGCGAGTATCGTCGTAGGTACTTGAATAAAGTCGACGCCACGTAAGAGCGTCGCCGCAACAAATCCTACAAAGTCACCTGTAGCGCCACCACCGATAGCCACTAAACAAGTGTTTCTTGTAACGCCCTCTTTTAAAAGCCCTTCCACAAAGGTTTCGTAATGTTTGAGATATTTCAACGATTCTCCACCATGCAGTACTTTTAACCGAGCACCCGTTTCTTCGGCGATAGATGTTATTTTGTCAGACCATGAGGCTTGTACAGTATCATCCACACACAAAATAACGGTATGATACGATTCTACATATGATTTAAGGTGGTTAAGCGCCCCATTTTCAACGATAATCGGATAATTATCTCTCTCATAAGTTGTATCTAAACGCATTGCGTTCACTCCCTAGAACGTTTGATTCGTCGCACGTCGATTCTCAATCTGTGCTTTTAGTTGCATCATCGTATTCGATTCAAATTCTTCAATAAGTGCCTTCGCAACTTCAAAAGCCACCACGTGTTCACATACCACACTCGCTGCAGGTAACGCACAACTGTCAGAACGTTCAATAGTTGCTTTAAACGGTTCTTTCGTTTCGATATCGATGGAATTTAACGGTTTATATAATGTAGGAATCGGTTTCATAACACCATTTACAATTAACGGCATCCCGTTCGACATACCGCCTTCAAGACCACCTAAGTGATTAGATAGACGCATATAACCTTTTGTTTCATCATATGCGATTTGATCTTGAACTTCACTGCCAGGCTTTCCTGCAACGCTAAAACCATCACCAAAGCTAACACCTTTAAACGCATTAATACTTACAACACCTTGCGCAATACGCCCATCAAGCTTTCTATCGTAATGCACATAACTACCTATTCCGACAGGCATCTTATCTACAATAACTTGAACGACGCCACCAATAGAGTCGCCGTCTTTTTTCGCTTGATCGATTTTATCACGAATTGATTGCGCAATCGTGTCATCGATAACGCGAACATCATTTTGGTCACATTTAGATTTAATTAAGTCTAGGTCGAATTCACTTGTATCTTTAATACCGCCAATTTCAACGACACGACTAAAGATATCGATACTAAGTTGCTTAAGTAAAATTTTAGACAACGCACCTACCGCTACACGCGCTGCAGTTTCACGTGCAGATGAACGTTCAAGTACATTACGTAAGTCGCGATGTTGATACTTCATACCGCCAACTAAATCAGCATGACCTGGTCTAGGTTTAGTGATTACGCGTTTCATGTTTGCCTGAGCTTCTTCACTAATTGGATGTACACCCATAATGTTTCGCCAATGCGTGAAATCATCATTTGTAATCACTAACGTAATTGGGCTACCTAGTGTGTAACCATTTCGTACACCTGAAACAATTTCTACCGCATCCTTCTCAATTTGCATACGGCGTCCACGTCCGTATCCACCTTGACGTTTAAACATTTCTTTATTAATATCCTCAACATTAACTTCTAAGTGTGCAGGTACACCTTCAACGATAACTGTTAATTGAGGTCCATGGGATTCACCAGATGTTAAAAAACGCATCCTCATCACTCCGTTCTATAAATATTTAATAAGATATTTCTAAATTCTACCACAGAGTTTGAATTTAATTAACTGAAAAATTAGAAAAAACATATGTAATGTGGTAACGACACGAATAATCACGAGTATTATATCATACAGGAGGAATGACACTTCAATCCAAACGTTTAAAGGTTAGGTAGAAGCTCGAGGAAAACAACGCACTTAACGTTGAACGCACCGCTAAATCTTAACCTATCACGTTTAAGCGAATTACTAAGTATAGAGCTGGGGGTTGAGCATGGTACAAAGTAGCATAGCTACTTTGTAAGTCCAACTAACAAACTGAAGTTTGAGTTGGACTATACAGGAAAGCTTGCTTTTTGATAGAATTGTTTTATTTTGCATACTAAAATGAAAACATGCTGTTAAGAAATTTTATGAATTATAAAAAAGCTAAGACTCATCGTCTTAGCTTCCAAACTTAATTGCGTATTATTCGTAAATCCATGGTTCTTGGATAGATTTGTAATCCGTTAATTCATCTTCGTTGAACCATAAGTTAATTTCACGTTCAGCTGATTCATTTGAGTCAGAACCGTGAATCACGTTACGGCCTACAGTTAAACCGTAGTCAGCACGAATTGTACCAGGTGTTGCTTCTGTTGGATTTGTACTACCGATAATTGTACGTGTTACGTTAACAACATCTTCCCCTTCAACAACCATCGCAAATACAGGTGCTGATGTAATAAATGAAATTAATCCATCATAGAATGGTTTGTCAGAAAGCTCTTTGTAGTGCTCTTCAGCTAAAGACTTAGGTACAGTCATTAATTTAGCGCCTACTAATTTTAAGCCTTTCTTTTCTAAGCGTGATACAACTTCTCCGATTAAATTACGTTGAACTGCATCTGGTTTAAGCATAAGAAACGTACGTTCCATGGATAAATCCCCCTATTTCAATTATGTATTTCTCATTAATAGTATCATTATTTAATTATTCATTCAATTCTAAATATCAAGTCATCTCAACGCTACGCTTAGAGGGCTTTTCAAGGATGAGAAGTGGAATCTTTATACCCTTCAATCTTCATTAGCAAAAGCCCTTTCAAAACACGCACGCATTTAAAGAAAAATACTCAAACAAAAACCAGCGGACGTTACGACACCCACTGGCACATCAATTTATCTTTGATCGTACATTAAGCTGTACGTTTACCCATACGGTGTATCAATTTCTCGATTAAAACTTTAGCGTGATTATCTTCAAGCTCATTCAATAATTGAATCGCTTTGTCTAAATAACGCTGACTAATGGCCTTAGACTCATCAATCGACGCTGATTGTCTAACACGCTTAATAATCGCATCGAACTCTTTAGGTTCTGATTCCGCATGAAGCGCCTCAATACGTGCTTTAAAGTTTGCATCCTTGCGCATTTCTAACAGTACTGGTAACGTGATATGACCATTCATGAGGTCGCTACCTACAGGCTTCCCTAATGCCTTCTCGGTACTTGTGAAATCGAGAATATCATCGACAATTTGGAAACTCATTCCGATATAGTGACCAATCATCTTCAAACGATATACGGTCTCATCCGTTGAATGTGATGACATAGCGCCAAGTTCTGTAGCAAGTTGAATCAGTAACGCTGTCTTACGATTTATGCGTCTGAGGTAATTCGTAATCGTTTGTTTACCATTAAATTGATCTTCAAATTGAAACAACTCACCGCGACATACTTCTACAATCGCTTTAGACAATGTCGTATGAATCGCTTGGTTATCAATCGAAGAGATGTATTCTAGAGCACGTGCGAGCAGAAAATTTCCCGTAAGTATTGCAGTTGGTTGATCCCATTTCTTAACGATCGTCGGGCGACCACGACGTTTATCGCTTTTATCAATAACGTCATCATGAACTAAAGTCGCCATATGAATCAGTTCAAGCGCGACTGCAACACGATAACTTTCGTCATTAACCTTCGTTCCAAACTGGCTACTTAGAATGACGAACAGTGGGCGTACACGTTTACCGCCAGAATCAAGTAGGTGATGACTTGTGTCATTAAGTGTGTGATCAGCACTACTCACTTCTTTTTTTAGTTGTTTCTCAATCTTCTTAATTTCACTGTTCATGTTAATCTTTGACACATTAATCACCTTTTGAAGTACTGTTTTCTTTATAACCTAAATGCATCGCAGCAACGCCACCTGTAAAGCTACGCACTTTAACATCCTTAAAGTTAACTTCTTCAAACATACGCTTTAAGGTCTTTTTGTCAGGAAAATCGAACGTTGATTGCTGCAACCATTCATACTCAGCTTGAGATTTAGCGAATATCTTACCAAATATCGGCATTACAAATTTAAAGTATAATCGATACAGTTGCTTAAATACAGGCATCGTTGGTTGACTCGTTTCAAGACATACGACCATGCCGCCTGGTTTTAAGACGCGGTACATCTCCGCTAAAGCAGCCTTATAGTCCGGCACATTACGTAATCCGAAACCAATCGTAACGTAATCAAATTCGTTATCATCAAATGGTAATGACATCGCGTCGCCTTGGATAAGCTTAATATTCGCCATATCAACCGTTTTCTCTTTGCCGACTTCAAGCATATTCTCACTAAAGTCTAGCCCAATAACCTCGCCGTCTGGACCAACGTCTTTACTTAACGCAATCGTCCAATCAGCCGTACCACAACATACATCTAATGCAGTAGAACCTGATTGAACCTTCATTTCTTTCATAATCTTTTTACGCCAGATCTTATGTTGCTCGAAGCTGATAATGTTATTTAAAGTATCGTACTTCGTTGAAATATTTTGGAATACGGTATGAACTTGTTCTTTATTCGCTTTATTTTTAGTCATGATTTATTACCCTCTACTTTTATATAATCGTTGGAAACTACGTCAATGAGTTCTTGGTAGGCTTCATCAGATAAGTGATTCAAATAATCTGGATGATAGTCTGTGAGTCGTTTATATGCAAGTTGTAAGAATACGTCTTGTCTATAGTCAACGTCGAACGTCTGGAACGCGGTTTGTGGAAAGATTGTCTCAATTTCGATAATTGTATCGATTAGTGTAGGTGTATCAAGTTTGTGATGGTGAATATATGATTTCAATTCGTTAGATTTAATGATGGCTTCGCTCATTCTCTTTTGAAAAGTCAAATCGTTAAACGTAGCTAAAATCGTATAATAATGCGCGCTCAATAAATCCCCAATTAATATCGAGTGCTTCGATGTATGATCAAATGAGATTGAATCTAACAAATTCATTGCAGTATCTATCATGAGACATGAAAGTTTAGCTTCAGTCGGAAGATGATATGTATCTAGTACCTCACTCAACGGCTCGTTTACAATAATTGGTTCATTGTAATTAATATCACTTAAAACGTCTTTAATTTGTTTGTTAAATAATGTCATTATAGAATCCATGTCCCACACCTCAAGTTATAATCACTATCCATAATAACATTATCGTTACGAAATTAAAAATCGTAATTATTCATAAAACGTTTAAATATCTGGATTAAGATGACATTCCTTATTTTAAATTAAGTTTATTAATATTTAAGATTGTTGTTTGACATAGGTAGGACATTTAGAACAATTCCTTATACAGCATGCTTTCCTGTAAAGTACAACTCGTACTTACAGTACGTTAGTTGGACTTACAAAGTAGCACAACTACTTTGTTCATTAACTGTACCGTGGGCCCCACCCCTAGGAGTCAGCTGTTAAGAAAACTAAATTAAACCTTAAACAACCGTAATTGATTTAGAACCAATAAAAAAAGCCCTTATAAAAGGGCCTTTTTATGCGTTATTATTTTACAGCGTCTTTAAGAGCTTTACCTGCTTTGAAAGCTGGAACTTTGCTTGCAGGAATGTCAATTTCTTTACCAGTTTGAGGGTTACGTCCTTTACGTGCAGCACGCTCACGTACCTCAAAGTTACCGAAACCAATTAATTGTACTTTCTCACCTTTTGATAGTGATGTTTGAATTGATTCGAAAACGGCATCAACTGCTTGACCAGCTTCTTTTTTAGTTAAGTCCGCTTGATCAGCAACAGCGTTGATTAAGTCAGTTTTGTTCATGTCAATTCACCTCCCGGAAGGTTATGTAATGATATAAGGTTATATCATTATGGTATGACTTTAACACAGTGTTATCAGTATCTGCAACGATTTATGTGCTTAAAAACGTTGATTTGAACACATTTTCAAGAAATTTGTTACCAAATTCAAGAAAATTGTAATATAACACATTATTCTGACTTCTTCGTTCTACCCATGAGTGCTTTGACACTGTCTTTAACAGGTGCATCCTCGAATAAAACACGGTATAAAGCTTCCGTAATTGGCATCTCTACGTCTTCTCTTAAAGCGAGATTATAAACTGAATTCGTTGTATATACACCTTCTACAACCATGTTCATTTCATTTAAAGCTTCTTCTAACGTTAAACCTTGTCCGAGCTTATATCCCAACGTGTAGTTACGTGAGTGCGTAGAGGTACACGTCACGATTAAGTCACCTATACCACCTAGACCTAAAAATGTCATAGGGTCGGCACCGAGCTTTTCACCGAGGCGACTAATTTCAGCCAAACCACGCGTCATTAAAGCAGCTTTGGCGTTATCGCCATAACCGATTCCGCTCACGATACCACTTGCTAAAGCAATGATATTCTTTAAGGCACCGCCAAGTTCAACACCGACTAAATCGTCATTTGTATATACGCGTAAATATTCATTCATAAATAAATCTTGAATTAATTGACTAATGCGGTGTTGTTTAGATGATGCTGCAACGGTTGTAGGTTGTTTAACAACAACCTCTTCAGCGTGACTCGGTCCAGATAAGACACCAACACCTTCAAAGTATTCAGGTGAAATCGTTTCTTCGATCATTTCAGACACACGTTTAAAGGTATCGTTCTCAATACCTTTAGCAACGTGTATAAATGTCTTCTTAGAATCAAGCTTGTCGTTCACATCGGTTAATACCTGTCTAATCGCTTTTGTAGGTAGCGCGACAACGTACACATCTGCATGACGAACAGCTTCATCTAAGTTAGACGTTGCTTTAATAGATGGCTCTAAATCGATATCTTTAAGATACTTCGTGTTACGGTGCTTAGTGTTTAAATCGTTGACGCTTTGTTCAGATTTCCCCCACATTAAAACATTACTACCATTTTCGGCAAGGACATTGGCTAATGCAGTACCAAAGCTGCCCATACCGAGTACAGTAATATTTGTCATAGAATCCCCTCCAATTAGTTTCTGCGTCTAGGAATTAGATGTACAGGTGTACCTTCGAAACCAAATGCTTGTCGGATCTGATTCTCAAGGTAACGTTTATATGAAAAGTGCATTAATTCGACATCATTTACGAATATAACAAACGTTGGTGGTTCTATCGCAACTTGAGTCGCATAGAAGATGTTAAGTCTACGACCCTTATCAGTAGGTGTTGGGTTCATAGATACGGCATCTGTTACCACTTCGTTTAAAGTAGAACTTTTAACACGTTTCTTATGATTTTCGCTCGCTTCTTTAATATAAGGGAAAATTGTACGTAAACGTTGCTTTTGTTTTGCTGAAACGAAGGCGATCTGCGCATAATCTAAGAATTGAAATTCGTTACGGACCTTATCCGCGAATTTCTTCATCGTGTTGTTCTCTTTTTCTACAGTATCCCATTTATTGACAACAATCACAATTGCTTTACCTTGTTCATGGGCATAACCTGCAACACGCTTATCTTGTTCGATAATACCTTGTTCCGCATCAATCACGACAAGAACAACGTTTGAACGTTCGATGGCCTTTAAAGCACGAAGTACAGAATACTTCTCTGTAGACTCATATACTTTACCTTTCTTACGCATCCCCGCTGTATCGATTAATACGTAGTCTTGATCGTCGAACGTATATTCCGTATCAATCGCGTCACGCGTTGTTCCCGCGACATTCGATACGATAACACGTTCTTCACCGAGAATCGCATTAACTAAGCTTGATTTACCAACGTTCGGACGGCCAATGATTGATAACTTAATTGTATCTTCATCATATGGGTCCTCTTCCTCACGTTTGAAATGATTTTTAACTTCATCTAATAAGTCACCTAAACCAAGTCCATGAGAACCTGAAATTGGGAATGGTTCGCCGAATCCTAAAGCGTAGAAGTCATAAATTTCTGCACGCATTTTAGGATTATCTACTTTGTTTACCGCGAGTACGACAGGTTTATTTGAACGGTAAAGCATTTGCGCGATCATTTCATCATCTTGTGTTAAACCTTCACGAATATTAACCATGAAGATAATAACGTCTGCTTCATCTATGGCGATTTCAGCTTGCGCACGAATTTGCGTTTGGAAAGGTGCGTCACTGATTTCAATACCGCCTGTATCTATAATATTAAATTCATCTGTAAGCCATTCACCGCTTGAATAAATACGGTCACGCGTCACACCAGGTGTATCCTCAACGATAGAGACACGTTCACCAACAATACGGTTGAAAATTGTGGATTTACCTACGTTAGGTCTACCAACAATTGCTACGATTGGTTTTGTCATAACCATTCTCCCTCTCTTAAAATATCTCTATTATTCTACCATACGGGATATGAATAAAAAAGAAAATATAAGGTTCAGTACATTACTCAGTTTCGTTTCTTCTTTTTGAAAAGCCCTTTAGAACAGGTACTTTCTTGAATGCAGCCCTATTCTAACGTTCGCTCACAAGTTTGACTGGTGAACTTGTCATTTTTTGAAAAAGGATAGCGTATTGAAAGGACTTTTACTAGTAGAGAAACAAAGATTGAACCAATAAAAAACGTCTATACAATACTTATTGATGACGCATAACATGTCGTAATCATCAAATTGCATAGACGTTATCATTTATTTTATGAAACTTATAAGTTTAAATCTTTAAGTTTGTCGCCGAACATATCCCCGATAGTTGGGTTATCCTCGTTTGAATCTTGGCTAGTCGTATAAGATTGAGTTGTTTCTTCATCACTTTCGTTTGATTCTTCTTTTTCTTCAGTTGCTTTGATTGAAAGTGAAATACGTTCTTCCTCTTGGTCAATACCTAAGATTTTAACGTTTACAGTATCACCTGGTTCTAAGACTTCGTTAGGTGTACCGATGTGTTTATGGCTAATTTCAGAGATGTGTACTAAACCTTGAAGGCCAGCACCAATTTCAACGAACGCACCAAAGTTAGCTAAACGCATAACTTTACCTTCAACAACATCGCCTTCGTTGAATTTCTCTTTAATTGTTTCAAAAGGACTTGGTAAAGTGTCTTTGATTGATAATGAGATGCGTTCTGAGTCTTTTTCTACTGAACGAACTTTCACGTTAACTGTTTGACCAATTTCTACAACTTCGTCTGGAGTTTTAACGTGTTCATGAGAAAGTTCTGATACGTGAACAAGACCGTCAACGCCACCTAAATCAATAAATGCACCAAAGTTAGTTAAACGTGCAACTTTACCTTCAAGCACATCCCCAGCTTGGATTGAATCAAGTAACTGTTCTTTTTTCTTCTCATTCTCGATGGCTTCAACAGCTTTACGGCTTAGGATGACACGATTATTTTCAGGATCAAGTTCCTCTACTTTAAGTTCAAGAACTTTCCCATCATAATCAGAGAAGTCTTCAATGTAATCAGTAGAGATGAGGGATGCAGGAATGAAACCTCTTTGGCCAACATCAACAACTAATCCACCTTTAACAACTTCTGTAACTTTTGCTTCGATTGTTTCGTCGTTATCTTGTTTTTCTTTAAGAAATTCATATGATTTTTCTTCTTCAAGTTGACGTTTAGAAAGTATGTAACTACCACTTTCGTTTTCCTCATCAACTTCGATTTTTGTAACATAAGCACCGATTTCGTCTCCAACTTTCACTACATCACTCGCATTTTCGATGTGGTGCGTTGATAGCTGGCTAATTGGGATAATACCATTGTATTTACCACCATTAACAGATACAACAACATGTTTGTCTTCGAGTTGTTGTACTTCACCGGTTACCTTATCTCCTTCTTTAATTTCTTTAATCATTGATTCATTGAATTCTTCAGTCATCTTGAATGCCTCCTTATACGTCTACATACTTATAACATCTTATAAAGCAGACTAATTGTCAAGAAATTAAAATCGAATTTTTATAACATTCAAATTTTACACAACATATCCTAAGATTTTTTGTGTGACTTCTTCGATACTTAAACCAGTCGTATCAATCGTTATGGCATCTTCCGCTTTTTTAAGCGGTGAAATGTCACGATTCATATCAAATTCATCACGCGCTTTAATTTCATCTTTTAAAGTTTCAATGTTAGATTCAATTCCGCGAGCTTCATTATCAATTTGACGACGTTTAGCGCGTTCTTCTACCGAAGCAATCATGTAAAATTTAAAGTCTGCATCAGGCAGTACTGTTGTACCAATGTCTCGCCCATCCATTACAATACCCTTTTCTTTAGCCATTAATTGTTGTCTTTCGACTAAGAACGTACGAACAGGCTCTTGAGACGCGACAAATGAGACATGATTTGTAACATCATTTTCACGAAGATAATCTGTCACATCTTGATCATTTAGTATAACCCTTTGCCCTTTTTCTTTATCATATTTTAAATGAATTGAAACACGATTTACTAAATCGTAAAAATTTGTTTCTGTTGAACCATTTTCTTGTAAATAATAATATGTAATCGCACGATACATTGCACCTGTATCTACATATATCATAGATAATTTTGACGCAAGTAACTTCGCAATCGTACTCTTACCTGCAGCAGCTGGTCCATCTAATGCGATATTTATTTTGCTCATTTAATAAACCTACCTTGTTGTTTTAATACGATTATTTTATCATAAAAAAGAATGCGATTAATAGGAGGAAGTTTCATGAAGAGACTATTAGTATTACATACTGGTGGCACGATTAGTATGTCTGAAGATGAATCGAAGAAAGTAGTTACAAACGAACACAACCCAATCACAACTCACAAAGATATCATTCAATCGTATGCAGAGATTGTTGAAGAAACACCTTTCAATGTTCCTTCTCCACATATGACGACTGAACATGTCGAAATTTTACAACGCATTATTCTAACTGCTGACGAAAGCAATGACTACGATGGTTACGTGATAACGCATGGTACAGATACGCTTGAAGAAACAGCTTTCTTACTTGATTTAAATGTAGGTATTAAGCGTCCTATCGTGATAACAGGTGCAATGCGTTCATCAAATGAAATTGGTTCAGATGGTTTATACAATTTTATATCTGCTATTAGAGTAGCGACTGCTGAAGATTCATACGATAAAGGTGTAATGGTAGTCTTTAACGATGAAATTCATACAGCACGTAACGTTACTAAAACGCACACATCTAATACAAATACGTTCCAAAGTCCAAACCATGGACCACTTGGTGTAGTGACGAAAAGTGGTGTTTTATTCCACCATAGACCATATCCACATACCATTTTAGATCATATCAATTCAAATTTGAACGTACCTTTAATAAAGGCGTATATGGGCATTAATAAGGATATCTTTGATTTCTATGCAGAACAAGAAGTTGACGGTATTGTCATTGAAGCACTAGGTCAAGGTAACCTACCACCAAGTTGTATCGAAGGTCTCGATCATTGTCGTGATAAAGGAATACCAATTGTGCTTGTTTCACGTTCATTTAATGGAATCGTAGGTGCGATATATGCGTATGATGGCGGTGGCTATCAACTTCAACAAAAAGGTGTTATCTTCTCGAACGGTTTAAACGGTGCCAAAGCACGCTTGAAACTTCTAGTAGGTTTAAGTAATGATTATACGCATGATCAACTAAACACTTACTTTGATGAGTAATTCTAAATGGGAATATCTTAAATAGATTAAAGGCTTGAGATACATCGTGATGTCACGGTGCATCCCAAGCCTTTTTGCGTGCTTGAAAATATATTGTATCGATTATGTTCGGCCAAATCGAGGTAGTTATCAATTAAGTTTCAAGTGGTGTTTGACGCTTTGTCAAAATTGACTGCGTAATGACACCACCGTGGAAGCGACCATTTTCAATAAAGATGGTATTCGCATCATTACCTGCCGCTATGACACCCGCAATATAGCAATTAGGTACGTTCGTTTCGTAAGTCTCTCGATTATAAACCGGAGCCGTACCAAATTCGTTTGTATTAATATCAATACCAATTTGTTTTAAGAAATCATAATCAGGATGATAACCAATCATCGCAAATACGGTATCATTAGGAATTGTGTGTGTCTCACCATTTTCCTCATACTCAACTGTATCTTCTTTAATTTTAGTCACAACACTATTAAACTTCATCGTAATTTTGTCGTGTTTAACGAGTGAATCAAAGTTAGGTAAAATCCAAGGTTTTACTGATTTAGAATACGTTGCACCACGATATAGTACCGTTACATGGGCACCTGCTTTTTCAAGTTCTAATGCAGCATCAACTGCAGAGTTTTTACCACCAATAATGACTACATTTTGGTCAAAGAATGGATGTGCTTCTTTAAAGTAATGATGTACTTTAGGTAAGTTCGCACCTTCTACTTCTAAAGAATTGTGTTGACCATAATAACCTGTAGCAACGATTAAGAAACGACATTGATAAACGTCTTTCGTTGTCGTTAAAGTGAATTTATCATTCATCTTCTTAACGGTTAATACCTCTTCATATGGGTTTACATCTAACTGATGATGTTTTACAACTGCACGGTAATAAACAAGTGCTTGATTACGTTTAGGTTTGCTATCTTCAACGATAAACGGTATATCACCAATGCTTAATTTTTCGCTTGATGAAAAGAAGGTTTGATGTGTCGGATAGTTATAAATTGCATCTACTACATTCCCTTTTTCGATAACTAATGTTTCGATACCCTTTTTCTTTTGCTCGATAGCTGCGCTTAAGCCACACGGACCTGCGCCAATAATAATACTTTCAACGGTTTTCATAAAATATCCTCCTTTTTACCACAACTAATATTATAACAGTACCCGTTTAAAATCAAAAAAGACTGGCTTAATTGAATATAATTTAAATTAGTATATCAAAACATTTATTTGCGCATATAAAAAAAGAGCTAAGGCAATTGATATGCCCTAGCTCAATAAAACATTTATTATTCAGGAATAACTAAACGTTGACCGTTGCTTAAGTTATTACCTTGAATGTTGTTAGCGCTACGGATTTTGTCAACATTTTCAGGTGTACCTTCACCGTAGTAACGGATAGCGATACGATATAAGTTTTGGTTACCTGAAACTGTGTGAACACGTTGACCAGATTGACCTTGGTTACCTTGTTGGCCTTGTTGAGCTTGGCCAGCTTGTTGACCTTGGTTACCTTGCTGACCTTGTTGGCCTTGGTTACCTTGGTTTGCATTAGCTTGATCAGATTGACCAGCATTAGCAGCACCTGCACCTGCTGCACCAGCGCCAGCAGCTGTTCCAGCTTGTTGACCTACGTTAGATCCTTCTTCATCTGATGAATCTTCTTCAGATGATTTGTCTTTAGATGATTCTTCAGAAGACTTATCTTCGTTAGATTTTTGCTCATCTGATTTTTCTTCGTCAGATTTTTCTTCAGAAGATTTGTCTTTATCTTTATCTTTTTCTTCGTCAGATTTTTTATCAGTTTGTTCAGTTTTGTTATCTTCTTTCTTCTTGTCGTCGCCATCAAATAATTGCGTAGCACCCCAAATAGCTAGTGCTGCAAGTAATAATAATGCTAATAATAAAGGTAATAATTTTTTAAGGCAACCGCCGCCTTTATCTCTATCGTCATCATCATAATCGTCATAGTCACGATCATCATGCTCATCACGGCGATCATAGTCATCGTGACGGTCATGGTCGTCATGACGGTTTTTGTTTGCTGCAAATCCAGCTCCAGCAGCGCCCGCTCCAGCGGCACCTGCACCGGCAGCAGCTTTTTTCTTATTACTATGTTTTTTATCATCGTCATGTTTGATGTCTTCATCTTTGTCAGGACGAACAGCTTTATCATTATGTTCTGTTGGATGATCGTGTTCTAAGTCATCTTTATGTTTTTTGTTCGCTGCAGCGCCTGCTCCAACAGCACCAGCTCCACCAAATAATCCTGCTTTTTTACCTTTAGATTGTTTATCATCATGATGATCTTCCACATGACGGTCATCATCGAAACGTTCATTGTCACGATTGTCGCGATCTAAGTGTTTATCTTCGACACGACGGTCATCGTGATGTTCGTTTCTGCCATCTTCGAATTCTTGTTTGTCGTTTTGATTGTTTCGTGTTGCAGTATCTCTTCTGCGTTGTCTTCTTTGTGCACCTCGTGGTGGGTAAGGTTGTTCATTGTTATTAAATGAGTCATTAAATCCTTTGTCTTCACCGCGATCTAAGTCGTGGTTAGTGTCTTCTGGATTAATTGCTTGACGATTGCGTTCGAAATCGTCCTTGAAATTATCTCTAGACAATAGTTTCACCCTTTCATATGTATTTGTAGTCTTTTACCCTAAAGAATGGTTGTTCAATTAGAAATAATATAAAAATTTGAAAAAACTAAAGATGATACCTGTATTATATCCACTTTGAATTGTTATTAAAAGCAAAAGCTATTTAAGAAATAGACTTTTTAATTTGTCACTATATTTATACTGCATGAGAACCTTTTTGCGATTGAATGCTTGTATCGGAATGATGTTATCACAGTTGTCACAACAGTACTCAGCTTGCTCACATTGATCATTAAAGTAAGAAAGTAAATACGTTCTTCGACAAGAATTAAGACGTGTATATTCCATCATTTTCATCAAAGCTTCTTCTTTTCTTAAATTAGTCGTCTCAAAGATATGTTTTAATTCCCTAATTGAAAAGTTCTCGCTTAATAATGAAAGTTGATCGTGCTTAGGTTCAGGTAACTGTGTACCTAACTCAAATTGCTCGATATCGGCTGACGTAATCATATCGCTAAAGATTAACGTTTCAAGTAAATAGTAATCGTCCGGTTGATATAAACTGATTGCTTGGCTTAAACCGCCATCACGACCTGTACGACCGATTTCTTGTAAGTAGTTCGCAGGGTTAGCTGGTAAGTGAAAGTGAATAATTGTTCGAATGTCTTTCTTATTAATTCCCATACCGAACGCACTTGTCGCAACTATAATTGAAATATCGTTAGCTAAAAACTGTTGTTGCACAGTAAAACGTTCCTCATAGGATAAGTCAGCATGGTAAATACCCGTTAAGTAACCAGCTTCATAAATACGTTTCGCAATTTCATGACACATTTTCTTCGACGAGACATAAACTATTGTTGGTCCTGATTCCGAAAGTTGCTTTGTTAACCATTCCATCTTTTCCTCTTGGTCACAACAATTACGGTGGCTTAACATGATATTGTCGCGGTTCATCGTCGTCATAATTTCATTGAGTTCAAGACCAAGTACGCGCTCTAAATCTTGAGCTAAATAAGGTGGCTTTGTCGCAGTTAGCGCTAAAATCGTCGCATTTTTAAAGCGTTTGATCGCCTTCTGTATTAATACATAGTGCGGTCGAAAGTCATAGCCCCACTCTGAAATACAGTGCGCCTCATCAAGCACGATTAAGCCAAAGTCAATATTTTCAATACGTCTTAAATTATGAGGTTGCAACAAGAATTCAGGACTCATGTAGATAAATCGACTCGAATGTAGTCGCTTTAAATGCTGGTAACGCTCACTTTCTGATAAACCTGAATGAATTTGAATAACGCGTTCTTCACCGTTCATCTTCATCTGCGCAACTTGGTCATCCATGAGTGAAATTAATGGCGATATAATGAGCGTTGGTTTTTGTTTGATGTACGTCGGCAACTGATAACATAAACTCTTACCACTACCAGTTGGTAGTACACCTAGCGTATGCGTATCCTTTATCACATTTTCAATAATCGCTTCTTGACCTGGCTTAAAATGTTCAAAGCCAAAGTAACGACGTAATTCATTTTCGAGATGCATCATATACCTCCTTTCTCACTTTCACAAATGCCATTTTAATTTGAAAGTACGACCAGTCTGGGAATGCTTCCTTAAAATATTTAAGTCGTTGGTTTGGGGCTTTTAAAAAAGCGGCCTTTAAATCAGCATAACCTTCACTCGGTACATAGGGTCTAAAGTCATGGAGATAACCTTTAATAAAGAGTTCGAGGATGTGATCTTCAATTGTGTTTGGTTTAACGTTTTTACGCGCCGCCATGTCCTCAATCTTCACATCAGGTTCTTTCAATAGCTGCTGATACGTCGTAAAGGTTTGATGCAAGAGCGTCGGCTTCTCGACACAACGACTCAATAAAGGATACGTATCCTGGTTTGAAATGGCCTTAACTAAATGATGAAGCGCTATGAGTTCATGAAACCACACTTCTTTAAGTGACAAGGACGTGATTAAACTCACCTGCTGCCTCGTGTACGCATGCTCATCATACCCGTCTAAATAATAATGCAAGAGCGGTACCTCAAGCTCAGATTCTAAAACTTCAAATAAGGTCATCAACTCGTCTTCAAGTTGTGATATCGTCTCCTCTTCTTTCATCTCCTTGAAAAGCCCTTTGACCTTCTGTTGGATATTAAGATTAGACGTAATGGGTAAGTACTTCGCATTATCGCTAATATATTGCGATACAACTTGAACAAGTAATTGAATGGTTGTAAACGTATCGCGCATACTCATATACGTGTGACCAAACAATTTCGGTAGCGAGTCAGACGTATTGTCAGAACTTTGTAACAATTGTAGAAACGTTTGGCTATTGAGATTCGGCATACTTTGATATAAAGGAAGTGTATCTTGTATACACGCATCGAAAAACGTTTGATGAGATTTTTTACCTGTGATAATATTAAAGATACTTTTTTCAGTCTTATAATTAAATGTACGTTGTTTTAAAATTTGGACGGCTCTTTCCATGATATAACTCCTTATTCTGTTGAAACGAAAGTATTGAAAATTATAAGTACAATGACTAAAATATTATATGTATTATAAGTTAGTTTAGCATTTTTTTAAAAGGAGGCGAAAATAATGGCTAAATATACTATAGTTGACATGGATACATGTATCGCATGCGGCGCTTGTGGTGCTGCTGCGCCTGATATATATGATTACGATGACGAGGGTATCGCATACGTAACACTAGACGATAACCAAGGTACGGCTGAAATTCCTGAAGAATTATACGAAGATATGGATGATGCATTCGAAGGTTGTCCAACAGATTCAATCAAAGTTGAAGATAAACCATTCGATGGTGACGCATTAAAATATGAATAAGGTTGATTGGTCGGTACGACATTAACCTAATTAAAAGAGCTAGAACGCTTTAGAGGAAGAGATTCTCTATGT
The DNA here is from genome assembly GCF_000298075.1 of Staphylococcus massiliensis CCUG 55927. Classification (GTDB taxonomy): domain Bacteria; phylum Bacillota; class Bacilli; order Staphylococcales; family Staphylococcaceae; genus Staphylococcus; species Staphylococcus massiliensis. The sequence goes on along the minus strand of NZ_JH815593.1, from coordinate 379,389 downwards.
GCGTCCTAGCTCTTTTGTTATATGTTACATAGTTTATAGATTATAAGTTAAATAATTATTTAGGTTTAGGTAAAATTTCTCAACCAGCTGACTTCTAGGGGAGAAGCGTGCGTTCTGAGACTACAAGCTCAGGCCACGCCCCAGGAAAGCATGCTGTTTGAGAAATTTTTATTATAATCTAGCCACTATGATTCGTATTTTTTAAGGAATGGTTTCAAACGTTTGAATAGAAGTAAGAAAACGAGTGAAACGAGTATACCTTTAATTAAATTAAATGGAATAATTCCAGCTGCGATAATTACTTTTAAATTCTTTACAACGTCGCCTAAGTTCATGATGTAACCGTATAATGGCAACAATACAAAGTAATTTAAGATACTTAATACAAGTGTCATCATAACCGTACCAACGATTAAGCCTGATACTAATGACTTCATAGAGCGTTTCTTTTTATATATGAGATACGCGACTAGGATTAACGTACTGCCTGCCAAGAAGTTTGCGACGGGACCAACTGGGTCACCCATATTAATTAAAAAGTTTAATACGTTTTTGATAAATTCCACTAATATGCCAGCAAGCGGACCAAAAGTGAATGTCGCGATGAGTGCTGGTACATCACTAAAGTCAATTGTTAAATAAGGCGGTAAGAACGGTAGCGGGAATTTAATAAACATGAGTACAAACGCTATCGCACTTAACATGCCAATCATAATAAGTTTACGTGTTTGGTTCTTTTCCATAATTAGCCTCCCATTCATCTCGTAAGAATAGGAGGTTAAAATGCATGCGAAATAACCTCCATCTTCTCCCATCCAGACTTTACTGTCGGCTCTAGAATTTCACTAGATCAGCCACATAATTAGATTATGCAGGTCGCAGGCTTAATTTACTGCCGGTTGGGAATTGCACCCGACCCCGAAGATGAATTTATTATTTGATTTGGTTGTAAGTTATAAAATTCTTAATAATTTCCTTAAACAGCATGCTTTCCTGGGGCGTGGCCTGAGCCTGTAGTCTCTAAAGTCCAACTCAAACTTCCAGTTTGCTAGTTGGACTTACAAAGTAGCATTGCTACTTTGTACCACGCTTAAGCCCCGGCTTGTATAGCTTGATAATTTGCTTACGCAAATTTCTTTGCCGGGGACCCCACCCCTAGGAGTCAGCTGTTAGGAAATTATTTACGAAATAAGATTAAGTTAGGTAATAACACAAATTAACAAGTATTATCCCTAGACAAACGTTATTATCTTTAAACTAGTTACATTCGAAATAAAGCATTTATTATTTTATATATTAAATCAATCTTTAGTTAAAGACAATATGATTTTATGATTGATTATTTTGTATTGATTTAGGTTGTTTAGGCAAGATGATTTTAAATGTTGTACCTTGGCCATACTTACTGTCAGCCGTAATTTGACCACCATGTTCTTCAATAATCATTCTACAAATAAAGAGTCCTAGCCCTGTACCTTGTTTACCACGTTTACGTGAAGCGTCAACCTTGTAGAAACGATCGAACACTAACGGTAAATGTTCAGGTGAAATACCTGCACCTGTGTCGGCAATTGAAAGTACATAATTTGATGAATCTTCAAAGGCTGTAATCGTTATCGTATCACCAGGCTCTGTATAACGTGTCGCGTTATCTAATAGGTTCGTCACGACTTGATCCATGCGATCAATATCGTAATACCAATCGTCCATGTTCGCTTCGATATCGATGTTCATCTTAAGACCAAGTTGATCAATTTGTTGTTGATACTTCATGTCGATTTTATCTGCAAGCACATCTATTGGTTGTTTCGTGATATCCATAGATAACCCTTCAGCGTCCATTTTCGCCACATTTAAGAGCTCATTCACTAAGCGATTCAGTCGTTTAGACTCATCTAACACAACAGATAACGAATCACGTATTTCATTTGGTTCGCTTACAATACCGTCGACGATGGCCTCAGTATAACCTTGTAGCAATGAAATTGGGGTACGCAGCTCATGTGAGACATTAGCTATAAAGTCCTTTTTCAATTGGTCAAGATTATGCTCATTCGTCATATCACGAATAATAACTACGATGCCGCACTCATTGCTGTGATCGATGTTCTCGATGAAGCTCATAATGACAACATAATAACGTTGGAACATTTCATATTCTTTAAACGTCACTTCTTCAGACTCAAATGTGTCATCGATTTGCGCATTAAATCGACGTTCATCGTCTTCAGTCATTTGAAGTAAGATGGAATGTGCGAGTTTATTCGATAAAATGATATCTTTCTTCGCATTAATGCCAAGCACACCTTCAATCATAGATTCGATTAACGTGTCTCTAACGTGCTTAGCAGACGTAATCGTGCTAATGTGTGAACGTATTTCAGAACTCATCTTGTTGAATGTAAGTGCTAGCTCGCCTATTTCGTCCTTCGTATTCACATGAATCTTCTCATGGTATTCACCCTTCGCAAGCTTATTTGCCTGAGAACGCATCTGACGTAAAGGCTTCGTAATACGCGTTGATAGGAAAAAGGCGAATATTGTTGTTAAGAACAATGATAATAACGCGGTAATGAGAATAATGATTGTTATCACATTTGTGGTATCCTCTATACTCTTTAAATCTTGATAAATAAAGACGGCACTCTTCTTATTCTGAGCGTCTTGGGATGGATACCCTACCAACACATACGTACGTTCTTTGCCTTTATAGTTAATCGACACGTGTTGAATGTGCGTTTCATCATGATCAATGACACGTTTATACGCATCATTAGCTTCGATTTCGTTTAACATGCGTCGCTTAAGTTCTGTCTTATCGTCCGAACGCGACGTATCTTTATAAGGAAATATAATTAACCCTTCAGGACCTTCGATTAAAGCATGACTTTGCTTGATAACAGCTTCTTTATCGTCTGATGATTCCATTAACTCACTGACACGTTTCGCATCGACGAAAAGACTCTGTTCTGTTTCCTTGGTATAATAATAAGAAATAAATGTGATTAAAGCGGCACTTAATAAAATTAAAACTGTCGTTACTATTAACATAATAGTTAACCACAGTTTTACAACGACGCTATTCAGCCGTTTCATCATTTTCGTCTACCTCGAACTTATAACCTACGCCCCATACTGTTTGAATCATTGTTGCAGCATCATGTGAGACGCGATTAAGTTTTTCACGTAAACGTTTAACATGCGTATCTACAGTTCGAAGGTCACCGTAGAATTCATAGTGCCAAACTTCTTTGAGTAATTGTTCACGATCGAAAACTTTGTTTGGTGTCTTAGCTAAGAAGATGAGTAATTCATATTCTTTAGGTGTTAGATTAACAGGCTTGTCATCTGCAAGTACACGGTGTGCATCATTATCAATCACAAGGTGCTTAAATTCGATTAAATCTCTCGTTGTAGGCTCTTCTTGTTCTGTTGTCACATCTTCAGTACGTCTTAATAATGCTTTAATACGTAACACGACTTCACGTGGTGAGAAAGGCTTCACGATATAATCATCCGCACCTGATTCGAACCCTTCTACACGGTTATTCTCCTCGCCTTTAGCCGTCAACATGACGATAGGTACATCTTTTTCTACGCGAAGTTTTTTCGCCACATCGATACCATCCATCTTAGGCAACATTAAATCTAAAATAATGCAAGCGTAGTTATGCTTAAGCGCCATATTGTATGCTTCCTCACCATCACTTGCTTCGTGAATGACGTAAGATTCTCTCTCTAAATACATCTTCAATAATTTTCTAATTCTTTCTTCATCATCTACGACTAGAAGTTCTTTAGTCATAATTTCATCCTCCTATAACGCTGCCTAATCATATATTACAATTATATTATATCATATTATAACGTTAATAAATGGAAATTAGGACAAGTTTGTGAAAAATTTATCAAACTTTGTAAGCGCTATTTTAAACTACCATTTTCGGCTAATTGACGTAATGTTTTAACTTCGTGAGGTGATAATACGCGTCCTTCACCGGCATTGAGTCCTTTTAAATCGAGGGGACCAAATTGAATACGTGTTAACTTAGACACTTTATGACCAAAGTATTCAAACATGCGTCGAACTTGGCGATTACGCCCTTCTGAAATCGTAATCTCAACATGTGTGGTATCCTTCTCTTTATCTTGACGCTTGATCTTCACTGCTGCAGGCTGTGTAATGCCGTCATCGAGTTTAATCCCCTTTTCAAGCTGGGCAACTTCTTCACGCATTAAATAACCTTTAAGCTTCGCAACATATTTCTTCTTAATCTTATAACGTGGGTGCGTCATTAAGTTTGTGAATGTCCCATCATTCGTTAAAAGCAACACGCCACCTGTATCGTAATCCAGGCGACCTACAGGATAAATGCGTGTTTCTAAATCATCAAAGTAGTCTGTCACAACCGTACGACCACGGTCATCAGATACACTTGTAATTACTTGCGTTGGTTTATTAAAGAGGATATATATTTTATCTTCAAGCTCTAAAGGCACGCCCTCAACGCTAACCTCATCGCTTTCTTTTACTTTTGTACCAAGTTCTGTGACCGTTTCACCGTTCACCTGTACCTTTCCTTCGACAATAAGCGTTTCTGCCTTACGTCGTGACGTATAACCACTGTTAGCGATACGTTTTTGTAATCTTTCAAGTTCGTTACTCATTATGTTCTCCTTTCTGATTTACGAGATTGTTGAAAAATGATTCAATTTCTTCTTCATCTTCATCCGTCGTTGGCAACTCATCTATATGTTCTATACCAAATACATTTAAAAATAAATCCGTTGTATATAATTGTTGGCTTCGGGACTGTTCTTCTGATTTAGCTTCAATCAAGCCTTTAGCAATCAACGTTTTAGCGGCACCATCTGAATTCGTACCACGAATCATTTCAATATCACTTCGTGTAACAGGTTGATTATACGCAATGATCGATAACGTTTCCATAGCAGCTTGTGACAATTTCATCTTTGAAGAACGCTCAATGAGCTTTTCAATGTAGGGTTTCGCAGCCTCACACGTTGTTAAGACAAGCTTCGACCCATATCTCTGTATCAAAAGCCCTTCACGGCTATAATCTTCGACTAATTGAAGTAATGTTTGCTCATCTATTTCAAGTATCTCACATAGTTGTTTCGTATCTAACCCCTCGTCGCCTGCCGTATACAGCAAGGCTTCTAGGATGCCTGAATTAGGAATGCTCATAGTTTACACCTCTAAAGATTTCAATATCGGTAAAATTCTTCTCTTGTTCGATATTAATAATACCGGATTTAGACAATTCTAACATGGCAAGAAAGTGTGTGACGACAACTTCTAAACTTTCTTTAAACGTAAAAAGTTGGAAGAAATTAAAAGATTCGTGTTCTTTTAAACGGTCATTAAACTTAGAAGTTGCTTCTTGAATGGTAAACGTTTCTTTATGGACGTTAACCGTAGTTGGTTTAGATAGCGCGACACGGTTTTTGATACGCTGATACGCGATAATAAGTTCCGTTAAATCGATTGTCTCATTTTCATCCCACGTTTCTTGTGATTCCAAGTGTGATAAGTCAGATGGTGGCTTTGAGAAATACTGTTCGCGATCTGTTTTATATTGACTTAAAATTTCCGTATATTCTTTGTAGTTCTGATACTCAATCAAACGTTCTACTAAGTCATCACGCGGGTCCTCTTCTTCAAGGTCATCAGCGTCGTGTTGAGGTAATAACATTTTACTTTTAATCATGAGAAGTTCGCTCGCAACAACGAGATATTCACTTGCAACATTGATTTCAAGGCGATTCATCGCATGGATGTACTGCATATATTGTTCAGTAAGTGATTTCATGGGGATATCATAAATATTGATTTCAAATTCTTTAATTAAATGTAATAGTAAATCGAGTGGTCCATTGAAGGCATCTAATTTAACTTCGTACATAGTTTCTCCTTCATCTTTGCAAGTTGAATGCATATTTCAATAAAATATTATAGCATGTTTGTTAAGAACAATAAATTTTGGAGAGAATGTTTTATGAAAGATGCTTTATTAGAATTTTATTACGAATTTCATCATTCAAGACATTATTTTTTATGTCACGATATTTTAGAGGAAGCTTGGAAAGACAATCAAAGCTTCACTAAAGACGATCCTGTCGTGTCACTTATCCTGCTTGCGACGGGTTGTTATCATTATCGACGACATAACTATAAAGGCGCTTACCGTTCTTTTAGAAAGGCTAAGCATGTGATTGATGGCGTTGAGGATCAAGAACTGCTAGGTATCGATATCAATGCATATCTCGAAACACTCGATCATCTCATTGAAGCTTCCCATCAGCAAAAGCCTTATGCGCCGATAAGTCTGCCTTTAACAGAAACCTTTCAACGTTTGTTAATGCAGAAATACCCATCCTTTCAGAACAATATGACACCTATCGAGGATCACTATATCGTTCATCATCATTTAAAAAGAGATCGTCAACCCGTTGTCGACGCTCGAGATCAAGCCTACCGACAACGACATCAGGAGAAATAATATAAAAAAACCGAGCAACGTGGATTGCTCGGTTCTTCTATGCTCTCGGATGATATTCGTTATAAATCTTACGAATTTGTGATTTAGAGACATGCGTATAAAGTTGTGTTGTTGAAATATCTGAATGACCTAGCATTTCTTGTACAGCACGTAGGTCAGCCCCATTTTCAAGGAGATGCGTCGCAAACGAATGTCTTAACGTATGCGGCGTTAAATTCTTCTTAAGACCTGCTTTTAAAGCAGTCTGTTTCATAATCTTCCAAATACCTTGTCGTGTTAAAGGCTTACCGTGCGTGTTGAGAAATAAAATGTTCGTCATATGTTGCTTAAGCAAATTCGGTCGCACGTATTCGATATACGTGTCGAGATAATCAATCACGGTATCGCCTAACGGAACGATACGTTCTTTATCACCTTTACCAAAGACTTTGACAAAGCCCATAAGTAGATTGACGTTCGTGATTTCGAGCTCTATCAATTCCGTCACACGCATACCTGTAGCGTAAAGGAGTTCTAGCATTGTACGGTCACGATAACCGTTGTTCTTATTTAAGTCTGGTACTTGAAGTAGCCTTTCAACATCATCAATCGATAACACGTCTGGTAATTTACGTTCGTATTTGGGCGTTTCGATAAGTACTGTAGGGTCATTAGCCGCGTACTTTTCACGCAGGGCAAACTGATGAAAGCTACGAATTGTAGACGTAAACCTTGCGATCGATTTGTCTTGGCGACCTTGTTCTCTTAATGTGAGTAAACAGTCCTGAATGACTTTACGGTCGATAAAGTCGATATGACTGATTTTCTTTTCTTCAAGGAGTTCTCGATATTTATTGAGGTCTCGACGATAAGCGCCTATTGTATTGTCGCTGAGGCCTTTTTCTAATTGAATGAACTTTAAGTATTCTGAAATGATCTCTTGCATGAATCGCACCTCGCGTCTCTAAGTTACTTACCTTTTTGTTGACATGAATCACAGATGCCGTGAAATGTTAAACGATGGTCAATAATTTTAAAGTTAAAGTCTTTCTCTACTTTGTCTTCAACTTGAGGTAATAAATCTTCTTCTATTTCATCGACGCTGCCGCATTCCATGCATACTAAATGATGGTGGAAGTGCTTGGCACCTTCTTTTCTTAAATCGAATCTCGCGACGCCATCACCAAAGTTAATTTTATCAACCACTTTTAATTCCGCTAAAAGCTCTAATGTACGATATACTGTAGCAAGTCCAATTTCAGGGGCTTTATCTTTAACTTTAAGATAAACATCTTCAGCGCTTAAGTGGTCAGCCTCATTTTCAATTAATACAGTAACAGTCGCTTCACGTTGTGGTGTGAGTTTATATGATGATTGTTGTAATTGTTGCTTCACGCGATCTAAACGTTCTTCCACGGAAGCCTCACTCCTCTTCTAATGTTTATAATGATTCTCAATTAAATAATTTACATCTAATAAATTACCAGTTAATGAGAATTATTGCAACAAATCTCTGTCTTTTATTTATAATGATTATAATTTAATAAAAGGTATTGTAAAGCTATAATTGTCTTAGCGTCTTCAAACTCCTGGTTTTGTAAGGCTTCTTTTACTTTATCAATTGGAAGCGTGATATGTTCGACAAACTCATCATCATCTAAATCCACTTCACCTTTCGTTAAACCCTCTGCCATGTATATTGAGATTAATTCATTTGAAAAGCCCGGTGTGCCGTATGAATTTGCAATTAATGTTAGTGATTCTGCTTCATAGCCTGTTTCTTCCTTTAATTCGCGCTTCGCTGCGTCTTCACGATCTTCACCTTTTTCAAGCTTACCAGCAGGAATTTCGACTAAGGGCTTTTCAAGAGGTTTACGAAATTGCTTCACGAGAATAACCTCGTTATCCGCATTTAATGCACATACTGCCACTGCGCCATTGTGATACACGACTTCACGCTTTGATGTGTTACCGTTAGGCAGTTCGACCTCGTGTAACTCGACATCGATAATCTTTCCATTATAAATGACCTCTTTATTTAATGTAGGTTCATTGTTAGACATTTACATCACGTTCCCTTTTAATTAAGATTAGTTGTTTCATATGATAAACTGAATACATGTTAAGTAAATGATAACGAAAGGAGCTTGTCCATGCAAAAGAATACTTTAAAGAGCGGTATTGAGATTTCTGAGTTAGGCTTAGGTTGTATGAGTTTAGGTACTGGCAAAAAATATGCTACAGAAATTATCGAACGTGCCTTAGAACTCGGTATTACCTATTTTGATACCGCTGACATTTATGATAAAGGGATTAATGAAGAAATTGTCGGTGAAGCGTTGAAGCCGTACCAAGACCGCGACGATATCGTGATTGGTACGAAAGTCGGTAATCATCTTAAAGATAATGGCGAAACGTTTTGGGACCCTTCTAAAAAGTATATTAAAGAAAGCGTTAAAGGTTCTCTAAAACGTCTTCAACTCGATCACCTTGATTTATATCAACTACACGGTGGTACGATTGACGATCCGTTAGATGAAACGATTAGTGCTTTTGATGAATTGAAACAAGAAGGCTATGTGAAAGCTTATGGTATTTCGTCTATTCGCCCGAATGTGATTAACTACTACCTTGAACATAGCGATATTGAAACGTTAATGTCTCAATTCAACCTTATCGACAATCGCCCTGAATCACTGATGGACAAAGTTCATGCTAATGAAGTGAAAGTACTTGCACGCGGTCCTGTATTTAAAGGTCTTCTCACTGAGAAAAGCAACGACGTGCTAGACCGTAAATTTAAAGATGGTATTTTCGACTACGATTACGAAACGTTAGACGAAACAATTGCTTCTATTAAAGAGGTAGACCATAATTTATCTAGCTTGTCATTCAGCTACTTAAGATCGTTCAACGCTATGGGCTCTATCATTACAGGCGCTAGCTCAGTAGAACAAATCGAACAGAACGTTAAGCAATACGAAGACCTTGTTAAGGCAGATAAAGTTTTAGCTGCACGTAATCGTGTTAAAGACTTAGAGTATACGAATCACTTAGATTAATCAGGTTCAATGAGGAGCAAAGAAGCACGGCGCTTCTTTGGACTGCTTTGAGGGGCGGTCGTAGGTTTGCATGATTGTGGGATCTTGTAATTTTGGGGGCCGTCGGTTTATCACGTTTCATCTTTCTTGATAAACGGAGGGCGTCGGTTTATCACGTTTTCGCAGTCTTGATAAACGGAGGCCGTCGGTTTATCACGTTTCCGTTTTCTTGATAAACGGAGGCCGTTCATTTATCACGTTTTCTCTTTCTTGATAAACAGAGGCCGTTCATTTATCACGTTTCCGCTTTCTTGATAAACGGGGGCCGTCGGTTTATCACGTTTCGGTATTCTTGATAAACAGAGGCAGTTGGTTTATCACGTTTCATCTTTCTTGATAAACGGAGGGCGTCGGTTTATCACGTTTACGGAGTCTTGTAAATAAAGAGCCCTTTGATTTACACGTTTATGTAGTCTTGTAAATTTGGAGGCCTTTGATTTACACGTTTTCGAAGTCTTGTAAATTTAAAGCCCTTTCATTTACACGTTTCGAAAGTCTTGTAAATTTGAAGCCCTTTCATTTACACGTTTCGGAAGTCTTGTAAATTTAGACCCGTTTGATTTACATGTTTCTGTAGTCTTGTAATTTTAAACCCGCTATATTTACTCGTTCCAAAAATCTTGTAATTTCAAATTGAGATTATTTCATACAATCGCTTCTATTCTCTCAACCCCTACGACCGCCCGTCCCCCGCACCAACCAAAAAAGCTGCGGCAAGCAGCTTTTCACCGCTTACCACAGCAAGCCATACCATCCAAAGATTACCCTACGCAGCTTGACCTTGATCGTCTTTCATATCAGCGCGATATTCATCAATCATATGTTTAATCTTTGGATCAGCTTTGACATTCTCGATATCGTATAACTTATCCTTAGAATCTACAAGCTCTAGCTGTCCGTTCTTAACTTTATACGTTAAGTTCAGGCGACCTAGGTAATGTTCCTCTTCGCCACCGCCTTGTGTAATCGGTACGTTTTCATGACCGTTAGATTCATATTCAGCGCCGCCTTTAATCACTTTATGCGTATCGGCACCAAGTACAGCTGAAACACCAGGATGTTTCGCTAAGTCGTGGTCGCCTTTATTACCAACATGCGACAACACGATATTCGCATCAGATTTCTTACTTACTTCAGGCACTAATTTCTTAAGTGCTTTGGTAGGCTCGATGAAATCTAAATCCTTAACATCGTTCCACTTACGGTTCTCAGGTTTCATCGACGTTAACCCGATTACACCGATCTTAACGCCTTTCTTAAACGTATACGTATGATACGGGTCAGTCATCTTCATATAGTCATTCGTATCTTTATCAATCACGTTACCAAGTAGTAACGGGAAGTTCGCGTTCTTTTGATAATTCTTTAAGAATGCATCACGTTGTGCTGGGTCACCTGTACCGGCAGGATGTACGCGGAAATCATTATTACCGATTACTAAACCGTCATAACCCATCTTCTTCATAAGCTTCGTTTCAAGGTCCCCTTCAGCACTTTCGAACTCACCGCGTAAGAACAAGTCACCGCCATCAAGGACAAGCACGTTATCTTCTTGTTGCTTAACTTCCTTAATCTTCGTCGCGTACTTCGCAACATTGTTCTCATGCATCTTACCATTCTCAAGCTTCGTCGTATCATCCAAATGACCGTGCCAATCATTACTATGTAATACCGTTAGATGAAATGTTTCACCCTCTTTTAACTTCTCTGATGCGTCAGCTTGTTGTGGCACGAAACTAAGTACACTGAGCATCATCACGCATACCGCGATAACTTTCATAACACGTTGCATCAACGTCCACCTCTTTCTCTCTTTATGAGAATAGTATATCTGACCATTGTAAACACCATGTTAAGTCGCAATAAAGTCGTCGTGAAGGCTACTTATTCAGCTTCGATGTGAAAAGCCCTTTAAACTTAGTCTCGAAAAATGCCGGATTTAATTGATAAATCTTAAGCAATACATACATCCAACGTGGCGTATTAATCTCACGCTTCTTATGTTCAATACCATTGACAATACGCTTCGCAAGCTTGTCTTTATTCAACATAATCAGTTTAACTTTCTTTTGATAGTTTAAGGTCGGGTCGGCCTTTTCATGAAACTCAGTCTTAACTGGACCCGGGTTCACAACGAGCACGTGATAATTCGGTTCTTCTAAGCGAATCGTGTTTAACAGTTGATAAAACCCCGCCTTACTTGCACCGTAATGCGCTGCAGCGGGTTGAGACGAAAAGGCCGCCATACTTGATATGCCGACGATATGCGCATTAAATCTTAAATAAGGTTTGATAAGTTTATAAAGCACGGAAAAGCTGACTAAATTCAATTGATACGTTTGAACGGTTTCGTCTATCGTATGTGCTTCAATTGATTTAAAGTAGCCCATACCCGCACTGTAGATAAAACCGTCGTACGGGGCAAATTGTTCGAGCTCACCTGAAATTTCTTTAATGTATTCGATATCATTTAAATCGCAATGTATATAATTCACCTTTGAATAACCGTACGTTTCCTGAAGACATTGCGCCTTCTCAACATTGCGCACGATTAAGGTCACTTTCACACCTTTTTTTAAAAGGGCTTTTACGAGAGAGAGACCGATACCACTCGTTCCGCCGGTCACAATAAAGTGTTGTGAAACCATATTTATCACCTCATGACTAGTTTACTTCATGAAATATGTTAATATAAAGTAGAAAACTAAATTGAGGAAGTGAGATACCGTATGAAAATTGTATTCTATGGTGCTGGAAATATGGCACACGCGATTTTTACAGGAATTGTGAACTCAAATATTGTACCACCTGAAAATATCCTGTTAACGAATCGTTCGAATGAAGAACGCTTAAAGTCGTATAACAAGGAACTTGGTGTCAATTATAATTACGATAATGAGGAGCTATTAAAAGACGCTGACTATGTATTTTTAGGTACTAAGCCGCACGACTTTGATGGCTTAGCTGACAGAATCAGACCATATATCAACGATAACAATAAGTTTATCTCAATTATGGCTGGATTACCGATTTCTTACATTAGAGAACAACTTGGAACAAGTAATCCAATAGCTCGTATTATGCCAAACACAAACGCACACGTAGGTCACTCAGTTACAGGTATAAGTTTCTCAAATAACTTTGGCCCTACTTCAAAAGGCGAAGTACATGACTTAATCAACGCATTCGGTTCAGTTATGGAAGTAAATGAAGATTCACTTCACCAAGTTACTGCGATTACAGGTAGTGGTCCAGCGTTCTTATACCATGTATTCGAACAGTATGTGAAAGCTGGAACAAACTTAGGTTTAGAGAAATCAGAAGTTGAAGAATCAATCCGTAACTTAATCATCGGTACAAGTAAGATGATCGAACGTTCTGATTTAAGCATGGAACAATTACGTAAGAACATTACGTCTAAAGGTGGTACGACGCAAGCAGGTTTAAATGCGTTGTCAGACCATGATATTCAAGGCATCTTTGAGGATTGTTTAAAAGCCGCGGTAGACCGCAGCGTAGAATTATCAAATAACGACGAATAATATTGAGGTTGAGATGATTCTCAACGTCTTACACGGCCCAACTCATATAGAATGAGTTGGGTTGTTTTAATTGGGGCTAATTCATGCTGTCACTAGTTCAATTATAAACCCCGGCTTGCTTTGCTTGAGAATTTGCCAAGGCAAATTTCTGTGCCGGGGCCCCGCCCCTAGGAGTCAGCTGTTTGTGAATTGTTACAACTGAGCCATTAAACTTATATTTAAAACATATCCCGTTACCTTAGCTTGTTAGCATGCTTTCCTGTATAGCCCAACTCAAACTTTAGTTTGTTAGTTGGGCTTACAAAGAAGCTATTGCTTCTTTGTTCCGCGCTTAATCAGCGTCGTCCTAGCTTAGCTCATAAACCCCGGCTTGCATAGCTTGTTAATTTGCTTACGCATAAAGCTCAACCCGAATTTTTAATTCGTTGGTTGAACTTACAAAGAAGCTAAGTCTTCTTTGTTCTTTGAGATGTGCCGGAGCCCCGCCCAACTTATCCACATAAAAAATAGCCGTGGCAACCTCGCCGCGGCTATCATTATATAAATATTCATACGCGCTAATCCTAAACAAGCGCCACACAATGACTTCTATTAAAACGTATACGCATCGAAATCTTTTACGAATCTAAAATCATGACTAAAGCCAGCCTTCAACTCAGCTTCAATCTCTTCAACATCTTCAATCGTGTAGCGATTACTGATATGCGTTAAGCAACTGTACTTAACATCATTGCGCTGCATTAATTCAAATACATCATCAATATGACTATGATGATAATTCTGCGCTAACGTTTTATCACCATCTAAGAACGTCGCTTCATGAACCATTACGTCCGCGTTCTCTACAAGCACATCCTCATTCGAACACGGTTTCGTATCACCAAGCACACTAATAACCGGCCCCTTTTTCGAAGGACCACGGAAATCTCTTGAATGATAAATTTCACCATTATATGAGAACGTATCCTCTGACTTAACCTGTTGATACAACGGACCAGGTTCCATACCAATCTCACGTAATTTCTCAACGTCTAACTTACCTACCGTACTAGGCGCTTCAATTCTAAAGCCGTACGATGGAATACCATGATTCAATATCTTCGCCGTAACTTGAAACTCATTAATCACAAGGTCCATCTCGTGATCAAGCTCAATCACATCAATCGGATAATTTAAATGCGACTGTGATAACTTCAAGTTCATCTCGACGAACGATTTAATGCCTTTAGGCCCAATAATGGTTAATGGCTTATCTTCACCGCCTTGGAACGAGCGGCTTGTAAGCACACCAGGTAATCCAAATATATGGTCACCATGCATATGCGTGATAAAGATATGACTCACCTTACCGAGCTTTATCGAATGATGTAGAATCTGATGTTGCGTTGCTTCACCGACATCAAATAACCATACATCAGACTGGTAAGGATCAAGTTTTAATGCGACAGATTGGGTGTTACGCTCTTTCGTTGGTAATCCCGCACTTGTTCCGAAAAATACTAATTCCATGTAAGTGCCTCCCTTAACGTCATCTTATCACATCAACACTTTAAAAAGATAATACAATTCGATTAAAATTTAAAGCAAAGTATATGCTTATCCCCTATACTTGTTCTATAATAAGTAAAGATATTTATTTAGAATTGAGGTTTTAAATCTTGAATAAAATTGATAAGCAAATTCCATGTTTGATTACCATTTTTGGTGCGACTGGTGATTTAAGTCATAGAAAGCTTTTTCCATCTTTATTCCATTTATTCCAACAAGATAATTTAGACAGCCACGTTGCCATTATCGGAATCGGAAGAAGATCATTAACAAACGATGAATTTCGTACTCAAGTAAAAGAATCAATTCAAGCCCATGTCGCAGATACAAAACACTTAGACAAATTTATGTTACACGTGTTTTATCAACCTCATGACGTGAATGATGAAGAAAGCTACGAGAACTTACTTGAGTTAAGTTTAAAGCTCGATCATGAATTCGAACTTGAAGGCAATCGTATGTTTTATTTAGCGATGGCACCTCAGTTCTTTGGAACCGTTACAGATTTCTTAAAGTCTTCAGGTTTAACTGAAACGAAAGGCTTTAAGCGTCTCGTCATTGAAAAGCCCTTCGGCAGTGATTTAGCATCTGCAGAAGAGTTAAACGAACAAATTAGACGTTCCTTCCAAGAAGAAGAAATCTACCGTATCGACCACTACTTAGGTAAAGATATGGTACAAAACATCGAGGTTCTACGTTTTAGTAACGCCATGTTTGAACCTTTATGGAATAATAAATACATCTCAAACATTCAAGTAACCTCTTCAGAAGTACTCGGCGTTGAAGATCGTGGTGGTTACTACGAATCAAGCGGTGCTTTAAAAGACATGGTCCAAAACCATATGCTTCAAATGGTTGCACTACTCGCAATGGAGCCACCTATTAGCCTAGAAAGTGAAGATATTCGTTCTGAAAAGGTCAAAGTCCTTAAGTCACTTCACCTTCTAAAACCAGAAGACGTACAACGTAACTTCGTACGTGGACAATATGATAAAGGTAAGATTCAAGGCCAAGAAGTCAAAGGCTATCGTGACGAAGACCGTGTCGACGAAAACTCTAAGACACCTACGTTCGTTTCAGGTAAAGTAATGATCGATAACTTCAGATGGGCTGGCGTACCGTTTTACATCCGTACAGGTAAACGCATGAAACGTAAGTCGATTCAAGTTGTCGTAGAATATAAAGAAGTACCAATGAACTTATATTACGAACGTGATAAACATTTAGATTCCAATCTACTTGTGATTAATATCCAACCAAATGAAGGTGTGTCATTCCACCTAAACGGTAAGAAATACGTTCAAGGTATCGAAACAGAACCAGTACAACTTTCTTACTCAATGAGTGCTCATGATAAGATGAATACTGTAGATGCGTATGAAAACTTATTGTTCGACTGCCTTAAAGGCGATGCGACAAACTTTACGCATTGGGAAGAATTAAAAGCAACATGGAAATTCATTGATATCATTCAAGAAGAATGGGAACACACAGAACCTGAATTCCCTAACTACGAAGCAGGTTCAAACGGCCCACTTGAAAGTGACCTACTCCTAAGCCGTGATGGGTTCCAATGGTGGGACGACATTCAATAAACATCAATATAATATTAGATTTTATAAACGCTGGCTGATTGTATACGACTACAATCGCCAGTTTTTTATGCACGCATTAAAAAGGCCGTGCCCTTATCAAGACACGGTCAGTTAACTATTTGCTCAATTGTAATGCGTCATTGAGGTGGTATAAAGAGCATATACAGTACTAATGTTAACAGGCCACCTAATAACCCAGCCACAAGTACTTGAAGCCAGAATCTTTTATTGCTTTTGAAAAAGCCCTTCGTAACATAGAAACTAATTAGAACACTAATAACTACGATTAACATCGTTAAAAACGTCGTATTCAAGCTTCTTCACTCCCTTCAGAGCGTTTAGGTTAATAAATCTACACTATCAAATTACCATATGAATGATTAAAATTTTTCAAAAGTTCTTAAGTGTCGTATTTAGTACCCTTAGTGTTCGATAGTATTACTATAAAAACGACTCAAGAAACATGTGTATATTTAAAGGGCTTTTCAGAGAGGAAGAAGCAATGAAACGAACAACCGATAATTTTTGACTTATGAAACGCTTTTATATATACTTTCCAAATATATGAATTGAACGAGAACCATTCAACGTGTAATTCAAATCAATTTAGTGTAAACTTAATGCGAGTTAGATTTTAGGAGTGAACATTTTGAACGTTATCAATCAACTTCAGCAAGCGATTGTGTATATTGAAGATCGTTTGTTAGAGCCTTTCGATTTACAAGAACTCAGTGATTACGTTGGTCTTTCACCCTATCACTTAGAACAAGCATTTAAAATGATACTCGGGCTATCACCTAAGGATTATCATTACGCTCGAAAAATGACTGTAGCAGCACACGAAATTTTACATACAAGTGGTAGATTAATTGATTTAGCTAAACGCTTTGGTTACCCAGATATGAACCAATTCGCGCATGACTTTAGTTCACATCATGACATTTCACCAATCCAAGTTAAAACCAAACAAGACCGATTAAATATACAGAAACGTTTATATATTAAATTATCTGCAACTGAAAAGAAACCCTACCGCTATAAACTTGAAAACTTAAGCGATATCTCACTTGTAGGTCAATCGAGATTCGTCCCTACTGATGATTTAAGTCAGCACTTTTTGATTCCTGACTTTCTCGAAGACTTAAGTTTGAGCGGTGATTTAGACGACATTATTAAATATAACGATTGTAGCCCGCACGAGTTGTTCGTTGTCAGTTGCCCATTAGATAATGGTTTAGAATTATTTATTGGCGTACCTAGTGAACGCTATCCCGATCATTTAGAAAGTCGTCTACTTCCAGAGCGACACTATGCGATGTTCAATTTAGAAGGTGAAATTGATTACGTGACCACTGAAGCATGGCATTATATCGAGACACGATTAGAGCTTAATTTACCTTACGAACGTGATAGCTTATATGTCGAAGTCTACCCACTTGATCTATCATTCGACCACCCTTACACCAAAGCCCAATTATGGGTACCAATTCAAAAGGACAATTTAGGTATGGATGAGGATATTATTTAAATAGAAGGATTATTAAATGTGAAACGCCCTACTACATGTGTAGTAAGGCGTTTTCTTTAGATATCGTTACTATAGTTAGGATTGTCTTTGTTTAAGATCCAATTACCTGTTGTAAGGTAACTTGCGTACGCACTCCATACAACGTATGGTAATAGCAACATGCCAATGATTGGTCGCTTTTTAATGACTACGACAGTTTGAACAACTACCGCTATTAATAGTAGGAAACTATCGATTAAGGCTGTAAATCTTAACTTCCATTTGAAGTAAAGTAACGTCCATGAGAAATTAAGAATAAGTTGTGTGCAATGTGTGACCATTACATCAAGTGAGTCCTTATCTTTCTTGCGAATAGCCATATACACGAAACCCATAATGAGATAAAGTATCGACCATACGATTGGAAATGCGATTTTAGGTGGCGCAAAGGGAGGCTTCTTAAAATCTTCATAGTCTTGTTTCGTTTCATTAGCGATAACTTTACCTATGATATTACCACCTACAAATGGTAGAAATAACCTAACTAGATCTTTAACGATCTTCATTTTAACACTTCCTATGTCTTTTATAGTACAATACCCTATTGAGCATGGAAATAATGTTAAAAGTATAAAATAATATTTAAAAGTTAGGAAATTTAATTAGCTTTGAGTTGATTTTTAGTAGTGATATGTAATATAATTCATTTATATAAAACACCTAGTCTCTTTGACCTTGATCTAGGTGTTAGAGTTTAGAACATATGGAACCGTGAAATTCGCTGATATGTTTACCAACAACTATTTAGTCATTATGTTGCTGCATAATGGCTATTTTTTTACGATTAAAATTTATTAAGTTTTTTAATAGATTTTTTATCATATTGTACGTGTTATATTGTATTATATAGTTGAGGAGGGATATGCATGGAACGCACTTATGAAATTTTACAAGCACTCGTTAAAGCACATGAACGTATAACCGGTGAAAGTTTAATCGGTGATGAAATGAAAGCCCACAAACTTATGTATTTCGCCCAAAAAACATCATTAGTATTGACTGGTGAAACACTATTTAACGAGAAGTTTGAAGGATGGGTTTACGGTCCTGTATTACCTTCACTTAGAAATATATTTAAGCATTTTAAAGAGGAAGAGTTTAGTGATTTTAAATTAAATGCTACAGAAACATACATTATTGATAACACCGTTCACACATATGGTAAATACGATTCTTATACGCTAAGCAAAATGTCTCATGAAGAATTATCATGGAAGAATAGCAGGAAAGGTATGAGAACCAACCAACGTGGGTATTACTCACTCAAAATAGATGATATAAGAAAAGACGCTGAAAATATGAGAATTTATGATCATTTATACGATATGTATTTAGATGAGTTTGACGATATTGATGAAGAGGAATTTAGATGTGTGGAATGATGCTTCAGATTATATAGGTATTATCGCCATAACGCGATTACCATACTACAACATTAAAGATAAAAAAATAGCATATAAAGCTAGACCAGTTTTAATTATTGGTGCTGAATTAAAAACTTTACCATGTGATTTTACTGTCTTGCCCCTTTCTTCGATTTCAGATAAATCTAAAATTAGTCTTGAATTCGATTATGAGATAAGTTCTAAAGATTGTAGAAAGTATAACTTAAAAAATAACCTTTCTTTTATACGAACTCATAAACCTACAACAATTAACAGTCGAGACGTACATAATAAGGTTATCTGTAATTTAAGATTATTAGACTACCAAACT
The DNA here is from genome assembly GCF_000298075.1 of Staphylococcus massiliensis CCUG 55927. Taxonomy (GTDB): domain Bacteria; phylum Bacillota; class Bacilli; order Staphylococcales; family Staphylococcaceae; genus Staphylococcus; species Staphylococcus massiliensis. Next base: position 359,817 of record NZ_JH815593.1, on the reverse strand, counting down.
TATCTTATAATAGAACAAAAATATCATAAATTTAGTAAAACGCTCTTCTAAATATAAAGCCCTACAACCTTAATTAGTTGTAGGGCTTAAATCATAACTTAATTCAGACTTATAATTTTTTATTAAATTAGTTTATTATTTAGAACTGTCATGGTTTTAACCTTATAAGTAGTATTACTTTAAATCAATCTTGTGTCATAACTATAACTTTAACTTGATTCATAGCTTTCCTCAATATAAACTTTGGCTTTTTCAAGTTCATTATCATTACTAATTCTAATCTCAAAATTACCTGTTCCTTAATGCCCTATATCTGTCACGTCACTACTAAAAACCTCTATAAACTCAGCACTGTCTAACTTAACTTTTAAATATAAAGCTAAAACGCTTTTTTTAGAAAGACCTAAACGCTCACAAAGTTTTTAATAAGTTTGAAGGCATTATAGAATTTTAATTCTTTTAGTCGGACATCATCGTCCAATGACATTAAATTTTGCATAAGTCTGTCATAGAGTTCTTTAATATCCCCCATGTGAATTAACTCCTATAGCGTGTCATCTTTAAACCCATTAATAATTTTCTCTTCAATCCTAGGAAGTTCATTCTCAATAAATTTAACAAATTTATCCGTCACAAAACTTATAAGGTTGTGATGGTCTTCACCATTAAGTTCATTATTAGTTGCTAAATTTTTAGTATATAAATTTGTAAAAGATTGGGATAATTTACGTTGATTTCTAAAAATACGTGAATTCTCACTTGTGATATGATGTATTTTTTCTCTTAATTCAGTTTCTCCAGGACCTAATTCTAAATGTAAACTTACTCTATTAGGAAAATTTTTAATCTCAAATAATAATGGGCGCTGAGTTGATGTCCATCTTTGCACAGTTTGATATTCCTTTAATAAATCATCTAACGTATTTGTAGTAAATCTAATATATGATTTATTGCAATCATCCATTATGATATGTTCATTTTCTTTGATAATTTCAGTGAGTTCGTGATTGATATCACTATTTATATCAGGCTTATATTCATATATTAAATCTAAAGCATCTTTATGTTTAAAATAGATTTCTCTACATATTTTTTCAAGTTTCGTATCAGTCAAAATATGCCTCCTTAAAATATCTAAGTACTGAGATAAAAAGTCTTTAACCTTTGAATCAAGTGAAAGATCGTTTTGAAGAATACTATCAATAGCATGTATAATATCGGCATAAGACATATTTACCCATTCATCGGGGATAGAACTTAAATCACCCTCAGGTGTAAGATAAACCTTAAATACTTGATAATTCTCAAATTCATGGTTAAGTACTTGAGTATAACGTTCTAATTGACCTTCAGATTCGGTACTATAAACTTTATTCTCGATAGCAACAATGATCTTATTGGTCTCTGATATAAGCAATAAATCAATGTGTTCCCATTCTCTTCTAACCTTTAAGTCACTATTATCAGCTATTAGTAGTTCTAAATAGTTAAAATTATCTAGTTCATTCAATGTAATGTCTACATATATATGCAGAAATTTCTTCATAAACGAATCCCGTAGATTGTGATTTTCGTATGGACTAAATAACCAAGCAAGCACGTTACTGTGACGAATCTCCGTATTTACTACACCTAATACCTAAAATGCATTAAAGTTTTTCGTATAGTGGTTTAAGTTGTCTAAAATAGCGATATCTTTCATAAACTTTAGTAATGATATTTCTTTTTCTGTCATATTTTCACTTCTTTAAAAGATTAAATTTGTATAGCATTGTATTTATTTAATCATATAATGATTATTAAATAAACATTTTTTGCAAAAGACCTTGTTTTTGTTGTCTAAGTAAATTAACTTTTTTTTCTTTAAGATTGATTAGATTATCTACTTTGCTTAGAAGATTACCAATATAAGCTTGTTCCTCTAGTGACGGCAATATTATTAGGATACTTTTAATAATTTTTGCTGATAAATTTCCTTGTCCACCCTGTAAAAAAGTCTTGATAATATGATTTTTTTTGTATTTCAAATAGTAGTATAAATAAGAAGGGTATTCATCAGTTCGTATGCATAAGATTGCTTGGTTAATTGCACCATCGATTTTACTTATCGCCACTTCCCCACTGGTAGCTCCATATAATGCGTATAAAATATCGCCTTCTTTTATCATTTTAGCCGAAGAATTTTGTAATGCTTTTTCACTTATTTTAAGTTCAGTTGAAATTTCACCAATTTCTCCAGATCTAATGAATGGAATTGTACCATTATAGAAACTTTTGTTTATAGAACTTGGGGTTCCTCCACTATATGTCAATGCTACATCGCTTAATTTCTTCTCTTCCCACTCAGGATAATCATTCCCATTTTCATCTTTAAATCGTAGCTTTTGGGAGAAGATTTGTTGCATGTACCCTTTCTTCTGTAGTTCAAGTAACTCAAGTTTTTTCTCTTCAAGTTCGATTAAGTGGTCGAGTTTGCTAAAAAAATTACCAAGTATATGTTGTTCTTTATGTTGTTTAGGATACATGTATTTCATATTACTTATAGCTTGTCCAGAAGTTAATGCTCTCGTAGTCATAGAACTTTTTATCATCATTTCTTTTCTAAACAAGTTCGTAATAAAAACATATTTTTTAAATAAATCACTGGATAGATTGCAATTATCTTTTGGTCTAGCTCTCAATACAAATCCACTAAAAACCGTACTACCCATGTCTGACATTGCTACAGCTGGCAGACCTATTTCTTCTATAACTTCACTTGTTCTAGTAAAAAAAACATCACCTTGTCTAACAGAAAAGTTTTTGATTTCAGATAAACTAGCTTCTACCCTTCCCTCTAAATTATCGAAATAGATAGCTCTATTATTATATACGTCTTTAAAGTTTATTATTGGTATACCATGTCCAAAATATTCCTTACCTTTATTAATCCCATTTTTAAAAGTAAAATTGTCACCTACTAAACCCTCTTCCCATTCATTTTTAAATCCTGGAAATCGTAGTTCTGGAACTTTTCTTTTATCGTTAGTCATGGTTAGCGACTCCTAATTCTTTTAAGTAACCTTGTATTTCTTTCTCGACTTCAGCGATTTCTTTTTCAATATCTTTAAGTTCTTGTTGAACTTTATTGAGATCCACTGGTTCTTCTTCTTCGAATGTATCAACATAGCGTGGTATATTTAAGTTGAAGTCGTTTTCTTCGATTTCTTGTAAAGTGGCGTTGTAACTAAATTTATCGATAGCTTCTCTATTGCGATATGTGTCAACTATTTTATCGACATCTTCATCAGTAATGTGGTTTTGATTTTTGCCCTTCTCGAACGACTGAGAGGCATCAATAAATAATACATCATCTTCTGATTTACGACATTTTTTAAATACTAAGATACATGTAGGAATACTCGTACCGTAAAAAAGGTTCGCAGGTAATCCGATTACCGCATCTAAATAGTTTTTCTGTTCAATCATATAACGACGAATAGTTCCTTCTGCTGCCCCACGGAATAAGACACCATGAGGTAAAACAACAGCCATTGTGCCATTATCATCAAGGTAATGAATCATATGTTGAATGAACGCAAAGTCAGCCTTAGATTTTGGCGCGAGTTTGCTATAATTACTGAAACGTTCATCATCTAGGAATTTAGAATCAGCACTCCACTTGGCACTGTATGGTGGGTTTGCGACAACCGCTTCAAACTTCTTACCTTCAAATGCCGGTTGTTCAAGTGTATCTCCATTCTCTATAGAGAAGCGTGTATAGTTCACATCGTGCAGTAACATATTCATACGTGCTAAGTTATATGTCGTATTATTGTATTCTTGACCGTAATATTCACGTACATTTGCTTCACGACCTATGCGTAATAATAATGATGCTGAACCACACGTAGGGTCGTAAACATGACGTAAATCCGTTTTATCAGTCGTTACAATTTTAGATAAAATTTTAGACACTTGTTGTGGTGTATAGAATTCGCCAGCTTTCTTACCAGCGTTTGCCGCAAATTGACCGATTAAGTACTCATAAGCATCGCCTAACATATCAATTTCTACATCGCCATCATTAAACGGTAATGTTGATAAATTCATCATAACTTTAGAAATAAGCTTCGTGCGTGTGGCGTTAGTATTACCTAAGCGCGTAGAATTTAAGTCCATATCTTCGAATAAATGATAGAAGTCTTCTTCACTTTCTTCACCTTTAGTTGACTCCTCTATCTTATTTACTGCACGGTGAAGATCTTCTATTTCGAAAGTTTGGTGTTCGATCTTTGTAATTAAATGACCAAATAAGTCTTGAGGCTCTACAACGAAGCCAATACGTTTGATGAGTTCTTCTTCGATTGCCTCTCGATACTCAGGGTTCTCCCACGCTTCTTCGTAAGAGATACCATCGTCTTCATCATCGTTTAACATGCGTTCCACTTGTCGTTCCGTTTTCTCAGAAAGGTAACGATAGAAGATTAATCCTAAGATATAGTTTCTAAATTCACTTGCATCCATGTTCCCACGCAGATCATTCGCGATACTCCATAATTTCTTCTGAAGTTCTGCCTGTTGCATGCGTTGTTTTTCAGTTATAGACACCTGTATTTCCTCCCGTTGAACGACGAAGCCGTGTTTTCTATGTCTCTAACGGGTTCATTGTTCACTTCTTAATAATGCTTTTCATAAAGTGATAGTAATAAAAGCTATCTTCTAACCACTTAATCCATATTTAATTGCGACTTCTTTAATGAAGTTCGTTATTTTATCAATCTTCTTTCTGCGTTTAATAAAACTTCCTTTAAGCTTTGAATCAACTTGATTACGGTTGATGTTACCGCTAAATTCGTACTCGTCTAATAGCGACGTCAGTTCACGTTGTGAGAAATCTGTGTCCGTTGCGAAGTCGTGAATTTCTTGAACTTTAGCTTGCTCTTCAAAGTTAAGGTAAGCTTCATTCATATCTGTTCCAACTTCAAGTTGAGGGACAACTTCATCTATAAACTCTCGAATTAAGTCAGCCTTAAGGCGAACTTGATCATCGATTGCTTTCTTAAGCATGTTATGAATTTGCTTACGCTGTTCATCGCGCTCGACTATATCCCTTAAATTAATATCTTGAATGAGGTCGAGTATGTACTGAACATTTATGACGTCGTTGTGTAACATCTCTATCTTGAAATCAATGTCTTCAAGTATAGATACCGCATCTGAATCTCGGCGCTTGATCACGCGGTCGTAAATATGTTGATACTTACCTTTATAATCTTGAATGTCTTGTTCTGAAATACCTAGATCACGAGCCTGGTAGTCATCTCTCATCTTAAGTCGCTCAAGCAAACCTAGCATTCTTCTATAAGTTAAGACAAAGTCCTTTTGTTCTTCCTCACCTTCTAGTAAGTCAACGGACTCTGGTGTCGGCGCAATTAAGTTTAATTGATCAACTAAGTCTTTAAACTCGTTTAAAACATCTTGATATTGAGGTTCAAGAACTAAATCCGTATTATCGGTTTGTGAAAAGATTTCAATAGCTTCGTCCGTACGCGCCTTTAAGTTTCGATAACATACGATATTGCCATAAGGCTTCGTTTCCTTTTCGACCCGATTTATACGTGAATAAGCTTGAATAAGCTCATGGAATTGAAGTTTTTTATCTACATAAAGGGTATTGAGTTTACGACTATCGAAGCCAGTTAAAAACATGTTAACGACGATAAGGATATCAATTTTTTGACCAGGGATTACTTCTCGCATGCGTTTCGATACATCTTTAAAGTAACTATCCGTATTCTCTGTCGAGTGATTCGTATCGAAGATGAGGTTGTAGTCCTGCATGACCCTTTCTAAAGCATCACGTGTTGCTTCTCGGTCGTCTTCTTTAACATCCTCATTTGGTCTTAATGAAAATATCGTTGTAACATTTAAATCATGTAACCCTTGCGCCTTAGCTTGACTAAAAAGATTATAGTATTTTAACGCCATAGGGATACTTTGGACCGCTAAGATACTTGTATACTTTCGGTTTACAGTTTTATTGTCATAATGATCTACAATATGACGCATAATTTGACTCAAACGTTCATCAGCCATCCAAACTTCTTCTGTATTGATCTTATCTGCAGTTTCGCTCTCATCGAGTTCATCCTTAACGTCAAGTGTATTCATGTAATCTATAGAGAAACCTAATACGTTACCATCTCGAATCGCATCCTTGATTAAGTACGTATGCAAGCAGCGTCCAAATATATCTGACGTTGCACGCCCGTCATTACTCTTATTCTCTTCAAATCGCGGAGTACCTGTAAACCCGAAGTATTGCGCATTCTTAAATTGTTTACGTATTAAGCGATGCATCTCACCGAATTGAGAACGATGGCATTCGTCTATAATGAATATCACTTTATCGTTTTCATAGCGTTTTAGAATATCGTCACCGCTTTTAATCGCATGTGATATTTTTTGAATCGTATTGATAAGCAATTTTTGAGACGGATTTGCTAATTGCTCGAGTAATTTCTTCGTATTCTCAGTATCGTCTACCGAATCAGCTTGAAACTTATTAAATTCTCTTAATGTTTGGTCATCTAAATCATTACGGTCGACTAAAAAGATGACTTTCTTAATATCTGGTTCTTCAGCAAGTACTTGGCTTGATTTAAAAGACGTTAGTGTTTTACCGCTCCCAGTTGTATGCCAAATATAACCATTGTTGTTTGTTTCAAGCGCTTGATTAATCAATGCCTCAACTGCATAAACTTGATACGGACGAAGTGCCATCAGTATACGATCAGCTTCGTTAACGATCATGTAACGACTTATCATTTTAGCGAGCTTACATGGCGATAAGAAAGCATCTATGAAATCTTTTAAGTGATTAATACGTTTATTGGCTTCGTCACTCCAATAAAACATAAAACCTTTAAGAAGTTCTTTATCACTATTTGCAAAGTAACGCGTTTTCATTTTATTACTAATGACGAAGAGTTGTATGTATCGGAATAAACCTGTGAAACTTTGTTTGTGGTATCGCTTCACTTGGTTAAACGCTTCAGTAATAGCAACACCACTACGTTTAAGCTCAATTTGCACGAGCGGTAGACCATTAATCAGGATTGTCACGTCATAGCGACTGCGATAGTCTTTGCGATCGTTCACTTGGTTTGCGACTTGAAACGTGTTCTTGCACCACTTCTGTTTATTTAAGAAGTCGAGGTAAACGATAGATTCATCGTCACGCTTTAAGACGTACTTGTCTCGCAAAATCAATGCACTATCGAATACACTTTTACCGTTTATATCAAGCATTAATCGTTCAAATTCTTTGTCAGATAAAGGTTTACCATCGAGTTTATCACGGTGTCTATCATTAATAATTTGACGAAAATTAGCTTCTAAAGTTTGTTTATTATGGATGTTCACGCGTTCATAGCCGATTTCACTCAAACGCTGTAATACATCATTTTCAAGTTGTAATTCGCTTTGATATGCCATACCGCCACCCCATAAAATAAAAGTTAAAATCATAAATCTTACATTTACGACAATTATATTTATATTTATATTCAGTATAGCTAAATTGTGTTTAAGTTTATATAAAAATATAAAGCTTCTTAGAATTTAAATGAATTTATGCAGATAGTATATAAAGTAGCTTGAAGCTTGATAATTAATAGGTATATAAAAAGCCCTGAACTTCAATATGAAGTTCGGGACTTAGATATAAAAAAATTCGGAGCGACGTGTCGCCCCGATTTTCAAAAATTAATATTAATTTATCCTTTGTTCCATTCTGTATGGAAGACGCCTTCTTTATCCTTACGTTCGTACGTATGTGCACCGAAGTAGTCACGTTGTGCTTGGATAAGGTTAGCTGGTAGGTTCTCTGTACGATAGCTGTCATAGTAGTTAATACTTGCTGAGAAACCAGGTGTTGCTACACCGTTCTTAACACCTTCTGCCACAACGTCACGTAAGCTATCTTGGTATGTTGTCACGATGTCTTTGAAGTAATCGTCTAATAATAAGTTTTCAAGTTCTGCATTGTTGTCATATGCGTCTTTAATCTTTTGTAAGAATTGCGCACGGATAATACAACCTTCACGCCAGATCATCGCTAATTCGCCAAGTTGTAAGTTCCACTCGTAAGCTTTACTTGCTTCAGCCATTTGGTGGAAACCTTGAGCGTATGAACAAATTTTACTCATGTATAAGGCTTTACGAATCTTTTCTAAGAAGTCTGCTTTATCGCCTTCAAAGTTTGCTTTAGGACCGTGAAGGGCTTTTGAAGCATTTGTACGCTCATCCTTTAATGAAGAAATGAAACGCGCGAATACAGATTCAGTGATGATTGTTAAAGGTACGCCAAGTTCTAATGCATTGATAGACGTCCACTTACCAGTACCTTTCTGACCAGCTTTATCCATAATTTGTTCAACGAGCACTTTACCGTCATCGTCAACTTTACTAAAGATATCGCCAGTGATTTCAATTAGGTAACTTTCAAGCTCACCTTGATTCCACTCTTTGAACGTATTTGAGATCTCAGTGTGCGTCATACCTAATAAATCTTTCATTAAGATATAACTTTCTGCAATTAGCTGCATATCCGCATACTCAATACCATTATGCACCATCTTCACATAGTGACCGGCGCCATTAGGACCGATGTAGTTTACACATGGTTCACCGTCTTCAGCTTTCGCAGCGATTGATTCTAAGATATCTTTCACTTTAAGATACGCTTCCTTTTGACCACCAGGCATTATCGAAGGTCCAGTTAACGCACCAATTTCACCACCTGAAACGCCTGTACCGATGAAGTTGATACCACTTTCAGCTAAAGCTTTGTTACGACGGATCGTGTCGTTATAGTTCGTGTTACCACCGTCGATTAAGATGTCATCATAATCTAATAAAGGTAATAATTGATCGATTGTCGCATCAGTAGCTTGGCCTGCTTTTACCATTAATAAAATTTTACGAGGCTTTTCTAACGATTGCACAAATTCTTCAAGAGAATACGTTGGAACAATGTTCTTCCCTTCTGATTCTTGAATCATTTCGTCAGTTTTTTCTCTAGAACGATTATATACAGATACAGTATTGCCGCGTGATTCGATGTTCCACGCAAGGTTTTTACCCATTACTGCTAATCCGATTACACCAATATCTTGTGTCATTTGTCATACCTCTCTTATTATAAATTCAAATTGATTGTACCATATTTCGAACACAACTTTCATATTAATTCACTCTCTTTGAAAAGCCCTAGCGCAATTATTTCAAGCGTTTGCCTCGTTAAATCCTCTAGGCTTTGTATCGCGATTCTTTCAGATGTCGTATGAATGTCTTCAAAGCCGACACCAAGGATAACCGTTTCAAGCCCGTATTGGTTTAGAATTGTACCATCTGACCCGCTTAGTACGGTAGATGTTTCTGGTTCAAGTCCTATACGCTTAGCACTTTCTTCAGCGATGGTCACGACATTCGTATCTTCCTGAACTTTGAAGGCTGGATAGAGTTCGATTATTTCCATCAGTGCTTTCGCATTTAGCATCGAAGTAGTTTCTTCAATCGTTTGCTTCATTGTTCGTGCGACTTGTCTAATAGTTTCATTTGAGAAGGACTTAAGTTCAAATTCAAGTCGTACCGCGTCGCTTTTAGCGAACGGTTCACCGCCCATTTTCATGAGCGTTACTTTCGTTTGTTCGTCGATTGTTCCAAGTTCAAGTTGTTGGATGACCCTGCTTGCGATTTGAGTGGCACTGAGTTGGGCTTTTCCAGGGGGAGCAATAATCGCCACTTTAAAATGCGTGCGTGCAGGTCCGCCGATAACGGTTTCGCCTACTGGTTTCGTAGCATCAAGCGTGAATCCCATATCACTCTTAATCATGTCAGGGTCTAGCGCTTTGATTCCGAGAAGCCCTGACTCTTCGCCAATTGTGAGCAGGATTTGAATCTTACCATGCGGGAGTGCGTCTTCTTGAATCGTTTTAAATGTTTCGAGGAGTACTGCGATGCCTGCTTTATCATCAGCACCCAGTATCGTCTCGCCCTCTGAATATATGTAACCGTCTTGAATGATAGGTTTCACGTTCTGACCTGGTTGAACCGTGTCCATGTGGCTCGTAAACAACATCGCGTGCTGATACGGTGCATTCGCTTCAAGCGTATAAATGAGGTTGTTCGCACCGAAACCCGTGTCGTTCATGGCGTCATCTTCTTGTACTTCAAAGTCTAATTCGGCAAATGCTTGCTTTAAATAACGTTGTAGCTGACCTTCGTGACCTGATACAGAATCGATTTGAACGAGTTCCATGAAAGTTTTACGTAGACGCGCTTTGTTCATATTTTCATCCTTATCTCTATTCGTCTTATGGTTGCATACGCATATATCTTAACACGACGGTTTCACGAAATGTACTAGAATTCATGAATTAATCTCGGTATAATAATACCAAGATAATATTTTGGAGGTTCAAATATGAGAAACGGAAACATACGTAGAATCGTAGTTATTGTGATGTTAATCGCAGTAGTAGTAGCGCTATTATTATCCAGCTTAGCGCCAATGATGGGATAAATTAAGAAATCATAATATAAAATGAGCGACGCGACAACTTGTTCTAGTGTTAAGGCTAGATCAGTTGTCGCTTTTTTGATTGGTTTGAGGGATTTTCTTGAAAATGGAGGTTACGTGCCGTAGCGAAACTTGATTAGAGTTTCGCCATCAAGTTTGGATGGGCCTGAGACTTGATTAGGAGTTGCTCATCAAGTTTGGAAGGGTCTGAGACTTGATTAGAGTTTCGCCATCAAGTTTGGAAGGGGTTGAGACTTGATTACAGTTTCGTCATCAAGTTTCAAAGGGCCTGAGACTTGATGAGAGTTTCACCATCAAGTCTCAAATAAAATCATAATCAATCGTTTCCCTTAATAATAAAGAAGCGTCTGGAGTACCAAACCCTAGACGCAACAATATTTAATGAGTAATAATGATATGAACTATTATAAATATTAATGCTATTGTACTAAAAATGATTTGTAGCTTTCTGCTTTCAACGATATAGGCTAAGAAGACAAATATTGTATTGAAAGTTAGTAAGTAGTTTGCTTCACCGTGAATAATCCCAACGGTATTAAGTATATCTAATACTAACATGCCTATAACGACTAATCCTAAAAGTGTTGTTAAAACTTTATGCTCTTTTGCATACTCATCCATAGAGATACTCCTTGTGAGAAATAATGTATAAGGTATTTATAAATTAACATAGTTTTTCTAAAAATTATAGACTTAATATAATGGCTGGCTAAATAATGTTACGAAATAATCTAAATTTTATTAATTGAAATAGTACTTAAATAAAATCTACAATGAAGTATAATAAATATTTTAAATTCAGGTGACAACTTATGAAAACTTTATCTTATATTAGCGGTACTATCCTACTACTCATTATTTTATACTTACTTCTTGCTTTCTTTTTCTACGACTATTGGGTGATTAAATCCAGTGAGACACAAATTAATTCGTATGTTGAAAAACACGATAACACTCATTTAAGCCAAATGAGCAATGATAAAACTACAGCTCGTTTACTTAATAAAGCTGATCATGTAAACCTTCATTTAAATAGCGACAATCAAGGTAGTGATGATATTGGTTATTACCGCATTGATTTAAACGGCGAACCAGCCGAGATTCAAGTTAAATTCGATCAATCCCCTTTTTCGTGGGATTATGAAATACAAGAAATAGGGTTGATTCATTAAAGTATACGCATAAGAATAAAAACTTAATGACATATTCTATAATGAGACTTGATTAGGAATTGCTCATCAAGTTCCAGAGGGTCTGAGACTTGATTAGAGTTTCGTCATCAAGTTTGAAAGAGCATGAGACTTGATTAGAGTTTCACCATCAAGTTTCAATTCAAATCTTAATCAATCTTTTCCCTCTTTTAATAAAGAAGCGTCTGGAGCTCAAACCCCAGACGCTTCGCCTTTTCATTCATTAAATGATATCGCCCCATATAAACAATGATATACCTGATATAATCATTAATACGTTAAATATAATGGAAATTCTTTCAGATTTAGCGACCTGAGCAATTAACATGCAAGTTAAAGTAACCGTAACGAGTAAGTTTGATTCATTAACTACGCCGAATAACCTTAGAATTCCTTTCACAACTCCAGCTATTATTACAAGCGTCGTTAATCCATATAAAACTTTCTCTTTTTTATTTAGTTCTCTCATAAATGAACTCCCTTCTCTTTATCTACGGGATCGATTTTTTAAGACTAAATCATCATATTTATAACCATGAATCCACATGAGATTAATCCCAAAGTGAAAGAAATCTTACGGTTTTTAATTATCATAGAGGCACCTATAAAGATAAAGCCCAATGTTAGAAAATAATTAGGATCTTTGGCTAGTCCAAACGTAGCCATCACATCGTGGACTACGCTAAGGACAATCATAATCGTATACAAAATGAATGCTATCCATAGGTATTTGTCAAATTCCTTAAATGCCACTTCTATCACCCTCACATAAAAAGTAAAATGATATGAGCAACCATAAAAATGCATGCTAATAAGTTTAAAACAATAGAAATTTTATCTGATTTAATGAATAACGGTAATCCTCCTAAAATAAGGCCTATAGTAAATAAAAAGGAAGAATCATTTGTAGCTCCAGTTAAAAACATAACGTTTTGAATGATTAGAATTATTAATGCAATAATTAATAAAACTAATCCTACCCATTGTATCTTATTGAATTTCGGAAAGTACATGTCCTTCACTCCTATCTTTATACGATGACTTGATTATGATGTTTCAGTGACCCAAATTCTGATTTAAGTTTTAAGTAAACTTCCATTTCATTCAAGATCTGTATGATGCTCGCGCGAGATTTTAGCTCAGCATGTGTTTTAGGTAAATCGTGTTTTTCAAGGTTGAGTTTGATTTCATATAGCGAGTGTAAACGTAATAACGTGTAGTTATTACTATTCACGTTCAGTGCGATCTCTTGGAAAAGCTGCGCAATATCCTGATGTATTGGATCATCAGTGCTAATTTCGCCGATTAAGGCTTGTATACGTTTAAGTACATCTAACTGTTCTTCACGCATATTAAAGTAATTGTAATATGAGTTTTCATTACGTACGTAATGGTTTTTAACATCTCGGAAAGCGTATGATTTCGCTTTCTTTATATTCGTTTCAACTGTATTGAATGAGAAGTTTGGCGATGTGTTTGGGTGCTTACAATGCTCACCAAACTGCATGAGAATTTCTGTAAAACTTGATTCAATACGATTTTTATAGTCCTTTAACTTACGGTCTAAGCTCGGCATAATTAAGTTCATTAAGAATGCGATACCAAGACCTACAAAGAGTAATAACACTTCGTTGATTATAAGATTAAAGTCGAGTGTCTTCGCGTTAAAGATGTGTAATAAGATAACGATACTCGTTACGACGCCTTCTTGGACTTTTAAAGAAACGGTCAATGGAATAAAAATTAAGACAATGAGTCCGAGTACAATGGCGGACTGACCAAGTAGCTGAAAGATTAAAAAGCCGAGTAATATCGCAATTAGACAAGATATAAAACGTGAAACGATGGCGTTTAATGAATGTACTTTCGTATCTTTAATACACAGTACAACTAAAATGGCACTAGATGCAAAATTATCTAAACCTATAAGTTTAGCAATTATGACGCCTAGTGCCATACCGATCGCCGTTTTAATGGTCCTAAATCCAATGCGATATGGATTTAAACGTAACATGGCGATACTCCTTATTATTTCGTTTCACAATATTTATCGAATAAGGCTTGAAGTTGGTTGATAACATCCATAATTTCGTGGCCTTCGATTTGATGACGTTCTACCATCTCTTGAACTTTACCATCTTTAACAAGTGCAAATGATGGACTTGATGGTGGGAAGCCTTCAAAGTATTCACGTGCTTTTTGAGTTGCTTCTTTATCTTGACCAGCGAATACAGTTACTAATCGATCTGGTAATGCATCATAGTGTAATGCGTGTTGCGCTGCTGGGCGTGCGATACCGCCAGCACAACCACAAACTGAGTTAACCATTACAAGCGTTGTACCGTCTTGTGATAAGACTTTGTCGACTTCCTCGCTTGTTGTAAGCTGTTCGTAGCCAGCTGCTTCTATTTCATTACGTGCTTGTTCAACCACGTTATTCATATATAAATCAAAATTTAAATCCATGGTAAACCCCTCTCTATTACTGTTAGTGTTAATTTAATTTTACTAGATTGAAGGGCATTATTCAATTAGCCAAATTAAAAGATTTGCGTATGTTCAATGGTATATGACTCAATACGGTCTTTAACATAGTTGATAAATTGACCGGCCATTAAACCGTCTAAGATACGATGGTCAATTGAGATACATAAGTTCACCATATCACGAATACCAATCATATCGTTAATGACCATTGGGCGTTTAATGATTGATTCGACTTGTAAGATAGCCGCTTGAGGGTGATTGATAATACCCATTGAAGAGACTGAACCGAATGAACCTGTGTTATTCACAGTGAAGGTACCACCTTCCATATCGGCTTGTGTTAATTGGTTATTGCGTGCTTTATGAGCTAAACTGTCGATTTCACGCGCGATACCTTTAATGGACTTTTCATCGGCGTGCTTTATCACAGGCACGAAAAGCTTGTTTTCTGAAGCGACCGCAATAGAAATATTGATGTCTTTGTGGACTTTAATTTCGCTACCCTGCCAACTACTGTTAAGCATTGGGAATTGTTTTAAGGCTTCTGCGACTGCTTTTACGAAAAAGGCGAAGAACGTTAAGTTATAGCCTTCGTTCTTTTTAAAGTCTTTCTTGTAATGGTTTCTTGTTTTAACAAGCTCTGTCGCATCGACTTCTACTTTCATCCATGCGTGTGGAATTTCTGTAACACTTTGTACCATCTTGTTCGCGATTTGACGACGAACACCATCTACTGGAATACTTGAAGCATTGGCATGGTCATCGCTTGAAGCTGTTGTAGGTGTGCTTTGTGGTGCTTGAGATGATGGCTCAGCGCTCGTTTGATCAATAGCTGTACTTGGGCCTTCTTGAATAACACGTTCGATATCTTTCTTAGTAACACGTCCTAAGTTACCTGTACCTTCAACATCGGCTAAGTTAATATTATGTTCTGACGCTAATCTAAAGACAACTGGTGAATAACGACCATTGTTCTTAGGTTGATTTGAAGCAGGTTTAGACGTTTGCGCCTGATTATCTTTATTTGGCTTTTCAGAAGAGGAAGTGTCTTGAGACGGACTTTCAGATTGTGCATCCTCGGCATCAGACGTTGGCTCATTGTCCGCACTATCATCACCTTCTACCACCATCTTACAAATGACTGTTCCAACTTCGATGGTTTCTCCTTCAATTGCGATAATTTCAGTAATCGTACCCGCGTATGAAGATGGCACTTCGGCTGTAACTTTATCTGTGATAACTTCACAAAGCGGATCATATTCTTCAACTGTGTCGCCTTCTTTAACTAACCATTGTTCAATTGTCCCTTCGTGCACACTTTCACCTAATTTAGGCATTTTAATTTCCATCGTAGGCCCTCCTTAAAATTCCGCAAGCTCTTTCATTTTAGCTTTAATCTTTTCAGGGTTCATCATAAACTCATCTTCAAGTGGCGGCGCGAACGGCATCGCAGGCACGTCAGGACCCGCTAGACGCATAATCGGTGCATCTAAGTCGAATAAACAATTTTCAGCGATGATTGCAGCAACCTCTGACATGACGCTACCTTCAAGATTATCTTCGGTAACAAGTAAGTTCTTACCTGTCTTTTTCGCGCGTTCGATAATTGTCTCTTTATCAAGCGGATACACGGTACGAAGGTCGACAACCTCTACTTCAATACCTTTTTCTTTAAGCATATCGGCAGCTTGAAGGCAGTAATTGACGCATAAACCATATGTAAAGACGGTTAAATCGCTACCTTCACGTTTTACATCTGCCTTACCTAAAGGCACTGTGTAATAATCTTCAGGCACTTCTTCTTTTAATAAGCGATAAGCTTTCTTATGTTCGAAGTATAAGACAGGGTCATTGGACTCAATTGAAGCAAGCAATAAGCCTTTCGCGTCATATGGTGATGAAGGGATAACAACTGTGAGACCAGGCGTTGATGCAAAGACACTTTCGATACTTTGTGAGTGATATAAAGCACCATGAATACCGCCACCAAATGGCGCACGAATCGTAAGTGGGCAGTTCCAATCGTTATTCGAACGGTAACGAATCTTAGCCGCTTCACTCATAATTTGATTGGTCGCAGGTAAAATATACTCAGCAAACTGTATCTCCGCAACTGGTCGTTTACCTACCATAGAGGAACCGATCGCAGTACCGACGATATTAGATTCAGCGAGCGGCGTATCAAGCACACGGTATAAACCGTATTTATCTTGTAAGCCTTTCGTTACGCCGAATACACCGCCTTTCTTACCGATATCTTCACCTAGTAAGTAAACCTGGTCGTCTTTAGCCATAGCTTGATCAAGTGCTTGGTGAATCGCATCTAAATATGAAATTTTAGCCATTTTGGAAGCTCCCTTCTTCATAAACATGCGTATACGTTTCCTCGATAGATGGATAACTTGATTTCTCCGCATCTTTCGTCGCTTTATTAACGATATCTTTGTGCTTTTGATCAACTTCGTCGAACCAAGCTTCATCGCACACACCGTTATCTAAGAGGTAATGCTTAAAGCGTACGTTACAATCTAAACGCTTGTCTTCATCTTTCTCATCCGTTGTACGGTACGAATCATCATCGTCTGATGAATGCGGTGTTAATCTTGAACACATCGCTTCAATTAACGATGGACCTTCACCAGCTAATGCACGTGCACGGGCTTCTTTCATAACTTTATACATCGCGATAGGATCATTACCGTCGACTTGTTCACCATGCATGCCGTACCCTATTGCACGGTCTGATAGTTTCTCAGACGCATATTGTAAGTTTTGTGGTACTGAAATGGCGTATTTATTATTTTCGATAACGCAAATTAAAGGTAGCTTATGAACACCAGCGAAGTTTAAACCTTCGTGAAAGTCACCTTGACTGGATGAACCTTCACCTAAAGTCGTTAACGCGATGTTCTCTTTACCATCCATCTTCATCGCAAGCGCAGCACCTACACCGTGAAGTACTTGAGTTGCGACAGTTGAACCTTGTGAAATAATACCACTTTCTTTACGACTGAAATGTGATGGCATCTGTTTACCACCCGAACTGACATCGTCACGTTTACCAAACGTCGACATCATCGTATCAAGAACAGGCATACCAAGTGCCGTCACAAGTGCTAAATCACGATAATAAGGAGACGTAATATCGCCTTGTTCCATCGCATATGCCATACCAATTTGCGCTGCCTCTTGGCCTTGGCAACTAATTACAAACGGAATCTTACCGGCGCGGTTCAAGAGCCACATTCTTTCATCTAGCTTACGACCTAGATCCATCCATTCATACATTTTCTTTAAATCTGATTCAGTCAAACCCACTTCTTTATAATCTATCATCAATTTGCCTCCTTATTAGACATGAATCGCGCTATTCTCTGTTTTTAAACCCATCTCCATAAGCACTTCACCGATTGATGGATGTGCATGCGTAGTTAAACCAAGTTCTAACGTTGAACCATTCATAAATTGAAGCAGTGAAACTTCATTAATCAGTTCAGTTACGTTAGGACCAATCATACTTAAACCGAGTATCTCATTAGACCCTTCTTCAACAACCATTTCACACATACCGTCCTGTGGCGTGAGACTTTCAATGACTGCTTTGCTATTCGCTTGAAAAGGCACTTTGTGCTTCTTCGCCTTAAAGCCTTGAGACTTCGCTGCTTCAAAGGTCATACCAATTGATGCAATCTCAGGTTGCGCATAAATACATTTAGGCATCTTGTTATAATCGATTTCAATTGGACGTTGGTCAAACATATGTTCAACAGCCGTGATACCTTCCTTAGAACCCACATGCGCAAGTTGAAGTTGACCAATGCAATCGCCTGCCGCATAAATATGACTATCGTCCGTTTGCATGTAGTCACTTACTTGGATAAAGTTACGGTCATCCAGTTGAACTTTCGTATTATTAAGCCCTAGATCATCCGTTAAAGGTGCACGACCAATCGCAACGAGCACTTTCTCAACCTCAATCGTTTGGTCTTGTAATTGAATGGAAACTGTATCGCCTTGTTTAATCGCGTCTTCATCAAACATGACATTTTCATAAATATGAATGCCCTTCTCTTGAAAAGCCCTACGCAACTGCGTAACGATTCTCGGACTCTCATTCGGTAGAATCGAGGAGCTACCTTCTATTATATGTACGTCTACACCAAAGTCATTAAGCATTGATGCAAATTCGATACCTATCACGCCACCACCGATAATCGCAATAGAATCAGGGAATGACGTCATTTGTAATAAATCATCACTCGATAAAATTTGTTTATGGTCAAATGGTAAGAAAG
The DNA here is from genome assembly GCF_000298075.1 of Staphylococcus massiliensis CCUG 55927. Taxonomy (GTDB): domain Bacteria; phylum Bacillota; class Bacilli; order Staphylococcales; family Staphylococcaceae; genus Staphylococcus; species Staphylococcus massiliensis. Next base: position 341,257 of record NZ_JH815593.1, on the reverse strand, counting down.
GTAGTGACATTGGTTTAGAACCTGTAGTAATCAATACATGGTGGTTCGGTAATAATTCTGATTCACCATCTTCATATTCAACAGATACCGTGCCACTTTGAGGTGAGAATATCGATGAACCTAGTAAGCGCCCACGTCCGTGGTAAACGTCAATTTTATTCTGCTTCATAAGATGTTTGACGCCTTGATACATTTGGTTCACAACTGTATCTTTTCGGCCAAATATTTGGTCGACATTTAATTTAAAAGCTTCAGTTTCGATACCGAATTCACTTGCATGTTTAATCGTATCTAAAACTTTAGCTGATTTAAGTAATGCTTTCGTAGGAATACATCCTCTATGTAAACACGTTCCACCAAGTTGATGTTCTTCAACAAGTGCAACGGACTTTTTTAATTGACTTGCACGGATTGCAGCAGCATAACCTGCCGTACCGCCGCCAATAACGACTAAATCGTATTGTTCTTTAGACATTGTTCAACTCCTAACGATAGTCTTTAGCTTCTTCATGATCAATAAATAAATCATATACACGTGTGGCTAAAGCATCCATTTCTTTTTCACCTGCGTAAATCGTAACAGGTGCTATCCAATCAACGTAACGTTTGATTTCGTCTGTTATATAAGTGTTATAAGCAAGTCCACCTGTCAAAATAATTTGGTCAACCTGTCCTTTTAAAGAAATTGAACGTTCACCAATTGCCTTTGAAACTTGATAAATACAACTGTCTACGGCTAACTTATATTCAGCGTTTTGATCCATCTCACGACATATAGACTCAACATCATTAGAACCACAAAGTGATATGAAGCCTGTCTTACGGCTTAAGAAATGATTGAAGTCCTTAGGTGACATCTGTCGTTCAAAGCCGTATTGATAGAGCGCGTCGTTAGGTACTGAACCTGCACGTTCTGGACTCATTGGACCTTCTCCTAGTAAACCATCGTTCACATCGACAACTTTGCCTTTAAGATGGGCACCAACTGTTGTGCCACCGCCCATATGCGCAACGATCACATTAATCTCATCATATGGTCGATTAACGGACTTCGCATACATACGTGCTACAGCCTTTTGGTTTAAGGCATGATAAACACTTTTACGGGCTACACCTTTAATACCTGTAACACGTGAGATTGGTATAAATTCATCAGTTACAGGTGGATCAAGTGTATAAACAGGTACACCGTACATATTACCTAACGTGTAACCAGTCATGGCACTTAAATTTGATGCGTGGGAACCATATTTAAAAGATGAAAGGTCTGCAACCATTTCTTTCGTGACATGATACACCCCGCCTTCAATCGGTTTTACAAGACCGCCTCGACAAGCTATACCATCAAAGTGATGTAAATCATAGCCTTCTGTACGTATGCGTGCATGAATTTCTTCAAGACGTTTCCCTTCTTGTTCGGATAAAGGCAAGGATGTTAACGCCATATCATGTTTTAAGTTTTCGTAAAAGACACATTGATTATCAAAATTAATTGCAATTTTTGAAGATGTACTTCCTAAATTTAAAACTAAAATTTTCGTTTCCATAAGCAATAATCTCTTTCCGTTTTTTATTATACTATGATATGTTTTCCAATTTAAAATTATACGTATTCGTAAATGAGTGCAATCATTTAAGTTACAATTCGACAAACGTAACTGATTTAAATGGCTTTTAAAGTGAGAATAGCGGTTAAATACTTGTTCTTAACGCTATCGGCACGAGACGTGATTCCTATCGGTAATGAAGCCCCTAAGATAATGCTCGCAACGTTCGCATTACTGAAATACGTTAATGTCTTATAAATCGCGTTCCCCACGTCGAGTTGAGGCACGATAATCACGTCAGCTTCACCAGCTACTTGGGATGAAATTTGCTTCTTGATCGCGCTGTGCTTATCAATCGCATTATCAAACGCGAAAGGACCATCAACTACGACATTCACATCAGACGTTTGTTGTTGATAATGCTCAGCGACTGCTTTCGCGTCGATAGTCGAAGGAATGTTCTTTGTTTCATATTCTACAGATGACAGCATCGCAACGTTTAATGACGTATACCCGATTTCTCTCGCAAAGGGCTCAATGTTATGGATCATGTTCATCTTATCTTCAACACTTGGTAACACGTTTAAAGCAACGTCCGAAATCATAAGTAATTTATGGTAATCTGGGATATCGAAACATGCTACATGCGATAAGAAACATTGGTCTTGAACTTGCTTTTCATATTTAAGTACGGCCTTTAAGATCTTTGAAGTCGTGATATTACCTTTAAAGATGACATCAATTTCTTTCGACGCAATGTCGTTAAAAACATGTTCAAGCATGTTACTTTCATCTTGGTATGTCTTGATATCAATGCGTTCGTAATCTGATTGGGATAAATCGAATGAACGTACCATTTCTGATGTATCAGTTACATCATATAAAACTAGTTGTGCGCTTGTATGGTGTAGGACATCAATCATTGCCTTTAAAGTTGATTCATCGTTTGCTGCAACAATACCGATGCGACCTTTGAGATTGTCTATATCATTTAATACATCTTTAAATTGCATGATTTAGTTCAGCTCCTTAGCGACTATTTTGTTCAATCATTTCTTTCGCGTTCTCGCGTGTAATCGATGTAACTTGTGCACCTGAGATCATTCGTGCGACTTCATCAATTCGGTTGTCACCTTCTAGCTCTTGAACGGATGTTGTCGTACGGTCATCTTTTTCAACCTTTGAAATAAATAAGTGATGGTCACTCATAGCTGCTACTTGTGGTAAGTGCGAAATACAGATGACCTGGATATGCTTTGCAATGTCTTTCATCTTAACAGCCATCTTTTGAGCGGCTTGACCGGATACGCCAGAATCCACCTCATCAAATAATATAGCCGTTTGACCACGAGATTTAACAAAAATACTTTTCAACGCGAGCATAATACGAGATAATTCCCCGCCTGATGCGACTTTATTCAGGCTCTTTAACGGTTCTCCTTTATTCGGACTAATTAGGAACTCAATAAATTCTAAGCCGTCATGAGATGGTGAATCTAACTTTTTGAAGAAAATTTCAAGGTTTGCATCCTTCATTTGTAGATTTTGGATTTCATCTACAATATGGTCGCGTAACTCTTGGGCTACTTTACGGCGTTTCTTGGATAGTTGCTCACCGTATTTAATGACCTTATCGTACAATTCTTCTATCTCTTTACGTAGTTCCGCTGAACTTTCTTCATAGTTCTCAATTTTATGAATCTCATCCGCGATCGTTTCTTGATAAAGCAGTAACGACTTAATGTCCTTGCCGTACTTACGCTTTAAGTTATTAAGCAAGTTCATACGTGACTCTAATTCATTTAAATATTGCTCATCAAATTCTGTATTACTCATTTCATCATAAATCTGATGTTTGGCATCTCCGAGCAGATAATAAAACTGGTCGACTTGATCTTTGAGCTCTTGATACTGATCAGGGATGATTTCGTTGATATTTTGAAGTTCCGTTGATAGTTCGTATAAACGATCAGGGATCGCATTCTCATCTGTAAGCACCACGTGCGCATTATTAAGCGCGTGACTCAATTGTTCAGAGTTTTGTATCCGCTTTATTTCAGCCTCAAGGTCTTCAATTTCTCCTTCTTTAAGATGGGCCTCTTTTAATTCATCGAACTGAAACTTCATTAAGTCTAAACGTTGTAACAACGCTTGGTCAGCAGACTCTAAATTCTCAAGCTCTTTCTTTTTACTCACATATGCTTCATACGTCTTATGATACTGTTTGAGCTCCTTATCATATTGACCTTCAGCATACTGATCTAATAGCGTGAGATGATATTTCTGCTTCAAAAGAGACTGCGTCTCGTGCTGGCCATGGATATCTAATAATTCCTGCATGACCTTTCGCAAAGATTGAAGCGTCACAGTTTGATTATTAATTCGGCATATACTTTTACCCGAACTAAAGATTTCACGTTTCACGAGTAAGAAATCTTCGTCTACATCGATGTCCATATCCTTTAAAATAGCGATAGCATCTTTCGCATTATCGATATCAAAGATACCTTCAATAGTCGCTTTCTTAGCACCATGACGTACAAAATCATGTGACGCGCGTACCCCTATTAATTGACCAATCGCGTCGATGATGATGGACTTACCCGCACCCGTTTCACCACTAAGTACCGTTAAGCCATCGCCAAAATGAACTTCCAGTTCGTCTATAATCGCAAACTGGCGTATTGATAATGTTTGTAGCATATTCTCACATCCTATAGCATATTAAAGATTCTGTCTTTAATTTCCTTAGCTGCATCTTTGTTTCTGCAAATAAGTAAACATGTATCATCACCACAAATGGTACCAAGTACTTCGTCCCAATCGATTTGATCGAGTATCGCACCGATTGATTGCGCATTACCTGGTAACGTTTTAAGTACTAAAAGATTGTCAGTACCTTCTATATTAACGAACGAATCCATTAAATAACGACCTAGTTTTTCTAAAGGGTGATACTTGCGGTCGTTAGGCAAACTATAGACATAATGGCCGGTTGGTGCTGGCACTTTAATAAGTTGTAACTCTTTAATGTCACGAGAAACTGTCGCTTGAGTGACATTTAATTCAAAATCGTTCAGTCTTTTGACTAACTCTTCTTGAGTTTCAATTTGTTCATTTGTGATAATTTCTCTGATTTTAATGTGTCTAACCGATTTCTTGGCCACGACGAACACCTCTTATTTTGAATATTTATACATTCATTTTATCACAAGCAAATTTTTACAACTACTAATAACCATGTAATGTAAGGGTATTCACGAATGTTTTGATTTTTCGTTTATGTATAAATTGAATAAATGCATGATTATGACGCATTTGAAAGTCAGCGATTTAATAGATAACTACGTTTCTTATTACGAGCGATTAAGCCGGTTTTGTGACTTTAATACACGATGAAAGGAAATTCAATACATTAAAATCAAAAAAAGGACTTAAGACATGTAAGTCAATTTCGATATGGCGTTCATTCTAGGTCTCGACCTATTACAATCGCGATTTAGAAATTGAATGAATAAGCATAAAAGCTTTACTCGTTTAAATGTCTTAAGTCCATCTAAGAATGCTAAAGTACTTTTCAAGGAAGTAAAAAAGCATTCGATGTGTATTAAAGAGATTGTTTAAGATTGTGTGTTGAAAGCATTTCAGTTGTTGCTTTCACAATGTTTTCGGCAGTTAAACCGATGTCACGAAGGATTTCTGAAACGTCACCGTGTTCGATATACTCATTATTAATACCAAAGCGTTTAGTTTGATTAAGAAATTGATTATCCATAAGAAATGATTGAATTTGACTACCTAGTCCACCCGTTAACATTGCTTCTTCAACAATAATCATTGGTGTTTGCTTACGACCTAACGTCATTAGTAGAGATTCATCCATTGGCTTGATAAAGCGTGCATTAATTACTGACGCTTTGATACCATAATCTTCAAGCAGCTCTTGCGCCTTCTCAATCATTGAAACGCTTGGTCCATAGCTAATAAGTGCAACATCGCTACCTTCATGGATAACTTCCCATTTACCAATAGGTAGTTCTTGTTTCGTTGTGTCGAGTGGCACACCTAAACCATTACCTCTTGGATAACGGATTGCGACTGGGCCTTTTTCATATTTCATGGCAGTATGAACGAGATGTTGTGCCTCATTCTCATCTTTAGGCATCATAATTGTCATATTAGGACACTGACTTAAGAAACCAATGTCAAAGACACCTTGGTGTGTTTCACCGTCTGCACCAACTAATCCAGCACGGTCAACACCAAAGATAACGTTTAAGTTTTGACGATCCACATCGTGTAACACTTGGTCAAAAGCACGTTGTAAGAATGTTGAATAAATCGCTACGTACGGTTTCATACCGTCTACAGCCATACCTGCAGCCATCGTAACGGCATGTTGTTCTGCGATACCAACATCAAAGAATTGCTCTGGTAATTCATTTTGGAATTTCGTTAACTTAGAACCTACTGGCATTGCAGGTGTGATCGCTACGACACGTTTGTCTGATTTTGCATAATGAAGTATTTCATCGCTCATAAACTGACTCCATGAAGGACCAGCGCTAGTACCTTTAATCTGTTCACCAGTTTCAAGTTTATAAGGTCCAAGACCATGCCAAGTACCGATTGTATCGAGTTCAGCTGGCTTATAACCTTTACCCTTTTTCGTTACAACATGAATAATGACTGGTTTATCGATTGATTTAGCTGTCTCAATTGACTCTCTAAGTTCGTGGAAATTATGTCCATCGACTGGTCCGATGTAACGAATACCTAACTCTTCAAAAAAGGCACCGTCTACCACGAGGTATTTCAAGCTATCTTTTAAACGATCAGCTGATTCACGTAATCGACTGCCACCTGGTAACTTGCTTAGTACAGTTTCCGCATCTACTTTTAGACGATTATAGCCTTGATTCATGCGAATACGGCCTAACATATTATGCATTGCGCCAACGTTCGGGGCAATACTCATTTCGTTATCATTTAAAATGATATTGATATTCGTTTTATCATGGCCAATATTATTTAAAGCTTCAAGTGCCATACCACCTGTTAAAGCACCGTCACCAATAATTGGAACAACGTGATGGTCTTCGCCTCTTATATCACGTGCTTTCGCCATACCATGTGCTGCTGATAAAGATGTTGAACTGTGACCTGCTTCCCACACGTCATGTTCAGACTCTTTTAATTTAGGGAATCCACATAATCCTTTATATTGTCGTAATGTATCAAATTGTTCACCACGGCCAGTCAATATTTTATGAATATATGATTGATGCCCCACATCGAAAAGTATCTTGTCAGTAGGACTATCAAAATACTTGTGTAATGCAAGTGTTAATTCAACAACACCTAAGTTAGCACCAATATGTCCACCAGTGATCGAACATTTTTTGATGAGAAATGTTCTGATTTCTTCGCTAAGTTGAATCAGTTCCTCGTCATTAAGACTTTTTAAGAATGATGGATCCTGTATTTTTTCTATATCCACATATATCACCCTTAATTTAAGTTGAAATAATTCATATGCAAGTTACGTTTAATCATTTAAGTTAATCATAATACCCAATTAATGTAAACGTAAAGTGTAATGACTATTTATTTCGTGCGTTGATACATTAATTTTGTGATTTCTTGGAGCTCTGATGTATCAAATTCATTTTCTAATTCGTTTAAAGCGTTGTGAGCTTGATCGACATATGCATGTAGACGTGCGTTTGTCTCTTTCTCGCCTAATAATGAAACATATGTATTTTTATTGTTCGCAACGTCGCTTCCTGTCGGTTTACCGATTTCGGCTTCGTCACCATATATATCAAGTAAATCATCTTTAATTTGGAAAATCATCCCAAGTGCATCGCCGAATGTATCTAATGCATTAAGGTATTTCCCATCTACTTTCGCAATGTGTGCACCTGCTAAAACAGCGTATTTAAGTAAAGCACCAGTTTTATAGCGATGAATGGTTTCAAGTTGCGATAGTGAGATTGTCTTATCTTCACTCTCCATATCAATCGTTTGACCACCAATCATGCCCATATGTCCACTTGCGATAGCTAGGTCTTTGATTAATTGAACCTGAATCGTTGGTTCTAGCTTCTCATCTTTCGTGATGATTTCGAATGCTTTTGTTAAAAGCGCATCTCCGGCTAGAATGGCTTTCCATTCACCATAAACTTTATGATTCGTTAATTTACCACGTCTATAGTCATCGTTGTCCATAGCGGGTAAATCGTCATGAATCAGTGAGTACGTATGAATCATCTCTAGCGCTATAGCGGTTTGATAACCATTTTGTACGGCGTTAGGATCAATCATATCAATGGTAAGTAACATGAGTAAGGGGCGAATACGTTTCCCGCCTGCTTGAAGTGAATAGCGCATGCTTTCTTCTAGGTTCGTATTCAGTTCTGAAGTTTCAATCGATTGTTCGATGACGTTATTTATATCATCAATTGTTTGCTTCATGTGTGGCGTTATCATGATTATTATCCTCTTCTTCTTTAATCATTTCGTTCACTTTTTCTTCAGCATTTTTAAGCGTTTGATCACATTTCGTTGATAATTCCATGCCGCGTTGATAGAGTTCTAACGACTCTTCTAGGGAAACTGTTTCGTTATCAAGCTTTTGAACAATGTTTTCAAGTTCTTGCATCATGTCTTCAAAGTTTTGCTTCTTACTCATTTTTACACCTAACTTTCTTTACGATTGCATCGACGTTGCCATCCTTCATAGTAAGTTCAATTTCATCATTTTCTTTTAAAGCTTGTGTGCTCGTCACAACTTTATCGTCTTTATTCACGATGGTATAACCACGTAGCATCGTGTTAGTAGGACTGAGATTGTTAAGTCGTTCTAGTTTATTTACATAGGCATTTTGATGATGCTTTAAGGTTGATTTCATTGTTTGTTGAAGCCTAGAACTTAACTTAGCTTTTGTCTCATTTAGATGAGTCACACGTTCATTTAATTGTTTGAGATTAAAACGTTGATTATACAAGCTTAATTGATAGGTCGTGTTTTGAATTCTCAACATCATTGTTTGTATAAGTTGCTTTTCAAGATCATCTTTCCTTTGAAGTTGTTGATCATAAAGTAATGTAGGTTGTTTGAACTTATAATAAGATGATAGATGAGATAAATGTTTGGAATGATGTTTTAAAAGTTGTTGCATTGACCTTGTAAGTGTTAACTTCGTTTGTTTTAGTTGTTGAAGTAACTCATACTTATCAGGAGTCGCGATTACAGCTGCTTGCGTAGGTGTGGCAGCTCTAACATCAGCTACAAAGTCACTAAGCGTGAAGTCAGTCTCGTGACCAACCGCTGAAATAATTGGCGTTTGGCATTCATATATTGCTTGAACAACTTCTTCTTCATTAAAGTTCCATAAATCTTCTATAGAACCGCCACCACGACCGATAATGATCGTGTCTACACCTAATGCATCAGCCTTTTGAATGTTTTGAATAATATCCTGTTTCGCTTGTTTACCTTGTACTAAGGTATTGATTTGAACTTGTTCCACAAGTGGATAGCGCTTATTAATCGTAGAGTGAATATCTCGAATCGCAGCACCCGTGCTCGCTGTTAATACTGCAATTTTTTGAGGGTATTTTGGAATGGGCTTTTTAAGAGATTGATCAAAATAGCCTGCTTTGTGTAACTTCTTCTTAAGTTCTTCAAGTCGTTGGTATAAGTTACCAATACCATCTAATTGCATTTTATTAACATAAATTTGATAACTTCCTCGTGCCTCATAAACAGAAACACGTGCTTCAATTAAAACTTCGTCACCTTCTTTAGGTTCAAAGTTTAATTTTGAAGCATTTCCTTTAAACATCATCGCGCTGATTACGCTTCCTTTGTCTTTTAAAGCAAAGTAAAGGTGACCGCTAAAGTGCTTTTTAAAGTTGGAGATTTCACCTTTAATAAGCACCGTTTGAAGATGCGGGTCTTGATCAAATTTATATTTAATGTATTTCGTGAGTGCTGAAACACTTAGATATTTTGACATAAAATCACTCAATCATTTTTAATAATATTACTTAATACGCCGTTCACAAATTTGTAGTGACCTTCGTCACTATATTGCTTGGCAAGTTCGATGGCTTCATTAATGATAACTTTATCAGGCGTATCACTATAACCGATTTCATAAGTAGCGATACGTAGAATGATGCGATCAGATTTTAAAAGACGAGAAATCGTCCAGTCCTTTAAATAGGGTTGAATCTTATTATCAAGAACAGATTCATGATCTTTAACGCCTGATACAAGCCAGTGAATGAAGTCGAAGTCTAAATCTGGATAATCATCTTTAATAAATGAAATCGCTTCATCAATTGAAAGTTCGGTATCTTTCATCTCTAATTGGAATAAAGTTTGAAAAGCTTGAGCTCTTGCTTGTGTTCTACTCATATTATGCTCCTTCATTTCTGTAAATTTCTACTAGCGCACTTTTTTATTATGAGACACTTCGATGTGAGAAATATGAATATTGACTTGTTTAGGTGTAATCGCAGTCATCGTTTTTATTGAATTATGAATAGCATTTTGAACTTTGTGAGCAGTCTCAGAAATGCGTGTGCCATATTTAAATGAACAATACACATCAATATAAATTTCGTTATCTTTCGTTTCTACTTTGATACCTTTGCTTGGATTTCTCTTACCGAATCGCTCTAATGTTATATCTTTAAAATCAGAGAACAATCCATGCACGCCTTCAACCTCTGATGCAGCAATGCTTGCGATGACGGAAATAACCTCTGGTGCGATTTCTACATTACCTAAATTCGGGTGTTCTTTGGCAATAGCTTGAACCATGGTTTTTGCCTCCTTTATTAACTATTATTCTCCATTCATAATATCATGAATTTCCAAGAATTTCGTTGAAAAGAATCCTTTTCGGAAAACATCATGATTTAATAAACGTAAATGGAATGGAATTGTCGTATCAATACCAAGCACGACAAATTCGCTTAATGCACGAATACCTGTTTGAATCGCTTCATCACGCGTTGGTTGATGCACGATTAATTTGGCCACCATAGAATCGTAGTAAGGTGGAATCATATAGTTTGTATAGCAAGCAGATTCGATACGTACGCCCATACCACCAGGTGTTAAGTATTGCTCAATTTTACCAGGTGATGGCATGAAGTTTTGATATGGGTTCTCTGCATTAATACGAAATTCCATCGCGTGACCATTAATCTGAATGTCATCTTGCGTGTATGGTAATCGTTCGCCCATAGCTACTTTGATTTGTAGTTTAACTAAGTCGACTCCAGTAACCATTTCAGTTACAGGATGCTCAACTTGGATACGCGTATTCATTTCCATGAAATAGAAGTCATTCGTATCTAAATCATAGATAAATTCAATTGTACCTGCATTGACATAATTCACGGCTTTAGCAGCACGTACTGCCGCATCGCCCATTTCTTTACGCTTATCTTCAGATATGATCGGTGATGGTGCTTCTTCAACGAGCTTTTGCATACGGCGTTGGATCGTACAGTCACGTTCCCCTAAGTGAATAACGTTACCATATTCATCACCAATAATTTGAATTTCAACGTGTCTAAAGTTTTCTATAAATTTCTCAAGATATAAACCGCCATTACCGAAAGCTGTCTCAGCTTCTTGTTGAGTCATCTTATAACCGTTTTCAAGCTCTTTAACGTCGCGAGCTACACGGATACCTTTACCGCCACCACCTGCTGTTGCTTTAATGATAACTGGGTAACCGATACGTTTAGCTGTCTTCTTAGCTTCCGAAATGGAATCAACTAAGCCTTCACTACCTGGAACTACAGGAACTTCAGCACGTTTCATTTCTTCTTTAGCAACGTCTTTGATTCCCATTTTTTGTATTGAGCTATAGTTTGGTCCAATAAATTTTAATTGGCAAGCTTCACATAGTTCAGCGAAATCCCCATTTTCCGCTAAGAAACCATAACCTGGATGTACCCCGTCACATCCAGTTGCTGTTGCGATTGAGAGTATGTTTGGAATATTTAAATATGAATCTTTAGATTGCGTTGGACCTACACAGTATGCTTCATCTGCTATTTGAGTATGTAAAGCGTCTTTATCGCCTTCAGAATAAATCGCTACTGTTTGTATCCCTAGTTCATGGCATGCTCGAATAATTCGAACTGCAATCTCCCCACGGTTAGCAATTAGAATTTTCTTCATCATTATTTCACCTTAAATAACGGTTGGCCATACTCTACCATTTGTCCGTCTTCTACTAGAATTTCAACAATCTCGCCTGATACTTCGGCTTGAATTTCGTTAAATAATTTCATAGCTTCTAAAATACAAACAGTGGATTCGTTAGATACTTTATCTCCAACTTGAACATATGCAGGTTCATCTGGTGATGGTGCTTTATAGAATGTACCAACCATTGGTGCAGTAATTTTTTGCGTACCATCGTCTTCTTGATCGTTAGAACCTTGGTTTGATTGGTCAGACGTATTGACTGGTGCTTGTGGTTGAGCAGGTTGGTTATGTACTGGTTGAGCTTGAACACTTTCACGGATAACTTCTTTTTCCTTCTTAAGTGTTACATTATTCCCCTTACTTTCAACATTAATTTCGGTTAAGTTAGAATTGTCTAATATCTCTATTAATTCTTTAATCTCTTTAAAACTCATTTCGACTGACTCCTTCAGTTAGATTTCGTCTATCCTGTTATTTTACTTTACAGATTTTATCAATTCAAGTAAATCACGCATATACATTTACCCTAAACTCATGTATGATACATCATTTTAATTGATAAATATGTACACATAGTAATAGTAACATTTTATGAGTTTCAATGAACAGAAATATAGGTAGGCTTACGCTATAATTTCCTATTGATATAGAAAAATTCTCAATCTCTTAAGTCAGCACGACGTAAATAGCTTAATATTGAGTAAAAAACTCAACAGTGCTAAAGGTACGCAGGCTGTATAAGAAATTGAGAATCATGGTTCAAACTTAGCAATGATTTGACGATTATGCTCTTGAACTATAGCTTCCGTCAGAAGTGTTAATAACTAATGCGTCACCTTCATTAACGAAAAGTGGTACGTTTAACGTATAACCAGTTTCAACTGTAGCTGATTTCGTAGCACCAGTTGCTGTATCGCCTTTGATACCTGGTTCAGTATCCGTAACTGTAAGTTCAACAGTTTTAGGTAATTCAATACCGATTGTTTCACCTTCATAAGATTGAATTTGAACTTCCATGTTCGCTTTTAAGAATTGAAGTTCATATTTTAAGTAATCTTCAGGTAATTCAATTTGATCGAACGTTTCGTTATCCATGAAGACATGGTTTTCACCATCTGCATATAAGTATTGCATACGGCGGTTTTCAATCATTGCTGGTTCTACTTTTTCACCAGCACGGAATGTTTTCTCTTGAATCGCACCTGTACGTAGGTTACGTAACTTAGAACGTACGAATGCAGAACCTTTACCTGGTTTAACGTGTTGGAAGTCTACAACTTTCCAAATACCGTTATCTACAGAAATAGTTAAACCTGTTTTAAAATCATTAACCGAAATCATTCAGTTTCCTCCTCATTATGCTTTCATTATAAAATAATAAGTTCTTTTGACGAATTAGTAAAGCGTTGACACCCATCTTCAGTGATTAAAATGTCATCTTCAATACGTACGCCACCTAAACCTTCTACATAAATACCCGGTTCAATTGTAACACATTGATTGACTTTTAAAGTGGCATCAGATTTGAATGACAGTACTGGTGCTTCGTGTACATCGAGCCCGATACCATGACCTAGTGAGTGACCAAAGTTATCACCATAGCCTGCTTCAGTAATAATGTCACGCGCTACAGCATCAAGTTCTTTACAACCCATGCCTGCTTTCGCTTGTTTCACAGCTTCTTCTTGTGCTTTTAAAACAATGTTATAAATTTCTTTCATCTTAGGATCAGGGTCGCCGACCGCAAATGTACGCGTAATATCTGAAGCGTAGCCTTGATAATAAGCACCAAAGTCGAGTGTAATCATATCGCCTTTCTCGATTACTTTATCACTAGCAACACCATGTGGTAATGCGCCACGATAGCCTGAAGCTACAATCGTATCGAATGACGTGTCATCAGCACCAAGATGAAGCATTTTACTTTCTAGGTATGCTTTAACTTCTTTCTCAGTCATACCTGGTTTTACAACTGTTAAAATATATTCATAGGCATCATCCACGATTTTAGCTACATGTTGAATAATCTCAATTTCTTCTTGAGTTTTAACTTGTCTGATTTTATCAATATCAAAATTTACCGAAGTTAAGTTAAAATCAAATGCATTTAAAGCCTCATATGTATCGTAAGGTACATGTGGACCTTCAAAGCCAATTTCTTTAAGTCCTTTAGATTCAATTAGCTCGCCAACGGTAGCAATTAAATCCTTCGTTTGCTTAACGATTTCAAAGCCTTTAGCCTGTTCATTAGCTTGTTCGATATATCTAAAGTCAGTGACAAGGATTGATTCTTTAGATGTGATTAACAGCGCACCGCTCGTTCCTGTAAAGTTTGAAACATAGCGTCTATTGAAATCAGATAATATGATTAAGGCATCTAGATCTTTCTCTTTTAAAATGTTTTTCACATTTTCTAATTTATTCATGTCGTCATCCCCTTTAAATATTTGTACTAAGTAACGCTATACATTAAAATGATAGCATACATACTTTATAAAAATGAATTGAATAGGAAGATTATGAGATGAAAAAAAGTTTGTTGCTACTTATTTCAGGTTCGTTATTATTAACTGCTTGCAGGAGCCAAGATTTAGCTCCAATTGAAGAGAAAACAACTAAATTAAGAGAATCTAACCATAAAACAAAGCTTAAGATTCAAGAACTTAAGACAGATATCTCCGATAAAAAGGAACGTCTTCATGGTCTTGAAATGGATATGGAGAACGGTAAACAGGCCAAACAAAATCAAAAGCATTCTGATTATCTAGAAGCTTCTGCTAAGTATTATGAAGATATTACGCATATTATTGAGGAATATGCCAAGATAGATGAAGAAGTTACGGAAAATAAAGGTGAAGATGAAATTAATGAGCAGTTAGATGAATTACAAGAGAAAGCTAGCACTGCTTACGATGATTATAAGTCTAACATTGAGGAAGTTTCTAAAATATCTAAAGATGATGACAAACAAATTAAATCAATAAATAAGAATTTAGATAAAGCATTAACTGAAATCAAAGATGGTTATCGTGATAAAGATGATAAGAAAATAACTAAAGGTAGACAGAAATTACGTGAAATTACTTATGTAAATCAAGAAACTGAAAGTAATGATTCTGAAACTACATCACAAGAATAGAGGTGAAAGCATGGGTCAAAAAATATTCTTTTGGTTTATTGTCATCGTTGCCTTAATAGGAATTGTTCTCAATTTTAATATGTTTATGGATAGCTTCATTAGAATGATAATCTCCCTATTAATTTTAGTAGGTATTGGATATCTTATATACCATTTCTTCTTCTTAACCGAAGATCAACGGAAATATCGTCGTGCGTTGCGAAAGAACAAACGACGTCGTAGAAAGTAAGAGAAAGCCCTAGTTGACCATATATCATCTAGGGCTTTTAAAGTTGAAATAAATCTTTAATATGTGAGATGTCGTTATTTACGGTAATTCCACTCGTCAGACTTAAATTTCGCTTCTAGTTCTTTAATTTCTGCTTCTTGGGCTTCTGTAAATGTTAAAGGCTTGAATTCGATATTAAGACCTTTTTTAAAGCCAGCTTCAAATGCTTCTTCCATTTCTTCTAAGGTAATGTGTTTATCAGCAATATCGTTAATTGCGACTGCTTTATCGATAAACGCCTTTTTCATTTTGTCTTTAAGGCGATCATTTTTGAAGATGAACATATCGAATAAGTCATCAATGTCAACCTCTTGCAAGATAGAACCATGTTGTAAGATAACGCCCTTTTGTCTAGTTTGCGCGCTACCTGCAATTTTACGACCTTCTACTACAAGTTCATACCAACTTGGCGCGTCAAAACATACAGCACTACGTGGTTGTTTTAATTTCTCACGTTCTTCTTTTGAACGAGGGACAGCAAAATAAGCATCAAATCCTAATGATTTAAATCCTTCTAACAGTCCTTCTGAAATCACTCGGTATGCTTCAGTTACTGTCTTTGGCATATTTTCATGCGATTCAGGTACAATCACACTGTAAGTTAACTCTTTATCATGTAATACCCCGCGTCCGCCTGTTTGACGACGTACGAGACCATATCCTTTTTCACGCACCATATCGATGTCGATTTCTTTTTTTAGTCTTTGGAAATACCCTACTGATAATGTAGGTGGATCCCAAGTGTAGAATCTAACTACTGGATCTATTTCACCTCGAGATACAAAATTTAACAGTGCCTCATCGACTGCCATATTGTAAAACGGGTCGTTGCTTCCAGTGTTAATAAAGTTCCAAGTTTCAGTCAATTATAAAACTCCTATCTAAATATATCTATGTATATTGCACTAAATTCTAACTTTTCACATTATATTAATTCATAAATTTTTCAATGAAAAAGTTTTGAAAATTAACTAGAACAGTCTTATAATTATAATATCGGTATTTTAGGGAGGATGCAAGATGAGTAACTTTTGGTTTATAGCCCTAGCAATATTAATTATTATTGTGCTATATATGGTCTATCAATTTTTCATGAATAAAAAATCAGTTACTGAATTAAACCAAAATGAATTTAGTGATGGTTTACGTAAATCTCAAGTTATTGATTTAAGAGAGAAAGTTGATTATGACTACGGCCACATTAACGGTGCTCGAAATATTCCTATGACGATGTTTCGTCAACGTTATAAAGGCTTACGTAAAGATCAACCGATTTACTTAATTGATGCGAATGGTATCGCTAGCTACAGAGCAGCTCGTATCCTTAAGAAAAAAGGTTACACTGATATTTATATGCTTAAAGGCGGCTATAAAAAATGGACAGGTAAGATTAAGTCTAAGAAATAAGCTTATCTCACCAATTTATTTTATTATAATTATTAAAACACCCAAACCACTGCTATGTGGCTTGGGTGTTTTTTAGTGTATCGATTAATATGTTATTTATTCTTTTTCAGCTTTTAAACCTTCAAATTTTAAAACAGGTTTACGCGCAGCTTGTGTTTCATCTAAACGGTCGATAATCGTATTATGAGGTGCCTCTAATACTTTATCAGGATCTTCTTTAGCTTCATTAGAGATTTGAATTAAAGCGTCACAGAAGTAATCTAAAGTGTCTTTAGATTCAGTTTCTGTAGGCTCAATCATCATACCTTCTTGAACGTTAAGTGGGAAGTAAATTGTAGGTGGATGTACACCAAAGTCTAAAAGACGTTTAGCCATGTCTAATGTACGTACACCTAGTTCTTTTTGTTTAACACCACTTAGAACGAATTCATGTTTACAATATTGATCGAATGGAATTTCGAATTCTTCTTTAAGACGCGCTTTGATATAGTTTGCATTTAATACAGCTGATTCAGATACTTCTTTTAAGCCTGTAGCACCCATAGAGCGGATGTACGTGTATGCTCTAAGATAGATACCGAAGTTACCGTAGAACGGTTTAACACGTCCGATAGAATTTTCAATATCATTGTCATATTTAAAGCTGTCGCCCTCTTTAACTACAAGTGGTTTAGGCATAAATGATTTTAATTCTTTCTTAACGCCGATTGGGCCTGAACCAGGACCACCACCGCCGTGAGGACCAGTGAATGTTTTGTGTAAGTTTAAGTGTACAGCGTCAAAGCCCATGTCTCCAGGACGTACTTTATCCATGATGGCATTTAAGTTAGCACCATCGTAGTATAATAAGCCGCCTGCTTCGTGAACGATTTTACCAATTTCCATGATGTTTTGTTCGAAAATACCAAGCGTATTTGGGTTTGTTAACATGATCGCTGCAGTGTTTTCATTAACAAGCTCTTTTAAGTGCTCAATATCCACTTCGCCGCGTTCGTTAGACTTAACTGTAACTGATTTAAATCCAGCGAATGCCGCAGAGGCTGGGTTAGTACCGTGAGCTGAGTCAGGTACGATAACTTCGTTACGGTGACCTTCACCATTTTTCTTATGATACGCTTTGAAAATCATTAATGCTGTCCACTCACCGTGAGCACCAGCTGCAGGTTGTAACGTTACTTCGTCCATACCTGTGATTTCTTTAAGTTCTTCTTGTAAGTTATACACGATTTCTAAAGAACCTTGAACTTGTTCAACATCTTGTAAAGGATGTGATTCACTAAATCCAGGAATTCGTGCAACTTTTTCATTAATTTTAGGGTTGTACTTCATCGTACATGAACCTAATGGATAGAAACCGTTATCGATACCGAAGTTTTTATTAGAAAGCTCAGTATAGTGACGAACTAAATCTAATTCAGCAACTTCAGGTAATTCTGCTTTTTCTTTACGGATGAATTTCTCATCTAAAAGTGACGAAGCTTTTTGACCTTCAATATCTTTTTCTGGTAATGAATAAGAGAATCTACCTACTTTAGAACGTTCAAAAATTAATGGACTTGATTTACTGACCATTTACTTCACCTGCTTTCTTAACGAATGTATCAATCTCTTCTTTAGTTCTTAATTCTGTAACTGCAATTAACATATGATTGTCAAAGTCGCTAGATGCAGCACTTAAGTCGAAACCACCGATAATATCTGCTTCAAGTAATTGTTTATTAACTTCAGCAATTGGTTTATCGAATTTAACAACGAATTCGTTAAATGACATACCATCTAATACTTCGAAACCGTTATCTTTAAATTGTTGTTTTGCATAGTTTGCATTTTCAAGGTTACGTTCAGCAATTTCTTGAATACCTTGTTTACCAAGAGCTGACATCGCGATAGATGAAGCAATCGCGTTTAACGCTTGGTTTGAACAGATATTTGAAGTCGCTTTGTCACGACGGATATGTTGTTCACGCGCTTGTAATGTTAATACAAAGCCACGGTTACCATGGTCATCTTGCGTTTGACCTACTAAACGACCTGGTACTTTACGCATTAACTTTTTAGTCGTTGCGAAGTAACCACAGTGAGGACCACCAAATTGAGCTGGAATACCAAATACTTGAGTATCACCAACAACAATGTCCGCACCAAAGCTACCTGGAGGTGTTAATAAACCTAGAGCTAATGGGTTAGCGTATACAATGAATAATGCTTTTTTATCTTCAATGAATGACTTGATCTTTTCTAAGTCTTCAATAGAACCATAGAAGTTAGGATATTGAACTGCAACAGCAGCTGTATCGTCATCGATAGCGTCTTGTAACTTTTCTAAGTCCGTTACTGTACCGTCAAGATCAACTTCTACGACTTCAAAATCTTCTCTAATTTCTGCATAAGTGTGTAGTACTTGAAGCGCTTGGTAATGTAAGCCTTTAGATACTACGATTTTGTTTTTCTTCGTTTGAGCAAAAGCTAAAATACAAGCTTCAGCAAAACTTGTCATACCATCATACATAGATGAGTTAGCGATATCCATATCTGTAAGTTCACAGATTAATGTTTGGAATTCGAAAATTGCTTGTAGTTCACCTTGTGAGATCTCAGGTTGGTATGGTGTGTACGCAGTATAGAATTCAGATCTTGAAATCATCGCATCTACAACTGCAGGTGTGTAATGATCATAAACACCAGCACCTAGGAAAGATGTGTGTGTTTCTTTAGTAATGTTTTTACTTGCGATTTTATTTAATCTTTTTAAAAGTGTTGTTTCTGGTACTGCCTCTTCAATGTTTAATTTGCGATCTAATAAGATTTCTTTAGGAACGTCACTATATAACTCATCGATAGAGTTAACACCAATAGTTCCAAGCATTTCTTTTTTGTCTTGTTCTGTTAATGGAATATAACGATGACTCACAATATACACCCCTTATTTATTGATATGATTTTTCTTAACAATTTTAGCTTCTACTTGACGCTTACGAACTTGAATAATGATTGTTTTACCAAGTTCATATTCATCTCTCTTAATCATAGCTAGACCAATTGATTTGCCTGATGATGGAGATTGTGTACCTGAAGTTACAACACCGATTTCTTCACCATCTTCGTTGTATACTTCATAGCCAGTACGAGGGATACCTTTACCAACTAATTCAATACCAACTGAACGACGTGGTGAACCATTTTCTTTTTGTTCTTTAAGTACGTCTTTACCAATAAAGTCCTCTTCAATTAGAGGTTTACAAGCAAATGCGATACCGCCGTCATATGGCGTAATATCTTCTGATAAGTCTTGACCATGTAAAGGTAAACCAGCTTCTAAACGTAACGTGTCACGTGCACCTAGACCACATAATGTTACATCTTTATCAATGAAGCCTTCCCATACAGCTAAAGTATCTTCAGCCTTCGTATAGATTTCAAAACCGTCTTCACCAGTGTAACCTGATTGAGAAAGTAATACTTTTTTACCGAATATTTCGACATTTTGTTTAAATTCAAACGGTTTCATTTCTGAAACGTCAACGTCTACTAAAGATGCAACTAGGTCACGTGCTTTAGGACCTTGAACAGCAATTTGGCCATAGTCTTTAGATACGTTCGTAACCTCAGCATCAAAACCATTTTTATGGTTAGCCATCCATTCGTAATCTTTATCCGTATTAGCAGCGTTAACGACTAATAAATATTTATTATCATCTAACTGATAAGTGATTAAATCATCAATTACGCCACCTTTTTCGTTACATAAAGCTGTGTATTGTGCTTTTTCAGTAGTTAACTTAGAAGTGTCGTTAGATAATAAATATTGAACAAGCTTAGAAGCTTCAGGACCTTCAATTAAGATTTCTCCCATGTGACTTACATCGAACATACCAACGTTTTCTCTAACCGCATTGTGTTCTTCTTTAATGCTAGAGAATTGAACTGGCATTGCCCAACCACCGAATTCCACGATTTTAGCATCGTGATCAACAAAACTTTGATAAAGTGGTGTTTGTTTTAATTCATTTGACATATTGAAACCCCCATTTTAAATGATAAATAAAAAAGAGTGACAAGTAACTTGCCACCCTGTTGAATATCCTTCAGGAATGCGTCCCAATGTTATCCTTTTGCCTGAGAGATTCGCGTAATGCTTGCTCCTTCGGCGATGATTTTTGTATCATTCTCTCTAACATTGATCATTCGCGTTAATTTGATTCATAATTTCTTGGTAGGAATCATGAATAACCTGGTTCGTATTCACTTTTATGAATGCGATTTCATTATATCTTGAATGCCTTGAACAATACAAGTTTTTTAATTCGTCTAAAGTTTTACCATTAGCGTTTGGACGGTTTGAATCAGTGTTCACACGATGGTAGATTGTATCGATATCGCAATCTAACCAGACGACATTTTGACATGATTCTAAAAGTTTAAGAGATGTATCGCTTTCAATAATGCCACCACCAGTAGCGATGATGTCGTATTGATGCATACAATCCTTTAAATAATCATGTTCAAGCTTTCTAAAATGAGACTCGCCGTCTTGATCAAAAATTTCGGGAATCGAACGATTTTCATTAACTACAATATAGTGATCTAAATCTATAAACGTTGCTTGAAGTTTTTCTGCGAGGTACTCGCCTAAAGTTGTTTTACCTGTCCCCATAAAACCGACTAGGATAATTGGTTCATTTCGTTCCATCTCGTGCTTCATCCTTTTTGATTGATTTGATATATACGTTGATTTCATGGTCATAATATTGCTCTAAATGATAAAGCGTTTTAAATTTAAGTTCATATTGAATGATGTAATATGCCACGATTGACATATACAAACTAAATAATATGAGTACGCCGGGTAAAATAAATCCTTTGTTACACATAAAAAAGCTTTTCATAGGCATATTGACCTCTTTTATTAAGTATTTTAACGCTAATCATATCATTTGGTAAACGTATAAACTCTAGATCTGATACTTGATAAAGTAACGTGATGTCCCCTCTACCATTTACCGTTTTATGGATTTTATGATTTCTTATAAAAACACGTATGATATCTCCATCCTTTTCAAAAGTTAGCGCATCCTTTCGAACATGAACCTGATTACGTTTAACATGTTTTAAATCGTCTGTTAAATCTCTCATAAAAAATTCGAGTTGAACGTCGTTAGAATTATAGATTTGAAATTCTAACTGTCCTAACGTACGAATCATTAAAGGTAAAAGGCTCAGTACGAGTGACAGCACGAGCATCGCAAACAACATTTCAATATAAGTGAATCCACTACTTCGTTGCACACGTTTCATACTTTAACCCTTCATGTATGACGCATACACGACCTTTTTTAGATTCAATCTTATAAGGATGAAGTTTGTAAGATTGCGTTTCGAATTGGTGATGTTTTAAATGCGTAAATAACATTTGTTTCATTTCAACTTGACGTTCGATTTCTTCAAGCTTTTGGTTGAGTTGATTAAAAATTGGAATTAGGATAAACGTAATCGTTGAGAGAACAAACATCGCTAACAAAGTTTCAATGACTAATGACCCTTGGTTATTTTTTAACAATTCTAAAACGCCCTCTTTCTATATGGAAGATAAACCCATAATCTTGTTCACCAAATCTAATATCAATTCGACCAAATTGTTTTAAATGACCATCTTTTGTAAATGTTAGTCCGTTTATATTACTTGAAGGTAATATTTTACCGCCTCGTAATGGCAATCGCTTTGGTTCTCGCTCCCCTTGCTCATATAACGTTATATAGTCTCTATAAGGGTTTAAAGTCACATGTATCGTTTTTTGCTGTCCAATTGCTTTTGCTTGAATGTAATTTAATTCTGATACAAAGTGTTTTACTTGTCTTTCAGAAGCTTGATCTCGGTTAATTAAAGCTTGTAAGTGTAGCGTAATCGTGAGCATAACGCTAATAACCATCAAGACTAATAGCATTTCTAATAAGGTGAATGCCTTATTTTCGCGCAACCGCTTCACCATTCACAATTGAAATCGTTGCACCATTTTTACATGTTTTTTGATTCTCTTTTAAAAAGCCATCATTAACAAGCTGATCAATCGAAGTAGGTTTTTGATTATGCTTAAGCGTGTAAGACTCAATTTGGCTATTTACCATTTTAGTTTGTGCTTCACATCCAGTAGCTTGAATATGTTCAGTTTGTTTCGCGATGTTCGGTAATATCAATATTAAAAGTAGAGATACCACTAACAAAACGACTAACATTTCGAGCAAGGTAAAAGCTTTATTATTTCGGAAAGTTTGTTTCAATTGTTGTAATTTTTGATTCATAGATGTCACTCCCAAATTAATTTTGTATCGATGCCATCATTTCAAACATTGGTAACATGATGACAAGGTATAAGGTTACGATAAAAAATCCTAGTAAGCAGAATACTAAGGGCTGTATCCACTTCAAGTGGAATAAAAAGCGTTTTTTAAGTTTGTTTAAAATAAAGGTGCTATACATTTTGAGTTCGATGTCTAACTTGCCACTTTTCTCACCTTGCCTAATATACTGTATAAAGTCATTTTCAAATAGGTTTAAAGAAGCTAAGGCATCTGGTAAAGCCGTACCTTGATGCATGTGTTCATTTAACGCCTTAGAAATGTACTTAAGATACATATCTTCGTCCTGCGTGCGATAAATGTGAATCATATTCTGAAGCTTAATACCGTTCTTATAAAATAGCGCAAATTCATTGGTAATAAAGTACGTTTTAAACATGCGGTAATACTTTGAAATAATGGGTATACGTCGATACACGATTAAACGCCTCTCAATCGACAACCGCTTCATCACCGTTATAAATATTACGACACTTAACGATATAACGAAGAGAAGACCCATGAGTACTGTAGGTAAATGAAAGATGATGTTGGTTAATATAACTTGGATATGCGACCGTTTAACTTGCATCGTATCGAACATCGTTTGAAATTCAGGTATAATGGTTTGATTAATTACGATAAGCATTGAAATAAAGATGAAGAGTAATACAAGCGGATATTGAATCGTCTTAAGTAAATTCTTTCGTATATTGAGTTGCTCTTTCAAAAAGAAAGCTGCTGTCTCAAGGTTCTCCTCTAAGGAACTATACTTTTCCGCAAAGAAAATTTGCATAATGACAGACTTCGGATATTTCAATAATGTCAAAATATAATAACATTCCTTGCCTGAGCGTAGGTCCTCTAAGATGTCATCCTTAAGATGTTTCGGTTTTAGATGATATTGCGATAATAAAAACTCAACCGATTCGTATAACGTAAAGCCGTGTTTCAATAATTCTGAGAGCCGATTTAAAAAGTCAATTTGATCCTCTGGCTTAAAAGACTGTCGAAATTGAATCGAGTTAATGATAGCGGTTATACGTGTCTTCACAAATAATACCTTCTTTGTTCAATTTAGCGAGCGTGTCTTGGATGCTCAAAAATGAGGACGGCAAGACTTCATGTGCTAAGAAATATTGAATGGCTTCCTTATCCATTACTTCATAAACCAGTTGACGTTCATGATCATTGGTAGTTATTAAACGCTGGTTCGTTACTTGGTTAATCGCTTGTTTAAGTTCTTCTTTCGTAACACCCATTTCGAGTAACCTTAATAAAACGCCTTGGCAATCATTCGCGTGAATGGTTGATAGCACTAGGTGACCACTTAAACTCGCTTGAATCACTTTCTTCGCGATATGGTGGTCTCTGATTTCGCCGATTAAAATGATGTCTGGATCACAACGTAGTATCGCTTTGAATGATGTTTCATAATCGATTTCTGCCTTATCATTAACCGAGATTTGTGTTATACCTTCTATAAGTTGTTCGACTGGATCCTCAATGGTAATAATGTTGCGGTTTAGATGATTTAAGGCATATTTCACCATTTGATACATCAGCGTACTTTTACCAGCGCCTGTTGGTCCACTAAATAAAATTAAACCTTGCTTCTTATGCATGAGCTTTAATAAGGGCTGATGTGAGTGGTACCGCTTCTCATCTTGAAAGTATTGAGGCGTAATCCGAATGACACAACTTTCAATCCCCAAACTTAATGGCAATGTAGAAATCCTTAGGAAATATACGATATCTTGCTTAAAGACGTAACGCCCACTTTGAGCTTTATGCTTTGTCGATACATCTAAACCTGCTTCGTATTTCATGTACGTTAACAACTTATTGTAAGTATCGAACTTTACGCGTTCAAACTCCTCTAACTCATCTCCTATCCTAAACTTAATGACGACCTCATCTCGAAACGGTATAAAGTGTATATCAGACGTTTGCTTTAAAATGGCTTGTTGAATAATACCTTTAAATAATAACTTCAAAAAAACACCTCCTACATATAATTAAACGTAGGAGGTGTCTAAATTACTTTTAATTTTAGCCATTTAAATATGGATTGAGTTCTTCGTCTTCCACTGTTGTATATGGCCCATGACCAGGATATAAAGGTAAATCTTGTTCAAGTTCAAAGATTTTATCTTTGATGGAATCAACAAGCGTTTCATAATCACCTTTGTATAAATCCGTACGTCCGATACCACTATTGAATAATGTATCGCCTACAACAGCGAATTCATCAAATACATACGTTAAACTACCTGGTGAATGACCTGGCGTATGCAATACATTAAATTTAAATCCTTCAACTTCTGCTTTGCCTTCATTAAGAAATTGAGGCTTGGCAGTGCTTTTCACAAGAGGTAAACCATACTCTGCGAACTTGCCTGAGCCGTTCTTATCAGGGTCTGTTAGGAAGCTTTCTTCTTCTTGATGCATATAAACGGGCACGTCATATTTCTCGATAACGTCATCAAGTGCACCGATGTGGTCGAAGTGTGCGTGCGTTAGGAGTACCGCTTTAACAGGTTTATTAATCTTGTTCACTTGATCAAAGATTCGACCTGAGTCAGCACCTGGGTCGACAATGATTAAACTGTTATCATTCTCAATGAAGTAACAATTTGTTTCAACCATACCTAGTGGTAGATGTGAAATACGCATTATTGATCACCCTTTAAATGTTTGTTTACAGAGTCTAATTTTTCGTTCATCTTGCGAGATTTGTCGCGACGATCGTCAATTCTAATATTCGTACATACACGGTCTAAGCCTTTATCGAAAGGTAATTCGTGAATGACTTGAACAACTTCTAGTAAATCTTTTAAATCACCTTCGATTAACGTATTCATTGGTGTTAATTGATAATCAATTTTACCTTCTGCTTTATAAGACTCAAGCTTCGTTTGGATTTCAGCGATGTATTTACTTACGCTTGGTCCTTCTGTACCTACAGGAATTACAACTACGTCTACTATTGCCATAATTATGCTCCTTTTGTATCGATTAGATAAGTTTTGATTAAGCCAGCTGCACCTTCAATACCTGCATCGTTACCAAGTTCTGCTTGAACGATTTCAGTACCATCTTGCGCTGGGTTAAATGTTAAATGACGATATTCTGTCTTAATATTTTCAATAAGAATGTCACCAGCGTCTGACATACCGCCACCTAAAATTACGAATTTAGGATTACTCATGACGCTGATAACACTGATCGCATATGCGATGTGGTTTGCGACACGCTCTGTAATAAAGATACAGAATTGATCGCCTTCTTTTGCAGCATCGAACACAGATTTAGCGGTAACTTTGTTCTCCTTAATTAAATGTAATATCGATGATTTAAACGTTAATTTCGGATAGTAAAAGTTCACGAGATTAACAACACCTGTCGCTGAAGCTACGGTTTCTAAACATCCTGATTTACCACAATTACATTGAAAGCGTTGGTCATGGTCAACTCTAAAGTGGCCGAATTCTGCGCCTGAACCATTGTGCCCATGTACCAGTTTATCATTCGCAATCATACCACCGCCAAGTCCAGTGCCTAATGTAATCATCGCTACGTCACGCGCACCTTTACCTGCACCCTTGTGCTTTTCACCGAGGGCGGCTACATTCGCATCATTATCAACAAATACAGGACAGTCGATATGTTTACTTAGAAGCTTCGGAATATCGACTTTATTCGGCCAATTTAAGTTAACAGCGCCATTAACGACACCTGTTTCGAAATTAACTGGGCCTGGTACGCCAATGCCGATGCCTAAAACGTCTTCGAGTTCAAAGCCGAGATCCTTAAGTGATGCTTGCCATGCGTTGAAAATATCTTCAATTAAGCTTTCGCCTGTTTCGTCCTTGATGTCGGTTTTGATGGACCATTTCTTTAGTCTGATGAGTGTTGAATCAAAGATGCCTAATTTACATGTTGTACCTCCAATATCAGCTGCTAAAATAATGTTTTTCATTTAAGTTCCATCCTTCTCTGATTGATAAGTAATTTAGCTTCTATAAACGTTTGGTTGGAAATAAGATGAAAGTCTCGTAACTCATGAATTTCTTGTTCGATGAGTTCTAAATGGTCAAGTGGATTCTTCATATAAGACACGTAACCAAACTGTTTGAGAAGTTGTAATACATCATAAAATTCTTTTAACTGATTATTCTTCATCGTCGTCCTCAAGTTCATGCTTTAAATCTTTATACTTCTTCACATTAGGCGCGTACTTAACAGCTTTATTAATGTGTTCTTTAGCCGTATCTAAGTCACCTAGTGAGCGGTTCGCAATCGCCATCTCGAAGTGAAGTAAACTTGATTTAGGGAATATTTTAAGACCGCGTTCCCAATCAGCCATTGCTTCTGCTTTCGAATTTTTAGTCGCATTAATTAAACCGCTTAAATAATACGTGTAATCATCCGCATAATCCTTCTTCTTCGTTTGATTAATCATGTGCTCCGCTTCATCATAATGATTCTCATACATCTGTTCTCGAATAATTCGGTTGTAGATGTTATCGGTTTGTGTCACAAATATCTTGATTAAAAGTAATAACGCAACAAATGCCGTACATGCGATGATGATCCAGAATAACTTACGGTCCTTTAAGAAGTAATAACCTAGGAACGTTACAAGTACACCACCTAGTAAACCACCAATATGTGCTAAGACATTGATGTTTGAAATGAAGAGCGAAATCACGACCATAATCAATAGCGCTAATAAAAGTTGACCGATTGTACGTTGGTCGAATTTCTGGCTAATAATCATGCACGCGATTAAAGAACCGATTAAGCCGAATATCGCACCACTAGCCCCTAACGAGAACGTATCTGGGCTAAATGCGAGCGTAACTAAATTACCAATAATCCCCGATAACATGTATACACCGAACATGCGCCATGAACCGAGAATCGACTCGAGTAACTTACCAAATATGAATAAACTCAACATGTTAAATAATATATGTTCAAAGTTGAGATGTAAGAACATCGATGTAATCAGACGGTGCCATTCACCGTGAACGACATTGAAATGCGCTAACGCACCTAAATCAATTAACTTTAAATCTGTAAACTCGTTATGATGTAAGATATTAATTAAGGCCCAAATGATTACGTTAAGTAGTATAAGGCCATATGTAATTGGACTAAATTTGTTCATGTGTCGTTCGATAGGATTTTCATTGAGCACACGTTTCTTATAGTAAGAAGCGGATTTACTATCTTTACGATTTGCCATGCGTTTCGCAATCGGGTGCGACATAATTGAAGCTAAATCAGATTGAGATTCAATAAAATGATACGTCATCTTTGTACGGTCATATTCATTGAAATCGTGCGTGTCATACGTGCGGTCTGTGAAATAATAAAACTTATAAGCTTCTGGCCTAAAGCCAAGAAATCTATTAATATTATCAGGATGTTCAAGGATACGACTTTTATCGAAACGAATTTCTTGAGATGTACTAGACCCATATTTAAAGATAGCAATCTCATGGCGCTTCGTATGTTTTAGCCAAATCTCATTAAGATCCTTTGATTTAAATGCAATTTCATAATTAGAATATTTCATCCAACGATGAATCGTCTGCCAGTAATACTTTTCACTAATCATAAATGCCTCCGTTACGTTTTCGCCACAATCAGTTCATCAACTGGTTGATCATGTGACGCTACTGGTATTTCATCAATTTGAAATTCATAAATTAAACTTAACGTTTTAGGTTGATGTTTACTTAAAAACTTATCAAAGTATCCGCCACCATATCCAATACGGTACCCCTCTTCATTAAAGACAACGCCTGGTACAACAACTAAATCTAAGTCGTTGCTGATTTCAGTATCGCTCACGACATGGTCAATCCCTTTATCGTCAGGTCCAATTTGATCAAGACTTTCGATACGTTTAAAGTTCATTTCTTTATTGTCATAATCTGTTTCCGGCACGAATACAGCTTTATTCATAGCAAGTGCCTTTTCAATGATGGGATGCGTATTCACCTCATGCGGCATAGATAATACGAGCCCGATACGGTTCGCTTTTATAAATTTATCATGTTTTAATAATTGATTCATTAAATATTGATCAGAAGACTTTTTATTTTCAATTGAATAATCTTTCATTTTAGCTATTGTTTCTTTTCTCAATAAACGCTTATCCAATCATAACACCCTCTTTTATGTAGTATGCCTTAATTATACAATTTCTCTAATATGATGTCATGAATAGACGTCGCATTTTTGAAAAGTCCTTTAAATACAAAAAACTTGAACGATGCTAAACAAAGTTCAAGTTTTAGGCTTTTATTTCATGTTTCTATGAAATTTAAGCAATATTATTTAGTTTCACGGTGTAATGTGTGTTTATTATCACGTGCACAGAACTTTTTCATTTCGATACGTTCAGGATTCGTTCTTTTGTTTTTAGTAGAGATGTAGTTTCTGTCTCCACATTCTGTACATGCTAGCGTTACGTTGATACGCATTATAAACCCCTCCTCATTTTTCAAAATACGACCTATATATCATATCATTTCACGAGAGATTTTGAAAGCGTTAATTTTTATCATAAGATTCGTAACGTTCACCTGTCATGTAGTAATAGATATGTTCTGAGATATTCGCGATGTGATCACCAATACGTTCTAAATATCTCGCTGCTAAATGCGCTTGTGCTGCAACGAATGGGTCGTTATCAATTAAGTACGTTGTGTTGATGATATCTTTAAATAAGTCGTCAATATCTTCATCGCGAATAATGATTTCTTTAATTAAAGTAATATCATCCTCACGTACTGCAGTGTTTAAATCTTTAAGCATTAACATCGCAAGTTTACCCATTGTATCAAGGCGCATCAGAATGTAGTTATCTGTGAACTTAACACGCTTTCTGATTTGAGCGATATTCGCGGCATTATCACCGATACGTTCAAATTCTGATGATATTTTAAGCGCAGCAATCATTAAACGTAAGTCAGTCGCAATTGGTTGCTGCTTCGTAATTAGCATGATGACTTGTTCATTGATGTCATGATCTAAACGATTAATTACGGTATCCTTTTTAACAACAGCTCGTGCATGGTTAATGTCTTGATCACTTAATACAGATACGGATTGCTGTATTAAAGAAAAAATACGAAGGCCCAATCGTCTGATATCTTTTCTAAGTTCTAACAATTGGCTTTCGTATGTGTGTCTAATTATTGCCATGTATTAACCGAAGCGTCCTGAGATGTAGTCTTCAGTTTCTTTATCTGAAGGATTAGAGAATAAAGTATCCGTATCATTATATTCATTCACATAACCATGTAAGAAGAATGCTGTTTTATCAGATACACGCGCTGCTTGTTGCATGTTGTGTGTAACCATGATAATTGAGTATTCTTGTTTTAACTCTTGAACAAGTTCTTCGATTTTTAATGTTGAAATTGGGTCAAGTGCAGATGTTGGTTCGTCCATTAAGATAACATCTGGTTCAATCGCTAAACATCTTGCGATACAAACACGTTGTTGTTGACCACCTGATAAACCGTAAGCGTTTGTATCTAAACGGTCTTTTAATTCATCCCAAATTGCTGCGCCACGTAAAGATTTTTCAACGATTTCGTCTAACGTTTTCTTATCTTTAATACCGTGGATCTTAGGACCATATGTGATGTTGTCATAAATTGATTTAGGGAATGGGTTTGGTTGTTGGAATACCATTCCGACATCAGTTCTTAATTTTTCAGTTGAGTATTTCTTATCGTAGATGTTTTGGTCACGATATAAAATTTTACCTGAAGTTTTAACTGATGGTACTAATTCTACCATTCTGTTTAAAGCTTTGATGTATGTTGATTTACCGCAACCTGAAGGTCCGATAATCGCTGTTACGTTATTTTCTAAAATATCTAAGTTGATATTTTTTAATGCATGGTTCTCACCATACCATAAGTCTAAATTTTGAGTAGAGAATACTACGTCTCTATCTTTGTCTGTGATGATTTTCTTTTTGTTGCCTTCATTTTTTTCTAAGTTAGATTCAAATGTTTTTTGATCAGTGTTTTGCTCTGTATTTAAATCTTTTACTTTATTCATATTAAAAACCCCATTTTATATTAATACTTTTTAGAGAATTTGTTTCGGATATAGATTGCTACTGAGTTTAATAAAAGTAATAACACTAGTAGAACAATGATTGCTGCTGCAGAAAGGTGTTGGAATTCTTCTTGCGGAAGCGCTGACCAGTTGTAGATTTGAAGTGGTAACGCTTGGAATGAATTTAAGATACCTTGTGGTGTCGCAAGTAAGATTGTCGGAATTCCAAGTGCTACAAGTGGTGCTGTTTCACCAATTGCACGAGAAATCGCTAAGATAACACCTGTTACGATACCAGGGATAGCCGCTGGTAATACAACATTCTTGATTGTTTGCCATTTGTTGGCACCTAAGCCATATGAAGCTTCACTTACTGAACGTGGTACTGAGCGAATCGCTTCTTGGCTCGCTACAATAATTACAGGTAAGATTAATAATGATAAAGTTAATGCAGCCGCAAGAACTGAGTTACCCATTTTCATTAAAGTAACGAAAATTGTTAAACCTAATAAACCGTAAACAATTGAAGGAACACTTGCTAAGTTAGAAATGTTCACTTTGATAAATTTAGTAAATGCGTTGTCTTTCGCATATTCTTCTAAGTAAATTGCTGTACCTACACCAAGTACTAAAGAGATTGGAATTAATGTCATCATTAACCATAATGTACCGATTAATGCACCTTTAATACCTGCTTTTGAAGGTGTCGTAGATGAAAAGTTTGTAAAGAATCCACCAGTTAGTGAACCTAAACCTTGTCGTAAAATATCGATTAATAAGATTGCTAAAACGATTAAACCGATTAATGTACAAGCAAAGAAAATACCTCTAAAGATCGAATTCTTTTTCTGTCTGCCAGAGAGATTTTTTTCTATAGCTTTATGATCGACTAAAGACATATTTTAATACTCCTCTCTGAATCGTTTCGTGATCCATTGTGAAATTAAGTTCATGATTAACGTAAAGATAAATAATGTGAAACCAACAGCATAAATACTGTAGTAGATATCAGTACCGAATCCAGCGTCACCTGAAGTTACTTGAACAATGTAACCAGTCATTGTTTGGATTGATTTGAAGATACTGAAGTCTGAACTTGGATCACTACCTGCTGCAAGTGATACAATCATTGTTTCACCGATTGCACGTGAAATCGCAAGAACGATAGAAGCAATGATACCTGAAATCGCAGCCGGAATTACGACTTTTAAAATCATTTCTAATTTCGTAGCACCTAAACCTAAGGCACCTTCACGAATTTTATTTGGAACTGAAGACATTGCGTCCTCACTTAAACTTGCAATCATAGGAATAATCATTACACCTACTACTAAACCAGGACTTAGTGCGTTGAAGCTTTCTAATCCAGGGATAATACTTCTAAGTAATGGTGTAACAAATGTTAAAGCGAAGAAACCGAATACGATAGTAGGAATACCAGCAAGGATTTCAAGTATTGGTTTGATGATTCTTCTTGCTTTATCAGATGCATATTCACTTAAGTAAATAGCAACACCTAAACCAACAGGTACGGCAATTAACGTAGCTATGATTGTAATTTTAAGCGTACCTAAAATTAATGCCCAGATACCAAATTTAGGATCAGATGAGAATGGTTTCCACTCGCTCGTAAATAAGAATTCGGCGAATGAAATGCGTGTAAAAAATGTAATTGTCTCAGTGAGTAACGTGATTAGAATACCAATCGTAGTAAGGATTGAAATAGTAGCAATAGCACCTAAGATGACTGGCATAATCTTATCATTGATGTTTGATTTACCCTTTTGATTTTTCTTAATCATCTCTCTTACAGAAGAATTTGATTTCATAAGATAACTCCTTTATTCACAAAAAGGGGCGTCTTAGGATTAAGCGCCCCTTTGGTTGATCTTAATTCAATTCATTATTTTGATTCTTTTTTGTCTTCAGAGCCACCAGAGATCTTTTTAAGTTTGTCAAGTTGCTCTTTGTACTTATCTTCTGGTAATGCAACGTAACCAGCGTCTTCAGCTGCTTTACCTTTATCTTCTAAAGCAAATTTCATGAATTCAGATGCTACTTTGTTTTCTTTTAATTTCTTGTTGTTAGCATAGATGAATAATTCACGGCTTAAAGGATAAGATTTATCTTGGATAGTTTCTTTAGTTGGTTCTACAGCTTCACCTTTGTCACCTTTGATTTTAACAGGTTTTAACTTGTCTTTGTTTTCTTGGAAGAAGCTATAACCGAAGAAACCGATACCGTTTTTGTTATCTTCAACTGATTTAACGATTACGTCAGTTTTTTGGTTCTTTTGAGACGTTAAGTCTTTTTTATCTGTAACGTGTTCAGTAAAGAAATCGTATGTACCATGTGATTGGTCTGGTGAGAACGCTTTGATTTCTTTATCAGGATATTTAGAATTTACATCTTTCCAAGTCTTAGCTTCGCCAGTGTAAATCTTTTTAAGTTCTTCCATTGATAATTCTTCAACGAAATCATTTTCTTTGTTTACAGCAACTGTTAGTCCGTCAAGACCTACAGTGAATTCAGTGTAGTCGATACCTTTGTCTTTTAATTGTTTTTTCTCATCGTCTTTAATTGGACGAGAAGCATTTGAGAAGTCAGTATCGCCTGAGATGAATTTCTTGAATCCATCACCAGTACCTGATGTAACTGATTCGATTTGAGCTTGAGGGTTTTTCTTAGCCCATTCTTCGTTTAATTTTTCAACAACAGGCGCAACAGTTGATGAACCGTTAGCTTTTGCTTTACCACTTAAATCGCTTTGGCCACCGCCTGAACCAGAACCACTTTCAGATTGTCCAGCGCCACCACAAGCAGCTAATAATAATGCAGCACTAGCAGTCGTAGCACCTAAAACATGTAATTTCTTCATTGAAACATCCTCCTAGTATCAATATACTTTCTACAACATCCACAATACATACTTATTATTAATGCGTGATGAACTTATTGTAAATTTTCTGTTAACATGCTATTTAATTTCGTAATTCTTTATCGTTTACGATATTTATACTTAAATATTAAGTAACTTAAAATACATTCATAATTTTTCGACTATTCCAATCACTAAATTTCTTTCTTTTTCTCCTTGAAAAGCCATTAAAAAACAAGGACGCGTTTGCGCCCTTGTTAACTATAATTATTGAGTTTGTGATTCATTTTCATCTTCAGGTCTTGTAGCATTCTGTTGGTTAGTACCTGCATTTTGGTTACCATTACCACCTTCTGAGTTTTCTGAAGGTGATTCACCATTGTCATCTTGACCGTTCTCAGATGATGCTTCACCATTTTCGCTTTGCTCTGTTTTCTTATCTTTAGATGACGGGTCGTCCTCTTTTTCTTTCTCTTCTTTGAAATAGTAGTTGATGATATCTCTACCTAAGTCACCACCTGGTAAGAATGGTTCTGGAACTGGGTGGTTCGTATAAACGATTGAGAATGCAAGTTCTGGATCGTCTTTTGGAGCATAACCAACATATGTTGAGTTAACACGAGGCTCACCATCAAGGAATACTTCAGCAGTTCCTGTTTTACCAGCTGATGGAACAACTGTGTCGTGGAAACTCATATAACCTGTTCCATTGATGTCATTGAATGCCTTGTCGAAACCTTTTTGAACTTGATTGAGTTCTTTATCGGAGTTATTGATTTTATTTAAAACATTGCCATCGATTTTACTCTTAACTGGACCAAGCTCATCTTTATTTGTAGCTTTACGAATTTCTTTGCCAATGTGTGGCTGAATACGATAACCACCATTACCCACTGTAGATGCATATTGTGCTAATTGGAATGGTGTGTACGTATCATACTGACCAATTGATAAATCGAGATAGTTACCAGGATTATCTTTTAAAGGTTCGATTTGACCGTTTACCTCATTAGGTAAATCAAGACCCGTTTTAACGCCTAAACCTACTTGGTTAAGACCTTTACGTAATTTAATACCTGCTTCTGATACATCACTTGGAAGTGGCATATCTTCCTTATATTCATAGCCAGCAAGTTTTAATGCTGTCTTGAACATGTAGACGTTTGATGAATGCATTAATGCTTCAGCATCATTAATTTCTTTAGAACCATCTTTATTAAAGTAAGAACTTTTCTTAAGGCCACCATTAAAAATCATCGGCGTATCAATCATTTGTTCGCCAACTTTAATCGCGCCATTTTGGTAACCAGCGAGTAACGTAGCACCCTTAACAGAAGAACCTACTGTATACTGAGTACTAAACGTACCGTAGTCGAAGTTCTTAATTGTGCCATCTTTTTCGATTTGCTTACCAGATAAAGCGAGTACTTCACCTGTTTTAGGATTTTGGACGACCATTAAGGCTTTGTCCATATCCTTAGCACCCTCACTACGGAGCTTTTTAATATGTTTTTCCATAAGTTCTTCAAGTTTTTGTTGTAACTTAATATCAATAGATAATACTAAATCATCGCCACGAGAACCTGGATGAATGACTTCAGAGTCAATAATACTACCTGACTTATCGGTCGTATATTTCATCTCTTTCTTCTTACCTTTTAAGATGTTCTCATATTGATATTCTAAATATGTTTTACCAACGCGGTCATTTCGTGAATAGCCTTTCGATAGATACTCATTTAAAAGCCCTTTAGGTACACCTTCTTCTTCTGAAGAAACATTACCAAAGATTTCTCTTAACGTTTCATCGTAAGGATATTTACGATCCCAATCCATTGAAGTGTTAACACCTGATAAGTTAGATAATTGTTGTGATACTGCCGCATATTCTTTTTCAGTAACATCTTCATTCTTGATTGTTTGTGGATCCATCATAGTACCTGACATCATACGGCTAAAGATAGCTGCGACTTCTTTATCTTTATCTGAGAGGTTGTCAAGTTCTTCTTGAGGTATTTTCTCATGCATCTGCTTATCATAATCTTCCTGAGAAATACTACCATCTTGAACCATTTGTTCTTCTTTTTTAACAATTTCTTTAGCTTTTTCAGGGTTCTTTTGAATCCAATAGTCTTGTTTATCACGAGGTGTGAGTTTCGAAGTATCCATTTCTATAAGCTTAGAGAGCTTTTCGGCAGTTTCTAAAACTTCATCAGGACTTGAGTTTCTATTTCTTGTATATGTAATCGATTTTTTGGATGCATTATCTACAAGGACATTACCATTTCTATCAAGTATACGTCCTCTTGGTACGGGTTCATTTACAGTTAGGTTTTCGCTATTTTTGATTAATTCACTATAATGCGAGCCTTGAGCAATCTGTAAGTACCCTAGCCTTAGGACGAGAATTGCAAATATAAAGATAACAATACCAAATATAAAATTGATCCGTTTGTTCATCTTATTGATGTTTTTTTCATCATAAGATTTCTCTTTTAATCTTTTTAGCAAAACAACCTACCTCTATTCACTAAAGTCTCTTTATCAACTATAAATGAAATCGCATGATTTTGCGAACAATTTTATAAAAAATAAACGACCTCGTATAGAGGTCGTTATTTATAAATATCATGCAAAATTATTTTGCAGCGTTGTATAACTCGTCTACTTTTTCCCAGTTAACAACGTTCCAGAATGCTTCGATATATTCTGGGCGCTTGTTTTGATATTTAAGGTAGTAAGCGTGTTCCCAAACGTCTAAACCAAGTAAAGGAGTTTGACCTTCAGTTACTGGGTTATCTTGGTTTGGTGTAGTAACGATTTCTAATTCACCGTTATTTAATACTAACCAAGCCCAACCTGAACCGAAACGGCCTGCAGCTTTTTCAGCAAATTCTTTTTTGAAGTCGTCCATTGAACCCCATTTTTCTTTGATCTTTTCAACTACGTCACCTTTTTCTTCTGAATTAGGTGAAAGTAATTGCCAGAATAGTGAGTGGTTTAAGTGGCCACCACCGTTGTTACGTACTGCTGTACGTTTTTCTTCTGGTACGCTGTCTAAGTTAGCAATGATTTCTTCGATTGATTTAGATTCTAAATCAGTACCTTCAACAGCTGCGTTTAATTTAGTAACGTAAGTGTTGTGGTGTTTAGAGTGGTGGATTTCCATAGTCTCTTTATCGATATGTGGTTCTAATGCATCGTATGCATATGGTAATTTTGGTAATTCAAATGCCATAAATAATCATCCTCCTTGATTTGTTTACAACTTAACTATAACAACTAGCTATGTTGCTACTCAATCTTTTTGCTTGTAACGACTTAATTGAATAAGTGCGTTACGATGTATGTTCAAAATAACATCTTTAAAGGACTTTTCAAAATATTGAAATTGATTCATTAATGTTTAAACAATTAATGTTATAAGTAGTGAGACTTTAACCTTTTGCATATAATATAGTATAATGAGCTTTGACAATAAAGTAAGTAACATATTTGATATAAATATTGGTATAAAGGAGTCATAACATGTCTGAAATTACGCATCGTAAAAATACGCGCACTGTGAATGTTGGAGGTATTCCAATTGGTGGTGCGAATGAAGTAGTCATTCAAAGTATGACGACAACTAAAACATATGATGTTGAAGCAACTGTGGCTGAAATTAAACGTTTAGAAGAAGCTGGTTGTCAAATCGTGCGTGTCGCTTGCCCTAACGAAGAAGATGCGCATGCGATTAGAGATATTAAAGAACAAATTAATATTCCTCTTGTAGTCGACATCCACTTTAACTATAAATTAGCGTTAATCGCTATTGAAAATGGTGCTGACAAGATCAGAATCAATCCTGGTAATATTGGTCGTCGTGAGAAGGTAGAAGCTGTAGTTGAAGCATGTAAAGCTAAAGGCATTCCAATTCGTATTGGTGTTAATGCTGGTTCATTAGAAAAGCACATCCTTAAGAAATATGGCTACCCTACTGCTGATGGTATGGTTGAAAGTGCGTTACACCATATCAAAATCTTAGAAGACCTAGATTTCCATGACATCATTGTTTCAATGAAAGCAAGTGATGTTGATTTAGCTATCGAAGCTTATACTAAAGCTGCGAAAGCTTTCGACTACCCATTACATTTAGGTATTACAGAAAGTGGTACATTATTTAATGGAACAGTTAAATCATCAGCTGGTCTTGGTGCGATTTTATCACTTGGTATCGGTAACACATGCCGTATTTCATTATCAGCTGACCCTGTTGAAGAAGTTAAAGTTGCAAAATCGCTATTAAAAGCATTTGGTCTTGCTAGTAACGCTGCTACTCTAATCGCGTGCCCAACTTGTGGTCGTATTGAAATTGACTTAATTTCAATCGCGAACGAAGTTGAGGAATATATCGAAAAAATTCAAGTGCCGTTGAAAGTAGCCGTACTTGGTTGTGCCGTAAACGGCCCAGGTGAAGCGCGTGAAGCCGATATTGGTATTGCTGGTGCGCGTGGCGAAGGCTTGTTATTCATGAAAGGTAAAACTGTTCGAAAAGTCCCAGAAGAAACAATGGTTGATGAACTTAAGATTGAAATTGATAAGTTAGCAGCTGAATGGGAGAAAAAACGCGAAGAAGAAAAAGAAGCAGAAGCTACAAAATAATAGCTTTATATAAAAAGAAAGGATCTAAGACGATTAACTTGTTCAGTTATTACACTGAATGAAGTTAAAGTCTTGGATCCTTTTTATATTTAAAGTCTAATTTCCTAACAGCATGCTTTCCTGGGGCGTGGCCGGAGCCTGTAGTCTCCGGACTCACGCTACTCCCCTAGGAGTCAGCTGTTAGGAAATTTAAAGTTTATTCACTTAGTAAGTACTATTACTCTTTTAATAAGACAACAGGTTCAGCTGTTTAATCTAACAATTTCTTTAATTTACTATTTAATAAAATATAGTAATAGTACAAATATATATAAAACTTTAATATGATTTATTTCGCATTGCACTTTTCGCAGATGCCATAAACTTCTAATTTATGTTTTTGAATGTCAACTTTAGGTAACTGCGATTTGATTTCATCAATCGGACAATAATCAATGACTTTCGTATCACCACATGATTCACAAATAAAGTGATGATGGTGATGATCGGTACAAGCGATTCTGAATTTCATTTCTCCATCTAATTCAGTACTTTCAATGATGTCTAAATCTTTGAATAAGTGTAAGTTTCGGTACACCGTATCAAAAGAAATGCCAGGATACAATGTGTTCATATGCTTTTGAACGTGTTTCGCATTAATATATTTATCTTCATCAATAAATAATTGTGCCATATCACGTCGTTTATCTGTATATTTATGTCCGTTAGACTTTAGTATTTGAATCGCATCGTTAACGTTCATGATTACCAGCTCCTACAAATTTATTCGCAATGAATTTTTGGTATAACATTGTGATGATAAGTAATAATATAAGTACTACTACAATAACACCACCAGGCGATAAATTCATATAAAATGCTAGCGTCAATCCACTAATTACTGAGAACTCCCCTATAAGGATGCTGAAGGCGATAAGTTGTTTAAAGCCTTTTGACAAACGCATCGCAATCGCGACTGGTAAAGTAATCAATGCACTTACGAGTAAGATACCTACTACGCGCATTGAAGCTGAGATAACGAGTGCTACGATAACGATAAATAAGAATTGAATCCATCTTGGAATACCAATCACTTTACTATACTCTTCATCAAAGGATAATATAAACATTTCTTTATAAAAGAATAGAATGAATAAGAGTACGATAATCGCTATCACAATAACTGTAATTAAATCACTTTTCGCAACGGCACTAATAGAGCCAAAGAGTAATCCGACTAATTCTTGGTTAAATCCTTCTGATAATGAAAGAAAGATAGCGCTCAAACCAATACCTGAACTCATAATAATCGGTATCGCAATTTCTTGATAATTTGAGTATGAGGTACGTAGTCTTTCTATTAAAAAGGCACCAACGATAGCGAACAGAATTCCGAACCAAATCGGA
Organism: Staphylococcus massiliensis CCUG 55927; assembly: GCF_000298075.1. Classification (GTDB taxonomy): domain Bacteria; phylum Bacillota; class Bacilli; order Staphylococcales; family Staphylococcaceae; genus Staphylococcus; species Staphylococcus massiliensis. Next base: position 301,318 of record NZ_JH815593.1, on the reverse strand, counting down.
TTAAATACGACCATAAATGGGAATGCGGTAATGATAAACATCCCGAATGAAATACCACCGAGCGTAACGTGACTTAAAGCATCTGCGATAAGAGATAGTCGACGTACGACGATGAAAGCCCCGATTAATGGGGCGAGTAAACCGATTAAAATACCACTGATGAAAGAGTAACGCATAAACTCATAGTTAAGTATCGCCTCAATCATGAACAACACGCCCTATCATGTTGGTGATCCACGAATTTAACCGGATGACCATATATTTTAGATACTTCAACTTCGTCTAGTGACTTGAAATCTTCAGTCGTGCCATGGAAGTGTAAGTGACGATTTAAGCATGCCACTTCTGTAGCCGTATCTACTACGACACCAATATCATGTGTTACGAGAATGATCGTTACGCCGTCTTCTTTAAGTTGGTTCAGTGTGTCATAAAATTCTTTTACGTGTTTCGCATCAATACCGTTAGTCGGTTCGTCTAAAATGAGTACGCTTGGTTCAGAAATTAACGCACGCGCGATTAAAACGCGTTGTTGTTGTCCACCTGATAAACGTGCAATATTTTTATGCTTAAGATGAGTAATATTTAAACGATCGAGCACGGCATCTACAGCTTTATCATCTTTTTGATTAAACCATTTAAATAAGCGTTTCTTTTTCGTAAGCCCACTCAGTACAACTTCTTTCACGGTTGCTGGAAATCCTTGGTTAAAGGCAATCGCACGCTGAGAAACGTAACTAATCTTTTGCATCGCATGTTTATTTGAATAGCTACGACCATCTACAAGAATTTCACCCTTTTGTAGTGGAATTAAGCCTAAAATGAGCTTTAGTAGCGTAGATTTACCAGCTCCGTTAGGACCAACAATCGCCAAAAATTCAGCTTTATTTATCTTAATATTTATATCTTCAAGTACTTGTTTATTTTCATAATAGAAATCTATATGCTTTAATTCGAATACTGGCGTTTCCATAGTTTCACCTCGTTTAATACTATACAACCAGTTGCAAGTTATGTAAATAGTAATCTTTACGAAATATATAATTTGAAATAGATGTTTAATTCTGATAATTGTATGATTGGGATAACACGCAATGTCAGTTTAATTTCTAAAGGGCTTTTTATAAAGAAAAAACCGACACATCAAGTGCCGGTTACTTTCATTTAGTAAGGTTCGCACGCGAAGCCATCTTTGTCTCTATCAAGTTTTCGAGAATAAGAAGGATGACTACTTGGGACTCCGCCTGGATAGAATTGCCTCATTTGACCACATGTACCAAAATAAACAGGTATAGCAGGTTGCTCCTGAGGTTGAGGTTGCTGTTGTTGTTGCGGTTGTGATTTAGAATCATTTGGTTGTGAAGGCGTATTATAATTATCTTTTTGGTCATTTTGTATAGATGGATTCGTATGATTCGTATTTTTCTCAGATTGTTCCTTTTCAACGGTCTCTGGTAGATTACCAACTTCCCTATTTAAATAAGACCATAAATTTAATCGCTCTTTTTTAGCTAAAGATTCACTTTCATAAAACTTATCGTATAAGGTATCGTTTTTAAAAGAATCGAATTTAAGACGGGCTAAACCCTGACGTAATAGTTCATTATTTAAGGAATTATTATCTGCAAATAGATATACTAAATAATGTCCCTTGTCATTCTTTTGACGCCCTTGATCAAAGACTACATATATTTGTTTTGCATTAGTTAATAGCTTTTTAGTTAAATGATACGCCTTTTTACCGTAGTACTTAAATTCTTTAGTGGTACTTTTTATATCAGGTGTTTCTACCATTAATAACTGCATCGTAAGTACTTCACCTTTATATTTAAGTTTAATGGTATCACCATCTACAACCTCTTCAAGCTTCATTATGTATTTAGGAACATCCTCCTCGGATTTTATTTTACCGTAAATATCTGTTTTGAGTGACTCGAATTTCAAGTCATTACTAGTCTTTTTAGACTTGGTCTTTTCCGTATCTTGGGTTTTAGTTTTTGTATCATCCTGTACGAAGAAACCTAAACCCATAAATAAAATGAATGTTATAAATAATCTTTTAATGATTGGTTTAACTTTTCTTCTCTTAATTAGATAGTAAAGTATTTTAATCGTATAAAATATGAGCATAATAAATGTAATTACGAAGCAAAAACTTATGATGAAATTCAAATTACATCTTCCTTTCAAACTGTATAATATAATTATAGATACTTTATAAATAATGTATAGTATTTTAGCGTTTTTTCACAAAAATAAACCGACACATCAAGTGCCGGTTTAATCCATTAACCTACTTCACAAGCGTAACCATCTTTGTCACCATCTAAAGATGACTTGTATGCTGGGTGATCTTTTGAAACACCTTCTGGATAAACTTTACGTAGTTCAGAACAATTACTGAAATCGTTATCAGTATTTTCATCAGGTGTGTCAGGCGCTGTTTCATCGCTTGACCATAGATTTAATTTATTCTGTTTTGCGTATTCTTGGCTTTTTTGAAGCTGAGGTAAGTATGTCGTGCTTGGTGGGTAAACGTATTTAATTTCTGCTAAACCATTTTTCACTAGTAGATTGTTTAACATTTGGCCATCCACATAAATATAAGCAAGCAAGCGACCATATTTGTCACGTTTTTCACCAACGTCAAATTCCACTTCAATTTTCTCAGCGTTCTCTAATTTCTTCTTCGTGAATGCTGCAGCCTCTGGGCCGTATGGTTCAACGCCAATATCAGGGTGTTTTGTTTCAGGTGTATCCACTAATAAGAATCTAAACGTTTCTTGCTTGCCGTTTAAATTTAATCTCACTGTGTCACCGTCAACTGCTTCTGAATATGTAGCCTCATATTTTGTTAAGTCTTTGAAGTTATCATCTGAAGATTCAGCTGCTTGAACCGATTCGCTTGGTGCTTGGTATGTAGTTACGCCAACTAAAGTTGCGATAGCCGTTAGTACAATTAAACCTTTTCTCACTTTAAAAGCACTTTCAATACGACTCGCCATAAATAACAATAAACCAACTGCAAGTAATGTCATCGAAATAAGTGTGATATTCATTTGTATAACCTCCCTCAACAAATCATATACTAATTGAAAAAAGAGGTATATATCTTACGAATAATCTAAATAATTATTTAATTAGAATTTACAAATTTTAAATATTCAAAGGTATCTTCACCCTATTAAAAAAGCATCCACTTACAAAGCGGATGCATCATAAATTATTGATTCATAATTTTTTCTTTTAAGTTCATATCGAATGTTTGGTTACGGAATGATTCAATTTCAAATTTATATGGTGGTTTCTTATTCTTCTTATCCTCACCAACATAAGGTGTTTCTAAGATTTTAGGAATATCTTTGAATGTATCGTGATGCACGATGTAGTTGAGTGCATCAAATCCAATGTGTCCAAAGCCAATGTTTTCGTGTCTATCTTTATGAGCGCCCATTGGATTCTTACTGTCGTTAACGTGAAGCACTTTAATGCGATCTACACCTATGATTTTATCAAATTCCTCTAACACGCCATCGAAATCTTCTTTAACATTATAGCCAGCATCATGTGTATGACATGTGTCGAAGCATACTGATAATCGTTCGTTATGGTTAACGCCTTCCATAATTTGAGCAATCTCTTCGAATGAACGTCCAATCTCAGAGCCTTTTCCTGCCATCGTCTCAAGCGCAATACGAACGTCATTATCATTAGTAAGTACTTCGTTAAGACCTTCAATAATACGTTTAATACCAACGTCTACACCTGCACCTACGTGAGAACCAGGATGTAATACGATATCTTTAGCACCTAAAGCTTCAGTACGTTCAATTTCTTTTTGTAAGAAATCTACACCAAGTTCGAAGACGTGAGGCTTTTGTGTATTCGCAATGTTGATGATATATGGTGCATGAACGACAAGGTTTGAAAGACCATACTCTTCCATCGCTTTCTTACCCGCTTCAATATTTAAATCTTCGATGCTTTTACGGCGTGTGTTTTGCGGCGCACCTGTATAAATCATAAATGTTGAAGCATCGTACTTGTGCGCTTCTTCAGCCGAACCTTGTAGCATTTTCTTACCATTCATAGATACATGAGAGCCAATTAACATAAAGTCATTCTCCTAACCTTTTCTATTCTGTCTATTACGTCTCTTACTATATTTACGACGTTCTTTACGTTTTAATTCTTCAAGTTCAAACTTAAATTTCTTTTTATAGCCTGGTTTAACACGTTTCTTATTGTTACGTTTAAGCTTGTTTTTAAGTTGTTGTTCTAGATGATCGTCTTGCTTTTTACGTACTTTACGCGTGTTGTGGGCTTTAATTGGTTTTAATTCTCCGTTCTTAATATCGACGTTTTCAAATTTATAACCTTTATCTTCAACTAAAGCAATTTTATCTTCTTCGTCAGGCGTGTAAAGTGTAATTGCGATACCTTTATAATTACCGCGTCCTGTACGACCAACACGATGTGTAAAGAAATCAATATCTTTAGGTACATCATAGTTAATAACGTGACTAACACCTTCGATATCTATACCACGTGATGCAAGGTCACTCGCAATAACATATTGGAATTCTAAATTACGAATACGTTTCATTTGTTGCTTACGTTCACGAGGTGTTAACCCACCATGAATCATACCGACTTTTAAGCCTGTTTCATTTAATTGTTTCGCAAGCACATCAGCATTATCACGGCTATTACAGAAGATAATACATAAATAAGGATTTAAGATGTCGATAAGGGCTTTTGCTTTATCGAGCTTCTCGGCACCCTTCGTTGGAATTAAATAGAATGTGATATTCTTCTTATTCTTCTGATGAGACTCAACCTCAACAAATTCAGGGTTCTCTAAGTATTTATTAAGAAATGGATAGAGTGATTTCGGAATCGTAGCACTGAATACGGCGAGTTTCGCATCATCGCTTAGACGAGCAGCGACGTGGTCGACATCGTCAATTAAACCTAAATCAATCATTAGGTCTGCCTCATCGACAACTAAGTGTGTCGCTAAGTGAACGTGAAGTTCCCCTTCGTTTGCTAAATCGTTAATACGCGTAGGCGTACCGATAATAATTTGAGGTTGCGTTCTTGCTTTCTGCTTGTCCTTTTCAAAGTCAGTGCCGCCAATAAATAAGCTCACTTTAACCCCTTCTTTAAAAGACGTTAAGTGACGGCATGCATCAAATAACTGCGTCGCAAGCTCACGAGTTGGCGCAAGCACAATCATTTGTGGTTCTTTCACATCAGGATCTGCCATGTTCACAAGTGGTAGTAAGAATGCATGTGACTTACCTGTACCAGTTTGTGATTGACCGATTATATTTGCCCCTTTAAATATTTTAGGGATAATACGCATTTGTATGTCAGTTGGTTTATCGAAGTTTAAATCTTTAACCGCATCAATTAATTCAGGTTGTAAATTAAAGTGCGAAAACGGATGGTTTGCCATTTTGTGGCCTCCTTAAAATTTCATCTTATCTATTATAAAGGAAAAGTGTTCACTTTTGAACATTTTAAATAAGATTTCACCTTAAATCCTTTCTCGTTTCACCGCATCGTATGACGTTACTGTCGTCACGTGTTATCTTTATTGTGTAATAAATGAGTGAATCATGCAATTAAATTACATCATTCGACCGATACTCAATCTATTTCAATCGTGTATCTAAGTTGATATAATGAGAGTAAAGAAGGAGGCACATTCATGGAACTCGTAAAAATTACGCCAAGAGGCTACTGCTACGGTGTGGTAGACGCTATGGTGATTGCTCGTAACGCATCTTTAGATAAGTCACTTCCACGCCCGATTTATATCTTAGGAATGATTGTACATAATAAACATGTAACGGATGCATTTAAAGAAGACGGCATTATTACATTAGATGGTCCTAACCGTTTAGAAATCTTGGATCAAATTGATGAAGGTACAGTTATTTTCACAGCACATGGTGTCTCACCAGAAGTTAAACGTCGTGCTAAAGAAAAAGGACTTACGTGCATTGATGCTACGTGTCCAGACGTTGAGAATACACACAACCTTATCCGTCAAAAACGAGATGAAGGTTATCATGTCATCTATATAGGTAAAAAAGGACATCCTGAGCCAGAAGGTGCAGTTGGTGTCGCACCTGATATCGTGCATTTAGTTGAAACGAAAGATGATGTTGAAGCACTGTCAGATGATTTAGCACAATATCCGCTTATCGTGACGAACCAAACAACGATGTCACAATGGGATGTTCAACATCTTATGGAAGATTTAGAAGACAAGTACCCACATATTGAACAACATGAAGAAATCTGCCAAGCAACGCAAGTTCGTCAAGAAGCTGTTGCGACGCAAGCTGAAGAAGCAGATTTATTAATCGTAGTTGGCGATCCTAAGAGTAATAACTCAAACCGCCTAGCTCAAGTTTCAAAAGATATCGCGCATACAAATGCACATCGCATTTCAGATATCTCACAACTTGATACAGCATGGCTTGAAGGTGTTGAAACTGTAGCTGTCACAGCTGGTGCTTCTACGCCTACACCGATTGTTAAAGAAGTTATTAAATATCTTAAAGACTATAATCCGTTAGAACCATCAACTGAAGAACTACGTTCAAATGTGCCTGTTGAAAAAATCTTACCTAAAATTAAAAAAGCACAACCAGTTAAGATTATGGAATAATCTACTTGTTTATATAGAGGAGAATCTGGAACTTAAGCGTCCAGATTCTTCTTTTTTGTGGAGAAAGATCGATTTCATGAGGAATTTGGCGAATATCGCGGTGTACTAGGACGGGATGAGACTTGATGAAAGAACTGTAATCGCTTTTCAAGCCGATTGAAACTTGATGAGCGAAACTTAATCAAGTCTCAAGCCCTCTGTAATACCCTCCTTACCGTCACCCCCACTGAATCAACACAACCATTTCGTACTTTTCCTAACCGCCTCCAACCAAAAAAAAGAATTCAAGCCACCTTAGCTTGAATTCCTACCTATGTCATTACATATAATCATAAGGATCTGTATTTAAAGTAGAAGCTACGATTGAAACAGAACTTTCTTTACCTAACCAATCTTCTAATAATGCTTTAAGTCCATCTTTCATGACGTATTCACTGTAGTGATTAATGTCTAATAAGTTCATACCATTGATTTTAGCGTCTAGTGCTTCATGGTGTTTGATATCACCTGTAATAAAGATGTCCGCGCCTAGGGCTTTTGCTTTATATTCGAAACCGATGCCACTACCACCGATAATCGCAACTTTCTTAATCGACGCACGCTTATCGCCAATGAAACGAACGCTCGGCATATCAAGTTGAGACTTAACGTCTTGAACGAATCCTGGAACTGCCTTCGCTTCTTGAAGTTCACCAATCACGCCGAGACCACGCGTCATTTCCTTATCTAATCGAATGAAATCAAATACTGGTGTCTCATACGGATGATGTTTATAAATTAATTGTTCTGTCTTCATACGCTCGTGTTCTTGAATCATGAACTCCATGCGCAGTTCGTTAACGTTCTCGATCTTACCAATTTCGCCTAAATAAGGATCTGCACCTTCTACAGGTCTAAACTGGCCATTACCTTCAACTTGGAAGAAGCAATATTCATAGTCGCCATCTTTCGCAATACCTTCTTTGCTTAATGCTTCCTTAAAGTCATCGGCATTCTCTTTCGGAATAAATACTTGCACTTTATAATAATCTTCATACTGTGGATTTAAAATTTTAACATCGCTTAAACCTAATTTAGACGCAAGCATATGGTTGACGCCTTTCTCATAAACATCTAAATTCGTATGCAAGGCGATTAAGTTTATGTCGTGCTTAATTAACTTACGAATAATTGTGCCGTAACCATCTTCTGTAATAGACTTAACCCCTTTAAAGATAAGTGGATGGTGCGCAACAATCGTATCTACTTTAGCTTCAATCGCCTCGTCAACAACTTCGAGCGTACAATCTAAGCACGTCATAATGCGATTAACCTCTTGAGACGCGTCACCTATTAATAAACCAACATTATCCCATGATTCCGCTGTATAAAACGGAACGTGCGTTTCAATTTTAGAAAGTAATTCTTTAACAATCATCGTAACACCTCTTCTAATTGTTTAATTTGCGCGGTGATTTCAGCCAGACGTTCTTGGTGTGATGCTTCATTAAGTTGGGCTTGGATACGTTTAAGTGCTTGTAATTCTCGTTCCCACTTCTTATAAAACAATGCATCTTTCTCTTGTAATAACTCAGGGCCGAACTTATAAGCTTCGTCGCTCAACGTCATCTCACCTTGATCCGCTACAATAATCTCATAGATATGCCCTTTCTCTTCAACAAGCGCTTCCGCAACAATTTTATAATTGAGCTCATTTAACGTGCGTCTTATTGGCTCAGATTGAATGTTAGATTGTAAAACTAAGCGAGGATGGTTCACGAGTTTTGACGCCCCATTGTTTAAGATATCGGCAATGAGTGGCCCGCCCATGCCGCAAATCGTAATACAATCAACGTCATCTGATGGGTCAATGACCGCTAATCCATTCCCTAAGCGCGCAGAAATCGATGATGTTAAACCATATGATGCGATATTGTCTTCCGCTGCTTTTAGAGGACCGTGAATAACCTCACCTGCAATCGCGCGTTTGATGTGTTGGTTTTGAATCAAATAAATCGGTAAATAAGCGTGATCAGAACCAATGTCAGCAAGCGTATCGCCCGTCACATAAGTACTCACGTGTTTTAATCTTTGATTGATATTAATCATAATGTCACCTTTTAAATATATTTACGTTTAAAGTCATTTTATCATAACTTATTTTCCCTCTTCATTGAAAAGCCCTATCGTTATTCAATCGTCTAGGGTGCCTGAACGCGTTTCCTTAAATTATCTTAATAAGTAATAAGTATTTCAACACCTCAAAAGTAGTTTATGAAACCTAATTCCCTTAACAGCTGACTCCGTGCGTCCTGAGACTACAGGCTCAGGCCACGCCCCAGGAAAGCATGCTGTTAAGGAAAGAACTTTAGATATAAACTAATCAAACCTACAAAAAAACTGGCTTGTCTTATTAAAAGACAGCCAGCTTCTATCCTTATTAATCCATAAAGTCTTTAAGACGTTTACTACGGCTTGGATGGCGAAGTTTACGAAGTGCTTTTGCTTCAATTTGACGAATACGTTCTCTCGTAACACCAAATACTTTACCAACTTCTTCAAGCGTACGTGTACGACCATCATCTAGACCGAAACGAAGACGTAAGACATTTTCTTCACGGTCAGTTAGCGTATCTAAAACATCTTCAAGTTGCTCTTTTAGAAGTTCATAAGCTGCATGGTCAGATGGACTTTGTGCTTCTTGGTCTTCGATAAAGTCACCTAAATGACTGTCGTCCTCTTCACCAATTGGCGTTTCAAGTGATACTGGTTCTTGAGCAATCTTAAGGATTTCACGTACTTTTTCTGGAGGTAAATCCATCTCTTCACCGATTTCTTCAGGTGCAGGATCACGGCCTAAATCTTGTAAGAGTTGACGTTGAACACGAATTAATTTGTTGATTGTTTCAACCATATGCACTGGAATACGAATTGTACGCGCTTGGTCAGCGATGGCACGAGTAATTGCCTGACGAATCCACCAAGTTGCATAAGTTGAGAACTTGAACCCTTTACTAAAGTCGAACTTTTCAACGGCTTTAATTAAGCCCATGTTACCTTCTTGAATTAAATCAAGGAATAACATACCACGGCCAACATAACGTTTCGCAATACTTACAACAAGTCGTAAGTTTGCTTCTGCGAGGCGTGATTTCGCAATTTCGTCACCTTGCTCAATACGTTTCGCAAGTTCGATTTCTTCTTTGGCACTTAATAAGTCCACACGACCAATTTCTTTTAAGTACATGCGTACTGGGTCATTAATTTTTACGCCTGGAGGTGCACTAAGGTCATTAGGATTCAGTTTGTCATCTGTATCAGAGCTATCTTTTTCATTAACTAATGTAATATCATTATCATTGAGTAGATCGAAAAATTCATCCATTTGGTCAGAATCCATATCGAAATTCTGTAATTTATCCGCAATTTCTTCGTGACTAAGATGACCTTCTTTTTTACCTTTTTCGATGAGTTGTTTTTTAACATCTTCTAATGTTAACGTCGGGTCTATTGTCTCTTTTTTAATTACTTTTACCTGGTTATCAGACATAAAAAGGCCTCCTGAAAATAATCTATTATTAATGGTTTATATTTTGTCGTTTAAGTGATATCAATTGTTCTAAATAATATTTTTGCAATTCAAAATCACCTGTTCTCTCTGCTTCACGTATTTTCATCGCGATATCTGTTACAGAAAGCGTATCTTTCCCCTCAGTCATTGTATGAATGTAGTCATGCATTTCTTCAATAGATGGCTCATAATTCATATCTAATCCATCTAAATAAATCAATGTATCCTTATCTTCATTGTATTCAATATATTGAAACGCATCACTTAAGATAAATTCATCATATTCACCATAGTATTGATGCAATAAATTAAAAATGCGTTTAAATTGTAATTGATTAAAATCATCAGATTCAATTGATTTATGATGATCTAAGAATATATCCTTATCATTCATAAAATGCTTTAATAACGCTCTTTCTGCCTTATCTTTTCGTGATAATTTAGGGTTTGAAGCTTGATTGTGATTTGAATAAGATTTAGGTTCATGATTATGAGTCACTACTTCATTATTTAGACTATCAAAGCTTACTTTAAACAATTCAGCTACTTCTTGCAATACTTTTTTGCGTAATAAATCAGATTTCATGAATCCTACATCATGGGTGATTTCTTTTAAATAACGCTCATAGGCTAAGTCATTATTTTCAATTTCATCCTTATATTGTCGCATCTTATATGATACAAACGCAACTTTATTTGATGTTACATATTGATGGAACGTCTCTTCACCATATTTCGAAATGTAGTCGTCTGGATCCATGCCATTTGGTAAGGTAATCACAAATACATTGAGATGCTCTTTTAATAGCGCTTCGCCCGTTTTAAGCGTCGCATTAATACCTGCTTTGTCACCATCGTACATGAGCGTCACGTTAGAAGTAAGCTTACGAATCACTTGGAAATGATCACTCGACAATTCGGTACCCATACTTGCGACAACATTCGTAACGCCCGCTTCATTCGCTTTAATCACATCCATAAAACCTTCAAGAACCATCATCTCATCTAGCTTACGGATAGACCTACGAGCTTGATGTAAATTATAAAGCAACTTTCTTTTTTGGAAGATAGGAGACTCTGGACTATTCAAATACTTAGGTTGCTGACTTTCTTCATATCCTCTTCCTGAAAAGCCAACCGTACGCCCTTGATAATTTTTTAAAGGGAACATGACACGATCACGAAATCGGTCATAATAGGAGAAGTTTTCTTCATTACGTGATAATAAACCTGCTTCATAAGCAAGATTAATATCATAGCCTCTCTTTTTTAGAAAGTCATGACAGAAATGCGACACATTTGGCGCATAACCTATTTTAAGCTTCTGGATAAGTTCTAACGTGAATCCTCTCTCTTTAAGGTAGGCTAATGCTTTTTCACCTTCTACGGTTTTAAGCAGTGCATAATGATAGTAAGACTCAATCAGCTCATGCATCTCAATCATACTTAAGTCATCAGATGCATACGTTTCTTCTTTACTGCTCTGGTTCGTTTCAACTTTAACATTTACACGCTCACCAAGTTGTGCAACTGCATCGACAAAGGAAAGACCTTCGATTTCTTGTAAAAATTGAAAGGCATTGCCCCCTTTTTTACAACCGAAGCAATGACATATTTGTTTATCCTCTGATACTGTAAACGAAGGTGTCTTTTCATCATGAAAAGGACACAAACCTATATAATTGCGTCCTATTTTCTCTAACTTAACGTATTCACCTACAAGATCAATGATATCTGTCTTATGTTTGATTTCATCTATAACAGATTGTTCAATTCGCAACCCTATCACCTGATTATTCTAGCTAATTCGTCATTAAATACGAAAGACATTATATTAGATATTTAAACATTATAACAATTAAAAGTGCATATTGGAATTATTTTGTTCAATAATATACATAATATCGTTAGCTGTTTCTTCAATCGCTTTGTTCGATACATCAAGTACCGGGCATCCAATGCGTTCTACGATTGTTTCGAAATACTCGAGCTCTTCTTTAATACGTGTATCTGTCGCGTAACGTGCAGAATCATCTAAACCTAGCTGCTTTAAACGCTCTTTGCGAATCGTATTTAAACTTGCTTCGCTGATTTTTAAGGCGATGCATTTCTTCGGATCAATTTCGTATAAAGCTTCTGGTGGTGAAACTTCAGGTACAATTGGTACGTTCATGACTTTGTATCGCTTATGTGCAAGATATTGAGATAACGGCGTTTTAGACGTGCGTGAAACTCCAATTAATACGATATCCGCTTTTGGTAAACCTTTAGGGTCCTTACCATCATCGTATTTAACCGCAAATTCGATTGCCTCTATTTTCTTAAAGTAAGCTTCATCAAGTTTATGCACGATACCAGGTTCATTGTATGGTAACTCTTCAAACTTCTCGGATAAGATACGCATCAGTGGTCCCATAATATCAACTGACTCAATTTCTTCCTCTTGAATTAAGCCTTCCATATATTCACGAATTTCAGGTTTAACGAGCGTATAAACGATGATACACCCTTCATCTTTCGCTACTTGAATCACTTCTTCAATGTTTTCTCTCGTTTCAATATATGGATAACGCACGATTTCCGTAATTTTATTACGTGTATTGTATTGTGAAATACATGCTTTTGCTACTAATTCAGCAGTTTCTCCTACAGAATCCGAGGCAATGATAATCTTTACTCTTTCCATGATTAACTCCTCCTGTTACTTAAATAATGACACAAATAGCTTTGTAATCGTCGTCTTCGATATACGCCCCGTCACTTCATACTTACCGTTTGGCTTTTCAGAAACGATAGGAATCGAATCAATTTCTCGCTCAATCATTTGATTCGCAGCATAAAGCACTAAGTCGTCATCCTTTAAAAGCACTATATTCGGCATTCTTGTCATAATGACATTAACAGGTATGTTATGGATATCTTGACCTGCCATCGAAGCGCGCAATAAATCTTTACGTGAACATACACCAATTAGATCGTTGTCACTGTTAACGATGAATAGCGTACCGACATCCTCTAAGAAAATGGTGCATATGGCTTCATAAACGGTTACATTACTCTTTAAAATAACAGGTGTTGATTTATAATCTTTAACGAGATAATGTTTAAACTTCTCAGTTAATAATTGAGAACTTGATTTTCCTGAATAGAAGTAACCTACACGTGGTCTTGCTTCTAAATAGCCTGCCATTGTTAAAATTGCTAAATCCGGTCTTAAGGTAGCACGCGTTAAATCAAGCTTATCTGCAATTTTCTCACCTGTAATGGGTCCATCCCTTTTTACAATTTCAATGATTTTCTCTTGCCTTGAATTGAGTTCTATTGGAATCACCCCTTTGAAATACAACCTCAATTTAATCATGGGCAAACAATTTAATTAATAATTCCTATTATACCCTTTAACAATTGAAACGACAAACTTGGTGAAAAGCATCATTTTACTTGCCTTAAATATGCCTTTAACTTAAAATAAAGATTGAAGCGAGCTAAGGATGGTGTGAGCTTAGCAATTAATTTGGCGTAAGATACAATTTCATGTAAAGCGAGTGGCTACACTAATTTGGGTGGAACCGCGGATTATCATACATAATTCGTCCCAAGACTTAGAGTTAATCTTTGTCTTGGGGCGTTTTTTATATTAAAAAGGAGTGTTATGGAATATGACAAAAGATATGGAAACAATTGTACAATTAGCCAAGCATAGAGGTTTTGTATTCCCTGGCAGTGACATTTACGGTGGTTTAGCAAACACTTGGGATTATGGTCCATTAGGTGTTGAACTTAAAAATAACGTTAAAAAAGCATGGTGGAAAAAATTCATTTCTCAATCACCATATAACGTTGGTTTAGATGCAGCTATTCTTATGAACCCTAAAGTGTGGGAAGCTTCAGGTCACTTAGGTAACTTTAACGACCCAATGATCGATAATAAAGATAGTAAAATTCGTTACCGTGCCGACAAAATCATTGAAGAATACATGCAAAATGAAAAAGGCGACGAAAACTTCGTAGCTGACGGTTTAAGCTTCGATGAAATGAAGAAAATCATTGATGACGAAGGTATCGTATGTCCTGTAAGTGGTACAGCTAACTGGACTGACATTCGTCAATTCAACTTAATGTTCAAAACTTTCCAAGGTGTAACTGAAAGTTCAACTAACGAAATTTTCTTACGTCCTGAAACAGCTCAAGGTATCTTCGTAAACTACAAAAACGTTCAACGTTCAATGCGTAAAAAGTTACCATTTGGTATCGGTCAAATCGGTAAATCGTTCCGTAACGAAATTACGCCAGGTAACTTCATCTTCAGAACGCGTGAATTCGAACAAATGGAATTAGAATTCTTCTGTAAACCAGGTGAAGAAATTGAATGGCAAGAGTATTGGAAAAACTTTGCAAGTAACTGGTTACGTAACTTAGGTCTTGTTGATGATAACGTAAGATTACGTGATCATGACGAAGACGAGTTATCTCACTACTCAAATGCTACTACTGATATCGAATACCGCTTCCCATTCGGTTGGGGTGAATTATGGGGTATCGCAAGTCGTACAGACTTCGACTTAAAACGCCATAGTGAACATTCAGGTGATGACTTTAAATATCACGACCAAGAAACGAATGAGAAATACATTCCATATTGTATCGAACCATCTCTTGGTGCTGACCGTGTTACATTAGCATTCTTATGTGATGCTTATGACGAAGAAGGTGTTGAAGGTAGTAAAGATGCACGTACAGTATTACACTTCCACCCTGCTTTAGCACCATACAAAGCAGCAGTTTTACCATTAAGTAAGAAATTATCTGACGATGCAATGAAAGTTTACGAGCAACTTAGTGAAAACTTCACAATCGACTTTGACGAATCACAATCAATCGGTAAGCGTTACCGTCGTCAAGACGAAATTGGTACACCATACTGTATCACATTCGACTTCGATTCATTAGAAGATAACCAAGTTACAGTTCGTGACCGCGATAGCATGGAACAAGTTCGTATGCCTATCGATGAGTTAAACGACTTCTTAGCTGACAAAGTTAAGTTCTAATTTATTCTCAATATAATTAAAAGATCCGGGACACAATTAGTTGTCTCGGATCTTTTTTAGTCTGACTCAGTTGATTGTTCAAAGCGTTTCAACTGGTTGATTAACTTTTGACCTTTAAAGAAGACGCCCGCGTACTCACGGTATAGCATCAATAATAAATCATTCATCTCAGTTAATATGTCTTCATTTATCGTAATAGATTTCATTTTATCGATCGGTAAATGTTGTAAAACATCCATTAGATAAAACGTTCGATTTTTAATGCGCACCGCATGGGGATCTTGGTGCAAGACCTTTTCAGAAATGGGACCATCAAACTTAAAGCTATAACCAGCTAGATGAGATTGGTCGGTATCATGCGTAATGGCGCAAGTTGTAAAGTCGAGCTGGAAGCCGAAGAGATACATACACTTTAAGAATACAATATTTGCTACGAGTTGAGGTGAAACGTCCGCTTCAATTCGCGTTAAAGCAAACTGTAGTAGCTTAAAACTTTCTTCGCTTATTTGATCTTCAAAGCCACGATCTATAATTTCCGCACACAAACTCACGTAACTACTTTTATAAATATCTAATTGCAATGGATAATGGCGGTCAATCACATCTACAGACGTTAACGTCCCCATACCGCGCCATTTAGAATAAATAAACAAGCCATATACAAATAATTGTGTACTGGCTTGTAGTCCTTTTTTACTCTTTTTCGCACGACGAACCATCAACGGCACTTTACTACCGTGCTCATTTAATATCGTAATAACCTTATCCGATTCACCATAATCGACTGATTTAATAATGACGCCCTTTTGCTTTTGTAACAAAAGGCATCACCTCTTCCTTTTAATATTCATCCTCAACGTAACCCATTTGGCGAATGAAATTCACTTTATTACGCCAGTCGCGTTGAACTTTTACCCAAACATCTAAATAAACTTTAGAACCAAGGAGTATCTCGATATCACGTCTTGCGCGCTTACCAACTTCTTTTAACTTCTTACCGCCTTTTCCGATAACGATACCTTTTTGGCTGTCACGCTCAACAAAAATCGTTGCTTCAATACGCACGCGGTCTTCGCTTTCTTTAACCATACGGGCAACGTTTACACCAATCGCATGCGGTATTTCCTCAGAAGTTAGCTCTAAAATCTTCTCGCGAATGAGCTCACTAACAACGAATTGTTCAGGGTGATCAGATATTTGATCGTCTGGATAATACTTCGGCCCTTCCGGTAAGTAAGATTTCAACACACTAATAAAGTGATCTACATTAAGACCTTCTAAAGCGGAAATCGGAATCACTTCTGTGAAATCCATGTACTCTTGATATTGTTCAATACGTGGCATTAATTGATCAGGATGCACAAGATCAATTTTATTTAATACTAAGAATACGGGCGTCTTAACATTTTTAAGCATGTCCATGATATATTGATCGCCGCGGCCTATTTCTTCATCCACATTGACCATAAACATAATCGCATCAATTTCACCGAGCGTATTTTTAGCGACTTTCATCATATAGTCACCTAGTTTATGTTTCGGTTTATGAATACCCGGTGTATCAAGAAAGATAATTTGAGAATCCGCTTCCGTCATAACACCTTGAATTTTATTTCGAGTTGTTTGCGCTTTATCAGACATGATTGCAATTTTATGTCCAATCACACGATTCATGAACGTCGACTTACCTACATTCGGGCGTCCAATAATCGATACAAACCCTGATTTATGTTCCATTTAATCTAAATCCTTTCCTGAAAAGCCAAGTGGTAATAATTCATTGACTGTTAACATTTTCATATCACCTTTGTGGTTCGTCATATAGACAGGCATATCGTCATCACAGAGTTCTTTTAACACTTGTCTACAAGAACCACATGGTGAAGATGGCTCATTTGCATCAACTGTAACTGTGATACTTTCAAAGTCGCTTGGGCGGTAACCATCACTAATAGCAGCAACTAAACTTGAACGTTCTGCACAAATACTGTCTGGATATGCAGCATTCTCAACGTTAGCGCCATGGTAACTTTTACCATCTTTCGTAATTAAATAAGCACCTACTTTAAAGTTACTATACGGTGCATAAGCTTTACTTTGCGCTTCACGCACTTCTTTAAAATACGTTTCATTATAAGCCATGCTTGTTCCTCCTTGTTGTTAAATAAGTTTCGGTATGAATATGATTATTCCAATAATGACTGCCACAATAGCCATGATTACAACACTGAACGCAGCGATATCTTTAGCATATTTAGCATAATCGTGATACTCAAGTGTCACTAAATCAACAACGTATTCAAGCGCTGTATTTATCACTTCAAAGGCAAGCACTAATCCGATTACGAGCGTGAGTATCATCCACTCTATAGGAGAAATTCCGCAAATGATTCCAAATATGATTGCAATTATCATTAACACGATGTGCAACAAGAAATTATGATCTTTTTTAAAGAGTTGAATACATCCTTCAAATGCATATTTGAAACGCTTCATATTAATCCCTTGTTAAACCATATTCATTGAGAATCTCTGTCTGACGACCAAACATTTTCTTCTCATCCGCTTCATTCATGTGGTCATAACCTAAAAGATGTAAGAAACCGTGTAGAGCTAGGAACCCAAGTTCACGTTCGAATGAATGGTTATAGCTTTCAGCCTGTTCTTTCGCAACGTCAGTACAAATAATGATGTCACCAAGAACGCGCGGCATGTCTAATCCTTCAATCTCAGGCTCATCCTCTTCTAATGCAAAAGAAATCACATCCGTCACTTTGTCTTTGTCACGATAATCTCGGTTAATACTTTGAATTTCTTCTTTATCTACGAAAGTTACGGATAATTCAGCTTCCTCTTCAATACCTTCTTTAGATTTAGCAAACGTAAGCAGGTCTTCAATTTGTTCAAACCATGAAGCCTCAACTTCATTCGTGTGATCACTAAAATCTATCGTAAACATGCTTTATTCCTCCTCATAACGATCGATAATTCTACCGACTAATGGGTGACGCACAACATCAGTTTGTTCTAACTGAAGTATCGAAAGGCCCTTAACACCTTTTAAACGTTGTTCAGCTTCAACTAAACCACTTTTAACACCTTTAGGTAAGTCAATTTGGGTTTTATCGCCTGTAACAACCATTTTAGAACCGAATCCTAAACGTGTTAAGAACATCTTCATTTGTGCATGCGTTGTATTTTGAGCTTCATCGAGAATTACAAATGCATCGTCTAAAGTTCGACCGCGCATGTATGCAAGTGGTGCAATTTCAATAATACCGCGTTCAATAAAGCGGGCAGTTTGTTCAGCACCGAGCACTGTGTTTAAACCATCATATAACGGACGTAAATACGGGTCGACCTTCTCTTTTAAGTCACCAGGTAAGAACCCTAAAGATTCGCCCGCTTCAACTGCTGGTCGCGTAAGCACAATTCGCTTAACTTCACCTTTTCTTAACGCCTTAGCTGCAAAGACGACCGCTAAGAACGTTTTACCTGTACCAGCAGGACCTATTCCAAACACCAAATCATTTTGTTTCATAGCGTGTACATACATACGTTGCCCCATTGTTTTGGCACGTATTGTTTTACCATAAGCATCTTTGGTAATTTCTTCTTCATATAAATCAATTAAATGATTGATGTTGCCGTTTTTAGCCATTTTAACTGCTGCTTGAACATCTTTAATGTTAATTGAGGCACCTTGTTCAATCACCTTTAACAGATTCTTGATAACAGATTCAGCAAGTTCAACTTCCTCAACCTTTTGACCTCTTACAGCAATTTCTTGACCTCTGGCATGAATATTGACATCAAACGCATCATCGACAAACTTTAAGTGTTCATCATTACTCCCAATTAATGCTTGTGCTTGATTGATGTCATCGATATGAATTAACTCAGGCATACATGAGCTCCTTTTCAATTGTAATTTAGTTCAATTTAAATGTATCAAAAGCATGTTAGCCATGCAATTTAATTAACTTATATCCATCTCAATTATATCACGATTCATGACACATCACCTTAAAATTGAAACTACGATTTCGCCATTTTATTCTCGCTTTCCCCAAATAAAAAGCCCCGAATAATCTCGTACTTAAGATCACTCGGAGCTTTATCATCATACTTTTTGAAAAGCCAATTTAAACATTTATAATTGTTTAGGTTTATTTAAAATTTCTGACCAAATTAACCCATTAACCACTTCATTATCTGAAAACTGATGACCTGACTTCAATTGATCTTTAGGTTTAAACTGTGCCATTAATTCTTGAATGCGAGCACGTTTTGCTCTAGGCGATAAGTATTTGTCGTCTAAGATAAGTTCAGTTTTGTATCTAATTTCAGCTAAGCGTTCGTCCTTAACCTTGTCAATTTCATAACTAACACTATCCATGTGACGACGTACATCTTCTTCAAGTTCACGTCTCACTTCAGCTTCAGCGGCACGCTTTTTCTGTTCAGAATTAGACATTTCTTTAGGTTTTTCAGTTCGAGTCGTTTGTCTTTCACGTGAAGGTGGTGTTTGTTCTTCTTGAGGTGTTTCATGTACTCTTTTAGAAGGTTTATCATCTTCCTCATCAAATACATCTGAAAAGCCACCATCTAGTTCACGTTCAACCTCTTTCATCGTGTCTTCAAACCGTTCAAAAACGTTTTTAGGTTTATTAGGTGTTTGTTGTTTAGGTCTTTGATTTTGTCGCGATTTATGACTCTTATCATTAATCGCACTAACGACCGAAATGATAATAGAGACTACAAAAATTATGAGACCTATATTCACTTATATCACCTCATTTAGTTTTCTGGTGAATCTTGGTCGCCTTGATTAGTACTCTTGTTAATTGCTTCTCTCATGCCTGTATCCGCTTCGATGTTCTTAAGATTATAATAATCTTTCACACCGATATTCCCTGAACGTAATGCTTCAGCTAAAGCAAGTGGTACTTCTGACTCAGCTTCAACAACTTTCGCACGCATTTCTTGCACACGTGCTTTCATTTCTTGTTCAGAAGCTACAGCCATTGCACGACGTTCTTCGGCTTTTGCTTGAGCAATGTTTTTATCAGCCATTGCTTGTTCAGTTTGAAGATCGGCACCAATGTTCTTACTGATATCAACGTCTGCGATATCAATAGATAAAATTTCGAAAGCAGTACCTGAATCAAGCCCTTTACTTAATACTGTCTTAGAGATATTATCAGGATTCTCAAGTACTTCTTTATGGTGTTCACTAGAACCAATTGTAGAAACGATACCTTCACCTACACGGGCGATGATTGTTTCTTCACCAGCACCACCGACTAATCGAGAAATGTTTGCACGAACTGTAATACGTGCTTTAGCTTTTAACTCGATACCATCCATCGCAACACCAGCGATAAATGGTGTTTCAATCACTTTCGGGTTAACTGACATTTGAACCGCTTCAAGTACATCACGACCTGCTAAGTCGATAGCAGCGGCACGTTCAAATGGTAAATTAATTTCAGCACGTTGAGCTGCGATGTTCGCATCAACGACACGGTCTACGTTACCACCTGCTAGGTAGTGAGACTCAAGTTGGTTCGTTGATAAGTGTAATCCAGCTTTATGCGCTTTGATTAAAGGCCCGATAACACGTCGAGGTGATACACGTCTTAAGCGCATACCTACAAGTGTACCGATACCTACTTTAACGCCAGCTGCAATCGCTGAAATCCATAATCCTACAGGAACAAACGATAGTAAAATCATTAGTGCTACGATAACGAGCACAATAATGACAATAAGAGGAATTAATCCGCTAAACATCATTTCCTATACACTCCTTATTCAATTTCTCTTACTACAACACGGGTACCTTCAACTTCAATAATCTTGACGGGCTTGTCTTTTAAAATAAAGGGACCATCAGAAACCGCATCTATTCGATCATCATTTAAGACAATGACCCCAGATGGTCTTAGGTCTGTAACGGTGTTAGCTACTTCTCCAACTAAATGCGATAAATCATCGTGAGATGTATATCCTGACTCACGACTCGTCGAATCTTTAAGTACCACATTCTCAAAAAATGGAATCTTACGTTTGAAAAATTTCACTAAAATCACCCACTCAATAATTGCTAAAATTAATGCAATGACAACATTAACTAGCATTTGTAATAAATTATCTCCCAACGAAACAATACTAAATATAATCAGCACTAATCCGGTAATACCGAGCACAGCACCTACTACGAATAGTTCAAGAATTAAAAAGATAACCCCGACTATAAATAGTATGAATGTTAGAAAGCTCATACTGCCTTCGATTAAGAACCCTAAAAAGAAGACCAGTAAAGCTAATGTAGCGATAATACCAATGATATTAATTCGTTTAGAATATAATTGGTACAAAAACCCTAAAAAGATCACACACGTTAAAACTAATGAAATTAAAGGTGAGGTAATCATTTTACTTAACATATTCATCCAACTATTATCTTGTGTATTTTGAAGAAAAGTTAGTATATGTAAATTCATCATGGGATAACCTTTCACCTCACTCCCTAATTTAAGTATACATTAAATACAAGCGTATAAATAGGTTTTTTATTTAGAATTGAATATATTATCAACCTTTTTATATCACCCTCTAAAATTTAAAGAATCATTATGATTGAAACGCATTTTTATGCATACTTCTTGCATTTATGCGCGTTCAAGGTTGCCTCCTTTTGAAAAGCCATACCCCTATAACTTGGCTTTTCAGATATAAAAATAACAGCCTAAGACATGTGTCTTAGACTGTTATTCATAATGAATTTATGTGTTGAGGGAGATCAACAGATTCATTAATTATTTAAATTTACGCTTACGTGCAGCTTCTGATTTTTTCTTACGCTTAACACTTGGTTTTTCGTAGAATTCACGTTTACGTACTTCTTGAATCGTACCGCTCTTAGAAACAGAACGTTTGAAACGACGTAAAGCGTCATCGATTGATTCGTTTTTACGGACTACTGTTTTAGACATCTGTATTTCCCTCCCTCCAAATCTCAAGAAAGCTTTATATTATCTTTACATAGTCTTATAACTATGTACAACAAGTATAATATAAGTCGCTTTTACGGTCAAATGCGAATTTCATAAAATTTACATTTAAACTAATACTTCTTTATTTGACTGATTTGTAGCATGTTCAACGACTCTTAAGAGTTGACCTTTATTTATTGGATAGTTAGGTTCTGTAATCTTTACTTTGACAAGTTCACCAATTAATGATTCGTCACCGTCAAATTCCACTTTCATGTAATTATCAGCATAGCCAACTAAGATGCCATCGTGAGAGCCTTTTTCTTCAGGGATCACTTCAAGAACATCTTGGTCAAATTTAGAAGCATATTGTTTCGCAAGCTGATTACTTAAATTGATTAAACGATGCACACGCTCATTCTTCACTTCTTCGTCAACTTGATCGTCCATACGAGCGGCTGGCGTACCAATTCTTGGAGAATATGGGAATACGTGTAGTTCTGAGAAGTGATGGTCGACAATAAAGTCGTATGTTTGTTGGAATTCTTCTTCTGTTTCACCTGGGAACCCAACTATAACGTCACTTGTAACTGCTAAGCCAGGTAAAGCTTCATGTAATTTCGTTAAACGCTCAGAGAAATGTGCCATTGAATATTTACGTCTCATACGTTTTAACACTGAGTCTGAACCTGATTGTAATGGTACGTGTAAGTGACGCACTACTTTAGTAGACTGTTGTAACACTTCAATCACTTCGTCTGTTAATTGGCTTGCTTCGATTGAAGAAATACGAATACGCTCTAAGCCATCAACCGTTTCAAGATCTCGTAGTAATTGCGCGAGATTATAATCTTTAAGGTCTTGACCATAACCACCAGTGTGAATACCAGTTAGAACGATTTCTTTATAACCTGAATTCACAAGTGTTGTTGCTTGTTCAACCACTTTCTCAGGATCTCTTGAACGCATTAAACCACGTGCCCAAGGGATGATACAGAACGTGCAGAAGTTATTACAGCCTTCTTGAATCTTAAGTGATGCACGCGTACGGTCTGTAAAGTAAGGCACTTCAAGTTCTTCGTATGTACGGTTCTTCATGATATTACCGACACCGTTGATTGGTTCACGTTCTTTACGATACGTTTCAATGTAATCTAATAAGCGTGAACGACCTTCTGTACCTACTACAATATCCACACCAGGAATTTCCATAATTTCTGCTGAAGATGTTTGAGCGTAGCAACCTGTCACGCAAATAACTGCATCAGGATTTTTACGAATTGCACGACGAATAATTTGACGACTCTTCTTATCGCCAGTGTTTGTTACTGTACATGTATTAATAACGAATACGTCAGCGTTTTGATTGAAATCAACGCGTTCATAATCCGCATCTTTAAATAATTGCCAAATTGCTTCAGTTTCATAATGATTTACTTTACAACCTAAAGTATGAAAAGCAACTGTTGACATTTAATCACCTCATTAATTCTAATTCATAGCTTATCGCACTTAATACATAAAGTGGTGCTGTTTCTGCGCGTAATATACGAGGCCCTAAACCTACGGCACAGCCTACTTCAGTTAACTTCTCGATTTCGTTTTCACTAAAGCCACCTTCAGGACCTGATACAAATAAGATTTTGTCACCTGCTTTAAACTTTTGAGTTAAAGCTTTCAAATGACTAACTTCACCACGTTTGGCTGACTCTTCATATGCGATAATGACATAATCATATTGATTAATAATATCATATATTTCATTAAAGTTCGACATGTATTTAATAGAAGGTATCGATAAACGATAACTCTGCTCAGCAGCTTCTTTAATGATCTTTTCCCAACGCGATAGCTTTTTAGAGGCTTTATTTGGTTGTAACTTAACTACATTTCGTTCCATTTCAGTACCAATAAAGTGTTTAGCACCTAATTCAGTTGCTTTTTGTAACATCCATTCGTATTTATCGGCTTTGATGAGTCCGCTTAAAATCGTAACTTCAACAGGCATTTCACTCATAACATCTAAAGCTTCGATAGTTTCAACTTCGATGGCTTCGTTAGAAATGTCTATGATCTCACACTTAAATACCTTTTCATCGTTAAACGTGATGACGATGTGATCTTCAGGCTGCATGCGCATCACCTTAGAGATATGATGGATATCATTTTTTTCTTGTATAAAAAAACGCTGGTTTAAATCAGCGCTTTCTGTTAGGAAATATCGTTGCATATTATTCGCTCACTTTCTGACAAACGATGCATACCCAACCGTTGTCTTCTTTTAAATTGATGTGTTTAAAACCAACGCGCTTTAATTGTTCAATGATTTGATTACTTTTTTCTATTATAATACCCGATGTGATAAAGTAACCACCATCATTCAATTTATCATATGCATCTTCAATCATTTGTTCAATAATATGTGCTAATATATTTGCGATTATAACGTCATATTTGCCAGTTTCTTCTTTTAAAAGGTTGCCAGTTGCGGCTTCAATATCTTGAGCACAGTTATTCTTTTCAAAGTTCTCAACCGCAACGTTAACTGCCATTTGGTCAAGGTCAATTGCTTTAATTCGCTTAGCCCCCATGAGGTGACTTGCAATACTTAAAACACCTGAACCAGTACCCACGTCTATAACCGAATGTTCTGGTTTAACGATGTCTTCAATTGCACTCAGACACATGTAAGTAGTTGGGTGATCCCCTGTTCCAAAGGCCATACCAGGGTCTAACTCTATACATTTTTCTTCAGTATCTTGCGTTTCGTAATCTTCCCAACTTGGCACAATTGTAAAATGTTTTGAGGCTTTAAATGGATGAAAATAATGTTTCCATTCATTTTCCCAGTCAGATTCTTGTAGATGCTTAACATGCAGTTGAATAAAGTTTTGATCAGCATCATCTAAGTTAAGAATCGCTTGTTCAATGTTTTGTTGTAAGGTTTCACTGAAGTCTAACTCATTGAAATAACACTTTACACGTATACCTTCCTCAGGATAGTCATCTGGATTAAGATCATAAATTTCTCCGTATTGATCTTGACGTTCTTTCGTTAATTCTTCAGGGTCTTCAATGACGACACCTGAAGAACCAAAGTCAACTAAGAGAGACGTCACTAAAGATTCTATCTCACGATTGATATTGATTGATAATTCAATCCATTTCATGATTATTCTCCTTTAAAGAAACGTCTCGCTTTATCTGTGAAACTTGATGGTTGGTCATTAATTGACTCCCCACTAATTTCAGCAAATTCTTTCATAAGTTCACGTTGTCTTTCAGTTAATTTGTCTGGCGTTCTAACATTAACGTCTACGAATAAGTCACCGTAGCCATATCCATGTACGTTCTTAATACCTTTTTCTTTTAATCTAAATTGCTTACCTGTTTGCGTACCTGCAGGGATTGTAAGCATAACATTACCATTTAGCGTAGGTATTTTGACTTCATCACCTAAAGCAGCTTGTGGGAAACTGATGTCTAAGTGATACAGAATGTGGTCGCCATCACGTTCGAATGTTTGAGAAGGTTTGACTCTAAATACGATGAATAAATCACCTTCTGGACCACCATTTTCACCTGGTGAACCTTGACCTTGAAGTCTAATTTGTTGTTCGTTGTCAACACCTTCAGGGATTGTTACTTGTAATTTAACATTTTTCGTTTCAGTACCTTTACCATGACAATTTGGGCATGGTTCTTCAAATTCTTGACCTGAACCATTACATGATGGACATACTTTTTCAGTTCTTACGCGACCAAGGATCGTATTTTGTTCAACTGATACACTTCCTGCACCGTGACAGTAGTTACAAGTTTTCTTTTTAGTACCAGGTTTAGCACCTTCACCATCACAAGTATCACACTTAACATCTTTACGTATAGATATCTCTTTTTCGCCACCAAAGACTGCTTCTTCGAATGTAACAGTCATAGTGTATTGAAGGTCGTCACCTTTACGTGGCGCGTTTGGATCACGTTGACGTGCGCCTCCACCAAAGAATGAACTAAAGATATCTTCGAAGCCACCGCCAGAGAATCCACCAAAGTCTTGACCACCAAATCCTTGGCTGCCATAGCCGCCTTGAGCACCTGCATGGCCAAATTGGTCGTAGTTAGCACGTTTATTTTCATCACTTAGGACTTCATAAGCTTCAGAAATTTCTTTGAACTTCTCATCCGCACCTTCTTCGTGGTTAATATCTGGATGATATTTTTTAGATAATTTGCGGTAAGCTTTTTTTATTTCATCCTTAGAAGCACTTTTACTTACACCAAGGACTTCATAGTAGTCTCGTTTTGCCACAGTTATCTCTCCTTTATGTTTAAAATCGTGAAATGATTACGTTTATATTTTATTCAAGAAAAAAGTCAAAGCCAATAGCATTGACTTTGACTTTTAATGATTGAAGCTAGAACTTATTTGTTGTTTTTATCATCGTCGTCTTTAACTTCTTTATAATCAGCATCTTCTACATTGTCGTCTTTAGATTGTTGTTGACCTTCAGCACCTTGTTGAGCTTGTTGTGCTTGCTCATACATCTTCATAGTTAATTGTTGAACAACTTGTTCTAAAGCTTCTTTCTTAGACTTGATGTCTTCGATATCGTCGCCTTCTAGAGCTGATTTTAATTCGTCTTTCTTAGTTTCGGCATCTTTCTTGTCTTCTTCAGAAACATTGTCACCAGCATCTTTTAACGTCTTATCAACTTGGAATACAAGTTGGTCAGCTTCGTTACGTAAGTCTACTTCGTCACGACGTTTTTCATCGGCTTCTTTATTTTGTTCAGCTTCTTTAACCATACGATCGATTTCGTCGTCTGAAAGTGATGAGCTTGATTCGATCGTAATTTTTTGTTCTTTGTTAGTACCTAAGTCTTTAGCAGTTACATTAACAATACCGTTTTTATCGATATCGAAAGTAACTTCGATTTGAGGTACACCGCGTGGAGCTGGTGGAATGTCTGTTAATTGGAAACGACCAAGTGTTTTGTTGTCGTTAGCCATTGGACGTTCACCTTGTAATACGTGAATATCTACTGCTGGTTGGTTGTCAGCTGCTGTAGAGTAAACTTGTGATTTAGATGTTGGGATTGTAGTGTTACGTTCGATTAGTTTATTGAAACGTCCACCCATGATTTCAATACCTAATGATAATGGTGTTACGTCTAATAATACAACGTCTTTAACGTCACCAGTGATAACGCCACCTTGGATAGCAGCACCCATTGCTACTACTTCGTCAGGGTTAACACCTTTGTTAGGTTCTTTACCGATTTCTTTTTTAACAGCTTCTTGTACAGCTGGGATACGAGTAGAACCACCAACTAGGATAACTTCGTCAATTTCAGAGCTTGATAAACCAGCATCTTTCATTGCTTGACGAGTTGGTTCCATTGTTTTACGGATTAAGTCATCAGCTAGTTCTTCGAATTTAGCACGTGTAAGGTTAGTTTCTAAGTGAACTGGACCTGCTTCACCAGCTGAAATGAATGGTAATGAAATTTGAGTTGAAGATACACCTGATAAGTCTTTCTTAGCTTTTTCAGCAGCATCTTTAAGACGTTGTAATGCCATTTTATCTTGAGATAAATCAATGCCATTTTTTTTCTTGAATTCTGATACTAAGTGGTCGATGATAACTTGGTCGAAGTCATCCCCACCTAAGCGGTTGTCACCAGCTGTAGATAATACTTCAAATACACCGTCACCAAGTTCTAAGATAGATACGTCAAACGTACCGCCACCTAAGTCGAATACTAATACTTTTTGATCTTGGTCTGTTTTATCTAAACCGTAAGCTAAAGCTGCTGCAGTTGGTTCGTTGATAATACGTTCAACTTCTAAACCAGCGATTTTACCAGCATCTTTAGTCGCTTGACGTTCACCGTCGTTGAAGTATGCAGGTACAGTGATTACTGCTTTTTCAACTTTTTCACCTAAGTAACTTTCAGCAGTTGATTTTAAATTTTGTAAAATCATAGCTGAGATTTCTTGAGGTGTATATTGTTTACCTTCGATATCTTCTTTATGGTCTGTACCCATGTAACGTTTAATAGATTGAATTGTATTAGGGTTAGTGATAGCTTGACGCTTAGCTACTTCACCTACTTGAGTTTCACCGTTTTTAAATGCTACAACAGATGGTGTTGTTCTAGCACCCTCTGGGTTTTGAATTACTTTTGGTTCGTCACCTTCTAATACTGTTACACAACTATTTGTTGTACCTAAATCAATACCAATTACTTTACTCATAATTAACAATTCCTCCTATTTAGTCAAAACAATTTTATTTTTACATAATGGTTTCTATTCGTCAAAATTATTGATTTACTTTAACCATTGCAGCTCTTAAGACACGCTCTTTAAGCTTGTATCCTTTTTGGAGCTCAGCTGTAACAATACCAGAATCATATTCTGAATTGTCATCTTGCATAACTGCTTGGTGGACATTAGGGTCAAATTCATGACCAGTAGTTTCAATAACTTCCATACCATTTTCTTCTAAGGCTTTACCTAAACTATCATAAACCATTTGAACGCCTTTTTTAAGTGATTGGAATGATTCATCAGAACCTTCAATTTGAAGTGCACGTTCAAGATTGTCTAATGTAGGTAAAATGTCTGTTAATACTTGTTGAGACTGATACTTTTTAAGTGTTTCATTCTCTTTCTGAATACGTCTCTTGTAGTTTTCAAATTCTGCACGTAAACGTAAGAATTGATCTTCTTTTTCGTCTACTTCTTTTTTAAGTTGTTCAATTTCTTGATCTTTTTCATCTACTTGCTCATTAGATTCAGATTGTTCTTCATTGTTTTCATTTTGATTATCTTCTGAATCTTGAGACTGAACTTCTTCATTCTCATTAGAAGCTTGAGTTTTGTTTTCAGCTTCTTCGTTAGCAGCTTCATTTTGTTGTTTTAAATCTTCATCATGTTCTGCCATTACTAGCCCTCCATAATAATATATTTACCAAATACGTCCTAATAATTGGATAACATCATGATATCTCATTGCGGTAGGACCGATAACCGCAATATGGCCTTTAGATTCATCATCAATATGGTAATCACTTATGATGATTGATATTTCATCTAGCCCTTCATCGATTTCTTTACCGATTTTTACATTAATACGTGCATCATTCATGTGATCAATTAACGACATAATTTGATTAGATTCGATGTACTGCAAGATAGGTTGTATCGATGAAACATTAGATTCATTTAAAGCATCAATCAGTTTCACCTTACCACCCATAAAGACACCGTAAGCATTATTACTAATCTCAGTTTTAATTAATGTATTAATCTGTTGTATCAACTTTTGATAAGACGTTGCATCAAAATCATCTCGCATTCCAACTTCATTACGAGTTTGGATTTCGTTCGTGATGTAATTTGATAACATTATCAAATCATCAGTACTGTAAGAATCCGGCGTTGATAAATGAAGATGATCGACGTGACCAGTATTAAAGACAACTACCATTACAAGATGGTGTTCTGTAGCTTTAATTAGATGCACAGTGTTAATTTGGTGCTCTGAATGATTAGGACCAACCACAAGCGTTGTATACTCTGACATTGATGATATTTCATTAGCAAACTCGTTCAAAGTCGAGGTCATATCATAATGATTATTCACTAACATGTCACTTATATGATTTAATCTTTCATTATTTTGGAATGAATGTTGATCTAAAATGTGGTTAACGTAAAAGCGAAAACCTAAATTTGAAGGTACACGCCCTGACGACGTGTGCGTCTTCTCTATGAGAGACATTTCTTCTAAGCGTTTCATATCGTTACGAATTGTCGCTGGACTTACATTCACACCATGTCTTTCAATTAAACTTTTTGAGCCGATAGGTTGTCCTAAATCAACATAATCTTCAACAACCGCATTAAGTATGCGAAATTGCCGTTTTGTAATCATGTTATCACCTCATTAGCACTCATCACTTTCAAGTGCTAATTATAATTTAACAAAAAGGTCAAAGTAAGTCAACGTGAACGCTTTTGAATTTAATTTTTTATTTAATCCCCTATCAGAAAGGCTTCAAAGACTTCATTACCGATTACTCTACCTCGATTCGTCAAAGCGATATTTTGACCATCTTCAATAAGCAAACCTTTCTCAACGTATTTAGGTATCGTTTGACCAAAGACGTCGTTTGGTGTTTGATGGTACCTCTTGTAAAAGCGATCTTTATTAACGCCTTGATTCATTCTGAGTCCTAGAAACATCTCTTCTTCCATTTGTTCTTTAAGCGTTGGGCGAGACGCGTGCAACAATGGTCGTTCGTTATGCTTAATATGTTTGATGTAATGATTAACAGGATTCACGTTAGTGTAACGTTCGCCATCTACATAACCACTAGCTCCAGCACCAAACCCATAGTAATAATCGTTCTTCCAATAAACTTGGTTATGGATTGAATCATGTCCTTTTTTCGCAAAGTTGGATAATTCATATTGTTGAAAAGGCGTTTCGACAAGTCGATGCATCAGATATTCATACATTTCAGCACCAATATCTTGATTAGGTAGTTTCAATTTGCCTTGACGATACATATTATAGAACTGCGTTTTAGGTTCGAGTATAAGCCCATAACTCGAAATATGATCAATATCCATTTCAATACTACGGTTAAGACTATCTCCAAACTCATTCATGGTTTGAGTTGGCAAGTGGTACATTAAGTCAAGACTTATAGACGGGATACCCACCGCTCTTGCATCGTCAACTGAGCGATATATATCCTCAGTACGATGTGTGCGTCCTAATATTTCTAATAAGCGAGGTTCAAACGTTTGCACCCCCATTGATATACGGTTAACACCATAGTCTTTAAGGAGCTGTACTT
Source organism: Staphylococcus massiliensis CCUG 55927 (assembly GCF_000298075.1). GTDB lineage: Bacteria > Bacillota > Bacilli > Staphylococcales > Staphylococcaceae > Staphylococcus > Staphylococcus massiliensis. The sequence goes on along the minus strand of NZ_JH815593.1, from coordinate 270,158 downwards.
TTTCTCTCGTTAATTCATCGGGGTTTGCTTCAAAAGAAAACTCTTTAGTAATTTTAAATTGATTTTGAATGGCTTTTAAAAGATATTCAAGTTGATGCATCGAAAGTGCTGTCGGCGTTCCACCCCCGACAAAAAGTGTTTGAATCGTTTGTTTAGGGATCGTTGCCATTTCTGCTTTTAAGCACTCTAGATAGGTATCTACGGGTTGGTTTTGAATATAGTATTTGTTGAAATCACAATATGTGCATATGCGGACACAAAACGGGATATGTATATAAACACTTTTAGCCATAACTATCATCTCAACTTTCATAAATTAAAACGGGTAGGGAGACCCTAACCCGTTTGTCATCTTATTATTCATCATCCATTTTTAATACTGCTAAGAAAGCGTCTTGAGGAATCTCAACATTACCTACTGCTTTCATCTTAGCTTTACCAGCTTTTTGCTTTTCAAGTAGTTTACGTTTACGACTAATGTCACCGCCGTAACATTTAGATAGAACGTTTTTACCCATTGATTTAATATTAGTGCGGGCTACAATTTTGTGACCTACCGCTGCTTGAACAGGTACTTCGAACTGCTGGCGCGGAATGAGCGTTTTAAGCTTTTCAACAAGTGCTTTACCACGTTCATAAGCAAAGTCTCTGTGTACGATGAAGCTTAGCGCATCAACTTTACTACCATTTAAAAGAATATCCATCTTAACAAGCGTACTTTCTTTATTCTCGATGAATTCATAATCAAATGATGCATAACCTTTTGTATTAGATTTAAGTTGGTCAAAGAAATCGAAAACGACTTCAGATAATGGAAGTTCATAAACGATGTTCACTCGAATATCATCTAAATAATCCATGTTTACAAATTGACCACGCTTACGTTGGCACAGTTCCATAACAGGTCCAACATAATCATTTGGAACCATCATTGTAGCTTTTACGAATGGTTCGTAAATCGCTTCAATTTGGTCACGCTCAGGCATTTGTGCTGGGTTATCAACAAAGATTTCTTCACCATTCTTCATGTGAACGGTATATATAACAGATGGTGCAGTAGCGATGAGTTCGATACCAAACTCACGCTCAATACGTTCTTGAATAATTTCCATGTGTAACATACCTAAGAAACCAGTACGGTAACCGAAGCCTAAAGCTTGAGAAGACTCAGGTTCGAACTCTAGCGAAGCATCGTTAAGTTGAAGTTTCTCTAAGGCTTCACGTAAGTCATTATATTTCGCATTATCAATTGGGAATAGACCACAGAATACCATTGGGTTTAATTTCTTATACCCTTTTAATGGGTTGTCTGCAGGACGTTCAGCATGGGTAATCGTATCACCAACACGAGAGTCATCAACATTCTTAATATTTGCGATAATGTAACCTACATCGCCGACTGTTAACTCTTCAATTGATAATGGTTTTGGCGTATTAATCCCTACTTCAGTTACCTCAAATTCTTTACCTGTAGCCATCATTCTGATTTTATCTCCAGGTTTAACGACACCATCAATTACTCGAATAGATGAAATTACACCGCGGTATGGGTCATATTCAGAGTCAAAGATAAGTGCTTTAAGGGGTGCTTCAGGATCACCTTCTGGAGGAGGTACCATATCTACGATTTTCTCAAGAATTTCTTCGATACCAATGTTAGATTTAGCACTCGCAAACACAACATCGTCCTTGTCTAAACCAATTACATTTTCGACTTCTTCTGCTACACGTTCAGGTTCAGCGGCAGGTAAGTCGATTTTATTGATTACAGGTAATAGTTCTAAATCATTATCTAAAGCTAAATATACGTTAGCTAACGTTTGTGCTTCGATACCTTGAGCAGCATCTACAACAAGAATCGCACCTTCACAAGCTGCTAAAGAACGTGATACTTCATATGCGAAGTCGACGTGCCCAGGTGTATCGATTAAATGGAATATGTATGTTTCTCCATCGTTAGCTTCATATTTTAAACGAACTGCGTTAAGTTTGATTGTGATTCCGCGTTCACGTTCTAAGTCCATTGAATCTAATAGTTGCGCTTGCATATCTCGTGACTCAACAGATTTCGTATTCTCTAAAATTCTATCAGCGATGGTAGATTTACCATGATCAATATGCGCGATGATAGAAAAATTTCTGATCTTCTCTCTTCTATTAATACGCTCTTGTTTATCCATTACATCCGACTCACTTTCTAAAAAGAATTACCTGTAGCTTTCTATTGCATCTTTGATATAATAACGTTTTTACAACATAATTGCAAATCTTGATCGTTCGCTTTGCCTTAAGTAAAAGAACTTTAATAATTAATGATTGCTAAAAGAACGTGATTTTGGTAAAATATTTTTTGTTGTAATCAAATTTATTTGATCATTCTAGTTCACTTTTAGGAGGTGACCGAAATGCCAAACATTAAATCTGCAATCAAACGTGTAAGAAGAACTGAAGTTGCTGAAGAAAGAAACATTTCTCAAAAGAACAATATGCGTACAGCAGTTAAACGTGCTAAATCAGCTATTGAAAACAATGCTGATAACAAAGCTGAGTTAGTAAATGTTGCGATTAAAAAAATCGACAAAGCAGCTCAAAGCAACTTAATTCACTCAAATAAAGCTGACCGCATGAAATCTAAATTAATGACAGCTGCAAAATAATGTTATAAAACAACTGAGATACGTCTCAGTATGAAATTAGGGTTAAAGCTCATTTCTATATGAACTTTAACCCTTTCTTTATGCCTTCTTTTAGAGACTTAGTATAAATAATTCGAGTATAAGCACTTTATCCATGTAAGATGACTTTAATTTGTAATCTGTCTCAACACAGGAATCCATAATTTTGAGTAATGTTTCTAGATCATACTTACGTGCTTGACCTAAAGCAAGTTTAACGCGATATGGGTGAACACTTACTGTTTTGGCAATTTGTTGACCACTATACCCTTTCTGACTCAATATCTTACATTGATAGAATAAGCGATAGTTACTTGTAATGAGCGCCAATAACTTGATTGGTTCCTCTTTCATATATACTAAATCTTTAGCTAAATGATTTGCTTTTTCTTTCTTCCCTTTTTGAATATATTCAGTAAGTAAAAACACATTTTGTTCCAAACTACGACTTACAATTTGTGAAACATCACGCTTTGTAATCGTAGGATTATCGCCTAAGAAGAGCATGAGTTTCTCAAGTTCTTGTTTAATAATGTTGTAATGAATGCCTGTAAGTTCGATAAGTAAATCAAGTGCATCCTGTTTGATATCTTTATAGTGATCGTTTAAATAGCGTTTAATCCATGCTTTCATTTCCTCTTCGGTCATTTGGTCAATCTTTTTTAATGTAGCATGTTTCTTAAGTGTTTTAACAAGCTTCTTACGTTCATCTAACTTTTGATTATATATTTCAAATATGACTAATGTATGATCATCGTATTTTTCAATAAATTCCATAAGTTGTTGAAGATTATGGTTAACATCCTTAGGCGCTTTTTCACCTGTAAAAACAAACGCATTTTGAATGAGTACGACTTTCTTATCTGATAAAAAAGGTAAAGTTAACGCTTCTTCAATACATTGTGTGATTTCAGTATGATACAAATCAAACTTAACAAAGTTAAAGTCATCTTTAGGTTCATCGAGATAAGCTTCTACTTTTTCATTAGAGAATTTACGAATGAGTTCTGGTACTTCGCCATAAACTGCAATCAGATTATTCGACATCTTCAAGCGCCCTTTCTAATTATCATTGCTTCATTATATCATCTACGGTTTATTTAGACTATTAACGGACACTTTCTTGATAAATTTGGAGCTGATCCCCTAACTCAAAAACAACATGTTCATGCTTTTGCGTATCGTATAATATCGTTTGGTGTTGAAGCAACCGTGACACGACCTCTTTATTAGGAAGCCGGTACACATTGTTTTTACCGCTAGATATGACACTAAAGGTTGGATGAATCGTTTCAATAAACTTAGGACTAGAGCTTGTTTTACTTCCGTGATGTCCTACCTTAAATATATCGATATGCGGAAAATCATATTGATTTAAGAGCTTTTCTTCATTGCGCGCGGTAGCATCTCCCATAAAGAGAAGACGATACTGATTGATGTTAGCTAAAACAACGATTGAGTGTTCATTCGGATCATCGCTTGTATCAATGTAGCCATCTAAAAAATTAAATTCTACCTCGTCAACTTGTAGCTGATTCATTGATTTAACATCTGTTAATTGAAAACGATATGTTTTTGAAAGTGTTTCAAAAGCTTGTAATAAAGATGGTTCAAAGCTACCTTTATTAATAATGACATGCTTGATAGGCACTTTTTGAAGCAAGTTTTCGATTTCGCCGTAATGATCTTTATGAGGGTGTGTAATAATCAAATGGTCTAAGTGAGTAATACAGTGTCTTTTCAATAAAGGATACGTGTTGCGTTCTGTAATACTTTTAGAAGATTTCCGACTTGAGTGCTCGTGCTCTAACCCTCCTGTATCAATCATAATATAATGATGCTTTTTAGTTTCAAACAACGTTGAATCACCCTGTCCAACATCGATAAACGTTAATTTAGTACCATGAAATATAAATATAAACTTTAGACATAGTATTAACGTGAGCAAACATACTATTGCGGCTTTGGGCTTTTTATGAGTGAAACAAACGAAAATCGTTAAAACTAGGATAAACGTTATACATAAATATAATGGCGTTAAGTCTTGGACGTGCCATTTAAAGCGCGTAAGTGGTTCAAAGAGTCGTAATAATATATCTTGTAGTCGAAACAACCAACTTGCGATAAAAGTTATGAGGAATGGTGCTTGTCCGAAAGTGAGTACGATTAAGAAGTACAGAAATACGAATGGTAAAATGATGATTGAATATAGTGGAACGAATACAATGTTTGAAATGAGCCCAATCCATTGGACCTCGTTAAAAGCATATATACTAATTATCATGGCACCAAACTGTGCTATCGCAGTGATACTTATAAGCTGTTGGAACCTGCTTAATTGACTTACAAATGTTTTAGATAATATTAGAAAGCATGTTATAAGATAAGAAAATTGAAACCCTAAATGAAATAATATTTCTTTATTTATTAAGCATATACATATAAATAATACACTCAGTATCTCTAATAAATAAGGCCGGCATACCTTAGGTAAAAACAATAAAATTAAACACATCGATACCGCTCGAATCGCACTAGGTTGCATGCCTGTGAAGATAGCATAACTGGGTAGTAAGACGACGAGCGCTATATTGATATAAATAATAGGTATATTCAAACGCAGCATGATGTATCGTACGCATAGACAAAATAAGCCTACATGTGTGCCACTTACCGCAAACAAATGATAGATACCTAGTTGACGTATCAAGTCGAGTTCACTTGAATCTATTGTTTTAGTGCTACCTGACATTAAGGAAACAATTTTATCTGACCCAAAATGCGGGTGCGCTTGAATACGTTGTATAATATGTGAGCGGAATACGTTAATGTGCGATATCACATTTTTAGGTAGGGGCTTACATGTTTCAAAGTGTATGTTTTGTGCGATAAAAATGCCTTTAGACTTGTATTGTTGCGAGGTATTTTGCTTAAAGGAGCCTTCTACTTGGCACGTATGATAAGTAATATATATAGCTTGTTTATCTAAAGCTTTTCTTGGTATCAAAAATTTGTATGGTTCGTCTTGGTACGTGATGTCAGTTAACAAGTTAGGTTCTTTAAGTTCAAATTCATCGAGAAATTGTAATGTGTAAGTTGATTTCGTAGCTAACATTTGGGTGGTTTGACTATCATCATGGCTTTCAGGCGTATACCAGTAGAATCCGCCTAACATTGCGATTAAAGACAAACCACCGAATAATTTAAAAAGCGACTTTCGTAATAAGATAAAGCCGTTTAGCAAGCATAAAGTGATTGAAAGATAAATATTATAATGAAACAAAGCTCCAATTAAAAAACTTAAAGCGATATGAAACAATTAGCGCTCCAAGAAATACTGGGCAATATGTTTCGGATTGAAAGGTACCTTTTGATATGTAATGCCAGATTGTTCTAGTAATTGAATTGCATAATCATGGTTATGATAATTTTCAGCGTAATAGACTGTCGTAATACCTGCTTGAATTATAGACTTCGTACAATTTAGACAAGGAAAATGCGTCACATATATCGTTGCATTATGTGCTGAAACACCCTGTTTCGCACATTGTAATAAAGCATTCATTTCAGCATGTATCGTTCTTATACAGTGTCCATCTTCAATTAAACAACCTTCATCAATACAATGTACTTCACCAGCAACCGAGCCATTATATCCGCCGGCGATAATACGGTTATCTTTCACAATCGTGGCACCTACAGATAATCTTATACAAGTTGATCGTAGTGATAAAAGATAACTTTGAGCCATAAAATAGTCCGTCCAATTAATACGTTCCATCAACTCACCTCCTAGATACGTGTGATACCTATATTGTAAAATAATCTTTTAATTTCTCAAAGGTTTTCTCTCCAATGCCCTTTACTTCTTTCAATTCTTCTACTGACTGAAAGGCTCCTTTCTCATTTCGATAATCAATGATCGCTTTCGCTTTTTGAGGACCAATACCTGGTACTTTAGTAATGTCTTGTTCAGTTGCTTGATTTAAATTAACGCTTACTTCACCGCTATTATTACTTGTACTCGAGGTCGGTTCCATAGACGTAGTATGAACACCATTTGGTTTAGGTCCTTCGTCATATTTAGAAGGTATATAAATGAGTTTTTGATCTTGAAGTCTTTCAGATAAATTGATTTGAGATAAATCCGCTTCTGGTAAGACACCAGCACGATCTAACAATTGCTTGATGCGATCATTCTCTTTCATCTCATACACATTTGGAGACCTTACAGCACCCTTAATATCAACCATTAATCGTTTATCCTTCGACTTAGTCTCACCTACTTTCGAATGCTTTTTTGTATCATATGTTTTGTCACCTAGTATAGGTTGAGGTTGTTCGTTAATCGGTTTCATGGATTCTTGAGAATTCATATCTGAAGCACCGAACTGGCTATAACCCATCACAATTAAAATGAGTGCACCAATACCTATTAATACATGCACTTTATACTTCATGACTAACGACTTAAATTGATTAATATCCATACAAAAAAACCTCCCTCATATATATAAACGAGGGAGATCAAATTTTTACTTTTACTTTTTCACAACAAAGAATAAACGATCGCTATGTTCGTCCTTACGATGACGATCAAAATCATAAAATGTTTCGATGTCACTGAAGCCCGCTTCTTTTAACCAAGTAGCATAAGTCTCGAGCGTATACGTTTGTTGGTAATGACTTTCATCAACACGTCGATATAAGTCATTGTTGTCTTGTATAAAAAATGTCATATCGTGCCAAACACTATATGGTTCTTCACCTTCGACAGCGTCCCATACAAGCATAAAGTCTTCTTGCTCATCACGGTATGTTTGATTATGAAACAGCGTTTCCATCTTGTAAATCGTGTGCACGTCAAATATAAAGACGCCATCTTGATCTAAATGCTTGTATACATTTTCAAAGGTTGCTTTGACTGCTTCAGTGTCCTTCAAATAATTCAGTGCATCACAAAATATCGTGATAACATCGAACGTTGTTTTTAAGTCGAAGTCAGACATATCACCTTCAAGCCATCTCACATCACGTGATTTAGCACGCGCTAATGCGAGCATCTCTACGCTCAAATCCATCCCAGTAACCTGACCTAGGCGCGTTAATCGATGCGTTAAGCTTCCTGTACCACAACCGATATCGAAAATTTTTAAATTACTACGCTTGGGCACATACGTTTCAACGATATCTTGCCATAAGTCATAAGGTTGGTCTTCTGTTAATCGATCGTAGTACTGACTTAGTTCTGTGTACTGTGACATAAATTCATAACCTCGTCGTATGAATAAGACGTTGCATCTTGATATAAGCGCTCTAAATTATAATAATCACGTTCATCTTTATGGAAGATGTGCACAACGACATCTGATAAATCAACTAATGTCCAACGTGCTTCTTGATACCCTTCCATACGTTTTACGTCATATCCTTTTTCATACGCTTTATCTTTAACAGCTTTAGCAATTGCTTGAACTTGACGTTCATTATTACCATGGCAAATTAAAAAGTAATCCGATATATCATGGATACCTTTCATATCTAAAGCAATAATATCTTCACCTTTTTTATCGCCAATGGCACGAGTGCTTTCAATTAGTAAATCTTTTGAATTCATTCAATCATCCTTTTTTATTTCGCATTTAAATTATAATAGTTTAGACATTCAATCGTTGACTTATAGACACTAATATCTTTTTCAATTAAGAATAACACGGTACGCTTAGAAATTTCATAAATGGTATGGTCTAAGTTCCCTGTTTTAAAAGCCATCTCTCTAATATCATCTACTCCAGGTGTAGTGCGTCCAGGTTCTATATAATCTGCTATAAATATAATTTTTTCATTTTTAGTCATATTTTGTCGACCAGTTGTATGATTTTTAATAGCTAGAAGAATCTCTTCATCATCTATTCCAAAATCATGCTTCATCACCGCCGCACAAACAGGACCATGCAGAATTTCACCGCCATAACCAAGTAAGTCATTCTCAAGTTCGTATTTTCTAACGACTTGATACATGTCACTTAACTCATCATATTTACAATAATCATGTAAGATTCCAGCTAGCTTCGCTTGTTTAACGTCACCATCATGTTTCTTAGCTAACTTTACAGCAGTATCTGCTACGCGTAATGAATGGTCAAAGCGTTTCTTTGGTAATTTCTCTTCAATTAATGCGATTGCTTCTTTAGCTTTCATATAAGGAAGCCTCCTTTATATAGGTTTCGATATCTTTAGAAACGAGAAGTTGGATACTTTCATGTTGTTGGATACGTTCTCTAATCATCGTTGAGCTAATATCAAACCTTGGAATTGAAATGGCAATCATACCATCTTCAACTTCTTGTGTTTCTTTCTCTCTATTTACAACAACAAATGTAACTAATTGTTTGAGTGCATCAATATGATACCATTTGTCGAGCTGATTATACTGATCAGTGCCAATCACGAAGTAAAAGGCATAATCTGAATACGTTTCAGTCAGTGCTTTAATCGTATCGTACGTATAACTTTCACCTTTACGTTCGATTTCATCAAGACGGCATTCACCAAAGCCTAAATGGCGTATTGCCAGTTCCACCATTTGAATACGATGTTTCACGTCAATTTGTGATTGATGCGTTTTAAGCGGCGACATATAGCTCGGCATAAAGAAAAATTTATCCGGTTGTATGTGATGATAAACTTCAGATGCGACAAGTTCATGCGCGGTATGAAGCGGGTTAAATTGACCGCCATATATGACAATCTTTTTCATATTATGGTAACTCGATTTGTTTATTGTCACTTGATTCTTTATATAACACAATCATAGAACCAATGACTTGAACGACTTCACTTTGCGTGTGTTCGCTTAAACTTTCTGCTAAATCTGATTTATCATCAAAGTTATTTTGTAGTACGTGAATTTTAATTAATTCTCTCTTTTCTAAGACATCATTAATTTGATCAACCATATTTTCATTTATACCTGATTTACCAATTTGAAATATCGGGTCTAAATGATGTGCTTTACTTCTTAAAAAGCGTCTTTGTTTACCTGATAACATATCTAGTCTCCTTTTTTATAAATATTCGATAACTTTATTCTTCATAGCTTCTATATCAGCAGTGTGACCTGTCCAAATTTTAAAGCTTTCGGCACCTTGTTGCACAAACATATCTAAACCATTATATATAGGGTTGCCTTGTGCCTTTGCTGCTTTTAGAAAAGGCGTTTCACTCGGCGTATAAACGATATCACTAACGAGTGCCCCTCTTTTAAGATTTGTAAGTTCGATAGGTAGTTCTTGATTATCTTTCATACCTAGTGGCGTTGTGTTAATAACGATATCAAATTGGTCTAATTCTAAGGCCGCTTCATTGAGTGACATTGTATGAACATCTAATTGCCAAGAATCAAATCTTGATAGCGTACGGTTCGCTACAGTAACCTTATGTTCGGTAATTTTATCTAAAGCGTGCGCGATACCTTTACTCGCACCGCCTGCACCTAATATGAGTATCTTTCGATGTTTTAAATGTAGGTCTAGTTCAATTAATCCTTTAACATATCCAATGCCATCTGTATTATAGCCTATCCATTTACCATTTTCGATCTTCACGGTATTTACAGCACCAATCGCACAGCTAGCTTCATCAATCACATCGAGGTACGACATGATCTCAGTTTTATGAGGAATCGTGACATTAAAGCCATCTAGGCCTTTTGAAGTGATAATTTCTTTAATTAAATGCATATCTTTAGGTGGAACATTTAAGGCCTCATAGCCGTAGTCTAAGTTAAGTGCTTGAAAATTCGCATGATGCATGACTGGTGATAATGAATGGTCAATTGGATGACCGATAACTGCAAATTTCATGACATTCACTCCTACATAATTGATGGTCTTAACGTAACATCTACATTTCTAGGGACTTTAACAACGAACTTCGCACCGCTTTCAATCGTAATAAAACCTAATCCAGATATCATAACATCTTTCTTGTGTTTACCCGTTTCAAGTTTAACTGTCTTGATTTGATCCAAATTGAATTGAGATGGATCTTTAGGTGGTTCTAGAACATCACCAAGTTTTGTTTCCCATAAACGATCGGCATTTTCAGTTTTTGTACGATGTATGTGTAACTCATTTGAAAAGTAACACACGAGTGGTCGCTTTCCACCTTCATGATAATCAATGCGTGCTAGACCACCAAAGTATAATGTTTGGCCTTCGTTTAATTGAAAGACGCGCTGCTTGATTTCCTTTTTAGGCATAATGATTTTAAGTTCTTTATCAGAAACCAAATGCGTCATTTGATGTTCTTGGATAATACCCGGTGTATCAAACATAAAGCTATCGTCATTTAAAGGTATATCTATCATGTCTAACGTTGTCCCAGGGAAGCGAGAAGTTGTCACAACGTCTTTCTCTCCAACACTAGTTTCAATTAATTTATTGATTAAAGTCGATTTACCAACATTTGTCGTTCCTACGATATACACGTCATCTTGACCACGGTATTTCTCAATCGTTTCGAGAAGCGTTTCAAGACCGATATTCTTTTCAGCTGATAATAATACAACTACTTCCGTTTCTAAGCCGTATGAACGTGCAGTACGTTTAATCCACTCGGTAACGCGTCTCTTATTGATTTGTTTTGGTAATAGATCAATCTTATTAGCTGCTAAGATAATTGGTTTATTACCAACGATACGTTTGATGGCATGAATAAATGATCCTTCAAAGTCGAAAATATCAATTACATTGACAACGATACCTTTCTTGTCAGAGAGACCAGTAAGTAAGTCTAAGAAGTCTTCACTATCCATACCTACATCTTGCACTTCATTGTAATGCTTTAAGCGAAAGCAACGTTTACATATAACATCTTCTTTACCAATATTGTGCGCGGGTACATATCCAGACTTCTTAGGATCTTCTGATTGAAGTGTAGCACCACAACCGATACATTTATACGTTTCTTGCAATCGTTATTCCTCCCAATCTATATATCCTTTTCTTTTAAAGTATTTAAGTAAACGACGTTCGAAAACACGATTGATTCGTGTCGTAAAACCATCTGTATTCTTTACAGGTACCACCATAATGGTATATAAGCCATTTCGATTACCACCGAAGATGTCAGTTAACATTTGGTCACCTATAACTAGTGTTTCTTCTGGTTTAATATTCATGAGGTCAACGGCCTTTCTGAATGATTTACCTCTAGGTTTATGTGCACGACAAATATAATCGACGCCTAGAGGTTTTGAGAACACAGAAACACGTTCTTCATTATTATTTGAAACGATGGTTACTTTGATGCCTTTTGCATCAGCTTCTTTAAACCATCTCTCGACAAGTTCAGTTGGCGCTTCAACGTCCCAACCTACTAATGTATTATCTAGGTCTGTAATAATACCTTTAATGTTCATTTCAACAAGCTTTTCAGGTTTGATTTCATAAATTGAATTTACATATTCATTAGGCATAAAATACTTTTTTATTAAGCTCATGTGTAGATTCCCCTTAACTACTCAAATATAATGTTTGATACTGTTTAAATGGCTTTTAAAAGATGCTCAACCATCTCACTAGATGACACTGAGGCATCCTTTAAGAATGTTTCGAAAGATACATCCGCGTTACCGTCTGCTAAATCTGAGATTGCACGCGTAACGATGAATGGCACGTCGAATTGATAGCAAACTTGACCAATCGCAGTAGCTTCCATGTCACAAGCCATCGCTTTAGGGAGCTGAGCTTTAATACCATCTTTTTGTTCCTTAGTGCCGATAAAGCTATCCCCACTAACAATTAATCCAGATTTACCATTTAAAGACATTTGAGGTAACACATCTAATGTTTGTTTAAGTAACTCATCGTTCGCCTTGAATGATGCAGGCATATTTGGAATTTGACCGAAAGTATAACCAAACGCACGTGCATCTGCATCGCTATAAATGACTTCGTTACTTACAACAACGTCTCCGATATTTAACGAAGCGTCTAAAGCACCTGCTGAGCCAGTGTTAATAATATATTCAGGATTAAATTTCTCGATTAAAAGTGTTGTTGAGATTGCTGCGTTCACTTTCCCGATTCCTGATTGAGTAAGAACAATGTCTTTATTGTTAAGTTGTCCTTTGTAAAAGATAACGTGCGCAATCTTGATTTCTTCTATATCTTGTATTTTATTTTTTAGAATTTCAACTTCTTCTTCCATTGCACCAATGATTCCGATCATGATGGATGCCCTCCTCATATACTCATAACACCAATATTTTAACATATTTCAGATATGCTAAGAAAATTTAACTAAAGTCGACTTGTACAATATTACCACAGTTTCAATGACTACCGAAATACAAAAAAGCAATTTAAGGCCGCATTGACCTTAAATTGCTTTTAAAACAACTTTATTTATTATTTTGACCATAAGTCCCCTAAACTTTGGAAAGATAATACACCAGTATAAACTGTCACTAAAACAGCTATGGCACCGAATACAATCATCCACATAGGGTGTTTGTAATCACCAACAATGCTTTTCTTCCTAGACGCAATTAGTACTGTAGCTAATACGATTGGAAGGATTAAACCGTTTAAGGCACCTGCTAAAATTAATAACTTAACTGGTTTACCAATAAATAAGAATACAATTGTTGAAATCACGATGAAGACGATAACGATTAAGTTACTTCTATTATAAAGTGATTTGTGCATTGTTTTTAAGAACGTCGAACTTGTATAAGCTGAACCTATAACTGAAGACATTGCTGCTGCGAATAATACGACACCGAATATATTCTTACCAATCGGACCTAAAGCATGTTCAAATACGGATGCAGGTGGGTTGTCTGGATTTAAAACTGCACCAGTTGCTACAACACCAAGTACTGCTAAGAAAAGTAATGTACGCATAACTCCAGTAGTTAAAATAGCAGAAATCGCTGCTCTGTTAACAAATGGTAAATAGAATTTACCTTTAATGTCTGCATCTAAGATACGGTGTGCACCTGCGAATGAGATGTAACCACCTACTGTACCACCAACTAAAGTAATAATTGGTAATACGAGAGCGCCTGGATTTTCAGGCATAACTGTGTGAACTGCTGCATCTGCGTATGGTGGATTTGATTTAACCATTACGAATGCTACGATTAAAATCATTAACGTACCTAATACCATTGTGACTATGTCCATAATCTTTTGACCACGTTTACTTGTGAAGATAAGAATTGCAAAAATTGCAGTTAAAGCTGCACCCCATTTAACGTCTAATCCAAATATCGCATTCAGACCAAGTCCTGCACCAGCAACGTTACCAATATTGAATGCTAATCCACCTATTGCAATTAAAGCTGATATAAATGTCCCTAAACCTTTAAATACGTCATTAGCAACTTCTTGGCCACGTTTGCCAGTAACTACTAGAACACGCCAAATGTTTATTTGAGCACCAATATCAATGATAATAGAAATTAAAATCGCAAATGCAAAACTTGCTAAAAATTGTTCTGTAAATACTGCAGTTTGTGTTAAAAAGGCAGGCCCAATGGCTGATGTCGCCATTAAGAACACTGATCCTAGTAATAAGCGTTTATGCGCTTTTGTGAACTCAAACTCTTGCTGTTCTGGTCTATTCCCCATAACTTAACCCCCTAGGCGTATAACTTCTACATTCGCCTCTTTCAATTTTGTTCTAATTTGTGATACGAATTCAAACGCGTGTGCTCCATCCCCATGGACACAAATCGTGTCTGCATCAATATCGATTTCTTTTCCAGATACTGAAGTGACTTTACCTTCTGTTACCATTTTTACTACTTGGTTGATTGCATCTTCTGTATTTTCGATAACAGCATTAGATTTTTTTCTACTTACTAATTGACCATCTTCTTCATAACGACGATCGGCAAAAACTTCTGAAGCTGCGTTTAAGCCAACTTCTTTTGCTGCGTCAATCAATTTAGAATTAGATAAACCTACTAAAATGAGATTAGGGTCAATATCATAAATAGCTTTAGCAATTGCTGTCGCAATTTCTGAATCACGAGCCCCCATGTTATATAAAGCACCATGTGGTTTAACGTGATTTAATGGAACCCCGTAAATATCACAGAATGCTTTTAAAGCACCTACTTGATAAACGACAAGGTTGTAAATTTCATCTGGATTAATATCCATGTTACGACGGCCAAAGCCTTGTAAATCTGGTAAACCAGGGTGTGCACCAATACTAATGCTATTTTCTTTAGCTAATTTGACAGTTTGGTGCATCACATTTTCATCACCTGCATGAAAGCCACATGCTACGTTTGCAGACGTGATGACAGGAAGAATGTTTGCGTCATTACCAATTTTATAATTACCAAAACTTTCACCTAAGTCACAGTTTAAATCAACTTTAACCATTATGAATCCTCCTTATAAATCGGATGACGATCTAAGAATTTAATATCAACTTCACTTGCGTCACCATCACAGTATGGTGGATAAGATAATAACGCATATAAGAAGTCTGCTGTAGTTGTAAATCCATCGATAACCATTTCATCTAATGTTACTTTAAGTTTTTCAATTGCATGGTCACGGTCATTACCACTTACAATGACTTTTGCTACAAGAGAATCATAGTAAGGAGAAACGGTATAACCTGGATATAATAGTGAATCTACACGCACTAAGAAACCATGTGGTAAGTGTAAACCACGCACTTTACCTGGTGTAGGACGGAATCCTTGCTTAGGATCCTCCGCATTAATACGCGCTTCAATAACATGACCACTGAAGTGAATGTCATCTTGTTTAAGCGATAATGTGCCTTGTTTCATTAGTTCGATTTGTTGACCAACTAAATCAATGTTTGTACGCATTTCTGTAACGGTATGTTCAACTTGAATTCTTGCGTTCATCTCGATGAAATAGTACGCATCGTCCGTAACGAGATATTCGATTGTACCAGCACTACGATAATTAGAAGCTTTCGCAACTTTAACAGCATCCTCACACATCTTAATACGCTTTTCATCAGTTAACGAAGCACATGGTGATTCTTCAATAAGCTTTTGGTTTTTACGTTGAACAGAACAGTCACGTTCACCTAAATGTATGTAAGTATCTTTGCCATCACCTAAGACTTGAACTTCTACGTGCTTAGCTACTGGAATAAAGGCTTCAATGTATACACGATCATCGCCGAAGTATTTTTCGCCTTCGCTTTTAGCTTCTTTGAACTTTTGCTCAATTTCACTTTCTTCTTTAATGATACGGATACCTTTACCGCCACCACCGCTTGCAGCTTTCAATACAATTGGAAAGCCTAAATCTTTAGCGAATGCTTTAACTTCATCAATTGATTCAACTGCATCAGTAGAACCAGGAATAATAGGTACACCTGCGTTTTTAACGGTTTGACGGGCAGTAATTTTGTCTCCCATCATTTCCATTGTTTCTTTAGTAGGTCCCATGAAATAAAGACCTTCTTTTTCAAGTTCTTCAGCGAACTTTGGACTTTCTGATAAGAAACCATAACCAGGATGCACTGCATTTGCACCTGTAATTTCACAAGCAGTAATTAACTTTGGAATATTTAAGTAACTGTCTAAAGGATTTGCGCCACCTATACAAACTGCTTTGTCAGCTAATTTAACGTGTAAACTGTCTTCGTCTCCTTCAGCATACACTGCAACTGATTCAACATTTGCTTCTCGCAACGCACGAATAATGCGGACTGCGATTTCACCCCTATTTGCGACTAAACAACGATACATTTATAAATCTCCCCTTACTTCAATTTAATGATTGGTTGATTATGCTCAATATTTTCTCCGTGTTCTACTAAAATTTCCGTGATTTTACCTGATTGGTCAGCAGTTACTTCATTCATAACTTTCATTGCTTCAACGTAACCAATAACGTCACCTTCATTAACTTCGTCGCCTACTTTGATGATTGGATCTGTAAGTTCCTTTTCATCTTGAAGGTAGAATGTTCCGATCATTTGAGAACGCACTTCTTTAGCTTCTTGATTATCATTAGCTGCAGTTTGCTCAGAAGCTTGACTTTGAGCTGGTTGAGGTGTGCTTGTAGCTTGAGCAGTACCATCTGATTCAATTTGTGCAGTATTTAAATCAAGTTCTAATTCTAAATCTTCATCTTTATATCTTAAGTGCTTAGCACCATGTGCTTTAAGTAGTTGTAACGTTTGTTCAATTTGATTTAAATTCATAATTCAATATCCCTTTCTATTACTTGATTAATCTTTTTAGCCGTGTGTCTGATACCTGTTATATCACGTTTTGGCGTACGTTTAAGTGCATGTTTCACTTCACTAAAGCGTTGTAACATACCTTTGTAAACTTCTGTCGCTTCTTCTACAGTAACCCATTCAAACTTAATTTCCTCACCTGGTTTGATTTGAGCAACTTTAGGAAGATCTGCTTTGATGACAGTAGCAATTTTAGTATAGCCACCTACTGTTTGTTTATCATTCATTAAAATGATTGGATTACCATCGTTTGGCACTTGAATACTACCGAGAGCAACTGGTTCAGAAATAATATCTGCCGATTCAATTGGAGGTACTTGATTACCCTTAAGTCTATACCCCATACGGTCAGAACTTTCAGTAACTTTATACGTATCACGACTTAGCATTTCATGACTTTCTTTACTGAATTTATCGAACTGAGGTCCAGCCATAACTCGAATCACGTTGCTCGTACGTGTTAGTATCGTTTCAAAGTCTGTCGTACGACCAATTAAATCGTGATTAAGCGCTTCGTTTTTAGATGGTATGATATCACCTTTTTGTAATGTACGGCCTTTAAAGCCACCAATTTTGCTTCGTGTATGAGTCGCGTAACTATCTGCAATATATGACGCATCTAGTGCTTTTCCAAAGTTAAGATAACCTCGAATACCTTCTGTTGCGGCACCTACTTCTAATACATCACCTTTCGAAACATACGTAACGGTTTGAGGTTGAACTGGTTCACCGTTAAGTTTCGCATTAAATTTAGCCCCAGTTATCACGAAAGTGTTCGGTACTAAGAATTGAACCGTAGGACCTATCATTGTCATTTCAAGAGCTGGTGACTTGTCCTTTTCTAAAAGGCACGTCCCTAATTGATAACTAAAGATGTCCATAGCACCGCTTGTAGAGAATCCAGCATCCTCGTAGCCATAGCGACCTTCATCTTGAATTGTAGTAAATAGTCCTGGTTTTAAAATCTTAATTGTCATCTTTAATCACCACCCATTTACTATAATCAAGTTTATCTGCTTCGATTTCAGCTTTAATGTCTTTAAACTGAGATTCAGTGATTTCATAAAATTGAATCTTATCTCCAGCTTCGTATACACACATCGGTTTACGATATTGATTAAATACATCGATTGGTGTACGACCAATAATTTGCCAACCACCAGGAGAATCTAATGGATAAAGACCAGTTTGGTTATTCGCGATACCAACTGAACCTGCGTCAATTTTAAGTCTTGGTTCTTCGCGTCTAGGCGTATGTAGCTTTTCATCTAAGCCACCTAAGAAAGGAAAACCTGGTAAAAACCCTAGCATATATACGAGATAAGCGTTCTCGGTGTGACGTTTTATAACGTCTTCTACACTTAAATCATGATGTTGAGCTACATTTTCAATATCAGGTCCATACGCGCCTCCATATACGACTGGAATATGAATAATACGTCTGGATTCAGTTGATGATTGCTTGTCTAAATCTAATTCATTTAATTTTAAATCATCAATAATCTCTTCTTTACTTGCTTTCAGAAAATCAAAATGCAACATCACTGCTCTATACGACGGTATAACTTCAGTGATTGCTGCATGGTTAAAATCTTTTATGTATTCAACTACTGAAGCAACTTGCCCATAAACCTGCTCGCTAATTTCAGGTTTAAAGTAAATCATCAAAGATTGCTCATTGATTTGAATTATCTCCATTTTCACTCCCCCTAGAAAACCCTTACATGTCATTTTATCATCTATAATTACTAAGGGCAATTTCATGAAATAGCGAAGACTTTAGTCATTTTAAAGATGTAAACTTAAATAAATTTTAAAATTTACTTAATTGTAAACGATAACTATTTAAAAAGCTACCTAATATTTTAAGTTTTCGCAATATTTATTATAAAAATTTAAGTTTAAAGCTTTTACAGTTAATAAAAAAGCATGAACACGAATATTCATACATTTCCTATATATATTATACTAATTAAGACGAACAATTAACAATAGGAAATTTGTAAATGACATGGATATGTAATGTATCCTGCAATTTATCTGATCTACCATTTTATCGAGACCTTATACTATGAGACGCGGTCTAAGCGTATACCTACTGCCTAGTCGCTTTCCCTTATTTAAAAGTCCTTTTAAAAAAGAAAACTCAATTCCTGAGTAACGTTAGTAAGGAGGATAACCTACTGTAACGCCTTCAGAAATTGAGTTTAAATGTCTACATGTATACGATTATTAGTTGCTTTCGATTTTCTTAATTTGAACAGTCATTTCGCCACCGTTAGGAAGTGGTACGCGAACTTCATCGTTAAGTTTTTTACCAATTAAGCTTTGAGCAATTGGCGATTCGTTAGAAATTTTACCGTTAAAAGCGTCTGCTTCTGCAGAACCAACGATTTGATATGATTCTTCTTCATTACCTGGTAATTCAACAAAAGTTACAGTTTTACCAATTTGAACTACGCCGTTATCACCAGTATCCTCGATGATTAAAGCGTTACGTAGCATTGTTTCAACACGTTGAATGTCTTGTTCAATGAAACCCTGTTCGTCTTTAGCTGCATCGTACTCTGAATTCTCTGAAAGGTCACCAAAGCTACGTGCGATCTTAATTTTTTCAACAACTTCAGGTCGTTTAACGGTTTTTAATTCTTCAAGTTCTTGTTCTAACTTATGAAAACCTTCTTTGGTCATAGGATATTGCTTTTGATTTTCCATTCGTCATCTTCCTTTACAAAATGTTAGTCGTGATTTTTAACCAACGTTTGGATTTTTGTAGTCATGATATCAATAGCAACTTTGTTACTTCCACCTTCAGGAATAATGATATCTGCATATCGTTTCGTTGGTTCAATAAATTGAATATGCATTGGGCGTACGACATTAAGATATTGATTGATTACAGAGTCCATCGTTCTTCCACGTTCTTTCGTATCACGAATTAAACGGCGTAAAATTCTGATGTCCGCATCTGTATCAACATAGATTTTAACATCCATCATGTCTCTTAATGCCTTGTTTTCTAATGCAAATATACCTTCTACGATAATAACATCTTTTGGTTCAAAGTAAACCGTTTTGTCACTTCTCGTATGCTCAGTATAGTCGTAAGTAGGTACTTCAACTGATTCACCGTTTTTAAGCGATTCTAGATTCTCTATTAACAATTCATTGTCGAATGCAAATGGGTGGTCATAGTTGGTTTTTAATCTCTCATCAAATGTTAAATGAGATTGATCTTTGTAGTAATAATCTTGAGCTAGTAATGCAACATTATACCCTTCTAGATTTTTCATAATCTCATTTGTAACTGTTGTTTTACCTGAACCAGAGCCACCAGCAATACCAATAATCGTAACGTTATTCATCATCCAATTTCCTTTCGCATCATGTTATTCTTATGAATTTTATGACTAACTTTAATTTGGACGATTTGAAGTGGATGTCTCGCAGCGTCGAGTTCATTACCTTCTTCATCATAGATTTTATCGATTGTTTCAGTAAATGTATCAATTTCCGGTCCGAAGAATTCAATTTCTTGTCCAGGCTTAAAGTTATTACGTTGTTGAATTGTAGCCATTTGTGTTGATTCATCATAATCAAGTACTAAGCCGCAGAAATCATATGGTGATTTCTTCTTAGATTCATCTCCAAACATTTGTTCATGATAACCTGGCGTACCTTCAAAGAATGCGGGTGCAGTGTCACGGTTCGCACATTTATCAAGTTCTACTAACCATTCCTTTTTAATTTTAAAGTTGTCAGGATCATCATAGTAAGCATCAATGACTTTACGATAAACCGAAACAACAGTCGCAATATAATGGATAGACTTCATACGACCTTCGATTTTAAGAGAATCAATACCAATATCCATCATATTTGGAATAGATTCGATAAGCTTTAGGTCTTTAGGGCTCATCGCAAACGGTACAACATCATCTTCATCATATACTAAATCAAGTTCGCCGTCATCTTCTACTTCAAGTAAATCATAATCCCAACGACAACTTTGACAACAACCACCACGGTTAGAGTCACGCGCAGTCATATGGTTACTTAATGTACAACGACCAGAGTACGCGATACACATCGCACCATGGATAAATGCCTCAATTTCAATATCGACTTTATCTTTAATTTCTTTCATTTCCATTGCGCCTGTTTCACGCGCAAGTACAACGCGGTCAAGACCTTCTTCTTTCCAGTATTGAACCGCTTTATAGTTACTTAGAGATTGTTGTGTAGATAAATGAATTTCAAGTCTAGGTGCCACTTCTTTACATGTTTCAATAATAAGTGGATCTGCCACAATAATTCCTGTAGCTCCTGTCGCATCTAGGTCTCTTAAATACGTTTCTAAGCCTTCAATATTTTCATCATGCGCAATAATATTCGTTGTTACATAGATTTCAGCGCCGTATTGTTTAGCGAAATCAACGCCTTCTTTAATTTCTTCCATTGTAAAGTTATCAGCGTTAGAACGTAACCCGTATTCTTGTCCACCTAAGAATACCGCATCTGCACCGTAGTGAACGGCAATTTTTAGTTTTTCTAAGTTACCAGCAGGTGCAAGTAGTTCTGGCTTTTTCATAACGGGTTTAGATTTCGGTTTTACTGCTTCTAAAGTTTTCAAACTTAAACCCTCCTATAAATTTATCAATCAGTTCATTAATATACAGTTTGTTTGAATAAGAACCCTTCATCAAAAGGTCTATGTTCAGGTTGAATATCTTCAATTGGATCAACTAACATGAATTTCTCATCTTCATATAGCTCAGGATCTTCATTGTATAAATCAATGGCTTCACGATATTGTTCTGTACACACATTGATATATGCTTCTGTTTGAAGTACGCCATCGATTTTAAGACTATCAATACCCGCTTCAAATAAAGGTTCTAACTCTTCAATTAGGCACATATCGTTTGGCGACATGATATGTGTACCATTGTAATCTTCAAAGACTGGGTATTTATTATCACGTTCCTCATCGTATAGTAGTAATGTCTTTTCAGATTGGTTACGTTCAATCTTCATTTGACGTTCCTGGAATGTATAATAGTTACCAAGTAACATACGTTTAGATTGGAACATACATGCCATACCATGAACCTGAACTTCTACTTCTACATTAGTATTTTCTTTAATATTAATGATTTCTTCTAAACTTAATTCTTTAGCGAGTACGGCACGTTTAGAGCCTCTACGTCCCCAATAATTACATTGAAAGTGGTTTGTGACAAGTGTGCCAGCATCCCAGTTCAATGGAATTGGATTTTCTTGTTCTTTAACAATCATAACTACCGCAGGATCACCAAAGATAATACGGTCTACTCTAATGTCATGTAAGAATTGAATATAGTCTTCTAAAGCATTGATATGATAGTTATGATAAAGACCATTAACTGCAGCGTAAGCTTTTTTACCATTCGCATGAATCAGTTCAACAGCTTGTTTCATATCATCACGTTTAAATTCACCTGCTAGACGTAAACCGAATTTTTCTTCACCGATAACAAATGCATCAGCACCCTTATCGATTAGCGTTTCGATATGGTCTATAGACTTAGGTGTTACTAATAATTCAGTCATTCTCATTCTCCTTTTATCGTAATTGCTAGTCCATCTTCTATATCTAAAAAGTTCGTATGATAACCTTCTAATTGAATAAGCCACTCGTTATATTTTTGTACTTTCTTAACCATTTGTTTCACGTTACGACTACGTACAACATCGATATCTGCAACAAATCCATGATACAACACGTTGTCCGTTAAGATGAGACCGCCTGGCTTAACTAATGGCGCGTACATTTCAAAGAAACGTTTTGATTGGGCTTTTGCTGCATCAATAAATAACATGTCGTACGTTTGATTGAAGATCGCATCATGTCGCTCAGACGCATCACCTTCAACAAGCGTGATATTGTCCTCATATCTATAGTGTTGAATATTTTCTTTAGCGCGTTGAATCATGTCAGGATTTCGTTCAACCGTTGTGACATGGATACCCGATTTAACTGAAGCAAACTGCATACTACTATAACCTATCGCAGTTCCAATTTCTAAAACTGATCGAACGTCTTTCATACGTATTAACTGTTTAATCATATCTAAAGTTAAAGGATGAACGATAGGAACTTGATGTGCTTCGGCATATTCACGCAATTGTTCTATTGTATCATTTTCCTTTAAAACTTGATGTAAGTTAACGAGATAATTTAGATCTTTCTCTGACATAAACATACTTCCTTCTAAATGAACACATAATAAAATAAATCAGTCATCGGTGACTGATTTGTACTATTTCTCGCGTTTTCATCTGTGTCGTAATTTAACTTTAAATATTCTATCATATATTGACCAAAATTATAAGTGTAAAATTAAAAGAGCAGGCACGAAATTAATAGAAATTTCAATTACCTACTCAGTTGAGTTAAAGTTTAATTTTAAGCAGTGCTAATAATCTTCCCCATTTTGAAAAGCCCTTTAAATTCAATACGATTTATTTTAGGGGGCATTTGATTTATAGCTTAACTTCATAATCACAGTATTGAATCACTTCTGGATCATGGGTTACGATACATATCGTAGATTGACCCTTTAAAGAAGTGATAAGTTGCATGACTTCGTGCTTATTTTTATCATCTAATGCACCTGTTGGTTCATCAGCAAAAATAATTTTAGGTTTTTTAAGTAACAAACGCGCGAGTGCCACACGTTGTTGTTCACCACCACTTAATGTAAATACTTTCGTTTTGAGTGGATGCTCTAACCCTACTTTCTCAAGCACATTTCTCATGCGTTCACGCTTTTCTTTCTGAGATAACTTCATATATGTTAAGACAAGGTTCAAGTTGTATTCAATCGTCTCATATGAAACGAGGGCATAGTTTTGGAACAAGTAACCAAACTCATTCCGATACATCAACATCTTTTGGCGTCGAGAAAGTTTCGCGATATTCTTAGAGTTAATCCATACTTCTCCAGTATCAAATTTTTCCAATCCGCATATACAATTTAACAATGTAGATTTACCCGATCCACTCTTACCTGTTATAGCAACCATAACCCCTTCAGCTATACTTAAATAATATGAATCAAAAATGGTATTTTGTCCGTACCTTTTTGTAAAGTTATTTAATTGAATCATATGCTTACACCTCTTTAATACAATATGCTTTCCAAGTGTTCATGAAGTAGCACACCTATTTATTCAATATAGATAATAAATTATTCTTTAAGTAATTCTTGATAACGGTTAAATGCAGGTCGTTCTAAAATTCGCAGTAACAACGTCATTATTAATGTATTTGCTAGTAGGATGGCCCCATATAGATATGGTGAGAACGACGCCAAGTTAAAATGGTAGATGAGATAACTTACAATTACAGTAAGCAATAAGTCATATATTAGGAAGGTTCTATGTCGATGTAAAAAATGACTACCATATAAATACTTTATAAATATTTTGTCTTTATGTAATTCAAAGTGAGTTTGAGTAGTAAAATACAACGTGAACCCATATATAATCATACTTACGCTTAAAGCAATAAAGTTGTAATACAGGTTAGATTCTAGAACTTTAATATCTTTATCAACCACATACTTTATGTCTGTAATACCATTCAAGAAATGCTTTAGGACGCTATTTTCAATGTATGAAGCAAGTTCCTCAAAATCCTTAAATAAAATTTCATTTTTAGTCAATGCTGAATAATAAAGATCATGAAGAGGTAATTGATCAGGTATTACAATAAGGACTGGGTTTGTTTCAAAGCTAAATTCTAAGCCGATTCTTGAGTTATAATTAAATGCACGTATCTGTTCTTGGTATGGGACGATCTTGACTAATGGTTTATTTACCTTAGTGTAATCTAATCTTTTATCTAATTCGTAATACATATCTAAACTATTATTTATATCAGATTTGAGTTGAGATACGTCGTCTTTATTAAAATCTCTTTGTGGATATAAAGCTAGTAATGTATTGTTAGAAAATTGCTTCACACGTCGATTAATTTCATTGAAATTCAATTGATCTTGTAAAAATGTTCGATTAACCCACATATATCTATCATATGAATCACTTATAGACATTTCACCATATTTCGCATCACTCCGCGAAATGATAACATTATTAGACTTCTGATGCTGTAAAAGCTTGTAAGATTCAATGGTGATTTTGTCATGATATTTTTGTCTGCTATTATGTAGAGGCACAAAGTCAATTACATAAAGATCTTCAATTTTCTTCCATTTATTTTGAGCCTCCGTGCTACTTTGGTACGTCTTTAAGTTATTTAAACTTACAGACATCGTTGTCAACACAATGACAATTAAAATCATTTTCATTGTTTGTGGTAAAAAATTCAATACCCTCGATAACATAGCCCCTTTTATAAATTTACTTATTTGTGATGAAGCACGTGCAATGATGCCAAAACTGATAATAAATAAACCTATAATTATTACAATGATTGATACTGAATATATTAGATATTGATACAGAAACGTTTTAAATTGGGCCAACTGATTATAAAAAATCAAAATTATAAACATGATCATAGCGGATATGGAATAAGTTATTAGAATAATTTTCATTTCCTTATTAAAAGAAACCCAAAAAACCCTTTTCATTGACCAACCATTCAAGCGTTGAATCGCAAATTGATACAAATTTTTACTTGTATCAACTATATTTAGCATTAATACGAGTATTAAGATAACGATGAGTAGTGGTATAATTGAATAAATTTGAATAAAATCATTAAAAATTAATCCAGGTGTTTGATACGAATAAACAACTTTGAGTCCTAATTTTTCAAAATCATTTTCTATTGATTTAGAGAAGGGTCTAGTCGTGTAAAAAGTTGATGTTATCGGTAACTTCAAACTTTCTGTACTACCTACCTTTAAATATTCATAGTCAACATTAGGACTAAATGGTGTTATTTTATCGTGTTTTACGTTACTCGGAAAATACGTCACCGTCTTAATTAAATGTTCGCCCTTATACTTATCACTAACACATATAAATACCTCGTTATGCCTGATTGAAATTTTATCTATCTCTTCTTCTATTTCTTTTTTGGAAAGTTTTTGATCCCAGCTCACAATGGTTAAACTATGTGTATAGTTAGGAAGTTTGATTTCTTCTAGGTTATTAAAGAATTGTACATATATAAAGTTAAGTATTAAAAATATGAATGCATAGATGATTACCTTTAATTTAACCATAAGCCTCAAACCTCTTAAGTGAATCAGTTATTAGTAATCTTTTCATGATGTCCTCACCTTAGTTGTAAACTTTTTTATTCCTTACCTGTTTGATGCTTAAATGTATGCTTATCTATGTATTCTATGCTAAAAACCCACAGTCCTTTATGATCAATAACCACATATGTTCCTAGCGGATCATGGCCTTCAAAATCTAGATGATATGTGCGTTCAATACCTTTTTCATCATAGATATTGATGTTTCGATAGTCTTGTAAGTTCATGAGTGCTTTATCAGACAATTTTTTCATCTCTTCTTGTATTGTATGAGGTACTTTAGCGTAACTTTTTGTCCTTGGTTCGAGCGGATTTAATCTATCGACAAAATGATTGAAATGCCTCAAGCTGAAACTTAATATCACGCCAATAACAATAATACTAATTATAAAAATTAAGAATTTTTTCATGGTGAATAACTACTCCTGATGTAAATTCTAGTTTAGAACTTCTTACGTTCTTTTCGTAAAAGGCCCTGAGTATAACGTAAAAACAATGCGCTTCTAACTTTTAATTTAAGTATACACAATATTTCTTTTATGTAAAATATTATTCTATTTTTATCTTTTAACCTCAAAAAAGAACGCGATACGTAAGTATCGCGCTCAACTTTAATGAATTATTCTTCTGGTTCATCTAAATTTGTATGAACAACTTCTTCAATCATGTCCCACTCTTCATCAGTTTCAACTGGTAAGAATTTACCACCGTCACCTGATTCATCTGGTTCGTTAATCATCGGAATTAACTCAACTAAGTCATCCTCATCACCAGATGCACCTTCTTCAGCTAAGATCACATAATCTTTTTTGAATTCAGGGTGATAAAATTCTAATACTTTACGATAAAGAACTTCGTTACCATCTTCATCAAATAATGTTAAAAGTTCCTCTTTCTCGTTAATTTCTAAATTTGCATCTTGATTATTTTGTTCTGTCATAGTATTACGCTCCTTAATTTAAAGAATCTAAATAGCCTTGAAGGATAAACACTGCGGCCATTTTATCAATTACTTTCTTTCTTTTTTGTCTTGAAACATCTGCTTCTAATAATGAGCGCTCAGCTGCCATAGTACTTAGGCGTTCATCCCACATTATCAGTTCTAAGTTAGGACATGCTTCTGCTAACTTCTCTTTATATTGTAACGATGCTTCGCCTCTAAATCCAATAGAATTGTTCATGTTCTTAGGTAAACCAATAACAACAGAACCTACGTCTTCTTTATTAATAATTTCAACGATTCGATCAATACCAAGCTCGCCTTTATCTTCATTAATTCGGAGTGTATCTAGCCCTTGTGCTGTCCATCCCATTAGATCACTAATGGCAATTCCGACAGTCTTACTTCCAACGTCTAATCCTATAATTTTATGTTTTAACATATTATGACTTTTTATTTTGCTCTAGATATGAAGATACAAGCTCTTTCATAATATCATCACGGTCAATGCGTCTAATTTGGTTTCTTGCTTCATTATGACGAGGAATGTAAGCAGGGTCTCCTGAAAGTAAGTAACCAACGATTTGGTTTACAGCATTGTAGCCACGTTCTTCTAAAGTTTTATTGACGTTGTCTAATACAGATTTTACATCTTCTGTTGGGATATCTTCATAACTAAATTTCATTGTTTTATCGAAATTGTTCATCTTCAACACTCCTTAATAGATAAATCCTTTAATTACATTCTACACGATGTGTTTCAGAACTTATAGTGATTTAATGTAGTTTTTAATGAATTGTAACGCGTCTGTTATTTTATCAGGATTCGTTCCGCCACCTTGCGCCATGTCAGGTCGGCCGCCGCCTTTACCATCAACAACAGGGGCCATTTCCTTAATAATGTCGCCAGCTTTAATCGTTTGAGTTAAGTCCTTAGGAACTGTCGCAATCATTGATACTTTACCGCCTACATCACTAATTAAAATGATAACAGTATCTTGTAATTTAGATTTAAAATCATCCATCGTTGAACGAATTTCTTTTGGATTTGAAACCTCTACTTCAGTGGCAATGACTTTAATTCCATTAATCGTTTCAACTTGATCTTCAACATTACCCATCTTAAGCTTCGTAATTTCTTTGTTTCGTTGTTCTAACGTTTTAGCAAGTTCTTTTTCCTTACTTTGAAGCTCCGTTACTTTTTGAAGCACTTGATCATCAGTTTTGGCTTTAACGGAGGCCTTCACGTCGTTGAAATGGTTTTGAATTGTTTCAAGGTATCGGAATGCTTCTTTACCAGTTAAGGCTTCAATACGACGAACACCAGCGCCCGTACCCGATTCAGATACAATCTTAAATAAACCGATTTCTGAAGTATTCGTGACATGAATACCACCGCATAGCTCAATAGAGAATGGCCCCATATCTACAACTCTTACGACATCACCATATTTCTCACCGAATAGTGCCATCGCTCCTTTAGCCTTAGCTTCTTCAATTGGCATCTCTTCAATAGAAACATGTAAGTTATTCCAAATTTCCTCGTTTACACGTTGCTCAACTTGCTTAATTTCGTCATCTGTCATAGCGCCAAAGTGAGAGAAGTCAAAGCGTAAACGCGTACTTTCTACAAGTGAACCAGCTTGGTTAACGTGATCGCCTAAGACTTCTTTTAAAGCAGCATGAAGTAAATGCGTTGCACTGTGATTCTTCTTAATATCTTGGCGTTCAACATGGTTAACAGACGCTTCAACATTTTGATGAATTGATGGCTCACCAAACTTAACTTTACCTGTGTGTAAATTCTGACCATTAGGTGCCTTAATAACTTCAGTAACCTCAATCTCAAATGTCTCATTTGAAACAGTACCTTTATCAGCTACCTGACCACCACTTACCGCATAGAACGGCGTTTCTTTTAGTATAAAGTGAACTTCGTCGCCCGCTTCAACACTATCAACACGTTCACCATCTTTAATTAAGTCAGTTATTGTAGTCGTCGTATCCATCACATCATAACCAACAAACTTGCTTTCGGTATCAATTTGTCCAAGTACTTCACTTTGAACTTGCATTGATTGTGAAGCTTGACGTGCCTCTCTCGCGCGCGTTTTTTGCTTATCCATTTCAGTATCAAACGTTGCCATATCAATTGATAAGCCTTCATTAGAAGCAATTTCTTCAGTTAACTCAATTGGAAAGCCGTAAGTGTCATATAGTTTAAAGGCATCTTTACCGTTAATTTCATTGTTGTTAGATTTCGCATCTTTCATAAATTGATTTAAGATAGATAAACCTTCTTCTAATGTCTCATGGAAACGCTCTTCTTCTGATTTAATCACACGTTTAATGAAATCAGATTTTTCTTTGACGTTAGGGTAATATGGTTCCATAATTTCAGCCACTGTATCAACTAATGCATACATAAACGGCTCGTTGATATCTAGTGTTTGACTGAATCTCACAGCACGACGTAATAAGCGGCGTAGTACGTATCCGCGTCCCTCGTTGGCTGGTAATGCGCCATCTGAAATCGCGAACGAAATTGTTCGAATGTGGTCTGCAATTACTTTAAAAGCCACATCCTGTGTTTCATCTTTTAAATACGTTTTACCTGAAACGTTCTCAACTTCTTTAATTATAGGAACAAATAAATCCGTTTCATAGTTCGTACGCACATCTTGAGAAATAGATGCCATACGTTCAAGACCCATACCAGTATCAATGTTTTGACTTGGTAGAGGTGTGTAACTATGGTCTTTATTATGGTTGAACTCACTAAATACAAGGTTCCATACCTCAAGATAACGTTCATTCTCGCCACCTGGGTACATTTCTTCTTCAGGATCATCTTGACCATATTCAGATCCACGGTCATAGAAAATTTCAGTGTTAGGACCTGATGGACCTTCACCGATATCCCAGAAGTTATCTTCAATACGAATAATTCTACTTTCTTCTAAACCGATGTCTTCATGCCATAATTTATAAGCTTCCGTATCTTCAGGATGAATCGTTACATAAAGGCGTTCTGGTTCCATTGCCATCCACTTATCGCTTGTTAAGAATTCCCAAGCAAACTCAATCGCTTCCTTCTTAAAGTAATCGCCAATAGAGAAATTACCTAACATCTCAAAGAACGTATGATGTCTTGCAGTGAAGCCAACGTTCTCAATATCATTTGTACGAATTGCTTTTTGAGCATTCACAATTCTTGGTTGCTTCGGTGTTTCACGACCATCAAAGTATTTCTTCAATGTCGCTACACCTGAGTTAATCCATAATAATGTATCATCATCGATAGGCACTAATGGTTGAGAAGGTTCGACCATATGTCCCTTTTCTTTAAAGAAATCAATATAACTTTGCCTAATGTCACTTGCCTTAAGCTTTTTCATAACAATCACTCCTCATAAAATAAAAAAACACCCGTCCTATCAAAGGGACGAATGCTTCGCGGTACCACCCTAATTATGATTTATCATCATCACTCTAAATGCGTATTTCGGTTATCAAATAAAGTAGCGTTCAATAATTTGTGTCATACTTTACACCAACCAGTATGTCTCTGAAAAGCACAAGATTATTTACTCATCTTTATCGTTAATTTAATTAAATTATAAAAGATATTAAGCTTCATTGTCAATTTCTAAGAAGTCATATGGCGTGATGTCACCCATATTAATCATAGGGTTAATATGATATATCGTCGATTCAGAAAGCGTAATTAAAGCTTCATCTTCACTAGAGGGTTCATCCTCAGTTTCATTTCGTACACTTTGATTGTCTTTTGAATCAGGTGAAGACTGAACCTTATCTTTCGATTCCACTTCAACTTCATTGACGCTCTTACCATCGAAATATGCCTCAAGATACGATTTCAAGCGCGTCATGCGCATTTGCCCTTCCGTATTAAGTCCTAGTTCGAAAGCACTCGGATCACCTAAGAATACTAACGACTGCTTAGCTCGCGTGAGACCAGTATATAATATCGGTCGTTGCAACATTCTAAAGTATTGTTTAACCATTGGCATTATGACAATCGGAAATTCAGACCCTTGAGCTTTATGAATGGATGTACAATACGCATGGGTCAACTCCATCATATCTTGCTTCGTAAATGTGATTTCATTGCCATCAAAGTCGACGATAAGGACGTCTTTATTTAAAGCATTCTCTTTTGCCCAAAAGACACCAATAATTTCGCCGATATCACCGTTAAAGATATTATCATTCGGACGATTAACGAGTTGCAAGACTTTATCGCCTTTTCGAAAAAGAACATCGCCAAACTCAATTTGACGCTTATCATCTTCAAGCGGATTTAAAATGTTCTGCAGTACTTGGTTCAGACGTTTGATCCCTGCATTACCACGATACATCGGAGCTAATACTTGGATATCTGTCATATCGTAACCTTTAGTAACGGCGTTCTTCACAATCTTCTCAACGACGTCAGCAATCTGACTTGTATCACATGGAATAAAACTACGGTCATGGAAACGCGCAGTAACATCAACCGGCGCCTTATGCTTAATTTGATGCGCAAGTTGGATAATACTTGAACCGTCTTGTTGTCGATATACTTCGGTAAGGTTAATACGCTTTAACACATTCGCGTCAATCAAGTCCTTGAAGACTTGCCCGGGCCCTACTGAAGGCAATTGGTCTTCATCCCCGACAAGAATGACTTGGGCGTCTATTGGCACAGCGCTCATAAATTGGTGGAACAACCATGTATCTACCATCGACATTTCATCAATAATAATCAATTTCGCGTTAATTTCATTATCTAGAATATCTTCAGGTTTCGTATCTTGACTCCAACCTATAAGTCGATGAATGGTCATCGCTTCTAAACCTGTCGATTCGTAAAGACGCTTTGACGCACGTCCAGTCGGAGCAGCTAGAACGACGGGATAGTCGTCCTCTTGATAATCATCATAATCTAGTGAAATTCCGTGCACCTCTGCATAAAGTTCAACAATTCCTTTGATTACCGTTGTCTTACCTGTACCAGGACCACCTGTTAATAGCATGACTTTCGAATTCATTGCAGTCTCTAAAGCCTCACGTTGAGACTTCGCATAAGTAACATTGTTATGTTCTTCAATTTCACCGATTCGAAGTTGCAAATCGGACTGTTCAATCGTCTTAAATTGGTGGTCATGCGTCACAGTGCGGAAGATATTTTGCGCACTTTTAAGCTCAGAGTAATATAGACTTGGAATTGATACGACACCATTATCTTTGATGAGTTTACGTTCCTCGCTAAGTTGCTCAATCATATTTTCTAACTGATCTGATTGTATGGCTTCTTCATCACTACGACTTAAGATTTTCAGCGCTTCTTGAGTAAGCGTTTCAATCGTTAAATACGTATGACCTTCCTTAACGCATTGTTCCTCTAAGACGTAGAGCAATCCTGCTTTAATCCGTTCATCATCGTTAAAAGCAATGCCAATTTTAGTCGCTAACTGGTCAGCTTTATTAAACCCTATGCCCTTTACATCATATACGAGTCGATACGGTTCCTTATTAATAACATCTAACGTATCACCGAAATATACTTGATAAATCGCCATCGCAAGCTTTGCACCAAAGCCTAAATCATGAAGCTGAATCATAATTTTTTCAGTTTCTTGGTTACTTTGGATTTGTTCAGCAATTTGATCTTTTTTCTTCTTATTTAAGCGTGGTACCTGATCTAGCACCGTTTTATCGTTAAGGATATCATTAATCGCATTTTCACCAAGTGTTTCGACAATCGTAGTAGCTGTCTTTTTACCTATACCTTTAAATAAGTCACTCGATAAATAATTAATGATAGCGTCTTTGGTTTGAGGTATTTCCTTTTCAAACGTTTCTGTTTTTAGCTGCTTACCATACTTCGGGTGTTCGACAATTTGACCTTTAAACGTGTATGTATCGCCTTCTTGGATATTCGGAAAGAAACCTACAATCGTCGGTGAATCATCAAAGTCTTCGTTTGATTCAATTTTATCTACTTTTAATACCGTATAGAAATTTTCCTTATTCTGGAAAAGAACGATTTCAACCGTACCTTTGATGATGGAATAATCAAACAATGTAGGTTCTGACATTTCCTACTCCTCCTCTTTAATACCTTTAAACGTCTTTAAAGCATGTTGACTTAGTAAATGACCCGGGTCGATTTCAATGGCCTTTTCAAAGGAAGCAATCGCACCATCTGTGTCCTCATGCGCCATATAAGTAGCAAGTCCTAAATTGTAGCTTGCGTCAACGTGTTTCGGATCGACTTCAAGTACATGATTAAGCTGTTTGATGGCCTCTTCAAACATCTCTAAATGGCATAAAACTAAACCGTATTGAAACTGTACTTCAGTGTCCCTAGGATCAAGTTCGGCAGCACGCATTAAGAATGGCATCGCTTCGTTAAATGCCTCAAGCTGATTGAATGACATGCCAATCATATAATTTGTGTCAACTGAATCAAAGCCTTTCTGGCTCGCAAGTTGATACAATTTAATCGCTTCTTTATAGCGACCTTGATTGTAATACATGTTCGCAAGATTATAGTACGTTGCGCCATGTTCTGGCTTTAACGTTATCGCACGTTGGAAGAAGCGTTCTGCTTTGTCAACTTGATTGGCTTCAGCTAAAAGTACACCTGCATTGATATAGTTTTCAACTTCTTCAGGAGATTGTTCGATATTCTCAAAAAGTGCGCTAAGTGCTTGCTCATATTGACCCTTTTTGATTAAGTCATAGATCTCTTCTTGACGTGTCATAGTGTTTTAGCTCCTCATCTTTTTCTTCTATTATAATAGAAATGTTATTGAATTTCATTTTGCTGAAAGAAATCGCTTTAAATAAATGGAGGCCTAGACACATCTCTATGCCTAAGCCTAACGTTATACAACGTAACTTAATTGACCTGAGTTTATATAGACGTCATCGATTGTTGCGCCACCTAAGCACACTTCACCGTCGTATAACACAACTGCTTGACCTGGTGTAATGGCACGAACTGGAGTATCGAATGTCACGCGAATCGCATCTTCGGATTCTTTCGTAACGGTCACTTTCGTATCTTTCTGACGATATCTAAATTTAGCCGTACATGTTAACGGTTCGTCTAGATTGATTGGATTTACAAATGAAACGTCTGAAGCAATCAGATAATCACTATATAGCGCATCATGATGGAATCCTTGTTCAACATATAAAACGTTATCATCAAGATTCTTTCCTACGACGAACCATGGATCACCGTCACCGCCGATACCTAAACCATGACGCTGGCCAATCGTATAATACATTAAACCAGTATGCTTACCTTTAACTTCACCATCTAAAGTCACCATGTTACCAGGTTGAGCTGGTAGGTATTGTGAAAGGAAGTCTTTAAAGTTACGTTCACCTATGAAGCAGATTCCTGTAGAGTCTTTCTTTTTAGCTGTTGCGAGACCACGATCTAGCGCGATTTCACGAACTTCGCTTTTCTCCATTTCGCCTAACGGGAACATTACTTTAGATAATTGTTCATGTGTAAGTTGGTTTAAGAAATACGTTTGGTCTTTGTTTTGATCGACACCACGTAACATTTCGACTTTACCATTATCGCGACGTACACGCGCATAGTGACCTGTCGCCACATAGTCAGCACCTAATTTAAGTGCATGTTCGAGAAATGCCTTAAATTTAATTTCTTTATTACACATGACGTCTGGGTTTGGTGTACGACCTTTCTTATATTCGTCTAAGAAATACGTGAATACTTTATCCCAATATTGCTTTTCAAAATTGACCGCATAGTATGGGATACCGATTTGGTTACAAACTGCAATCACGTCATTGTAATCTTCAGTCGCTGTACATACACCGTTCTCATCAGTGTCGTCCCAGTTCTTCATAAAGATACCGATGACGTCATAGCCTTGTTCTTTTAAAATTTGAGCTGTTACGGAACTATCTACACCACCTGACATTCCGACCACAACTCGAATGTCTTGATTACTCAATTTCTAGTCCTCCTTAAATCTGTGATAAATCTTCTGTAATTCAGCCGCAATGGTCTTAACTTCTACTTCTGTAGTTTCTGAACCGAAACTAAATCGTACTGAACGATAAACACGGTCATCTTCACCATACATCGCGTTTAATACGTGAGACGGTTTTGTTGAACCAGCAGTACATGCTGAGCCTGATGACACATAAATATTCGCCATGTCGAGTAACGTTAGAAGCGTTTCAACGTCAATAAATGGCAAGTATAAATTAACGATATGACCCGTCGTATCAACCATAGAACCGTTCACTTCAAATGGAACTGCGCGTTCTTGAAGCTGTACGAGGAATGTTTCTTTTAAAGACATCAAATGAATATTGTGTTGATCGCGATTATCATCCGCTAATTTTAAAGCTTCTGCCATACCAACAATTTGAGCTAGATTCTCAGTACCAGCACGGCGCTTAGTTTCTTGTTCACCGCCAAGTTGACTAAATGTTAAATCCGTATCCTTCTTAACAAGTAAGACACCAACACCTTTAGGTCCGCCAAACTTATGAGCCGTAATACTTAAGGCATCTATCGCGAGTTCATTAAATTCTACTGGCATGTGACCGACAGCTTGAACAGCGTCAACATGAAGTTGGGCGTTCGAGTCTTGTAGGATCATTTCTATATCAAATATGGGTTGCACTGTACCGACTTCATTATTAACAAGCATAATTGACACAAGTGTCGTATCTTCACGTAACGCTTCACGTAGCTGGTCTAGATTAACGATACCTTCTTTCGTTACATCGAGATACGTTACCTCAAAGCCTTCCTTTTCAAGTGCTTCAAACACGTGCAAGACAGCATGATGTTCCATTTTAGTCGTAATGAGGTGCTTACCTTCTGAAGCACGCTTATAAGCCATGCCGCGAATCGCCGTATTGTTAGATTCCGTGGCACCACTTGTGAAGATCACCTGCTCAGGATTCGCATTTAAATGCTTTGCAACCGTGCGACGTGATTCGTCTAAGAACTTTCTCGCATCACGCCCGATACTATGAATCGATGAAGGATTGCCATAGTGATGCTTATAAATCTCTGTCATTTTATCGATGACTTCCGGTTTAACTGGCGTTGTTGCAGCGTAATCAGCATAAACTTGCATTTGAGAACTTCCCTTCTTTTAACGTTCAATACCACTTAATGGTGGCTTTTCACATAGATTCGTTGATAATCAATGTTCCTATGATAGCACTTATTTATCAAAACTTCTAGGTCTTAAACCTAACCGTAACGTTTTCTTCACACACCACTATTCTAAAGGTTGCAGATTGTCGGTGCAAACCCCTCCTTGAAAAGCCCTTTGAGCAATTGATTGTCGGTGCTGACTTCTCGTTGAAAAGCCCTTTGAATAATTGATATCGGTGCTAAACTCTCGATGAAAGGCCCTTTGAACATTTGATTGTAGGTGGCCCCCTTCGAATGCCTTTGAATATTTGATTATCGGTGCAACCCTTCCATTAAAAGGGTCTTTGAACATTTGATAATAGGTGCCCCCTTCAAAATGCTTTTGAGCAATTAGATTAAGAAGGTGTAAGGTAATTGATATAATTGATATACGATTAATGAGGGAGGAATTTAAATGGCTCAAGCTAAAAAATTGTCTGCATTAAACTTAGCGCCGATACGTGAAGGCCATAGTGATAAAGAAGCGATAGATGAACTTATTCGCTTAGCGCAACACGTAGAAGATTTAGGTTATCAGCGTTACTGGATTGCAGAACATCATAATATGCCTCACTTAGTGAGTACGGCGACATCGCTACTCATCCAACATACCCTTCATCATACGAAATCAATTCGCGTTGGTTCAGGTGGTATCATGTTACCTAACCATGCACCTTTAGTCGTTGCAGAACAGTTTGGTACGTTAGCTACGATTTTTGGCGACCGTATTGATTTAGGTTTAGGTCGCGCACCAGGTACGGATATGATGACGGCTAGTGCTCTACGTCGCGATCAACATGCAGGCGTTCATCAGTTCCCTGATGAGGTTGAATCGTTACGCATGTACTTCGGTCCGTCATCTCAACAACCACATGTTCGCGCTTATCCAGCACCTGAGAAAGAAGTGCCTTTATATATTCTTGGTTCATCTACAGATTCTGCTCATCTTGCTGCCCGAAAAGGCCTACCGTATGTATTCGCTGGTCATTTCGCGCCACAACAAATGAAAGAAGCAATGGATATTTACAAACGCTTATTCGAACCATCTGATGTACTTGACGAGCCTTATATGATGGTATGTTTAAACGCTATCGTAGCTGATACGGATGAAGAAGCTCAATATCTAGCTACTACACAAGCTCAAGTTATGATTAGTATCATTCGCGGTAAACTTCAACCCGTTCAACCACCTGTAGAAGACTTAGAAGCAATTCTAACGCCAAGAGAGTATGAACTTGCTAAAACACGTATGCAACAATCGTTAGTCGGTTCTAAAGAAACCGTTAAGAAACAGTTAGAAGCATTCGAAGAAACTTATGGTGAATTCGATGAGTTAATCGCAGTAAGCTATATATATGATGAAGACAAACAACATTACTCTTACAAACTGCTTAAGGAAGCTTTAGAATCATAATTTGTTGAATTAAATGAGGGTCAAAGAAGCCGTCGCTTCTTTGGTCCTTTTTTATGGATATTTAGCGGTATTGGGTGTTGTTCCTTTGATATTGCTGGTTATAATCGGGGCAAAGAAGCCATTGCTTCTTTGGGTCCATATGAGAGAGAATTATGTGCTGCTGGGGTTTACTGTAAATGCTAATTTAGAATGTACATAAGTGATAAGATAAGTATGTACAATTTTTAGAGGGGGGCTTGTTTTACACGTTCTCGAAGTCTTTTGAATTTGGAGGCCCTTGATTTACACGTTTTCGATTTCTTGTAAATTTGATGGCTCTAGGTTTACACGTTTTCAATTTCTTGTAAATTTGGAGGCCCTTGGTTTACTCGTTTTTGAAGTCTTGTAAATTTAGAGCCCTTTCATTTACACGTTTTCGATTTCTTGTAAATTTAGAGCCCTTTCATTTACACGTTTTCGATTTCTTGTAAATTTGAAGGCCCTTAATTTACACGTTTCTGATTTCTTGTAATTTTAAAGGGCCTTGGTTTACACGTTTCTGATTTCTTGTAAATTTAGAGCCCTTTCATTTACACGTTTTCGATTTCTTGTAAATGAAGGTATAAGCCCTCCGTTTATCACGTTTCAACTTTCTTGATAAACCAAAGCCTCCCGTTTATCACGTTCTACTTTTCTTGATAAACCAAGGGCCTTCATTTATCACGTTTCAACTTTCTTGATAAACCAAGCCCCTCCGTTTATCACGTTCTAACTTTCTTGATAAACTAAGGCCTCCCGTTTATCACGTTTCAACTTTCTTGATAAACCAAGCCCCTCCGTTTATCACGTTCTACTTTTCTTGATAAACCAAGCCCCTCCGTTTATCACGTTCTAACTTTCTTGATAAACCAAGCCCCTCCGTTTATCACGTTCTAACTTTCTTGATAAACCAAGGGCCTCCGTTTATCACATAACAACTTTCTTGATAAACCAAGGGCCTCCGTTTATCACGTTTCGACTTTCTTGATAAACCAAGGGCCTCCGTTTATCACGTTACAATTTTCATGATAAACCACCAACAATTCCAAGCCAAATCCAACCCAAATCCAAACCTTTAACAGACTAAAAGCTACAACGCATGTACATCGTTGTAGCTTCGTAAATACTTATGATTTGTCGCCAGTGAATTTATCGATAGCGTCTTTAGCTTGATCCATGAAGTTGCCGCCGCTCTTTTCATTATTTTCATTATTATCGTTATTGTCGTTATCGTTGTTTTCGTTATTCTCACCATTTTTGTTTTGGTACTCTTGGTATTTGTTATAAGCGTCTTCCGCTGTATCTTTAATTTTATCGAATTGTTCTTTATTCATAGTTAATCAGCCTTTCGTTAAATTCTATAGTTGATAATTATTTGTCGCTTTTGAAGTTATCAATAACATCATGTGCTTTATCTTTCACATCGTTTACAACTTCTTTAGCTTTACCAGACGTTTTATCTTCTTTACCTTCATTCTCTAAATCTTTATTATTCGTCATATTACCGATCGTTTCTTTAACGTTACCTTTAGTTTGCTCGAACTGATTGTTTTCTTCAGACATCTCACATTCTCCTTTCAAGGTTTTACTTGTCAATAACCTTAAAAGAGAGTTGTTAAACATCAATTCACGCGCGCATTATATAAATTATTTGTAAAATATTTACATTATTTTAAATGTAAAACATATACCCTTCTAATGCGTCTTTTTCTTGATAGTTAGCGAGGTATTTCAAAGTAGTTTCATCTAAAACTTCTTTGACAGCATCACGCATACGTAGCCAAAGTTGTTGTTGCGCAGGTGGCTCTGATTCAATACCTTCAACAATTGTAATTGGACCTTCAAGTAAGCGTATAATATCACCAGCTGTAATTTCTTCTGCTGGCGTACGTAATTGGTAGCCACCCTTTGCGCCTCTAACACTTTTTATTAAACCTGCGTTACGCAGTGGGCCCACAAGTTGTTCTAAATATAAATCACTTAAGCCATTTTCTTCAGCGATCGTTTTTAA
Source organism: Staphylococcus massiliensis CCUG 55927 (assembly GCF_000298075.1). Classification (GTDB taxonomy): domain Bacteria; phylum Bacillota; class Bacilli; order Staphylococcales; family Staphylococcaceae; genus Staphylococcus; species Staphylococcus massiliensis. The sequence goes on along the minus strand of NZ_JH815593.1, from coordinate 230,352 downwards.
AGACACACAACCTGAGCCTTCTTTTTTGGCTAAAGAAATCATAAGTGTTAAGCCATAACGCCCTTTTGTAGAAATTTTCATATTTTACCCTCTCTTAATTCTTCTTAATACGATTCATTCACATTTTATCATTTTTTACGTTAAGATAATAGTTAGAAAGGTGTGACATAAAGTGACGAATGAACCATTAGCATCTAGAATGCGACCAGAAACGATAGACGATATTATTTCACAAGGCCATCTTGTGGGAAAGAAAGGTATCATCCGACGTATGGTTGAGACCAAACGTCTATCATCTATGATATTTTTCGGCCCGCCAGGTATCGGTAAGACGAGTATCGCTAAAGCCATTGCGGGTAGTTCCAAATTTAAATTTAGACAGTTAAATGCTGTTACCAATACTAAAAAAGACATGCAGATGGTTGTGGATGAGGCTAAAATGTCAGGCCAAGTTATCTTATTACTTGATGAGATTCATCGACTTGATAAAGCAAAGCAAGACTTCTTGCTACCTCACTTAGAAGACGGTAAAATCGTGCTCATCGGTGCGACAACTTCGAACCCTTACCACGCGATAAACCCAGCCATTCGTTCGCGTGCTCAAATATTCGAGCTTTATCCACTAGATGAGGATGACGTTCGTGTTGCACTCAATCGTGCTTTAGAGGATTCCGACAAGGGACTTAAAAATTATAACCCTAAAGTAGACGACGATGCGTTAACGTACTTTATGACAAGTAGCCAAGGTGACGTGCGTAGTGCTCTTAACGCACTCGAACTTTCCGTGTTATCAGCTGATACTGATGATGATGGCTGTCGACATGTAACGTTATCTGACGCGAAAGATTGTCTTCAGAAGAGTGCTATTGTTAGTGATAAGGATGGCGATCATCATTATGATGTGATGAGTGCTTTTCAAAAGTCCATTAGAGGTAGCGATGTTGACGCTGCGCTCCATTACCTAGGCCGCTTAATCGAGGCTGGCGATTTACCAACGATTGCGAGACGTTTACTCGTCATCAGTTACGAAGATGTAGGACTTGCTTCACCTGGTGCCGCACAACGTACACTCGCTGCGATAGAATCAGCAGAGCGTCTCGGCTTTCCAGAAGCGCGAATCCCGCTCAGTCAGGCGGTTATCGAACTTAGTCTGTCACCTAAATCAAATTCGGCGATTAAGTCAATCGATGCTGCTTTATCTGATATTAGAAAAGGCCTCATCGGCCAAATTCCAGATCACCTTAAAGACGGTCATTACAAAGGAGCGAAAGATTTAGGTCGTGCTATTGGCTACAAATATCCGCATAATTATGATAATGGCTTCGTGCCTCAACAATATTTACCAGACAAGTTAAAGCACCGTTCATATTATCAACCAAAAGACACATCTAAAAGTGAACATCAATTTAAGACAATTTATGATAATTTAAAAAATAAATCTTAAGACGATGCCATTTCCTAAAGACACATCAATGCCATAAACATTAGCTCAAATCTTTACCACAATCTTAAATTAAATCCATAACCACTAATCTATACCATTAACTAAGATCATTTCCTGTAACTTAAAACCTTACCACAACCTTAAATTCAACCCATAACCACAAATCCATACCATAAACTTAAAGACGTGAGACACGCTATTCACAATGTGCTCACGTCTATTTCTTTATCAATAATCGTTCAACCTTTTCCGTCTTTAACACGGCGTACTGGAATATCTTTTAAAATATCATTTACGACATAACTTGCACAAATTAATCCTACTGTACTTGGTACGAATGCATTTGAAGACGGTGGCATTTGGGCTTTTCGGGTAGGCGCATTCTTATCACCCACAACTTCGTTGACGTCCTCACGAATAACGATCGGACTCTCATCAGAGAATACAACTTTAACACCCTTCTTAATACCATCCTTCTTGAGTTTCTGACGGATAATCTTTGCCATAGGATCGCTATGTGTCTTAGAAATATCAGCAATTTCAAAGCGGGTTGGATCAGTCTTGTTCGCAGCACCCATGCTTGAAATCATCTTGATATCACGACGGATACATTCTTTCATTAAGTGCACTTTATACATAATCGTGTCACTAGCGTCCACAATATAATCGATATCAAAATCTTGGAAGAAGTCCTCATACGTCTCTTCAGTATAAAACATATGAAGTGAAGTCACTTTACATTCTGGATTAATTAATTTAATTCGCTCTTCCATAAGGTTAACTTTACTTTGACCGATTGTCGTAGTTAACGCATGAATTTGGCGATTGACGTTTGTGATATCTACATCATCTTTATCTATTAATATGATATGGCCGATATTTGTTCTCGCGAGCGCTTCAGCAGCAAAAGAACCCACACCGCCTACACCAAGTATCGCAACTGTTTGTTCCTTTAGCTTATCGAGGCCTTCGCTACCATAGGCCAACTCATTTCTTGAAAATTGGTGTTTCATTGAACAGACTCCTTTAACACGTTTCAGTTTATAGCCTAAAAAAATACGCAAGACAATAAATGCCTTGCGTACCGATAGAATCCATAGTGCCGTAGTTTTATAAGTGCTTGATCATTTTGGCCTGCTAAATACAGGTGGGTGCCCTGTTTCTTAGTTTGCAAGTCCTCCTATAGAGACGTTTGCGCCGTAAGAAAACCTATTGGGCTCCCTGATCAGAGAGTGTTAGGTCAAAATACATAAAGCGAACTTACGAACACTTCAGACGGCTATCTTATACTTATATAATACCATAATTTTACGTATTGGCAAGTTTAACGTTTATTATTTAATGCGAAGTGATAACTCATCTAATTGACGTTCTGAAACTTCACCAGGTGCATCTGTTAATAAGCAAGATGCTGACGCTGTTTTAGGGAATGCGATTGTGTCACGTAAGTTAGAACGACCTGATAATAACATCACTAAACGGTCTAAACCTAAAGCGATACCGCCATGTGGTGGTGCACCGTATTTAAATGCTTCTAGTAAGAATCCGAATTGTTTTTGTGCTTCCTCTTCTGAAAAGCCTAATGCTTTAAACATTTGTGATTGGATATCACCATCATGAATTCTGATAGAACCGCCACCTAGCTCATAACCATTTAATACAACGTCATAGGCTTTTGCTTGAGCGTCCTCAGGATTTGAAGATAGTTTATCTAAGTCTTCATCTTTTGGCGCTGTGAATGGATGGTGCGCAGCTACATAACGATGTTCTTCATCGTCATATTCAAATAATGGCCAATCCATTACCCATAAGAAGTTTAATTGTTCTGGGTCGTAAAGTTCACGTTCTTTCGCAAGTTTCGTACGTAGCGCACCTAAACTTTGAGCTACTACATCTTTTTGGTCAGCAACAAAGAGTACTAAGTCTCCTGATTTCGCGTTTGTTAAAGCTTGAAGCTTTTCAACGTGGGGGTCCTCAAAGAAACGTGCAATCGGTCCACTTAAGCCATCATCTACTACTTTGACCCATGCTAAACCTTTAGCGCCATAAATGTTAACGAACTCTGTTAACGCATCGATATCTTTACGCGTGTAATCTTTCGCAGCATCTTCGACTACGATAGCTTTAACTTGGCCGCCGCTTTCAACAGCACCTTTGAATACTTTAAAGTCCATAATTTCACCAAGCTCTGACACATCTTGAAGTTCCATACCAAAGCGTGTATCAGGTTTATCTGAACCATAGCGTGCCATTGCTTCATCATATGTCATACGTGGGAATGGTGTCGTAATGTCTTTACCTTTCACGTCTTTAACAACTTGTTGCAGCATCTCTTCACCCATTTGAATCACGTCTTCTTGATCAACGAAGCTCATTTCGATATCGACTTGCGTAAATTCAGGTTGACGGTCAGCACGTAAGTCTTCGTCACGGAAACATTTTACGATTTGATAATAGCGATCAAGACCACTAATCATTAACAATTGTTTAAATAACTGCGGTGATTGAGGTAATGCGTAAAACTCACCGTCATGTACACGAGATGGTACTAAATAGTCACGTGCACCTTCTGGTGTTGATTTCGTAAGAATTGGCGTTTCAACGTCGAAGAATCCATTGTCATCTAAATAATTACGGAAAGAGCGCGTAATCTGTGAACGCATCTTCATTGTGTTCGCTAAACCTTCACGACGTAAATCTAAATAACGATATTTTAGACGAAGGTTTTCATCTACATTTAAATTGTCTTCATTAATCGCAAATGGTGGTGTTTGAGATTTATTGATAACTTTAATTGAAGAAACTCGTACTTCTACGTTACCTGTTTTAATTTTAGGGTTGATTGTTTCAGGGTCACGCTTTTTAACGATACCTTGAACTTCAACAACGTATTCTGAACGAATCGTTTCCGCAATTTCTAATGCCTCTTTTGAAAAGTCAGGGTTAAATACTGTCTGTACATAACCTTCACGGTCACGTAAGTCAATGAAGATTAAACCACCTAAGTCACGACGGTTATGCACCCAACCTTTTAAAGTTACTTCTTTATCTAATAGTGATTCTGTAACTAAACCACAATATGTTGTACGTTTTGACATTAATAACACTCCTTATTTTAAATGCGATACGAGCTCTGAAAGTTTAATAGATTGTTGCTCGCCTGTTTCCATAGTCTTAAGGTTAACTTCATCGTTATCAAGCTCTTGATCACCTAGTACAATTGTATAAGTAGCGTTTAAGCGATCCGCTTGTTTCATTTGGCCTTTTAACTTACGAGAAAGATAATCTTTATCTGCTTTAATATTATTTTTGCGACATGCGTCTAATAGTTTTACTGCATAAGTATCAGCACGTTCACCCATCGTCGCGATGAATAAGTCAAATTCATCATCTACAGGTAGTTCAATACCTTCTTCTTCAAGCGCAAGTAGTAAACGCTCGATACTTAACGCGAAACCAATACCTGTTTCCTTAGGTCCGTCAAGAAGCTCGAGTAGACCATTATAACGACCGCCACCACATAACGTTGTAATAGCACCGTCATAAGCTTCGTTATCCATCATGAGTTCGAATGCTGTGTGCGTATAATAATCTAATCCTCGAACTAAATTCGGATCTTCTTCATAAGGGATTTCAAGCACATCGAGTAATTCCTTAACCTTTTGGTAATACGCTTTTGAATAATCATTTAAGTAATCTGTAATCTTTGGTGCGTTTTGAACAGCTTCATGATTACGGTCTACTTTACAATCCAAGATACGCATTGGGTTAGAATCAATACGATTTTGACAATCGCTACAAAATTCGTGAATCACTGGCTTAAAGTGAGCTTGTAAAGCTTCGTAATACTCTTTACGAGATTCCATATCACCAATACTATTGATAACAAGCTTAAGTTTCTTTAAACCAAATGCTTGGTAAACATGCATCACTAGAGATAACACTTCAGCATCAATACTTGGATTCTCAGCACCAATAGCTTCAACACCGAATTGCGTAAACTGACGGTAACGCCCTTTTTGTTTACGTTCATAACGAAACATTGGCCCATTGTAATATAATTTGATTGGTTGATTAGGTTCACCTTGCATTTTATTTTCGATAAAGCTACGAACAACTGCAGCTGTACCTTCAGGACGAAGTGTTAAACTTCTGTCACCTTTATCTTTGAATGTATACATTTCCTTTTGCACAACATCAGTAGAATCACCAACACCGCGTGCGAACAATTCTGTACTTTCAAAAATCGGTGTACGAATTTCTTTATAATTGTAATATGTCATGAGTTCATCTAATTTATTTTCGATGTAACGCCATTTCTTTGTTTCTGTAGGCAAGATATCTTGAGTACCTCTAGGGATACGTATCATATCGGTCATCTCCTTAATGTGATTATAAGTAAGTGCGATTATTCATCTCTTAGTAGTTAAAGTATTTAATTCACCCTAATTTCCTTAACAGCATGCTTTCCTGAGGCGTGGCCGGAGCCTGTAGTCTCCGGACGCACGCTACTCCCCTAGGAGTCAGCTGTTAGGAAATTAGATAATTAAAGTTGTCATTTAGCAAAAACGTTTAAAAACTAAGAATTTTAAACTTCGAGTTTGAGTTTCATGCAATAAAAAAAGCCCCTTACATAGTACTTAACTATGTAAGGGACGAAATTTCCGTGTTGCCACCCTAATTAGTAATCAAATGATTACTCACTCGTAACGTGTAACGTACGTTGAACGGCCTTACTTTTTAATAAGACACCTCTTCTTGTGTTCCATAAATTAAATAGGAATTTGCGTTATCTTTCAGCCACGGATGAACGTCTCTTTAGCTATCACTATTTAACATGCAAGAATATTAACGGTTCATGTCTGTAATTAATTACAATCATAACTGCTTTTTGAATAAGTTGCAAGTACCTATTCCATAAAGTAATATTTTAAGCCATCTACAACTGCATGTTCAACAACGTGACGGTGTAATTTATCATTAATCATTTCTTCATCGGTAGGATTACTAATATAGCCAAGCTCAAGTAAAACAGCTGGTGTTTCTGTTTGTCTTAATACTTGGAAGTTTTGTTGACGCGCACCACGGTTACTTAGAACTGCTTTTTTCTGAATCGATTGGTTCAGAGTTTCAGCAAGAATTTCTTGTTGTTCATGGTACCAATATACAGTCGCGCCGTTAGCTTTAGGTGACTTAAGTGCGTCATTATGTATACTTAAGTACGCATCACCGTCAACTTTACGTTCCTCAAGGCTTACAAACTTATCCTCTTCACGCGTAAGCTCTACTTTAGCGCCTTCTTTTTCAAGTAGTTTCTTAAGTTCTTGTGCTGTTTTAAGTGTGATTGTCTTTTCTAAACTATGTGCTTTCGTACTACTTGCTGCACCTTGGTCACCACCACCATGACCTGGATCTAAGACAATGGTTTTACCTTTCAAAGGATGTTCATTCGGATTAACGTCTTCTTTAATACCTAAATCCGTATGCCAACCTGCTATCCAACCTTTACGTTTATCATCACCAGATTTAACTTCAACCCATTTACCTTTTTCACCTATAATTTCATAGGCTTCGCCTTTTTTAATTTGATAAAGCTCTGGGTATTGTGCGCCAGGACCTGATCTAATTTCAGCATCTTCTTTTAAAGAAAGTCGGTCATCATTTTTAAGATGATAAAACCCTAAGATCGCTAACAGTATTAAACCGAGTAAAAGCGCTAAAGCGAGAAGTAAAACAGGTACTGGTTTTAATCTTTTTTTCTTAAACCATGCGAGTAGTTTTTTCATTTTACTTTGCCATCCTGACTTTCAAATATGATTGTTACTGGACCATCATTGACGATATCAACAGTCATATCTTGCCCAAACGCACCTGTTTGAACAGGGATATCATATTGACTTAGAGATTCATTAAAATATTCATATAACGAATTAGCCTCTTCTGGCGACATTGCGTTCATAAAGCTAGGGCGATTGCCCTTATGTACATCTGCATACAACGTGAATTGCGAAATCGAAAGAATTTCACCCGACACGGCTTGTATGTTCAGATTCATTTTACCATTTTCATCTTCAAAAAGTCTGGTATTGGCTATCTTTCTTGCGAGCACCTCAGCATCCTCTTTTGTTGAATCCTTGCCAACACCAACTAGTAAACAGAAACCTTTTTGAATAGCATGTTCTTCTTTATCAAAAGAAACTTTAGCAGACTTTACTCTTTGTAAGACAATTCTCATGTAAGGTGCACTCCTAATTCCATACTCGTGTCACGGTGTAAACATCGCCAAGTTGTTTGATTCTATCTACGACTTTATAAACTTCATTCACATTTTTAACCATTATACTTAAGTTAATAACGGCATTTTTATCGATATCAGATTTACCTGAAACTTTAACTAAATTGCTTGTTGTACTATTCACTGCTTGTAAAACTTCATTTAAAAGACCATTACGATCATAAGCGTTAACCTCAAGATCAACTTGGTAACGCTGTGTTTCATCTTTAGATTTCACCCATTCAACCGCAATTAAACGATCCTTTTCATTACGAATATTCGGGCAATCACTTCGATGAACTTTGATACCATGACCTTTCGTGATATAACCTAGAATATCATCTCCAGGTATTGGATTACAACATTTAGACAGCTTAATTAAAACATTTTCAAGCCCTTCAACATAGACACCAGTGTCCGTTGTAATACTATCCTTAATCGGTATTGATTTACTCACTTCTTGAACGTCATTTAGCATCTTTTGCTTATCGATAATACGTTGCTTTTCAGAAAGTTTATTCACAACTTGTAACGACGTGATACCACCGAAACCGACAGCAGCATATAAGTCATCCTCATTCGAGAAGTTGTATTTCGCATTAACAATTTCGATGTTGGCTTCCGTTAGAATATCTTCAACACGATAACCTTGTTCTTTAATTTCCGCTTCAACCATAAATTTACCTTTTTCAATGTTTGATGAGCGGTCTTGCTTTTTGAAAAAGCTACGTATTTTACTCTTCGCACTTGAAGACTTCACAATCTTTAACCAGTCGCGGCTCGGACCGTAAGAATGTTTACTCGTACGAATTTCAACAATGTCACCAGTTTTCAAGACATAATCAATCGGCACGATCTTACCATTCACTTTAGCACCTATCATTTTATTACCAACTTCACTATGAATATTATAAGCAAAGTCTATAGGTACTGCGCCGTAAGGTAACTCTATGACGTCACTCTCAGGCGTAAACGCGTAAACTTTATCACTTTGAAGATCGAATTTAAGTGACTCAATAAATTCTTCTGCATCAGACGTCGTGTTATCCGTTTCAGCGATTTCTTTAAGCCAGCTTAATTTTTTTTGATAATCATCGTCTTCTTTCGTGATTTGCTTACCTTCTTTGTAAGCCCAATGTGCTGCAACACCATGTTCCGCAATTTCGTGCATTTCAAATGTACGAATTTGAATTTCAAGTGGGTCGCCATTAGGACCTACTACCGTTGTGTGTAAAGATTGATACATATTCTGTTTCGGCATCGCGATATAATCTTTGAAACGCCCCGGCATGGGTTTCCATAACGTGTGCACTAAGCCTAATACCGCGTAACAATCTTTAATAGAATTCACGATAACGCGTACTGCTAAGAGATCAAATATTTGTTCAAACTGCTTCTTCTGCTTCATCATTTTGCGATAGATACTATAAATATGCTTAGGACGTCCACTAATGTCTCCTGAAATCGACATAACATCCATTTCTTGGCGAATGTTTTTAATCGCATTTTGTATATAATCTTCACGCTCACTACGCTTTTTTTTCATCAGATTGACGATTCTAAAATATTGCATGTTATCAATGTAACGTAACGCAATATCTTCAAGCTCCCACTTAATCGTGTTAATACCTAAACGATGAGCGAGTGGCGCATATATTTCTAAAGTTTCCTTAGAAATACGCACTTGCTTTTCACGGGGCATTGCTTTTAAAGTACGCATATTATGTAAGCGGTCAGCAAGCTTAACTAAGATAACGCGAACGTCTTTCGCAATGGCGATAAACAATTTACGATGGTTCTCAGCTTGTTGCTCCTCTTTAGAGCGATATTTTACTTTCTTAAGTTTAGTAACACCGTCCACAATTCTAGCGATTTCTTCATTGAAGATACCTTTCACATCATCAAACGTATAAGATGTATCTTCAATTACGTCGTGTAAAAACCCTGCTACAATTGTAGGACCATCTAAGCGCATCTCAGTTAATATACCCGCTACTTGGATTGGATGCATAATAAATGGTAATCCGTTCTTACGGAACTGCCCTTCATGTGCCTCATATGCAATATGATAGCTCTTTAGAACATATTCATAATCTTCCTTACTTAAATATGTTTTAGCTGTATACAATACTTCATCAGCACTGTATGGATATTCATTATTCAAAAGGACACCCCCTACGAAAAGTTAATTTCTTCTATTTTACTATAAGTTTATACAGATTTAAATGTTCATGTTTCAATAGTTCTATAACCGAAAATGAATTAAATATATTTTACTTATAGATTTTATCCAATCTGATTTCTTGTTTTGAGTACATTATATAATAATTTCTTTTATTATTGAATTGTTTTTGGAATCTTATCGGTTTGATTACTCAAATATGTAAAAAAAGAGGTCTAAGACATAATAACCAATTCCCTTAAACAGCATGCTTTCCTGGGGCGTGGCCGGAGCCTGTAGTCTCCGGACTCACGCTACTCCCCTAGGAGTCAGCTGTTACGGGAAATGTACAAATAAAGCAATTATGCTCTATTGTTTAAATAATGTCCCAGCCTCAGTTAAATTATTTGTTATTCTTCTTCGTATGAGATTAAGCACATTGTGTCATAGTCCTTAATCTTCTCCATACCGTTTAAGTATTTTAATTCTATAATGAATGCGATACCCGCAACAATACCACCTTGTTCTTCAACTAAGTGAATGGCCGCTTCAATCGTACCGCCAGTAGCAAGTAAGTCATCAGTTATAAGTACACGTTGACCTGGTTTAATCGCATCTCTATGCATTGTTAACGTATTCGTACCATATTCAAGATTATATTCATATGAGATAACTTCTCTTGGAAGTTTACCTTCTTTACGAACAGGTGCGAATCCAATACCCATTGCGTAGGCAACTGGACAACCAATAATAAAACCACGTGCTTCTGGTCCAACTACAATATCTACTTCTTTTTCTTTCGCATACTTAACGATTTGATCTGTCGCATAACCGTACGCCTCACCGTTATCCATAATTGTAGTGATATCCTTAAAGTTGACGCCCTCTTTAGGCCAATTCGGTACTTCTGAAACATATTGTTTTAAATCCATGTTTGTGCCTCCCTAAAACTTATGCCAATTCATTTAATATCCATTTTTTTAATGAATCAAAATCCTGATAGAGTAAGTGTTTCTCAACCATTATGCGTTGTTCCCTTTTTTGATAAATCTTACTCGATTGAATATCCTTTTTCTCATTTAACGGAACGATTTCAATTATACCATTTTCCTCTTTAATAAACTGTAATTCGAGAAATACTTTTAATATAAATTTCAATTCATTTGGTTTAATTCTTAAATACTCACATAGCATCATGCCTTGATCTTCTAAGTTCACACGCTTCTTCGCATAAATAGCTTTATAACAATTTTTAAAGCTAGACATATGTGGCATACCATCAAAGTAAATGGATTGATGATGCTTTAAAATCAAATAGATTTGAGATACATTGTTTAATTTAAGCGTTGCCTTAAAGTCATCAAGCGTATTCGGTAAATCTCTAAACACGCATTTGTCATACTGCTTATCAATCGCTTCACCATAGTAGTAATAGTTGTCACCAAATTTGTCTTCGGAATCGTTAATGAAAAATGCGAGTTCATCTTCAATTTGTTTGAGCTGGTTTACTTTATTTTTACTACGATAATCGAGAACTTGAATATGATCACTTTTTAAATCTTCTAAGATGACTTGAGGATTTTTATTACCATTCCATTCGTTAGCTTGTAGTTTACCTATAAAGCTTAGTGACTCATCTGTCATCATTTCTTGCGACAGTTGACCTTGGTTCCAAAATAGTGCTTGAATAGAACGTTCACCTAGCGTTAACTTAAGATGACGCTTTTCTTGTCCGATTGCTTTTGAATCACGAATGCGAATATTATTAATACGTATAAGTGGTGCATTAAAATCAGTTCCGAATGGACGTAAACGTTCGATATCTTGAATATTTTCCACTGTGATATCTGATTCTTCTAACTCTATATCAACGGTTTTCTTTGGTGATAAATCATATTGCTGACTGAGCTTTTGAACATAGGCGTCTAATGCCGCTTCAAGTTCATCAATGTTCTCAATCGGTAATGTCATGCCGGCAGCCATGTGGTGACCACCAAACTTAGAAATTAACGATTGATTCTCTGATAAGCAATCAAACATGGATACTTGTTCAATACTTCTAGCTGAACCTTTCGCGTGGTTTTGGTCAATATCTATATTTAATATGAGCGTAGGTAAGTTATACATTTCAACGATGCGTGAGGCTACAATTCCGAGTACGCCCTCATGCCAACCTTCTTGGGCTAACAGAATAAACTTTCTGCCTGACTGAACCTTTTCTTCAGCAATAACAGAAGCCTCATCATAAATAGACTGGACGACATCTTTACGTTCAACATTATAGGCATCCACTTGTTCTGCTAGAAAACTTGCTTCTTCGATATCTTCAGTCATAAGTAATTCAAGCGCTAAACTCGCATCATCTAATCGACCTACAGCATTTAAACGTGGTCCTATAATAAAACCAATCGTTTCCTCGTTGATATCATCCTTATAATTCGCTTGATTTAATAGCGCTTCAATAGCTACAGGGCAATGTTGATTCAGTACTTCAAGCCCCTTTTGCACAATGGCACGGTTTTCATCGGTTAATGATACGAGGTCCGCAATCGTACCTATTGCTGCTAAAGCTAAGAAGGACTGAGGTGGATGATCAATGAGTGCTTGAGCAACCTTATAAGCAACACCAGCTCCACATAGATACTTGAATGGATAATTAAATGATTCATGCATTGGGTGCACAATAGCAAAAGCATTTGGCAATGTCTCACCGATTTCATGGTGATCTGTAACGATTACATCTACACCTAATTCTTGAATCATGTCAATTTCATCGTGACCTTGAATCCCGTTATCGACCGTTATGATTAAGTTTACGCCTTCTTCATAAGCCTGCATAAAGGCATCTTTATTAGGTCCATATCCTTCAGTAAAACGGTTTGGTATGTAATAACCCACTTCAGCACCTAAAGAACTTAAAGTTTTAACCATAATCGTTGTTGAAGTGACACCGTCAGCATCATAATCACCATAGACGAGTATCTTTTCATCGGACTCTATCGCTTCGTTAATGCGTTCGACAGCCTTGTCCATATCACTCATTAGAGTTGGCGCGTGGTCTATATCTTTAGATTTGAACAAAGCATTAATCGAATCAGCATCCGTAATATGTTTGCTTTCAAGTACTTTCTTAACGATTGGTGTTAAGTTTAATGACGTACTCACTTCATCAGGTATTTGATTGTCCGTAAATTTTGTATCCCAAACAAACTTAGATTTAATCATAATCAATTCCTCATTTCCACAAGTCATTATATCGAACTATTCACCAAATCAAAAGTAAGTACTTTAAATTAGCACGACAAACTAGATATTTAAAGTCCTTTTCAAGAAAAAAGGAGCTAAGACATTAACATGTCTTAACTCCTAAATTGCATCTATTAAACGAGAATTTTCTCTTCGTTTGATCGTTTTTCTTCGTGTACGACAAGTTTATGATTATCTGTCTTCTTAAGTTGACGTTTTTTCATGATACCCCATAATGGAACGGCAATGAAGATAGATGAGAAGACACCTGAGATTAAGCCAATTAATAACGCTAATGCGAAATTAAAGATACTTGAAGCACCAAAGATTAATAATGTTATAACTACGATTACTACAGTGAGAACTGTACTAATTGAACGTGTCATCGTTTGTCTAATTGAGCTGTTAACGATATCGTCGATTTGTTTTTCCTTCGTAATGACTTTAACTTTACGTAAGTTTTCACGAACCCTGTCGAACGTTACAATCGTATCGTTAATTGAATAACCAATAATCGTAAGTACAGCTGCAATGAATGTAATATCAACTTCTAATCTGAATAAACTAAATACAGCTATAATCATGAACGCATCGTGAAGTAAAGAAATGATGGATGCGATACCCATACGCCATTCGAATCGTAATGAGATGTAGATAATCATACCGATTGATGCGTAAAGTAACGCCATGAGTGCGTTTTTAGCAAGTTCTTGACCAATTACTGGTGATACCTTACTTACTGTTGGCGTTGCATCATATTCTTTTTTCATCTTAGATTTAATCTTAGCTTCTTCGTCTTTCGTTAAATCTTTCTTAAATTGCATTTTAACGTTGGCCTTTTCACCATCAGACACTGAAAGCTGATCAGGTTTAAGATCAAGATCTTTCATTTGCTTCTCAATCTTATCTTGTTTGATTGCTTTGTCAGATTGCATGCTGACTTGAGTACCACTTGTAAAATCAATGCCTAAATTTAACTTGAAGATAAATAAGATAATAGCACCGATTAAAATCACGATACCACTAAGCGCAAATAATGGTTTAGCAAGTTTCATAAAGTTAATTTTATCGTAAGGTGTTTTTAAATCATGGATGTCATATCCTTCACCAATATCATGTTGTGACTTCTTGTTGACACCAAACAGGCCTGGCTTTTTCTTGAAGAAGTTTGAATAAACAAGTAGTGACATTAGAATACGTGTTAAAAGCACCGCTGTTATGAAACTCATCAGAATCGCTAATAATAACATTGTAGCGAAACCTTTAACTGAACTTTCACCGAATACGAAAAGTACGCCTGCTGCAAGTACTGTTGTTAAGTTGGCATCGATAATCGTAATAAAGGAGCTCTTATTCGCACGTTTATAAGCTTGTTTTAATGTCCTACCGATTCGTAATTCATCTTTGATACGTTCGTACATGATGATGTTCGCATCTACTGCCATACCAACACCAAGTACTAACGCTGCAATACCTGGTAATGTAAGTACACCAGAGATAAAGTTAAATGCGACTAATGTTAAGTATACATATGTTGTTAACGTGATAATCGCGATTAAGCCTGGTAGGCGATAGAAGAACAACATAAATAAGAAGATAAGTCCGATACCAATTAATGACGCGAATACTGTCTTTTTAAGTGCATCTTGACCGAACTGAGCACCAACTGATGTAGAGTAAATTTCATCTAATTTAACTGGAAGTGAACC
>NZ_JH815593.1:174597-215243 GCF_000298075.1 Staphylococcus massiliensis CCUG 55927 | reverse complement strand
TGCATTAAGTAAGTCAGCAATACGTTTAGCTTTCTTAACGCCTTCTTCACCGTTAAAGCCACCTGAAATTTCTACATTTTCTGAGTTAATTGGTTTGTCTACAGAAGCTGCAGATACGTATTTAGGATCTTTCTTATCTTTTTCTTTCTGATAAGTATCTCCTTTTTCATGGTCTAGCCAAACGACCATCACATTTTCTTCTTTTTTAGAAATCTTCTCTGTAACTTGTCTAAATTTGTCACTATCTTTTAATTTAAACGTTACAGCGGGTTGATTCGTGTTCTGTTTAAACTCTTGTTTCGCAGAGCCTTCAACCAAGTCATTACCATTTAATAATACCTTATCATCAGCATCACGAATGGTTAAATTAGCTTGAGATGACAAGATATCCCTTGCTTCGTTTTGGTTTTTAACACCGGCAAGTTGAACACGAATACGGTTCGGTTTTTCAACTTGAATCTTAGGTTCAGAAACACCGAGTTGGTTGACACGGTTTTCTAAGGTCTTAGCTGTCGACTGAACAGCAGTATCGTCTACTTTATCACCTTTTGACAAAGGCTTAACTTGATAAAGTACCTCAAATCCACCTTGTAAGTCCAAACCAAGACTTACATTTTTTACTACATTCTTATATGTAAACGCCATACCTGCAAAGAGTAACGTTACAATCAATAAAAATGCAATAATTCTACTACTCTTTTTCACATGAACACCTCATTATTAACTTATGGGACTAGCATACTCGAAAGTATGAGCACTGTGCAAATAATACAAAAAATACATTGATTTTCTCCTTCAATACATCTTTTCTATTATCTCTTTAAGATGAGCTTTTATTGATGAGAAAATGACTCTTTGCATCACATCATTTTACCACAAATTACTTAATATAAAAATCTATTTCAAGAATAAAAAAGTACTAGGACAAAATCTTAAAAAACAATTCATACATCGCCAAATAAGATTTGCCCTAGCACTTATAAACATCTTAATTAAGATGGATCAACTTGTTTGATCGCACCTTTTTCAAAAGTCATTTCAGTACCTTGTCCGTTAATTGAAATAACTGCAGTTGTTTCGTCCACTGCGCGTACTGTACCTTTAATACCGCCAATTGTTGTAACACGTTGACCTTTTTCTAATTGACTCACCATTTCACGGTGTTCTTTTTGACGTTTTTGTTGAGGTCTGATCATAAAGAAATACATCACAACAAAAAGCAGTAAAAAAGGAATAATAGAAATTAAACTACCCATTTATGATACTCCATTCTAAAAGTTTTTTGGGTTCTCTTTATTGAGCCCATATTGTTCAAAGAATTCTTCTTTGAAATCAAGCAAACGATCATCTCTAATAGCTTGTCTGATATTCTCCATTAATTTTAGCAGAAAATGTAGATTATGATAAGTAGTTAATCGTATACCAAACGTTTCTTCAGCTTTAATTAAATGGCGAATGTAAGCTCTAGAGTAATTACGACATGTATAACAATCACAGTTTTCATCAAGCGGTCTTAAATCATCTTGGAATTTCGCATTCTTAATAACCAAGCGACCATTTGATGTCATACATGTACCATTTCGAGCAATACGCGTTGGTAACACGCAATCATACATATCCATACCTCGTATACTACACTCAATTAGCGCATCAGGTGACCCAACACCCATTAAATAACGCGGTTTATCATGAGGCATGTACTTCACAGTATGTTCTACCATATCATACATCACTGGTTTTGGCTCACCAACTGATAAGCCACCAATTGCGTATCCTGGGAAATCTAACGCCACAAGTTCTTTAGCACTTTGTTCACGTAAATCCTTATATTCGCCACCTTGAATAATGCCAAATAACGCTTGGTCTTCAGGACGTTTATGCGCTTTTAAACAACGTTCTGCCCAGCGCGTAGTGCGCTCTATTGATTTCTTAACGTACTCATACTCAGCAGGCATTGGTGGGCACTCATCAAAAGCCATCATAATGTCTGAACCTAAATCATTTTGAATTTCCATTGATTTTTCAGGACTTAAGAATAACTTAGAGCCATTCGCATGGTGTCTGAAATGAACACCTTCTTCTTTAATTTCGCGAAGGTTACTTAAACTAAATACTTGGAAGCCACCTGAATCCGTTAAGATCGGCTTGTCCCAATTCATAAACTTGTGTAAGCCACCCGCTTTTTTAATGATATCATTACCAGGTTGTAACCATAGATGGTACGTATTACCTAGGATGATTTTCGCTTCCATATTTGTAAGATCTTCAGGGCTCATCGTTTTAACCGTTGCTTTTGTTCCAACCGGCATAAACATTGGTGTTTCAAAAGACCCGTGCGGTGTATGTACGATACCGAGTCGTGCACCTGATTGCTTACAAGTTTTAATATGTTCATACGTTACTGCAGGCATATGAACCTTCCTTTCATTATTAAATAATTATCATCGCATCTCCAAAACTAAAGAATCGATATTTAGATTCTACCGCTTCCTGATATGCATTCAACACGTATTGCTTTGTTGAAAATGCAGAAACAAGCATGACGAGTGTCGATTTAGGTAAATGGAAATTCGTAATCAGGCCATCAATCGCCTTAAACTCATAGCCAGGATAAATAAATATATCCGTCCACCCACTTGAGGATACAAACGTGTCATGTTTAGCGCGTATTGTTTCAAGAGTACGCGTAGAAGTCGTACCTACTGAAATAATACGACCGCCGCGTGCTTTAGTTTCGTTTAATAAAGCGGCTGTCTCTTCAGACATTTGATAGAACTCACTATGCATCGTGTGGTCATCAATGTTATCTACGCTCACAGGTCTAAAGGTACCTAAGCCAACATGTAACGTAACATAAGCAAGGTCAACACCTTTAGCTTTTATTGCTTCAAGTAAAGGCGTCGTGAAATGAAGTCCTGCTGTAGGGGCTGCCGCAGACCCTACTTCTTTAGCGTATACCGTTTGATAACGCTCACGTTCATCTAAACGCTCTTTAATATAAGGTGGTAATGGCATTTCACCAAGTTCATCTAGACGTTCTTGTAAGATGCCTTCATATGATAGACGCATGATACGTCCACCTTGAGCTTGTTCTTCAATGCATTCTGCAATAATTTTCCCTTCACCAAAAGAAACCTTCTGACCTACCTTAATACGTTTCGCAGGTTTAATTAGTACTTCCCAATCATCACCTTCAATTTGCGTAAGCATTAACATTTCAATTTTAGCCAAAGTATCTTCTTTTAAACCAAAAAGACGCGCCGGCATCACGCGTGTATCATTTAATACAAGCGTGTCACCAGCTTTTAAAAAGGAAATGATATCTTTAAAAGTGTGATGCGATACGTCACCGGTATGTCGGTTTAAATGCAAGAGTCTACTTTCATCACGATTTTTAAGCGGCGTTTGTGCAATCAGTGATTCAGGTAAATCATAATTAAATTCTTCTATATTCACTTCATTCCCTCTTTCTATTCATCATACTTGAAGTGGTCGTATGCATAAGGTGTTGCTTTTCTACCACGTGGCGTGCGCTCTAAGAAGCCTTTTTGAATTAAGAAAGGCTCATACACATCTTCAATCGTAATGCGCTCTTCACCGATAGAAACAGCTATCGTGTCTAAACCAACTGGCCCACCTTTATACTGTTCTATAATACATGACATCATTTTGTGATCAATATAATCTAAACCTTCATCATCTACTTGAAGTAAATTTAACGCATGTTTCGTCGTTTCGATATAAATTTGTTCATCGCCATTAACTTGTTGGAAATCTCGCACACGCTTTAAAAGCCTATTCGCAACACGAGGTGTCCCACGACTTCGTTTCGCAACTTCAAGCGCACTCTCTTCATCGATGGATGTACCAAGCACTTCTGCAGTGCGGGTAATAATTTCTTTAAGTTCGTGTTCTTTATAATATTCTAAACGTAAATGAACACCAAAACGATCACGTAACGGACCAGTTAAGCTTCCTGCACGTGTTGTAGCCCCGACTAAAGTATATGGTGGTAAATCAACACGGATACTTCTCGCTTCATCGCCCTTTCCAATAACGATATCTAAAAAGAAGTCTTCCATAGCAGGATATAAAACTTCTTCAACAACGCTACTTAAACGATGAATTTCATCAATAAATAAAACATCCCCAGGTTGTAACCCTGACAATATCGCTGCTAAATCACCTGGACGTTCTATAGACGGGCCAGAAACTGTACGAACATTAACATCCATTTCATTCGCTATAATGTAAGATAATGTTGTTTTACCTAAGCCTGGAGGTCCAAATAAGAGTACATGGTCTAATGGTTCTTCACGTAACTTTGCGGCTTTGATAAATACTTCTAAGTTAGACTTGATTGAAGATTGACCGATATATTGTCGCAAATATTGAGGTCGTAAAGATAATTCAAATTCTGATTCATCACCATGCATCGTTTGATCAACCATTCTGTCATCCATCTCTATCGTACCTCCTTAAATTATGAAATTAAGAGCTGAAGACCGTATTTAACCGCTTCATCCACACTATCAATAGAAGAAGCTTGAAGTGCCTTTTTAATCTTATTAAGCTCTCGCTTAGAATAACCTAATGCTTCAAGCGCTAGAATTGCTTCGTCAACCACTTTATTTTGTTCATCAGGTGATGCAACTTGTAACACATCTTGCTTAGCTAAATCAGTAATTTTAACCTTACCTTTTAAATCTAATACAATTTGACGTGCCGTTTTCTTACCAATTCCGGGGAACTTTGTTAAGTATTGATCATTTTCATTTTCAATGGCTTGTTTAACTTCATCCGGTGTACTACTTGCAAGTATAGCAAGCGCTGACTTTGGCCCGATGCCAGTAACTTTATTTAGGCTTAAAAACATCTCTTTTTCTTCTTCATTTTTGAAGCCATATAAAAGTTGAGCATCCTCACGTACGACAAGCGACGTGTATAAAGTTAAAGCTTGGTTTAATTGATGCTGAAATCGATACGAGTTCGGTGTTTGAATTTCATAGCCCACGCCATCTCTAGTCTCTATAACTACATGAGTTGGATAAATCTTAGTAAGTTCTCCTTTAATATATGAATACATCGTCACACTTCCTTACATCGTCATTCCAATAAGTTCTACGTTCGAAACGTTATCGATATCTTTTAAAGCACTGATAATTTCATTAATAGAATATTGAGATCCTTTAGCATTTAAAGACAATGTGATTGTCGCCTTTTGATCGATAGGTAAGCTTTGATGAATGGTAAGAACAGACAATTTTAAGCTTGAAACCGTACCCATCACCATAGCAAGCATACCAATCACATCATCTACATACAGGATTAACGTAAATTCTCTTGATTTCTCCGTCTTCTCATCGACAGGAAATATTGTATCTCGATACTTATAAAAAGCACTACGCGAAAGATTAAATTGTTTAACTGCTTCAAATATAGATAACTGATTATCCTTTTTTAAAGCATCCTTAATCTGCAACGTTTTTATGACAGATTCAGGTAAAACATCTTCTCTGATTAAGTAAAATTTCTTATAATCTTTCTCCTTCATCTGAGCACCTCTTATTCTACGAATTCAAATTCTCCGCCAAGTATGCGTACAATATCTCCATTTTCACAACCACGTTCTCTTAGCGCATCATCAATACCCATTGAGCGCATTTGACGCGCAAATCGGCGTACAGCTGGGTCGCTGTTAAAGTCAGTCATCTTGAATGTACGTTCGATTTGATCACCACTTACAACATAAGCACCATCGTCGTCTCTTGTAATATTGAATTTATCTTTAGATGGAATGTGTTTATAAACAACTCGGTTTACACCGACATCATCTTCATCCTTTTTAGAAAAGTCCACGTCTTTAACGGAATCTAATGTGTCCGCAATCGTGTATAAGAGTTCATCAATATTCTCTCGTGTAAATGACGAAACTGGAATAATCTTAACGTCTTGATCTTTAGTTTGAGACTTAAACGTTTCAAGTTGTTCTTCTGCGCCTGGAATATCCATTTTATTAGCAACAATAATTTGAGGGCGATCTTCAAGTCGTTGTTCATAAGCCTTAAGTTCATTATTGATCGTGACATAGTCTTGGTAAGGTTCGCGGCCTTCCATGCCACTCATATCGATAACATGAACAATAACTTTCGTACGCTCTACGTGTCTTAAAAATTGATGACCTAAACCTACGCCGGTTGAAGCACCTTCAATTAAACCTGGTAGGTCAGCCATAACAAAGCTACGGCTATCTTTCGTTGAAACGACACCTAAATTAGGTTTAATTGTAGTGAAGTGGTACGCACCGATTTTCGGCTTGGCTTTTGACACAATAGAAAGTAACGTAGATTTACCTACGCTTGGGAAACCGACTAAACCAACGTCAGCGAGTAGTTTTAACTCTAGGGTAACTTCGATTTCTTCACCTGGTTCACCATTCTCACTGAAGTCTGGTGCAGGGTTTTTAGGTGATGCGAATCTAGAGTTACCGTGTCCGCCACGACCACCTTTAGCGATTACAGCTTGTTGACCATGTTCAACTAGGTCAGCTAACACGTTATCGGAATCAACTGGTTTAATAATTGTACCTGGTGGGACTCTTAAAATGAGGTCATCAGCATTTCTACCATGCATGTTACTACTTTGACCGTTCTCACCTTTTTTAGCTTTAAATTGTCTTTGATATCTAAAGTCAAGAAGTGTACGTAGGCCTTCGTCTACTTCGAATACAACTGAAGCACCTTTACCACCATCGCCACCAGCTGGGCCACCGAATGGTACGTATTTTTCTCGTCTAAAAGCAGTGATACCATTACCTCCATCACCAGCTTTTAAAAATATTTTTACCTGATCGACAAACATGTTGTCACCTCTTTCTTGTCTATTTCCGTACATAATCTATTTAATTATATCATTTTCAAGAAAATTACAAAATGAATGTAGTAACTCATACGTTATTTGCAAAAAATAAAGCTCGGGACAAAATGGATTTGTTCCGAGCTTAACTTCGTTATAAAAGATTTATGTCTTTAACAAATTATTCAGCTACTGCGTATACAGAAACTTGCTTTTTGTTACGACCTTTACGTTCGAATTTAACAACGCCATCAATCTTGGCGAATAATGTATCATCGCCACCGCGACCTACATTTTCACCTGGGTGAATCTTAGTTCCACGTTGGCGGAAGATAATGCCACCACTTCTAACAGCTTGACCGTCAGCACGTTTAGCACCTAAACGTTTTGATTCAGAGTCACGACCGTTCTTTGTAGAACTTACCCCTTTTTTCGATGCAAAAAATTGTAAGTTTAATTTTAGCATGAGTTACACCTCACTTATAATTTAGTTTAATATATGCTTTGTATTCGTCTTCTAAAGTCTGTAATGAGACCAACATTGCTTGTAATATCAACTGAGCTTCTTTATTATTCGTATCCACACTTCTTATATGGAAGTAGCCACCATCGTCTTCATAATCGATATCTGGTTTCTCACTCGTTAATCCAATAATTGCGTTAACACTACCGAATAATACGGCTGAAGCGCCTGCACAAACGATGTCCTTTCCATGCTCATCAAAATCAGCATGACCATCCATAATCACGTCTGTGACTTGACCTTCATCATTTAAAGATATATCAACAGTAATCATAATTAAGCGTTGATTTTGTCGATAGTTAATTTAGTGAAAGGTTGACGATGGCCTTTTTTACGTTTGTAATCTTTTCTACGTTTGTAAGTGAATACAGTGATTTTCTTACCGCGACCTTGTTTGTTAACTGTCGCTGTAACTGTTGCACCTTCAACTGTTGGCGCACCAACTTTAACTGAATCTCCACCTACGAATAAAACTTTATCAAATGTAAAAGCGTCACCTTCGTTAGCATCTACTTTCTCAACGTAGATTTCTTGACCTTCTTCTACTTTGATTTGTTTACCGCCTGTTTCAATAATAGCAAACATACTTTGCACCTCCTGTATAATAAGTCACGCCAAAAACAGGTGACAAAAGTGTACTTAAACCTGATTTCGAGCGGTTGTACGTAGCTATTGAACTACTCAACTACTGCATAATAACATTACGCATGACGTCTGTCAATCTTTGATTGAACTTTTTCTATAACTTTCATCACGATTGGGAACATGATGAGTAACAAGATGAAATTCATGATAAATGTTGGAATAAGTCTATATAAGATAAAGCTTATAGGTTTTACATCTATCAGACCTACCATCGCGTACACAGCAAAGATAAAGAGTTCAAATAGAAATGTTAAGGCTAATATCAACGCAAATAGTATTTCGTAATCTCTGTAGAAGACCTTTACGAAATAGTGAACCAATAACACAAATATGAGATAGCCAAATAAATACAAGCCATAAAGCTGACCAAAGTACAGGTCAATAAAGATTCCAAAGAATGTGGCGAAGATAAGACTGAACCTCACATCTTTATACACCGAAATAATCATGAGGAATAAAAAGAATAAATGCGGCGCAAATACAATTTTTTGACCGAAAATGAAAATTGGTGATAAAAACGTAAGCAACGTATCTATAAAGAATAATAGGATACCAATTAAAACGTAGTACAGCACTCTCATGGTTACTCACCACGCTCTTCTTCTGAAGGAATTGACTTAGGATCACGCTTCGCAATGTATACGTGATTTAAATCTTTCATCGTTGCTGCAGGCTTAACTCTAACTTGTTTAGATAAACCATATTGGTCATTTTCAACTTTAGTTACTTCACCAATGAAAAGCCCTTTCGGTAATTGGTCTGCTAAACCACTTGTTACAACTTTGTCGCCTTCTTTAATTTTCTTACTATTATCGATATCACTAATCACAAGTTCATTGGATTCTTCTTCGTAATGATCGATTAAACCAAACACATTATCATCTTCATGTTGGATATTTACAGATAATTTACCAGCACGTGACTTAGTCGTGATCATTTCTACCTGGGATGAGTATTGGTTAACCTTTGAAATACGACCTACTAATCCAGAAGCTGTCATAACAGCCATATTCGAATCAATGCCAGCTTTTTCACCCTTATCGATTACGATACGGTTCATCCATTGATCCGGGTTACGCGCTAACACAGTCGCTGAAATAGGCTCATATTTCGATATATCTTTGATGTCTAATTCTTTTTCGTACTTCTTATTCTCTGCCTCTAATCTTTGGTTCTCCGCTTCTAGCTGTTTAACTTTGTCATCGGCTTCTGGTTGTTCATCCTTAAAGTTAAATAAATCACCTATAGCACCTGTAACAATATGTGCAGGGTATGTAAAAGCGCGTTGTCCAAACGAAACCGTATCGCCTGCATATTGTTCTACCGGTGATTGATGTTGAGAACGGATAGATAATCCTATAAGTGAAATAAATAATATCAAACCACACAGAAACACGATGAGTTTGTTATTTTTCAAAAAATTAGACAAACCGAACACCTCTATTAACAATATGTATTTTTTAAGTTCTTATATTATTTTATATTACAATTTAGCCTAAATAAAGTAGTATGATGAGAAAGTTATAAAATTCAGTTAAATCTATGCGGTATGCGTAAATCATTATGGTACAAAAAAAGAGTAAGACCTTATAAGCCTTACCCTAAACATTTAAATTTATGCTTCTTTGTCGTTGTCATTGTCGTCAGATTCTTTGTTGTCTTTTTCTTCGTCTTCTTTATAAAGTACTTCGTCTTGACGCCACTTAGCGAATAGGTTTTGCGCTTTGGCTTGTTCATTACTTTGTTGTGCTTTATCTTCAGACATTCAAATCACCTAAACCTTTTTAGTTCTTTATAAACAAAGGTTACCGTAATTCGAAATAACTTTCAAATAATCTATTTTTGATATGCTTCAGCAGGTTTCATTTCTATAGAATGACCAAGGTTTTCCATATCTTGAGTCATTTCTTGCTCTGTCGCATAAACACGTATTTGGTCCTCACCAAACTTATAGACAATAAACTGCGAATCTCGCTTACCTACAATATATTCGTCATCGTAACCCATTTCTGATAGTCCTGTTACTGACATAAATTCAGATTTATTTAACCATTGAAATACATTTTTAGTTTGACCTAATGGTACGTTTTGAAAGAATTCATTATCTTCAAGCGAATAACTGACACCGTTTTGAGGCACCGGTGCACCATTATTGTTCATTTGTTCCGTGTTTTGGTCACTAAATGGATTCCATGGTTGCTTTTTTAGAAAAGGTGCGTGATTTAAAGCGATATATACCACAAATAAGATTATAGCAAGGGCAATTAGATTTTTTATCATACGAAATATAAATCGCATATTATCCCCCTCCTTTATTCAACGAACCAAATTATATCAAATGGAAATTTGTGTAACATCGGACTCTAGGCGTATAATATAATTTACTGTAGACTGATGACAGCTTTATACAGCTTAGATAAGATATACTTAAAGGAGAGAGAAACGTATGAACATCTTAATTGCACTGATTGTCATCTTTTTAGTTGTACTTCTATTTAAATTTAGCCTACAAGTGTTTCGATTTATAATTAAACTATGCATTCTTGCACTTGTATTATATTTAGTTTATCAAGGTGTAACTTTAATGATGTGATTTTAGAACATTTTACCGATTACAATGATACATACGATCTATAAACGGGGCTGGGACATAATACTACAATTCCCTTAAACAGCATGCTTTCCTGGGGCATGGCCGGAGCCTGTAGTCTCCGGTCTCATGCTACTCCCCTAGGAGTCAGCTGTTTTGAGAATTGTGTGAAATAAAGCTCAAATGCTCTATTTCACAACTTATGTCCCAGCCTCGCTATTTTATTTGATAGCCTTTAACTTAGTAAAGAAAAAGTATGTTATGAGAATAAGTACTGCCCACACGACTCCCACAATGAGCCCACTTAAAATGTGAATTAAAATGGACTTAGTGATACCAATTACAAACCATTTGATGAGGACACCAATCGTTAACGAGACCATCGAAATAAGCAAGGTGTTCCGAATCCTTGAGATATTTAAAGTCAAATTTTGTTGGTGTAGCTTGTAAATGTAGAATACTGGTGTTAATAATGCGATCAATATGATGAAATTCATAGATGTACCTCCTAAACACCATTATTATACTGTATTTTACGTATATTAACTAAGCATTTCCGCCATCTATATAGCCTTCTTCTGATAAACTCACAAATCTTTGTTGACCGATAATAATATGATCTAACAATTCAATACCTATCACAACACCGCATTCACACAGACGTTTAGTCGTACGAATATCTTCTTTAGACGGCGTAGGGTCTCCTGAAGGATGATTATGTGCGACGATAATCGCATGCGCAGCACATTTCACAGCTTCTTTAAATACTTCACGTGGATGAACGAGCGAAGCGTTTAACGTCCCTATAAACAAGGTTTTTTCATGGATGATTTGATTCTTACTATTCAGGAAGAGTGCTACGAAATGTTCTTGTTCAAGGTCAGTCATTCTCCCTTCAAGATACATTAACACGTCATGAGGTGACTTAATAAACACCTTATCGTTCAGAGACTGTGAGTTCATACGTCGACCTAATTCAAATGCGGCTTTTAATACGATGGCCTTATGCGCGCCAATTCCTTTGATTGCTTGTAATTCATGTAAGCTTACATTAGAGAGTTGTTTTAAATCTCTTGAATGTTTTAAGACTTCTTGGGCGAGTTCCACACTTGAAAAGCCCTTTCGTCCAGTATTAATTAAAATGGCAAGTAATTCACTATTCGATAAACTGTTGGGGCCTTGGGAAACAAAACGTTCTTTAGGCTTTTCATTAGATGCAAGTTGATTTAAATTCCCCATAAACTAACCTCCGATGTATAAATTAATCATTTCAAAGTAAGTGTTCAAAAATAGGAAGGCAGCAAATACAAACGGAATTAACGGCACACCTTTTATTTTACGACGCTTAAATGCCATTAAGATTAAGGCAAATATACCACCGAGTATAAATGTAAACATAAAGAGCATCATAAATTCGTATAGAGGTAGCCCCATTAAAAGCACACACAGTAGTTTAATATCACCATAGCCAATAGATGCTCGACTAATAGCATAAAGCATATGTAATCCTAAAATAATACTTACTTTAATGAAAATGTCTTCAAAAACGTAAGGAGAAAAATATATGATGAGTATCGACAATAAGATAAGCATATGGTCAGGCACCATTTGTGATCGAATGTCGTACATAGAAAGTGCAAGTAAAAAGAATATAAAGAGTAAATAAAGTTCAGTTTGAAAATGAACTTGAATGTAAGATGGCAATGTGATGCATGCAATTATTAAAATTTCACCAACTAAATACAAGCGTGATAAAGGTTTATCACAACAATGCGTTCGCCCTTTGAGTAAGAGATAACTAACGACGGGAATAAGATCTCTTTTTCTAAGCGTTGAACGACATGCGTCGCATTTAGAGCGCGATGTGAAATATTTAAATTTAAGATCAACTACAAAGCATAGTTGATATAAGAAGCTGAACATCAATGAACTTAACAGAATTAATAAAACATACATAACATCGACCACCTTGAAATAAGCATACCACATTGCGTCTAATAATATAACAATAATATTTAATTTTTATTAAAATAAATAAAAAGATACACTTTATCCAAAACTGCATCTTAACTTACATATAAAACGCCAAAAAAAGAGGTTAGAGCGATATGTCGCCCTAACCTCTTCTATTTAAGTTAATAACTTAAGAAATGTTTTCAATCCTTTACCCTTACAAACGCTACGCTGTTCCGAAAACATCATCGTATATCTAAAGGGCTTTTCAAGGGGATTAAAATTTCATATTTAATTTAACTTCGCTAATAAAATATAGACTTCCAACAATTAATAAACCTGGTCCTTCGTATTCTTTGATGAATGTTTGATAGTCGTGAATTAAGGCCTTGTTATCATGTTCGACTTCGTCATATAACGTATGACGTGGTAGTGCTTTAGGGAAGTCGAAATCCGTAACATTGAACGTTGTCGCGATTTGAGATAACTGATGAATCATAGATTGAACAGGTTTACCGTCTATCGCCGCAAACAATACGTCTACCTGATCAAGATGATAATAGTCACGAATACTCTTTACCGAGGCTTCAATACTCTCAGTATTATGTGCACCATCTAAAATGATTAATGGTGATTCGCTAACTTGTTCTAAACGCCCTGTCCAATTAACCGCTTCAATGCCGTCTATCATCTTATTGAAATCGAGTTCAACGATGCCTGCTTCTTTAAGCTCTAACAGCGCAGTAATTGCTAATGAAGCGTTCTCTTTTTGATGATCACCAATCATATTCAGCACTAAATTCTCAAGTTCATAGTCTTTATAGCGATACGTGAATTCATCATCTTCTGAGATAACCGTGATTTCTCGACCAATTTCAATCGCTTTCGCATTACTCTTCTCTGCGAACTCGCGAATGTATTTCAGAGCGTCTGGATCTTTGACTGAATATATCACTGGCGTATCTTCTTTAATGATATGTGCTTTATCACGGGCGATATCAAGGTATGTTTGACCTAAAATGTCAGTATGATCTAAACCGATGCTTGTTAAGATAGACATGATCGGCTTAAAGACGTTTGTTGAATCATTTTTAACACCGAGACCAGCTTCCACAATAACGAAATCTACAGGTCTGATTTGACCAAAGTATAAGAACATCATTGTAGTAATGATTTCAAATTCTGTTGCCGTACCAAGATCTGTTTCAACGCTTAATGCCTCACATATCTGTTTAACACGCGCTACAAGATCTACAAGTTCATCATTCGTGATAGGATGACCGTTAAAACTGATACGTTCGTTAAACGTTTCAATATATGGAGACGTAAACGTTCCAACGTCATAACCATTGTCGACAAGCGCACTCTTTAAATAGGAAACAGTTGATCCTTTACCATTCGTGCCACCAACGTGAATACCTCGTATTTGACGCTCAGGATGGTCTAGTTGCTCTAGCATCCATTCCATGCGTTTAACACCAGGTTTTATTCCAAATTTCTTTTGCTCATGTATCCAATATAAGCTGTCTAGGTAATTCATAGTAAGACTCCTATACGTTTAATTGTTCTATTCTTGATTTTACACCATCGTATTTCTCTTGGTAATCTTTTTGTTTATCACGTTCAGCTTGGATAATTTTTTCTGGTGCTTTATTAACGAAGTTTTCGTTAGCTAATTTGTTTTCAACGCGGTCTAATTCTTTTTGCCATTTTTCAAGTTCTTTTTCCAAACGTTTACGCTCTTTATCCATATCGATTAAACCTTCTAATGGTAAAATCACTTCCCCTGCAGTCACTACTGATGTCATAGCCTTTTCAGGAATCTCAACATCAGTATCAATAACGAGTTCGTTTGGATTACAGAATCGCTCGATGTAGTCGCGGTTGTCGTTTAGAACTGCTTTAACATTGTCGTCTTTAGCTTGAATACGAATCGGAATTTCTTTAGAAAGTGGTGTATCCACTTCTAAACGAGACTGACGTACTGCTTTGATAATTTCTACGAGATGTTCCATCGTCGTTTTACTATCTTCAAATTGAAGTGACGTATCGACTTTCGGCCAAGATGCGGTAACAATAGAGTCACCTTGATGTGGTAAGTTTTGCCAAATATGTTCCGTTACAAATGGCATAAATGGATGTAACATACGCATAATTTGATCTAATGTATAACTTAATAAAGAACGTGTTGTTTGTTTACGCGCTTCGTCGTCACCATTCATCGGGATCTTACTCATTTCGATATACCAATCACAGAATTCATCCCAAATAAAGTTGTATAAGTTACGACCAACTTCACCGAATTCATACTTATCACTTAAATCTGTAACCGTCTGAATCGTTTCATTTAAACGCGTTAAAATCCATTTATCTGCTAGTGATAATTCACCACTTAAGTCAATATCTTCATACTTAAAGTCTTCACCAATATTCATTAAGCTAAATCGTGCAGCGTTCCAGATCTTATTAATGAAGTTCCATACAGATTCAACCTTTTCAGTTGAGTAACGTAAGTCGTGGCCTGGTGATGAACCTGTAGCTAAGAAGTAACGTAAGCTATCTGCACCGTATTCATCGATAACATCCATTGGGTCTACACCATTACCTAATGATTTACTCATTTTACGGCCATCTTCAGCACGTACTAAGCCGTGTAATAACACGTCGTTGAATGGTTTTTGATTTGTAAATTCTAAACCTTGGAATATCATGCGTGCTACCCAGAAGAATATGATGTCATAACCTGTCACAAGCACGTTAGTTGGGTAGAAGCGTTTATAATCTGCGCTATCTTCATCTGGCCAACCAAGCGTTGAGAACGGCCATAACGCACTTGAGAACCATGTATCTAAAACGTCTGGATCTTGCGTCCAATTCTCAATGTCTTCAGGTGGCGTTTCTGAAACGTATAATTCGTTTGTTTCATTATGATACCAAGCTGGAATTTGATGACCCCACCATAACTGTCTAGAAATAGTCCAGTCTCTAATTTCATTCATCCATCTCGCAAAGGTCTTTTCAAAACGAGGCGGAACGAATTCGATACGTTCATCAGTATCTTGGTTGTTAAGCGAACGCTCAGCAAGCGGCTTCATCTTAACGAACCATTGCGTTGAAAGATAAGGTTCCACAATCGCGCCACTACGTTCTGAGTGACCAACTGAGTGCATATGACTTTCAATCTTGATAACTAAACCTTCGTCTTCAAGGTCTTTAACAAGTTGCTTACGACATTCAAAGCGATCCATACCCTCGTATTTATCCGCTTTATCGTTCATGCAACCAGATTCATCCATTACAACAATGCGTTCTAAATCATGGCGATTACCGATTTCAAAGTCGTTCGGGTCGTGTGCAGGCGTAACTTTCATCGCACCACTACCGAATTCCATATCAACGTAATCATCCGCAATAACTGGTAACTTACGACCTACAATCGGTAACGTCACATACTTACCAATAACGTCTTGATAACGCGCGTCATCAGGGTTAACCACAATCGCTGTATCACCAAGCATTGTTTCAGGACGAGTCGTCGCGATCTCAATATATCCATCGCCATCCGCATATGGATACTTAAAGTGATAGAATTTACCTTCAACGTCTTCGTGAATCACTTCAATATCAGATAAAGCCGTACGCGCTTTAGGATCCCAGTTAATAATACGTTCGCCGCGATAAATCAGACCTTTGTTATACATATCCACAAAGACTTTCTTAACAGCCTTACTTAAACCTTCATCTAAAGTAAAGCGCTCACGACTATAATCTAAGCCTAGACCAAGTTTCGCCCATTGTTCACGAATAAATGACGCATACTCCTCTTTCCAGTCCCAAGCCTTTTCCATAAATTTGTCGCGACCAATGTCATGACGTGAAATACCTTGTTCTTGCATCTTAGCTTCCACTTTAGCTTGCGTCGCAATACCAGCATGGTCCATACCTGGTAAATATAATGTGTCATAACCTTGCATACGTTTCATACGCGTAATCATATCTTGTAACGTTGTATCCCATGCATGACCTAAATGTAAACGACCTGTCACATTCGGAGGCGGGATCACAATCGTGTATGTTTCTTTAGATTCATCTTGTCCTGCTTTGAAAAGCCCTTGGTCTAACCATTTTTGATAACGACCACTTTCAACTTCATTTGGATTATATTTAGGCTTCATTTCCATATCAAAAACCTCCTTAAAATATAAAAAACACCCGTCCATAATAGGACGGATGTTCCGTGGTACCACCTATATTCGACATAATAACAACGTATTATGAAGCACTCCAATTTGATTAACGCTCAATCACGCTTTTACCTAGTCTTTCCCATTTCAGCAAAAGTTATCTCGGGCTACCTTCAATTATGAACGCTATGTACTCACAGCACACGTACACTCTCTTAAAACGTCACATAACATACTCTTCCCTAAACTATATTCATCTACTTTAATATAGTATACTGATATTGGTCATAAGTCAATATACGGGAGGTTGCTACACATGAACCCTTGTGCTTTTGGAACGAAAGATCCTATCTATATCGCATATCACGACAACGTTTGGGGACAACCCATGTATAATTCAAAAGACTTGTTTAAATTAATTGCCCTTGAATCACAGCACGCCGGTCTTTCCTGGTTAACGATACTTAAGAAAAAGGAAAGCTATGAAGACGCCTTTCATCAATTTGAACCTACTAAAGTTGCTGAAATGACTGAAGCTGACATCGATGAATTAATGTCGTTTCCTAATATTGTGCATAATCGCAAGAAATTAGAAGCCATTGTCTCTCAAGCAAAAGGCTTTCTAAAGATTGAAGCAGAATTTGGAAGTTTTAGCGATTTTCTATGGTCATATGTAGACCATGAACCTATTAATTTTAAATTTAAAACACGAGAAGAACGTGAAGCTATTACAGTTGATGAACGTGCTAAACGCTTATCTAAGGATCTTAAGACATATGGCTTTAAGTTTTTAGGACCGGTAACTGTTTACTCCTTTATGGAAGCTTGTGGGATGTACAATGGACATCTTGTAGATTGCCCTAACAACCCTGAGAACAAATAAAAAGCAGGAATGAGCTTATACCTCATTCCTGCTTTTTTTGATTCATGTATTTTAAATAATAGCCAACTAGAGGCGCGATGATAAACAAGATAAAGAAAATTCTAAAGATGTGATAGCTTGAAATCATCGCCACATCTGCGCCTACTTCTAATGCAACGAGTATAATCTGGCTCATGCCTCCAGGTGCAGCACCTAAGAACAACTCATTAATAGATTGATGATTAAAGAAATGTAATACGATCACCATAAGTAAAGCCGTTAAAATAAGCATGATATTTTGAAAGGCAATTGCAATCGCGATACGCCCTTTTAAATCATTTAGTAAGTTCGATATTTGTAGCCCAATTCGAATCATATAAATAATTTGCGCAATGGCGATTAACCACGGGTCTAGCGTAAACGTGATTTCCGTTGATAAATTCCACACGATAAGCACAACAATCGGTGCTAATAAGATTTTAGTTGGGAATTTGATTGCTTTCATGATGTAATATACGACAACGATACCTGCTACAAGTATCAACACATGCCAAATATTAAGCGTCTCAGTTAGATACGACGTGTCAAAGCTCGATTGGTTCTTAGCATCCTTTTCCTGGAAGAGAAATGATAATAAAGGTACCAACATCACGACGAAGATAATGCGTGAAGTTTGCGTCAAACTCACGATCAACATATTCGCTTTCTTATTCTCTTCAGCCATGACAAGCATTTGGCTGAGCGCACCTGGGATAACACTTAGTATCGCCGTTTCTCGATTGATGCCCGCTATCTTTCTGAAAGGTATAGAAATGATTAACGCAAGCATAAGCAATAAGATACTTACTAATATAATAGAAATCCAATCATCTTTGATATCACCGATTACGGTCTTCGTAAATGACGTTCCAATTTGAATGCCGAGTGCTATTAACCCAAGGTTACTTAGCCATGTCGGCCATTTAATTTGCATCTTGAAAAGCTTCGTACAAATTAAACTTGCAATAATGGGACCGAACATCCAAGGTAATATGATATGTAATGCTTGTAGGATAAAGCCACATACGACAGATAATAGTAAGATGATTACTTTATTGAGATCACTTCGTTTCAAATCATCCCTCCTAATAAAGCTTAAATGAGCCTATCTAAAAAAATAAAAGTATATCTGGTTTAAAACGTATTTTATTAAAACAATTCCAATAAACAGCATGCTTTCCTGGGGCGTGGCCTGAGCCTGTAGTCTCTAAAGTCCAACTCAAACTTCCAGTTTGCTAGTTGGACTTACAAAGTAGCATTGCTACTTTGCACCACGCTTAAGCCCCGGCTTGTATAGCTTGATAATTTGCTTACGCAAATTCCTTTGCCGGGGCCCCGCCCCTAGGAGTCAGCTGTTTAAGGAATTGTAATACCAGTATCTTTAATGCTATAAGGGCTAGTTTTAATTAAATCTAATTGAATTGTCTTTAAAAGTATTAGAGAATGCAAGCTTTGAGACTCCCGTGGCACTGTGAGGAAGGGAGATCCAAGCGAAGCTTTAGCTCAAAGCGACGCCACAGGAAGGTCCCTTGCATAGAGGATTGCATGAGCAATCCAACAAGCTAAGTAAGCAAGGCATAGCGAAAAGCAAACCATTCTCTAATAAATATAAACAACCAAACTACAATTAAATACTAAAAAAGACCCAAGACATTCAGAGCATTTAAGCTAAAATGCCTTGGATCAAACGTTATCTTACAATCGCCCTTTTATTAAAACGAAAGTTAAACAATACGACTTAACGCTGTATCAAAAGCTTGAATTGTTTTCTCAATATCGTCCTTAGTATGCGCCATTGATAAGAACGTACCTTCGAATTGAGATGGCGGTAAGAAGACACCTTCTTTAGCCATTTCACGATACATATTACTAAATAATTCTAAATCACTTTTGTTTGCTTCATCAAAATTTGTTACAGGACCTTCGTTTAAGAAGTAACCAATCATTGAGCCAGCACGGTTTACTGTAATTGGTACGTTATGCTTACTAAATACCTCTTTAAGACCTTCTTCTAATAAGTCACCGAGTTCGTTAAAGTATTCGTAACTTTCTTCAGTTAACTGACTTAACGTTTCATAACCACTTGTCATTGCGAGTGGGTTACCTGATAGTGTACCTGCTTGATAGATATCACCAACTGGCGCAATATGGTCCATAATTTCAGCTTTACCGCCGATAGCGCCTACCGGTAAGCCACCGCCAATGACTTTTCCTAAACAAGTTAAATCAGGTGTCACACCGAAATAACCTTGCGCACAGTTATAGCCTACTCTAAATCCAGTCATCACTTCGTCAAAGATAAGTAATGAACCATGTTCTTTAGTGATGTCACGTAGATGTTCTAAGAAGCCATCTTTAGGCGGCACAACACCCATGTTACCTGCTACTGGCTCGACGATAACACCTGCAATATCGTCACCAAACTCTTCGAACGCTACTTTGATGGCATCGAAGTCATTATAAGGAACTGTAATTGTGTTCTGAGCGATACCTTCAGGGACACCTGGAGAATCAGGTAAACCTAATGTCGCTACGCCAGAACCTGCTTTAATTAGTAATGAGTCACTATGACCGTGGTAGCAACCTTCGAATTTAACGATCTTATTACGACCTGTATAACCACGAGCTAAACGTAACGTATCAAGTGTCGCTTCAGTACCTGATGACACCATACGTACCTTCTCAATAGATGGTACACGTTCAATAACAAGTTCAGCTAACTTATTCTCTTCTAAAGTTGACGTACCAAAGCTTGTACCTTTATCGATAGATTGATGTAATTTCTCGATAACTTGAGGATTCTTGTGTCCTAGGATTAAAGGTCCCCAGCTTAACACATAATCGATATATTCATTACCATCGATATCATAAATTTTAGACCCTTCACCATGATCCATAAAGATGGCTGGTGTATCTACAGATTTAAATGCACGAACGGGGCTATTAACACCACCTGGCATTAGTTTTTCAGCTTTCTGATGAGCTTCAATTGATTGATTGTAACGCATGAATTGGCCTCCTTATTGATTTAAATAACGACAAATGTCTTTAGCAAAGTACGTAATAATCATATCTGCGCCTGCACGCTTCATTGAAATCATTTGTTCCATAACAACTTTCTCTTCATCGATCCAACCATTTAAAGCTGCCGCTTTCGTCATACTATATTCACCGCTTACATTATAAGCAACAACTGGTACATTCGTACGGTTACGCACATCGCGAATGATATCTAAATAACTTAAAGCAGGTTTCACAATCATCATGTCACAACCTTCTTTCAAGTCACTTTCTAATTCGCGGAATGCTTCTAAGCGATTAGCAGGATCCATTTGATACGTCTTACGGTCACCAAATGATGGTGTTGATTCTGCGGCGTCTCTGAACGGTCCAAAGAAGCTTGACGCATATTTAATACCGTAACTCATAATTGGCACATATTCATAACCCGCTTCATCTAAACCTTTACGTATCGTCGCCACAAAGCCATCCATCATATTACTTGGCGCGATAATATCTGCACCTGCTTCTACTTGAGATACAGCCGTCTTAACAAGTAAGTCTAGTGATTTATCATTATCGACATCTTTTTTATCCGGGTCAATTACACCACAATGACCGTGGTCCGTATACTCACAAAGACATGTATCCGCAACAACTAACATGTCATCATAAAGCGATTTAGAAATGCGTGTTGCCTCTTGAATGACACCATGATTATGGTAAGCACCTGTACCTACATCATCTTTCTCATTAGGTACACCAAAAAACATTAAGCCTCTGATACCAAGTTCATAAGCTTCTTTAATTTCTTCATGTAACAGATTTAAACTAATTTGGTAAACACCAGGTAAAGATTTGATTTCCTTCTTAACATCGTCTTTTTCAACAACAAAGATTGGATAAATTAAATCCTCTTTTCGTAAATGTGTCTCTCTCACCATGTTACGCATTGTCGCTGAACTACGTAATTTTCTGTGTCTATCAAATTGCATATTGTCGCCTACTTTCTTAATATTGTTTGCATCATAGCATCTAGCGTCTGAATTGGCGCCACCTTAGCGCTTGCACCATAACTTTCAACAGTTTTTAACGTTTCATGACCAATCACATAATAATGTTGAAACGTCGTATCGCCACCCTTTGAAAAGTAATAGCGTGCACTTGAACTACTAGCAAATGTTAACGCATTTATTAGATTACTTTCAATTAATTGAATTGCTTCTTGTATATGTTTATCATGTGCGATTGGCTCATATAAATCAAGTTTTGTAACTTCTAAACCACGATTTCGAAGCGTTTCAGCAAGTTTAGGTCGTGCCTTAAGACTACTTGGAATCAGAACACGTCCTTCCTTTCCATGAAATGCTTCAAGAAACCCCTCTTGTGAAAAGTCCTTTGGACAAAAGTCCACCTTCAAACCTAAATCATGACACAGTTGCTTCGTCTTTTCTCCAATAACTGCGAGCTTCTTATAATGGATATGGTCTAAATAGGGTTTAAAATGTGTGACCGCATTTTTAGACGTTAGAATTAACCAGTCATACGATTGATTATTAAAGTTCGAAGGTAAAGAAAGAGGACTAATTTTAATGAACGGTAGATGTAACACATGCGCATCAGGATGTTGATAACGCGTAGACTGTGTCATAATAATCGTCGGTTTCATAAATTAGCCCTCCTTACGTATTATTGATTTTCATTTAAGTTTTTAATAATTTCATAAGCACCTTGTGATTTAAGTTCATCACTAACAGCTTTACCTAAAGCTACTGGGTCAGTGCCTTCTTTCGTACATTCATAACGCTCTTTACCATCAGGCGTCATAATTAGACCTGTAAACGTAATCGTACCTTCATCATCTTCAGTCGCATAACCACCGATAGGTACTGAACAACTGCCGTCCATTTCTTTTAAGAACGTACGCTCACTCGTCACACAACGTTCAACAGATGCATTATGCACCTTCTGAAGTAATTCTAATAATTCTGTATCATCACTTCGGCATTCAATACCAAGCGCGCCCTGACCGATAGCCGGGATTAACGTGTCAGGTTGTAAGTACGTCGTAACCATATCACTTGGCCAACCCATGCGTTTTAAACCTGCAGCGGCAAGAATAATCGCATCATAATCTTCATCTTGTAGCTTCTGTAAGCGCGTATCAATATTACCGCGAATCCATTTAATTTCAAGATGCGGATATTTAGCGAGAATTTGCGCGCCACGACGCAACGAACTTGTACCAACAATACTACCAGGCTTAAGTTCATCTAATGGCACATGGTCAATCGCAATATACGCATCAAACGGATTCTCACGGTCAGGAATACAACCAAGCGTTAAACCTTCAGGCATGACACTCGGTACATCCTTTAGCGAATGGATCGCTAAATCGATTTCATGATTATAAAGTGCTTGCTCAATTTCCTTCACGAAAAGCCCTTTACCGCCAACTTTAGATAATTGACGGTCTACAATTTGGTCACCTTTCGTAACGATTTCTTTAATTTCAACTTCAAGCCCTTCAGATACACTTTTAAGTTGTTCTATAAATTGCTTACTTTGTGTAAGTGCTAATTTACTACGTCTAGAACCTACGATTAATTTTCTCATAGTTGCCTCCTAACAAAATTGGCTAAACATTACTTCCCTGTCCATTGATGGAACGTGGATAATTGCGTGATAACGATCATGTTAATCATACAAAGCAAAAATAACACGATATTGATATAGATTAAATGTTTTGGATTAAGCTTACGTCGTACGAATAAATAAATAAAGATGCCATACAATAAAGCGATAATTGATGAAGAGATAACCTTAGGATCAAGTAAGATACCACTACCTATCGTAAATAAACCCCACAGACCACCTAATATTAAACTTAAGACAAGAATAATAAATCCCGTTAACGTACTGTAGAATAATAATTGTTCTAAGAAGGCTACGCTACCAATTCTGAAGTACGAATGGTCAAAGCGCTTTTCCTTGAGGTTACGATATTGAACGAGAAAGAGTAAGCCATTTACAAATGCGAAAGCAAAAGCGACATAACTTACAATCGCAAGTGAAATGTGAATCATCAGGAGTTCATTTACAGCTTCAAGTCTTAAACCACCTGAACTATACTGTGTAGGTTGGAAAGTGTGCAAGGTAAGTAGCGTAAATCCTATAAGGTTTAATAAAAATATTGAAAAGTCTAATCGCTTAATACGGTGTGTGATTAGAGAGACGAGTATAATGAGCCAGGTTAGAACATTAAATACTTCGGATATCGACCCAAACGGAAAGTCTCTCGTTTCAATTATAAACATAGTTAAAGAGATTGTTTGCAAAACCCAAACAATCCCAAGTGTATAGACACCGAGCATTTTAACTTTGTAGTTGTGTTTAATAAAATCAATGAAATAAAAACCTATACTTAAGACATAGATTAAAAGAATAATTTCATGAAAACGTATAAATATTGAATCTTGCATGACATCACCATCATGTTAAATGATTTAAATTAAAGATACTGCGCTTCTTGGAATATGACTTACGCGTTTCAATTTCTTGTTGATATTCATCTAAAACATCAATATCAAAGATTTCTTGGAATAATTCTAAACGCGCTTTACTATTTTTATCATTGCTAAGTTCTTTAGCTTGTTTAATTGGATCTTTAAGCATTTGATTGATAATACTTTTCGTGTGCTTAGATATCACTTTACGTTCTCTCTCATTTAAATCAGGTAATTTGCGGTCGATGCTTGCCATTGTGTCTTGTTGGATACCCATCGCTTTTTCTCTTAAAGCTCGAATTACAGGTACCACACCTAACATGTTTACCCAATCGTTATGCGCATCAATTTCATTTGGAATCATAGATAAAATTTCATTGGCTGCTGATTGACGTTCTTTAAGGTTTGCGTCTACTAAGCCATTTAAATCATCTACGTCATAGTTGAATACACAATCGATGTCAGCGACCTTTGGATCAATATCACGAGGTACAGCGATATCAATCATTACTAATGAATCATTATGGCGTTGCATCGTAGCATCTTGCACCATGTCACGATCAAGTACAAAGCCATCTTTTCGAGTGGAACTAATCACCACATCAACATCACGAAGTAATGTCGTTAACTGAGACATATCATGACTCATAACATTGTGTTTAGAGGCAAGTGCATCTGCTTTTTCAAAGGAACGGTTAACAATGTGAATATCTGTCATACCTGCACCCTTCAAGTTAAGCAGTGATAATTCACTCATTTCACCGGCACCGATAATTAACGCACGTTTCTTATGAAGGTTACCGAATACCTTCTTCGCAAGTTCTACCGCAGCATATGATACGCTAACAGCATTGTCTGCGATATCTGTTTCATGATGTGCACGTTTACTAAAGGTAATCGCTTGTTTAAATAAATGATTAAAGATCGTTCCTGTCGTATGCATGTCTTGTGCAGTAAAGAATGCATTACGAATTTGACCTAAGATTTGAGTTTCACCAAGAACGATGGAATCTAGGCCTGTCGTAACTTTAAATAAATGTTCAACTGCTGCATCACCAATGAATACCTCTGACATATCTTTAATGTCATCAACTTCCATGTTAAATGATTGCGCTAAAAAGCGTTGAATATAGTAACGCCCTGTGTGGATCTGGTCTACAACAGCGTATACTTCTGTACGGTTGCAAGTTGAATATATTACATTTTCTAAAATTGATTTCGTATCAAATAATTGCGTATGAACACGCTCGATTTCATCATTTTTAAAAGCAACTTGTTCACGTAATGAAACTTCTGCAGTACGATGATTAATACTTATTGCAATTAAATGCATGTATAACGCCCCTTCTTAAATTTCCATTATTCATATTGTAACATAGGGCTAATTTTCAATGCGATACGATAACGCCTAAATTAGAAAGATTTTAATCTATCGTCATAATTTTGTCGAATTTCATCATCATTCGCCCTAATACTTATCTCGTCTTTATAACGATTATAAATAACTTTCAATCGCATCCCAAATAACTTGCTTTTTATTCGTATTTAAAGATGAATAACTAATAATTTGATCTTCAGGCTCAAGTTCTAGCGCTTCTTTAATCACTTTAATATGCTTTTGAACCTTACCTTTAGCAATCTTGTCTTCTTTCGTTGCGATAACTAAAGTCGGTAAATCGAAGTGTTTTAAATAATCATACATAAGAATATCATCTTCAGTCGGTTTATGACGGATGTCGATTAATTGGACAACGAGCTTTAAACTTTCACGTTCAGTGATATATTTTTCAATCATCTTACCGAATTCTTCGCGCTTTTTCTTACTCACTTTGGCATAACCATATCCTGGTACATCGACAAACACGAGCTTATTATCGAGATTATAGAAATTGAGCGTTTGCGTTTTACCAGGTTGTTGCGATGTACGTGCCATGTTCTTACGCCCGATCATACTATTGATAAATGTAGATTTACCTACATTAGAACGTCCACTTAAAGCAACTTCAGATAAACCTGTTTCTGGATATTGGTCTTTTCGGACAGCACTAATTAATAATTCAATTTCATTAGGATTGATTTCCATAATTTCTTCCTCACTTAATTACTTGATATAGTTTCACTCATACCCATTAAAAAAAGATTGATACATTAAACAACGTTAATGCACCAATCTAATTGTTAAGCAGTTTGATTATGCTGATGTTTTTTCATCATTAACAAGATTACCTTCTGAATCATATAACTCAGGAGCATCTTCATTCTCAATCGTATCTTTCGTGATCACGACTTTAGCTACTTCATCTGATGATGGAATATCATACATAATTTCAATTAATGCTTCTTCAATAATTGATCTTAGACCACGTGCACCTGTCTTACGTTCAATAGCCTTTTCACTAATTGCAGCAAGCGCATCTTCAGTGAAGTCTAAATCAACATTATCAAGTTCTAGCATTTTCGTATATTGTTTAACAAGCGCATTTTTAGGCTTCGTTAAAATATTTTTTAAGGCTTCAACGTCTAGTGATTCTAGGTTCGCTACAATTGGAATACGACCGATAAATTCTGGGATTAAACCATACGTTTGAAGGTCTTCTGGACGAATGTGCTCAAGTAGGGAGTCTTCGTCGTATTTATCAGCTTCATTACTAGCGAAACCAATAACTTTTTCACCTAAACGACGTTTGATAACATCATCGATTCCATCAAAAGCACCGCCAAGAATGAATAAAATATTAGTTGTATCAATTTGAATAAATTCTTGGTTAGGATGCTTACGTCCACCTTGAGGAGGCACACTTGCAGTTGTACCTTCT
This sequence comes from Staphylococcus massiliensis CCUG 55927, assembly GCF_000298075.1. Lineage (GTDB taxonomy): Bacteria > Bacillota > Bacilli > Staphylococcales > Staphylococcaceae > Staphylococcus > Staphylococcus massiliensis. The sequence goes on along the minus strand of NZ_JH815593.1, from coordinate 188,270 downwards.
AAGATTTTAAGTAAGGCTTGTTGTACACCTTCACCTGAAACGTCACGTGTAATTGACGTATTTTCAGATTTACGTGCGATTTTATCAATTTCATCGACATAGATGATACCTTTTTCAGCTTTATCAATATCAAAGTCTGCAGCTTGAATAAGACGAAGTAAGATATTTTCAACGTCTTCACCAACGTAACCCGCTTCAGTAAGGCTTGTCGCATCTGCAATGGCAAATGGTACGTTAAGTGACTTAGCTAAAGTTTGAGCGAGTAATGTTTTACCGCTACCTGTAGGTCCGATTAAAGCAACATTACTTTTTTGTAATTCAACTTCATCTTCGTTAGGTCCAAGTTGTTGTACACGTTTATAATGATTATAAACAGCAACAGCTAAAGATTTTTTAGCTTTATCTTGGCCGATAACATAATTATTAAGCTGTTCCATAATTTCTTTAGGTGTAGGTAATTCTGTAACTTCTGTTGTATCTTTTTGAGCTAGTTCTTCTTCAACGATTTCAGAACATAATTCGATACATTCATTACAAATATAAACGCCACTACCTGCGACAAGTTTTTTAACTTGATCTTGGTCTTTTCCGCAGAATGAACATTTTAAGTTTTCTTCACCTTCATTAAATTTAAACATACTTTTACACCCCTATTCCTTACCGACTATACTATTTCACACTTTATTATGCAAATTTAAGGTCATTTCGGTTCAAATTAATTTAGATATATATTTAGTTTTGTGTAAATGTGCGAATTAATGGTAAATCTCTCTTTATTTATTAACCAAAATGACGCTTGTTTTGGAGTCTTATCAAAATATAACAAAATTTAAGGTATAGTCAAATTTTAATGCTTATCTTTTAGATTAGATTTGTATGCAATCAACATAAAGTTTTAACTTGATTTATTTAAAATTTTGCGTCTTAAGTTTCCTTAAGAAATAGCATGGAGCTAGAACATGAATTGTCCCAGCTCCATACATCATTTATTTAATTTAACGATTGTTTTAATTACGCTTCTTTGTCGTCTTCTTTATTATCTTTAGCTTCAACTAATTTAGCTTCAGATACTAATAAGTCGATAACTTTTTTAACACGAACGTCATTCTTAACGATATCAGTGTTACCTAAAGTTTTCTTGATGTCTTCAACTGAAATGTTGAATTGCTTACTCATGTTTTCTAATTCAGCGTCAACATCGCCGTCGTTAACTTCGATGTTTTCAGTGTCAGCAATTGCGCTTAACGTTAAGTTTGTTTTAACGCGTTCAGTTGCGTCATCTTTCATTTGTTCACGTAAGTCATCTTCAGATTGACCAGAGATTTGGAAGTACGTTTCAAGGTTAAGACCTTGTTGTTGTAATCTTTGACCAAACTCTTGTAACATACGGTCAGTTTCAGTTTTGATCATTGCATCTGGAATATCTACTTTAGCATTTTCAGTAGCTTTTGTGATTGCTTCTTCTTTCTTAGCGTTTTCAGCGTTTTGTTCTTTTTGTTCAGCTAAACGCTTACGTAAGTTTTCTTTATACTCATCTACTGAATTTGCTTCTGGATCTAATTCATTTGCAACTTCATCGTCTAATTCTGGTACTTCTTTTTGTTTGATTTCGTTTAACTTAGTTTTGAAAGTAGCTTTTTTACCAGCTAATTCTTCAGCGTGGTATTCTTCTGGGAACGTTACTTCAACGTCTTTTTCTTCGCCTACTTTAAGACCAACTAATTGTTCTTCGAAACCAGGGATGAACATACCTGAACCGATTTCTAAGTCATAACCATCAGCTTGGCCGCCTTCAAATTGTTCACCATCAACATAACCATCAAAGTCGATGTTTACAGTGTTACCTTCTTCAACAGCGCCTTCTTCTTTAACAACCATGTCAGCCATTTGTTCTAAGCTTTGGTTGATTTGTTCGTCAACTTCTTCATCAGTTAACTCAGTATCTTGTTTTTCGATTTTTAGGCCTTTGTAGTCGCCTAATTCAACTTCAGGTTCAACTGTAACTGTAGCTTCAAATTCGAAAGGTTTACCTTTTTCGATTTGAGTTACGTTTACTTCTGGTTGATCAACTGGGTTGATTTCAGTTTCATCGATAGCTTTACCATAAGCTTCTGGTAATAAGATATCTACAGCATCTTGATATAATGCTTCCACACCGAAACGTTGTTCGAAGATTTGACGTGGTACTTTACCTTTACGGAAACCAGGTACGTTGATTTGTTTACTTACTTTTTTAAAAGCTTTGTCTAATGCTTTATCTAATTCTTCAGAAGGTACAGTTACTTTTAGTAACCCTTCATTGCCTTCTTTTTTTTCCCAAGTTGCTGTCATGTATAAAAACCTCCATGATATTCCTATTTTAAAATTTTTCAACTTCTACATTATAACATAGGTGACAGTTCTTTCAACTGCCGATACTTATTGATTCTAATTTTTTAATAAATGACATGAAATCATCATACTCATCATTATATTCTAACGTATGATCGACCATTTGTTCAAAATAAAATACATAGCCATTTATCCATGTTTCCTTATCAAATATCTCATAAATATCTAGAGGATACATGAGAATTGCATGCGTATTTAATACCGTAAACGCATCGGTAAGAATGGATGGCATATCGTCTTCAAGTTTATCAACGATTTCAGGTATGATATCTGTCTTAAATTGACTTTTTTCTATACCTGGTAATCGCGATGGTACGACCGTAATCGTTTGTTCAAGTTTTTGTATCTTAAGTTCTTTTCGGAAAGTAGCAAAACGCAAGTATTCAAGCATAATACTCATGACGTTTGGATGGAACGTTTGTGTCGTTAGAAGTTCTGCTACCGTATGTTTGAATAAGAATTGATTGTCATCAATTAACGTCAGCATGATTTGAATCTGTTCGCGCATCGTCTGATTCTCGAAATCCTGCAAGATCACTTGCGCATGCTTACGTTTATGCTCAAGTTTCTCCTCAGCTTGATCTTTAATCGGTAGTAACTTTAAACGCGTCTTGTGCTCAACCACTTCATCCATAATCTGGTCAATAATTTCAACCGCAATGAAATATTGCTTTAATTCATACAGACTTAAGACGTGTAAGTATATGAGATGATCGTAATCTTTGATGCCTTTATTCAGTAAGATGCTTGTTTCTTCTCGTAACTCGAGAAACGCTTCCATCTTGTATAGTAAATCGCATTTCTTAAGCGCCAGTTCATCAGACATTTCATAGTGTCTCTCATATTCCATGAATGAATCATAGGCCTCTTCATACTGACCTTTATCCATCTCGGACTTAATGTCTCGAATAAGTTTTTCTTTTAGGTGCGGAAAAGGTATGATGTCTGACATCGTATTCACCTCTTATTGGAATGCTTTTAAAATGAGTGCACTCCATGATTCAAATGATGAAAGATCTTGAATGTCGTCTTCTTTCACCCACTCTAATTTAAGCGTATCCGTTTCTTTTGATTCAACTTCGTCTTTATTAACTTTTACTTTGAAGACTACACCGATGTGAACTCGGCCTACTTCATTGCCATCATCGTTAATAAATCCGATATGTTCCATATTTTTACAGGCTTCTTCTGAAAGCCCTACTTCTTCTTCAAGTTCACGTGCAGCATTCGTACGTACTACATCTTCAATCGTCTTAGCGTCCTCTACATCATTCATATGACCACCAACGCCGATGGATGATTGACCGTGTAAACGTTCTTCGCCGCCACCTGAAAGACGTTCGTATACAAGAATATCGTTATCTTCGTTTTCTAAGATAACGTAAGAAATTAATTGTTTATAATTTGGATCTTCTTCCATATCGCCACGTCTTTTAATTTCATATTGTTTTAAAGTTTCATAAATTTCATTTGCACGTTTATCTTCATTAGATATAAACCCGTTAAACGCATTTTGTTCCTTGTTAAAGATAACCTCTCTCGGAACAACCGTAATCATTTCATCAAATTTAGACATAATAATCTCCTTTGCTATGACTTGCCTTTATTTTATCAAAGTTAATTTCCAAACAAAAGTGAGGTTACGGGATGTTGGTAATAATTCGGCCTTGCGTATTATGATGGATTAGCTTATTTCGTTGGGAAAAGCCCCTAAGAGTTAAGTTGGCAGTTTACGTTCAGTTGGGCAATAGTAAGTATTTATGCATCGCCATGTCACATAGTTTATGTAAATTTTTATGATAAGGCTTCCTTATTACATTGTTGGCGTTGGTCTTTGTAACAAGGCGTCCATGTTACATTGTTTGCGTCAGACTTTGTAACATGGCTTCCTTATTACATTGTTTGCGTAAGTCTTTGTAACATGGCGCCCTTATTACATTGTTGGCGTCAGACTTTGTAACATGGCTTCCTTATTACATTGTTTGCGTAAGTCTTTGTAACATGGCGCCCTTATTACATTGTTGGCGTTATTCTTTGTGATAAGGAGAATTTTCGTCAGCGAAAATTTCTCATAATTTAAATCACAGATGTAAATTTTGATTTAGTTTTTTATATGGTGTCGAGGGGCGTTATGCGATTGTTTTTAATTTCTTTGGCATAACGGCCTCCTTATGCGATTGTTTCTAAAATCTTTCGCGTAACAGACCCCTTATGCGATTGTTTCTAATTTCTTTCGCGTAACGGAACTACCATAATAGCCCCCTGCAACACCCTTTCTACAAATAACCCTTCTATAACAGCCCATCCATCCCCACCTAACCGAACTGCCTTCAACAATCCCCATCTAAAAACAAAAAAACTAGGACACGTACTTATGTCCTAGTTTGAATCATTTATATTATTTTAAAGCGTCTTTAGCTTTTGATACTAATTCGCCGAACGCTTTATCGTCTGAAATAGCGATTTCAGATAACATTTTACGGTTAATATCGATACCAGCTTGTTTTAAACCGTTCATTAATCTTGAGTAGCTCATGTCGTGTTGACGAGCTGCTGCATTGATACGAGTGATCCATAATTTACGGAAATCACGTTTTCTTTGACGACGGTCACGGTATGCATATTGACCTGATTTCATTACTTGTTGTTTTGCTACTTTATATAAAGTGCTTTTAGCACCGAAGTAACCTTTAGCTAATTTGATCGTTTTTTTACGACGCGCTCTTGTTACTGTTCCACCTTTTACACGTGGCATATAGAATTCCTCCTTTTAACTTTTCGCATGTCTATTCATGCATTCTTTGAATTTAGATTATTTTACGTATGTTAATAATTGACGTACACGTTTAGCATCACTTTTTGAAACTAATGAAGCTTTACGTAATTTACGTTTTTGTTTAGTTGTTTTGTTTGCAAATAAGTGAGAAGTGAAAGCTCTAGAACGTTTTAATTTACCTGAACCTGTTCTTTTAACACGTTTAGCAGCTCCACGGTGAGTTTTCATTTTAGGCATGAATAATTCCTCCTATAGATTTGTTTATTTTTCGTTGATTGGGGCTAACATTAAGAACATTTGGCGTCCTTCCATTTTAGCCTTTTGCTCAACAGTCGCAATGTCTTTACATTCTTCAGCGAATTGTTCTAAGACACGTTGACCAATTTCTTTATGAGTAATCGCACGACCACGGAAACGAATTGAAACTTTACATTTGTCGCCTTTAGTTAAGAATTTACGCCCGTTTTTAAGTTTTGTATTGAAATCGTGCTCTTCAATTGTAGGACTTAAACGGATTTCTTTTACGTTAACGACTTTTTGTTTCTTCTTCATTTCTTTTTCTTTCTTCTGTTGCTCGAACTTGTATTTACCGTAATCCATGATTCTAGCAACTGGTGGTTTTGCTTTAGGTGCTACTACTACGACATCTAAACCAACACGATCGGCCATATCAAGGGCTTCTTTTTTAGATTTAACTCCAATTTGATCACCATCTTGACCGATTAAACGTAATTCTTTTGCGCGGATTCTCTCATTAACTTGCGTTTGATCTTTAGCTATGGTTGACACCTCCCAATGAATTTACGAATCGTCCAAGCAAAAAAGAGCGAAAGACATAAATGTCTCCCGCTCCTTAACGCACATGAACATACATGTAATTGTCGTTAACCTGCCAACAGCTTGTGCGTCGCTACAGGTGAGAAGCGGGATGCTTCTACTTGGTCCGTTTCGTATTCAACGTCTACTATCTTACCAAGTATGTTCATTAAAGTCAATCACTTTTTCTAAATTAATTATGTTTTACTTGATCCATTGAGTTCTCTTGACTTAAATCAACTTCTTTTAATGGAATCTTCTTCGTTTTATATCTTATTTTATGATAGATAAAGAATGCTAAGAATATCGGAATACCCATGTAAGTGATGAAGAATCGTTTAATATCAAAATCACCTGTTTTAATTAAGTCAACATCCTGACCTAAGATAACAAGTACACAGAGTAAACCAGCGAAAATTGGGCCGAATGGGAAGAACATCGCTTTATACTTTAACTTAGATTTATCATAATCTTGCGCTTTGAACGCACGTCTAAATCGATAATGGGAAATCGCAATACCAACCCAGGCAATAAAGCCTGTTAAACCACTTGCCGCAACGATGTACTCATAAGCTTCACCACTAATATGTTGAAGTAAGAATACGATAATAACAATAATCGCAGTTGCTAATAATGACATAATCGGTGTACCTTGTTTATTCGTTTGACCGAACTGTTTCCAAGCAAGTTTATCTTTACTCATTGAGAAAAGCATACGCGTTGACGCATACATGCCTGAGTTACCTGCTGATAATACAGAAGTTAAGATAACGGCATTCATAAATGATGCTGCAAAAGCAAGTCCTGCATTCTTAAATACAAGTGTAAACGGCGACATCGCGATATCTTCTTCGCCACCCATTAAAGCACCACTTGTATACGGAATTAACATACCAATTACAAAGATGGCTAAAATGTAGAATAACAAAATTCTCCAGAATACTTGCTTTATAGCTTTTGGCACAGCACGCTCTGGATTCTCAGATTCCCCTGCTGTAATACCGATTAACTCAGTACCTTGGAATGAGAAACCGGCGATTAAGAATACACCAAGAATCGTTAAGAAACTACCACCAAGGCCATCACCTAAAATAGGTCCTTCACCTTGCATAAACGTTTCAAATCCAATGAATGGTCCACCTAAAATACCAAAAATTGTAAGTAAACCTACTATAATAAACACGATTACTGTTAAAACTTTGATTAAAGCAAACCAATACTCACTCTCACCATATACTTGAACACTTAACATATTAAGTCCAAAAATAATGGCTAAGAATATCGCACTCCAACCCCAAGCTGGTAAAAATTGTAACGGCGACCAATACTGTATAACTTGCGCTGCAATGGTTACATCGGCTGCAACGGTAATGACCCAGTTAAACCAGTAGTTCCAACCTAAGGCGAATCCTAGCGACGGATCTACAAATCGTGTCGCATATGTACTAAATGAACCTGAAACCGGTAAATATGTTGCCATTTCACCGAGTGAGGTCATTAAGAAGAATACCATAATCCCGATTATCGCATAACCGAGTAAGGCACCAAGTGGCCCAGCATCGTGAATGGCACCACCAGATGTCATAAATAATCCTGTACCAATACAACCTCCAATAGCAATCATGGAGACGTGACGATCTTTAAGACCGCGTTGTACTTCATTTTGTGTCTTATGATTATTTTCCATATTCTTATCCTTTCTTCAGTTGAGAGGCAAAAATAAAAGGCTGCATTTTGAAATGCAACCTTTTGTCATTTATATAGGTAGCACATCACATGTTGTGACAGTCCAATTCCTTTCGGCAATTGGCCCAACAAAACGTACGATGAATACGCTTTGTTTCGGCAACGTTACCTTTCGTACTTTCAACATATGTTTCATCAAACTTCTGAAGTACTACTGATTAAAGTTGCGACCTCTAACTTCTTTAAATATTTAATTAAAGATAACTATACATTATAATGTGTATATTTTCAAGCTTTCATTACTTTTTCAGACGAATTTCGTCAACTAAATCCCAGATAAATGTATCGCGTTCAACAGTTTCTTGATCTTGTGAACCGTATTTACGCACGTTAACTTCTTTATTTTCAACCTCTTTGTCACCAATAACAATTTGGTAAGGGATTTTCTTCATTTGCGCTTCACGGATTTTATAACCCATTTTCTCATTACGGTCGTCGATTGATACACGTACGCCTTGAGATTTTAACTCATCTTGTAAAAGTCTTGCATAATCATAGTGTAAGTCTACATTTACTGGAATAATTTCGACTTGTTTAGGCGCTAACCATGTTGGGAATGCACCTTTAGTTTCTTCAGTTAAGAAAGCAACGAAACGTTCCATAGTTGATACGACACCACGGTGAATAACGACTGGACGGTGATGTTCACCATCACTACCGATGTATGTTAAATCAAACTTTTGTGGTAATAAGAAGTCTAGTTGTGCTGTAGATAACGTTTCTTCTTTACCCATCGCAGTTTTAACCTGAACATCAAGCTTAGGACCATAGAATGCCGCTTCGCCAATTGCTTCTTCATATTCTAAGCCTAACTCATCAACCGCTTCTTTTAACATGCCTTCTGCTTTTAACCACATGTCATCGTCATCGAAGTATTTATCTTTATCCTCAAGGTCACGATAACTTAAACGGAAACGGTAATCTTCAAATCCGAAATCTTTGTAAACCTCAATAATCATTTCAACAACGCGTTTGAACTCTTCTTTAATTTGATCTGGACGCACGAAGATATGTGCATCATTTAAAGTCATACCTCGAACACGTTGTAAACCTGAAACAGCACCACTTGCTTCATAACGATGCATTGTACCAAGTTCCGCAATACGGATTGGTAATTCACGATAAGAATGCGGCTTGTTCGCATAAATCATCATGTGGTGTGGACAGTTCATCGGACGCATTACCATTTCTTCAGATTCATCTAATTTCATTGTCGGGAACATATCATCTTGATAGTGATCCCAGTGACCTGACGTTTTGTATAAATCAACGTTCGCCATAACTGGTGTATACACGTGGTCATAACCAAGCGCAACCTCTTTATCAACAATATAGCGTTCGATTTCACGACGAATTGTTGCACCATTTGGTAACCATAATGGTAACCCAGCACCAACTAATTGATTATTTGTGAAAAGCTCTAAGTCTTTACCAATACGACGGTGGTCACGTTCTTTACGCTCTTCTAAAACTTTTAAATGCTCTTTTAATGCTTTCTTATCGAAGAAGGCTGTACCATAAATACGTTGAAGCATTTTATTGTTACTATCGCCTCTCCAATAAGCACCAGCTGTTGATAATAATTTAAATTCCTTAATTTTAGAAGTTGAAGGTACGTGTACACCGCGACAAAGGTCAGTAAATTCACCTTGAGAATAAAGTGTCACGTTCTCATCTTCAGGAATCGCATCAATTAATTCAAGCTTGTATGGATCATCGCTAAAGAAATCTTTAGCTTCGTCACGTGATACAACTTTACGTTCAATTTTATGATTTTCGTCGACAATTTTCTTCATTGTCTTTTCAATCTTGTCAAAATCTTCACTTGAAATACGAGTGTCCATATCAAAGTCATAGTAGAAGCCCTCTTCGATAACAGGACCAACACCAAACTTAACATCGCCATATAAACGTTTTAACGCTTGCGCCATTAAGTGTGCTGTTGAGTGACGTAATACTTCTAACGCCTCTTCACTACCAGGCGTAATTATTTCAAGTTCTCCATCTTCTTCAAGTGGACGTGTTAAATCAACCATTTGCCCATTATATTTACCGGCAACTGCTTTTTTACGTAATCCAGGACTAATAGATTGCGCGATATCTTCAGTAGTTGTACCGTGTTCAAATTCCTTCACATTACCATCTGGAAATTTTACTTTAATTTGATCCATGATATTGCCTCCTTTTATTTTAAAAAACGCAAAAAAGACCCCATCCCATAAAGGGACGAGGTCTAAATCGCGTTACCACCCTAATTGACTCATAAATGCATGCGCACTTAAAAGTAACTCTACTTAAGATAACGGTCTTGAGCCGGGTGTTCATTACAAACACCAACAAAGAGGGAGTAACAAATAAATATGTATCTCATGCTCTCAACATATGCATAATTCTCTGTACATACAGTGATTCATCTATCGTATCCTCGAGATTTTTCCTTTGAATTTAAGTCTATTATACAACACTTATCTCAAATTTCAATTGTTTCTATAATTTTCACCATCTAAATAAAATGGCGTTGCTAATGTTTTAATACGCTCCAAGATACGTGCAGCCTTCGTAGCTTCCGCGCCTCCACGGGTAATTGAAAGGTGATGTTCAAGCTCGTCTAAATCAAAGTTAGATGTAAAGAACGTCGGTAATTCATTCACCATTCTATAATGTAATACTGGTCCAATAATTTCATCACGAACCCATGGTGTCACTTCTTCAGCACCAATGTCATCTAACATCAACACGTTAGCCTCTCGAACAAATTTTAATTTATCTTCAAACGACCCATCCTTAATACCAGATTTCAACGCACGGATAAATTCAGGCAAGTAGACAACCGTTGACGGCACTTTTTTAGTACGTAATTGATTAGCCATGGCACCAATGATGAACGATTTCCCTGTGCCAAAAGGCCCATAGATATAAAAACCTTTTACAGAACGACCTTCCGTTATTGCATTACACACTTTCTCAGCTTCCTGCGCAATTTCAATACGTTGATGGTCATCTAAATGAATGTCTTTCAAGTTCGCATTTAACGTATCATGATGCATGTGGTATGACGTAATCAAATTCTTAAATGCTTTCTCTTCATCGTGCTTAATTTTACATGGGCACGGCGTATATTTGATCTTAATACGACCATTCTCGATGTACAGGCTCGGTACGTGACCTTTAACGAAATTCGGACAATCTTCGAACTTATGATTGTCTGTGTAATGTTTTTGCTGGTCTTTATACTCCTGCAGAATATTCAAATCTTGATCAATCATATGTGTCGTCAATTCTGATTGATGCGCATCTAAGAACTCCTTAACATCAGGATCCTTTAGCACATCGCGTTTGATTTTGTCAATGCGCGCTTGTAACTTATCTTGGTTTCCCATAATACTTCCGAAAGATTTCATTATACGTCATCCTCCCCCCAATTTTCTTGTAACCTTTTGTAAAAGGCCTGTCGTTTCTTCTCAAGTTCCGCTTCTTCTTCAGCTGACAATGTTTTCTTACCTTTAGCAGGTTTAGATGCATTCGATTTCTTATTTTGAAGCCATTTAGGCGTTTTCTCTTTAGAAACAATTTGTTTCTGAGATGATTTCGCTTTAGAAGCTTTTCGCTTTTGTTGGCTTTCTTGAATGTTCTTAGAGTGTTCATAGGCTTGTTCAGCATTTAGTAAGCCCTTTTTCTTCCAGCTTGACGCAATTTCTTCTACATAAGAACGATTAATCGTGTAATCATTTTTAAGCATGACATATTGTAGCAAGATATTAATAACGCCGAATGGTAATTTCTCACGTTCAATCAAATCTTCTATGAGTTTCTTTTGACGTATGGTTGGTTCAGATTCTGACCACGATGCTAACATATCAATTGGACTCGTCTCATCCAACAATTCAAACCAAGCTGCCATTCCATCTTCAGATGAAGTCGCCTGTTCACGCGTTTTAGAATCCTCGCGCTCATACGATTGCTGTTTTAATTCAGGCAATTCTTTTTCATGCTCCATCAGATAATACGAACGCGCATATTTACGCAGCGACTCAGTCGAAATGCGTTGATTACTCGTTAAAGATTTTAGAATGATAGATTTCATCGACGACTCATTCAATCCGTATAGCGTCGCGAGTTGTATGATGAGCGCCTTAATATCCTTCGACACAATTTCCTTACTCACATAGTGATGTTGCAATAAATCATATAACGTCTCAAAGTTAAATTTAAGCTCTGATAAGTCGACACCTTGATACTTCTGCTCCCCTTGAACGTTCGTCGCGTCCAAGCTAAGCGCGTCCTTAGGTATTTCAAAGACATCCGTGAACTTCTTCGTTATCTCTTGAAAAGCACTTAAGTCTTCGTTTGGCTTCGTAAAATACGCCTTCAATTGTTGGTAACGCTTCTTCTCTACAGCTTGATATAAATACACAGATAACATTGGATCTTGGAAGAATTGATGTGGTGTAGGTAAAGGCAATAGTTGATAAATAAAATGTGACGCATCTTGATTATGTTGCACAAAGGATTTAATAAGCCCAATGCCCTCTAACGCATCCATCGCGGCTCTAAATTTCATCAAATTAACTTTTAATTCATTCATAATCGTATAATGCGTTAACGGTACCGCTTCCATCATTTCGCCAAATTGACTTAAATAAATATAGATACCTACTGCTTTAGGCCCGATTAACGGCGTAAAGAGTCTATTTAGTACATTTTGCTGCATATGTGAAAAGTGAAAGTCTTGTACTACACTAAAACCATCTTGAGGTCTTAGGCTAAAATCATAAGACGACATCGACATACTTACTCACTCCGTTTATTATCTTTTAAAATACCTTGCATGGATTGTAATAATTGATCGACATCTTTAAATTCTCGATAAACTGACGCAAAGCGCACGTAGGATACTTGGTCAACGTGCATCAATAAATCCATCACGTACTCACCAATCTCACGTGAAGATATTTCTGAATGACCATCTTCTCGCAATTGCCATTCTACTTTATTCGTAATTTCCTCTAATTTTTGAAATTGTACGGGTCTTTTCTCACATGAACGGACCAGCCCATTCAAAATCTTATCGCGGTTGAATTGCTCTCTCGTACCGTCTTTCTTCACTACAATTAATGGACTCACTTCAATATGTTCAAATGTAGTAAAACGTGTACCACAAGTTTCACACTCGCGACGTCTTCTTATTGCATTCATTTCATCCGCGTGACGAGAATCTACCACGCGAGATTGAGTAGCATTACATTTGGGGCATTTCATCCATTCTCACCTTTCATCCATTTAATTTCTCTTTATTATACTATAAATCACGCTTTCACAAAAGAAAGGACGTGTCCCCTCCTTGAAAAGCCCTTTAGATGATACTTCTGAAAAGTTAAGAAGGAAGCGGGTTAACGTTCGTCTAAACAGACGAACGTTTCTTGTTTGAGACTTTTAAGGAAAATATGATTTTAAATAGTCTTGTATTGGGTCAGTTATGCGAAAGAAATTTCAAACAATCGCATAACGAGGCCGTTACGCGAAAGATTTTCAAAACAATCGCATAACGAGGCCGTTACGCGATAGAAATTTTAAACAATCGCATAACGAGGCCGTTACGCGAAAGAAAAATAAAACAATCGCATAACGGCAACGCTATCATATAGAAATCATAATCAATAATTAAACCAACGATTCAAATAATGAAAAAATTTTCGATGGCGAAAATTCTCCTTGTTACAAAGACTTAATCAAACAATGTAATATGGGCGCCTTGTTACAAAGATCAACTCAAACAATGTAACATGGACGCCTTGTTACAAAGATCAACTCAAACAATGTAACATGGGCGCCTTGTTACAAAGATCAACTCAAACAATGTAACATGGACGCCTTGTTACAAAGACTCAATCAAACATGTAATATGGGCGCCTTGTTACAAAAACTCAATTAAACATAGTAACAT
>NZ_JH815593.1:144196-174260 GCF_000298075.1 Staphylococcus massiliensis CCUG 55927 | reverse complement strand
AATGTAACATGGACGCCTTGTTACAAAGATCAACTCAAACAATGTAACATGGGCGCCTTGTTACAAAGATCAACTCAAACAATGTAACATGGACGCCTTGTTACAAAGACTCAATCAAACAATGTAATATGGGCGCCTTGTTACAAAAACTCAATTAAACAATGTAACATGGGCGCCTTGTTACATAGACTCAATCAAACAATGTAACATGGGCGCCTTGTTACATAGACTCAATCAAACAATGTAACATGGACGCCTTGATACAAAGACCGACTTAAACAATGTAACATGGGCGCCTTGTTACATAGACTTACTCAAACAATGTAACATGGGCGCCTTGTTACAAAGACTTAATCAAACAATGTAATAAGGGCGCCTTGTTACAAAGACACGATCAAACAATGTAATATGGACGCCTTGTTACAAAGATCAACTCAAACAATGTAACATGGGCGCCTTGTCAAACAGACCTTCACAAACTGCGGAGCAACATATGAGTTACACTAAAGAATTTCAAACAATCGTATAACGCCCCCGTACCACTAACTAACTAAACCCAATTCACCCACACTACAGCCCCGCCGTTAGCCCCCATTTTCAAAAAAGGCATAAAAAAACAACCTTAGGCACTAATGCACCTAAGGTTGATTGCAATATCCATATTAAGATTTTATCTTAGTTTCAGATTATTTTAAAGAATTTGCAATTAACTCAGCAACTTCTACAACGCGGTTTGAATAACCCCATTCGTTGTCGTACCAAGCTAATACTTTAACTTTATTGTCGCCCATAACGATTGTAGATTGAGCATCAACAATACTTGAATGTGGGTTTGTATTGAAATCAACTGATACTAAAGGTTCTTCAGTGATGTCAACTACACCTTTATATTCACTGTTTTCGAATGCTTTATTAACTTCTTCAACAGTTACATCTTTCTTAAGGTCAACCACTAAGTCAACGAGAGATACGTTTTTAGTTGGTACACGTAAAGCCATACCGTGTAATTTACCTTCAACTTCCGGTAATACTAATGCTAATGCTTTAGCAGCACCTGTTGAAGTTGGAATGATACTTTCATTACAAGCTCTCGCACGACGTAAGTCTTTATGAGGATTGTCTAAGTTCTTTTGATCGTTTGTAATCGCGTGAACTGTAGTCATAAGACCATTTTCGATACCGAATTCGTCATTTAAGATTTTAGCTACTGGCGCTAAGCAGTTTGTTGTACATGAAGCGTTACTGAATACGTCATATTTTTCAACGTCTAAGTCTTTGTCGTTAACACCTTTAACGATCGTTTGAACGTCGCCGCCTTTAGATGGCGCAGTTAATAATACTTTTTTCGCACCAGCTTTAACGTGTGCACTTGCTTTATCACCATGGTTGAAAGCACCTGTTGCTTCAATTACAATATCAACATTTAATGATTCCCATGGTAAGTTTTCAGGATTACGATCAGAAGTTAATTTAATCTCTTGACCATCGATTTCAATGTTGTCACCTTTTACTTTAACATCTTTTTCGTATAATCCGTGAGTAGTATCGTATTTAACTAAGTGTGCGATTGTTTCTGGTGGATAGCTCGCGTTGATTGCTACCACATTTAAGTCATCGCTATTCATAGCAATACGTAATACCATTCTTCCGATTCTTCCTAATCCATTAATTGCAATATTTGTTGCCATTTTCAAAAAGCACCCCTCGAAATTGTGTTATACTTTATAATCAAAAGTATAGCACAATTATGAGAAATTGAAACCGTTTTCCTAATAATTTATGAATTAAATTGAAAGTATTGATATATTAATGCTTTAAATGATTAAAACCGTTAATTATCTTGTAATTTTATACTGTTAATCACCGTCACCCTCCCTTGAAAAGCCCTTTATAATCCTATAAAAAAACTGAGATGACATTCATCCCAGTTTTAAATAAATTATTCAGTTTCATTTTGTTCTTCTAAATAGCCTTTTTCCTTCAACACAGCTTCTAAGTTTTGTTTCAGTTCAAGTAATGAACCTAAGTTTTCAATCACAACGTCCGCCATACGGCTCTTCTTATCAATTGAAATTTGACTATACACACGTGCTTTCGCATCTTCCATCGAAAGATCGTTACGCTGCATTAAACGGTCAACTTGAATACTTTCAGAAGCGTATACAAGCCACGTTTCATCGACTGTGTCTTCTAAGCCATTTTCAAAGAGTAACGGAATATCCATCACAACATCGTGACCTTGCTCGAGTAAAGCATCCTTATCATCATCCATAATTTCACGAACAATTGGATGAATAATTTGATTAAGTTGCAGGCGTTTCGCGTCATCCGTAAACACAATGTTACCTACATATTGACGGTCCATTTCTCCTTGATCATTAATAGCTTCATCACCAAACACTTCACGGACTTGCTCAAGGCCTTTACTACCCTTCTCAACGGCTTTACGTGAAGCAATGTCAGCATCTACAATTTTAAACCCATGTATTTCAAGTAACTCAGCGACTGTAGATTTACCTGTCGCAATACCTCCTGTTAACCCTATAACCTTTGGCATAGTTTCCCTCTTTCCTCTAATTTTGGCAGTTTGGACAATAGTGCGTATTACGCTTGCCAATAATTTCTCTACGAATTGGTGTTCTACAAACCGGACACGTGTGCTTTTTATAAACTTGAAGGCGATCTTGCATCGTACCTTCATTACCGTCTGCATGACGATAGTTCGTCACACTCGTGCCACCGTATTTTATACCTAATTTAAGCACATCAACAATTTCTTGAAAGACGCACGTTTTATCATCATCAGATAATTGCTTAACTTTAGTAGCAGGATGCAGCTTCGCATTAAATAACGCTTCACATGCATAGATATTGCCACAACCCGATATAACACGATGATCGAGAATCACCTGCTTAATCGGTTTAGATTGAACAGATTTTTGATTTAACTTATGCATAAAGTGTGCATATGCCGAATCATCAAACGGTTCCGGCGCGATTTCCTTAAGCGACGGATATCCGTCATACGTCCCAATGTTACGTAACTCCCCGAATCGTCTAATATCAGAGAACACAAGCAACATATCATTATCAAGTTTAAATGCCACATGCCAATGTTTACGGTAGTTCTCAACCGGAATGTCCTCAATGTTGTTAACAATAAAGAATCCACCTGCCATACCTAAGTGGCCTACAATTATACGCTTATTCGAATCTTTTCTCAAATGAAATAGAATATATTTGCTACGTCTTTCAATTTTTTCAATTGTATAAGATATCGCATATTTTGAAAAGTCCTCTAAAGTATTTCCCTTGATGATCGTCTGACGACCCTCTTTCTTTCCTTGAAATACTTGTACAGAGTAATAAATATCTATAATTGTTTGACCTTCCGCAAAAGGTGTAATGCCTTTTTTGACATGTTCAACTTCTGGTAATTCTGGCATAGTCGTCCTTCTTTCTATTTAGCATCGTACCATGTAGGTCCATAATTCGCATCGACTTGTAATGGTACATCTAAGTCGATCGCATTTTCCATGATGTCTTTTACAAAGCGGCTAAACGCTTCAATCTCATCTTTAGGCACCTCAAAGATCAGCTCATCGTGCACTTGTAAAAGCAATTTCGCATTAAAGTCTGTGTCTTTGACCGCTTCTTTAAAATGAACCATCGCAAGTTTAATAATATCAGCTGCACTACCTTGGATAGGTGTGTTCATCGCAGTACGCTCAGCGAAACTACGACGATTGAAATTACGGCTCGTGATATCTGGAATATAGCGACGTCTGTTATACAATGTCTCAACGAATCCATCTTGTTTCGCATCTTGAATGATGTCATCCATATATTGTTTTACCCCTGGAAAATGACCAAGATATTCATCAATAAATGCTTTTGCTTGTTTACGCGGAATACCAAGACTTTGGCTTAAACCATAATCACTTATACCGTAAACAATCCCAAAGTTAACTGCTTTAGCTTGTCGACGCATATTTGATGTTACGTCATCTGCTTTCACATCAAATACCTTCATCGCAGTCGTCGTATGAATGTCCTCGCTTTCAATAAAGGCTTTAGATAAAGTTTCATCACCAGTGATATGCGCAAGTACGCGTAACTCGATTTGAGAATAATCGGCCGCAAAGATCACATAATCCTTATCGGTTGATTTGAACGCTTTACGGATTTTACGCCCTTCTTCTAAACGAATTGGGATATTTTGTAAGTTAGGATCAATAGACGATAAACGACCTGTTTGCGCTAACGTTTGATTGAAGCGTGTGTGAATGCGATTATCTTCAGCAATCACTTTCTGTAAGCCTTCAACATATGTCGATTGTAGTTTCGCAAGCTGACGATATTCTAGAATATCATCAATGATCTTATGTTTACCTTGTAATTGTTCCAGTACGTCTACTGCTGTTGAATAACCTGTTTTAGTCTTCTTAATAACTGGTAGTTCAAGCTTTTCAAATAAGATAACTCCAAGTTGCTTAGGTGAATTAATATTAAAGTCTTCACCAGCAGCTTCATGAATACGCTCAATGAGAACGTCTAGTTTTTCTTGAAGTTCTTTCTCCATTGTTTTAAGTTCATTTACATCCGTGTAGATACCTATTTCTTCCATCTCACTTAAAATTTTCGCAAGCGGTAATTCAAGCTCTTTTAACAGTTCTAATTGCTTATAAGCTTCAAGTTTCTTCGTTAATTCAGGTTCGAGGTCGTGCGTGGCTTTTAAAATAGTGGCCACATAATCATCAAGCACGTTGCTTTCAGGAACCTGGCGTTTCTTACCTTTACCATAAATCGCTTCTTGAGATTTCACATAACCGATATTGAACTGAGATACCGCGGATTGAACGTCCTCAATCGTGTGCGACGGGTCTAGAATGTAACTCGCAAGCATGAGGTCGAACGTGATGTGCGCGATTTCAAGATTTAAACGGTGGCTCGCCACATACGTTTTCTTCGCATCAAATACAACTTTCTTCGTTTTATGAGAAGCTAAGAAAGTTTTTAAATCTTCATGATTCTGAACCTGATCAGCGTCTACCACAACGAAATGTTCGCCGTCTGAAATACCAAACTTGAGGATGTCATCCTTTAAATAATTGAAGCCGTCGAGTTCGAAGTGAATCGTCGCTTGATCAAGGTGCTTAAAGTCAATTTGACTTAAATCGTTTGAGACGTCGATTTCAACTTCAGTCACTTCTTCGGACACGTCTTCATCTGACATTTGGTTGAGTAATTGTTTAAATTCAAGCTCTTTAAACAATTTAATCTTGTCGTCTTCTTTAATTGAATCAGGTAACTTCGTTTCATCAAGTTTAACTTCAATCGGGCTATCAACGTTAATCGTCGCGAGTGATTTACTCATTAAGGCATCATCTTTATGATCGATTAACTTTTCCTTCATCTTTTTACCAGAAACGTTATCGATGTTGTCATAAACACCTTCAACCGTTTCATATTGGTTAAGTAATTTAATCGCTGTCTTCTCACCAACACCTGGCACACCTGGAATATTATCTGAAGTGTCACCCATTAAACCTTTCATATCAATAATTTGATGCGGCGTTAAACCGTTATATTTTTCACTAATGAAGTCTGGTGTGTAGTGGTCAACATCTGTTACACCCTTTTTCGTATAGTAAATCGTAGTATGTTCAGAAGCGAGTTGCGTTAAATCGCGGTCACCTGTAATGATGATTGTTTTAAAGCCTTCCTGATCAGCTTGTTTACTCAACGTACCGATAATGTCATCCGCTTCATAATTCTCAAGCTCATAGCGTTTGATTTGATACGTATCGATTAACTTACGAATGTACGGGAATTGCTCGCTTAATTCAGGTGGTGTCTTCTGACGACCGCCTTTATAATCCTTGAATTCCTTGTGACGGAATGTCGTTTTTCCTGCATCAAAAGCTACGAGAAAATGAGTAGGTTGTTCATCTCTTAATATTTTTTCTAAAAGCATCGTAAATCCATACGTTGCGTTCGTATGGATACCTGACTTATTTGTTAGTAGTGGTAAGGCGTAGAACGCTCTAAAACTTAAGCTATTACCATCGATTAATACTAATTTCTTCAAAACTTTTGACCTCCAGACAATGTTTCTTTCATTTTATCATATCTATTTTTATTACCGTATAGAAATCACTTATTTGGCGTTAAATGCTTGAAGTTATTAAGGTTGGACGATTGATTCAATGCCGTGGCGGTTGCTAAACGTAACCACCCCTTTGTTTTAGAAGCCTTTTCAAAAAGAAAAAGGACTGAGACACGTTTGTATCTCAGCCCTAGTTAATTTGTGCTATTTAAATTTCTATTTCAACGTAAATCATTCATAAAACGTAACTCTAAAGAGTGACCCTTTGTCTACTTCGCTTTCTACTTCAATGGTACCGTTAAAGGCTTCGACGATATGCTTCGTGATGGATAAACCAAGTCCAGTACCACCAGAATCACGGCTTCGTGCTTTATCTACACGGTAGAAGCGCTCAAAGATTCTCGGTTTTTCTTCTTCGCCGATACCGATACCTTCATCTTCGACTTCAATGATTTGTTGGTCTTGTAAATCTTTAATGCGAAGCGTTACCTTGCGATCTTCTGGTGAATAATTGACCGCATTCGTCATTAAGTTTACGATAACTTGTGAAATTTTGTTTTCATCAGCATTCGTGTATACATCAGGCTCGATTTCAGTAATTAACGTAATGTCTTTACGATTTGCGAGCGGTTCGATAACTTTCTTCGCTGATGCGGCCACCTGACTTAAATTAATTCGTGTATTTTTAATAGAAGAATTTTGTTCGATTTTAGATAAATCGAGTAAGTCATCGACTAATGATTGAATACGGTTCGATTCTTTTAACATAATCGATAAGAACATATCTAAAGATGCTTCATCATGCTTCGCCCCATCTTGCAACGTTTCCGCAAACCCTTTAATTGACGTGATAGGTGTACGTAACTCATGTGACACGTTAGCTACGAACTCACGACGCATCTTTTCAAGTTTTTGAAGCTTCGTAATATCGTGGAACACCACAACCATACCTTGTAACTTCTTACGATTCTTAGATAAGATGGGTACACAAGCCATATCATAGAAACGTTGATGAATTTTATTTACATACAGCTCGATTTGTTCATAAATCGGTTGCTCCGTTTTAAAAGCCTCGAAGATCACGCGCTTGATATTATTATCAAGTAAATCCGTATAACGTTGGTGTTGAATATTTTCATTTTGATAGAAAATTTCGTAGTATGTCTGGTTCGCGATTACGATTTCACCTTTGTTATCAATCATGAGAATCGCACTTGGTACGTTTTGTAAAGTTGTTTCGAGACGGTTTGTCTGTATCTTTTGATCGCTATTTAAACGTGCAAGTTTTCGCGCAAGTACATTCGTCGTCACAAATAAATCTCTTGTTTCAACAACACTACTTTCAGGCACGCGTACTCTATAATTTCCTTTTGCTAGAAGTTTCGTCGCATACGTCACTTCATTAATAGGACGGATGTAACTGCGGTTAATATACTGAGCAGCGAGTAATAAAGCTACCATCACGATTAAGAAAATAATAAATAAGTATTTCCAAAAGTCGATTTGTAGTTCTTTAATCATGGTTGCTTGATAACTACCGATGACCTTAATCCCATGTGACTCATACCCGTAGAGTATTTCACCTTCTACGCTATCGAGATAATAATGATCTTCAGAACGTGTTAGATCATTAAGGATTGCTTCTTTCTTATCTTTCATTATTTTAGAATAAAGACTATGGTAATCGTATTGTTGCTTACCATCTTCAATTAAGATATCCGCATTGTAATGATCAGCTACTGTTCGTATATCTTTAAAGTCATGTTCTTGATACTTTTCTAACACATGTTTCGCGACTTTTTTATAATTGTCAGTTTGATGTTCTGTCACAATCGAAAAAATCGTATTGTGAACAATGAATCCTAATAAAAGAAAACTTACAACTATAATCGTTGTAAGTATCAACAGTAATTTATGATAAAACTTAATCATTAACTTTAGGACGCTCCAGTTTATATCCTAAGCCTCTTACCGTTTTAATAATTTTAGGTTGCTTTGGATTTTCTTCAAGTTTATCGCGTAAATGACTGATATGTACATCTACAATTCTTGAATCTCCAGCGAATTCATAGTTCCAAACTGAATTTAACATGTGTTCACGCGTAATCACACGACCACGACGTTCAACTAAGTATAATAATAATTCGAACTCTTTAGGTGTAAGTTCGAGTAATTCATCATTGCGATAAACTTCGAAAAAGTCAGGTCTAATTTTAATATTACCAATTAAAATATCTTCGTCTTCGTCAGTTGATTTAACGCTTTCAACTTGACTCGCACGTCTTAAAATGGCTTTTACACGAGCGACAACTTCCCTAGGAGAAAATGGCTTAGTCATATAATCGTCTGCACCAAGTTCTAAGCCAAGTACACGATCAAATTCATCGTCCTTTGCAGTAAGCATCAGTATAGGCACTTGATTTTTCTCAGAGCGAATCGTTTTACAAACTTCTATACCGTCCTTTTTGGGTAACATGACATCAAGCACAATTAAGTCAGGTTTAGTATCATTTGCTTTTTCGAGCGCTTCTTCACCATCATTCGCAATTTCAACATGATAGCCTGCTTGTTCTAAATTGTATTTTAATAATGTTACGATTGACTGTTCATCATCAACTACAAGTACCTTCTGGGACATGAACAATACCTCCTATGTATGTTTGCCTTAATTATAACGTAAAACATATAAAAAATAACATGGAATTAAGTAACTTTACAAAACCTTAATATTTAATTCATATTATATACAAAATACTCTGTTACTTAAACGATTTCGATGTGAATATATGATTTAAGAAATTGTAATTTCATTTATAAAGTTTACATTGCCTCAAAAAAGGACACTCAAACTTCTAGCTTTAAGTTCAAGTGTCCTTGTCGCATTTACGCATTTCGTAAAGCGTTATATTATAGGTTTTTGATTAATTCATCAGCGAATTCAGATGTTTTAACTTCAGTTGCACCTTCCATTAAACGAGCGAAGTCGTAAGTTACAACTTTAGAAGCGATTGTTTTTTCAATTGAAGCAGTGATTAAGTCAGAAGCTTCTTGCCAACCTAAGTGTTCTAACATTAATGTACCACTTAATAATACTGATGATGGGTTAACTTTGTCCATGCCAGTATATTTAGGTGCAGTACCATGTGTTGCTTCAAAGATAGCGTGACCAGTTTCATAGTTAATATTAGCACCTGGTGCGATACCAATACCGCCAACTTGTGCAGCTAATGCATCTGAAATGTAGTCACCATTTAAGTTCATTGTAGCAGCTACATCGTACTCAGCTGGGCGAGTTAAGATTTGTTGTAAGAAGATATCAGCGATAGAGTCTTTGATAATGATTTTACCTTCTTCTACAGCTTTATCTTGAGCTTCGTTCGCTTTGTCTTTACCTTCTTCTTCTACGATCTTATCGTATTGTTGCCAAGTAAATACTTTATCACCAAATTCACGTTCTGCTAAATCGTAACCCCATTGTTTAAAAGCACCTTCAGTGAATTTCATGATGTTACCTTTATGAACTAAAGTAACTGATTTGCGGTTATTTTCAAGCGCATATTCAATTGCTGCTCTGATTAAACGTTCTGAACCTTCTTTAGATACTGGTTTAACGCCGATACCTGAAGTTTCAGGAAAACGGATATTAGTAGCACCCATTTCATCTTGTAAGAAGTCAATCACTTTTTTAGCTTCAGGAGTACCTTCTTTATATTCGATACCAGCATAGATATCTTCAGTGTTCTCACGGAAGATAACCATATCTGTATCTTCTGGGCGTTTTACAGGTGATGGAACACCTTTAAACCAGCGTACTGGACGTAAGCAAGTAAATAAATCTAATTCTTGTCTTAATGCTACGTTTAATGAACGAATACCGCCACCGATTGGTGTAGTTAATGGTCCTTTAATCGCGATTAAATATTCTTTAATAGCGTCTAAAGTTTCTTGTGGTAACCATTCACCAGTTTCGTCATAAGCTTTTTGACCTGCTAAGATTTCTTTCCACTCAATACGTTTTTCACCGTTGTAAGCTTTCTCAACAGCAGCATCAATAACTCTGCTCGCAGCATTCCAAATATCTGGTCCGATACCGTCACCAATGATATAAGGGATGATTGGTTCGTTTGGTACTTGTAATTCGTTATTTGATTTTACTACTTTTTCTGCAGTCATACTTTGCTACCTCCAATAATTTTTAAAAGTTCATTTATCTAAAGTATAAAGATTATCTTTCTTCGATTGCAACATATTTACGGTCTTTTTGACCGATGTATGTCGCACGTGGACGCATAATTCTGTTGTCACGATATTGTTCTAAGATGTGTGCAATCCAACCTGCTGAACGACTTACAGCAAAGATTGGTGTGAATAAATCGTGTTCGATACCCATGCTGTGGTATACTGTCGCACTATAGAAGTCAACGTTAGGTAATAAACCTTTTTCTTTTTCCATGATGTCCGCAATCTTAATAGAGATTTCAAACAGTTCTTTTTGACCTGTTTCATCAGTGATTTTACGACTCATGTCTTTTAGGTACTTCGCACGAGGGTCGCCGTTTTTATATACACGGTGACCGAAGCCCATAATTTTATCTTTATTATTAAATTTCTCTTCAAGGTAAGCTTCTACTTTAGATTCTTCACCAATTTCAGTTAACATGCGCATAACGCGTTCGTTCGCACCACCGTGTAAAGGTCCTTTTAAAGAACCAACAGCAGCTGTGATACCAGAATAAATATCTGATAATGATGAAACCGCACAACGCGCAGTAAATGCTGATGCGTTTAATTCGTGGTCAGCGTGTAAGATTAATGCTTTGTTGAAACCTTCAACTTCAACGTCTGTAGGTTTTTCACCACGTAACATATATAAGAAGTTAGCAGCATAGTTTAAGCTACGGTCAGGTTTAACTGGCGCTTTACCTTCACGTACACGAGCAAATGCTGTCACAAGTGACGCAATTTTAGCTTGGATTCTAATAGCACGTTCTAATGTTGAATCCATGTCATCTTCATCAGCACCTGGATCGAAGTGTGCTAAGTATGAAACTGAAGTACGTAATGCAGTCATAGGGTGTACTTTATCTGTTGCATATTCTTCGAAGTGCTCATACATTCTTGGATTTAAAGTCATATGTTCATATAACTTGTCTTTAAGTGATTCTAATTGTTCTTTATTAGGAAGCTCGTAATTCCACAGTAAGTAAATGATTTCTTCAAACTGAGCATTCTCTGCTAAGTCATCGATATCATAACCAGCATACGTTAACTGATTGTCGATAATTGAACTAATCTTAGTTTCTGCAGCAATTACGCCTTCTAAACCTCTTTTTAATTCTGCCATAGATATTTCCCCTTTTCCTTAAAATCCAACTATTTATAATGGCTTTCAATTTATATTATAGCCAATAATCCTAAATTTGTGAACATTTTAAGAACATTGATTATTTTGACGTCTATCAGAAATGACGTGCAATTCATTTTTATTTTTATAAAAAACGTCGTAGTTATAGGCTATACAACCTTATGTTTACCCTAATCTCGAGCGCATAGTCGCGTTTTGGTCATATTTCTATTTAATTATCATTAATAATAACTTTTTAAAAATCTTTATACATTTTTTCTATGAATGCTTTAAAGGGCTTTTCACACAATAAAAAAAGACAAACCACAAAGCGTGGTTTGTCAAAAATGTATCGTTTATAGAACGTTTGCGTAGCCTTCGAATACTTTACCTTGATTGGCATCAACTGTAATTAAAGCACCATCTTCAATTACGTTAAGTACATCATCGACACCTACGATTGTAGGAATATGATGTTCTAAACCAATGATTGCACTTGGTGAAGTTAAGCCACCTTCTTCAGTAACTAAACCAATCGCTTGGCTAATGTAAGGCGCAAATGAAGCATCTGTTGATTGTGTCACGATGATAGAATCTGATAAGTCTTCGCCTTCTAATTCTTTCGCATCTTTAACTAATCTTGCGTGACCAACTACTGAATTGCGACCGATACCTTGACCAGTTGCTAATTCGTCACCGACTAAGTGAAGTTTCATAAGGTTTGTGGTACCTGTTTCACCAGTTGGCACACCAGCTGTAATAATGATTAAGTCCCCGTTCTTAACGCGTCCAGTATCCACTGCAGTTGCTACTGCTTTGTTAAGAAGTTCGTCAGTAGAAGGACGGCCAGATCTAACGACAGGGTTAATACCCCAAACTAGTGTACATTGGCGAGCAGTTGTATCTCTTGGCGTAACCGCGATAATATCTGATTTCGGACGGTATTTAGAGATAATACGTGCAGTAGAACCACTTTCAGTTGCAGCAACAATAGCTTTAACATTTAAGTTTAAAGCAGTGTGGGCTACAGATTCACCAATAGCATTAACTAGAGACGTCATCGATAACTTCGTACGGTCATTTAAAATCTTGTCATAGTCTTGCGCATCTTCAGCTGCTAATGCAATATTACGCATTGCTTCAACAGCTTCTACAGGGTAATCCCCAGCTGCTGTTTCACCTGATAACATAACAGCATCTGTACCATCATAAATCGCGTTCGCTACGTCACTTGCTTCAGCACGCGTCGCTCTAGGATTACGTTGCATTGAATCAAGCATTTGAGTAGCTGTGATAACTGGTTTACCTAGCTTGTTACACTTACGGATTAAGTCCTTTTGAACCATTGGTACGCGTTCAGGTGGGATTTCAACACCCATGTCACCACGTGCTACCATTAACCCATCAGATACTTGTAAGATAGACTCAATGTTATCAATACCTTCTTGGTTTTCAATTTTAGGGATAATGCTGATAACTTCATTTTTCTCTTCTTCTAACAATTTACGAATTTCTAAAACATCGCTTGGACGGCGCACGAAGCTTGCTGCGATGAAGTCGATATCTTCTTTGATACCGAAACGAATATCTTCAGCATCTTTGTCAGTAATACCTGGTAAATTCGTTTTAACGCCTGGTAAGTTGACACCTTTTTTATTTTTAAGTTCGCCTGTATTTAAGACATCACATACGGCTTCACCTTTTTCAGCATCTAAAGATTTAACGCGTAGTTCAATTAAACCATCATCTAAAAGAATTAATGAATCATCATGCAAGTCATTGATTAGATCTGGGTAAGTTACTGAAATCTTTTCAGGTGTACCTTCTACTTCGCTTGTAGAAACGATAATTTCAGAACCTTTTTCTAACACAATTTTACCGTCTTTCATGTTGTGTGTTCTGATTTCAGGACCTTTCGTATCTAGTAAGATACCGATGTTTAGGTCTAATTTTTTAGCGATGCTACGGATGCGATCAATACGTACTTTATGTTCTGCGTGGTCACCATGAGAGAAATTTAAACGGGCAACGTTCATACCAGCTTTCATTAATTTTTCTAACATTTCTTCTGATTCAGATGCAGGTCCAATCGTACATACAATCTTTGTTTTTCTCATTGTTAAAATGCCTCCCTAATTGATTTATATAGATAACTCATCTGTTAATTCATACATATGTTTATCGATATTATCATGAGATGTTTTAAATATTTCATCAAATGAAGTTGCAGTGAGTTGATTATTTTTAATGCCAACCCCTTTAGCTGTTTCACCATTAAGTAATAATTCCACTGCATGTCCACCCATTCTCGATGCTAATACACGATCAGCACCTGTAGGACTTCCTCCACGCTGGATATGACCTAATACGGAAATACGAGCATCTACATTAATATATTTCGTTAGCTCTTGCGCACATTCTTCACCTGACATACACCCTTCAGCCACAATGATAATCGAATGTTTTTTACCTCGATCAATACCTTGTTGAATCTTTTCTGCAATTTCTTGAATATCCTTTTGACGTTCCGGAATAATAATAGATTCCGCACCTACTGAGAGTCCTGACCATAATGCCAAGTCACCACAGTCTCGTCCCATTACTTCAATAATAAAGGTTCTTGCATGACTTGATGCTGTGTCTCTAATTTTATCGACAGATTCAATAATCGTATTTAATGCGGTATCAAAACCAATCGTAAAGTCCGTCCCATTAATATCATTGTCAATCGTTCCAGGAATACCGATTGTTTGAATTTCCTTACATTCCTCACTAATACGTTGAGCACCACGGTAACTTCCGTCACCACCAATTACAACTAAACCTTCAATTCCCCTTTTTCTAAGGTTATCAATACCTACTTTTCTAACGTCACGTTCCTTAAATTCCGGACATCTTGCTGAGTATAAGAATGTTCCCCCACGTTGAATCGTGTCTCCAACAGTCCCAAGTTCAAGTTTCTTTATCTCATCATTAATTAAACCTTGATAACCTTGATAAACACCAAACACTTCAATATTGTGAAACATCGCTTTACGTACAACAGCACGTATTGCTGCATTCATACCGGGAGAATCTCCACCGCTCGTTAACACTGCTATTCTTTTCATAACGACATACCTTTCACATTTATATTATTAATTTAAAAATACCACAAATAATAGCGCTATTCCATTAATATCAAGTGTTTATTCAATGTAAACGTTTTAATTTCCGAATGACTTTTAATTGTACAACACATTCATTGTTCACGTGTTAAATAGTATGTCATAATCGCGTTTCATTACTCACAATTCTCTAGGAAAAGCCCCTTAGATATGTTCCCCATTTACAAAAATTCATACGTCTTATCATTAATTTAGCTTTACTATATTATTGAGCTTAATTAACAAATAATGACATAAATTTTAAGAGATCAATTATTTCATTCATCCACTATTAAATCTCCAATTACTTTTACATAATAGTAATTAAACCAAATTAAAAAAGACGCAACCCGCTAAGGATTGCGTCTTTAAAATATATTATTCAGTAAATGAACCGATATTTCTAAATTTATTAAAACGATCATCAGCGACCTCAGTAGCAGACATTTTAGAAAGTTCATCTAAATGAAATTTAAATGCATCTTTAATTCTTTGAGCTTGTGTTTGAATATCTTGGTGGGCGCCACCTAATGGTTCTTGAATAACCTCATCTACGATACCTAAATCATGTAAGTCATTCGCAGTAATCTTCATTGTTTCAGCAGCTATTTTAGCTAGATTGCTATCTTTCCATAATAAAGCCGCTGCACCTTCAGGTGAAATAACTGAGTACGTACTATTTTCAAGCATGATAATGCGGTTCGAAATGCCTAAACCTAGTGCACCACCACTACCGCCTTCACCGATAACAATCGCAATAACAGGTACTTTAAGCGAAGCCATCTCGACTAAATTTTTAGCGATAGATTCACTTTGACCACGTTCTTCGGCAGCTTTACCTGGATAAGCACCCTTAGTATCTATAAATGTAAAGATTGGTCGATTAAATTTTTCAGCTTGTTTCATTAATCGAAGTGCTTTACGATAACCTTCTGGATGCGCCATACCAAAGTTACGATAAATGTTATCTTTTGTATCTTTACCTCTTTGGAGACCTACAACTGTAACGGGCTTTTCATTAAAGAAGCCTACGCCCCCAATTAAAGCAGGGTCATCACGATAGTTACGATCGCCATGTAATTCTAGGAAATCATCAAAGATATATGGTATGTAATCTAGAGTAGTTGGTCTCTCTTGTAAACGTGCAAGTTGAACACGATCCCACGGTTTAAGGTTCGTATAAACTTTCTCAGTCTCTCGTTTAAGTGATGCTTCAAGCATATCAATTTCATCTTGCAAGTCGACATCATTTTTCTCTTGGGATTCTTTTAATGATTCAATTTTATCTTTGATTTCAAAAAGTGGTTTCTCAAAATCAAGCATTATTTTTCACCTCTTGATGCATTTTTAGAATAGAAGCGAGTGTTGATTTCATTTCACTACGATGAACGACCTTGTCTAACTGACCATGTTCTAATAAGAACTCAGCAGTTTGGAAGTCATCAGGTAGCTTTTCATTAATAGTTTGTTCGATAACACGTCGACCAGCAAAACCAATTAGCGCTTTAGGCTCCCCTATATTAATGTCACCTACAGAAGCGAAACTCGCTGAAACACCACCTGTAGTTGGGTGCGTCATATAAGAGATATATAATAAACCTGCATCAGAATGACGTTTTAAAGATACGCTTGTTTTACCCATTTGCATAAGTGAAATGATACCTTCTTGCATTCTAGCACCACCACTAGCTGAGAACAGAATGAATGGTAGACGGTGTTCAGTACAATAATCGATGATACGACAAATCTTTTCACCGACTACTGAACCCATACTACCCATACGGAAACGTGCGTCCATTACAGCAACACCATATTTGATGCCTTCTAATTCGGCCGTTCCCGTTACAACAGCTTCATTAAGACCCGTTTTCTTCTGGTCTTTTTCAATTTTCTCTTCATAGCCAGGAAAATCTAATGGATTGGCAGAGGTCATACCTTTATCAAACTCTTTAAAAGTCCCCTCATCTGAAATAGCATTGATACGATCATGTCCTGTAAGTGGAATATGATGATCACAATTGAAACAAACATTTAAATTTTCTGCGAGCTCTTTTGTGTACATGATTTTCTTACATTTAGGACATTTCGTCATAATACCTGCTGGTACATCATTTTGTTTTGAGTTTTGTACTGTTACATATTTTTTCTTTTTAGAATTGCGATTAAAAAAATCCTTAAACATACGTTAACCTCCACACTACCATAGATTTCTGAACTGTTTATTTATATGGTTCATGCATCTGTCCAAATTTTTAACACTTATAATTGTATATGAATTTGTAGAAAATGAAAATTATTTACAAATTTATATATCATTTCATTTATCAGTTCAGAATATTTCTCTTTATTTTAAATCTGTTAGTGATAAAGTCTTCTCGTAAACTTCATCAGGATCTACTTCGATACGTGCAACGCCTGATTCCATAGCAACTTTAGCTACGTTACGTGCAACTGATGGTGCAACACGTTTATCAAATGGTCCTGGAATACAATAGTCAGGGTTTAATTCATCAGGTTTAATTAAGTCAGCAATCGCTTCGACTGCAGCTTGTTTCATCTCTTCATTAATATGAGTCGCTTCTACGTCTAACGCCCCTCTAAAGATGCCAGGAAAAGCTAAAACGTTATTAATTTGGTTAGGGTAATCAGAACGTCCTGTACCAATAACTTTGGCACCTGCAGCTTTCGCAACATCAGGTTTGATTTCTGGCTCTGGGTTAGCCATCGCAAAGATAATTGGATCATCGTTCATTGATTTAACCATTTCTTCAGTTAAAAGGTTTGCTACAGACACACCGATAAATACATCTGCGCCTTCAATTACATCTTGTAATTTACCTTCTGTTTTCTCTTTATTTGTCCAACGTGCAACATATGATTTTGTATCATTCATACCATAAGAACGACCTTCGTAAATCGCACCTTTAGAATCACACATAATCATATTTCTTACACCATAAGAGTATAATAATTTAACGATTGCGATACCTGCAGCACCTGCACCATTAAGAACAACTTTAATATCAGATAAATCTTTATCTACAATACGTAAAGCATTCATAAGACCAGCTAACGTTACAATCGCTGTACCGTGTTGGTCATCATGGAAGATTGGAATCTTAGTTTATTTCTTTAAGCGCTCTTCAATTTCAAAACATCTTGGAGCTGAAATATCTTCTAAGTTAATACCACCATAATTTGGTTCTAGTAATTTAACAGTCTCAACAATTTTATCTGGATCTGTTGTATTTAACGCAATAGGTACACCGTCGATACCAGAGAAGCTTTTGAATAATACAGCTTTACCTTCCATAACTGGAATACTTGCTTCAGCGCCAATGTTACCTAAACCTAATACTGCTGTACCATCTGTAACAACCGCAACTGTAATACCTTTCATTGTATAATCATATACTTTACGTTTATCTTCATGTATATCTTTACAAGGTTCCGCTACACCAGGAGAGTAAGCTAAACTAAGCTCTTCTTTGTTCGTAACTTTTACTTTTGATGTAACTTCTAATTTACCTTGATTTTCTTTATGCATTTGTAATGCATCATTTCTTAAAGACATTTTGAAATCATCCCCTAATCTATCATTTTTTAATTAAAACGAATCCCAAATAGATACGAATCACTCATATTAACATCAGTTAACTATACCATATTTCATTATATTTTCAAAAGTTAGAGTAATCTGATGTGTGATGCATGGAAATCAGAAACAAAATCTTTCATTCTAGTTTGTTCGCTTTCAATGTAACCGATTAATTCCATACCTGACGATTTATAATAATAAACCGGTATGTGGTTCGCTTGTTTTGATTGCGATAATTGATTTTTAACAGCTTCTACATTCATAATGTTGCGAATAACAATTTGCTTACAATGCGCGAGCTTGTCACGCTCATACGCT
Source organism: Staphylococcus massiliensis CCUG 55927 (assembly GCF_000298075.1). GTDB lineage: Bacteria > Bacillota > Bacilli > Staphylococcales > Staphylococcaceae > Staphylococcus > Staphylococcus massiliensis. The sequence goes on along the minus strand of NZ_JH815593.1, from coordinate 155,745 downwards.
TCAAGCGGGATTAATTGATTAACGATAACTTGTGGATTCCCCGCTCTCACCTCATATTTACCAAGGACAACGTATACGGCGTCTTCTTCAACGTCAGTTTCAATCTGTCGATACAACGTTGGAAAGATAACGCCTTCCATTTCTTCTTTACCATCATTTAGCGTAACAAATGCCATATTTTGCCCTTTTTTCGTACGAATTGGCTTAATGACATCTAAATTAATCAGCATGGGCTTGTTTAATTCTGCTTGGTTCAATTGAAAGAGCGACAAATATTGCTTCTCTTTAAAGAGCTTTTCAGTGGGGTGCTCGGAAACATAGAAGCCTAAATATTGTTTCTCATAACTACTTAAAATTTTATCTGGCATTTCGTCAGTCTCATGATACTCTTCTTTCACCGTCAACTGATCGAATATAAAATCTTGATCGTCTATTTGCGTTGAGCCATCCACGACTTGGTCAATAGATTGAAGCAACGTGGCACGATTCTTACCAAATGTGTCGAAGGCCCCGACGAGTATAAGTGCCTCAAGATTCTTACGTGATTTGATGCGATTTGGAATTCTCCGGCAAAAGTCAAAGAAGTCTTTGAAAGGACCATTCGCCTTTCGTTCGCTTAGAATAATATTGACTGTCTGATATCCGATACCTTTAATAGTACCGAGCGAAATATAAATACCTTCAGGTTTCGGTTTATAGAACCAAAAACTTTCATTAATATTCGGCGTTAGGATGTCAATACGCTGTCCTTTAGCCTCTTTAATTATATCCATTGTCTTCTTCTCGCTACCAATCACATTACTTAAGATATTTGCGTAGAAGTAATTCGGATAATGAACCTTTAAATAAGCCATAATGTACGCGATTTTAGAATAACTTACCGCATGCGCACGTGGGAACCCGTAGTCAGCGAATTTCAGAATCAAATTGAAAATTTGTTGACTCAGTTCAGGACTATATTCCTTCGCTGTCGCCCCTTCTACAAAGTGCGTTTGCTCACTTTCAAGCACTTCACGGTTCTTCTTACTCATTGCTCGGCGTAGAATATCCGCTTCACCATATGAAAAGCCTGCGAAGCGACTCGCAATCTGCATGATTTGTTCCTGATAAATGATAACGCCATACGTTCGATTCAGAATCGGTTCAAGGTCTTCATGAAGGTACGTTACCGTTTCAGGATGGTGTCGGCGCTTAATATATGTCGGTATTTCTTCCATTGGACCTGGTCGATATAGCGACGTCACGGCTACAATGTCCTCAAAGTGTTGCGGTCTTAACCGTTTTAACACACTTCTTACGCCGTCAGATTCTAATTGGAAGATCCCTGTCGTATCTCCATTAGATAACAATTTAAAGACCTTTTCATCATCAAAAGGGATGTCCTCAATTTTTATGTGTACTTTCTTGTCATATTCGACCTGTTTCACGATTTTATGAATAATCGACAAGTTACGCAAGCCTAGGAAGTCAATTTTTAAGAGACCGATACGTTCTGCTTCCGTCATCGTCCACTGCGTGAGTAAACCAGCATCACCAAGCGTCAACGGCACATAATGATATAAAGGTCGGTCGTTTACAATTACGCCTGCCGCATGAGTAGACGTATGTCGTGGTAGCCCTTCCAACTTACGACAGAGTTCATACCATTTCTCATTACGATAATTACGGTGCACGAATTCTCGAAACGCTTCAGATTCATACGCGGCCTCTAATGTGATACCTGACTTATGCGGAATAAGGCTCGATACTTCATTTAACGTAACCTCATCAAAGCCCATAATACGGCCAATATCTCGCGCTACAGCTCGAGCGAGTAAATGTCCAAACGTCACGATACCAGCTACATGATGTTCCCCATACTTTTGTTGCACATACTCGATAACCTTCTCACGCTTCGTATCTTCAAAGTCGATATCAATATCGGGCATTGTGACACGTTCAGGATTTAAGAAACGTTCGAATAAAAGATTATATTTAATCGGGTCAATCGTTGTTATGCCAAGTAAGTAACTGACTAAAGACCCTGCAGACGACCCACGTCCTGGTCCAACTAACACATCATGCGTCTTAGCGTAATGAATTAAATCACTAACGATTAAGAAGTAATCCGCATAACCCATTTTCGTAATCACATCATATTCGTAATCGAGTCGCTCTCGATAGACATCTTCCGTTAGTTCGAATGCTTGTAACCTTTCTTCAAGTCGTTCACGTAAATACTCATCTGCAGATTGGTTATCAGGCGTGTCGAACTGTGGTAATAAAGACTGATTATAGTGTAATGTCGCGTTACATTGTTCAAGAATGTCTTCCGTTGCTTTTAAATATGAGGGCTCAATATCTTGTTCCACTGCTTCCAATTTAGGAAAATGAAGCCCAGGATCTTCAACCTCGTTTACGATATCAATCTTAGTGTTATTCTTTATGGCACCTAGCGCAAAGTACGCTTCCTTATCCGCTTCATCTAAATAACACGTTTTGGCCATCCAGACCTTTTCAAAGGGAAGTGAATCCACGCTAAGATGACTCATGTATACGTTAGCTTTCTCTTTAAAAGGCGCGTAAATCATATGGTGCGCTTCGTCTAAATCTTTGAAAATGATCATAAGATTATCTTGATAGCGTTCGAGCCAACTTAACGGTGTCTCAGTCTTTTCTCGCATCTTTAAAGCGGAAGATAATTGGTATAAAGCCTTTAAGCCCGCATCGTTCCTAGCAAGAACTACTGTTTCGACTTCATGAAGTTCATCTGTCACATATAGCGTCATACCAAAGGCAGGTTTAATCCCATGTTTGTTACAACTATCAAAGAATTGTGGTAACGCATATAAGACATTGGTATCTGTCATAGCAATCCCATTATAACCTTCAGCTTTCGCCCGCTTCACTACGTCTTCGATTCGAATGCTCGAGTTTAACAAGTCATAGGCTGTATGCACATTTAAATGAGCAACCATAGTGTTTCCTCCTTAAATGCGGTCGTTTAGCTTTGTAGCAAGTGCGTCGAACGTTTCCCAATCATCAACAGAAACGCCAGAAGCATTCTCATGGCCACCGCCACCAAATTCGCTCGCGATATCATTAATCTTAATGCCTTTAGAGCGAATACGACAACGAATTTCACTACCTTCATCAACCGCAAAGACCCATACTTTCAAGCCATCCATATCTGCAATGGCATTCACGAATAATGACGCTTCATTTGGTTTTACATTGAACTGTTCTAACACATCGTGCGTGATTTTAACCTTACAGAAGCCTTTATCATTTAAGTCAAAGTTCTGCAGAATATATCCTTGGAACGGCATTAATTTAGGATCTTTCGCACCAAGTTGATTCAGCTCAAAATTATGATCAAAGTCATAAGCAATTAATGATGCTGCTACGTTCAATGTTTGAGTTGTCGTGTTATTGAATAAGAAACGACCTGTATCTCCAACGATACCTAGATAAAGCACACGCGCCGCCTTATCACTGAGATAAACCTTGTCATTCAAGAAATCTATCATCGTATAAATAATTTCACTCGTAGAAGACGCTTTCGTATTTACATAATTAATATCCCCATACTGATCAACTGCTGGATGGTGGTCAATTTTAATGATTTCTTGACCTAATTTGAAACGTTCATCATCAATGCGCCCTTCATTTGCTGTATCACAAATAATGATAAGTGCTTCTTTAAATGTCCCATCAGAAACGTCATCAAGTTCACCTATAAAATCTAATGAAGGTTCGTTGTGACCAACCGCATAAATTTGTTTGTCTTGAAACTTTTCCTCTAAATAATATTTCAAACCAAGCTGTGAACCATAAGCATCAGGATCCGGTCTCACATGTCTATGTATGATAATTGTGTCGTATTGTTCAATCTTTTCCATAATTGCATTAAACGTTTGCATAAATAAAGTTCCTCCTTATTCATAATGGTCAATGAGTTGGCACATAATTAAGGCCTTAGCAACGGTTTTATTTTGTGTCGTCATGGTTACTTCAAGTTTCGCGAAGCTTCTACCCATGTCTAAAAAGTCATAATGAACCTCAATATCTGACTCAATTTGAACCGTCTTTATGTAAAAGATATTTAAATTCTCAATCATAACTTCAAGTTTCTTTTGCTTACGCATCACTGATTTCATCGTCTCTTCGATAATCGCGACAAAGACGGCTTTACTTAACGTACCAAACTGATTTGTAAGTAAAGGTGTGATTTGTACTTTAATTTGATTATGATCGATTGAAATATGTTTCGCAATTTGATCGTTTATCGTTTCACCTACTTGAGGCTGCTTACCGATAAGCTGCATGGCGCGTAATACATCTTCACGCGTTATAACACCGATAAGTTTTCGATTACTCGACGTAACAGGCAACAGTTCAATACCTTCCCAGATCATTAGATGCGCACATGAAGCTACGGTCGTGTTGAGTTGCACGTATATCGGCGATTTCGTCATCACTTGTTTAATATCCGTATGCGTATCATGTGAAATGATATCTTTACTCGTAATAATGCCAAGTAACTTCTTATTACGATCCACTATTGGGAAACGGGCGTGCCCTGTTTCCTTAGCAACGTCTTTAAAGTCTGCCACTTTCATATCATCGAAAAGCACTGACGTTTCATCAACTGGTATTACGATATCTTCAACCACTAATATTTCTTTACGTATCATTTGGTCGTACATCGCTCGGTTAATCATGTTGGCTACTAAGAACGTATCATAATTACAAGAAAGAATCGGTAAACCTTTATCATCTGCATATGCTTTAATTTCATCCGTCGTATCAAAGCCACCTGTTATCAGTACAGCACTACCGCGTTTTAATGCTTCCAATTGAACGTCTGTACGGTTACCAACAATAAGTAGTGTGTTTTTAGATAAGTATCTTACAACGTCTTCAAGTTCCATGGCCCCTATCGCAAACTTGGTCAACGTTTTGTACAAACCACTACGTCCACCTAAAACTTGTCCATCTATAATTTTAACAATTTCTCCAAACGTTAAGTTTTCAATTTGGGCTCGAGATTTCTTTTCAATACGAACAGTTCCAACACGATCAATCGTTGCAACAAGTCCTAATTGTCCAGCATCCTTGATTGCGCGATAAGCTGTACCTTCTGAAACTTTAAGGTCTTTCGCTATTTTACGTACCGAAATATTCTGTCCGACTGACAATGATTCTATATGCTTTAAAATTTGTTCGTGTTTTGTCATTTTATTACCTCAAAATCCACTCATTATTATATATATTATAACGTTTTTATCTATGAAATGCGAAATCTGGGTTTAATCGATTTCTTGTAAATTTCTTTTAAAAACATGTTAATTTTGTAAATAAATAGGGAATATAATAAATGAGGAAATTATCAGTGGACGACTTTATTAAGCGCCCATATATCTAGAGAGGGAGGCGTTTCTTATGTATAAGAACATTTTACTTGGTGTAGACACTCAACTTAAAAATGAAAAGGCAATTCAAGAGGTTTGTAAGTTAGCAGGACCGGACTCACTTGTTACGATTGTAAACGTGATTAGTGAACAAGATTTAAGAGCTTCTATTCAATTTGGTATGCATTTAGAAGAACTTAAGGAAAAGCGTTGCGAAGAACTAGAGCCAACGAGACGTCGTTTGACAGACTGTGATATCCAGTTTGAAGAACTTATTCTAAAAGGTAGTCCTAAAGAGAAATTAGTTGAAACAGCTAACCGTGGTAACTATGAAATTGTTGTGTTAAGTAACCGTAAAGCCGAGAAAGAAAAGAAATTCGTTCTTGGTAGTGTGAGCCACAAAGTTGCTAAACGTGCTACAATTCCAGTACTTATCGTGAAATAAAGGAAATTTAAAGGGAGCAGGACGTTTATTAAAGCGTCACCTGCTCCCTTTTTTCTATAAGATGGTTTTAAGGTAAATTAAAACTTAACTGCTTCACCTGGTTTTAAGACTTGAACGTCCCCTTCTGTTACGGCTTTCTTGAAGTCTTCAGGGTCTTGTTCAATATATGGGAATGTATCGTAATGAATTGGTACTGAGATTTTCGGTTTAATGAATTCATTGATCGCATAGCTTGCGTCATCGATACCCATAGTGAAGTTGTCGCCAATCGGAATAAAGCAAACATCTACTGGGTGTCTTTTAGTGATAAGTGCCATGTCACTGAATAAAGCAGTGTCACCACAGTGATAAATTGTTTGACCTTCAACTTCTAGGATTAAGCCCATTGGCATACCTAAATAGATTGGTTTACCATTATCGTCCATTAAACTTGAACTGTGGAATGCTTGTACATATTTTAAAGTACCGAATTCAAATTCCCATTTACCACCAATATTCATTGGATGCACGTTCTCGATACCACGTGCAGTAGATAAATAGTTTGCTACTTCTGCTGAACCGATTACAGTAGCATCATTATTTTTAACGAGTTTTTCTGTATCGCCGAAATGGTCTTCGTGACCATGAGTTAGAATAACGTAATCTACCTTTAATTCATCCGCATTTAAATCTGATAGTTCGTTACCAGTAATAAATGGGTCTACGATAACTTTCTTACCGTTAGCTTCAAAATAGATTGTTGATTGACCGTGAAATGATAAATTCATGATTTTTCCTCCTCATTAATTGTATACTTTTAATATACCACTTAATCGATTTCAATATTCAATTGAAGTCAAAATCGCATATCATATTTAAGGAGCGTGTAACGATGAAGAATGAACAACTAATTAAGGTACTGAACGACATGAATGGTGATGCGATGTGGATTTCCAATCCTAAGAACATCTTTTATTTAACAGATTATCATTCAGATCCTCATGAGCGCTTGTTTGCCCTGCTCATTGAAAAGGATGGCACAAGAACTTTGTTTGCCCCTCAAATGGAAGTTGAAGATATTAAGAATTCGCCTTATGAAGGTAACATTTTAGGTTACTTAGATACAGAAGATCCGTATGAGAAATTTGGAAAGACGTTGAATCACATGCTTGTTGAAGCTGAGTATTTAACGGTTAAACGTGAACATGAACTTAAAGACGCTTTTCAAGTAGCTCAATTCTCATATGTAGATGACGAGGTAAAAGCTTTACGTAACATTAAAACAGATGACGAACTTTCAAAATTGCGCCGCGCAGCCGAAATTGCGGATAAATGCATTGAGATTGGGAAGGACTTTTTAAAGGTGGGCGTAACGGAACGTGAGGTAGTGAATCATATTGAAACGGAAGTGCGTCAATACGGTGTTTCTGAGATGAGCTTTGATACGATGGTGTTATTTGGTGATCACGCTGCATCGCCACACGGTGTTCCGGGCGACCGTCAATTAGCTGATGATGAGTACGTGCTCTTTGATTTAGGCGTTGTGTATCAGAATTATTGTAGTGATATCACGCGTACGATTCCATTTGGTACGCCGTCAGAAGATGCACAGCGTATTTATCAAATTGTGCTTGAGGCTGAGACAGAAGCGATGAAAATGGTTAAGCCGGGCGTTAAGATTTCAGATGTTGACCGTAAAGCGCGTGGCATTATTGAAGCGCAAGGCTTTGGTGAATACTTCCCTCACCGTTTAGGTCACGGCTTAGGTATTGATACGCACGAGTATCCGGATATTTCGAATAAGAATGACAATGTCTTTAAAGAAGGCATGGTGTTCACGATAGAACCAGGTATTTATAAACCAGGTGTTGCTGGCGTTCGAATTGAGGACGATATTCTCGTAACGAAAGATGGTTACGAATCTTTAACAAGGTACGCGAAATGATTAAAGAAGCCGTTGTAACGTCAATAGAGTCGGTAAAGTATGCGATAGAACACGGTGCTGATCGAATCGAATTATGCGACAACCTTGATGTTGGAGGCACGACCCCGAGCTACGGTATGGTTCAAACTTGTATTTCTATGTGTCACATGGAAGGTGTTGAGGTAGCGGTTATGATTCGCCCTCGTGGTGGTAACTTTGTCTATGACCTTTATGACTTCGAAGTGATGCAACAAGATATTAAAGCGTTACGTCAACTTGATGTCGATTACTTCGTCTTTGGTTGCCTTACGAGAGACCATACGATAGATAGATGGCAAATGGAGACGCTTAAGGATTTATGCGTTGATATCCCTGCTGTGTGTCATATGGCGTTTGATGAGGTGCATGTGCATCAGCAGCAAAAGGCCTTACAAACCTTAATCGAGCTTGGGTTTAGACGAGTTCTAATGCATGGTGGACCTGCATCTTCAAGCGTATTTGATAACTTGAATCACATAGCGAAGCTCGTGATGTTTGCTAAAGGTGCTATTGAAATTATGCCAGGCGGCGGTATTACGAAAGATAACTTAGATGCCCTACTAGATGCCTTTCCATTTCAAGAGGTACATGGTAGTAAAATCGTGTAAAGATTGAGTGGTTGTCGCGTGGGTGAAGCGTGCCTCCCCTATTAAGGGCGTACGGCTTTTAAAGGGCTTTTCAAGAAGAGGAAGAAATGAAGGTATAATGACTTGAGAAAAAGTTGAATAGATATAAAAAAGACGTGAGATTCGTAAATGGTCTCACGTCTTAATGATTGAATATCGATTAGTTCAGTACTTCGAATACTGGCTTATATTCGTAACCAAATGTTTCTGCTACTGCTTTGTTTGTCACTTGGCCTTCAAATGTATTTAAACCTAAAGAAAGTGGTTGGTTATCTTTTAACGCTTGACGATAACCTTTGTTCGCAAGTTGAACTGCGTAAGGTAGTGTTGCGTTATTTAAAGCGATCGTTGACGTTCTTGGTACTGCACCAGGCATGTTCGCTACCGCGTAATGAACGACACCGTGTTTGATGTAAGTTGGGTCGTCGTGTGTTGTGATGCGGTCTGTTGTTTCGAAAATACCACCTTGGTCGATTGCGATATCAACGATTACTGAACCATTCTTCATTTGCTTGATCATGTCTTCAGTAACTAATTTAGGCGCTTTAGCACCAGGAATTAATACGGCACCGATAACTAAGTCACTTTCTTTTACTTGCATTTCAATGTTTAATGGATTTGACATAATTGTGTGTACGCGTCCATCGAATAAATCTTCTAATTCTTGTAAACGTTTAGGGTTTACGTCTAGGATCGTAACATCTGCGCCTAACCCAAGGGCGATTTTAGCAGCGTTTGTACCCGCTTGGCCGCCACCAATGATTGTTACTTTACCTTTAGATACACCAGGTACGCCTGCTAATAGGATACCCATACCACCGTTTAATTTTTGTAAGAATTGTGCACCAACTTGTGCTGACATACGTCCAGCTACTTCACTCATTGGTGTTAATAGTGGTAATGAACCATCAGGTAATTGTACTGTTTCATAAGCAATTGAAGTTACGTTATTTTCTGTTAATGCTTGTGTAAGCTTCTCTTCGTTTGCTAAGTGTAAGTACGTGAATAAAATTAAATCTTTCTTGAAGTATTGAAATTCTTCCTCTAGTGGTTCTTTAACTTTAATCACCATGTCAACATCCCAAACTGAAGCGGCATCGTCTAAAATTTTTGCCCCTTGAGCTTCGTAATCTTTGTCTTCAAAGTAAGAACCGATTCCAGCTTGTGTCTCAACAAGTACTTCATGACCTTGCTCAATAAGCGCATGAACACCACTTGGTGATAAACCTACTCTGTTCTCGTTATTTTTAATCTCTTTTGGAATTCCAATTCTCATTTATCCCACCTCCAGTATTCAGTTTAACGCATACGGGCATGTAAGCGCAATCATATTTAATTTTTATGTAAAAGTATTTTATAAAATATCTAAAAAATGTGATATAATAGAATTGAATAGAAAAGGGGGAATTGCGATGTTTTCTTATAAAAATATATTAATCGCAGTCGATGGTTCACATGAAGCAGAATGGGCTTTTAATAAGGCAGTAGCTGTCGCAAAACGTAATGATGCGAAGCTTACTGTAGTTAATGTTGTTGATTCAAGAACGTATACATCTTATGAGGTTTATGACTCTCAATTTACGGAACGTTCTCGCGAATTTGCGACAAAACTTTTAGATGGTTATGAAAAAGTTGCTAAAAATTCTGGTGTTACTCAAGTAGAAACACGCTTAGAATTCGGTGCTCCAAAAACGATTATCCCTAAACAACTTGCGAATGAAATTGAAGCGGACTTAATTATGTGCGGTACATCAGGCTTAAATGCGGTAGAACGCTTTATCGTAGGATCTGTGTCTGAAGCAATTGTAAGACACGCTGAATGTGACGTGCTTGTAGTACGTACTGGCGAGATTCCAGAGCACTTCGAACCAGAAGTTGCAACGAAAGAATTCTTAAAAGATTATCAAATTTAATATGTAGTTGTGCGATTTGTAGATGGAGAGGTACTCAGGTACCTCTTCTTTTTTATGGGGTGTGTAGAGTGGGAAGATTTAAGGAGGGTTTGTGCGAGAGGTTCTTTACGGTCGGCTGGCGGATTTATGGGTTAGCGTCGGTGTCAAAGGTGCATTCCGATGTTAATCGGCTTTTGCGTCGGTTTCAGTGTTCCATTCCGAGGCTATTTAGATTTTGCATCGGTTTCGATGATCCATTCCGACACTATTTGACTTTTACGTTGGTTTCGTTGCTCCATTCCGACGCTATTTACCATTTGCGTCGGTTTCAGTAATACAAACCATGTAATATGTACAACCTAATAAAATATTTCGTGAATGAGACCACTTTTAACAACTTGTCGTTTAATCACTAGTTGGCAACGGTGCTCTTATCAACCTGTGGCTTCGTCACTAGTTGGCAACGGTGCCCTTAGCAACTTGTGACATCTTCACTAGTTGGCAACAAGCCTCTTAGCAACTTGTAACAATTGGACTAGTTGATAAGTAAGAATAATCACTTATTCTTACTTATCAATTATATCCATGTGATAGGCTCACATGGATATTATTTCTGTTTTAGAGCCATGTCGCATCTTCATTTGGCTCTTATCATCGTTTTACAGCCATGTCGCGAATTCACTTGGCTCAAATCAACGTTTTACAGCCATGTCACAACTTCACTTGGCTCTTATTCCTGTTTTAGAGCCATGTCACCACTTCACTTGGCTCTTACTCCTGTTTTAGAGCCATGTCGCCTCTCCACTTGGCTCTTATCACCGTTTTATAGACATGTCGCCTCTCCACTTGGCTCTTATCGCCGTTTTACAGCCATGTCGCGACTCCACTTGGCTCTTATCACCGTTTTATAGCCATGTCGCCTCTCCACTTGGCTCTTATCGCCGTTTTAGAGCCATGTCGCGTCTTCACTAGGCTCTTATCATCGTTTTACAGCCATGTCGCGACTCCACTTGGCTCTTATCACCGTTTTACAGCCATGTCGCCTCTTCACTTGGCTCTTATCACTGCTATACTATCATACACACCGGTAATTATAACTATATTTCAACAATCCCCTAACAAGTAGTATCGCACATAATCAATCTAGCTAAATCGACGAGTCTCCTCTATCTCGACACCGTACCCAATGGCAAGACTAAACCGACGAACCCCCGCCACACCGACTCCGTACCCCTCAAACCACAAAAAAGC
>NZ_JH815593.1:100153-143181 GCF_000298075.1 Staphylococcus massiliensis CCUG 55927 | reverse complement strand
AAAAAAGCTAGGGCCATGCCCTAGCTTCATTTTCAAATAAGGAATTATTTTAATTCACCGAATTTCATTACGTCGCGAGCGATCATAACTTCTTCGTTTGTTGGAACTACTAATACTTTAACTGGTGAATGTGGGTAGTTTAAGAACGCTTCTTTACCTCTTAAACCTTCGTTCTTCTTAGGATCCCAGTATACGCCCATGAATTCTAAGCCTGTTAATACTTTTTCACGAACAACGTCTGAGTTTTCACCAACACCAGCAGTGAATACGATTACGTCAACACCGTGCATACGAGTAGCATATGAACCCATGTATTTGTGGATACGTGATGCAAATACGTCTAATGCTAATTGTGCACGTTCGTTACCTTCAGCAGCGTCTTCTTCGATGTCACGAAGGTCGCTTGAAGTGCCAGTGATACCTAGTAAACCTGACTCTTTATTTAATGTGTTTAAAACTTCGTCAGCTGTTTTACCAGTCTTTTCCATGATGAATGGGATTAATGCAGGGTCAATGTTACCTGAACGAGTACCCATTGTTACACCAGCTAATGGTGTGAAGCCCATTGAAGTATCAACTGATTTACCGTTTTCAATCGCTGCGATTGAAGCACCGTTACCAATGTGGCAAGAGATGATACGTAAGTCTTCGATTGGTTTGTCTAAGATTTCAGCTGCACGTTGTGATACGTATTTGTGGCTTGTACCGTGGAAACCGTATTTACGTACGCCGTAATCTTCGTAGTATTGGTAAGGTAAGCTGTAAAGATAAGATTCTTCTGACATTGTTTGATGGAATGACGTATCGAATACCGCAACATGTGGAATGTTTGGTAATAATTTTCTGAATGCGCGGATACCCATTAAGTTAGCTGGGTTGTGTAAAGGCGCTAAGTCAGTTAATGATTCGATTTGTTTTTCTGTTTCATCTGTAACTAATGCTGAAGATGGGAATAATTCACCGCCATGTACAACACGGTGACCTGTACCATCAATGTCGTTAATGTCATTGATAATACCATGTTTTTGTAAGCTATCTAACATGATATCAACCGCTTCAACGTGATCTTTGATATCTTTCGTTTCTTTAACTTTTTCACCATTTACTTCAATTGTAAATACTGAATCGTTAAGACCGATTCTTTCGATTAACCCTTTAGTTACTAATTTTTCTTCTGGCATTTCGATTAATTGGAATTTTAATGATGAACTACCAGCATTAATCGCCAAAATTAATTTTGACATAACATACGTCCTCCAGTATAAATATTTATTGATTTCAATACTATTTAACCATTAATACAGTTCGATTTCAAGTGTATAACAGATTAATTTTATGAATGATTTTTGTCATACCATTCCGTTAATTCTGCTAAGAAATTTTGGAATAATTGAGGGCTTTTGAAATCAGGAATATTAGCTAGAAATACTTCTACTGCTCTTGTTTTGCCAGGTGTCTTTTTCTGAAGAATAAGAATTGATTTCTGTGCGCGCTCACTCTTGAAAAGCGATTTAGGTAAATGTAGAAAAGCTTGCATTTCGGTTTCTGTTGCAATGTATTTTTCTAACTGTTTCACATTCTCCCCTTCGAAAAGCTGACTCGGAACTACTAAGAATGCATAGCCTTCGTCGCGTAACGTATCGATAGCTTGTTCGATAAACAGATAATGCGCATAACTATGCCCTTCTTCAAAACCGAGCTTATAATCTTGACTGCGCTCATCAACAGGATAGTAGCCAATCGGTAAATCACCGATAACCATGTCCGCCTCTTCGAATGGAAGTGGCATTAAAACATCTTGCGGATAAACATCGAATGGAATTTCTAAGAAGTTCGCAAGGTGCACACTTACACGTGACAATACAGGGTCAACCTCAACTAAGTGATGCATGATCGTTGTTTCAGTTAAAATTTCATGAACCGCAGCACTTAAATGACCTGAACCAGCTCCTAAGTCTGCAATGTGAAGTTCGTCTCGATCTTTAGAGAATTGCTTCACGAGATAACCAAGAATTAAGCCAATAGAATCAGGCGTAATTTGATGATTCGCTTGAATTTCCTCTTCTTGCATTAAACTTAAGTAAGCGAATTGGAAAGCTTTACGACGATCCTGTAGTGTCGCTTGTTCTAACATATCACGATGGTTCTTATATACATCTTCCATCGCTAAGCCTAAGTTCTCCATAAAACTTTGACCGTTCTCTTTATTATAAGCCTTCGTTCTATCATCTAAATGTTGAAATAATCGTTCCATTATTGTTTTCTCTTGTGACATCTATAAAATCCTTTCGTTAAAAAAACTGCCCATGTATTCAGAATTTAAGTTCACGTGTCACTTATGGTATACCCATAAACACATCATTGCATCTATTCTGAAAGTTACATGGACAGTATGATCTCTATTTTTTAAAAGTCAATCATATTTAAAATGATTATTTAATGTTGTTATAAGCTTCTAGTGCTTTATCGAAATCTGGGAAATCTGTACCTTCTGATACGATTTCAGCGTGAACGATTTCGTTGTTTTGATCTAAAACAAATACTGAACGTGCTAATAAACGTAATTCTTCCATAACAACACCATAGTTCATACCGAAGTCTAGGTCTTTATGGTCACTTACTGTTAATACGTTGTCTAAGCCGCTTGCTGCACACCATCTTTTTTGAGCGAATGGTAAGTCAGCAGAAATTGTTAATACAACACCATTTTCGTCAGTTGATGCTTCTTCATTAAATTTACGTGCTTGTTGATCGCAAACTGGCGTATCTAAAGAAGGTACTACGTTAAGAATTTTTTTCTTACCATCAAAGTCTTTTAAAGTAACTTCTGATAAATCATTGCCTAAAACTTTAAAATCTGGCGCAGTGTCACCTTGTTTAACTTCTTCACCTTTTAATGTGATAGGTTCTTGTTTAAATGTTACTTTTGCCATTTATAATGCCTCCTTAAAAGTTTACGTTATACAATGTCTCATCTAAAATACTACCATTTAGGTCAACTTTCTATCAACGATTTTGTAATTGCTTCAAATATTTTTGTTTCACCACTACGGTATCCGCGAAGAAGTCATGAATACCTTCATGTCGATGAGTAAATAATACTACAAGATACGGCAATCCTAAAAAGATATTGCTTATAATACGACCAGGCCATTCACGTATGAGTACATCGCCCCATTTAAGCTTTCTAAAATCTTTGCGTTGTACAGATATACCGAGAATCATTTTACCAATCGTTTGCTTAAAGAAGTATGTCATGAGTATAAAATAAAGAAAATAGAATAAGGCATCCATAATATGATCAACACTTAAATAATCAATGAAAAACTTCGCTTCGTTGACTTTCGTAAGGCTATATATCGGTTTTAAGATAATCGATGTGATACCCCATAACATCAATAAATCTATGATATAGCTTAAAAAGCGTAAACCAAAGCCTGCATAATAAATAGATTCAACTTCACGCTCGAAGTCTGATTGGGTGTTTTTAGGTTTAGAAGATGAATGCGCAGTAGGATTGTAATTTGGAACTTCTGTTTGTGAATCGTACATCTTCATCACACCTACCCTTCATATAAATACATTGGCTGTGTTTTCGTATCATTTTTAAGGATTGAACGCACGTCATTAAACGTTGCTTTAATTGAATCGAACGTTGCATCTAAACCGAATAATGACCCTAAGCCTTTACCTGACTCTTCAAATGAAACAACTTGTGCATTTTTAGATTTAACTTCTTTCTTTAAGTCTTTTATGATTTTATCTTCTAATGCGATCTCATCAATTAAACCGTTCTTTTCAGCTTGTTGAGCTGAATAAATGCGACCATCTGCAAGTTTACGAACTTTCTTCTCAGGCATGTTACGTCCTTCTTTAACCACATCTACAAAACGGTCGAAGCTGTCATCAATCACGGATTGCATAATGTCCTTCTCTTCATCAGACATCGGACGACTAGAGCTTAAGATATCTTTATGTTCACCTGACTTAATGGTGTTCGATTTAACGCCTAGTTTCTTTTGTAAACCTGAATAATCCATGCCGTGCATAATAACACCGATTGAGCCTGTTAGTGTTTGAGGACCAGCATAAATTTTGTCTGCAGGTGCTGAAATATAGTAACCACCTGAAGCTGCCATAGATTTCATATTCACGTAGACTTTCTTACCTTTGGCTTTTAACTTAAGAATCTCTTCGTGGATTTCATCAGTTGGGTACGTTGCCCCACCCGGTGTATTAACGTTAATTAATACACCTTTAATTGATTTGTCTTTCTCAATGGCTTTTAAATAAGACATGAAAGCTTTGTGATTATATGTATTTCCTCCACCAAAAGCGCTTGGCGCGGCGCTGTCCATAATTTCACCATTTAAGTTTAATTTCGCAATCTGCTTCTGTGTATTACCACTTTTAACAACTGTTGGCGTAGGTTCCATAAGCGTCTCTTTAGATTTATCGGCATTCATAAATGACCCTATCATGAAGGAGCCGATGCTAACTAATAAGCCACCAAATACGATGACAACTGCGAGAATTATCGCGACGATACGTTTAGACATAACCTCATTCCTTCCTAAAAGATATATCTTCATGATAACAAAAAAATTTTAAAATTTGTTTTAATTGTAATAAAAAAACGTTGATGAACTGATTTTTTCATCAACGTTTAAAGTCAAAATTAAATTGTATATCATCGACCCACACTACTAGAATAAATCGGACATCCAGTCTGCTTTCTCATCCTTATTGACATCATAATCTTTGTCGATTTCAAGTGTTTCAATGTTGTCCACTGCGCGGTCGATCATTTCATCAAAGTTATACACTGATTCATACTGAACTACTTTATCAAACTGAGGCTCTGTTACAGGGTTTTTAGGCGTAAAGATTGTACAACAATCTTCAAATGGTTGAATTGACGTCTCGAACGTACCAATGGCTCTCGCCTTTTCAACGATTTCATCCTTATCTAAAGTAAGTAACGGGCGTAACACAGGTGTAGACGTCACGTTGTTGATCGCGTACATACTCTTAAGGGTTTGACTCGCAACTTGGCCTAAGTTCTCACCATTAACAATCGCATCCGCTTCAATTTGATGCACGACTTTATCAGCGATGCGCATCATCATTCTACGCGTCGAAGTCATTGTATAACGCTCGTGTACCACTTTATGGATTTGTTTCTGCACCTCAGTAAAAGGCACGATGTGCAGTTTAATCGGTCCTACACGAGATGCCATAATTTTCGTAAGTTCAATGACTTTCTCCTTAGCCTTTTCACTGGTGAATGGTGGACTATGGAAATGAATCGCTTCAATCGTCACGCCACGACGCATAACTTCCATACCAGCAACAGGTGAATCGATACCGCCTGAAAGCATTAATAACGTCTTACCGCCAGTACCCACAGGTAAGCCACCTACACCTTTAACAATCGTGTCATACATGTAAATTGCATCAAGTCGAACTTCAACCTTTATCGCATGATCAGGGTTCTTAACGTCAACGGTTAAATTTTCATTAGCCTTTAAGACTGCGCCACCTACTTGACGCTGAATTTGAAACGTATCGAATTCAAAGTTTTTGTCTGAACGCTTTACCTCAATCTTAAACGTATCTCCAGCATTAAACGTTTGAGAAAAGGCAACCGCTTGCTCATACACCGCATCCATCGTCTTTTCAAGTTTGACAACCGGGCTCGCCGAACGCACACCATATACGTTTGTCACACGGTTAATCATTTCATCAACATCTACATTGTCATCGATTTCAATGTACATGCGGTCACGGTTCGCTTTAACTTCATAGCCCTTCAAAGGGATGAGAGCTTGTCTGACATTTGAACGTAATTGATTCACAAACATTTTACGATTATTTTGCTTTAACGTCAGTTCACCGTAACGCACTAATATGTGGTCGTACTTCATTTTCTTAACAACTCCTCTACTTCTTCATATATTTCTTCAAAGGCCTTTTTAAATGGTTCAAGTTCTGCCATCGTGTTGAGTGAACCGAATGATAACCGAATACTACCTTCAATGTTCTTCTCATCGATACCCATCGCTAATAACACTTCATTAAGACTGCTATGTTTAGATGAACATGCACTTGTTGTTGAGATCATGACATCCCTCTTTGAAAAGGCATTCACGAGGACTTCGCCTTTAACGCCAGGAAATGAAAGGTTTAAAATATGTGGTGACGCACTTTCGTCCGAATTGATGACAATACCTCTAAATTGCGATACATAATCACGAATCGCTTGATTTAGTTCAGAAAGCGTATGTGATAGCTCGGCTTGGTTTTCTAATGCGAGTCGAATCGCTTTAACCATAGCTACATTAGACGGCACATTCACAGTTCCACTTCGTAAGTTTAATTCTTGACCCCCACCATGAATAATAGGTTCAAGTTGATGGTAATTTTGCGTGATAAGCAAGCCTTGACCTTTTAAACCGTTAAATTTATGGCCGCTGACACTTAAAGTATCTACACCTTCCGTAATAAGCGGTACTTTACCTAGCGCTTGAACGGCATCAACATGAAAATGCACTTTAGGATATTGTTTTAACATAGATGCTATCTGTGCAACTGGTTGAATTTGACCCGTAATATTATTAACGTGCATGCATGAAACAAGAATGACATCTTGCGTTAACAAGCTTTCAAGATGCTCAAGGTCAATGCGCCCTTCCTTCGTAACGTTCACAAATTCTAAGTTAAACCCTTCATCAGCGAGCGCGCGCATCACTTCGAGTACCGAAGGATGTTCTAGCTTCGACGTAATAATCGTTTTACCAAATGCTTGTTTATGACGCGCGATGCCTTTTAATGCCATATTATTCGATTCAGTGGCACCACTCGTAAAGATCACTTCAGTTTGGTCGTTTAATTGAAGTAATGATTTAATTTGTGCTTTAGACTGGGTCATGAGACGTGCAGTTTGGTCACCATTTTGGTGCGGACTATTCGGATTAAAATATAAATGTTCATTAACTTCGACAAACGTGTCTAAAACCTCACGATTAGGCTTTGTTGTCGCAGCATTATCGAAATAAATCATCCATGTCACTCCTCGATTTCTCAATTATACTATTCTAACATACACCGATTGATTTGGTGTAGACCCTTTTGAAAAGACACAAAAAAAGAGCTTAGGACATATTAAACAATTCCCTTAAAACAGCATGCTTTCCTGGGGCGTGGCCTGAGCCTGTAGTCTCAGGACGCACGCTACTCCCCTAGGAGTCAGCTGTTTTTGAGAATTGTGTGAAATAAAGTTTAAAAACTCTATGCCACAATATATGTCTCAAGCTCATGTTCATTAGAATGATTGTTGCTTATGAACTTCGTCTTCAAGTTTTGCACAAACACCTGGCTCAACTTGTTCTAACGATTGTTCAGCTATTTCAATAGCACGTTTATAGCGATTATTCTTAAATAAGCGTTCTGCTTCATTAAGACTTTTATCTACGCTTGCATCGTCCTTACGATAACGGTTACCATATTGAATTAACTTCTCAGCGTAAACCGCGTTTACAAGCACATCCGTTGCTTCGTCTTCAAATTTATTCATTTGAAGTACGATTTTATTTACTTTATCTTTTAAGTGTTGAACATTGATTGGACGTTCACTAAATTGTGCGTTCACATCACGAACTTCATAATCAATTTCATTCTTCATAATAATGAAGCGTTCTGGTACACTTTGTAAGTTAGAAGCTAGTAAACGACGATAAACTTCTTCTTTCTTAGATTGAACACGTAGGATGTTTTCTTCAGCCTCTGCTTCGTCTTCACGAAGTGAAATCAAGTGATTTTGTAGTTTCTCTTGCTTCTCGTTAATCACTTTCACATGATCTTCGATGTATTTTAAGTTATCTTGAACTTCACTATAACGTACAGCTGATTTGGCCATTTCTCTAAGAATTTCGTCATAAACTGAAATCAAGCTTTGAATTTCATTTTCAAATTGGCGAACACTTTGAATGTCACTTTCATTGATGTAGTAATTCTCTTTAACGTACTCGATTTCAGTTTGTAGCGTATAGTTCATATCTTTCGCTCTAAATAAATCATCTGTAATGACTTCTTTAGATTCTTCTACTTTATTTTTAGACTTAACTTCATGTTCAATTAAATCATACATTTCATCTAACTTATCATTAATTCCATTTAATTGTTGGTTCGCATTATTTAATTCAAGACGACTAATCATAGGTTCAACGAAACTTAATTCTGTTTTTAAATCTTGTAGCGTATGCTCCACTTTAACGTGGTCAAGGTCATAACCTTCAACTTTTAAATCACGGCAACCGTATTTTAAATCTTGGAATTGACCTGGTAATTCTTTTTGCGCTTCACGGATTAAATCAGGAATCTCTTTCATATCTTTTTTAAGGTAATCCATGTCACCATGTAATGTAGAGATATGTTCATGCGCTTCTCTGTAGTTACCTTCTGCTTTAAGTTCTTCGTAACGTTTCATTTCAGGTTCGAACATTTCAATTTCTTGTTCAAGTGATGGTGCTGCTTCACCAAACTGATGGCGGTTGGCTAAAACATCACGTTTCATTTCACGATAGTCGTTCTGACATTTTTTATACTTACGGTCACTATCGTTATGTATTGAAACCATTTCTTCAGCATCACTTGAAAGTTTCTCATGTTGTTGTTCATATTTATCCATTAAAGCATGCGCATCATCAATTTCCGTTTGAGCCTTAGAAAATTTGAATTTATCTAAGTTAACTTCAGCTTCGTGAATCTTGTCTTCAACTGGTGATAAGTTTTTTTGTTTGTTCTCATCCCATGAACGTTTTAACGAATCATATGTAGACTTTGTTTCACCAGTTAAGTTTAAGTGTTCTAATTGGGATAAGCTTTCTCTAGAAGATAGTCCTTCAATCTTTTCTTTTCTTGCTTCGGCTTCATCTACAATCGAGCGCTTTTTCGAACGAATGAAGAATAGAATACCGGTCGCAATCAAAATTAGTAATATAATACCTACAACGATATACAAAATCATGCGTCTTCTCCTCCTAATTACTCATAGTTATTATAACGTACTTTAGTCAAGCTTTAAAATGAAAATATGAGATAAATTGAATGATTTTGCAATTTTGTTTATAATAGCTTTTAATTTTAAATATATAAAGGGGTAATCATCGTGACGAATTATAAAATTTTAAATCAACAACTTACTGCACTTATCGAAGATGAACCAAATATCATCGCAAACTTAAGTAACGCAGCTGCCCTGCTTTTCACTACTTTAAAAGACATTAACTGGGCTGGCTTTTATATATTAGATGAAGAAACGCTCATTCTTGGTCCTTTTCAAGGGAATCCGGCATGCGTGCGTATCAAGGTTGGTTCAGGTGTGTGTGGTACTGCTATAGAAAAAGGCACGACGATGCGCGTAGAAGATGTAAATCAATTTGATGGCCATATTGCGTGTGATGCAAATAGTAAATCAGAAATAGTGATTCCGATAAAAGGAAAAAATGGCTTTTATGGCGTACTTGATATTGACGCGCCTATCACAAAGCGCTTTTCAGAGGAAGACCAACGTGGACTTGAAACATTTGTAGACCTCTTAGAACAACATTTGAAATTCTAACTTGACTTTATCTACCAGAATGATATAATGCTCTTTGTGTGAATAAACGAAAATAGCAGTTGAATATTGTCTAGCTCTATACTGTTCCCAAAGTGGACGTGTCGCGTAACCGTAGCTATGAGGTGAAGACACATAAAACTTTATATCTAGATGAGCATTCAACACTCTTTTTTGTTTTTTCATAACAACAAAAAAGAAAAGGAGGAGTCATTATGGCTCGATTCAGAGGTTCAAACTGGAAAAAATCTCGTCGTTTAGGTATCTCTTTAAGCGGTACTGGTAAAGAATTAGAAAAGCGCCCTTACGCGCCTGGTCAACACGGACCAAACCAACGTAAAAAATTATCAGAGTATGGTTTACAATTACGTGAGAAACAAAAATTACGTTACTTATATGGTGTAACTGAAAGACAATTCCGTAACACATTCGAAATTGCTGGTAAACAACACGGTGTTCATGGTGAAAACTTCATGGCATTATTAGCAGGTCGTTTAGACGCTGTTGTTTACTCATTAGGTTTAGCACGTACTCGTCGTCAAGCACGTCAAATCGTTGGCCACGGTCACGTTGAAGTTGATGGTGTTCGTACAGACATCCCATCTTACCAATTAAAACCAGGTCAAGTTGTTTCAGTACGTGAAAAATCAAAAGACTTAAACATCATCAAAGAATCAGTTGAAATCAACAACTTCGTACCAGAATACTTAGAATTCGACGAAGAAAACTTAAAAGGTACTTTCGTACGCGTTCCAGAACGTAGCGAATTACCAGCTGAAATCAACGAACAATTAATCGTTGAGTACTACTCAAGATAATAGCATTTATACGTGTAGTAAGAACGGGATCCTTAAATTTAAGGGTCCCGTTTTTTTGCTCTTTGTCAAATTCGTTTGGTAATACGAATATAAATGTGCTTAATCAAACCAATTTAATGCAAGCTTTTAACGCTCAAGTTGAAGATAACATTCATACCTAATCATCTATTTATCCCAACTTATTTAATCATGCCTGCACGGATTAGAAGTGCTCGTAATGTTTCGTCATCCGTTTTATCTAAAACTTCTTTAAATTTCTCATAGTCTTCTAACTCTTTAGCTCTTTGCTTGATCAGACGTTTAAGCTCATTTTGTCGTTCATCTTTTTTCATATTTTCCAAATATTGATCGATATCATGCTCTATATTCGCAACAATGTATTTGTTAATACCTTCAAATTTAATTTCGTTTAAATCCTTGCCTTCAATAAATTCATCAATATTCTTAAAGACTTTCTCAACAGCAACAGTTTTAAGCCTGCTCGCTACGATATGCTTGTTAACATGTTCATCGTTACTATGAACTGAAACGAGCACTTTATCCCCTTTTTTAAATGTTTCAAGCGCAGAAGCTTTGTAATAATAAACGCGTTCATCAAGATCATTGTTAGATATACTAATAAAAAAGCGCACCCCTACTATTTGATCGTTATACATGTTAATTCCCCCTTTTCTAGCAATAGGACGCTGCATCGTGGCCATTACGATATTTGTATAATGGATTAAAATAATCGTACACTTTTTATTCACAATTAGTCAATTAAACATAGATTTTGAGCCACCTTAATAAACGTGCTAAAGTTAGAATTAAATTAAGGAGGTTATGTCATGCTTATTTTATCTGAACATGAAGTTCAAGAAAGATATAAGATGTCTAACGCGATTGAAGACATTGAAAACGTATTTAAAACCTTAAATAACGATAAGATTAAACTTGAACAACGTACAGTCATTCCTACTGGCGAAGATTCAAAGTCCATGCTTTATATGCCAGCTGTGAATTTAGAAGCACAGCTTGGAATGATTAAAATTACATCAATCACACCCAATAACCCTAAACATCAACTACCTACGACTCAAGCTAAAATCGTGATAACAGATTTAGAGTACGGTGAACATAAAGCTGTGATCGATGGTAGTTACCTTACGCGCTTACGAACAGGTGCTTTAAGCGGTATCGCAACTAAATATTTAAGCCGTGAAGATAGTCATACGCTAGGTATGATTGGTACGGGTGGCATGGCTTTTGAACAATTATTAGGTATCTTGGAAGTAAGAAATATCACAACGTTACTACTTTACAATCGTACGACAGAGAAAGCGGATGCCTTTAAAGAAAAGGTTCAAGAATCGTTCCCAAATTTAGATATTCAAGTGGTTGAAGATACGGATGAATTATTAGAACATGCCGACATCATTAACTGCCAAACACGTTCTGACGTAGCGGTCTTTAACGGTGAACATGTTAAACCCGGCACGCATATTAACGGCATCGGCTCATACCAGCCGGAGATGAGAGAAATTGATGTTAAAGCGATAGAGCGCGCGTCGAAAGTTGTATTTGACGACGTTGATGGTGTTTTAGAGGAAAGTGGCGAAATGATTGAAGCCATGGATCAAGGTGTCTTCAACGTTTCTGATTTATACGCAAGCTTAAACGAATTATCAACGAAACAACTGAAACGAGATAACGACGAGGAAATTACAGTATTTAAATGTGTGGGCGCTGCATATTATGATCTTGCTGTAGCGCTAGGTGTTTATCAGAACGAAGCTTAGTTTTGAAAGGCCCTTTAAATTTAACAAGGATGAAGCTCGCATCACTCGAGTTTCATCCTTAATTTATAGCTATTATGTATTTTTCATTGATATTCCTAATAACCTAGCCAAATTAAATATCAAAAAGTGCTTCTGGTCGGTCGGATATGACCCCATCAACCCCGCATTTAATAACACGTTTGACATCTTTAGGTAAATTAACCGTATAAGGCATCACTTTTAATTGATGTTCATGCGCTTTTTTTACGAAACGTTTATTAATCATCGTAAATCTCGGATTAACGTAATCGGCATATTGACTAATTGACTCAAAGTCTGGCATTGAGAATATATGATTACTTGCACTAATAAGGACGCCTAGTCGAAACGTTGGATCAAGCTCTCTCACCTTTCGTATCGAATCCGCGTTAAATGATTGAATAACAACTTGATCTTTATTAAAATCGCATGCTTCAATATCCTTAATGATTTCAGCCTCGATACCTGGATATAGACGTGGTTTCTTAATCTCAACCAAGATGGATTTATTATATAATTTGAATATAGCTAAGATTTCCTTAAAAGTTAGGATGCGTTCATTTTTAAACGTTTCATTCTTCCAACTTCCAATATCCATATCCTTCAATTCTTCAAGCGAATACGTAGAAATTTGACCACTATGCGCTGTAGTACGATCAACATCTTCATCATGCATCGCAACAAGCACACCATCTCTAGATAAATGTAAGTCTATTTCTACAAAATCTACATCACGCATGAGTGCCGCTTTGTAACTGATACCTGTATTTTCAGGAAAAGCTTCTGACAACCCTCGGTGGGCTACGATTTTAAAATCCTCATGTGGTTTCGACAATTTCATGTGAGACTATCACCTTTCTTTATTATTGGTCCTTAATCAACTAAACTTAATTTAACACACTTATAACGGAGGTTCATATTTATGATAACACATGATTTTCATATTGAGACGAAATGGTCTGGCGGTCGTAATAAAATCGGATCATTTAAAAGCGAACATCTTGATGGCAATATATCAATCCCTACAGAACTTGGAGGCGTAGGCGAAGCCTCAAATCCAGATGAATTATTGATTTCAGCTGCCAGTTCTTGCTATATCATATCATTAGCTGCGGCTTTAGAGCGCGCACGCTTTGAACAGGTAGAGATACACATGAAATCAATTGGCACGGCCACTTTAAATCACGGTGAATTTCGTATGAAAAGCATCACTCACTACCCTAGTATCAAGGTGGATGCATCAAATCATGACCGTTTAGAAAAGCGTTTACCATCTTTAATTGAAATTGCAGATAAACATTGTATGGTCTCACAAGCCATAAAAGGTAACGTTGAAATTCAAATAGATCCACAAATCGATTAAATTACAATATGTAAACGTTTACATATCAAAACTTATCATTTCCACTGTTAATTTTTCTGAATATTTGCTAAAATTGAAAATCATACAACTGGAGGTTTTGATATGTATTTGCACCACAATTTATTGTTAACACCTGGCCCTACACCTGTTCCAAAAGAAATAGAAAATGCTATCAACTCGCCCCTTCTCGGTCACCGTTCTAAGGACTTCGAAACATTAGCTGACCAAGCTTTTAAAGCAATGAAACCTATATTTGGTACGGAAAATGATGTCCTGATTTTAACGTCCAGTGGTACTAGCGCGCTTGAAGCAAGTATGCTTAACATCGTTAATCCAGATGATCACTTTGTAATCATTGTATCTGGCGCATTTGGTAATCGCTATAAACAAATTGCTGAAACGTACTATGAACATGTTCATGTTTATGACGTTGAATGGGGTCAAGCCGTAGACGTGAACGCGTTCAAATCCTATTTAGAAAGTTTAGACGTCGAAATTACGGCTGTGTTTACTCAATTTTGCGAAACCTCGACAACCGTTTTACATCCAGTTAAAGCCCTTGGCCAAGCTATCAAAGATTTCAACGATTCGATTTACTTTGTAGTTGATGGCGTAAGTTGTATCGGAGCGGTTGATATCAACATGGCTGATAGTCAAATAGACGTATTAGTATCTGGTAGCCAGAAAGCAATTATGTTACCACCTGGTATTGCGTTTGTCGCTTATAACGACCGTGCTAAAGCACGTTTTAATGACGTTACAACCCCTCGCTTTTATTTAAATTTAGATAAATATATTAAGTCTCAAGATAAAAGTTCGACACCATTTACGCCTAGTGTATCCCTCTTCCAAGCCGTCATTAAATATGCAGAAATCGTAGAACGAGAGGGCTTTTCAAAAACGATCGCACGCCACAACACGATTAAAGATGCGGTTCGTAAAGCTCTAACTGCGCTCGATTTACCATTACTTGTGGAAGATGCTTACGCTTCTCCAACGGTTACCGCCTTTATTCCAAAGGATAAAGATGAACTCAACTTTATTAAGAATGAGCTTAAATCGCGCTTTAATATCACGATTGCTGGCGGACAAGGTAAGTTGAAAGGCGAAATTTTGCGTGTAGGTCACATGGGTAAAGTGAATCCATTTGATATTTTAACGTTTGTCGGCGCGTTAGAAATACTCTTAACAGAATTCCGTAACACGTCTTATTTAGGTAAAGGTACTCAATCATATCTGGAGGTTATACAAAATGACTTATAATGTTCTCGTAAGCGACTCGATTTCAAAGGAAGGTTTAGAAAGTTTACTACAAGATTCAGACTTTAACGTCGATGAAAAGACTGGTCTATCTGAAGCTGAAATTGTCGATATTATTGGTGACTATGATGCATTAATCGTCCGTAGTCAAACGAAAGTTACAGAAAATATCATCAAGCATGCTTCAAAATTACGCGTGATTGCGCGAGCTGGTGTTGGTGTTGATAATATCGATGTTAATAGCGCTACCAAACAAGGTATCATCGTCATCAACGCTCCTGATGGCAATACGATTTCGGCGACCGAACATTCTATGGCGATGTTATTGTCGATGGCACGTAATATTCCATACGCACATCAATCCCTTCAGAACGGCGAATGGGACCGTAAAACATACCGCGGTACAGAACTTTATCAGAAGACTTTAGGTGTTATTGGTGCGGGTCGTATCGGTTTAGGTGTTGTGAAACGTGCTCAAAGTTTTGGCATGAAGATCCTAGCATTCGACCCCTACCTTTCTCAAGATAAAGCTAAGAAATTAAATGTAACGCTAGCTTCAGTTGATGAAATTGCAGAACAAGCCGACTTTGTGACGGTTCATACGCCACTTACTGAGAAGACGAAAGGTATCGTTGGCGAATCATTTTTCAACAAGGCAAAGCCAAACTTACAAATCATTAACGTTGCGCGTGGCGGTATTATCAATGAGGCTGCTTTGTTAAAAGCCCTTGATGAAGACAAAATCCTTAAAGCTGGGCTTGATGTGTTTGTAGACGAACCTGCGACAAATTCTCCGTTAACGAAACATAAGAAAGTCATTGTAACTCCGCATTTAGGTGCTTCTACAGTTGAAGCTCAAGAAAAAGTAGCGGTTTCAGTGTCTGAAGAAATCATTGATATCTTTAAGGAAAATGATGTTAAACATGCGATTAATGCACCTAAGATGGTATTTGATGATAATGAAGAAGTTCGCCCATTTGTAGAATTAAGTCGTATCACAGGTGAAGTTGGTATTCAACTCATTCAAAAAGTACCTCGTAAATTAAAGATTAAATACAAAGGTGATATCGCATTAGATGATACGAGTATCATCACGCGTACACTTGTTCAAGGTGTGTTACAACCTGAAATGGGTGATCACGTGAACTTAATAAACGCGTTAGTGCTTTTAAATGAGCAAGGCGTGACTTATACGATTGAGAAGGATTCTAAAAAACGTGGCTTTAGTAACTACATTGAGTTAGAACTTGTAAATGATGACGAGTCTGTAAAAATTGGTGCGACGGTATTGAATGGCTATGGTCCAAGAATTGTGCGTATTAATGACTATCCTTTAGACTTTAAGCCAGAAAAGTATCAACTTATTATTAACCATACGGATAAACCAGGCATCGTAGGTCAAACTGGCCAAATTTTAGGTAACCATCAAATCAATATCGCTTCGATGTACCTTGGACGTACGAACGAAGGTGGTAAAGCGATTATGGCTTTAACAGTTGATAATCAAGTAACGGATGCGGTCATTGAAGATTTAATGCAAATTGAAGGCTTTAGACGTGTTCAACCTGTAACATTAGATAATTTAAATTAAATAGAAGGGTCTTAGACATAAGTCGTGAAATAGAGCATTAAAGCTTTATTTCATACAATTCTTAAAACAGCTGACTCCTAGGGGAATAGCATGAGACCGGAGACTACAGGCTCCGGCCATGCCCCAGGAAAGCATGCTGTTTAAGAGAATTGTAGTAATATGTCCTAGACCCTTTATATTAGTCTAATATGCGCTCTAGTTCGCCCACATTGTTGATAATGTGGTCTGCCCCATTTTCAACGAGTTCGGCTTTAGCGTCTTGGCCTTTTAATCCTGTTAACGGACCAATGAATGTCGCATTAATTTTTTTAGCACTTAATAAATCAGCTAATGAATCACCGACGATGAATACGTCGTGTTTAGAAACACGATTTTCTTGGTTTGTACTATATGCGTGATATTGAGATTCATCATTACCATTTAAAGCCGCTAAATAACTAAATGGATTAGGTTTACCTAAAGGTTTTAGTTCTGGATAAGCCGCTTCAACCTTCATCACTTCACTCGCCGTAACAATATGATGCTCATCAAAGTACTCAAGTAATCCTGCATCCTTGAAAGGCACAATCGTTTCTGTACGCGAACGTCCAGTCGCTATCGCAATCATATAGCCTTTATCTTTTAAACGCTTTAATAAAGCCTTAATTTCTTCTAAAGGGATGATAAATGTTTCATCATAAATAAAGCCCTCTTTAAAAGATGTCTTACGCGGCTTTTGCTCGATTTCTTCGAATAACGCGACACCTAAATACCACTCTTGATAAATCTCTTGCGCTAGGTGCCATAACGGGCTATGAATATCAAATAGCGCTACATCCTCAATATGTAATACTTGTTTAGCATAATCCTTTAATGCGGTATAGATATTTTCTTTACCACTTGGCACTGTTTGTAAGAATTCTAAAGGCAACTTATGATCAATTGTTACTTCATTCACATCTTGATGCACGTGCTTTAAAGTTTCTAAGTCGAATAATGTGCTATCTGTGTATCTTTTGATTTGATCATCTTTTAGCGTTTTAAGTATTTGTATAAAATGAATTGAAAAGACAACAAATAACATATCCCAGTTAGAATTTAATCCTAAAGATTTTAATTGGTTTAAAGTTTGATCCTTTTCAAATAATTCATTACGAATTGATGTCATATCTTCATTCGTTAATGTATGTAATGGTTTAATATCTTTTAAATTTAAATAATCTTCACTATATAAAAGTTCGTGTACCGTAAGCGCTGATACATCAAAGCATCGCTCCTCACTTAAGAATACACCATCTACATCAAATAAAATTGATTTCATTGTGTTCACACTCCATGCCCCTGATAGTCTTATTTCCTATATTATAATCAAAAAAAGACGTTCTTACCATTTAGTCTAATCACTATTGATAAGAACGTCAAAACTTTATTCTTCTAATTTACGCTCCATCGCATCGCTAACTTGTTGAACTTGTGGTCCAATAATAACTTGCGTTTGATGCGCGCCACTTTGTTGAACACCTATGGCTCCTGTTGACTTAATCTTAGTTTCATCAACTTTATTGTTATCTTTTAATTCCAAGCGTAAGCGTGTCGCGCAATTTGTAAGCACAGTAATATTAGATTTACCACCTAATCCTTCAATGATATTTATAGACATTTGATCGTATTTTGATTTTTTGTCAGTACCCTCAACACTTTGACTATCATTGGCTGGCGTATTAACTTTAGCTTTGCCTCGACCTGGTGTATTTAGGTTGAAGATTTGAATCGCAAATCTGAATACGAGGTAGTAAATCACAAAGAACACTAGCCCTTGGACAATTAACATCCATGGCTTATTTGCGACGGGATTAAGTAACGACATGATCATATCTAATAACCCTGCGCTAAACGAGAAACCTGCAGTCCATTGAAACGATGCTGCGATAAACATGGATAAGCCTGTTAATACAGCGTGAACAACGAATAATGCTGGCGCCGCGAACATGAATGCAAATTCGATCGGTTCTGTAATACCTACAACAAATGCAGAGATACTACCTGCTAACATTAAACTCGCGACTTGTTTCTTTTGTTTAGATTCAGCTGTATGGTACATTGCGAGTGCCGCTGCTGGAATACCAAACATCATTACAGGATAGAAACCTGCCATATAACGTCCTGTTTCCCCTTTTACAGCACCATCACCA
This sequence comes from Staphylococcus massiliensis CCUG 55927, assembly GCF_000298075.1. GTDB lineage: Bacteria > Bacillota > Bacilli > Staphylococcales > Staphylococcaceae > Staphylococcus > Staphylococcus massiliensis. The sequence goes on along the minus strand of NZ_JH815593.1, from coordinate 124,563 downwards.
GATAAGAACTTATTAATATCATCAACACCTGCAACATCAAACCAGAACACAGTGTTTAAAGCATGGTGTAATCCAGTAGGAATTAATAATCGGTTGAAGAAACCATAGATACCCGCGCCAATAGGACCGAAGTTAAGAATCCATTCTCCGAAATGAACAAGACCTGTAAATAAGTATGGCCATATAAAGAAGAACAGTATTGCTAATCCCATTGAGAAGAACGCTGTTAAAATCGGAACTAAACGCTTGCCACTAAAGAATGAAAAGGCTGTAGGTAGTTCCGTTTCGCTAAATTTATTATAAGTAAATGCGGCGATTAAACCGACAAAAATACCAAGTAAGACGTTACCGTTATTTATCTTTTCAAAACCAGGATTTATTAAATCTACTTTAGTTTGAAGTAATTTCGCTAAACTTTCAGGGTCAAGTATGGACGTTACCATGAAGAACCCAACCACTGCAGCAAGTGCTACGGCACCATCATTCTTCTTGGACATTCCAATCGCAATACCAATCGCAAACAATAATCCTAGTTGGTCAAGTATCGCGTTGCCACCGTTTTTAAAGAATTCGTACACAACTGGGGGAACCATACCTGTATATTCGAGCCCGTTACCTATAGCCATAATAAGTGCAGCAGCTGGTAATACTGCTACTGGAAGCATCAAGGAACGACCTAATCGTTGAATAAAATTGTACATCTTATCACTCCTCTTTCTCTTATCATTACATAAAAAATACTGAAATAAAGGTTCTAGTCCCCTTATTCCAGTACCTTACGTTTATTCAATACAATTTAAGCTAAACGTTCATTTAATTCTCTTTGTAAACGACGCGTCTCACTTTCAACTTGCTTCATAATATAATCAATTTTTTCAGCACGTTTTAAATCTTTAGGTAAGTTCGTTGTATCAATCGGTTCACCAAAACTGATATAACTCTTATCTGTAATAAGTCCTTTAATCGTATTCGGACCAACGTATGCTGCTGGTAAGATTTGAGCTTTTCCTAACATCGCAATCGTAGCAGCGCCACGCTTTAGAGGAACTTCTTCCTTAGTACGATGACCTGACGGAAACATACCAACAGTGCGATCTTGATTTAAATGTTTAACTGGAATTTTTAAAGTACTTGGTCCTGGATTTTCACGATTTACTGGGAAAGCATTTAAGTTTCTAAAGAACTTATCAACCCACTTATTTTCGAAAAGTTCTTTTTTAGCCATGAAATGAATCTGATTCGGATGTAGTGCCATGGCTAACATAATAATTTCATTATAACTTTCATGCGTACATGTCACGACATAACGGTTATGTTTCGGAATGTTTAAATTTCCAAATACAACAAGATTCTTTCTCATTTTAACTAAAAATTTGAATAAAACCGTACTTACAATTTTATACATGGTCACACCTGCTTTAATCTCTAGTTTAATCAGTTTAAATTCTATCACTAACTTTCGTTTTGAACAAGATAACGCGCGAAGTTCTTCATTATCAAATTATTGGAAAAACTCTGTGTATGATTGCATAATATATTTAGCAGTCATATAAGGGAGATAACATATGTATAATCGAGATAATCAACGGCATTATTATCGCCCAAGATTTCCTTGGTTTCGTGTCTTTCTAATTGCCTTGATTGCCGGTATCATTGGAACAATGCTTGTGTTAGGTGTCTCTCGCCTTTTCCAAGCGGCAACAAGTTCTAATGAAGGTGGCGAAACGGTTAACGAAACACAGAACCAAAAAGGCGGCAATGTGCTTGATGGCAAAAGTGAAAAATATGATTCAGTCAATCAAATGATTAATGATACGTCACCTGCTATCGTTGGTGTGATTAACCAACAACGCGCACAAGGTTTAGGTGATTTACTTCAAGGTCGCACGGGTCATGAGGAACAATCAGGCATCGGTTCAGGTGTCATTTATCAGAAGAATGATGATAACGCATTTATCGTCACAAATAATCATGTTATTGAGGGTGCGTCTTCTTTAAAAGTCCAATTACATAATTCAAAACAAGTAGACGCTAAGTTAGTTGGTAAGGACGCTCTAACAGATCTAGCGGTACTAAAGATTAAGAATCGTGAAGATATAAAAGAAATGAAATTTGCTGACTCTGCAAAAGTTAAAACTGGGGATAGCGTGTTTGCTATGGGTAATCCCCTAGGTTTAGAGTTTGCGAATACGGTTACATCAGGAATTATTTCAGCTAATGAAAGAACAATTGAAACAGACACGTCAGCTGGTAGTAATGAGGTCAAAGTACTTCAAACTGACGCAGCAATTAACCCTGGTAACTCAGGTGGCGCCCTGGTTGATAAAGACGGTAATCTCATCGGTATCAACTCTATGAAGATATCAAGCCCACAAGTAGAAGGTATTGGTTTCGCGATTCCAAGTAATGAAGTGAAACTTGTTATCGAACAACTTGTGAAACATGGTGAAGTTGAACGCCCTTCTCTTGGTATCGGTATGATTAATTTAGATGATATTCCACCTCACTACAGAGATCGCTTAGGTATTGAAGACGAAGAAGGCGTTTATGTCGCACGTATTTCACGCCCAGGTCTCAAGCTAAAAGAAGGCGATATCATCAAAGAAGTAGATGGTAAACGTGTTAAAAACGATGCTACGTTACGCGACATCATTTATAAAAAGTCACCAGGTGATACTGTAGACATTAAAGTACTTCGCGATCACGAAGAAAAGACGGTTACAGTAGAATTAACTGGTAAAGCGAGATAATAACAAAGACTTAAGTAAGCATGAACGACTATGCCTTACTTAAGTCTTTTTTGATTAAAGTAAATATTCTAAATTTTTAGGCTAAATCCCTTGTATTCCAATATGAATTATAATATTATTTAAGCAACACAAATTTGGAGGTAATTTAAATGACATTATTTTTACTCGAAACGCGCAACAACCAAATTGCTAAAGATAAACAAGAACTTGAAGCTAAAGCTCAAGAATTAAAAACTAACGACTTCCCAACATTAATAGAAGTCCAAGCAACGGAAGATTTAAACCATGCGTACTTCATCGTTGAAGCAGATTCAGAAGATGACGCGAAACAATTTTTAGATGCTCAAGATATCCAAATCGACCTTATCAAAGAAGTTCGTTTAGTTGGAAAGGACCTAGACGAAGTTAAATCATCTCAACAAGGTGTAGATTATCTTGTAACTTGGAATATTCCAGAGGGTATTACAATGGATCAATATTTAGCACGTAAGAAGAAAAATTCAGTGCACTATGAGGAAGTACCTGAAGTTACATTCCAAAGAACATACGTATGTGAAGATATGTCTAAATGTATCTGTTTATACGATGCTCCTGACGAAGATGCAGTTAAGCGTGCACGTAAAGCAGTAGATACACCAATTGATGAAATCGAAAAACTATAATCTATAGTAAAGATTGAAATAGCCAAAGCAACAATGCAGGGTGTGACAAGCAACACTTTTCCCAAAGTCGAGCGCCCACACCCTCATTTTTTAATATGAAATCATAGTAACTTAGTAGGAATAAGGTGGTGTCTTACCTTGATTCAACTTGAAGATATATCGCATCAATTTAATGAACATCGAGTTATCGAAAATTTTAATCTATCCATTCCTAAAGGGAAGATTGTGAGCCTTATTGGTAAAAGTGGTTGCGGGAAATCAACGTTACTTAACATCGTTGGAGGTTTTATTCAACCTACTCACGGTAAAGTTATGATAAACGAACAACTAAAGCTAAAACCCTCACCTGATTGCTTAATGTTATTCCAACATCATAACTTATTGCCTTGGAAGAATATCTATAAGAACTTAACCATTGGCTTGAATCAAACGATGTCGAGAGAAACGCTAGATACATACTTACAATCTGTCGACTTAGGTCAAATTGGTACGCATTTTCCAGACCATTTATCAGGCGGTATGAAACAGCGTGTCGCGCTTTGTCGTGCATTGATTCATAAACCTCAGGTCATTCTTATGGATGAACCTTTAGGTGCTTTAGATACATTCACGAGATATAAACTACAAGATGCGCTACTTACTTTAAAGTCTAATGCCGCTTCTACGATTCTACTCGTAACACATGATATCGACGAAGCGCTTTATCTATCTGATGAAATTATTTTACTTGGTGATAAGGGCTCTATCATCAATCAATATCAAGTTACAGAACCTCACCCTAGAAATCGAAACCATTCGACATTAATTCATCTCAGACAACAGATCATGGAAGATTTTTCACTGCTTCATCAATCCGTTGAACCAGAATATTATATTTAAGCGATGTGACTTTTAACAAATGAGACGTATCATAACACTATTAATCACAATAAGTTTAATTCTAACCATGGCAAGTTGCGATTCTGAAGGTCCTCACAAATCTAAGAAACAAACGATAAAGATTGGTTATCTACCCGTCACACACGCCGCGAATCTCATGATGACGAAGCAACTTAACGAAGCGCGTGATTCGAACTACCGAGTTGAACTTGTAAAATTTAATAACTGGCCAGATCTTATGGATGCCTTGAATAGTGGCAAGATCGATGGCGCGTCTACACTGATTGAACTCGCGATGAAATCAAAGACTAAGGGTTCAAATATCAAAGCAGTTGCCCTATCGCATCACGAAGGTAACGTCATTATGGGTAAAGATGATACATTCCCATACCCGAACCAATCTTCTTACAATTTTGCGATTCCGCATACGTATTCGACACATTATCTCCTCATTGAAAAGCTACGCCAGGAACATCATATTGCTAAGGATGATGTAAGTTATCGTGAAATGGCACCTGGCGAAATGCCTGCAGCTTTAAATGAAGGTCGCATCGACGGCTATTCTGTAGCTGAACCATTTGGTGCACTTGCAACTAAGTTGAAAAGAGGTCACTTAATCAATCATGGACATGATGTCATGCCTGATGCGTATTGCTGTGCGCTCGTGCTTAGAGAGGATCTCATAAATCAACATTCAAGTTCCGTGAAATCTTTTATGAAGGATTATAAACAAGCTGGATTTGAAATGAATGATAAGGATAAGAGTGTGGCTATTATGAAAAAGCACTTTAAGCAAGATGAAGCTGTCTTAAGGCAGTCGGCTGAGTGGACGAGTTATGGAGATTTAACGATTCGTAAACAGAAATATCAATCTTTATCAGATGAAATCCGAAAGCAAGATCTATTCAATCCCCCATCTTTCGAACATTTCATCGATACATCTTTTTATAAGGAGGCTTAATTTATGACGAAATCTATCACTAAAATCACATACCCTATTATCGCACTTGTGATACTTGTAGCAATATGGCAACTTATTGTCGTCATTGGAAATTATCCTCCTATTTTATTACCTAGTCCGATATTAGTCGGCAAACGCATTATTACGATGTTGTTAAACGGTGAAATCATTCAACATATCGGTATCAGTTTATTTAGGTTCGTGATTGGCTTTATTGTGGCGCTTATCGTTGCGATATTAAGCGGATTTCTATTAACACGCTCAACGATACTCATGAAAATGATTGAACCATTGCTACAAATCATTCGCCCAATATCTCCAATTGCTTGGGCACCTTTTATCGTGCTTTGGTTCGGTATCGGAAACTTACCAGCTATAGTCATCATATTTATCGCAGCATTCTTTCCAATTGTATTCGCGACAATTAAAGGCTTGAATAATGTAGATGCACATTACCTACAAATTGCAGATAACTTAAATATTAAAGGTTGGCAACTTTATAAAGATTTCTTATTTCCAGGGGCTTTTAAACATATGATGAGTGGTATTCATGTTGCAGTTGGTACGAGTTGGATATTCTTAGTATCTGGCGAAATGATTGGTGCTCAATCCGGACTTGGCTTTTTAATCATGGACTCAAGAAACATGCTAAACCTAGAAGATGTTCTTGTAGCAATATTTTATATCGGTATTATTGGCTTTATCATTGATCGTTTAATTACATTAATTGAGAATCAAACTTTAAAACATTTTGGCGAATAAAGGAGTTTAATACGATGACACAAGATACATTAACGCAACTGATTGAATCTGATTTAGAACCATATGTAAAAGAAATTGATAACGGCTCATATTACCCTGAGTCATTTATTAAATCTTTATTTAAAGCACAACAATTTACTGCAGACGATTTCGTTCATAACTTGAAAGTAATTGAAAAGGTTGGAGAGACCTGTTTAACGACAGCATTTTGTATTTGGTGTCAATGGGCGTTCACCACTTATTTAAAACATTCGAGTCATAATAGTGAAGCTCGAAAACTTTATGATCAGGTCTTCAAAGGCGATATTATTGGTGCAACAGGCTTATCTAATCCAATGAAATCGTTTAGCGATTTAGAAAAAGTAAATTTAAACCATTACTATAAACACGGCGAATTATATGTAAACGGCACCCTTCCTGCGATAAGTAATATTCAAAGTGATCATTACTTCGGTGCTATTTCACAAGATGACGAAACAAATGAAACAGTGATGATGATTCTAAAAGCTGATCAAGAAGGTGTTTCTATATCAGAAATGTCTAATTTCTTAGGCGTCAACGGTTCTGCGACATACCGTGTTAACTTAGATAACGTACAAGTTCCATCTAATAGAGTACTCTCTAAAGACGCGAAAGCCTTTGCGAGCGCAATTCGACCAGAGTTCATATTGCTTCAGATACCGATTGCTTTAGGCGCCATTCAATCATCTTTAAATCATATTGAATCGTTTAAAGACCAAACGGCTCAATCACATGTATTTATCGAATATAACGTTGAAAAATTTCATAAGCAGTTTGAACAGTTACACCAAGAATTTTATGAGAAAGTGACAGCTCATCTTGATAATCTAGACCAAATTTTACTAGATGCTGTACGCATTAAGAAAGAACTAGGTTATTTATTACTTGAGATCAATCAGGCAGCAATGGTTTATGGTGGTTCTCGCGCTTACATTGAAGACAGTAAACCTGCGATCAAATTAAAAGAAGGATTCTTCTTCGCTGCTTTAACACCTACCCTTCGTCACTTAGGTAAATTAGAACAAGAATTAGGATAAAGAAAAACCTGTGCAGTTAGCGTTTTCTGCACAGGTTTTGTTTAGTTCGGATTTTTTAACGTAGAAAGTTATGGTGCTAATTGTAATGTAGTATAGAGTCGGTTTCAGTCTTTCATTCCGACGTTATTCAAATTTGCGTCGGTTTCATCCTTCCGTTCCGACGCTATTCGCTTTTAACGTCGGTTTCAACCTTCCATTCCGACGCTATTCGGGTTTAGCATCGGTTTCAATCTTCCATTCCGACGCTATTCAGGTTTTGCGTCGGTTTCAGTCTTTCATTCCGACGCTATTCGACTTTAGCATCGGTTTCGTCCTTTCATTCCGACGCTATTCTCATTTTACGTCGGTTTCGTCCTTTCATTCCGACGCTAACCACATACAATGCCTGTTTGAACCTCTCACATTGCACTAACCAACAATTACTTATAATTCACCATAAAGTATTTCTTCTTACCGCGACGAATAATCGTAAAGCTACCTTCATATTTATCTTCATCAGATAAATCATATTTTAATTCCTGAACACGTTCACCGTTAATGTAAATCGCACCGTTTTGGATATCTTCACGTGCTTGACGTTTAGAAGAAGAAATTTTAGTTTCTACGATTGCTTCAACTAAGTTCGTTGTATTCGCATCTAGTTCAACTTGAGGTACATCTTTAAAGCCAGCTTTAATTTCTTCAGCCGTTAATGATTTTAAATCACCACTAAATAAAGCTTGTGAAATACGCTTTGCTTCTTCTAATGCTTGTTCACCATGAATAAATGACGTCACTTTTTCAGCTAAAGCTTTTTGGGCTTTTCTTAAATGAGGCTCATCTTTAACAGATTGCTCAAGCTCAGCGATTTCATCTTCTTTAAGGAATGTGAAGTATTTAAGGAACTTGATTACATCTTCATCGCTCGTATTGATCCAGAATTGATAGAACTCATAAGGGCTTGTTTTCGTTTCATCTAACCAAACAGCGCCTGATTCTGATTTACCAAACTTCTTACCGTCAGCTTTCGTAACAAGTGGAATCGTTAAACCATACGCTTCTGTTTGACCATACATTCTGCGCATTAGTTCAATACCACTCGTAATATTACCCCATTGATCAGAACCACCTACCTGCACTTTACAATTGTAATTTTGGTTTAAGAAACCAAAGTCAATCGCTTGTAAAATTGTGTACGTAAATTCTGTATAAGAAATACCATGTTCTAAACGAGTTTGAATGGAATCCTTACCTAACATATAGTTCACGCCAACATGTTTACCATAGTCACGTAAGAATGAAATTAACGAAATTTCGCCTAACCAATCTTTATTGTCTACAAGTACAGCGCCTTCGTTACCTTCAAAGTCGAACAATTTATGCATTTGATTTTGAATACCTTTAACATTCGCTTCAACTTGAGCTTCAGTTTGAAGTTGACGCTCTTCAGATTTACCAGACGGGTCTCCGATCATTCCTGTTGCTCCACCGACTAACACGATTGGACGATGACCAAACTCTTGGAAACGACGTAACGTTAAGAAAGGTAATAAGTGACCGATGTGTAGACTATCTGCCGTTGGATCCGCACCACAATAAAGTGTTACTTGTTCCTTATTTAAAAGTTCTTCAATACCAGCTTCATCTGTTTGTTGGTAAATTAAACCTCTCCATTTAAGTTCTTCAATAAGTTGATTTGCCATGATTTTCCCTCCTATTAAAATAAAAAAAGCACCGCTTACTCATGTAAGGGTGCGATTTATGTATGATATCACCACTTACATACGTAAGGGCGCAAATGTGCACGGTACCACCATACTCTAAACTCTATTGATGAAACGTTCACCAATTAAAACGTAGGATCCTTTATAAAAAGGTGTATTCGCTATACATTGAATATTAGTTCTCAGCACCACTAACTCTCTTAAATTCAAACGATATAACTACTTCTCCTTCAATCCTAAAATATGAAGATTTGCTTTAATTATAGAAAAGCCTATATCACTTGTCAAATATCATTTTTTAACTACTCACGCACTTATAAAATTGTGTGATATACTACAATTATTATTGGAGGAAGCATATGAACACGAAACTATCATGGTCTCAATTTATCAAAACCTTCGAACGCATCTACAATATCATTAAACGTGTTGTCTTCTATTCAACAGTCGGCCTATGTTTGATTCTTTCACTAAGCTTCGGTATCGGCATTGGTTACTTTGTAAGCTTAATTTCAACATCACAACCCGTGAGTGACCAAGAACTGAAGACACACATTTTAAATATTCCTGATCATCATAAGCTTGATTTAAAGCATCGCACACTAATTGAGGCATACAACGAAGCCGATAGTACAGTTATCGCAGGGCCCGAAAACGTTAGTCCATACGTACCGAAAGCCTTAACCGCTTCGGAGGATTCAGACTTCTACCGTCATAACGGCATTTTACCAAAGGCCATTTTACGCGCGATGTATCAAGACATATTTAACTTACAATATGGAACCGGTGGCAGCACGATTACGCAGCAACTTGTTAAGAACCAACTTTTAACAAATGAACAAACGTATAATCGTAAGGCTCAAGAGATTACACTTGCGCTCCGCACTGAAAAGCTCTTTTCTAAGGATGAAATCATGTTCACATATTTGAATATTGTACCGTTCGGACGTGATACAAATGGCGCACATATTACAGGTATTTCAGCCGCAGCGTATGGTATCTTTGGTAAGTCATCTCAATATATCAATTTAGCTGAATCCGCGTATCTCGTTGGTTTACTTCAGAGTCCTTATTTCTATACGCCGTATTTAGAAGATGGTTCATATAAGCCAAAGAGCGCTATTAAGATGGGTATTTATCGCCAACATTATGTGCTGAAACGTATGCGTGTTGAAAAGCTCATTACTAAAGCAGAGTACGAAGCAGCTATGGCTTACGACATTGAAAGCGCAATTCGTTAAACTGACCTTTTAGCCACTGAATTAACCAATATGCCCTCCCACTATACGACCACACCTCCACATCACAAAAATAGCCCCAAATGGTTGCGCAAACCAACCATTCGGGGCTACATTTATGTCAATATAGCACGGCCCAACTCACAAAAGTTAAGCCTCGCGAGTTTCAAAAACCCGCTCATACCTTTATTTATTAGAATAAACCTTCAGCTTTACCGTCATCCGTTACATCCATATTTAATGCAGCCGGTTTCTTAGGTAAGCCAGGCATCGTCATGATAGCGCCAGTTAACGCTACGATAAAGCCTGCACCTGTTTTAGCTTCTAATTCACGGATAGTGATTTCAAAGTCTTTTGGTGCACCTAGTTGAGTCGCATCATCACTGAATGAATATTGCGTTTTCGCCATACATACTGGGTAATTGTCCCAACCATTTTCTTTAAATTGTTTTAATTGTTTTTGGGCTTTTGAAGTGAAAGAAACTTTAGAACCACCATAAATTTCTTTAACGATTTTTTCGATTTTTTCTTCGATAGGCATATCTAAATCGTATAAACGTTTGAATTCTTTAGGTTGTTCGATAACTTCAAGTACGTTCTCAGCAAGCTCGATACCGCCTTTGCCGCCTTTTTCCCAAACTTCAGTTAAAGCAAGGCGCACGCCTTTTTCTTTAGCCCAAGCTTGTAATGCTTCAACTTCAGCGTCAGTATCGTGTACGAATGCGTTTAATGCGATAACAGGTTCAACGCCAAATTTATTAATATTATCAACGTGACGTTCTAAGTTTTCAATACCTTGTTTTAAGGCTTCTACGTTTTCTTCTTTTAAGTTATCTTTAGCTAAGCCGCCATGCATTTTTAACGCACGGATTGTCGCAACTAATACAACTGCGTCTGGTTCAAAGTCAGCTTTACGAGATTTGATGTTTAAGAACTTCTCTGCACCTAAGTCTGAACCGAAACCAGCTTCAGTAACAACGATATCAGCTAAGTTACGTGCTGTTTCAGTTGCCATAATTGAGTTACAACCATGTGCAATGTTCGCGAAAGGACCACCGTGTACAAGTGCAGGTGTACCTTCAATAGATTGTACTAAGTTAGGCTTCACAGCATCTTTTAAGATCATTGCTAAAGCACCTTCGACTTTAAGGTCTTTAACTGTAACAGGTTTCTTATCACGTGTATAACCAATCGTGATTTTAGAAATACTTTCTTTAAGGTCTTTAATACCAGTACATAAGCATAAAATCGCCATGATTTCTGATGCTACTGTAATATTAAATCCATCTTCACGTGGTACCCCTTTAGTTGGACCACCTAATCCTACAACAACGCTACGTAACGCACGGTCGTTCATATCTAATACACGTTTCCATTCAATACGACGTTGGTCAATACCTAATTCATTACCTTGGTGAATATGGTTATCGATAAACGCTGATAATGCGTTATTCGCTGTTGTAATTGCATGGAAGTCTCCGTTGAAGTGAAGGTTAATATCCTCCATTGGTAATACTTGAGCATAGCCACCACCAGTAGCGCCACCTTTAATACCAAAGATAGGTCCTAGTGCTGGTTCACGTAATGCCACCATTACATTCTTTTTAAGTTGGTTAAATGCATCTGATAAACCAACTGTTACAGTAGATTTACCTTCACCAGCTGGCGTTGGACTCATTGCTGTAACTAATACCACTTTACCTTTTTGATCGGCTTCTTTTACTTGGTTAATATCAATTTTAGCTTTATATTTACCATATAATTCTAAGGCATCCTCAGGAATACCCACGTTTTCAGCAATCTCAGCAATTGGTTTTAATGTAGATTGATTAGCAATTTCTAAATCTGATAAATGACTCAAGTCTTTCAACCCCTTATTTGTTTTAGTGTTTGCGACTTATCTGTAAGCGCATTCAACTTCATTATTGATATATTTCGTGCTATCTCTATCATAACGAACCACGTTTCTAATGTCGATTTAAATGGATGCGGCGCATGATACCGAGTCTAATATTTTGCCAAATTTTTGACATTCTTTACCATACTTCACGCGTGAACCTATTTTGCCACTGGTCCCCCCTCTTTGAAAAGCCCTTTCAATAACATTACATAAAATAAGAGGCTGAGACATAAGTTGTGAAATAGAGCATTAAAGCTTTATTTCATACAATTCTCTAAACAGCTGACTCCTAGGGGAATAGCATGAGACCGGAGACTACAGGCTCCGGCCATGCCCCAGGAAAGCATGCTGTTTATGAGAATTGTAGTATTATGTCCCAGACTCCTATTATTGAAAAGCCATTTAAAATTTTTAATCTTCCATTGTACTTAAGTCACCTGTTGGTAAATCAAGCTCCCAAGCCTTAAGTACACGACGCATAATCTTACCAGAACGCGTCTTAGGTAATTTATCTTTAAACTCAATTTCACGTGGTGCCGCATGCGCAGCTAAACCTTCTTTAACAAACTTACGAATGTCTTCTTTTAACTCATCAGACGGCTCATAACCTTGTCTTAAACCAACGAACGCTTTAATAATTTCACCACGTACAGGATCAGGCTTACCAATAACACCCGCTTCAGCTACAGCTTCATGTTCAACGAGTTTAGATTCAACTTCGAAAGGTCCTACACGTTCACCAGCAGTCATGATGACATCATCCACACGACCTTGGAACCAGAAGTACCCATCCTCATCTTGATACGCTGAGTCTCCTGAGATATACCAGTCACCAATAAAGTATGAATCGTATTTTTCAGGGTTCTTCCAAATTTTACGCATCATAGACGGCCAACCTTTTTTGATCGCTAAGTTACCCATTCGATTAGGTGGTAACACTTTACCTTGGTCGTCGATAATTGCCGCTTCAATACCTGGTAGAGGTTTACCCATTGAACCTAACTTCACGTCCATAGATGGATAGTTTACAATCATATGACCACCAGTTTCCGTCATCCACCATGTATCTAAAACGCGCTTATCAAATACTTTCTTAGACCATTTAATAACTTCAGGGTTTAATGGTTCACCAACTGATAGAATACTTCTTAAAGTTGATAAATCATACTTATCAACCACATCATCACCAGCACTCATTAACATTCTGAGTGCAGTAGGCGCCGTATACCAAATCGTAACGTTAAACGTTTCAATCATCTTATACCAAGCTTCAGGTGAGAAACGTCCACCTGCGATACAGTTTGTAACCCCATTTAACCATGGCGCGAAGATACCGTATGACGTACCAGTTACCCAACCTGGGTCAGCCGTACACCAATATACGTCATCCTCTTGTAAATCAAGCACATACTTACCCGAAATATAGTGTACAAGCATCGCTTCTTGAACATGTAGCACACCTTTAGGTTGACCTGTTGAACCTGACGTATAGTGTAAGATTAAGCCATCTTCACGGTCTAACCATTCAATTTCGAATGGTCGCTAGCGTTCTCTAACGCTTGATTGAGGTCAACGTATTCACTATCAACTTCATCATCAACGACTACAATTGTTTCTAAGTTAGGTAATTTATCTTTAGGAATACGTGGAAGTAGGTCATTCGTCGTTACAATCACCTTCGCATCACTATTTTCAAGTCGGTCACCTACTGCTTTCTCCATGAAAGCTTCAAATAACGGTCCAACAATCGCACCAATTTTTAAGATACCAAAGAATGCGAAGTATAATTCTGGTGTTCTAGGCATAAAGATAAACACGCGATCCCCTTTTTCGACATTCGCTTTATCCTTAAGCACATTTGCAGCTTGGTTTGATTTTAATTTTAATTCTTCAAATGTATAACTTTCCGTACGTTCATTATCTTTATAATTTAAAGCAATTTTGTCCCCTTTACCATTATCGACATGGCGATCAATACATTCATAGGCCATGTTCATTTTACCTGTTTCGCTCCATGAAAAGGCCTGCTCAACTTCTTTCCAATCGAAGTTTTGATACGTTTCTTGATAATCTTTTAAGTTAAAATTTCCTTGTTCCCCTTTATAAACTTCTACTTTCATTTTGAGTCCCCCTTGTTTGAAAAAGAAATCGCTTCTTTCATATCATCATTATATCTAAATCTTTTGAAATATTCAAAATAAATAAATAATTCTGATAACTATGCATGAAATTTGGCCTTTTTTACTATATAATTTAATTAATAAATGTTTATAGAAAGGAGTGACATCCCTAATGGATCACATTAAAACTTTCATAAAAGAAACCTACGAATTCGATGAAGGTACGTTTGTGATTGAAGGTCCACTTACAAGCGGTCAACTTTCTGACATGACTTTTGATGAAGGGTTAGACGCATTCAGAATTCCAATCGACCAATTTCAAGCTTTATTAGAAATCGCTGATTTACCCGAAGGTCGCATCTATGTGATTCGTAAAGATATGCATATCGTTGGTTATGTAACGTACCACTACCCTGATCCGCTAGAGCGATGGTCAAACGGTAATTTACCGTATTTAATCGAACTCGGTGCTATTGAATTAAGTCTGCCTTATAGACACTTAGGACTTGTTGGTGAACTCATTCGACTTAGCACATCTACAAAAGAAATCGAAGACTATATTATTATCACGACAGAGTATTATTGGCACTGGGACCTTAAAAACACTGGCCTCAATGTCTTTCAGTACAAGGAACTGATGCAGAAGCTGATGTTTAAAGGTGGGCTGGAGGTCTTTTCAACAGATGACCCAGAAATTACCAGTCATCCTGCGAACTGCTTGATGGCACGTATTGGTAAAAATATAGATTTAAAACAGATGAACGCATTCGATAACGTGAGATTTATGAATCGCTTTTTCTTCTAAAGGGGGCAAACGGGATGGATCGAAATTTAACAATAAATAAAACAGGATATGTCTACGCGACGTCGTTACTCCAATATCGCTTTCATGATAAGCATCCGTTTAATCAAATGCGATTAAAACTCACAACTGAATTGTTACTTGAAACTGGACATTTAAATACATCACATATTATCACGCCTCGTATCGCAACGGATGATGAACTCGCATTGATTCATAAATATGATTATATTGAAGCTATCAAACGAGGTTCTAGGGGTATTCTCGCATTTGACGAGGCGGAAAAATATGGCCTTGGTTCGGATGATACGTCGCAATTTAAAGATATGCATGAACACAGTGCACGCATTGTAGGAGGCGCCTTAAGTTTGGTCGATGCGATCATGAATGGAGAAATTAAAAATGGTTGTCACTTAGGTGGTGGCTTACATCATAGCCTTCCCGGACGTGCGAACGGGTTCTGTATTTATAACGATATTGCTGTTGCGGCGAAATATTTAGAAACGAAATTTAGTCAACGCGTGCTTGTGATTGATACGGATGCCCATCATGGCGATGGCACGCAGTGGTCTTTCTATACAGACGAAAAAGTACTCAATTACTCGATTCATGAAACAGGTAAGTTCTTATTCCCTGGTTCAGGTCACTATACGGAACGTGGTAAAGATAAAGGGTTTGGTTATTCTATTAACCTACCACTCGAACCTTATACCGAAGATGAGTCATTTATGGAAGTATTTAAGAGTACGTTACATAACGTTGCTGCGTCGTTTAAACCTGATATAATTTTAAGCGTTCATGGTTCTGATATTCATTACTCAGACCCACTTACGCATCTCCACTGCACGTTAGATACGTTATACCATATTCCATACGTCATTAAAGAACTCGCTGATACCTATACAGATGGTAAAGTTATCATGTTCGGTGGTGGCGGTTATAATATTTGGCGTGTCGTACCACGAGCTTGGAGTCACGTTTTCTTAAGTTTAATCGATGAACCTATCCAGCATGGCTTGTTACCACCAAGATGGGTGCACAAGTGGCACCATTATTGTAAGACCGACATGCCTACTGTTTGGGAAGATGAGCGTTTAGATTACCATGAGATTCCGAGAAAGCATATCATCTCTGAAAAGAACCGTAAGACAGCATCAACGATTAATAGTTGGTTTGTATAATTAAAAAAGTCTAACCCGCAACATAGCGGATTAGACTTTTATTTATGACTTCGTTGTTTCACGGTATTCGATTCGATGTGGTAATACAACATTTTGATCTTCAATGGTTTCATTGTTCATAAATTTAGTGAGTAAGCGCATGCCAACCGCACCAATGTCATATAACGGTTGAACAACTGTAGATAACTTAGGTCGAACCATTTCTACAAGACGTGTATTATTAAAGCTGATGACTTGAAGGTCTGAAGGTAAATCAACGCCATCATCAATCGCGCCATGAACAATACCTATCGCTTGTTCATCACTGATACATAATATAGCGTCAGGGTTGTGACCTTTTAGCGCATCGTACGCTTCTTTAACATCTTTATAAGTTTCATTACCTACAAATCTTAATTCATCATCAAATTTAATGCCGTTTTCATTAAGCACTTCTTTCAAGCCTTGAAAAGCATCGGTCTCAGCCTTTTTAGAATAGCCACCGCCGACAAAACCAAAGCGCTTTGCGCCCTTTTCAATGAGATGACGCGCAATTTCTTTCGACGCTTCAGTGAAATCAATATTTACAGAAGCAATATCGTCATCCTTGCCATCTGTTCCTGATACCACAACAGGTACTGAAGATTGATCAATTAAAGATTTAATTTCAGTGGTTAAAGTACCACCTAAAAAGATGATGCCATCAACTTGTTTACTAAGTAAATTATTAAAGATTTCTTTCTCTTTTTCTGAATCATTATCTGAATTGGAAATGATCGTATGATATTTGTACATTGTCGCAATATCTTCGAGTCCACGTGCGAGTTGAGAATAGTAAACGTTTGAAATATCTGGTATGATAACCCCTACAGTTGTCGTTCGTTTACTTGCTAGACCTCGTGCCACAGCATTCGGTGTGTAACTTAAACGTTGAATAACTTCGTTAACTTTATCTCTCGTTTCAGGTTTAACATTTTGATTACCGTTTACGACACGAGAAACAGTTGCCATAGAAACACGGGCTTCTCTCGCAACATCATATATCGTTACTGACATCTTCTTCCTCCTTGTAAACGCTTTATTATTTATTATATAACGTTTTCATAATGCTTTCAAAGTTTAACACAGATGAATAAAGAAAGAAATAAGTTTAATCTCAAATTTAATTAAAAACGATTAATTTTGAATAATTTGTGAATGAATGTCGATTTTTCAAACATTTTTACATATTCAGGAAAAGCCCTTTTAAGCATATAGGCAAAATATGAAGGTCACCTTGTCTACTAAGAAAACTAAAAAATGAGATAACAGCTTACCTACGAATAGATAAACGTTATCTCACCCTTACACAGTGACCTATTAGAATGTGTTGTGCGTGTATTATATAGATTACCTGTGCCTAATCATTATATTAAAATACTTATATATTGTCTACTTTTAAATTTTGATTAAAATCTACTTTAACTTTTTCTCATTATACATTTGAGCTAAAGGATTTAATTCATCGTAGAACTTATCAAATTCATTTAAATCCATTTGTTGACCACTGTCACTTAAAGCAACAGATGGATCAGGATGTACTTCAGCCATAACACCGTCAGCCCCAACTGCTAAGGCAGCTTTTGCTGTAGGTAACATGATGTCTTTACGACCCGTACTATGCGTGACATCAACGAGTACCGGTAAGTGTGTTCCTTGCTTTAAGATAGGTACTGCTGAAATGTCTAATGTATTACGTGTTGCTTTTTCATAAGTGCGGATACCACGCTCACATAGAATGATGTTTTGGTTACCTTGAGAGGCAATGTATTCAGCAGCAAAGATAAATTCTTCAATCGTAGCTGACATACCGCGTTTTAATAAAATTGGTTTATTCGTGCGACCAGCTTCTTTAAGTAATTCGAAGTTTTGCATATTACGTGCACCAATTTGGAAGACATCTAAATATTGATCTGCTAATTCAAAATCGGCTGGATTTACAATCTCACTTACTACGTTTAAACCGTATTTATCTTTTACGTTCTTAAGTATTTTAAGCCCTTCTTCGCCTAAACCTTGGAAATCATAAGGTGACGTACGTGGTTTGAAAGCACCACCGCGGATAAATGTTTCACCTTTCGCTTTAAGGTTTTCAGCTACTTTATCCACTTGCTCTTGTGATTCAACTGAGCAAGGACCAAATACAAATGACTTGTTACCATCACCAATGATGCCACCGTTATCAAATTTAACTATTGTATCTTCTGGCTTAAGTTTTCTAGAAACATATAAGTGCTTTTCATTTTCAGATTTTTGAAGATCTGTAGAGGCTTTAAATATTTCTTTAAATAATTGTTTAATCACATTATCGTTAAACGGACCTTCGTTTTTGTCTAATAACGCATTAATCATATTTTTTTCGCGTTCAGGATCATAAATTACAGTACCCTGTTTACGTTTTTCCTCGCCAATTTTTTGAGCGAGCTCACCTCGTTTAGTTAATAATTCTAATATCTGTTCATTAATATCTTCAATTTCAGCACGGAATGTTTCGAGTTTGTTTGTCATAATGATTCACCTCTAAGCTATTATTTTAAATCGATTGTTACACTTTAAAGGGTTAAAATAAAAGTGATTATTCGGTATTTTACCAGTATAGATTTAATTTATCAAGGACTTAACCTTAAATTTTCAGAAAAATCTATCAATTGAATTATACGCTTGTTCGACATTTCAACTTTTTTAAAAGCCATCCGTAAATAAGCGATTAATTTAATTATATATCATATTTTATTTGAATACGAATTTTTTTAATTTTGCGCATTTTGAAAAGCACTACTATATCGAAAGCCTTATTATAACACGTTAAAGATATGTAAGTTAACATCACACTTCATACTCGATTATTCAAATTCTCGACGCTTTAATCGCAATAAAAAAGCTATAACATAACCTACTTGGTTATGCTATAGCTCGTTCTAAAACTTAATTATTAGTCATTAAAAGTATGTTTTTCTACTTTACTTTTAGACTTAACTTTTTCATTCTTAGGTAAGCCTTTATCAATTTTTTCTACTTCTTCTTTTTTTACAGAACCTTTAGTAATAGTATCGTTTGATGAAGTAGATTGATCTGGGCGTTCATTAGTTGTTATACCTTTTTCAACACGCGTAGCATTGTTATTATCATCTACACGTTTTTCTTCAACAGTTACTGTTCTTTCAACGGTTTGTGCTTCTTTGTTTTTACGGCTTGGTTCAGTTTTGTTTTCAACTGCACTAGATTGACTAGCTGCCGCTAAGCCAGAAGCTGAAACAGCTTTCGTATTTTTACCAGCTGTTTTATCTTGTGTAGGGTTGTTAGAATCAGCTGCTTTAGCTACACCTTCACTTGATACTTCACGCGTATTTGAACCTGCAGTACCTTGTTGTGTTAAGTTGTTTGATTCTGCAGCCTTAGCTACACCTTCACTTGATACTTCACGCGTGTTTGAACCTGCAGTACCTTGTTGCGTTAAGTTGTTTGATTCTGCAGCCTTAGCTACACCTTCACTTGATACTTCACGTGAATTAGTACCTGCAGTGTTTTCACCATGTTTACCTTTATATGCTTCTTTTTCAACGTTTGATACACGGTCATTTGAAGAAGTTGAATCAACATCATTTGTGCGTGTAACTGTGTTGAAGTCGTTAGCAGTTGGAGCAGATAAATCATCTTGATCGACTTCAGATTGGATAGCACGTTTTTGAGCAGCGATTTCACTACCTGAAACGTCATCTGAAGAAGACTTAGTTTTGTTGTCTTTCATGTCACGAGCTTGTGCTTTTAAGCGGTCAGCTTTTGCTTTAGCTTTCGCTTTAAGTGACATAGACTCTTGTTTCGTTGAGTTTGTGTAATTAACTTTATCTTTATCAATGTTTTTAACTTTTTGTTTCTTACCAGCCATTGGCCCAAGAATTAATCCTAAAGCTGAACCTAAGATAGCGCCTGTTACAAATCCGAATACAAAGTCGATGCCGTTATTATTCTCGTCATATTCCTGAGGTACTTCATACGTTTCTAAACCATGTGTGTATAAATCACGATTATAATTTTCCATTGAAAATACCCTCCTACAAATAAGGCACTTAAATAAGGTAGAAACTTATTTAAGTGCGCTTTTGTTGTTATATTAAACCTTATTTACGATTTAAAGTTCTGTTTAAATCTTGGTTGTTTGTTAATGTATCTTCTGAGTTATAGTTACCACCTGAGTAATCATTTTCATGGTTATCAGTGTTTACGTGGTTAGAGTTAACTGTGTTGTTTGAAGCTGAGTTGAAGTTACTGTTGTTAACGTTTTGTTCATTAGCTACATTGTTTGTTCTATAACCAGCTTTGCGTTGGCTTCTGTTTTGCCATTTGTCAGCAATTTCCATAGCAACATTTGACCATTGAATAACTTGAGAAATCTTGTCTTCGTTTTGTGAAATGTTGTGTGTAATTGAATGCGTAACACGGTCAACTGAACCGTTAAGGTTTTGTACAGAATCACCAATTGATTTAACTGCATCTACAACTGAATTTAAACGGTTTGATTTGTCTTGGATGTCTTCTGTTAAACGGTTAGCTT
This sequence comes from Staphylococcus massiliensis CCUG 55927, assembly GCF_000298075.1. Taxonomy (GTDB): domain Bacteria; phylum Bacillota; class Bacilli; order Staphylococcales; family Staphylococcaceae; genus Staphylococcus; species Staphylococcus massiliensis. Next base: position 103,977 of record NZ_JH815593.1, on the reverse strand, counting down.
TGTGTAATAAATCAGTAGATTCACGAGTGATACCTTGAACCTGACCTTCAACACCGTCTAAAGTTTTTGCCACATTGTCTAAAGTCTTCTTAACTGACATTAAGATTGCAACGATTCCAATACATAAGATTAAGAATGCGATTGCAGCAATAATACCAGCTATTGGTAAAATCCACTCCATTAAAAAACGCCTCCTATAAGCTATTAAATAAATAAATATTATTTATTTTTTATTAATACCCAAAACGCTTATTTATAAACATGTTAAAACTCTTTAATTGTGTCAAGTTCATTTATGTACGCTTTTAATACTTTTTGAATATCACCAGCACCCATAAATAGAATGACTGCATTATCATGTTTATGTAAAACGTTTACAGTATTTTCATCGATTAAGGTAGATCCATCGATGCGATCCAATAAATCTTGGATAGTTAAATCACCTTGATTTTCTCGAATCGAACCGAAGATTTCACATAAGTATGTGTGATCTGCCATACTTAAACATTCCCCAAATTCATCTAAAAATGCCTTAGTTCTTGAAAAAGTATGCGGTTGAAATACTGCAACAACTTCCTTGTTTGGATATTTTTTTCGTGCTGTCTCAATTGTAGCACTAATTTCACGTGGATGGTGAGCATAATCGTCAACTAATACTTGATTTTCTACAACTGTTTCGTTAAAACGACGTTTAACCCCACCAAATGTTAGAAGTGCTTCTTTAATATTTTCAACGTTAAGCTTTTCAAGATAGCAAATTGTAATAACGGATAAGGCGTTTAAGATGTTGTGATCACCATATTGAGGTGATACGAAGTGATCGTAGTATTCACCTTTAACATATACATCGAACGACGTGCCTTTTTCAGAGACTTCAACGTTCTCGGCGTATACGTCATAATCTTTGCTAAAGCCGTAATAATATACTGGAATATCAGCTTCAAGCTGAGTTAAGCATGGGTCGCCACCCCAAGCAATAATCGCTTTCTTTACATTATGCACCATTGATTGGAACGCACTTACAACGTCATCGATGTCTTTGAAATAATCAGGGTGATCAAAGTCGATATTCGTCATAATCGCATAGTCTGGATGATAACTTAAGAAATGGCGACGGTATTCACATGCTTCAAATGCGAAATAATCGCTAGCAGGAATGCCCATACCAGTACCATCACCGATTAAGAATGATGTCTTCTTATCACCATTCATTACGTGTGACAGTAAACCTGTAGTTGATGTCTTACCGTGCGCTCCAGTAACCGCAACTGATGTATATTGGTTAATGACTTCACTTAAAAAGTCATGGTAACGTTTAACTTCTAATCCTAATTCATTCGCTCTTTCTATCTCTTCATGGGTATCTTTAAACGCATTACCTTGAACTATAATAAAATCTTCTTTGATGTTTGATTTATCGAAAGGAAGGATTGAAATACCTTTATTTTCTAATGCTACCTCAGTAAATACGAATTGTTCTATGTCAGACCCTTGGACCTCGTGCCCTAAATCATGAACGATTTGAGCTAATGAGCTCATACCTGCACCTTTTATCCCAACAAAATGATACTTTGTCATGACAACACTTCCTCTCTAAATATTACGATTAAATTTCTTCTAAATCAGACTCAGATATATAAACCTCTCTAGGCTTAGAACCGTTTTGACCTGAAATGTATCCTAATTGTTCTAATTGACTCACAATTCGTGCAGCACGATTGTACCCAATTTGGAATTGTCGCTGAATTAATGAAGTTGAAATGTTATTTTCCTGAACCATAAAGCGACACACTTCATTGAACAATTCATCCTTAGGTTGTTCATGTGTCTTCTTAAGTAGTTCTTTCTCTTCAAACTCATAATTAGGCTTACGTTGTTGCTTAATATAGTCAACGACACGGTCTATTTCATCATCTGATACAAATGTACCTTGAACACGAATAGGTTTATTCATGCCATTTCCTAGATATAACATGTCACCATAACCAAGTAAGCGCTCAGCGCCACCACTATCAAGGATAGTTCTTGAGTCAACGCTTGATGAAACCATAAATGCGATTCGTGTTGGAATGTTAGCTTTAATCAGACCAGTTATAACATTAACAGACGGTCTTTGTGTTGCGACTAACATGTGGATACCACAAGCTCTGGCTTTCTGCGCTATACGTGCAATGGATTGCTCTACGTCTTGTGGTGCCATCATCATTAAATCAGCAAGTTCATCTATAACGATAACAATTTTCGGTAATCGATCCTCATATTTTGCTTTTTTATTGAAAGCCGTAATGTTACGCACGTGATAATGTGCAAATAATTTATAACGACGTTCCATTTCATCTACAGCCCATTTTAAACTTTGTGTAGCTGCTTTCACATCTGTGATAACAGGTGAAATAAGATGTGGTAGGTCATTATATGGCGCTAATTCAACCATCTTAGGATCAATTAATAATAAGCGTAACTCTTCAGGGTGGTTACGGTATAATAACGAAACTAAAATACTATTAATACATACTGATTTACCACTACCCGTTGCACCTGCGATTAATGCATGTGGTGTCTTCTGAATATCCATTAATAACGGATCATTATTAATACGGTTACCCATCGCGACAGTTAGCTTAGATTCAGCTTTCTTAAATTTATCGTCATCTACGATAGATTTAAGATTTACCTTTGTAGGTGTTTGGTTTGGTACCTCAATACCAACTAAGCTTGTACCAGGAATTGGTGCTTCGATTCTGATGTCTTTAGCTGCAAGTGCCATTTTAATATCATCTTGTAAGGCTGTTATACGAGATACCTTGACACCTTTTTCAACAGATAACTCAAATCGAGTAACACTAGGCCCTCTTACAACATTAACGACCTCTGCAGGTACATTAAAGTAGTAAAATGCTTCGTTTAATTCTGTCTTCTTCTCATCGATAAATGATTCATCAACTTCTTGAACTTCAGGTTCATCTAAGAGTTTCATCTCAGGTAGCTTCAAGTTAGGACCGCTTCGAATGGTACGTTTTTCATCTGCGGGTTTAGTTGCTTGTTGCTCGGTTTGAGCTACAGCGTGGTTCATACCTGATTGAGCATCTTGATGATTTGATTGAGGTTGTGTCACATCATTTGGTTCTTGTGAATGAGCTACGGGCTGCCCTTCCTGAGCTTGGGTGATATGATTATCGCTCGGTTGTTGCGATGCTTGCGCTTCTGACGCTTGTTCTGATTTGGCTTCAGACGTTTGTTGTGAAGGCGCTTTTTCTTTAGAAGTATCATGCGATGAATCAAATTTTTGACCTTCAGGTTTTAAAGGCGGAACCATTTGTTGTTGTGCTTTCTTTCGATCCATCATGCGTTTTTTATCAGATGGTGTCATCACAACGTTAAATGGCTTGCTGCCTTTACGAATTGGTGTCTTAAAGGCATTATTTTGAACATTTTGTGCAGTTTTTGTTTCTTGTTGTGATTGCCCTTCTGCTTCAGACGTTTCGCCTTCATTCACTTGCGTATCTTTAATTGGCTTTTCAGAAGTGTGAGATGAAACATCATAACTTGAATGAGTACCTTGAGATTCAACAATCTCTTGATCCACACCATGATTTGAGTCGTCATGCGCATTGCTATCATCATCTTGATCTGAAGCGTCAGTTTGAGTAGCCGACTGACCCTCATTCATCTCATCTACTGCATCATCACTATCAGAATCTTGGTCACTTGATTCAGATTCATCAGCTTCATTGATATCTGAAGTAAGAACCGTAATATTACTTTCAGTCGTAGGCTCAAAGTTGTCGTCTTTGAATAATTGAGTCTCATCTTCTACTGGTACC
>NZ_JH815593.1:0-99785 GCF_000298075.1 Staphylococcus massiliensis CCUG 55927 | reverse complement strand
GTCGCACCTTGTAAATCAGATGCATCTGAAGCTGGAGGTGGCGTTACATTAACCTCAGACTCTGACTCAGATTCATACTCTGGTACATTTTCAGTGTCGTCTGCTTCGTCGTAATCCTCAGAAGAAACCTCTGGTCTTGAGTCCGCCGACTGTTCATACATCATTTGAACATCGGATAACGTATCATCGTGAGACGCTTCTGCCTCATTAAAGTGACTTTCTTGAGTTTGATTAGAATCGTGTTCTTCAGGCGTCTCAGTGCTCGCTTCACGATCGCTTTCAGCTTCATCGTCATCTGACAATGTATCATTATGAGAAGACGCATGTTCTAAACCAGCTTCACTTTGAGTCTCATCATCTAGTTGTGTTTGACCTTCTTCTTGATTCACGTCCTGATACGTAATCGTTTCATTGTCCATTTCCTCAGTAACTTCCTTATTAGGAATTGTTTCCGCTTCTTCACTAGAATGAGCGTAAGTAGTATCATGTTTCGTTTCTTCGCTGTCAGCTTCATGAGTTGATTCTGAAACATCCGCATCAAGATCAATTTCTTGATACGTATATGTATCATTTAGGTCTAATGCTTCAGAGTCTGAAGCATTCACTTGATCCTTACCATCTGAATCTTCGTTGTCAATTTCAACTGACTCTAAAGGTTCATAGTCATCAGATGATTCACCTAAATAACGCTTTGCTTGTGCGCGATGCATTTCATCAATAGCACGCTGAATCGCATCATCAGAATCTTTATTTTGTTGACGCTTCTCTTCAAGTTGAGCTTTATAGCGACGCTTTTGTTGCACTTTTTTCTCGCGCTCACGTCTAATTTCAGCAACAATTTGAGAAGCATAAATGTTATCGATATTGATTGTATTATTTGGTTTCGATGACTTCTGTTCTACGTTCTCTGCTGATTGCGACGTGTGTTCACGCTTAGTAGTTGATTCCTTTGAAGGTTCATGATTTTGAGATTGGTTCGTCATCGTATCTTGTTCTTCATCATCATGTTGGTACTTAGGTCGATTTAATCCTGAATTGATAAATTCTCGACGCGTCTTCGTACCGAAGATTGCTGAAGGTACTTCACTCGCCTTAAACTCTCTTTCATGAAAGTTTGCTTTTACAGGCTGAGAATATTTTTTCTGCTTACTTGATGTACCATATGGCGCAATTGGTGATGATGGTTGAGGTGTATAACGTTGTGACTTATAGCGCTCTTTAGTTTGAGGCTTTGAAGTCTTCTTATCATTGCTAGGTACGTACGTTTCAGTAGTTTCATGCTTCTGCTGATTAGAATCAACCTTATCGCGTCTTCTGTTTCGACGACTGTTAATTTCATCTCGTCTTTGAAAAGATGGTTTCTCAAACTGTTGTTGTCTTGGTGCACGTTCATCTTGCTTTGGTTTAAACGTTTCTGGTTCTTGTTGTTTCTTTTCAAGTTCTTTCATCTCTACAGGGAAGCGAAACTTCCCTTTTGGACGTTGGTACACATCATTATGTTGAGGAAGTAGTGTGTGATCATGTTGTGATTGACGTCTCATTTTACGACGGCGATTAGGCGATGGTTCATTTGAATTGTCATCTTCTCCAAATAACTTATCAAACCAATTCATATATACACTACCTTTCTTTATTCTTCAAAAAATGGTTGTCCTACAGTGTAGTCGTCAGAAAGTACCATGATTCCTTTTTCTTTAGGTGCATTAGGTAGATCTAATTCTTTCATTGAACAAACCATACCGTATGAAGGTACACCTCTAAGTTCAGCCTCTTTGATCACCATACCGCTTGGCATCATTGCGCCTACTTTTGCGATAACGACCTTTTGACCTTGGTCAACGTTAGGTGCGCCACATACGATCTGTAACTGCTCAGTTTCAACATCAATTTTTAAGACACTTAATTTATCCGCGTTTGGATGTTTGTCCTTTTCCATGACATAACCCACGACGAATTTAGGTGATAAATCAACATCAAGCTCGTAGTCAAACCCAGCATCTTTAATGGCTTTACGGCTAGCATCAACTAAATCGCTCGTCACTTTAATATGACCATTGCCTTCAATCGTCATCGTGTTTGAAGCGTCAAAAATATTAAAGCCTACTACGTCGTTATCTTTAGTAATTTTTACAACATTGCCCTTTTTCTCATAGTCAAAAGGACCTTCTACAGGTTCAATTTGTAGAAATAAGACGTCTCCAACCGCTTCTTTATTGTAGAAAATATTCATTTAAATAACTCCTTATTTATCTTCATTTTCAAATTTTTTACGATTTTCTTCTAAACGTTTAATCACTTCAGGATTACGTTTTTGCTTGTTATTTTTACCAAGTATAAAGATAGGCTCTAAGTGGCCTTTTTGATAGCCAAATGACAGACTTGTAATCGGTACTAAGCCTTTTGTGAAGAATTCCATTGTTAAGTGAGCCATCACGTCATAACCTGTATTATTGCGAATATCTGCAACAATAAGTACATCTTGGTGTGGCACTGCTACAAGCATTTCACCTTCACACTGCGCTTCAAATTCATTTAAGAATAACGTATTCGTGATACGGCTTGCATCATAACCGTCATTAGTATTAATAAAATAGAATAAATTACCTTTTACTTCATCTGTTTTGTACGCATTTTCAAGTTTACGTACATTAAAGAGCGCCATTTCCTTAACTTGTTGTTTCGTTACATTTAAAGATTTTAGCATGTCTTCATCTAATAACTTATATGATTTACCTAAATCAACTGCATAGTAAATTCGCGTCTCTGCAGTATGTTCGTCAGTAACGAAAGGAATGCCCTCTTTAGTCTTCGTATCAAAGCTCGCTGCACGAATAACAGGCATTAATTTAACATCATTACCTGCGAGCTTATTTAATGCATGATCACCCATTTGATAAATGGTTTCTTCTACATAATAAACAATTTCGTCAACAATTTGATCTTTTTGTTCTTTATATTTAGCAACAATCGGTGTGAGTTTTACGGTTACACCTTTATTGTTGTCTGTTCTTGCAATTCTTAAGCTTTCTTCATCTCTATTATAAGAAAAGTTAACATCTAAGTGATTTAATCTTTCCTTTAACATATCGCGCATTGAAAAGACATTCATAATTAACACTCCTACTATTCCATGCCTTATTTTAGTTTACAATAATTATACCCTTAGGACTAGAAAAAAACATAATTCCTAAGGGTATTTTTTATGAAATATTATCAATATTAATAATTATAAACCAATTTCTCGAATAAATTAATTCAAACTTCGTTTAAATGTGATTAAACACTAAGTCATGCCTTTAATCACACGTACTTTTGCATAAATGCATCAATTTGTTCAATGGATTTACGTTCCTTACCAATGTAGCTCCCTTGTAGCTTTCCATCTTTGAAAAGTAAAAAGCTAGGGATTCCCATGATATCATGCTCAACTGCTAAATCAATGAACTGATCGCGATCGACTGAAATAAAATTATATTCCGGGTATTTGCTTTCTAAATTTGGAAGTTCAGGTTCGATAACACGACAATCTGGACACCATCCTGCCGTGAACATAAATACCGTTTGTTCATTTTTTAACGTTTCAAATTGTTGTTCTGATTCTAAAGCTTTCATACTTTTTCCTACTTTCCATATTGTAATGTTTTAATTGTATCATCATTTAAGTTTAAAATGGCATGTTGCAAGAGTTGTCTCGCAGCAAAGTAATCTCTTAAATCAAATAAAGCATCTGTACTATGAATGTAACGTGCACATACACCTATTACAGCTGTTGAGACACCAATATTAGATTTATGAATTTCTCCGCCGTCTGTACCACCTGGTGACATATAATACTGATGCGGAATATTTTCGTTGTTTGCGATATCAAGTAAATAGTCACGGAACTCTGGTTTAAGCATCATTGTTCCATCTTTAATACGGATTAAAGTCCCCTCTCCTAGCGCGCCAGAAAGTCCACTTTTACCTTTCATATCATTTGCAGGCGAACAATCAACCACAAATGATACATCTGGATCGATTAGTTCACTAGAAGCACGCGCGCCTCTTAATCCTAGTTCTTCTTGAACATTAGCGCCTACGTAAAGGTCTACGTCTAAGTCGACATCCTTTAATAAATCTAAGATTTCTAATGCAAGTACACAACCATAGCGGTTATCCCAAGCCTTTGCGAGGTAGCGATGCTCGGTCAATTGTTTAAACGTCGTATCAGGTACAATCGAGTCACCGATTTCTACACCCATCTCACGTACCTCTTCTGGGCTAGCACAACCTATATCAAGCATTAAATCTGAAATTGCAGGTGCCCCTTCCTTTCCAGTACGATAGTGCTTAGGAATGTTTGAAACAACACCAGTAAGCTCCTTATCATCTCGCGTACGTACACGCAGACGTTGACCTTGCCATATATCATTCGCAACACCACCTAAGTTCGTAAACTTAAGTAGGCCTTCTTTCGTAATTTCAGTGACCATAAAGCCAATTTCATCCATATGAGCTGCGATCATGACACGTTTCGCACTAGGCTTATTGGACTTTTTCACACCGAAGAAGCCACCCATACGGTTATCTACAAATTCATCTACATACGGTTCCATTTCTTTCTTTAAATAAGCTCTAACTTTATCTTCAAAGTTAGGTGCACCATGTAATTCGGTTAAAATTTTAATACGTGCTATCGTTGTTTCATTACGAATCTCCATAACTGTCGCTCCTTCTGATTTAGTATCTAAACGTGATTGTGGTAAACTTAAATTAATTCATTATTGGAGGAGAATTCTAAACATGATTAAACGTAACATCATGCTATTATCCGGTCTATCTGTCGTTGTAGCAGGTGGTGCAATTACTTCCTTAATCCTTTTACGTGAAAAGAATTATCAAATGTATAATCCTGATAAAATTATTAAAGAAGTAAAGTCGACATTTCATGATGTTGAAGCATCATACATCGTCAAACAGCCTTCCACATACTCTAAATTCGGCATCGAATATGAAGTTTTCCAAGGCGGTATCACAGCTAGACTTAATAACAAACTCACGCATTACGAGTTCATCGCAGACGCCTATAGCGGACAACTCATCGATATTAAAGAAATTTAAAGCTCTTCTTAATTTCCCTATTTCAAAAGTCCTTTTGAAGTAGGGTTAATTCATTTGAGCGCGTCTTGACGCTTAATAGCCTCTTTCACTGTCTTAAAGTCAACTTGGAACTTAGCCGCAAAATAACTTTCATCATGATAATATAAGAACCAATAATCTTGTTGAATAAAGTTACGAATCAAGCGTTCCTTCTCACGAATCGATTGCATTGGATAATCATCGTAAGCGGTAACCCAAAGTGGATTTAAATGTGCAACGGTTGGAAAAATGTCTGCCATATGAACCGCTTTCTCACCATCACTTTCAATCATTACCATACTATGTCCATAACTATGGCCGCCTGTATGCACTAGACGAATACCTTCGATAATGTCAATTGCTTGATCGAATAGAATCATGTGGTCTTTAAAATCTCCTTGATTCTTCTCCCAATATGTTGCTTTACTACGTATATTTGGACTTAAAAATTCATGCCATTCATCTTGCTGAATGAAATGTGTCGCATTTTTAAAGATGGGTTCTCCGTTAGTATTTGTTAAACCTACTGCGTGATCAAAGTGTAAGTGAGTCATAATAACAATATCAATGTCATCTACTGTGAGTCCGTAATGTTCAAGACTTTGATGAATACGACTTTCCTCAACACCGAAAATTTTGATTTCTTTTTCAGTAAGTTTGTCATTACCCATACCTGCATCAATCACAATATTATGATCAGGCGTTTGAATTAAAATCGGGTGCGTAGGTAAATGAACTTGGTTTTTGTCATTTACGTCATATTTTTTCGTCCAAAGCGGCTTTGGTACAACACCAAACATTGCACCGCCGTCCATCATTGTAGCGCCCCCATTTAACGGGTTAATCGAAAATTGACCTAATTTCATCGTATATCCCCTTTCGATAAATACTTTGTCATTACATTCATTTTAACAAACTTTGCCGTCTATCGTTATGAAATCGCACGACGCTAAATGAATGTGCTTAGTTTCTAAAGTCCTTTTCATGAAAAGTAAAAAAGAGCTAAGACATAACGTCCTAGCTCTCAAAGTGTAGCGATTTACTTCTTATGAAAACGTGCTTCCATTCTATAGATGCGTGAACCTTTATCGGAGAACTTCTGCTCATACTCTGTATGCACATTATCACTTGGTTCGTCCTCGTGTAAGTTTAAATGTAGCTTTGTAAAATACATGCCGTACTGAGACATGCTTTCTAAACTATATGAAAATAGACCTCTATTATCTGTCTTGAAATGAATTTCGCCATCTTCTTCTAAAATATATTGGTAAATTTCTAGGAATGTCTTGTATGTTAAACGACGTTTGGTATGTCTCTTCTTAGGCCAAGGATCTGAAAAGTTTAAATAGATACGTTCAACTTCATGTTGCTTAAAGTAATCTTTTAAATCAACGGCGTCATTACAAATCAATTTGATATTTGTCAGCGATTTATCACGTACTTTATCTAGTATACGAATCATCACGTTTTTATCACGTTCGATTGAAACGTAGTTAATATCAGGGTTTTGTTCAGCTAAAGTTGTAATAAATTTACCCATACCTGAACCGATTTCGATGTGAATCGGTTTATCGTCATCAAACCATTCACCGATTTGACCGACACGTTGACCATCTGTATCTACAATGTCACTGTGCTCATTTAAATAATCAAGCGCCCAAGGCTTATTTCGCATTCTCATTGAAACTTCTCCTTAAATAAATACGTTACGCTTCATGACGTCGTCTAAAAATTGAAGCCAAGTATTCATATCTTTAAAACGTTTTTGTTCCTCATACCATTGAACCATACCGATGGATTGAATGACCGTATACCACTTCATTCTCTTTTGAAGATTTAACGATGCATCAACGCCGTATGTCTCAAACCATGCTTCCCATTGTGATTCATGAACGTAGTTGTAAAGCAGCATACCAATATCGATAGCTGGATCAGCAATCATAGCGCCTTCCCAATCGACTAAATAAAGTTCATCTTGATCAGAAAGTAACCAGTTGTTGTGATTCACGTCGCCATGTACAACAGTAAAGAATCCTTTATCAAGTTCTGGTTTATTATCTTCTAAATACGTGAGTGCTTTACGAATAATGTGATGTGTTAAGACATCTCTTGATAAAGAAGCATTAATCTTACGTAACATAATATGCGGTGTAATAGGTTCCATTTCCATACGTTTTAACATGTTGAGTAACGTTTTAGATTGATGAATACGTTTTAAAAGTCGTGCCACACGAGGTTGTTTCATTTCATGAGACTCAAGTTCGCGACCATTTTTCCAATGTTGTGCTGTAACAACTTCACCTGTTTCAATACGTTTCGTCCAAACTAGTTTTGGTACGATATCCTCTGCTGATAACGCAGCGATAAATGGGTTAGAATTACGTTTTAAAAATAACTTTTGCCCATTTTGTTCAGCCATATATGCTTCTCCAGAAGCACCCCCTGCTGAATCTAATGTCCATCCCAGCTGATAAAACTGCTCCAACTCGTTCACCTCGCTTTCCAATAGAAAATGGCTCTAGAAATAAGATTCAAGAGCCATATTTCAAAATTTTCTATAGTTATTTAATCCGTTCACTTTTAAAGACTTAATTACGATTTTATAATTTTTGGGGTTTCTTTTCAACCAAAAATCAGAAACTAAAAGTGTCATTTTTCTTAAAATGAACAGATTAACAGGCTCTTTAATAAATAATTTTTTGAACGAAAAATTTAAATGCTGTGTGAACGAATATAACGGTCGAAACCTTCTTGTAATTGCTTCGTAATCGGGCCTACTTTGCCATCATTAACGCTTTCACCGTCTACTTTAATAACAGGCATCACTTCTACTGAAGTACTTGAAACGATCACTTCGTCCGCTTCTTTTAAGAAGTCTGTAGTGATAGCTTCTTCAACAAACGGGATACCTTCATCTTCAGCTACCCATTTGATGACACGTCTTGTAATACCATTTAAGATATAGTTGTTTACAGGATGCGTATATATTTTGCCATCTTTAACTACTAATACATTCGTTGAAGCACCTTCTGTCACAGTGTCTCCACGATGTTGAATGGCTTCTTTAGCGTTATATTTTACAGCTGCTTCTTTAGCTAACACGTTTCCTAACAAATTCAAACTTTTAATATCACAACGTAACCATCTAATATCTTCAGTAGTAATGGCGTTGATACCATTTTCTAAATCTTGATAAGGTCGATCATATGACTTAGTGAAAGCCATGATAACAGGTTTTACATCACTATTAGGAAATGCATGGTCTCTAGGCGCAACACCTCTTGTCGCTTGAATATAAACACCACCATTTTTGATGTCATTACAAGCAACAAGTTCACGACATAATTCGATTAAGGCATCAACAGAATATTCCAAATCTAACCCAATTTCAGTTGCACTTCTTAAAAAGCGTTCAAAATGCTCTTTTACCGTAAATAACTTATTGTCATAAACGCGGATATATTCATAAACGCCGTCTCCAAATACATAGCCACGGTCTTCGTAAGATACTTTAGCGTCTTGTTCATCGATTAATTGTTCGTTAATAAGAACTTTAGCCATACTTAGTCCTCCACACATACTGCATGTATTGCTTCTAAATAAATACTTGTAGCGTCAAATAATTGTTTCTTCGTAATATATTCACCCTTTTGATGCATTAAGTCCTCAGAATCTTCGAACATTGCACCAAATGCAACACCTTTATCTAAATTACGTGCATACGTACCGCCGCCAATTGTGAATGGTTCAGACATATCTCCAGTTTGGTTACGATAAGCTGACAGTAATTGGTTCACAAACGGGTCGTTTTTGTCTACATAATGCGGTTGTTGCACTTTCTTAACTTCAATAGCATAACCTAATGGCTTAATTTCATCTTCGAATTGTTTGATAGCCGCGTCAAAATCAAATCCTTCAGGGAATCGAAGGTTAACTCCAAAACGTGCTTTTTTATTTTTGTCATACTGCATTGTACCAATATTAGTTGTTACGTCACCCATAACTTCACTATGGAACTTCATACCCATCTTCTCACCAAAGTCTGATTGATAGAGGTACTTTTCACTGAAGTTAACCATATTTAAAGCTGTTTGATCTAAATTCAAGCCGCTTAAGAAATGCATTAAATGTAATCCAGCATTTACACCAATAGATGGATCCATACCGTGTACAGCTTTACCATAGACTTTGAGTTCTAAGATACCATTGTCAATGAGCGTTTCGCCTTCAAGCTGATAATCATTTAAGAATGATTCGAAACGTTGGATGCAGTCTGTCATATTCTCTTTTACAAGTAAATGCGCAATGGCTACATCAGGTACCATGTTATAGCGTTCACCTGATTTAAATGATTTTAATTCGAATTCTGGTTCGTCTTCATCTTCAAAAGACTTTTCCTGAATTAAATCAAATGTCGTGATGCCCTTTTCACCATGAATAAGTGGGAACTCAGCATCAGGAGCGAAGCCTAGTTGAGGCATTTCTTCAGTATTAAAGTATCTATCTGTACATAACCAATCTGATTCTTCATCAGTACCAATAATAATATGTAAACGTTTCTTCCAATTAACGTTCATATCGTTTAAGATTTTAACGGCATAATAGGCAGCAATTGTTGGCCCTTTGTCATCAAGCGTACCACGCGCAATAATACGGTCGTTAGTAACGACAGGTTTGAACGGGTCTTGATCCCAATCATCACCAGCTGGTACGACATCAACGTGACATAAAATACCGAATAAATCATCACCAGAACCAACTTCGATGCGACCTGCAATATTGTCGACATCATATGTATCAAAACCATCACGTTCAGCAAGCTTGTACATGTAATTTAAAGCTTCTTTAGGTCCTGGTCCAACGGGATTCGATGCGTCGCTTTTAGAATCCTCACGTACACTTTTTATCTCTAATAATCCGTTTAGGTCTTCTATAATTTGACTTTCATATTCCTTAACTTTGTCTCTCCACATTGGTGATCAACTTCTTTCTTAATTAGTCATTATGTTTTATATTTTACATCAAATTTTGGATAAACTACAGTGAGATGAGTGTTAATTTTTTTAAAATTTCGTATATTGTAACAAAGGTTTGTCATATCAAGCTTTCTTGACCTCAAAATGAATTGTACACGCTTTTATAAGCGAATTTACCTAGTTTTAGTCTCGCTCTTATACCCCTTCAAGATTGAATTTAGCACTTCTTTTCGAATAAAAAAGAGGGCATAAAATTGCCCTCTTCATATAATAGGTACGTTAAATGTGTATTAACGTTATTTTAAGTTAGAGTTACTTCTTGTTTTTTAGTTCTTCTTCAGTTACAACATGTAAATTCTTAGATGGGTCGCCGCCACCTTCATCTACAAATTGACCAGTACGTTCTTCAGTCGTTTCTTGTTTCTTAGTTGCTTGAGTGAATTCACCTTTCTTTTGGTTCACAAAAGCTTTAGGATCTTTCTTAACTTCTTCCATATACGTTTTAGGGTCTTGTTTAACACGGTTAAATTCTTCTGTAGCTTTAGAGCTTAAGTCAGTTGCTTTCTTCTTAGCATCTTGTTTATAGCTTTCTGGATTTTCTTTGTATTTATTATATTCGTTTTTTAACATGTCTCTGTTTTCTTTTTTAGAAAGTACTGTAGCAGCTACTGCGCCACCTACTCCAATTAATAAACCTAATAAGTTTGTATTTTTCTTAGCCATTATAATCACCTCTGTTAATTTATAAATGTAATACCCTACTAAATATAATTTAAACACACTTCATACTTCAAATGAGCTTAAAAACCGTGTGCACATCGTTCACATTTACATTACTTATACTTACACCTAATTACGTGTCCTTAAACGCGTATTTAGAGATTGTAACTTGATTGACATCTTTTTTAATGTTCCTTAAATTTTGTAATTTAGTAGATTCATTTCTTTATCAGTAAGCTTACGGTATGCACCTTCTTCAAGCGATGCATCGAGTTCGAGTTCACCTATTCGCTCACGATGTAATGCTTCTACTTCATTGTCTATAGCGTGAAACATGCGCTTAACTTGATGATACTTACCTTCAGTAAGCGTGACATAAGCTAAATTAGAATCGTCACCTATTGTTAATTTAGCAGGCTTAAGCTTACCTTCCTTTAACGTGATCCCTGCTTTAAAAGCCTCCACGTCTTGATCACGAACAGGTTGTGCCGCTTCAACTTTGTATACTTTTTCAACATGTTGCTTTGGATTCATTAGATGATGGTTAAACTTACCGTCATTTGTAATAAACAATAATCCAGTAGTATCTTTATCAAGTCGACCTACTGGAAAAATATCCAAATGCTGATATTCAGGAATTAAATCAATAACGGTTGGATGTACATCATCTTCAGTTGCGGACACATAGCCCTTTGGTTTATGAAGCATGATATAAACAAAGGGTTCGTAAAGAACCCTTTCATCGTTAACACGTATATCATCTTGTTCAGGTCGGACTTGCGTTTTGGGCGTTTTAACTTTGTCACCATTTAACTTAACAAGCCCTTTTTTAATGAATTGTTTAACTTCACTTCGTGTGCCAATACCCATGTTGCCTAAAAATTTATCAATTCGCATTATAAAAACCTAACTTTTCTTCTAATTTTATTTGGTATATCACCTAAGAACTTATCTGCAAGTCCAGTCTTCATTGTAATGATACCGTAGATAAGTCCACCAACTGGGACACAAATTGCTAACATAATCATGGCACCAATTGTTGTCTTAGGATCAATTATAAATTTAAGTAGGAAGTATGCTAACTCTACACCTAACATCATTAAAAAGCCATAAATAAAGATTTTACTAAACTGCATCCACGTTTCTTCAAAGTTAAAGCCAGCATGACGTTTCAGAATCGCAAAGTTACAAATGATGGCTGCGAGTAAAGCAATTGAAGTACTTAGGATGGCACCTGCTGTATGGAATAACATAATTAATGGAATATTTAATAACAATTTAAGTAGTACTGCACCAATAATAATAAACACTGTACGTTTTTGCTTGTTAATACCTTGAAGCATAGATGCCGTAACACTTAATAATGAGATTAATATAGCTACAGGTGCATATAAGAATAAGAGTACGATACCATCAAAACGGTATTCGTAGAATGCTGTGTAAAGCGGTGTTGATAATGCCATAATGCCTAAACTTGCTGGCACCGTGATAAACATTAAGACACCTAATGCCGTACGAATTTGATTATGCATTTCAACATGATTACCACGTTCATACGTTTTCGTTATGTATGGAATTAAGCTGATTGCAAACCCTGCAGCTAGTGACGTAGGTATCATAACGATTTTATTAGTCGTCATATTTAACATCGTAAATAAACTATCTTGAACTTCCCTGTCGACATTAACCATACTTAAAGCTTTGTTATGTGTGAACTGGTCGACGATATTAAACAGTGGAAAATTTAAACTTACAATAACAAAAGGAATACTATAAGCGATTAATTCCTTATACATGTTTGTATATGGTACATGTATATCAGTTTTATCTTGTTGAATCATTTCTTGCATAAATGGTTTACGCTTACGCCAGTACCACCATAAAGTAAGTAAACCGACAATGGCACCTATAGCTGCTGCAAAAGTTGCGATACCGTTAGCTAATAATAATGAACAATTAAATACTTTTAATACAAGATAACTACCACCTAATATAAAAGCAATACGCGCAATTTGTTCAGTTACTTCTGAAACTGCTGTTGGTCCCATTGATTGATAACCTTGGAACACACCTCTCCACGTCGCAAGTAAAGGTATGAAAATAACAACAAAACTAATAATACGGATAATCCAAGTGATATCTTCAACTGTCCAACCACCTTCACCTTTAGAACCACTTGCTAAAGTAACACCTGCGATAGTTGGAGATAAGAAAAAGAGTATTAGAAATCCTAAAATACCTGTAATACTCATCACAATAAAACTTGATCGATATAATTTTTCACTAACCTTATAAGCACCGAGCGCATTATACTTCGCGACGTATTTTGATGCAGCAAGTGGCACACCTGCCGTCGCTACGGCTATTGCGATATTGTATGGTGCATAGGCATAGTTAAAAGGCGCTAAGTTCTTTTCATCACCCATGATGGCGTAGAATGGAATAATGAAGAACACACCTAGTAACTTGGTAATCAGTACACTAAACGTTAATAAAAACGTTCCTCTTACTAATTCTTTGCTTTCACTCATAGTTATCTTCCTACCTCAATTTTATATTTTATTTAATCATAACACCGATATGTATTTAGATACTACTTTTTTTCCATATCACATTACTATAAAATAACATTATATAGAATGGAGGACAAAAAATGTATCAAACTATAGTCATAGGTGGCGGACCCAGTGGACTTATGGCAGCTATAGCTGCAAGTTCAAGCGGTCAAAGTGTCTTGCTTTTAGAAAAGAAAAAAGGACTTGGTCGTAAACTGAAAATTTCTGGTGGTGGTCGTTGCAACGTAACCAATCGTTTACCTTATGATGAAATTATTCGCCATATCCCTGGAAATGGAAAGTTTCTCTATAGTCCCTTTTCCATTTTTGACAATCATTCAATCATCGACTTTTTCGAATCTCGTGGTGTAAAGCTAAAAGAAGAAGATCATGGTCGTATGTTTCCAGTTTCAAACAAATCTCAAGATGTTGTAGATACGCTGATTCAAACTCTAAAACTTCAAAATGTTGAAGTGATTGAAGAATGCACCGTTGCGAAAATAAAACACCATGAAGGTCAAATCCAAGGTATAGAAACTATAGATGGTCAGTTATTCGAATGTCGCACTGTCATTATAGCAACTGGTGGTACCAGTGTCCCCCATACCGGTTCAACTGGTGATGGTTATCAATTTGCTCAATCACTTGGTCATACGATTACTGAGCTTTTCCCAACTGAAGTGCCGATAACATCGAGCGAGCCTTTTATTAAAGACAAACGTCTTAAAGGATTAAGTCTCAAAGATGTTGGCGTATCCGTCCTCAAGAAAAATGGTAAAAAGCGAATCACACATCAAATGGATATGATTTTTACACACTTTGGAATTAGTGGTCCCGCTGCATTAAGATGTAGCCAGTTTGTTTATAAGGAACAAAAGAATCAAAAGAAACAAGACATTAATATGCAGATCGATGCTTTTCCAGAAATGAACCTTGGTCAATTACAAGAAGAAATTACGAAACGCCTTAAGAATGATAAAGACAAATACATTAAAAATAGCCTTAAAGGATTTATCGAAGAACGCTATTTAATGTTTATGCTCGAGCAAGCTGATATTGATCCAAATACTACGTACCATCACCTTTCCCCTCGTAAAATCGAGGACCTTTCGAAAATGTTTAAGGGCTTTACCTTTACAGTGAATGGTACCTTATCTATTGAAAAAGCCTTTGTAACTGGCGGTGGTGTTTCAATTAAAGAAATTGAACCTCATACGATGATGTCTAAAATCACACCTGGCTTATTCTTATGTGGTGAAGTATTAGATATTCATGGTTACACAGGCGGCTATAATATTACGAGTGCGCTCGTGACTGGTCATGTAGCCGGTTATTTCGCAGGTTTATATGAAGATTAAATGAAAAGGGTCAGTGACTTAAGTTTAAGTCGCAGACCCTTCTTTTTATGCTTGCTTATATTTGTCGACGCCCTTCTTCATGAGTTTACGCGTAAATGTTTCAAATGGACCTTTGATACCCTTTTTCTCCATAAAGTAAGCGAGTGCAATTGTACAACACCACATTAAAAAGCTAAAAGGTAATAGCGTGATTTTATTTAAGTATTGGCTTAAGTTTAAGCCTAGAGGTGATAGTAAAATAACGATAATCGTTTCATGTAAGATATAGAACGTTAGAGAACGTTTACCCATGGCTGCGATTGCAGTTGGGATAACTTTAGACATATTCACCTTAGGACCTATAAGTCCGAATAATGAAATAAAGAATAACCCACACGCATAACCCGTTACGACTTGGAGTCCAAATAAGAAACCAACATAATATAAACTAGAATCTGTAGCGCGCTCAACAAATACCAGTGGTAAAGCACCTATAACAGTAATCGCTAAACCGATAAGCATGTACTTTTTAAGACGTGATTGGTTCTCTTTAGAGTAAACTAATAATTTTTCTTTAGCCATCCACATCCCTATTAAAATCGGTGGAATGACTGGTAATAAAACATGAATAACAATCGGAGTCATTGGTACTGCTAATAAACGCATACCAAATGTTGTGAAATATGTATCTTCTGGTGCGAAATCAATATTTAATTTAAAGTTTCCTGCTAGATGAACGTAGAAACTCCAAATGATAGGTACATAAATCGCTGATATAACAGTTGTCCAAATAATTAATTTCTTAATTTGTTTCGGACTCATTTTTAATACACCAAGTAAGATTAAACCAGCGATTCCGTAAGACATTAAAATATCTAGACCACCAACGAAAGTGATTAATAAAATACCCATTACAATTAGGATGTACGATCTAATTTGGATACCTTTCGCATTAAGCATATGACCATCTAATCGGTCTTTATGCCTTTTGTTGTAACTTAGAATTAAACCATAACCAAATAAGCAAGCAAATAAATTTCGCGAACGGTTTGTAACAAATGCATACATAAATAAATCAACGAAATTTTCAACCACATTGTGGTTAGCTGCTAAACCTATAGCATATGGATTTAAAACATAAATAGGAACATGCGCAAGTATGATAAAAAGCAACATGGTACCTCTTGCTAAATCAAGCCCATGAATGCGCTTGTTTTTCTTTAAGTTCTTTTCAGAAGTAGTCAAGGCTTTTCTCCTCTTTCACAAAAGATTTTATTATTCAGTTGTAATATGTTGGAAATTTCAAATATTTAAATAAAAAAAATATTTGGGCTATGTATGTGTATTTGAAATTAAATCTTCCTCCAATCACTCTAACACGCTAACTTTTAGGCTTTCTATACTGAATATGAAGATTTTGTTAAGTTCAAATACTAACACTTACATGCTAATAATATTTTGTTCCTTTTTTTCCAAAATAAAACATTGCACAAAACAAAAAAAAGCCTTATTAAATGCGTGCTGATGCACTGCACTTAATAAAGCTATTTAATACATTTGGGCGTAATGAATTGACCAATTCACGATTAACGATCGAATGGTAAAACTTTAACGTATATATAATGTGTCTCAACGCTACCATTTGGAAAGGTTACATCAATACCTAGACAGTGAAGACCAATAGCCATTGTTTCTGTATCTACCAAGAATTCAAAATGATAACGATCATTAAATGCCTTAAAATTTTCAACGACATCTTCAATCTTTAATCTATCACCTTGATAAAGCATCATCCCCTCTTTAAAAATCGGTTTTAAATAGGTCTTAGACTCTGGTTCTTGAATGAGTTCTGAAACGTCTATTTTATCTATCGAGCAATCTGGATAATTTACAACAACCTTTAAATCATCTTTGAAGTCAAAGGTCGTGCCCTGAGGTAAGTAGGGATTTAAATAAGCCACATCTTTAAGAATACGATTGATTTCATCTTGTTTTAATGACGAGCGAGATTGAACTAAGTATGACCGTTCTGGTTTCAAGATGTGATAAATCTTATTGTAAGGTATGATGGTAACTGTCGCTTTATGATAGCGTTCACTATGATCTGGAAATACAACTTTTACTTCAACCAATTTATCACCTGGCGTCGTTACATCAACCACGTTATTAATGCGAGCTTCAGTACCATAAGGCAAGACCTCAGAATTAAATATAAACCATCTCACATCAAGCTCATTACTTATATGAGATGTGATATGATCTTCAAATTTAATTTTTATTTTCTCACTTAAAAGCCCTTCCTTAATAAGCAAAGATTTATTAATCGTCGTCATGGAATCATCATGATATTGAATGTTTAAGTTCAAATCGTCATCTATTTCTAAAGTAGCTTTATGACGTAATTCAGGATTCTCAGATAAAAAGTGTTTTACTACTTGCTGCTGTTCGCTAACCGTTAGAATTTCTAAATTATCAACGATTGTTTTTGTTGGTATTTTGAGTGGCGTACTTTCAGCTAACGTCATCGCTTGAATTAACTTATTATGCTCAATATTTAATATTGAATCATCATTAAACGAAACCGTAATACTACCATCAACTTCTACGATAACCTGACTTTCATCTAAATGATGATTTAACGCTAAGAAATGATGCAAGATGTCATGTTTTTCTTGAAGCGAAAGATCCCCTAGTTGCTTAACTTTTATCTTAGGAGGTATTCGGATCGTCGTCATTTCCGCTATCGATTTAGCTTTGAACAGTCTTTGATGCCCTAAATTGATAGTCGATTGGTCATGGAACTTAATACTTAAATTACCGTTCATATGAAAGATGAGTTCACCCTTATGAAGCAAATGAGGGTTCTCCTCAATAAATCGCGCTCTAACATCATCAATATCTTTTACAGATAAGTGATTAATATCTTCTACTTTTAATACTTCTGGAAAAGTAAAATCTATCGACTCCGCCATAGTAATGGCTTTAATATAGCTCTTATTCTTTAAATACTTATAAGACATATCTTTAAATTTAACTAATAATGAGCCATCTCGTTCAACATAAACTGTAGAGCCTTCTGGCAGGTGTTCATTTCGACTTAAGAAAGCTGTGTGAACCATGTTACGTTCTTCTTGAGACAGATAATTAATATTTTGCACTTTTACTTCTGTAGGCATATTAAGATGAACTAATTCAGCATGTGTCTTCTTGATAAATAATTTCTCAGCACTAATTGTTATTGTAGAGAAGTCAGGAAACGTTATCGTAATAATACCCTTCTCAGAAATGACAGTTTTGGTTCCATTAGGAAAATGCGGATTAGCATGTTTAAAACAGGCAAGAACGTGGTCTAAATCATGTTCTTGAAAATGGTGTAAACTCCCTACTGGCAAAGGATTTGAATAATGTATTTTTATAGATTCATTCAATGGTTTCATGTTGTTTATAGCTACCACATCCTTAGTCGTACATACATATCCCTTAGTTGGATTAGGATGTACGTGCTTAATAAAAAAGCTAGAAGGCTAACATAGACCCTCTAGCTTTAAAGTGTATGGATTAGTTCTCTTTACGACGTTTAGATAAAAATACTGCACCCGCTACTAAAGCTGCAATTCCAAATACCGTAGCATTTGAAGAAGTTTCTAAACCTGTCTTAGGTAACATTTTCTTAGCTTTTTCTTCTTTAGAATCTTTCTTCATGTCTTTAGATTCTTTCTTAGCTTCTTTAGTCGATTTATCTGTTACAGAACCTTTACCAGACTGAGCTTCTTTTTTAACTTGTGCTTCGTAAATACTGTCTGTTCTTGTAGAGTCTTTCATATCTTTGAACGTACCGTCTTCGATGTCGTCATACTTCATAAGTTTTTCTTTGTCTACTTTAACAGCTGTAGATGGTTTAGATTCTAAGCCATCCTTATCGTAAGTAACGGCTGTAATTTCTTTGTCATTTCCGAGTAAAGTAACTTCAAACTTAGCTTTGCCTTCTGTATCTAGTAAACCTTCGGCAATTACGACGTCATCCTGATTGAAGATAACTACATAAGCTTCAGGTACTCCTGAAACAGCTATATCAGCAAGTCCTTCTTTATCTTTGAAAACGACATCTGTAATTTTAGGCGCGTCAATTTTACCATCTCCGACTTGGATTAAGAATGATTTACCTTGCAATCTATCCTTAGTTAAAGACGCAGTTACTTGTACTGTAAATAAACCTTCTTCAGTTGGTGTACCTTCAATGATGCCTGTAGCTTCAGTAAACGTCACACCTTTAGGTAAACCTGTTACTTTAGCAGATAGAATCTTTTTAAGATTTACGCCTTCTTTATAAATGTTTACTAACTTAATTGGCTCACCTTTGTTAACTTTCATAAATGGAATATCAGCAAGTTTAGATACACTCTTACTTTCTGGAGCAACCTTTAAAAGAAATTGGTGAACATCTGATTTATTACCAGCTTTATCATTCACCTCGACAGAAACCGTGAAATCACCTTGAACTACTGGTGTACCTACGATCGTAGCATTTTCATTGTTATAAACGACACCACTTGGTAGACCACTTACTGCAATGCCTTCAACCCCTACATTGTCTGTAGCTACAACGTTAATTGGTTTAAGATCTTCTCCCACTTTACCAGTTTGCTCACCAATAGCTTGTACGACTGGTTTTTCAGTATCCGTTTGTTTAACAGTAGGGTTATCTTCTGCCGCTTGTGCATCGTTAGCCACACCTAATCCTCCAATAAATAATACTGACGCTAATACAGTTGAGAAAGTGCCGATTTTGTACTTACGAATTCCAAAAGTGTTAATGTTTTGTTTACCTTTCATGTTGATCTCCTCACTCTTAAGATGTTGATTCTAGGTATAACTGATGCGTAAAAATTGATTTACAGCAGTATAAAGGGATGAATGGCTATAGAAATTAAATACGTATCAAAATTAATTTTCACCGCAATCAAATTATATAACAATAGTATATTATGTTATGAAATAAATCAAGCATTTATTTTAGAAATGATTATTTGTGCTAAAAATTTAACAACTTTACAAATGAAGCCACAGTATTCACGCCAAAAAAAAGAACACACTGCAATGATTTGCAATGTGTCCTCTATAATATAATCAAATATTAAACGCCTTTTACTTCAAGGCCTTCATCACCGTATGCCTTCATGCCACCTTCAACGTTAACAGCATCGATACCTTTATCGTTAAGGTAGTCAACGACTTTAGCACTACGCACACCGCCAGCACATACGATATAATAAGTGTCCTTTTCATTAAATTCGTTTAGGTTGTCAGGAATCTCACCCATCTTAATATGCTTAGCATCTGGAATCATACCCATTTGAACTTCCTCATCCTCACGTACATCTACAATATTAACTGGAGCGTTATTGATGATTTTATCTTTAAGTTCATCTGCAGTAATAGATTTCATAAATAAACATCCTTTCTATTATTTTGCTACAATATTGACAAGTTTTTGAGGAACTGCAATAACCTTCTTAATATCTTTACCCTCTATAGCTTGTTTCACATTCTCATTTTCTAAAGCAACTTGTTCCATATCATCTTTAGAAAGATCTTTGGCAATTTGTAATTTCGCACGGACTTTACCATTAACTTGAACAACAATTTCTACTTCATTATCTACAAGTAAGTTTTCATCAAATGAAGGCCATGGTTCATAAGCAATTGTTTCACTATGGCCAAGTAATGACCATATTTCTTCACCAATGTGCGGCGCGATTGGTGCAAGCATTTTAATGAAACCTTCAGCGAAATCCTTGTTAATTTCGTTCGCTTTATTGCCCTCGTTCACGAACACCATTAATTGACTGATTGCCGTATTAAACTGAAGTTGATCGAAGTCAGACGTTACTTTTTTAACTGTTTGATGGTACGTTTTTTCTAACTCTTTTCCACCATTTGTAACAATCTTATCTGAAAGTGTGCCATCTTCTTTTACGAAAAGACGCCATACACGGTCTAAGAAACGTCTTGAACCATCTAATCCTTTTTCACTCCAAGCGATTGAAGCATCTAAAGGACCCATAAACATTTCATAAAGACGTAACGTGTCTGCACCATGAGACTTAATAATATCATCAGGGTTTACAACGTTACCTTTAGATTTACTCATTTTCTCGTTACCTTCA
Source organism: Staphylococcus massiliensis CCUG 55927 (assembly GCF_000298075.1). Classification (GTDB taxonomy): domain Bacteria; phylum Bacillota; class Bacilli; order Staphylococcales; family Staphylococcaceae; genus Staphylococcus; species Staphylococcus massiliensis. Next base: position 78,912 of record NZ_JH815593.1, on the reverse strand, counting down.
CCAAGAATCATACCTTGGTTAAATAATTTTTGGAATGGTTCTTTAGTAGGTACAACACCAATATCATAAAGCACTTTGTGCCAGAAACGTGCATACAATAAGTGTAATACAGCGTGTTCGACACCACCAATATATAAGTCAACTGGTAACCAGTGTTTAAGTTTTTCAGGATCAGCTAACATTTCATCATTATCAGGGTCGATGAAACGTAGGTAGTACCAACAACTACCCGCCCATTGTGGCATTGTATTTGTTTCGCGACGACCTTTCATACCTGTTTCAGGATCTTCCACGTTGATAAATTCATCAATGTTCGCAAGTGGTGACTCACCTGTACCTGATGGCGCGATATGATCTGTCTTAGGTAGTATCAATGGTAATTCATTTTCAGGAACTGTTGTCATAGAACCATCTTCCCAGTGGATAATCGGAATTGGTTCACCCCAATAACGCTGACGGCTGAATAACCAATCTCGTAATTTATAGTTAACTTTCTTCTCGCCTTTACCTTTTTCTTCAAGTAAAGTAATTGCTTTAGAAATAGCCGATTCATTTTCTAAACCGTCTAAATCACCAGAGTTAACGTGTTTACCATCACCTTGGTAAGCTTCTTTAGAAACGTCTCCACCTTCAATGACTTCCTTAATAGGTAAGTCGAATGTTGTCGCAAATTCGTGGTCACGTTCATCATGTCCTGGAACCGCCATTACAGCGCCTGTACCATATGACGCTAATACATAATCAGCAATCCAAATAGGTAACTTCTCACCAGATAGTGGATTAATACCATAAGCACCAGTAAAGACGCCAGTCTTCTCTTTAGCTAAATCCGTACGTTCTAAATCTGATTTTTTAGCCGCTTCATCACGGTACGCTTGTACTTTATCCATTTGATCTTCACTCGTAATTTTATTTACAAGTTGATGTTCAGGACTTAATACTAAGAATGATGCACCATAAATCGTATCAGGACGTGTCGTAAAGACTTCAATATTTTCATCATGGCCATCTACATCATATACGACTTTCGCACCTTCAGAACGACCAATCCAATTACGTTGCATATCTTTAATAGATTCTGGCCAATCAAGATCTTCTAAATCTTCAAGTAAACGGTCAGCGTATTCTGTAATTTTAAGTACCCATTGTTTCATTGGACGACGAATTACAGGATGACCGCCTCGCTCAGAAACGCCATCAATGACTTCCTCGTTAGATAACACTGTACCAAGTTCTGGACACCAGTTAACTGGAATCTCGTCTACGTAGGCTAAACCTTTTTTATAAAGTTGGATGAAAATCCATTGCGTCCATTTATAGTAGTTAGGATCAGTGGTACTTACTTCACGACTCCAATCATAACTAAAACCTAGCTCTTGGATTTGACGCTTAAACGTTTTAATATTTTCTTTCGTAAATTCACTTGGATCGTTACCAGTATCTAGCGCATATTGTTCAGCTGGTAAACCAAATGCATCCCAACCCATAGGATGTAACACGTTATAGCCTTGCATACGTTTATATCTTGAAACGATATCTGTCGCTGTGTAACCTTCAGGATGTCCAACGTGTAATCCAGCACCTGATGGATAAGGGAACATATCTAAGGCATAAAATTTCTTTTGACCTAAGTTATCTTCCGCTTTGAAAGTTTGATGCTTTTCCCAATAGTCTTGCCATTTCTTTTCAATTTCATTATGGTTGTAATTCACCACTTGTCCTCCTATTCAATAAAAAAATCACCTCAAACTATTTAAGTATTCAAAGGGACGATGAAACACCGCGGTACCACCCTTTTTCACATATGTGCACTCAAACGTTTAAGATGATTTTCGACATTTTATTTCGATTGGTAAGTTCACCTAAAAGAATACGCTAGTTTACACCACCACTAACTCTCTAAAGAATTCTCTTTAAGTTACTACTCCTATACAATTAATATCTTATTTTAAAACATTTCATATTTCAAGTATTGAAATTGGTTTAAGATGATTTAAAGTCTGAAGGTGAAAGTTTTCTGTCGAATATTTGTATGAATATAAATGAGATAAGCAATAACCCAATCATACTAAAGAACATGATTTGCATGTTAAATGCATCAACTAAGACACCGCCAATTAGTGGTCCGAATGCTTTTCCTATAGTAGAAGCCGAGTTCGTGATACCTTGATAAACACCCTCACGACCTTTAGGCGCTAAATAGTTCGCAATCGTAGGTACTGCTGGCCAAACAAACATTTCAGCAAACGTCATGATCACCATACCGACAACGAAGATACTAAATTGCTGAGCAAAACTTGTTACGATAAACGACAGAATAAAGATGAAGATACCAATCGTCATTTGTAATTTCAGTCGATGTTTCAATCTTGAAACGACCGGTGCAATAATCGGTTGCCCTAGTAAAATTAAGCCACCATTAATCGTCCATAATAAACTATATTGACTCATTGATATATTTAGCGATTGTGTAAATGATGCAATTGTTGTTTGCCATTGTACATAACAAATCCAACATAATACGAACATGACACACAATGTAATCAAGGCATTAAAACGCTTTTTGTTTTGTACGTGCGTCATTCCTTCAAACGTTTCATTCTGCTTGACAGTGGCGTTGTACTTAATTCTAAATTTAAATAAAGCGATAAAAAAGAAAGTTACATACATGAGCAAGTTAGCCATAAAGATATAGTTAAAGCTAAGCTCTGCTACGATACCTCCGAGTGCTGCACCTAATGCAACGCCGATGTTCTGCGCGAGGTAAATCGCATTAAACGTTGTCCGTCCACCTCTTGGCCAAGAAGCTGCAGCTAAAGCGAATATTGCTGGAACAATCATACCGCCACCAAAGCCAAGTATAATCAGCCATATCGCATACCATGGCCAACCGTGGAATAGATTAAGCAATATCGTACTCATCAAACTTAAACTGGTTCCTAACATAATGGTAAAGAAACCACCTATTTTGTCGAAAAGCGTGCCACCAAGTAGATTACCAACGACCATTCCTAATGAATTGACCATCAATACAACACCAGCTGTACTTAAACTCTTACCGAGTTCTTCTTTCATGTATATGGTATTTAATGGCCATAGAAAGCTTGCACCAGTGATATTAATGGCCATACCAATTACGAGCCACCAAACACTCTTAGGCATATTCATGTGTATGACTCCTTTCTCTTTTTTGTCGATTCATCCCCACTATACCATAATATATGTTAAAATCTTGAAATAGTATATCACAGAAAGGAATATCAAATTATGGGAAATCATTTTCCTTATGCTTTTGAAGATAAACGCTATCATACATGGAATTATCACTTAAAAAATAAATTCGGTCAAAAGATATTTAAAGTAGCTTTAGATGGCGGTTTCGATTGCCCTAATAGAGATGGTACTGTTGCCCACGGTGGTTGTACATTCTGTTCAGCTGCAGGTAGTGGTGACTTTGCAGGTAATCGTGCAGATCCAATCGAAGTTCAATTTAAAGAAATTAAGTCTCGTATGCATGAAAAGTGGCACGAAGGTCAGTATATTGCTTATTTCCAAGCATTTACGAATACGCACGCACCTGTAGAAGTACTTCGTGAAAAATATGAAGCCGCTTTAAGTGAAGAAGGCGTAATCGGCTTATCTATCGCAACTCGTCCTGACTGCTTACCAGATGATGTTGTTGAATATTTAGCAGAACTTAATGAGCGTACGTATCTATGGGTTGAACTCGGCTTACAAACAGTGCACCAAGAAACATCAGATTTAATTAATCGCGCCCACGATATGGATTGTTATTACGAAGGTATCGCCAAGTTACGCAAACATAACATCAATATATGTACACATATCATCAACGGTCTACCTGGCGAGGACTACGATATGATGATGGAGACTGCTAAAGAAGTTGCGCAAATGGATGTCCAAGGCATTAAGATTCACCTTCTTCATCTTTTAAAAGGCACGCCAATGGTCAAACAATATGAAAAAGGCATGCTACAATTTATGACTCAAGATGAATATACGAACTTAGTATGTGATCAACTTGAAGTTTTACCTAAAGAAATGATCGTACATCGTATTACAGGTGATGGACCAATCGATTTAATGGTCGGACCAATGTGGAGTGTCAATAAATGGGAAGTACTAAACGATATTGATAAAGAATTAGCAAACCGTGATTCAGCTCAAGGTGCTAAATTCGAGAAAAAGGTAATCCAATGATTGTTGAACGCATTCTTCCCTTTGCTAAATCTTTAATCACATCACATATTTCTGAAGATAGTATTGTTATCGATGCAACTTGTGGTAATGGTTTGGATACACATTTTTTAGCTCAACAGGTTCCTGAAGGACATGTTTACGGCTTTGATGTGCAAGAAGTTGCGATAAAGTCAACTCAAGTCAAAGTATCCTCATTTGAAAACGTTACCCTATTCCAAGAGAGTCACGAGCACGTAAAATCATGTATTCCGCATCACGATCACCAAATTAACGCTGCTATCTTTAACTTAGGTTATTTACCTAAGGGCGACAAATCCATTACGACTAAGAGCCATTCAACTATAGAGGCGATTAAAAACATTTTTGATATCTTAACGGTAGAAGGCATCATAGTTATCGTGATCTACCCAGGGCACGACGAAGGTAAAATTGAAAAGGATGATGTACTTCAGTACCTTGAGTCATTACCACAAGATAAGGCACACGTACTTAAGTACGCATTTATTAATCAGAAAAATAACCCGCCATTTGTTTGCGCCATTGAAAAGAGAGCATAAAAAAACAGGGTCGTTGACGGTTTGGATGTCATATTCCAAATCATCAACGACCCTATTTGTATGGCTTATATTTTACAAGTATCGATAATTGCTTTTAAGTTATTGACTAAGGCATCTTCTTGAGATTTAATCTCTTCACAAGTATACGTAACAAGGGCATCTTTTTTATCTTTAAAGTCTTCATTGAAATGAATAATAACTGTACGCTCGTCGTTTTCAGGGCGTTCTTTATAAATCCATTTCTTTTCTACTAAATCATTAAAAGTGCGTGTACGTTTATATGATTTAACCTTAACATACTTATCCATTTCTTTTAGTGTCATTGAACCCTTGTGCCATAATGTTATAAGTATTAAGAATTCGTCTTTAGTTAATTTATATTCTTTTTCAATACTCTCAAAGATTGTATCGATATCTTTTTGTAATTCGTCAAGTAATACGACATCACTTACGTTATATTTTGGTGTACTTGCCATACTTAGCCCTCCCTATAAAGTATATATATAGGTTTATACCCCAAAATAATATTTTTTAACCATGATATTTATTTAAATAATTAATTTTAGGCTACATTTTAGTAAATTATACTAAGTAAGCTTTTATACAAGGTGTGAAACTGAATCTTGAATTTCTTTTAACACACTTACAGAGTGATTGAATTGTTCTGTTTCTTTTTCATTAAGTGGTACCTCAATAATATTACGCGCACCATTTTTGTTAACGACAGCTGGAACACCTACATAAACATCTTCTTCTCCATATTCACCTTCTAAATAACTTGAAACCGTTAATACGTGATTTTGGTTACGTAAGATTGCTTTAGTGATGTGCATTAAGCCCATAGCTACGCCGTAGTACGTCGCGCCTTTTGCTTTAATGATGTCATAAGCTGCATCGCGCGTCTTAACAAAAATTTCATCAATGAGTTGAGATTTCTCTGGATCTTTCTTTAAGATATCATATAGTGGTTGGCCAGCGATATTCGCATTTGACCAAACTGGTAATTCTGAGTCACCATGCTCACCAATAATTTGCGCGTGAATACTTGATGGTGATACGTTAAATGTCTCACTTAATAAATACTTAAATCTCGCTGTATCAAGAATAGTTCCTGAACCAATAACACGTTCTTTAGGTAGTCCTGATGTTTTTAAAGTTACGTAAGATAACACATCTACCGGGTTTGTAGCGATTAAAAAGATACCATCAAATCCGCTTGCCATGATTTCAGAAACGATTGATTTAAAGATCTTAGTATTTTTTTCTACTAATTGAAGGCGTGTTTCACCAGGCTTTTGAGCTACCCCTGCACAAATGACTACTAAATCTGCATCCTGACAGTCTTTATAGTCACCCGCTTTAACTTTCACAGGTGACATGCCGTAAGGTGCACCATGATTTAAATCCATTACATCCCCTAATACTTTCTCTTTGTTTAAATCAATGATAACAAACTCATCTGCAACACCTTGGTTGACCATCGCAAATGCATAACTTGATCCAACAGCACCATTACCTACTAATACAACTTTTTTACTTTTTTGTGACTCCATACTTACTTTCCTCTCCCATTTACATATAGTTATGTGATTTATTTCACAAACTAATTATAACAAGTATCTTTTGCTTTTTCAATGCTATTCAAATAAAATTTTAAAACATAAAAAAATAGGCGAGAACATTAAATTCTCACCTATTCATGACATACTTTATTTAACTTCTTCCGCTGAAAAGCCAATTGAATAAATACGATTATTTAAGAATGATAGGATGTATCTTAGGACATAATCCCTTTCTGGTTCGTTATGTATTTCATGGAATAACCCTTCCCAAACTTTGAAGTACATTTCGTTCGTTTTTAAGACTTTAGGAAGGCGCGCCATCGCTTTAACATCAGAGATTTCATCTTCACTACCATACATGATACACATTGGAATTGGCGGGACGTCTTTTAAATGATCCATCGTGTCTTTCATCTTGTGAATAACTTCTTTAAACCAATGATAACTTACCTTACGAATCATTAAGCTATCATCTTTCGCATCTTCAATGACATCTAAATTACGTGTTAAATCGTGTAATTCAATACCTATATCAAATTTAGCATCTTTATTTAAACTTCCAAAATTTGATGCAAGTGCTTTCTTTCGGAACTTGTTACTTTGGTTAAATGAAACAAGTGGTGATATTAAAATAACGCCCTCAAGGTTTAATTTAACGCGTTCTAATAAATTAAGTAAGATTAAACCGCCTAATCCAACCCCTAATACAAACACTGGTAATTCATATTCTTCAGCGATTCGAACCCAATCAAGCACGCGTTCGTGATACACTTCGAACTTTTCAATTTGCCCTTTATTCATACGAGAAGTTTGGCCTTGTCCTGGTAAATCTCCCATAATCACGTGAAAGCCATTTCTACGTAATTTCGTAATTAAATAAGCATAGCGCCCAGTATGCTCTAACATATTATGTGTAATGACGATTACGCCTTTAGCTTCTTTTTCAGCTTCCCATTTCCACATCTCTAAAGCCCCTTCTATAAGAAATTCATACATTTTTATTGTATCAAAATTTATATGTTAAAAACCATTTTAAAGTTTAGGTACTTTACTATTATTATCACAAATTTACTGGTCTAAAACTCATCATTAGATAAGGATTCTTCACATTTCCCCTTTTTGAAAAGCCAAATAAAAAACCACAGCATTCACTGTGGTTTTAAAGTCCCTTATTTTTAAGCTAAATTAAATTTCTTACGCATAAACGGTAAATTTGTAATTAACATTGCTAATAAAATTTCATAGAACATTGGGAATAATTTTGCTAAGAATAAAGTGAACCAATTTTTGAAGAATGCGCCGATTCCTTGGCCACCTGCGTCAAAGTTAGCAATGATCGTGATATCGATTAAGTTTAATACGATAACTACTGCAAAGATAACCCATGCCTTCTTAAGAAAGATTGTAGCAATAACTGCTAATAGCGTAATAATAAGAAGTTCGAAAATAAAATATTGAATAAATTTATCCAGTTGATGACCGAATATGTAGAAACCTAAATCTCTAAACATAACCTCAAAACTCCTTTTTCCAATCTACATTCATATTTTACCATGGTTAACACGATTTAATTTTAAAGATATAGTAAATTTTACAAGGTGTTATTTACACTAAATTTACATTACTAAGGCGTTATTTACTGGAACAGTTAGATGTATTTACATATTGTTTCTTATAATAAGTGAACGATTCTTAAACACTGTCATAATGGTTAAAAGGACTTTTAAAATAAATCAATATAAATTTACAATAGATTATCATGGCATTCACATATACATGATAAGTTGGAATTGAATACGAATACGATTAATAGGAGTTAACTATGAAATTTATCTTAAAATGTATTTTCATAATCTTATTATTATGTGGTGCACCTGTTGTAAACAGTGTATTGCAGCAACCTATTGATGCGAAGGCAAACGCGGTAAATGTTAAGTAATTGTCTAAAAATTATCAATAATTTGAAATAAAGTATGTGAAAACGTTTTCCTCATTTCTGAATCGTGATACACTAGTAAAAAGAAAAGAAATGGGAGGAATTTTCATGGGCTTATTTAAGAGCTTTTTTATTGGTCTTTCTAACAGTACCGCGTTAAACGAGTTAGCTAGAAAGTTTGGCCCGAGTTTGGGGGCAAACAAAGTAGTTGCTGGAGAGACTATCGAGTCTGTTATTGAAACTATCAAGGAGTTAAATCAAAAGAATATCTCTGTATCTGTAGATAGCTTAGGGGAGTTTGTTAATACCAAAGCGGGTACTATTGAATCTAAAAACAAAATCATTGAAGTGATTCACGCGATTCATGAACACAATGTAGATGCACATATTTCTTTAAAGATTAGCCAACTAGGTAGTGAATTCGACAAAGAACTTGCATATGAAAATTTAAGAGAAATTTTATTAGAAGCACACAAATGTGGTAACATCCACATCAATATTGATACTGAAAAATTTGCAAGCTTACATCACATCCTTGAAACATTAGATCGCTTACGCGGCGAGTTCAAGAATGTAGGAACAGTAATTCAAACATATTTATATGACGCTGAAGCAATTGCAGATAAATATCCTGACTTACGTTTACGTATCGTAAAAGGTGCTTATAAAGAATTACCTTCTATTGCATATCAAACTAAAGAAGAAATCGATCAAAACTATATCCGTATTATCGAGAAACGCTTATTAACTGCGACTAACTTAACGTCAATCGCAACACATGACCACGATATTATCAATCATGTGAAACAATTTGCTAAAGATAATAACGTTAATAAAGATCACTTTGAATTCCAAATGTTATACGGTTTCAGAAGCGAGTTAGCTGAATCTATTGCTAGAGAAGGCTATAATTTCACGATTTATGTGCCATACGGTGACGATTGGTTTGCATACTTCATGAGACGCTTAGCTGAAAGACCTCAAAACATTAACTTAGCATTCAAAGAATTTGTAACACCTAAAACTTTAACTGTCGTTGGTTCAGCAGTTGCAGGTGCAGTGGCCGTTGGTGGTTTAATCGCTGGTGTTGCTTCATTATTCGGTAAGAATAAGAAAAAAGACAATAAAGACGAACAACTTCATAAATACGAAGGTTACAACAAATCAAACCAAGCTCACGAACAAGTGAATGGCGAGTTATTTGTAACACCTGATTTTGATAACAATCAAAAATCAAGCTAATTAGATGATAACTAGGGATGCGTGCATCCCTAGTTTTTTTCATTTTTAGAAATTTTGAGATATTTCAAGCTTTAGGGTGCACTTGAAACTTGATGACGTGATCCTAATCAAGTCTCAGACCGATTTAAACTTGATGCGTAAATGCTTATCAAGTTTCAGACCGTTTCAAACTTGATGGCGAATATCTAATCAAGTCTCAGACCGTTTCAAACTTGATGACGAATATCTAATCAAGTCTCAGACCGTTTCAAACTTGATGACGAATATCTAATCAAGTCTTGCACCCTACTCCCCTCATCATACTTAATCCAGGATATACCTAGTCCACTAAATCCATCACATATAGAAATTACAAAAACCCCCCCAAGGGAGCACGCTTTCTCCCTTGGGGGGTTCATTATTTCAACTATCGTTATTTCAAATTACAACTTATGCTTCAGGTAAACTTTTTAATAAGTTTGCCATTTCAATAGCACCTGTTGCAGCTTCAGCACCTTTATTACCAGCTTTCGTACCTGCGCGTTCTACTGCTTGTTCAATTGTCTCAGTTGTAATAACACCGAAGATAACTGGCGTATCAGTTGATTGGTTCGCATGAGAAACACCTTTCGCAACTTCATTACATACGTAGTCGTAATGCGTTGTTGCACCACGAATGACACAGCCTAACGTAATTACTGCATCATATTTATTACTTTTAGCTAATTTTTTCGCTACGAGTGGAATTTCGAATGCACCTGGTACATAAGCGACATCAATGTCATCTTCTTTAACATCATGACGCACTAATGTATCTTTAGCACCATCAAGTAAGCGCCCCGTAATAAAATCGTTAAAACGGCTAACCACGATTGCTACTTTTAATCCACTACCTGTTAATTTACCTTCAAAATTCATCTAAATGACCTCCTAAATTAAATGTCCCATTTTTTCTTTTTTTGTAATTAAATACTCATGATTATGTTCATTGTGCTTTGTTACTAATTCAATTCTCGAATTAATATTTATGTCATAGGCTTCTAAACCAGTAAACTTATCAGGATTGTTACTTAATAAATTAACCGATTTAATACCTAAGTGACGAAGGATTTGGGCAGCTACACCGTATTCTCTTAAATCCGCTTCAAAGCCTAAAGCTTCATTAGCTGACACTGTATCATGTCCTTCTTCGATGAGCTTGTATGCTTTAAGTTTATTCATTAAACCAATGCCACGGCCTTCTTGAGAGAGATAAATGATGGCGCCTCCGTGTTCATTAATATACGACATCGCTGCTTCAAGTTGGTCGCCGCAATCACAGCGTTCACTATGGAAGATATCTCCCGTTACGCAAGACGAATGAATACGGACATTTTCAACTTCTCTTAAATCCCCTTTACTAATGACAACATGTTCTTGATTATCAATTATAGAAGTAAAGCCATACATTTCAAATTCGCCAAATTTAGTAGGCATTTTAACTTTAGCTTCTTCTTGAATTAAAGCGTCATATTTTTTACGATACTTAATTAAGTCTGTGATGGTAATCATTTTTAACTGATGCGTTTCTTTAAACTTTTGTAGGTCCTCGCCTTTAGCCATCGTGCCATCCTCATTCATGATTTCACAAATAACACCTGCTGGCTTAGCACCTGATAAACGCGCTAAATCTACACATGCCTCGGTATGACCTTCTCTTTCAATCACACCACGGTCTTTTGCAATCAATGGAAATAAGTGACCAGGTTGATGAAAGTCTACAGCTTCGGATGCATCATCAATTAATGCTCGAGCTGTTAATGTGCGTTCGTGTGCACTGATACCTGTAGTCGTAGATTTATGGTCTATACTAGCTGTAAAGTTAGTCCCATATACATCCCTGTTATTTTGTACCATTGGATTTAAATGAAGTGACTCAGCTATTTTACGTGATATCGGTGTGCAAATTAATCCTCTACCATTTTTAGCCATAAAATTAATCGTATCGTCTTTCATATATTCAGTGACAGCAAGTAAGTCACCTTCATTTTCACGATCTTCATTATCAAGAACGATAACCATGTTGCCCGCTTTCAAGGAAGCAATCGCTTCGTCTATTGTGTCAAATTTCATTCTCATACACCTCAGAAACCATATTTTAATAATTTTTCTTTAGTTAGTTCTGAACCTTTTTGTTGAGATAACTTTTCTACATACTTGAAAAGCATATCCGTTTCTAAATGCACAGGATCGCCAGTTGATTTGTCTTTTAAAATAGTGGCTTTACGCGTTTCAGGAATTAAATGAATTTCAAAATAAGTTTGAGTTAATTTAAAGATTGTTAAACTTATACCATCGACCGCTATGGCACCTTGTTGCACCATCTGATTTAAAAGTTTCTCATCGCATTTAATGGTGTAAATCCATTCGTTCTCTGACGCTTTAATACTTGCAATCGTCCCTTGTCCATCAACGTGTCCTTGAACAAAATGACCACCTAAGCGTCCGGTCGCAAGTAGCGCACGCTCTAGGTTCACGCGGTCACCTTGTTTCAATTTGGCGATATACGTAATCGATTCTGTACCTTGAATCATATCGACAGTAAAACTTTCATTTGTAAAAGACGTCACAGTTAAGCACGTCCCATTTACACTAATAGAATCACCGATATGCATATCTTCAAGGATTTTATCACAGCCTATTGTTATCTCAACGACAGGACCACTTTTATTCATACGTTTTATTTCACCGACTTCTTCGATAATACCGGTAAACATACGTATCACTTCCTTTTTAAAGTGAGTTTGACATTATCATCCAACATTTGGGTATTCATAATTTGAAATTGAGGTGTTTGGTCAAGTGGATTCACATTATCAGTCTGATAAAACTGATATTGACCAGTTCCACCTATGAGTTTCGGGGCATAATAAAGAATGAATTGATTGGTAAATGAAGAAGTAAGAAATTGTGAGGATACATTAGGGCCCGCTTCAACAAGCACACGACCAATGCCTCTTTCGAAAAGCACATTCAAGATCTGTTCTACTTCACATTTAGGTAAATATATAATTTCTATATGTTCATATGGCGATTTCAAGTTTTCATTCTCAGTAATAATAGTTACTGGATGAGTTGGATCTTGGTAAATTTGCTGGTCGAATTGGATATCACCTTTACGCGATAAAATAAATCGCTTAGGATTTTTACCCTCTTCAATACGTGTCGTTAAAGTTGGGTCATCCGCTAAGACAGTTTGGTGACCTGTTAATATCGCATCATGTTCATGACGTAATCTAAAGACATCTTGTTTAACTTTCTTGTTCGTAATCCACTTACTCTCACCATGGTCATTCGCTTGTTTACCGTCTAGCGAGCATGACACTTTTACCGTAACAATTGGCTTTTGTTGAGATTTAGATTTGAAGAAACTGTCATACAATCGATGCGCTCGATCACTTGGACGATACGTCACATCAATCCCGTGGTCCTCAAGTACATCGTGACCTGTTTTCTCAAGAGAAACGTCTTTGGTCGCATAAACGACCTTTGTAATACCAGCCTCGATAATCTTAAGCGCACATGGAGGCGTACTACCATAGTGTGAACAAGGCTCTAAAGACACATATATCGTCGCACCTTTACAGCGTTCAGAGGCCATATGTATCGCTTGAACTTCAGCATGGGCTTCACCTTGTTTCAAATGGCTACCGATTCCGACAATATTGCCATCTTTAACAACAACCGCGCCTACAGGTGGATTTTGACCTGTTTGACCGTCTACCATTTCTGCCAATGAAATCGCATATTCTAAATAATTCGTCATGTTATCACCTCATAAAAAAACACCCGACGTATAACAGGTGATGGTTTGAAAAGTATAACAAAGTAAGCCTTTCATTCTATAAAAAGGCACACTTAATACAATGCTACAATGAGCATCTTCATTCTTTCTCCCATCCAGACTTTAACTGTCGGCTCTAGATTCTCACTAGATCAGCCACATAAAGATTATGCAGGTCGCAGGCTTAACTTACTGCCGGTTAGGAATTTCACCTTGCCCCGAAAGAATTCTATTCAATTATATTTAAACCCTATTAGGTGATAAATCAGAAATATTCTGATATCAATATCATACCTTATTCATAGGTTATTTACAATTCTAAAATATCATCACGTTAAACAATAAAAAGGTTACGACGATTGTAACCGCCGCAACCTTTTAAAATTATTTATCTTATTTCTTTTTCTTATCTTTCTTTTTACTGTCTTTCTTAGACGCTTTCTTCTTATCGTCTTTTGATTTCTCTTTTTTCTTTTTGTGTTTCTTATCTTTCTTCTTGTCTTTCTTGTCTTGTTCTAAGTCGTCATCTTTACGCGACTTTTTACTTTTCACTTTTTCGTCTTTTTCAGATTTTTTCTTTTTAGCTTTCTTTTTCTCTTTTTTCTTAGATTTGTCATCTTTAGATTTTGACTCAGAAACTTTCTCTTTAACGTCTACTGTTTTGTATAAGGATTCAACAGCGGTTCTTACTTGTTGTAGGATCATTGTCACACTATTACGTTGGTAGTTCACACCATTCGTTAACTGACCAATCACTCTAAAGTCACTTAGCGTTCCGTATTTAGAACTAATGACCTCATTCGTAGCTGGTACAATTTGTACACCGCCCATTGGATGTGGTTGAACAATTTGGCGGTTATAAATGTCTTGAACGAGCGCGTCATCACTATCTAACTCATCTAAATGCGTCTTTGGACCCGTCGCATTAATTAAGACATCATAGCGAACTTCATCTCGAACGCCTTTATATTTGATTCTAAACTTACCATAATAATGTCTTACATTCTCGACACCTTTTTTAATAGACAGTCGACCCATTTGAATTTCATCGATTAATAACTTAGCTGTAGACGTAGGCATAGGGTTCGCATTGTCTTTTAAATAACCATTATATTCAGTGTGAAATAATTTTTGATCCTCTTTCGATAAACTATTCCAAATCCAATTCATATTTTCTTTAATTTCTTCAATCAAGCTTTGGAAAAGCCCTACCTCATCTGCGTGTCTTAAGTCGTAGTTTAAGTCACGCACTGGATTACCCTGTTTACGGTGTAGTAATTTTTTAAGCGGAATACCTAATGTATCACATTCTTTCTTAAATAAATCTAAAACTTCATTTAAAGGTACGACGCCAAAGTTCTTAAGTTTAAGTTTTTGGAAGTTGTCTTGTGTTAAATGTTGTAATTCAATATCATATTTTGTTCCACGTACACTAGGTAATTTACCTCCGCGACTCGCAATCGTAACTGGCATTTTGTCATGATGCTTTAACACATAACGTACAACGTCAATACTCGCTAAACCAGTTCCAATTACAGCTACACGGTCTCTATCTTTAACGTCATCAAGCGTTGAGATTGTTGGATATGGCGACGGAATAAAACCTTTTTTCCCTTTTAAATTGTAAGGATCTTTGTATGATAGTGAACCAACCGTAAAGAACACATAATCGTATTGCTTACATAAACTGTGATCGTTATTCGTACAAACATTATAAATAATTGCCTTTAGCGATTTATCTTCTTCAATAAATATTTGAGTGACTTCTTCTTCTACTATATTAATATTTTTGTAAGTTTCAGTTATTTCGCTTAAATAATGTCTCATATATTGACCGAATAAATAGCGTGGTAAGTAAGTGGCATCCCCATATTTTTGTTCGGTTTTATTTTCGTACCATTCGCGAAATTCGTACGGGTTCTCTAAGTTTAAAGACATTTGGTCAGCCGGTAAATTAATTAAAAGTTCTTCGCTATCATTTTGGAAAGGCACACCCTGCCCCATATTGCGAGAATTATCATAAACATCAATTTCTATATCTTCAAATTTATCGTACTTCACCATTTCTCTAAGAATACTGACGCCTGCAGTACCTGTCCCAATAACGGCTACCTTCATATATATCATTCCTTTATAAGCTTTTTCGTTTTTTATTTACGTTTATTATAATACCAAACGTTCATTCACATTATTTATACCCTTTTCAAAAGCATTCAAATTCAGAATTTCAAATATCTTACATTGATTCTGAATTTAAGATATAGTAAAATTACAAACTATTATAAATCCTGACAACAAACGGAGTGATAATCTTGAAATTTATACTAAAAGTTATCTCAGTGATGATCGTCATTTTTGCTTTCTTATCTCGCAAAAACGTTGCTAAATAAATTACCCTTTAATCGTAAAGTTAGAACGTATAGAAAAGGTAGTTCAGACGTCTTATTGACCTGAACTACCTTCTCTTTATATCTAGTTGTCTTTAATAGATGCTTTCTCTTTTTCACCATCACCATCGCCAGATTTATAATGAAAGACTGTGAAGTACTTACCTTCTGTATTAATATCTTCATAGAATTCTGAGATTAAAGAAGCATTACTTTCTGCCCATTTAATATCCGTAGCGTATTGATGTTCCCCAGGATTTTTAGGGTTCCATCTCATACTATATAACGTATTTTGACCAGTACGTGATAGGAAATGTTTGTGAATGAATTCTGCGCCACCTTCGATAGCTTTTTCAGGTGTGTCCCAACCTTTTTTCTTAGCGTACTCTGAACCAGTCTTAATTGGTGCTTCGTCTCTAGCGCCTACGCCAAAGAAGTTATAGTATTTTTTACCATCAATTTCAATACCTTTAGAAAGTTCACTTTTATTATCGCCTGTTTCTAAGATTGCATGAGAAATTAAGTAAACTTCATTAATATTGTATTTCTTTGAGGCTTTTACAAAATCATCCGTATGATTTCTAAGCATTTCACGGTCACGTAACATACGCTTGATTCTATTTTCTTTAATCCCTTGGTATTTTGAGAGATTTAAAAACTGATACTTTTGCTCTTTATCATCAGCAATACGTTCGGTATCAAGCATTTCTTTTATTTCTTCACTATCAGCATCTCGCCAAGTTTTGTTTTTATCATCAGATGTTTGTTGACTTGTGTGATTATTGATTTGTTTCTTCGCTACTTTATCTAATGTTGTATCTAACTGCTCAACTTTAACGACCTCTTCAACATCTTCAAAGAAGATTTGATCTGCAATCATCATGAAAAAGATAATACCTGCTATTAATACTGCAAGTAACAATCCGACGATTGCCAACTTTGAGCCTGATTTCTCTTGTTTCATATCTACACCTCTCAAATACTGAAATCCAACTTTCAAAATATGTATGATAGAGCTTAATTTTATCACTCTACTATTGAATCATCAATTTATTACTTAATTTAACATTTCATTGTAAACAAACGGAAATATTTCAATAAAAAAACGATAAAACTTAATCCTATTTAAAGTTTTATCGTCACTTCGTTACTCTTCTCTTTTATAATCCATCATGATGAAACTCATAGCTTGTGAGCGATTTTTATAATAGTAACGATTTAAATCTATGGAACCTTCGACTTGACCATCACGGTATTGCATTTCATTCGTTAGATTATTAATCATTACAAAATCTGATTTATCTTTAATTCTGTCTAATTCGTCATTACGCGCGAAGAAATGTTCTAAATTTAAGTGTTCGTAATCCATTGAAACCTCCTCATATCTGAACCTCTATATAAATGATGGATTATATGCTACAAAAATGTTAATTTTTACGATTCTTCTACACCCTTATTTAACACCAATTTGCGTGTTTTCGCAAATGCTTTGTTACTTCAAAAGCATGTTAGTGCTAAAGATTTAACGCATGTAGCTCAACTTTTCTCTGAACTAAAATGAGGTTGAGTTACCCTCAACCTCAACCTTTAGATCTATTGTTTTTGATTTGTCTTTCGATTTTTTAAAAACGAATCAAAATCAAATATATCTAATTCAAATACAACAGCGTACACAAGGCTACCAATAATTAGACCTGCAATAACCGCAACAACGATTGGTGTAAATAAGCTTAATACCAACGCAGTAATAAACATGCAATAAATTAAAAATATGAAGTCCTCTAAATACCAAGTCTTTTGCTTGAAGTGACTAAAAATAGTGTTCATACGCATTGCATTTCGATCTCCTTTTATTTTATTTAACTGCTTATAGATTATCATGAGGCATGGTGCCTTTAAATCTTTTTATAAATAGTCACAATACTCTTTTTCTTCTAATAATTCGATTTAATTTGAAAAACCTCTTTTATTAATTTTAATTTATTCTTTTGAAAAACCTTATCTATTACTTAAGTCCTTTTAAACGTTCATATTGAATCATAAATGATGTTTAACTTTACTATCGAACATGAATAATATCAATTCGCAATATGACACCAAATTCTGTTTTATCTATAATTTGGTTAATCCGGAAATACGAATTGTGGCTCACAATAAAAGGACAAACGCTCTATGAATTTCAACCAAATTTACAATAAATATAATAAAATGATACATCATCTTCTCCATAAGTATCATATAAGGTATAATTATGATGAATATGAACAATTACTCTCTATCAAGCTTTGGCAACTTTATCAAAACTATGATCCTTCTAAAAATGATAACGAAGCACGTTACTACTACCACTTCCTAAACTTCTATCTCATTGATTTACTACGCAAACAATATCGTGAACCTTTATTAGAAGATATCTATGATTCTACTTTAAACCTTCCAGAACCCTACTCCTTTAATCATGCTGAATTTAATGCATTTATCGACCAACTCTCTATAGAGGAAAAACAATGGCTTATCTTAAGGTCACAAGGCTATAAGCTACACGAGATTGCTAAATTCATGCACAAATCTCCAAATACCCTACGTAAATACAAGCGCCTCTCTCAACTTAAATACCAGGCATTCTTCAATGAAAGGACTTGATTCCTATGCATGTTCCAACTCATTCTTTGTTGTACTTCACTACTTCATACAGTCAAGACTTCCAATTTGATCTATACTACATGCAACAACCTCAGCCTGTTCAAGTCGATATGACACATGTAAACCTTTTAAACATGCTCCTCCACAAACATCAAAAGTCTTTAAAAACACAAAAAGCCATCGCTAAACAAATATTGAATATTAATAAACTACTTCCAATATTTGTACACAATGACCTTTTGTTACTTCCTTTATTTGCTAAGCGTTCACCTATCAATACCTATATCAATTTATGTAACGTTGTAGGTTTATCACAACAATCTACAAATGAAACTACGATTCATTTTAAAGGTAATGTTCAGTTAAGTGTTAATCTTCCCTACCAATTATTGTCTAAAAAGTGGAAAGAAGGCTTAATGTTATATTTTTTAAGTTATGCTATTGATTAAACTTATACATTAATAGCTTTTTCGTAAAATAACCAATCGTAACTTTTAAGAAAAAGATACTAACCAACATGATGATGACCGACCCGAGCAGAATCAACGTATTGTTCATAACACTTAAATCATTCATCGGTCTTATAAAATGGTGCACGCTATTTAACAATGTTATTAATCCGAACAAGAATAAACCAAGTCCTAATATATTAGAAATAAACAGTCCAACTAACGCGGAAATCAAATTCCCTTTTGTAACTGGTTTATCTTTAAATATATATGTCTTGAGAAAGTTCTGAGCATAAGCATTCGGATTTTGATGCTCCACCTTTTCACCAGTTTTGTCATGCTGAATGACAGTTTTAAGCTTTTGCTTTTCTTTAAAATTTAAAAACCATAATTGTTTTTGCACGTGCTTATAAAATGCTTCCTTTTCCATTACGTCACCCTTTTTTATTAAACAATCATTATGTTCATATTTTATAGTTTTTGGTTGGTTTAAACAATCTTAATTTAATTTTTACATGAAAGATATAGACAAACAGAACATATGTTCTTATAATAAGTGATGACGAGGTGATCAATCATGCATACTACTTTCCAAAATCTACCAGATGCATATAAAGATGAAACGGATTATCGCAATATTCCAAGGCAATATTTAAACCCTAGAATTCCTAAAGGACGCGGTATGGTTAAATGGGCACCGTTCGCCACGATACCAGAACAGTTTGATGCTATCCAAAACCACATCGACGATCAAAGTAAGATTACAAAGCCGCTTCTAAGTGAAGATCAGTTAGCAGAGTTAAATCATATGTTATGTTTTAAGCTTTTCCACGAACCTAGATGTAAAATTAAATATTTTAGCGAGGGAGAAGTCAACCAACTTGAAGGATCACTTTCTAAAGTGTATCATCACGAAAATTTAATTATCGTGAAAGTGAACAACCAAACACAGAAACTCCGCATAACAGATATTTTAGAAATAATATGACACCTCATATACGATTAAAAAAGTGATAATCGCAAGCAATTCAACAACAAATGTAAAATATTTACATTTTTTATCTAAATTAGGCTATAATGTAATTGTTAATGCTTACTTACATTGGAGGTGCCGACTAACTATGAGCAATCGTAAAACAATCTTTTTGAGACGCAAATTCTCCCAAGTGGATGAGCATATCTCTTTTTTAATGAAGAAAGTAAGAAACACCAAAGAAAACCCTTTTAACTATAAAGATTTAAACGATGTTCAAAAAATTTATACATTAAACTTACACATTGAATTCTTTATATTTACAAGCGAAGAGTTTGCTGAAAAGAACTTAGAGCACTTAGTCACACGTATTTATGCGATTCATGAAGAATTAGAACATTTGATCATAGATAATAATAAGAATTTAGATACTTTGAATGCGGCATATCATAAATATTGCGAGAGTCGTAATATAGCCAAACAATATATTTAAGTGCATGGTTAAATGATAAAAGCCTTGAATGACGGTACCTCAACCATCATTCAAGGCTAATTTTTTTAGTTTTTTATAAAATACTTAAATCACTCTTTTGAATATCTTTTTCAAACCCTTTAACTGTATCAACTGACAGTTCATCGATATTACGACCAATGTTCGGGATCTTTTTAACAACGTCAGCTGGGCAAGTGATAATGTCAGCGCCGATTTCATCAGCTTGAATGACGTTAAATAATTCTCGGCAACTCGCCCATAATAACTTAACGCCTTCTTTTTCATGCGTCACTTTAACCGATTCTTTCATTAAAGGTAGCGGATCAACACCTGTGTCTGCGATACGTCCCGCAAATACTGAGACGTATGTAGGTACACCTTCTTTAACCGCTTCAGTGATAGCTTTCACTTGTTCAATCGTGTAAACCGCAGTGACATTAAGTTTTACATCTTTGTGTGAGAGCTTTTCAATAAGTGGAATCATGGATTCACCATTCGTATTCACAACAGGAATTTTTACGAACACGTTGTCACCATATTCCTTTAAAATCTCAGCTTCTTTCTCCATTGTTTCCATGTCATTCGCGAACACTTCAAATGAAATCGAAGCATCAGGGATTGCTTGAACAACTTCACTCGCAAAAGCCTTATAGTCCGTAACACCAGCTTTAGCCATTAAACTAGGGTTAGTCGTAAAGCCATCTACCTCTTTGTTTTGGTAAGCTTGTTTCATTTGCTCGATGTCTGCACCATCCGCAAATACTTCAACATTTAAATTAGACATACTTATTCCTCCTATCCTATATGAATCGTGTTACTGTTTAAAGTTGATTTACACTAGGTATGTATATAAATAAGTTATACCATTTTTCGTATATGATAGCTATTTTAAGGGGCTATCTAGAAATTTATTCATGAATATTAGATAAAAAGAAATTATTTGTGCTATGATGTATGTTGAGAATTATAGGAGGATATTATGAATACATCTAAAAAATACTTTTTTCTATCCTTAATATTAATTTTAATTAGTTGTTACTTTAATACGTTAAATCCACTATTAGATTTTCACTTTAAATCAATCATTTTACTTATATTAATATGTAGTATCGTGAATACGATTATCATACTACTTGCCATACATTTTAACGATAAATCGATTAAATCACTACATTCTCATAGTGGATGGGTACGCGGTGCGTCACGTATATTACCTTTCATAATCATGATTGTAATTGCCTTACATATTTTAGCAGCTTTATACACATTCGGTATATTTAATTAATTACGTATTCAATCAAACGAAATTAGCACGACTTTAGTGTTATTAAGATGATTTATGGATTCAATTTAATTTAGTTCGATTAAGGCAAATTGCCAGAGTGAGATTAAGAAATCTTTGAACCACATCGGGTTTCTGCCTCACTCTTTTTTTAATGAGGTGACAATATGCAATATGTATATATTTTTATAGGAGGCGCGATTGGTGCCTTGCTTCGCTACCTTCTTTCATTTCTCCACGAGCCTACAGACCTTCCAGTTGGTACCTTTATCGCAAATATAATCGGTGCTTTCTTAGTGGGATACCTGTCCCATGCTGCGATACAACTATTTCAAGATCATCCTAATGTAAAGAAAGGCGTTACGACAGGGTTTGTCGGCGCACTAACAACCTTTTCAACCTTTCAATTTGAAATCGTTCAAATGCTTAATCATCATCAAATTTGGCTCGCACTTTCATACGCAATTTTAAGCTTTTTAGCGGGACTTACATTTTGCATGAAGGGTTTTGCGTTAGGAGGTAAGGTTAAACATGATTAAAATCTTACTCGTGCTACTAGGTGGTGGCGTCGGAGCTGTTTTAAGAGGATTGATTACGAATCTTTTTAAAAAGTCCTTCCCTAAAGTAACCTTTCCTTTAGCAACAACTGTTGTTAATTTAGTGGGATGTTTTTTAATTGGATATATATCGCAGTTCGATTTAAATGATTCATTAAAAACTTTAATTGTCACAGGCATGTTAGGTGGTTTAACAACATTTTCTACAATGATGTACGAATTGATTCAAATGTTAAATGACGATAATAAACCTTCACCTTACTTTTATATCTATGCTTTGGTGCAATTTGTCCTAGGATTATTATGTTGTCTATTGGGATACTACGTGTAAATAAGGTTTAAAAAAAGCACTATAGCGTACCTATTCGGTATCGCTATAGTGCTTTCAATTTAATTGAAGCTTTCAATTTTATCCATAATTTCTTGCAGTTCTTCAACATTGTATTGAATACGTCCGTGGAAGACGAACTTATTAAAGTATTCATTAAGTTGTTCAGGTCCAACTAACGCGCGAGTATGAGACGTCTCTTGGAAATTAGAGATTGTTACTGCGCCATCATATTTAGGGTTAAAGTATAAAAGCGTTGTTGGTAGGTATTTTAAATCTAATTCACGTTTTAACGTTTCAGCTAAACGTTCAACTTTCGTAATATGTGTTGTGTAATCAACTACAGATAAAGAATGTTTATCATCATTTTGATCTAAAACAATCGTATGTGGTGCAGTTATTTCTAAATCAAGCGTGTTGAAAACTTGTTCCATAACTGGAAGCTTTCCAAATTGAGACTGATTAACACCGTAATACACATGTCCTTTTAAAAGTTGAGAATCGATTAAATAAAGACCCGTACGTGTAAGTACTAAGTGACTGATTCTAGAAACATCTTCAAAGTTTTGCTTTGGTAAAAAGATGTTTGCCATAATATGCATATCTTCAGGACGGATACGCTTTTCATTTACTAAGCGTTCACGAATACCTAAAAGACGCATGTCAGTGATATACTCACTTTTATTTTTAGAGAATAATTTTAAAGCATCAATTTCTCTATCTTTTGAATTTACCGTAGCTTCGTAATCTTCTTTTTGTTTCGTAATCGTTTTCTTATTTTCTATTCTTTCTTTCTCTAGAGCTTCTTCATGATTCTGATGTAATTCTGAATGTTTAGAGTTATATTGATCCTCTAATTTTTGTTTTGCTTTCTTTTTGCTGCTAAGCGCAACGAGAAATAGGATAAAGAATATAATTGCAAGTAGTGTTGCTACAATTAAACTAATGCTTATTGCATCTAAAGCCATATGATAAAACGCTCCCTTTCTTCTACAATCAGACAAACAGAAATATTCAATTTACAAAGTAAACTATGTATGATGTTTCTATTTTTAACGGCTCAATCTGATTTAAAATAAGCTATACCCTATTATAATAGAATATAGCTTATCATTCGATAGTTTCGTATGATTTTTTGTTAAAACTATTTAACTTTTTCTATAAAAGCATTTAATGCATCAACTTTATCAATTTCTTCCCATGGTAATTGGATGTCAGTACGTCCAAAATGACCATATGCTGCAGTCTGCTTATAGATTGGTTGACGTAAATTTAACATTTCAATGATACCTGCTGGTCGTAAATCAAAGATATCTCGAACCGCTTCAACAAGTAACGGCTCAGGAACTTTGTTAGTGTTGAATGTATCAATTGAAATAGATACAGGCTCGGCCTTACCAATTGCATAAGCGAGTTGAACTTCACACTTATCACTTAAACCTGCTGCAACGATATTCTTAGCTACATAACGTGCTGCATATGAAGCAGAACGGTCAACTTTAGTTGGATCTTTACCACTGAAAGCACCGCCGCCGTGTCGCGCATAACCACCATAAGTGTCTACAATAATCTTTCTACCTGTTAAACCTGCATCACCTTGTGGCCCACCAATTACGAAACGGCCAGTAGGATTAATGTAGAATTTCGTTTCTGCATCAATTAAGTTTTCAGCAACGACAGGATAAATAACATGTTCTTTTATATCATTTTCAATTTTACTTAACTCAATATCTTCATGGTGTTGAGATGACACAACAATCGTATCTACACGAACTGGTTTATGATTTTCATCATATTCAACAGTAACTTGTACTTTACCATCTGGACGTAAGTAAGCTAAAGTACCATCCTTACGTACATCGCTTAAACGTTTAGATAATTGGTGTGATAAATAGATAGGTAAAGGCATGTATGTTTCAGTTTCATTCGTCGCGAAACCGAACATTAAACCTTGGTCACCAGCACCAGTTGCTTCAATTTCTTGTTCTTTATCGTCATCACGGTATTCTAATGCGCGATCAACACCTTGAGCAATATCAGGTGATTGCTCATCAATTGCAGTTAATACAGACATTGTTTTGTAGTCATATCCATACTTAGCACGTGTATAACCAATGCCTTTAACTGTTTCGCGTACAACTTTAGGGATATCGACGTACGTTGATGTAGAAATTTCTCCTGCGATTAGCGCCATTCCTGTTGTTACTGTCGTTTCACAGGCAACACGCGCATTCTTATCGCCTTTTAAAATTTCATCTAAAACTGCATCGGAAATTTGGTCAGCAATTTTATCAGGATGTCCTTCAGTAACAGATTCTGACGTGAATAATCTTCTGTTAGTAGTCATTTTATACTCCTTTAAAATTTATATTACGAAAATTCTCTTTGATTTTATAGAGCTAAATAAAAAAACCTTCTTCACTATTAAGATAGAGAGAAGGCTTAATCCGTCCATTCGCTCTTATCGTTCAGACTATTGTCTGCAAACGGTTTGGCACCTTTCTTTTATATAGGATAAAAGAGGTTGCTGGGCTTCGTTGGGTCCATGTCCCTCCACCACTCAGGATAAGAGAATCCGTTAGCTACATACTACCTAAGTTTATTAAGCTTGTCAATTTTATGAAAATCTTTAAAATCTCTAGTAATAGCATGGAATAATAATACAAATGTGTTATACTAATTTCATGTAAATGCTTACATTACCGTAATAACTATTGGAGGGATTCTATATGACAATTGACATGGGGACGAATAACACGAAGATTGATGACATTATAGCAAAAGACACGTCTCATTTTCAATTAAGCACAACGGAATTATATAACAAAATTTTAGAAAGAGATGAAGGTGAATTAACAGAACTTGGTGCTATCAACATGAAAACTGGTAAATATACTGGTCGTTCACCTAAAGACAAATTCATTGTAGATGATCCTGAAATCGCTGACGAAGTAGATTGGGGAGATATTAACCAACCTATCTCTGAAGAAGTTTTCTTAAATCTTTATGATAAAGTCGTTAATTACCTAGATGAAAAAGATGAATTATTTGTTTTCAATGGTTATGCAGGTAGTGACAAAGACTCTGAGCTAAAATTAACTGTTGTTAATGAACTTGCTTGGCATAATTTATTTGCAAAAACAATGTTCATTCGCCCAGAAAGCGTAGAGGAAGCAGAATCTATTAATCCTGAATTTACAATTATTTCTGCCCCTACTTTTAAAGCAGACCCTGAAGTAGACGGCACGAAATCAGAAACTTTCATTATTACATCATTCAAACATAAAACAATCTTGATCGGCGGTACTGAGTACGCTGGTGAAATGAAAAAAGGTATCTTCTCAGTAATGAATTACTTATTACCACAAAACGATATCATGAGTATGCACTGTTCAGCTAACGTTGGAGATAAAGGCGATGTTGCTTTATTCTTCGGTTTATCAGGTACTGGTAAAACAACACTTTCAGCTGATCCAGATCGTAAATTAATCGGTGACGATGAGCACGGTTGGAACGAAAACGGTGTATTCAATATCGAAGGTGGTTGCTACGCTAAAGCAATTAATCTTTCAAAAGATAAAGAGCCACAAATTTATAGTGCTTTAAAATATGGTACAGTTTTAGAAAACGTTGTAGTTGATGAACATGGTGACGTTGACTTTGATGATAATAAGTACACTGAAAATACACGTGCTGCTTACCCTATCCACCATATTGATAATATTGTGGTACCATCAAAAGCTGCACACCCTAACACAATCATCTTCTTAACTGCAGATGCATTCGGTGTGTTACCACCTATCTCTAAATTAACTAAGAGCCAAGCTATGTATCACTTCTTAAGTGGTTTCACTTCTAAATTAGCTGGTACTGAACGTGGTATTACTGAACCAGAACCATCATTCTCTACTTGTTTCGGCGCTCCATTCTTACCATTAAACGCGAAAGTTTACGCTGACTTATTAGGTAAATTAATCGACGAACACGAAGTTGATGTTTACTTAGTAAACACTGGTTGGACTGGTGGTAAGTATGGCGATGGTAAACGTATCGACTTAAAATATACACGTCAAATGGTTAACCAAGCTATTAGCGGTGAACTTAAAGACGCTGAATATGAACAAGACGACATCTTTGGTTTAAATATTCCAAAAGAAATCGAAGACGTTCCATCTAAAATCTTAATGCCTAAGAACGCTTGGTCAGATGCAGAAGCTTATGATGAGCAAGCTAAAGACTTAGTAAACCGTTTCAAAGAAAACTTCAAGAAATTCGGTGAAGAAACTGCTGATCTTGAAAAAGACGGTGGCTTTAAATAATTCAATCATAATTAAACCGAGGCGCGTTATGCGTCTCGGTTTTTTTAAATTTCTGATTCTGTTTGTGCCATCCAATCTTGTATGTAATTGAGTACATCTTTTAAAGCGCTTGGACGAGGCACATGTCCTTCTTCCAATTGATATAACGTATCATAAGTAGCGCCTACTTGTTTTAAGTGCTTTTCCAAATGATAGGCTTGATGAATCCCCACTTGTTCATCCGCACCACCATGTACGATTAATATCGGAGGGCTCATCTGTGTTATTGCGTTCAGAGCTTCACGCTCATCATAAACTGAGCTTTGCTTCTTAGGGTGACCAATCATGCGTCTCATCATACCTCGCAAATCAACGCGCTCTTCGTACATTAAACGTAGGTCCGACACGCCTCCCCATATGATATAGCTTGTTGCACCGACTTCTTGAAATGTTAATAAGCCTTGAATACCGCCTCTTGAGAATCCGATTAAATGTAGTGGCGTTTCGGGATACATCTCCTTTAAAATATGTGCCGCTTCTATAACGTCATTTAAGTCCGCGCCAGCAAAGGCGTCATGCCCTTCGCTACCATTATTACCTCTATAGTAAGGCGCAAATACAACCGTTGAAGCATTCATAAATTGCATCATGCGCGCAGGTCGAACTCTACCAACCTGACCTTTACCACCCCGCAAATACATTACGATACGACGCGCTTCCTTTAAAGGCTTGAATAATAAACCTTTGACGTGAAACCCATCGACCTCATATGTAACTTCGTATGCTTCATGCGTAGATAATGCGATTGGCATTTTCTTATATTTTGTAAAAGCCAAGCTCAATCACTCTTTCTAAACATTTTAGAATCGCTTTATCTTCTATTAAGAAACTGCGTTCTTCATGGGGTACGTCGTCAGGTGACTTAAATAAAATTGGACCGGACGTTTCTAAATAATCCGCTTTGTCTACGATCTCAGATACCAGCACTACATAGACATCTTTTTTAAAGGGCTTTTCAGCGAGGACCTCATACTGTGCGATAAAATAATGTGCCTCAATAGTCGCACCGGTTTCCTCAAACAGTTCCCGCTTCAAAGCTTCAATGCTTGATTCACCCGCCTCACGTTTACCGCCTGGAAATTCAATGCCGCGTTCAAGATGTTTCGTAAACAAAAGTTGATTCTGATAAATTGGAAATGCTAAGACGTGATCACCGTCTGAAGG
The DNA here is from genome assembly GCF_000298075.1 of Staphylococcus massiliensis CCUG 55927. Classification (GTDB taxonomy): domain Bacteria; phylum Bacillota; class Bacilli; order Staphylococcales; family Staphylococcaceae; genus Staphylococcus; species Staphylococcus massiliensis. The sequence continues at coordinate 50,958 of NZ_JH815593.1, read as the reverse complement.
CTCGGAATCGGACTTAAATGTCACATGAACTGGCGTATTGTCTTTGTCTTTAAAAATCACATCAGCACCTCCTAAAATAATTTTATGGTATGATTGGTTTGATTATAATTCATGGAGGCATAATATGAAACGTGTATTCTTATTTCTAGTTTATATCTATCAACACTATATTTCACCATTAACGCCGCCTACATGTCGTTTCTATCCCACATGTTCAGAGTACACGCGCCAAGCAATCGTAGAACATGGTGCGATTAAAGGCACTTGGTTAGGTATTAAACGAATTGGTAAATGTCACCCATTTCATAAGGGTGGCTTTGACCCAGTACCTCCGAATAAAAAGAAACATCACCATTAGACTTCATCGTTTAATGTGCGTGCATCGACCTTTGGTGGCTGAAATTGGATGTTACCGTTAGAAAGCACGCCTGATTCATGTACGATATCTTCTTTAAAGTAATACCCAGCTGGCGTAATGTCACCTGGGTATTTTGTATGACTTGCGAGAAACGCTGTGAAATAGCGGCTTAAACCTAGTTCGTACATGCCACCTACTACAACTTGAACGCCCTTTTGTTGAAGTGTTTGAATAAGTTCAAGTGCAATATCATTGCCGCCAACTCGAAAAGGTTTGATGATCACCGTATTAACTTGCGGGTACTTTAAATAGTTCATTATATCTTTATAGCTTGAAGCATGTTCATCTATCGCAATGTTGTAATCTTTCGAGATATGATTTAAGTCATCTAAATGCTTGAAAGGTTCTTCTATATATAATATCTCTCGATTGATTCGGTCGATTGTGTGAAAGTTGCTGATTGAAAGCGTTTGGTTCGCATCTAGAATGATTGGACAATGGATGTGATGGTGATCAAGTAACGTTAAATCGTCTTGTATGTCATCATGCCACTTCAATTTAAGTCGTTGCGATTTAAGCTTCTTAATTGTAGAAACGTGTTCCTCTAAATTTCCACTTACCGTTGCACCAAAAGGCACTTTAAACGTAGGCATCTCATGAAATGCTTGATATAACGCCATTACAAGTGTTGCGCGCGCTGCTGGAAAAGCTTCTAAAGATACTAACGCTTGCTGCACATCTTGAAACGAATCAAATGTCAGGTGCTGATTTTTATTAAGCCATTCCGTTAATTTAGAGCGAACATCCTCAATCGTTTCATTTAAATACCAATCCGTTTCAAAGGCATTACATTCACCATAATACACCTTATCGTCAGTCGTGATTACTTCAAGTATGAGCGTCTTTCGATGCGTCATTTCAACTTTACGAGTACGTATTTGATGCTTAAATTGAGGTGAAACCGTGTGAAATTGAAAGCTTTTAATCTTCATGAATCGTATCCTCCAAGCGCTTACGAATCAGTTTACCTGTAGAGGTATAAGGTAATTGACGAACCCGCTTAAATTGTTTAGGGCATTTATATTTAGCGAGATAGTGACTTAAGAAAGAACGTAACGCTTCCTCACTTAAATCCTTTTCAGAAATATAGTACATCATCGGTACTTGTCCCCAGGTGTCGTCATTGATACCAATACACATCGCATCATCAACGTCTGCATGTAATTTCAGCACATGTTCCAGTTCATTTGGATAAATATTCTCGCCGCCACTGATAATTAAATCCTTTCGACGATCATAAATATACACAGCTTTATCATAAGAGATACGCGCGATATCTCCAGTATGAAAGTATCCATCCTCAGAAACCGCTTGATAATCATTCGGGTAGAGATAGAGGTCGATCACGTTGTCGCCTTTAATGAGCAACTCGCCATGCCCTTGTTCATTCGGTTGATAAATTTTCACCTCTACGTTCTCACTAGGTTTACCAACAGTTTCGTTATCTTCTTTAAGTAATGCCGGTGAGGCAGTTAAGAATTGTGAACAGGTTTCAGTCATCCCAAACGAATTATAAATAGGCAAATGATATGCTAGCGCTTTATCAACAAGGTGTTGCGATAACTTAGCACCACCAAGCAGAATTTTTTCAAGTCGATAAGGTTCAGTTAACCCTGCATCCATAAGCCATTGTAGCGTTTGCGGTACCAACGAAATGTGTGTAATGCGTTTCGACTTAATTTCGTTTAAGATGTGGTGAACGTCGAATTTAGGTTCTATTTGGACAGCGAATCCATATAACACACTACGTAACAGAATACTTAGCCCTGATATATGATAGATCGGTAATACCGCTAACCAAACACTATCTTGTTCGAACCCTAAACTCTCTTTACAACCTATTGCACTTGCTTTATGGTTCTTGAAAGTTTGCGGCACTGCCTTTTGAGGTCCTGTCGTGCCAGATGTGAACATTATCGATGCTATGTCCCCTTCTGAAAAGCCACTTATATAAGTATGTTCATTTATTTTCTTAATTAAAGTACGATAATGAATGACGTCAATTTCTTCTATTGAAAAGTCGTTTGTTGTGACAATTGTTGTTACGTCAATTGAATGCATTTGATTGATAATTTCATATTCCGTTAAACGGTTATTGATTAACGCAACTTCGATACCAGTAAGAATAGATGCATGTAATAAAACAACCGATTCTACTGAATTGTTGATATGTAAACCAATGCGTTTTGTATGTAATTGTTTTAAAACATAAGCGAGTTGAGAAGCTTTTTGGTACAATTCTTTAAATGTTAATTGAATATCTTTATGATATATTGCTGTATTATGCGGATTTTTCTCACTTTGTAATTTAAGCCAATGTTCCAAAATACTCCCTCCGTTCTCATCTATTATAACTTGAATAACGCGTATAATCAGTAGAAATAGCGATAAAAGTGCTGCTATGATTTACAATTTACTAAAGAAAGTCAATTTATGTTTATTTAGTTATCAATATATTAAAATTACACGGATAAATTTTAATAAACGTATTGACCTTTTCACAAAATATTTATATACTAAACAAGTCGTTAATAATCATTTAATAAATGGCTCCTTGGTCAAGCGGTTAAGACACCGCCCTTTCACGGCGGTAACACGGGTTCGAGTCCCGTAGGAGTCACTTACTTTTCTTTTAATTAATGGTTGACCTGATATAGTCAATTATGATATATTAGAATGGTAGCCGAAAAAAATAGTATTAGCGCGGGATGGAGCAGTTCGGTAGCTCGTCGGGCTCATAACCCGAAGGTCGGTGGTTCGAATCCGCCTCCCGCAATTACATATTAGGTCCCGTAGTGTAGCGGTTAACACGCCTGCCTGTCACGCAGGAGATCGCGGGTTCGATTCCCGTCGGGACCGCCATTATTAATATGGTTCAGTAGCTCAGTCGGTAGAGCAAAGGACTGAAAATCCTTGTGTCGGCAGTTCGATTCTGTCCTGAACCATTACAACCATTGAGGCGGTTGTGGCGAAGTGGTTAACGCACCGGATTGTGGTTCCGGCATTCGTGGGTTCGATTCCCATCAACCGCCCCATATCGATTGAACTATATGCGGGTGTAGTTTAATGGCAAAACCTCAGCCTTCCAAGCTGATGTTGTGGGTTCGATTCCCATCACCCGCTCCATTTATTATTAATCCACAGTAGCTCAGTGGTAGAGCTATCGGCTGTTAACCGATCGGTCGTAGGTTCGAGTCCTACCTGTGGAGCCATGGCTCCTTGGTCAAGCGGTTAAGACACCGCCCTTTCACGGCGGTAACACGGGTTCGAGTCCCGTAGGAGTCATACAATCAGAAGTGAAATATCGCTTCTGATTTTTTTATTATGTGGAGAGTTGTCCGAGTTGGCCGAAGGAGCACGCCTGGAAAGTGTGTAGGCGTCATCATGCGTCTCGAGGGTTCGAATCCCTCACTCTCCGTTTCATAGGGTTTTTTTAATTGTTTTCGTTATTTACCGTAAACTAAAACCCCATAACGACGCGGTTTGTGAGATGTCGTTATTTTCCGTTACTTATCGTAAAATATTTTTACTGCACCAGAACTGCACCAGAACTTCACATATTTATCTATGCATAAAAATGAGAACCCCGTTAATTCGGAGTTCTTTTTTTATGTATTATTCTCTAACAATATTAATAATACTTCACTTCAATGCGTTCAATCTGACTATTACGTACTTATTTATATTTTTTAGTGTACTAATGTTTATACATATCATATTTAAGATAGTCTTGCTCTTCAACCTATATACGATTAATTTAAGTTTGCTGTGGTGTTCATTGTTTTAGCGAAACGTGTAATGAGTGATATTTCTACTAACCACCTTGAACTCAGTAATACTTCTTTCGTGTTGTAAAATTTTACCTCTCTTAAACTTGTATATTGCCTTGAAAAGTTTTAAGATACAATAGTCAATTCAATTAAAACTTTTAGTAATTTGGATTTAAAACTAATTTCTAAATGAGAAGGTTAGGCTATGAAAGGTTTTAAGAGGTTAATTATTATTTATTTATCTGTTTTTCTAATTACAACACTTATTGGCAGTATATTGCTTTATATACCATGGTCTGGTAAAACACATATTTCCTTTATTGATTCGTTTTTCTTAGCGACTAGTGCTTTTACTGTAACGGGATTATCAACTGTAGATATGCCTCAAACGTTTAATGGCTTAGGAGAAATGGTCATTCTTATACTCATTCAAATTGGTGGCTTAGGAATTATAACCGTTATGTTGTTTGCTTTCGCGATTACACAAAGGCACATTTCATTGCAGTCCCGAAGCTTGCTCATGATTACTTGGAATGAAGATCAATCTGGTGGCGTGGTTAGAATGCTGTATCAATTGATCATTTATAGTTTGGTTGTTGAATTTTTTGGATTTTTATTTCTTATGTTAACGTTTGTGCCTGAATATGGTTTAGCTAAAGGGAGCTTTATCAGTTTATTTACGTCAGTTTCAGCGTTCAATAATGCAGGGTTTTCGCTGTTTTCAGATAGTTTAATGCCGTTTGTAAGCGATCCTATTGTTAATATCGTCGTAAGCTTACTAATTATTCTAGGTGGCTTAGGCCCTTTAGTTGTATTTAATTTAGCTACAACTAAACGCTTTTCGAAATTAACATTACACACGAAAGTCGTGTTAACGATGACAGGTGTGCTCATTCTTATTGGCACGTTCTTCTACTTCGTGCTTAAATATTCAAATACATTAGAAGGCATGGGTTTACCTGAAAAGTTATTAGCGTCATTGTTCCAATCGGTATCAACGCGTACAGCTGGCTTTAACACGATTGACATGGGTGCTCTAAACTCCCCTACTTATCTCATAACGTTTATTTTAATGTTTATCGGGGCAGCACCAATCAGTTCAGCAGGTGGTATTAAAGTTACATCGTTTGCTTTAATTCTCTTATTCATGTGGTCGACAATTAATGGTACAAAACGTCCGCATATGTTTAAAAGAACGATTAATCAAAACGTCATTAATAAGGCATTGTTAATCGGTATGTCGTCACTATTTTTAATCTTTACAATGACCATACTCGTCGCATCCTTCGAACCTAAATTTAATCTCATGCAGATTATGTTCGAAATCGTTTCCGCATTTGGTACTGTTGGTTTATCAACTGGTATTACACCAGATCTTACTTTACCTTCTAAAATATTAATTATTATTTTAATGATTATCGGTAAGATAGGTATCTTAACGTTTTTAAATTTATTAAAAGAACCACAGAATAATCAATATTATTATTCTGAAGGTAAATTACATCTCTAATCAATATAAAAAGGACTGAGCATCATCGCTCAGTCCTTTGTTCTATATAATAGATAAAACGAGATCTTTTTTAAGCGCTAAGAAGGTCGTATAACCATCTCGGCCTAGAAAGTGTCCACCTTTATCTAATAACAGATAAGGTGCATCGAGTTTTTTACATAATGTTTCAGTAAACGTCCAGGGTACGACGTTATCATCTTTAGCTGTTAATCCTTTGATTTGAGGAATTAATCTCTTTAATTCGTCGTAATCAAGCTTAGGTTCTACAAAGCCATCAAGGTCTTTAAGATCGGGTAGCTTTTCGCAGAAGCCTGACACTAAATAAGCGCCATACACTTGCTTTTGATGACGTTGAATAAACTGAAGAATGGTGATGCACCCTAAACTATGTCCAATGAATATCGTCTCATTATTAAAATGTTTAATATGTACTTCCATGTAATCGAGCCATTCATTCAAGTCAGGTTGTGACGAGTTCGGTAATGAAAGTACTTCTACTTCGTAACCTTCTAAGGTGAGACTTCTTTTTAGCCATTGGAACCAATGGTCATCTGCCGTAGCTTGATATCCATGTACAATGTATACGTGTGACATGACCTAAAAGAACCTCTTTTCTATTTATGCGATTTCCTTATTATGTCATAGGATAGCTACTATTTCGTTTTTAGTGTCATCATTAAACTTTGTACAGCTTGACTTGCTTGTGATATACAATCAGGTAAGCCTACTGCTTCAAAGGAAGCACCTGTCATTTCAATATTAGGATATGTCTCTTTAACGTGATGCTTAATTGCTTTAATTTCATCTCGATGCCCTACTAGATATTGAGGCATGCTGTTAGGCATCTTCGTAACGAGTTCTAAAACAGGTCTGCCTTTAATATTCATCATTTTAGAAAGGTCTTCTAGAACGAGTTCAACTAACTCAGCTTTAGAAGAATCTTCAATAATAGTTTCGCCAGGTTTACCTACATAAGCACGTACTAAAACTTTGCCTTCTGGTGTTGTATGCGGCCATTTTTTTGACGTCCATGTACAAGCCGTAATGTTCGTATTACTAGAGCGCGCAATTACAAATCCCGTGCCGTCGTACGTATTCTCAATGTCCTTTTCATCAAAGGCCAATACAACTGTCGCAACGCTTGTAGAAGGCATTGTCTTGAAGTAATCCATCTTAGGATCATCTTTAAACCAATCAATAAATGCTTGATGAGGCGTCGTGATAATCGTACCCTCAAATGATTGTACATCACTGTTATTTAGAGTTAAATCTACGCCCTCTTCCGTATGGTTAAGCTTCTCGACTTTCGTACCAAACATGAAGTTGACGCCTTCCTTTCTAAGGTATTCAACGAGTTTATCAATAAACGAACCTAAACCATTCTTAAATTGATTGAATTGACCTTTAGGAGCGCCCTCTTCCTTATTCTTTTCACGTTCTTTTTTAACCTGACGCATACCTTTAATTAGGCTGCCGTAACGTTCTTCTTGTTCTTTAAAGTTGGGAAAAGTACTCATTAAGCTTAACTCGTCGATATTCGCTCCATAAATACCACCCATGAGTGGTTCAACAAGATTTTCGAGTACTTCATCGCCTAAACGCTTTCTAAAGAATGTTCCAACTGACATATCTTTATCCATAGCGAGCGGTCTAATGAAAAGTTCACGACCAGCACGCATTTTACCTTTACGAGAAATGAGTTTAGATTGGTAAAACGGTTTCCAATCTGTTGGAATACCTAAGATAGAACCGCCTGGGATTTTGTATAATTCGTTGTTAGCGTAAATATAAGCTTGGCCGGTTTCATTCGTAACAATCTCATCTTCCATGCCTAATTCTTTAGCGATGTCTGTCATGATGTGTTTACGACCAAGATACGATTCTGGTCCTAGTTCAATCGTAAAACCATTGCGTCGAACAGTATGAATTTTACCTCCAGTATGAACAGATGCTTCATAGATCGTTACATCATACTCTGGAAAGTTTTTCTTAAGATAATATGCACTTGTAAGCCCTGAAATACCTGCACCAATAATTGCGATTGATTGTGTCATAACATTCACTCACTTTTTATAAAAGACTTTTAATTTCATCAACAATTGCTTCGATGAATAATGGATTCGTATTTGGCATATTTGGACGATAATAGTTAACACCTAAATCATCACATACATCTTTACATTCAACATCATTGTCGTATAAAACTTCTAAATGGTTACACACAAAACCTAAAGGTGTGTATATATAATGTTTATACCCTTGAGATTCATATAATGAACGTGTTAGGTCTTGAACATCTGGTCCAAGCCATGGTGTACCTGTGTTACCTTCTGATTGCCAACCTATCGCAACATTTTTAATGTTAGAAGCTTGTTCTAACATATTTGCTGATGACTCAAGTTCACTAGGATATGGATCATTGCTTTCCATAATCATACGTTCAGGTAAGCTATGTGCTGAAACAATAAGTACAGTGTCCTCATGTTCAGATTCAGGAATTTCAGTTAACGTTTCGTTAACTTGTTCTTTCCAGTACTGAATAAATTTATCTTGATGGTAGTAGTGTTCTACGTGTGTTAATGAAATACCGAACGATTTGGCTTTTTCTTGAGCACGCTTGTTATAAGAACCTACAGAGAAGTTAGAATAGTGCGGCGCAAGCACGACTGTAACCGCTTCTTCAATGCCATCTTGATGCATATCTTCAACAGCATCCTCGATAAATGGATGGATGTGTTTTAAACCAATGTATAATTTAAATTCAATATCGTCATAAACTTCATTGAGTCGTGTTTGGATCGCTTTAGCTTGATCTTGAGTCACGCCAGCTAAAGGGGATAAGCCACCAATTGCTTCATATCTATCTTTAAGGTCCTGAATTTCAGCTTCTGATGGCTTTTTACCGCGTCTGATGTCCGTGTAATATGGTTCAATATCACTTTCCTTATAAGGCGTACCATATGCCATTACAAGTAGTCCCATTGTCTTAGTCAATTTAAAAACCTACCTTTATTTAAATTATTGCTTCGTGTATTCATGTACGAATGATGCGACTTTACGTAACGTTTCTGGTTTAACTTCTGGGAAGACACCGTGACCTAAGTTAAAGATATGTGGACCTTCTGCAAGACCTTGGTCTAAAACTTCTTTTAATCTTTCTTCGATCACAGGCCATGGCGCTAAAAGTACTGCAGGTTCTAAATTCCCTTGAAGTGTCTTATTTACACCCATTTGGCGTGCTTTTGTGATTGGTGTTCTAAAATCTAAACCTAATACATCTATAGGCAGTTCGTTCCATTGGTGAATTAAATGATGCGCACCAACGCCAAATAAGATAACAGGCACATCATTTTCTTTAATGCCTCTTACTAGTTTATCCATAGACGGTTTGATGTAGTACGCGTAGTCCTTTTCACTTAAGGCACCTACCCATGAATCAAAGATTTGAATGATGGATGCCCCTGCTTCAATTTGAGCTTTCGTATAATTAATTGAAACGTCTACAAGATGATCCATAAGTTTGAACCACGTTGCCTCGTCACGATACATCATTGCTTTCGTTTGGTTATAATTCTTAGAAGGGCCACCTTCAATCATGTAACTTGCTAAAGTAAAGGGTGCGCCCGTGAATCCGATTAATGGCACGTCGAGCTTCTCTTTAGTTAAAAGCTCTATCGTGTCTAAGACGTACGGCACATCACGCTTAGGATCAATATGTGCAAGCTTTTCAACGTCTTGATAGCATGTAATTGGATTTGAAATAACAGGTCCTATACCTGATTTAATTTCAACGTCAACACCTATCGGCTTTAAAGGTGTCATAATATCTTTATATAATACTGCTGCGTCGGTGTTGTATTGATCAACTGGTAAATGCGTTACATAAGCAGCGAGTTCTGGTTGATGCGTTATATCAAATAATGAGTATTTTTCCTTTAGTTTACGATATTCCGGTTGAGAGCGTCCTGCTTGTCTCATAAACCATACAGGTGTGTGAGACGTTTCTTTACCTTTAATCGTATCTAAGATTGTAGTATTCTTAATCGTTCTCATTATATCCTCCTAGATTATAATCATTCTTAACAATAATATCATACAAAGGTTTCATAGGCTTTTGACATGCTTATTCTTCACAAAAATGACAAACCCTCTCACTATGTTTTGTGACGCCCTTTTTATGTTAGATAGGTACGCTTAAAGGTTATAAATATACATAACGGGATATATTAGGATTCAACATTCGATTATGATAATATTTAAATCATAATGAGCGTCGAAACGACATGCTATTTAATTAAATGGAGGGGTCTAATATGAATTTATATGCAACATTTGGTACGTTCGGATATTTAAGCTCTTTAAAAGAGAAATATTCAGAACGCAACTTATTACAGTATTCAACTACAGATAGTTCAGCTTTAATTGAAATTACTAATGAAGATACTGTTTTCGCCGCGCCAATGGCATACGACATCATCGAACAAAAAGGCGACTTAACAGGCGAAGAATTTATCGCAATTATCAAGATTCCTACTTCGGAAGATCACCAATATCAACTTGAAAAGAAACTTGCGAATACTCCGTTTGATTTAGAAAAATATGAAGGTTTCTCTTCAGCATTCTTATTAAAACCAAAACACGGTGCCACTTATAAAGTTTATCTTGGTTTCACTGACCGTACAGACTATGAAGATTTCAAGAAGTCTTCTTTATTCCGAGATAACTTAAGTAAAGATGCGTTAAAACAGTTCTTTGGTGGTAGTACGCAACATTCAAGTTATGTAGAACAGTACTTATATCCAATCGACGATAAGTAATAAAAATAGCCTGGTACGCGATTTGAGTCACGTATCCAGGCTATTTTTTTATTATAAATACTTTTGAGTGTCATTAATCTTTAAGTAATGTCTCATGATATTTAAGCTTCTTAATTGTAGACTGAATAGTTAAATAGCCTACTATAAAGAAGATAATTGCTAGGAAAGCCATTTTTAAATTCACAATACTATATGTGATAGTTAGAATGATGCCAACTACAATCATCAGTCTTAGTAAGAATTTCTTATACCCTTCAATTACATCCATCTCAGGTGTCGGCCAAACTTGCGGCCATAAACCATAAGCCTGTTGTGTGTAGAATTGAGACATCTGTAAGATGATAATATACATACTTAGTGAACCAATTACAGCGCCAACGATTGGATGATTTAACCAAACGATTAATAATACGGCGATAAGTAATAATCGTAGGATTAAGTGAAAGGCATCTTTACCTCGTACAAAGCTTCGTTTGAATAAGTAAAGGTATACTTGCTTAGAATTGAATTTACTTGGCGATGGGACTTTTAAAAATGGATCCAGATAACGTCTTCTAACCGCCTGTGTCTTAAGATGCTTCACATCAACAAACATGTTCACGAACTTGTAATAGTTCATATGATGTTGTTGTTCTTTCTTAATCATACGTTCCCATGGGAATAGATGTTTCTTCGTAATCATTGAAAGTAAAATCGTTAAACCAGCTAAGATGACGACCATAGATAAACCATAGAAAAGATTTAATTTGAGCGTCATTTGATAACCGGCCACGAAGATAATAAATAATAATATATGAATAGACCATGTATTTAACCCATATTTATACCATAACCACTTAATTAAAAGCCCTAAAAATGGATAAATAAACGCTAGTACAATCACTGTGATAAAGCTAGCTGATATGCCTTGAAGCTTGTTAAACAACGGAAATATAATAAGCAACACAATGAGTTGTAGCGGTATTCGCATCAAGTAGCTATACATTAAACTTTGTCTCATATATTGCATCATGTGCTTTTCATAAGGTAGTAAAAAGAGCTTATCCGCATCCTTTAATAAAGAACGAATCGGGAACAATGACGTTATGGCTAATGCGATACTTGAATACAACGCGTAATGAATGCCTTTCGGGATGTCTTTCAACCATTCGCCGTAACCTAGTATGAAAGCACCAAATAAAATCATCAGAAACATTAAGAAATGTCCGTTAAAGATGAACTTATTGTAGTACATTTGCTCTTGTTGAATTTTTCGACGTCTCTCTTTAAATAACTTTACTGCATTCATGAGTTTACCCTACCTTGAGTAACGTGGATGTAGATATCATCAAGCGTTTGACCAGGCATGTTCGTTTGTTGTTGCAATGACTCTAAATCACCGAATGCGACGATTTGACCTTTATCTAGGATAATAAAACGGTCACAATAACGTTCTGCTGTTGATAAGATATGCGTACTCATGAGAACTGTCTTATCTTCATTTTTCTTTTCAACCATTAAATCAAGCATAGATTGAATACCAAGTGGATCAAGACCTAAGAATGGTTCATCAATGATATAAAGATCTGGTTCGACAATGAATGCACAAATAATCATCACTTTTTGTTTCATCCCTTTTGAAAAGTGACTTGGAAAAGTCTTCAGTTCACTTGTTAGACGGAACGTTTTAAGTAGTGGTTTCGCACGATTCATCGCTGTATCTCTATCAATATCATAAGCCATTGCGGTCATATGTATATGTTCTTCAAGTGTGAGTTCTTCATAAATGACTGGCGCTTCTGGAATATACGATAACTTTCTGCGGTATGCTTCAATATCTTCTTTAATGTTAATTCCAGAAATCGACATGTCACCTGACATCGGATTTAATAACCCTAAAATATGTTTAATCGTGGTACTTTTACCAGCACCATTTAACCCGATTAATCCTACAATTTCACCGGGCTGCAATTCAAAACTTACATCTTTAATAATCGGATTACGGCCGTAACCACCCGTTAAATTCTTAACATTAACTGTCATATTGCACCTCCGTATTGATATTGTATCAGATTTTCATAGCACACTCCCCTAATAAACTTTTCTCAGATGACGATTGTAAAAGCAAAGTGCTATAATGAAGCTAAATACCTATAAAGGAGCGATATGCATGTCTGAAACAATTTTCAGTAAAATTTTATCAGGAGATATCCCGAGCTTCAAAATATATGAAAATGATTACGTTTATGCATTCTTAGATATTTCTCAGGTCTCTAAAGGTCATACATTACTTATCCCTAAAAAGCCATCAGCAAATATCTACGAAACTGATCCTGAAACAATGAAACACATTGGTGAAGCCTTACCAATCGTTGCGAACGCGATTAAAGAAGCATTTAATCCAGACGGTTTAAACATTATTCAAAATAATGGCGAATATGCATCTCAATCGGTATTTCATATTCATTTCCACTTTATTCCACGCTATGAAAATGACATGGATGGTTTCGGTTATAAATGGGAAACACACGATGTAGACGATGCTGAAAAAGAAAAAATTGCACAACAAATTAACAAGCACATTAATGCATAATAAATCAATTTTTGGGTATATAATTATATAATAATGTATTCATGAGGAGGAAAACGATGAAAGCAGTGCGCATTTTATTAGGCCTTGGTGCTGGATTAGCCACTGGATTAGGTGTTTCTTTAATGAAAAGAGATTACCTACCATATACTAATGCTGCTAACGCGCCAACTACTTCTAACCAGCAACCATCTGAAACTGAAAAAGAATTTGACTTCATTAAAGCTAATGTCAACAATATCGTTGATAACGTAAACAAAATTCAAACTGAAGGTAAAACTTTAGGTTCTACTTTAGGCGAAGAAGTTAAGACTATGATTGAAGCGTTTAAATCAGATATCGATCCTAACATTAATAATCTTAAAACTCACGTTGAAGACTTGAAGAGTCGTGGCGAAGTCATTCAAGAAGAAGTTTCTGATATTACGAATAAGAAAAAGAAATAAATTTAATTACATGATATTAAATTAAGCGTAACTGAATGAATATTATCGTAAAGCATGATACTATTAAGAGTGTCATGCTTTACTTTTTTGCATAAAATTACCAATTGCAAATTATGTAAATACTAAATAATTACTTTTCAAAAAGCCACAAAGGTTTAAAGTAATTAAAATAGAATTGTTATAGGAGCGTTTTTTATGACTAATGATAAGATAAAAAAAATCGACAGTTTGCTCTATACTCACCGCATAGCCTTGTTATCTAAAGCGGCTTGGAAGACTGCTGAAAAAGAATGGGCTGACTGGATAACAGACTACAATATCAGTATTAATGAACATTTAATCTTGATGACCATACAGTCTCTAGGTAAAACGACCATCTCAGATGTTTCACGATTTGGAATCATGCATGTGTCGACCGTGTACAATTTCGCTAAAAACTTAGAAAAGAAAGAACTCATCAAACTTGAAAAGGATCCGAGCGATAAACGTAATACATACTTATATATTACGGATAAAGGGCTCGAACTCATTGATGAAATCCTGTCGCTTTATGAAATTGAGACAAACCTTATTTACAATGCCGCTGAATCTTATAAAGAAGAACTATATAGCTACCCTTCCTACAACGACCTAACGTATCTTGTTGGAAAGATACACGGTAAACCTTTCTTAGACTCTATTGAAAAGAGTCATAATCAAATCAGAAAACATCTTCTTGACAAAAAATAACATTCGGTCACATAATACTATAGTAGTTTGTAAACTTTTAAAGGAGTTTCTGATATGTTTTTGTGCTTACGTACTATAGATATTCATGCTCGATTCGGGTTACCACGTATAGCTTTTATTAGTGTAGTAACAACAATTGTTACATTTTTAATAGGTTTTGAGATATTCAGATACTTCACGCATGCAAATTTCTCAGATCAATTCTTTTGGGCTTTAATTATTTTTACAATCTTATTATATCCTTTGCATAAGTTATTACATCTTATAATACTAATTCCTTATTATAAGTATTTTAAAGTTTATCGACTCGTAAAGAAGAAATGGCTACCCTATTATAATATCTTCGTTGATACGCCAGTTAATAAGTACTACTTTTGTTTAGCTTTAATCTTGCCACTCGTCATACTAACTATCCTTAATATTTGGTTATCATTAATGTTCCCTACTTATGGTCATTATTTCGTATTTTTACTAGCCTTAAATGCAGGATATTCAGCGCTAGATATTTTATATTTAAAGGTTATATTGGCTTATAACAAAGGTAAGTATGTTGAAGAACATATCACTGGTTTCAACTTATTAAAAAAAGTATAACGTAAATTGAACTCGCGATTCTTTATTTTAAGAGTCGCGAGTTCTTTTATGTCTCATACCTTGGTTCTATATTTACCCTTTCTAATTGGTGGAAATGCATATTTATGTTATATTATCCTTGTTATTTTCTAAAAAGGAGCTAAGTTCATGAAATCAATTAAAAAAATAATTATTCCAGTAACAGCAAGTGCACTTTTATTAGGAGCATGTGGCAATGATTCATCATCTTCAAAAGATAGCAGTCTTATTACATCAAAAGCCGGCGACGTTAAAGTCCAAGATGTTATGAAAGAATTAGGCGACGATAAAGTTGCAAATGCTTCTTTTAAAATTCTTTTAGATAAAATATTAAAAGATAAATATGAAGATAAAGTCGATACTAAGAAGATCGAAGAAGAAACTAAAAAAGAAATGGAAAAATATGGCGGCGAAAAGCAGTTCAAAAAAATGGCTGAACAACAAGGTATGTCTATAGACGACTTTAAAGAACAAAAGAAAACTCAAGCCTACCAAAAAGAAATGCTTAAAGATAAAGTAGATATTAGCGATAAAGAAGTTAAAGAAAAAACGAAAAAAGCATCTCATATCTTAATCAAAGTTGATGATGGTAAAGGTTCAGAAGGCCAAAAAGGTAAAGAAGATAAAGGCAAGAAATTAAGCGATAAAGAAGCTAAGAAAAAAGCTGAAGAGATTCATAAGAAAGTCGAAAAGAATCCAGATAAATTCGCAGATATCGCTAAAAAAGAATCTATGGACGACGCTAGTAAGAAAAAAGGCGGTAGCTTAGACTATGTTATTAAAGGTCAAATGGTAGAAGACTTCGAAAAACCTTTATTCAAACTTAAAGAAGGCGAAGTTTCTGATGTAGTTAAGACTGAATTCGGCTACCACATTATCAAAGCGGACAAAGCTGATGACTTTGATAAGAAGAAAGATGACTTAAAATATCAAATCATTCAAGAAAAAGTTCAAAAAGACCCTAAATTAATGACTGATGCATTTAAAGATTTACTGAAAGAATATAAAGTTGATTACAAAGATCGTGATCTTAAAAAAGCAATTGATGAATCATTCTTAGATCCTAAGAAAATTAAAGAACAACAGCAACAGCAGCAACAACAACAAGCTATGCAAGGCGGTATGTCTGGCGGCGCTCAAGGCGGCATGTAATATAGCTTTAGTTGATATTTTAATATAGGTGTTATGCCTACCCCTGGCAGTTAAATTTAAATTATTTAACTTTCAGGGGTTTTTTGGTTTTAAAACACCACATGGTCTCATTCCATCTATAAGAGCCATGTCGTCACCTCACTTGGCTGTTAAACGGCGCTAAGAGCCATGTCACCTCTCCACTTGGCTACTAATCCAACATAAGAGCCATGTCGCTCCTCCACTTGGCTGTTAAACCTTTGTAAGAGCCATGTCACCTCTTCACTTGGCTACTAATCCTTCATAAGAGCCATGTCATAACCTCACTTGGCTGTTAAACGGCGCTAAGAGCCATGTCACCTCTCCACTTGGCTACTATTCCACCGTAAGAGCCATGTCATCCCTCCACTTGGCTACTATTCCACCATAAGAGCCATGTCGGCATCTCACTTGGCTACTAATCCCTCACAAGAGCCATGTCACCTCCCCACTTGGCTACTAATCCAACATAAGAGCCATGTCACCTCTTCACTTGGCTACTAATTCTTCATAAGAGCCATGTCACCTCTTCACTTGGCTACTATTCCTCCGTAAGAGCCATGTCGCTCCTCCACTTGGCTCTACCAACACTCTAACTACTGCTACTAACCCTAGCTGCCCGATTTTCATATATTTCCTTACTACCTACATCCGCCTCATACAACGCCACACCCTCGCACAACCTCGTCACATACCGTAATCCCCCACTAAATTAAAAAAGCTAGATAGTATCTCGTACATACTACCTAGCTTTCACGCAAATTATAAATTTTCAGGATTGTAAAATTGACGGCCTTCTAAGCCAAATACACGCTCTGTATATTGACCTTTATCCGTTTTCTTAAAGGCTTTATCAAACATATTCATACGAGCATCAATATTATCAATAAAGAACAGAATTTCTGCTTCTTTTAATTGAGGTAATTTTGGAGAACCGAACTCCATTTTACCATGATGCGCGAGAATCATATGTCTTAAAAGCATCACTTCTTCGCCATCAATACCTAACTCTCGTGCAGTTTGCGCGATTTCATCGCTCGCGATTGAGATGTGACCAAGTAAGTTACCTTCGACCGTGTATGAAGTCGCAATCGGACCTGATAACTCTTTGACTTTTCCCATATCGTGTAAAATAATCGCACTATATAACAAGCTTCGGTTTAAAGAACTATAGATATCGCATAAGTTCTTCGCTACTTCAAGCATTGTAAGAACATGATAACTTAGGCCATTTACGAAGTTGTGGTGATGCGAACTCGCTGCCGGATAAGAAAAGAATGCTTCATGATATTTCTTTAAAATTTGGCGTGTTATACGTTGTAAGTTCGCATTCTCAATCTCAAGTACATAATGCGAGATTTCCTCTTTAATTTGGCTAACAGGTATTGGTGCACCATCAACAAAGTCCTCAGTTTGAACGCCATCTTGTTCAGTGGCTAATTCAAAACCATTCATCTTCATTTGTTTACGGCCACGGTAATTAATGATATCACCTTTAGCTCGAATAATGATTTCAGGTTTTAGGACTTCCATATCTTCCTTGGTAACTGTCCAAAACTTAGCCTCTAAATCACCACTTTTGTCTTGAAGGTAAAGCGTCATATAATCTTTACCTTGAGCAGTGACACCCTGAGTGGCACGGTGGATTAAGAAGAAATGATCCACCGAATCACCAGGATTGAATTTTTCTACATTTCTCATTTCTTAACGCCTTCCTCAACTTTATTTAATACGAGTAATTGTTTTTGCGGAATAGTCTGATCCTTCGTACAAGTAAAGTATAGAATTTGATATACATTAGACATATTTCTTAAATACTTAAGTATTCTTTCTTTACGGAATTTATCAAGATGTACAAACGCATCATCAATAATGATTGGGAATGGATAATAAGGTTTTAACGTCTTGATTAAACTTAAACGTAAAGCAAAGTATAATAATTCTTTAGTTGACTGACTGAGCTCGATTGGATGGAACATTTGACCGCTTCGATGTTTAACCATAACATTTTCATTCGCATACGTCACTTGAATGTAATCGCCATTTGTTAATTCATTGTAAATGGATGTTGCTTCATTGACAACCTGAGGTAAACGTTCATCTTTAATTTGCTTAATATGCGCATGAACGAGCGTCTCTAAATAACTTAAGCTCGCCCAGTTTTTCGCATTTTCATTAAGCTGATTCTTAAGCATGTGATAACGATGTCTTAAGTCTGTTAGCGTGCTATCTGTTTCAAGATGATTGATTTGAGCATTTAATTCACTCACTTCACTTTGCATTTCAAGATAACGGTCATTATATTCATCAACTTGTTGAGATAACCGATCCGCTTCAGTATTAAGCTGTGCTTCAGATTTGTCGCTTAATCGTGAAGAATTTTCATAGTTATAATCTTGATTTTCTAGGAAATGTGTTAAATCATTAAAGCGATTTAAATTCTTATGGTATGTTTGGTAACGATCGAAATGTCTGTAGTAGCTTTCTTCATTAAGCACACCAATAAATCCAAATAACTTTTCAATCACTTCATTATTATGCGTTAATCTACCTTTAAGTTGCTTAACCTCATTATTGATTAGCTCAATTTGTTCTTGATTACGATTATACTTCGTCGTCATCGCATCATTCTCTTTAATCCATTGTCTCACATCATGGAAAAGTGAAATATCTTCATATTGACCAAGTTCATCTTTAACAAGCGTACGTGCTTCGTCATAGAAATGCGCAAGCTCTAGACTCAGTTCTTCATGACGGGCTTTTAATTGATTTAAATAACTACGTGTTTCTTTGATCTTTTGAATTGTTGAAACAGCATCAATTAATAAGCCATCAGACATCTTAGGTGAGATATTTAATTCCTTCTTAACGTCTTCAATAGCTTGATACGATTGGTTGTAACCATCTTTCGTAGTTACTAAAGTCTCAGTTAAATGTTGATGCTTTGTCGAGAGAACTTCTTTATTCTTAAAGCTATTTTGAAGTTGTTCACGTAAACGATATTGCTCATCTAAATCAAAGTCTAAGTCATAATTACTTTCAAGATGATTAACATCATGTTCAAGTTGACTGATCTCATCTGAAAAGGCCTCATCGTGCCCTACCTCTTTTGATTTCACAAAGAAGATTCCGATGATAAAGAATAATGCTAATAAGCCAAAAGCAATGGTAAATGGTAATATCTTCAACATGAATGAGAATACTGCACAAACAATTGTAATCAACGCAAGAATAACCATACTCACACGTACAATATTTTGACGCTTCTCTTTATCACGTTGCTCTTTATCAAAAGCATCTTTCATCTTCTGATACAGATTTTTCTTTTCCTTAAGTTCAAAAGCTTGTCGCTCGTGAACTTTCTTCTTCTCAAACGTCTCTTCAGGTACAATATGTTGTTCTAACGCAGTTTGTTCTTCGTCATATGATTGTTGCTCAATCTCATTTTCATTGATGTTTCGCTCAAGTTGTTGCACGTATAACGCTTGATCTTCTTTCTTAGTTGTATGATCACTAATGTAACTCTTCATACCTTCAGATGAATCCACATCTAAGTGTTCGTCTTGCCAGCCAATATTTGATTTAAGTCCTTCAATTTCTCTCTCTCGGTCATCAATATCACGTTTCACATTCTTAAGCTCAAATTCCTTTTGCTTAATGCCATCCTCTTTCTTACTAATTGATTCGAAAGCATTCACCGTATCCGCTGACGGAATGTTATACATTTTATTTTCACGTTGAAGTTGATTGAGCTTTTCAGTACGTAAACCGATATCGCGCTGCAATTGACCTGTTTGTAACTTAGCCGATTCATAGCGATTAATACCTTGTTCAGGGAACTCAAGTGGTTCAACATTTAGTGATGTTTCAAGCTGTTTCCATTCCTGCACAGTAGAATGTAATGATAATTCTTTTTGTTTAGAGGCACTCATATTAGATAACTGTGCGAGGTTATTTTTAAAGTGATCTAAACGACGCTCAGCTTTATCGCGGTCATCGACTAAACGATGGTAAGATTCAAGTTGTGCTTCCTCTTGGCGAATACGTGTTTCTATATCTTTTAGTTGATCGACCTGCTGATTAATTAAAGGATATTTACCATTACGCTTATAGTACTCACGTTTCTTCGCATGAAGTACATCACGCATGCCAGTAAACTCAGTCGAACCTAGCGCACCTGCTTGTAATAAATAATTCTGAAGTTGCGCTTCGTCTAAATGACGATGAATATCTTGTAGACCAAGTACACTAAATGAAAAGATACCTTGGTATGTACGCTTCGTAATGTAATTCAAACGGTCATTTAGCCAGCTTTCATCCTTAATCAAACCATTTTGAAGGTAAACCTTGACGTCACCTTTCGAAGCTCCTTTGACACGCTCTACAACAGCCTCTGAGCCATCATCAAGAATAAGCGTTAAATTGCCACCATATTGATTACCAAGTCGTGGTTCAAGTCTTGGTTCATTCTCCTTCTTAGTAGGAAAACCGAATAATATCGAATGAATAAATGCTTGGATCGTTGATTTACCCGCCTCATTTTCACCAAAGATTTCAGTGAAATGCGGACCAAATTCAATTTTACGATGCGTAAACTGACCGTAACCATAGATTTCAAGTGATTTTATCTTCATTTAGATTCACCTCGTAACTCTGACTTAAGTAAGGACTCAGCATGGTCAATCAATGTCTTGCGATCAAATTCTTTATAAGAATCTAAGAATCTTGTAATTTCAGGATTTAAGTATAAATCTTGGACAGCATCATAAAACACTTTGTCGTCCTTAATTAATTCATTAGGAAATTCATTGATAATCGCACGACTATCATCATTTACATAATCAAACGTGATTTGTTCAATCACAATGAAGTTCAGTTCATTCTCCTCATTTTGCATGAGCAGATCCTCAACCTGAATAACATCTTGTGTGTCAAAGCATTCGTCACTTGTCACGTTCACTTTCAATTTGTAAAAGGCACGTCCGAACTTACGCTTATGTTCTTTAAACTGATGAATCGCTTCATATAAAGCTTGTTTATTAACTGAATCAATTTCAATAACCGCTTCATCAAAACGAATCGAGTGCGTTGGGAAGAAGCGTGTATATAATTCAGTCGCATCACCTTCAACAAGTAAGCACCCTTTATCACCTTGTTCTTTGAAATGACGCCCTTGAATGTTACCTGGATAGTGAATATGAGGTAAATCACTAAGTTGTGTACGTTCATGAATATGTCCAAGCGCCCAGTAATGATAAAGTTTACGATTTAAATCTTCAATTCGAAATTCTGTATAACGATCTTTGGTTTGAGATTTACTATATGTCCCATGAAGTATCCCAATATGTATACCTTTGTTGAATTCACTAGCGGGATATTGATCAATCTTATTCTCATAGCTCTCACTATTTTGATAACTAAAGCCATGTAAGTAAACAACTTCCCCATTCTTATTAATCGATTGATACGTCTCAACCTCACTATTAAAGACCGTTACATTCTTAGGCCAAGAAGTTGAAACCGACTCTGATAATGGGTCATGATTGCCGTGAATAATATATACAAAGATTTGTTCCTTTTCCAAGCGCTCAAATTGCTGCTTTAAGAATACCTCAGCGCGAAGTGTACGGTTCTCATTATCAAATAAATCACCCGAAATAATTAGGAAGTCTACTTCTTCCTTAAGCGCTAAATCAATAATACGCTTAAAACTATCAAACGTACTATTTTCAACATCTTTAAAAATGGCAGGACTTAAATACTTACGCGATTTAAATGGGCTATCTAAATGCAAGTCTGCACAATGAATAAATTTAACCATAAACATGACTCCTTATTAACAAGGTTTTATTGGAAATGTTGTAATTCGATATCTATTAGAGTAAAACTCGTATAAATCGAGATTTTACATATGTAACATTATCTTAAGTAATTTACTTGAAGTGATAAATTTTTCCACCTTTATCTTACCATATTGGCAGTTGAGACGTCGAAAGTTAATATATTAATTGCAGAATTAAATTGATTTTAAGAAAGATGTATTAAAGTTCAGCTTTTTTAAGCGCCCCTCCTTGAAAAGCCCTTTATTAAAGGCATACGAAATTGATAAGAATCGGTACCTAGCCCTATGTGAGTTATAGAGATTTCTTGACCTGGTACCCTTACCTCTAAAACGTGCTCAAGCAAGTAGACTCGGTAGCCTTATCATAAAAACTGAGGTAAACAATGTGACAAGGGCTCCTTATTACTAAGACCTACTCAAACAATGTAACATAGCTCCCTTGTTACAAAGACCTACCCAAACAATGTGACAAGGGCTCCTTATTACAAAGACGCAACCAAACAATGTAACATGGGCTTCTTATTACAAAAACGCAACCAAACAATGTTACAACATTGTTCATGTTCAGCCAGACCCTCGTAACCCAGCCGTACCACGAGCACAAAAAATAGGACGTGCGCTTGTAACGCACGTCCTACTCTATATAACGCTTACTAAATTATTCAGCGTAGATTTCATCTAATGGTTTAACGATGATTTGGTTGATTTCTTGGAATACTTGGCTCATTTTTTGCTCAGCATTCATTAAGTCAGCGATATTTTGATCGTTTTCGATTTTTTGAGCTTGTTCTTGAGCTTTTTGTAAGTCTTCCTCAGGGATTTCTTCACCTTGCATTTGTTTTTGTTGGAAGTTTAATTGAGTTTCACGGAACTCATCGAATAATTTTTTAGATTCTTCGTTTTCTTTTACTTTAGCGTAAGCATCTTTAATAGCTTGGTATTCATCACTTTCTCTTAAAGCTTGTTCTAATTTGTTTGCATAATCATGTAAATTTACTGCCATTTTATAATACGCTCCTTCATGTAAATTATGGTCGAAACCACATCAACCATACTCTACCACATTTTATTTCATTAAACAAAGATTGCAATTATACCTTGGAATAAGCCTATTATGCCACCTAATAAGAAGCCTAGTAAGGTAATTAATTTCAACTCTTTATTCGCGATATCGATGATAAGTTTTTCAATGTAATCTAATTCAAATCGGTTAATTTGAGTTTCAATTAGCGATTTAATATCGAAGTGCGCTAAGACCGTTGAAATATGGTTCGTCGCCTCTTGAACAATCGTATCGGTTAATTGGATACTTCCCTTTGATTCAAGATGCGCTAACTCATTCGGTATTAAAGCGTTTAAAGGTCGATGTGTGAACTTAGATAATTGAGCCTTACTTAATAACGACGTAATCAACTGATTCGTATAAGCACTTTTTTGTTCATGAGAAACGACTTCACCTAACTTTTTAGCTTTAATCATCTCGTACGTCGTTTCAATTTGCTCGTTTAGAATATGAATCGCTTTAGGATGATGCGTTAATCGTATTAATTCAGTTTGGACACGCTCTGCAATAGCTTCTCTCGTCATGAACATTTGTAACAAGCCTACGATTTTGCCCTTTTCTAAAAAGAAAGTATCCAGCATCTCATTGATGTCTTCACTTCCTTTTGATGAGGATAAGTAATCCTCGACACGCTTTCTTAAAAGCGGTGAAATCTTATCAACTTGAGTGTCCATTTCTTCTAAAGCAACACGAGGAAGCAATGATTCTAAAGTATCGTTCTGATGGGTTTCATAGTACGTCTCAATCTTGTCTTTAACAAAATGCGTGCTCTTAGCGTGTAAAAACGTTGTAACGTCAAAATTGAATTTATTGCCTAGATATTGAGGCGTTACATGGTCTTTCTGTAATTTAGCGATTTGAAATTTGATTTCATCATGAATGATGTCATAAACTTCCTGAGACTGGATCTTTTCTTCAAGTAATGAAGGTGTCAGTAAGTGCTCTTCAATAACTTGACCAATTTTAGTCGCGATTTCACCACGACGCTTTGGAATTAACCCTGGCGTAAAGGGCAATTTCTTTCCGAAAAGATACATCGGTTTATAAGGGTGAAAAAGCATGCGTATTGCAATGATATTTGTGATACCACCAATAATTGACCCTAGAATCATCATAAATAAAAGTGTCAGTACAATTTTCATGAAATGTCCCCTTTTTTTAAAAAAAGGGCTAGGTTAGATCTGAGTTCGAACGTGCATCCTTGCATATTTGCAATTCTTGATGTGCACATCACTTTCATCTAACCTAACCCAATATGTTTGTATCAACGGTCGGTTACATAAAGATATGTTCTTTAAAGTAGCGATATAATTCAATTACGCATGAATCGGTTCATCTTTAGAGATACGGCTGAAATATGTTTCTGCCTCTCTTAATTTAGCAGTACCAAAGATAGGTTGTTTATCTTGGTCTAATACGCGGTAGATTTCACTAACTTTATTGCTTTGTAACATGTAGCCATTCTTAGTGCTAATAACATGCCAATAGATATCACTAGTTGTAGGATAATTTGGGTAAGCACAATGACTTCTAGAAATTGTTTGAACGATTTCAAGTGGATCGCATCCAAACATGCTGTTTAATACATCTGAATCTCTGAACAATGAACAAATAGCAATACATGTTGTCCAGTTAGGTAATACACGTTCTTTTTCAATTTGAACAAGTGTCTTCTTTGATAAGCCAATTGTTTGAGCCATTGTATCTTGAGTAAAGCCCGCTTCAATTCTTACCATTTTAAATTTAGTTTGAATCACGTCTGTAAATTCTTGTTTATCCATTCTATGATCTACCTTCCTTGCATAGTAATTTCCAGTACACAAGAAATTGCAAATATACACATTTCTTGAAACACAAATAACATCTTAATATAAAATGGGCAAAATTAAAAGAGCGAATCTTACTTTTATGCGTATTTATCAAAAGCCATAATAGTCATAATTATCTAAAAACATGTTTTTATCGAAATAATTGGTAAAAGTATATCAATATGACGGAATAACGCGTATGCAAGTTTGACCATATAACCCCACAATTACGCGTTTCTTTCTTAGAGGACTTTTCATAATGAAAAAGACCAAGACAGCTTAGTCGTCTTGGCCGAATTAATTACAATTTATAAGCGTGCTTTACGTGTTTCTTGGTTAGAGATAATAAGTGCACATGCCGCGTCGCCTGTGATGTTTACCGCTGTACGCGTCATATCAAGTAAACGGTCGATACCTAAGATAATACCAATAGCTGCTGGATTTAAACCAACTGCAGTTAATACCATCGCAAGCATGATGAGACCGACACCAGGAACCCCTGCTGTACCGATCGATGCAATTACCGCAACCACTACTACCGTAACTAACTGAAGTACACTTAAATCAGCGCCTGAGATTTGTGCGATGAATATAGTCGCCACACCTTGCATGATCGCTGTTCCATCCATGTTAATTGTCGCACCTAAAGGTTGAACGAAAGATGCTACAGCTGGTTAAACGCCCATCTTCTTCGTACATTCCATCGAAACGGGAAGTGCAGCACTTGAACTTGAGCCACCGAAACCAACTGTAATCGCTGGAATAAATCCTTTGAAGAACTTGATTGGACTTTCTTTCGCTAAAAACTTAACAGCGCCACCATATACCACGAAGAAGTGAATGAATAACGCTACGAGAACGACGATAAAGTAGAGTCCTAATTGTTTAATCGCACTGAAACCAGCTCCAGTGAACGCGTGTGCAACGAGACCGAACGTACCTATCGGCGCGAATACGTTCATAATCATCGAAATAATATACATCAAGACCTCATTGGTCTGCTCGAAGAATTTATGTACCACTTCTGCCTTTTTACCGACGACCATTATACCGATACCTATAAAGATTGCAAAGGTAATGACTTGTAACATGTTACCTTCAGTCATCGACATAATTGGATTTTTAGGAAATAGATTGATTAATGTTTGATCAAACGTTTGCTTTGCTGGTGCATCCTCAGCCGCATTTTGATCTTTTAAAGTCTTTTCATAAGCAGTCACTTCTTTACTATTCAATAAGTCAGAGTGACCAGCACCATGTTTCACAACTAAAGCAAGTAACATCGCAACTGTAATCGCGATTGCTGTAGTTGTTAAGAAGAATGCTAATGTTTTTGCACCAATGCCCCCTAATAACTTAGGATCGCCTACACCAATTACCCCAAGTACAATCGATACAAAAACGACTGGTACCACTAGCATGAAAATAAGATTTAAGAAGATTTGTCCAATCACATTGAAGATATATTGATCAATAAATCCTACAAAAGCTTCTTTCGCAAACATATTAAAGATTGAACCAATAACAATACCTAATATTAAAGCGACAACTATTTTTATCGTTAAACTTTTAGATTTCATATTAAATTTTCCCCCTTTGTTTGAACATTCAATTCATTATAATCTTAAAGGTTGCGATTTGTAAATAACAATTTTGAAAATTCAGATATCTAAACGCGAATTAACGTCCAATCATGTAACTTTATTTTGAAGTATTTAGAATTTACAACTAAAACTTCCAAACAAAAACCCCGAGCTATCAATGCTCGAGGCCTCTAGTGTGTAATGAACTTTTAAATGAGTCGATTTTCCATCGCGTAAATGGCTGCCTTCGTACGATCCGTCACTTGTAGCTTATGAAAGATATGACTGACATGTGTTTTAACTGTTTTTTCCGACACGAAAAGCGTTTCCGCGATTTCTTTATTCGTCTTACCTTTAACAACTTCCGTCAATACTTCAATTTCACGCTTAGACAATTTATTCACTTGGTGCGGCTTATTCATGTCATCGTCTAATATTTTTTGAGCTTCTGGGTGGATCATTTTCTCATCATTTAACACACGTTCTATCGTTTCAATCAACTGATCGGGTTCAACATCTTTCATTTCATAACCATCAGCACCATTATTAATTGCAGAAATAACATGCTCATCATCGACATAACTCGTTAGTACTAAAACCTTAATATCCGGATAGTACTTTTTCAGATAACGCGTCGTATCAATGCCATTTAATTTCGGCATCACTAAGTCCAAGAGGACGATGTCAGGTGGTTCATTCGTTTTAAGATATTCAATAAAGTCTTCCCCATTTGAAAAGCCCTCTAAGACCTTAAAACTCTCTTTAGTTGATAATAGAAATTCGAGCCCTTGTCGAACAATATAATGATCATCAACAAGTATAATGCGATGCATATTATCCCTCCTCTTTCAATGGAATCTTAAGATGAATTGAAGTACCTTCTTGCTTAGTCGAAGCGAGTTTCATTTGACCATGAATCATGTGCGCACGCTGTTTCATATTATTAATACCGTGCGACTCGTATAAATTCTTGCTTGAAACATCGAATCCTTCACCTTGGTCGATAATGTCAACGATTAATTCGGTTTCAGTTTGTTCCAATTTAAGCTTAATATGGTTGGTGTTCGTATGTTTACGCGTGTTGTTCATAGCCTCTTGTATAATGCGATAAATATTTTCTTCAATACTGTGCGACACATCGATTAACCCGCTCACCTCAACATCTAGCGACATATCGAGCATCTTCGCATATTGCTTTAACGCCTGAACTAGACCATGTTCAAGTCCGATTGGTTTTAATTGCCAAATTAACGCACGCATTTCATTAACGGCTTGTTGGCTCGTTGATTCAATCGTTTTGAATGCTTTTAAACTCATCTCTTCTTGAGTTAAATTTTGCGCAGCGTGAGCAGTGACCTTCAATGAGAATAACATTTGATTGACGGAATCATGTAAATCACGTGCTAAACGGTTGCGTTCGCTAATTCGCGCAGCTTCCTTTTCCTGATCGGTTAAATAAATACGTTTAATGGCTGACCCAATTTGAAAAGCCACCGACTCAAGTAACTCTAAATCTTCCTCAGAATAACGCTTCGTTTCAGGCGTCGCAACATTTAATAATCCAAATTGTTCATTTCCTGAGCGGAGTGGAACGGTCGCATGGTGAGTAATATCATCCGTTTCATCCACATATTTCTTATTCGCAAGATTGATACGTGAACAATTGATAATATTAGACGCTTTCGTAAGTTTCTTTTTATGATAGGCCTGAACACACCAACAAGAACCCTCTTTCATATACTGGCAGTCCTTTTTCAAAAGAGCACCCGGTAAATGCACATCTGATACGAGTTCGTGATGTCCCTGATCATCTATAAAGAAAACCCAACCTGTCGTGAAATCACTGCCATCGACAAGAAGTTCTAGAGCGCCATGCAACATACTATATATTTCAGTTTCTTCATTTAAAAATTCAGCAATTTCCTTTAATAAGGCTAAACGTGTTGGTTTCTCCATAACCATGCTCCTAATAGATAAGTTCTATTCCTTCATTATACAATTAAAATATATTTAATGAAATCGTAGGAATTTAAAGTAATCTCACTTTCAAGATAGTGAATATGATAAAATATGTGAGTGATAAGGAGGCTATTATGAAGTTTAAAGTACCAGAGTCTTACAATAACTATACAATTAGAGAAATTTTCCAAGAATTAAAACTTCCTAAAAAGGCATTGCATGAATTAAATATGTCTAAAGACATAACAATTAATGATAACGCCGCTAAACTTACAGATAAAGTTGAAACTGGCGACAACGTATTTGTACCAAACCCAGAGGATAAAAGTAATTATTTACCAAGTTACCGACTAGCGAATATTATGTATGAAGACGATGACTTAGCCATTGTTAAGAAACCTAAAGGTGTTAAAACACATCCGAATGATTTAAAAGAAAGTAATACGCTCATGAACCATCTTATCTATACAATGGATACGGATTATGTTGAGCCTATCCATCGTCTAGACCAGGAAACAGTTGGCTTACTTATCGTCGCTAAAAATCCGATTATGAAGAAGATTCTTGACCGCATGCTAGAAGATAACCATATTAATCGTATTTATAAGGCGCATGTGAAAAGTCTATTACCAATAAAACCTCAAACAATCAATAAACCGATTGGTAAAGATAAATTCCATCCAAATAAGAGACGTATTTCAACTACGGGTCAAGCAGCCATCACTCATATCCTTGATTCTAAGATGATTAAAGAAGGTGTTTGTGAGGTTGATTTAAAGCTTGATACAGGACGAACACACCAAATACGTGTACATCTAGCCGACTTAGGTTATCCGGTCCTTGGTGACCCTTTATATGGCGACTCAACGCTAAGAAAGCTTAAACTTAACAGTCATCAAATCGATTTTACACATCCTTTAACTAAAGAACGCATATCCGTTTCGTTAGACGATACGAAAAAATAAATTTGAAGCTAGGAATAGCGAGATGAGATTTATGAACGCACATAAACCTATTTTACGTGAAGCAATCTCGTACTCGATAGCATCGTAAACGAATTTGTTAGAGAACCATATTTTAGACCTAAATTAAAAAGCTCACCTTAACCACATCATGTGATTAAGGTGAGCTTATCTTATGAGTTCTTGTTTAATAATAAAGTAATTTCCTAACAGCTGACTCCCAGGGGAGTAGCGTGAGTCTGGAGACTACAGGCTCCAGCCACGCCCCAGGAAAGCATGCTGTTAAGGAAATTAACTTATTTAACACTATTCAAGTCGAAAGAAGAACTATGGTCATAGATATAATGTCTTATTTACGATTGAAACGGCTTTTAAGCTTGTGTACCCAAGAAGAACGCTTAGGTTTCACAGGTTGACCTACAGAAGTCGTACCTTTATTTCTTAACTTTTCACCATACTCCATAGCTTCATTCATTAAATAAAGTTGAGAGTTTAATGGCTGACGGTCATTCTTATTGTAATGATACTTACCTTCTTTGTCCATGTAACGACCTTTTTGGTTATCAGAAAGTTGTAACTCTAAGAATTCTTTTAAGCGATTCGCAATTTTAGGATCATGTACAGGGAATAAAATTTCAACACGTTTAATCATGTTACGTGTCATAATATCCGCTGAAGATAAGTACATTCTTGAGTCACCGTTGTTATGGAAGTAGTAGATACGAGAGTGTTCAAGTAGACGACCTACTACACTTACTACTTCAATGTTCTCACTTACACCAGGGATACCTGGTTTTAAACAACAGATACCACGGACAACAAGCTGTACTTTAACACCTGCTTGAGATGCTTCAAATAATTTTAAGATAATAGCTTTATCAGTTAATGAATTCATTTTCATCATCATTTTACCATTACCATGTTGTCTATGACTTTCGATTTCTTTATCGATGCGTTCAATGAATTTATCACGAATATCAAATGGTGCTACGATTAATTCGTTGTAATCAGGTTTAACTGAATAACCACTTAAGTAGTTAAAGAAGTTCATCGCATCTTCACCGATTTGTTCATTTGTAGTGATAATACCCATATCAGTGTATAACTTAGCCGTTTTATCATTGTAGTTACCAGTACCAAGATGTACATAAGGTACCATCTTACCGTTCATACGTTTAACTACAAGCGTAATTTTACTGTGTGTTTTAAGATGCGTCATACCATACATAACGTGGCAACCTGCATCTTCTAACATTTTAGCCCAGTGTACGTTATTTTCTTCATCGAAACGCGCTTTTAACTCAACTAAAACTGTTACCTGTTTACCATTTTCAGCTGCATTTTTTAATGCTTCGATAATTGGTGAATCACTACTTACACGATATAGTGTTTGTTTAATCGCCATCGTGTTAGGATCTTCTGAAGCTTCACGAATGAAATCAACGATTGGTTCAAAAGATTCATATGGGTGATGGAAGAAAATATCGCGTTGTAATGATAAATCATAAACATTTTCATTGCCTAATGATTGTGGTGGTTGTGGAATGTATTTTTCGTATTTAAGATGTTTAAGTTTATTAGATAAATGACCAACTAAATCAGATACCATAGTTAAGTCTAATGGGCCATCTACATAATACACATCTTCATCAGAAACTTCTAATGTGTCGATTAACCAATCAATGCTTGTTTGGTTATCGTTTTGACGTCTATTATCGATTTCAAGACGTACAGCAGCACCACTTTTACGTTCTTTTAAGAATCGTTCGATTTCAATTAATAAGTCTTCGGCACCATCTTCATGGATAGTTAAATCTGCATTACGCGTAATGCGGAATGTATAAGTACTTAAGATGTCAAAACCTCTAAATAAATATTCAATGAAATGCGTAATGACATCTTCAATTAAGACGATATACTGCTTGTTATCATCATTGATTGGAATAAAACGGTCTAATAATGTAGGAATTTGAACGATAGCAGAGTTAATTTCTTCATCTGTATCGATATCCACGAAAATATTTAACGTTTTATTGTTTAATTTTGGGAATGGACGATATGCATCAATACCTAATGGTGTTAAAGTAGGTAAAATATCATTCTTGAAAATTTCTTCTAATTGTTGAAGCTGTGCTTCAGAAAGTTCTTCCGGGCGCACCATTTCAACCTGGTAGTTACGTAATTCATCTAATAATTCATTGTATCTTTCATATTGTTTTGTAACGTTTACACGATTCTTTTTCTCGATTTCAGTTAATTGCTCCTCTGGCGTTAACTGAGCTTTATTTTCAGGTTTGTCATATCCAAGTTTAACTTGGTCTTTTAAACCAGCGACACGAACCATAAAGAATTCGTCTAAGTTAGAACTTACAATAGAAATGAAGTTTAATTGTTCTAATAGAGGATTTGATTCATCGTAAGCCTCTTGTAAAACACGATAGTTAAAATCTAACCAACTTAATTCACGGTTGTTATAGTATTTAGGATTATTAATATCTACAGAATTGTTATTTGATGCATCTTTCACTATATTCCCCACCTTATCATACTTATATTTAGCTCTGTATAATTACAGAATATCATAAATGCATTCAACTTATTAATTGCCCAATTATAAAGTTTTTGTAAAGGTTATATTCATGTCTTCTTTTAAAATACGTTCAATGTGTTTTTTTTGTCTATTAGCTTGATACTCCTCAGCAACTGGTTCACCTTTGTAGTGAACAAACAAATTAAAGCCTTTCTTCTTAGCAGGCTGTAAATCAAGTTGACTTACAGAATTAATATTAGAAACATTCATCGCATTAACGAACTTAATAATACCGCCTAATGCTTGAATTTCATCAATTTCCTTACTGTCAAACCAGCCGATTTCATGACTATAAAACTTAAGTAATGTCTTGTTCTTGAAGCTTGCTAACAACGCGAGCGTAACACGATTCTTATGAGTAAAGCCATTGATGCTTGAATTAGAGATAATATAGAACGTATGTTGAGAACTTGAATCAGCATCTATAAAGGACCCTAAATAGTATAAGTATGCACCCTTTAGGAAAAGCTCTTTAAGATTATCTGAAACTTTAAGTTTCCCAAGATCATGCAACTGATTAAAAAGCATTTCTGCTAATCGAACACGTTGCTCAGCGCCCTTACTCTCAATTTTATATTCATTAGCTAAATGAAATAGCGCATCTTGTCTGACCTTTTTAGAATCGAATTCATCCTTATACGTTTTACTCAACTCGCTCATTACATACCCTTCCCTCAATCCTTTTCGAGAAAACGTGAATTGAGTAGCATCAATTTCTTCATACAACGTTTTAAATACGCTAACAGCTGGAAGGATAATATCCACGCGGTCTTGACTTAAACCATCTAAATTCGTTAAGTCATCTCGAGAACTTTTACGGATCATATCATAAACTTTTTGGATGTCCTTTTTATCCATCGTGTAGCCATGTACCCCCGCAATTGGGTAACTTAAATTTGACTGATGGATGCGCGCAACGTTACGCGCAGACCCACCAATCCCTACTAATGGAATGTCTTGATCTTGAATCCAGTCTAATGACTTAAATTGTTCAGATAGGAATTTTTCCATCTTTTTAATACTATTCTTATCATTATGAGGTTCACCGTTGAAGAATTTACGTTTTAACGTCACGACACCAAATGGAAAACTATGTGCGTGAATTAGCTTTTTATCTTTGAAAAGAGTAATTTCAGTAGAACCACCGCCAATATCTACTGTAACCCCATCAGGTACACTAGTTGTGTGGGTTACAGCATAATAACCGTAGTAAGCTTCATCTTCTTCAGGTACGATTTGAATATCAACATCAATCGCATCTTTAACCCTTTGAAGAATGACATCTTGGTTAGCAGATTGACGGATTGCTGCAGTTGCAATTGGATAAAGCGCATCGACTTTATATTTATCTGATACCTTTTTAAAGCTTTTTAAAGTGTCTGTTAATACATCAATACCTTCATCAGTCATTTGTTGATCATCTGTGAGATACTGACTTAACCTTGCAGGCGTTTTAATATTTTGTATTTCATTTAATCCAATCATGCGATTGTATTCAAATATTACTAAACGAATCGTATTGGAACCGATATCAATTAAAGCAATGCGTTCCATAACTGCCTCCTTATTTTGGGTGTACCATGTCTTCAGGATTGATCCATTCATTGAATTGTTCTTCTGTTAAATGACCTGAAGCTACTGCTGCTTCTTTTAATGTTAAGCCTTCTTTATGTGCTTTTTTAGCAATAGAAGCTGCTTTTTCATAACCGATGTGAGGGTTTAATGCTGTTACTAACATTAATGAACGGTTTAAGAATTCATCAATGTGTTCTTCAATTGGCTCAATACCAACTGCACAATTGTCATTAAATGTGTTCATACCATCAGCTAATAAATAGATAGATTGTAATGTGTTGTGTAAGATAACTGGCTTGAATACGTTTAATTCGAAGTTACCTTGAGAACTTGAGAAGTTCACTACTGTTTCGTTACCCATAACTTGAACAGCTACCATAGTTAACATTTCACATTGTGTTGGGTTAACTTTACCTGGCATGATAGATGAACCTGGTTCATTTTCAGGAATAGAAATTTCACCTAAACCAGCACGTGGACCTGAAGCTAACCATCTAATGTCATTCGCAATCTTCATTAAATCACCTGCTAATGCAGATAAGCTACCATGTAATTGAACTACTTCATCATGCGCTGTTAAAGCGTGGAATTTGTTCTCAGAAGAAACGAATGGGTAACCAGTGTTTTCTTTGATATAAGCAGCAACTTTATCCCCAAATTCTGGGTGCGCGTTAATACCTGTACCAACGGCAGTACCACCAATTGCAAGGTTTAAGATGTGCTTTCTTGATTCGTTAAGTAGTGTTTCACACTTATCTAACATATAGCGCCAACCACTGATTTCTTGACCTAATGTAACTGGCGTAGCATCTTGTAAGTGCGTTCTACCAATTTTAATAATATCTTGGAATTTGTCTTCTTTTTCTTTTAAAGTGTTGCGTAATTTATTAATCGCAGGTAGTAGTTTTGCTTCTACTTCGTGATATAAAGCAACATGCATTGCTGTTGGGAAAGTATCGTTAGAACTTTGTGACTTATTCACGTCATCATTAGGATGAACCGTTTCGTCGCTACCTTTTTCTTTTAGGTATTCATTCGCAACATAGCTCACAACTTCGTTAACGTTCATGTTACTTTGAGTACCACTACCTGTTTGCCAAACTACTAATGGAAAGTGCTCATCTAGCTCTTTATTGATAATACGATCACATGCTTGTACAATCGCATCTTTTTTATCATCGCTAAGTTTACCTAATTCATTGTTTGCTTTTGCTGCTGCACGTTTTAATTGTGCGAAGCCATAAACAACTTCTAAAGGCATACGTTCTTTACCTACTGGAAAGTTACGTTTACTTCTTTCTGTTTGAGCACCCCAATACTTGTCTGCAGGTACTTCGATTTCACCAAATGTATCATGTTCAATTCTTACTGACATCATAAAGCTCCCCTTTTTAATTAATAAATTGCTTACTTTAATTATACCATTAATTAAATTCAACCTTCAATGTACGAAAAACGTGTATGCTTCATTAAATTTCACAGTTTATTCTTTTAATGAAAACTTATCTTTAGCACGTTGAATAACCGCAATTGCAGTAAGTATGTAAAGAATGGCAGCGATTATTAAAGTAATTGGACTAAGTGTTACTAATGTTCCTAATAGACCGTTCAGCCCATTATAAAACGAACCTAATACATTAAATAGTATCGCTGTAATGATAAAGATACATACAACGCTCACTACAACACCCGTTTGGTTACTTTTAATAAAAGTATGTGCAGGAACATCTTCTTTAGTAAGCCCTTTAGATAAGTTCATTTGAAGCTCGACAACTTTAAAGAACACCGGTAGATATAATGCGCCTAAAGCAATCGGAAATCCCTTAATAGATAGCAGACTCACAATGACCGTTAGAATCATCAGATGTATCCAAAAACGTTTTAGTTTCATAATAAACTCCTTTTAATTCTTGTTAGTAAGTATTTTATCACAACTTGGTTTTGAAATTACATCAAGCTTGATATATCTGAGAAAAAGCGCAATTGTTAAAATTTCTAAAAAATTTTAAATATTTTGTTTTGGTTATTGAAATAGTTTTGATTACATAATACAATCATTACTGAATGATTTTGGTTTTTAATTTTTATTAATTATCAATTTTATTTAAAATTATTTTTATGTAGGAGGACATTTAATGAACAAGAAACTTATTTTAACTTTAGGGGTAGCGACATTAGTTTCTGCGCCGCTTTCTACTCAAGCATTACATGCCAAAGAGGACACTAAAGAACGTACATCATTATTACAATCAGCTAATAAAGATGTAGAACAAAAAACAGTTACATCTAATGCTGATGCTAAAAAAGCACTTCAATCAATTGGTAATAACGGTGGTGGCACAAGCTCACGTTCTAAAACTTCAAGTGTTGCTGGCTACAAAAACTATGAAGTAACAGAATCTAAAAAAGACGAACAAGGTTTCACTCACTACACACTTAAACCAAAAGTAAACGGTGTTGAAGCTGATAACGAAATCAAGCTACATACGAACAAAAGTAATAAAGTTGAAATGATTAACGGTTCAGTAGACAAGAAAAACGTTACTGTATCTAATCAACAAAAAGTTTCTAAGCAACAAGCAATCAAAAGTGCTTTTAAAGGTATCGGAAAAAAACAAAGCGAAGTAAAAAATATCAACGGCCATAAAGTTGTTGATGAGGCTAAATTACAAATCGACTCAGACAAAAATAAATTAGTTTACAATGTTAAAATTAATTACATTAAACCTAATTTAAAGAGCTGGGAAGTTAAAGTAGACGCTGAAACTGGTGAAGTTCTTTCTAAAGCAAACAACCTTAAAGAAGAAAACGTTCAAGGTTCAGGTACTGGTGTTAAAGGTGACACTAAAGAACCATTAAACGTATTCAACAACAATGGTACTTATGAACTTAAAGATACAACTAAACCAACAGTAATCGAAACGTTCGACGCTCAAAATACTAACGGTATCCAATCTAAAATTACAAATGATTCTCCTAACTTTACTAAAGAGAACCACCGTGCTGGTGTAGATGCGCATTACAATGTAGATAAAACTTACAAATACTATAAAGATACATTTAATCGTGAAAGCTATGACAACAATGCTGCTCCAATGGAATCAATTGTTCATTACCAATACAACTTAAACAATGCGTATTGGAATGGTCAATACATGATCTTTGGTGACGGTGATGGTCAACGTTTCACTAGCTTAGCAGCTTCTGATGACGTAATTGCTCACGAATTAACACACGCTGTAACTGATAAAACAGCTAAACTTGTTTATCAAAACCAACCAGGTGCTTTAAATGAGTCATTCTCTGACGTATTTGGTTACTTCGTTGACGATGAAGATTGGTTAATGGGTGAAGATTCTTATACACCTGGTCAAGAAGGCGATGCTTTACGTAGCATGTCTAACCCTCGTCAATTTAACCAACCAGATCACATGGATATGTACCAATATACTTCTCAAGATAACGGCGGCGTTCATATCAACAGTGGTATCCCTAACAAAGCTGCTTATAATACAATCAATGAAATCGGTAAAGAGAAATCAGAAAAGATTTACTACCGTGCATTAACTCAATATTTAACTGGTAACTCTCAATTTACAGACGCTAAACAAGCATTAATTCAATCTGCTGAAGACCTTTATGGTCCAACTGAAGCTCAAGCAGTTGAACAAGCTTGGAACCAAGTTGGCGTTAACTAATTAGAGCTAAAATGCTCAAAAAGCTGGGAACTTAATGTTCCTAGCTTTTTTAATGCCTACAATTCATTAAATAGCTAAAAAATTGGCTTAGCCTTATAATAATCCCCTAATAGCTGAATCCTAGGGGTGGGGTCCCCGGCACATATAAAAGAACAAAGAAGCTCATACTTCTTTGTAAGTTCAACTAACGAATTGAAAATTCGAGTTGAGCTTTATAAGTAAAATTTCAACAATTACGTCTATAGGGCTTTTCAAGAAGTATTCATGGTCACCTTAGAGATCACTTTCCTCCCCTAACCTTTGAAAATCCCTCGATTCCCCCGCTTACACTAATGCCTCAAAAACACAAAAAAACTCAACCACTTTCGTGATTGAGTTCAATACGTATTATTGTTCGTCGTTTTCATCTAAGTCTGAACGAACCGCTTCTTCATGCTCTTTATCATATTTCGCTTCATCGTTCTCTTCAGAAATTTGTTCCATTTCTTTTCCTAGTTCTACGACTTCATCGTAACCATCAACCATTTCATTCTCATGGTTAATATGTTTATCCTTCTCTGACATGAAGGTCATCTCCTTAATTAAGCAAAGTGTTGCGTAAAGTATGTTTTCACATCTTCAGGTAAGCCGCGTGCTGCTTCTTCGTCTAAAATAACATTAACCATACGGTGGTTATTAAGGCCAGCTGGTTCGAAGCTACTACCATTCTCTTCATATAATTTCTTAATGAAGTCAGCTTTGTTTGCACCAGTTGCAACAACCATAACCTCGCGCGCATTCATTAAGTTAGAATCAACTTTTAGGTTTAAACTGCCTTTTGCATCAACTGAAACAACTTGAAATATTAATTTACCTTTGTTGTCTTTAGTCTTAACTTTGTCCTTAATATAATTTTCAACGTTTTCATTATATTGAAGTGAGTGAATTTGTTTATTCGGTACACCTAGTGCTTTGTAGAATGAACCATTATTGTCGTAATCTAAAATTTCGATTTGGCTGAAATCAACTGGATGTCTATCAACATCTTTTTTTAATTCGTCTAAAATATGCATATCTTCTTCTTGAATGTGCACACCTACGATAGAAGTTGGATTATTATTAAATTGTTTTCTCATAATGTCAGCTACGTATGCTGTTGTTAATTCTTTGTTTCCAAAGACTTTAAAGTTCATTGCCATGATATACACTCCTCTTATTTCAATCAGTTTCAGTTTTGTCACTTATTATAAGCTATATACCCATTTTTAATAGTTTTTAAAACATTAATCTCATCATCTAATATGACAAGGTCTGCATCTTTACCTACTTCAATACTACCCTTTTGATGATGAATATTTAATGCCTTGGCTTGATTATAACTTGTTACGCGCCATAAATCTTCTAAAGATGCATGTGTGAAACGCATTAAATTCGCTAATCCTTCATTCATCTTTAAGATACTACCGGCTAATGAACCGCTTTCTAAGCGTGCTTCGTTATTTTTCACGATCACGTTTTGACCGCCTAAGTCATATTCTCCATCTGGCATGCCTTTTGCGCGCATCGCATCGGTAATTAAATAAAAGCGACGGTTCGTTTTCATTTGATACGCAATGTTCACCGCTTCAGGATGGGAATGTACACCATCAACGATTAATTCCGTATGTGCTAGAGGATTCGTCCAAGCCGCCCCGAAAAGCCCTGGCGCTCTATGATTGAATCCTTGGCCTGCATTGTATAAATGCGTGATATGTCTTGCACCTTTCGCAATCGCAGTATTCGTCTCTTCAAACGTCGCTACAGAATGTCCTAATGAAAAGATGATACGATCACTTAAATGTTCAATCGTTTCAATCGCACCTTCAACCTCAGGTGCAATCGTTACAATCTTAATCATTTGTTTCGACACATCATATAAATGTTCTAAATCATTAACACTTGGTCGTCTGACGAATTTAGGATTTTGTGCACCAACTTTATGTTCTGAAATGAACGGACCTTCTAAGTGAACACCTAATATTTCTGCATGATCCACTGGTGCTTGCTCGTGATAACTAGCAATGGCCGTTAAGGCCTTTTCAATGGCATCAAACGATTGCGTCATGGTAGTCGGTAAATAACTTGTTGTCCCTTCTGAAAGTAACTGTTGAGACAAATGCTTTAAACCAGCCGCGTCGGCATCCATCGCATCGTGACCATAGCCACCATGAATATGAATATCGATAAAGCCAGGCAACACGTGGTGACCTTTAGCATCCACGACCTCTAAGTCACCGTTGTAGTCACCTTCTGCGATACGTTTAATAGTACCTTGTGCAATTTCGATGTAACCGTGATGGATCGTCTTATATTCTGTGTAAATACGCGCATTGGCAATGACATAATGATTCATAAATAGGACTCCTTATTGAATTTCTGGATAGTCTTGTTGGCGTAAAGCTTCATAGATTAGAATAGCTGCAGTATTCGATAAGTTTAATGCTCGTACATTGTCTGTCATCGGTAGACGTAAAGCAGTATTTTCATACTTCTCTTTCACCCAACTTGGAAGACCTGTCGTTTCCTTACCAAAGATAAAGTAATAATCCTTTGATACGTCACCAAAGTCTTGAGTCGTATGTGGCTTAGAACCAAATTTCGTTAATAAGAAATAGTCGCCATCTGTTTGTTCAAAAAATGCTTCAATACTATCATAATACGTAATATCAACAAATTTCCAATAGTCTAACCCTGCACGACGTAACATTTTATCATCCGTACTAAAACCGAGTGGCTTAATTAAATGTAGTTTCGTATTCGTCGCCGCACACGTTCTCGCGATATTACCTGTATTCGCTGGAATTTCAGGTTGATAGAGTACTACATGATTTGTCATAAAACTAACTCCTTTTTTGTAATCCTTTTAACATTTCAGTTTGAACTTCTTCAATTTCATTATCATACTGTGAATCGATGTAACCTTTCGCATCATCACCTAGTATTTGTCCAATCGCCCAGTAAGCGGTAGCGCGTATCATTGGACGTGCATCGTTTTCTGCCACGCCCTTTAAAGTAGGAACCGCGTCCACTTCTTTAAAATGCGCGAGCGCTAAGATCGCATTACGCTGAATCGGTTTCTTACCGCGCCACGCACCTGCTAAATGACCATACGTCTCCTTGAATTCGCGATTAGACATTTGAAGTAACGGAACAAGACGGGGTTTCAATGTTTCAGGCTCAAGCACAATATCTTCTTGCGTCGTATTAATACCTCTATTCTTCGGACACACTTGCTGACACGTGTCGCAACCATAAAGACGGTTACCGATCTTGTAACGATATTCATCAGGCATGTAACCTTTCGTTTGCGTTAGAAAGCTGATGCACTTCTGACTGTTTAATGACCCGTCACCTACTAAAGCACCTGTCGGACATCGGTCGATACAAATCGTACAGTCACCGCAACTATCCATAATAGGATCATCCGGTTCAAACGGAATACTCACGAGCATTTCACCGAGATACGTCCATGTACCTAATTTCTGATTTAGAATGAAACCATTTTTAGCGGCATAACCAAGTCCAGCACGTTCAGCAACAGCTCTGTCGGATAACACACCCGTATCAACCATAGACTGAATATCAACATCAGGCACGCGCGCTTTAATAAAGTCAGCTAACTTATTTAAGCGAATACGCATGATACTATGATAGTCCATACCCCAAGACGCACGCGCAAACATACCACGACGATCACCACGCTTACTACGTGGTGCGTTCGGTAATTTATTCGGATAGCCTACCGCAATCGCGATAATTGAACGTGCAGTTGGTAGACTAAACTTAGGATTCGTTCTTAACTCAATATCATCCGTTGCTTCAAATCCTGAAGCGTACCCTTTTTCATGATATGCCTTTAACCGTTGTTTCAGCTCATCAAATGGATCCGCAGTCGTAAAACCAATCTCATCGATCCCGATTTCATGTGCATATGCAATGATTTCATCCTTCAATACACGAGTATCCATCTTATCCCTCCGTAGAAATTGACGTATTAATTTTATCATATTTTACAGTGAGCGTATGTATCGTTACAGACTTTTTCTCCATCCCCACTTGAAAAGCCCTTTAAGAAATTGATGCCCTTTCGAATCTAAATAATTTGTTTAGCTTGAGACATAAGTTGTGAAATAGAGCATTTAAACTTTATTGTTTGCAATTCTCAAATCAGCTGACTCCTAGGGGAATAGCATGAGACCGGAGACTACAGGCTCCGGCCATGCCCCAGGAAAGCATGCTGTTTAAGAGAATTGTTTAATAAGTCTCAAGCCCTTTTCAAAAAGAAGAACCGTTCGAATAGTTTAACTACCCTAACGGTTTTCATATGCTTATAAAACGCGATTTAGAAATTGCTTCGTTCGTTCATGACTCGGTTTCATAAATAGCGACTCTGGTTCACCCGCTTCAACAATTTGGCCATCTGCCATAAAGATTACTTTGTCACTAACCTCTCGCGCGAATGTCATCTCATGGGTTACAATAACCATCGTCATACCTTCTTTCGCAAGTTGCTTCATAACGGCTAAAACTTCGCCTACGACTTCAGGGTCAAGTGCTGAAGTTGGTTCATCAAATAGAAGTACCTCAGGATTCATCATTAACGCTCGTGCGATTGCGACACGTTGCTTTTGCCCACCGGAAAGTGTAGAAGGATAACTATCCGCCTTATCTTCTAAGCCGACCTTCTCAAGAAGTGCGAGTGCCTTCGTCTTAAGTTCTGACGTTGAAGCCTGATTCAATAATGTTGGTGCTAATACAAGATTTTCAACCACGGTCTTATGTGGGAAGAGATTAAAGTTCTGGAATACCATACCGAGCTTCTGACGGAGCTTATCGATGTTCGTCCCCTTTAACGTTACATCTTGACCATTTATAATGACCTGACCTTTAGTCGGTGTTTCGAGTAGATTCATGCAGCGTAATAGCGTACTTTTACCACTACCTGAAGGTCCTATAATCGCTACGACTTCCCCTTGATGAATATCTAAATCAATCCCCTTTAAAATCGCGTTCGTTTGAAATGATTTGTATAATTGGTTAATTTTAATCACTGACACTCATTCTCCCTTCAATATAAGCTAGTAATCGAGATAGTGTGAACGTTAGTACAAAGTAGAATAATGCCGCAATTATGAGTGGTGTGAAAGGATCAAACGAGGCACCTTGAATGACTTGGGCGTTATACATAATTTCGCTCACACCTATAATTGAAACAATGGATGATTCTTTAATGACTGTGACGAATTCATTACCAAGTGCAGGTAAGATATTCTTGATTGCTTGTGGCATGATGACCGCTTTCATAGATTGTTTATAATTGAGCCCTAAACTACGTGCCGCTTCCATTTGACCTTTATCAACTGCGTTAATACCAGCACGTATAATTTCCGCGATATATGCGGCACTATTGATAATTAATGCGATAATCCCACATACGAGTGCTGAAATATCTAAACCAAGTACCGCTGTCGTTCCGAAGAACACTAAGAATACTTGAACGAGTAACGGTGTCCCTCGAATAAATTCGATGTATACGACTGCTAGCCATTTTAAAGGTATGAAAGGACTTAATTT
Organism: Staphylococcus massiliensis CCUG 55927; assembly: GCF_000298075.1. Taxonomy (GTDB): domain Bacteria; phylum Bacillota; class Bacilli; order Staphylococcales; family Staphylococcaceae; genus Staphylococcus; species Staphylococcus massiliensis. Next base: position 8,245 of record NZ_JH815593.1, on the reverse strand, counting down.
CATTAGGCAATGAGCCCACCTAATATTGCACCTGCAAGTACACCTATTATAGAAACGATGATCGTGTTCTTTAAACCTGTTGCTAAGAACCCGCCGTACTTCGCCAAGAACGAACCATCATCTAACATTGCTTTACCAGCCTTTTCCTTATATTGATCAATGAGGCCTTTATCCATAATATCTTTTAGAACTGTATTCACTTTTGCCATTAAGATTGGAGATGATTTAGGCATCGCGATCGCCGTTCCTTTATCTTTCGTATCAAATTCCCCTGGTGCGAAGGTTAATTCTGGATTCTTCATTAAATATGCTTCTGCTACAGGCCCTTCAATTGCTAAACCGTCAATTTTCCCTGTCTTTAATGACAGTATAAGTTCAGGTACACGAGCTAGAGCTTGAAGGTCTGAGTCAGGTAACTCATTCTTAACAAGTTCTTCTTGGGTCGATTGCTTTTGCGCACCTACCTTCTTGCCATTAAAGTCTTTGATATCTTTGAACGTATCCTTATCTTTCTTTTTCATGATCATCTTCTGTGGAACTTCCATATAATCTATGGAAAAGTCCACTTCCTTCTTACGTTCGGCTGTAGGCGTTAATGCTGAAATTAATAAATCTACCTTGCCTGTTTTAAGTGCGCCGAGTAACGTATCGAATTGCATATTCACGATTTGAAGTTCAACACCTAAATCCTTTGCGATACGTTTCGCTACTTCAATATCAATACCTACATATTCACGTTTACCATTAATTTGTTTCTCAAATTCATATGGCGCGTAATCAGCGGATAATCCGACACGTAAGACCCCTCGTTTCTTTATATCTTCCCATGTTTTGTCCGTTTCTTTTCCTAAAGCTTGACTTGTTAATGAACTCACGATGAGCAGTAACATTAATATGACTGACATAATCTTGGTGTAAATTCGTGATGTTGTCATGGCAGCCCCTCCTCTATTATGATTAATGATTATACAATCACATGAATTATTATGCAATATTTAATTCATATTTTTTTAAATTCCCTTTTCATATAGAAAAAGACCTGAGATGCTAAGATCTCAGGTCATCTAAATCAGACTTATTAAACGCACGTGGCTTTTCAAAAGGGAAAATCGATGGTGCATGTAGGTTATTTAACTGTTTCGAATTTAAATATCTTGTCATCGTAGCCTGGTAACCACTTCTTACAAACCTGGTGGACAATAAAGCCGCACACGAAAGGTATAATGAAATAACCAAAAATGAGTAAGATGATATTCATAATCGTATCCCCGTCCATGCGATTTAATGCATTGAGTGGACCGACTAATCCAGTATAACCAAAGCCAGCTGACATTGGCGTTCCTTTAATGCCGATTAAATAGGTGATGATACCGGCGATGACACCATTTATAAATAATGGCACCGCGATAATTGGATGTTTAAAGTAAACAGGAATCATCATCTTAGCTGCACCGACAATAAGGATCAGGTTAATACCTGTAGCATTAATACGTAGTGAACCGAATATAAACGTTACGCAGGCTGCAACAATACCCATATTGGCAGCACCACTGCCTAGCCCTGTTAAACTAATCGCAGTTGCGATAGCGACTAAAGAAATCGGTGTCACCATAAATAATGAGTAGAATACAGCGATTAGAATACTCATTAATAACGGATTAAGTTCTGTGAAACCATTGATCAGTTGACCTAGCGCTTTCGTTACCTTTGAAACATGTGGCAACGTAAGCAGCCCTATTACAGCACTGACAACTGGTATTAAGACAGGCAAGATAATCATATCAAATGAGCCGAACTTTCCATTTAAGAACATATATAATAAACAAGCAATCGTAAGTACGATAATTAAGTTAATAATATCGCCTATACCTTTTAAAACAATCGCCCCATCTTGAAAATGAAGCGCACCAGAACCAATCATACAAGCAGTTCCTACCATTGCTGAACCTGGACCACCGAATTTAAGCGCATTCGCAGCAAGCACACCAATAATGAATGACATAAAGAATTGAATAACTGTAACGATTTGGTAAATTAATTCTAAAAAAGGTTGCCCTTCCTTAAAGAACTTCAGCAATTCACCTAGCAAAGCATTTGGTAATAATGCGATTACTACCCCAGCACCAATGGCGTTTAGTAAATTGTTGAAGAAACTTTTGAAGGAAAACTTCGATTCTTCCATTGTTAATAATCTCCTTCTATTTGTTTACAATATCTATAATCATAGTATAAGGCAGGTAAAACTACAATAGGAGATTGCATATTTCGGTATCTTATTGCACTTAGAACGGAAGTCCGTTCCAAGCGATGATCCATACAAGCGGTGTTAGTATCGCAAAGCCTATCGCATTAAGCATAACGATTGGTTTCCAGCTACGATTATGAAGCATAGGTATAAACGTTAAAAGGATTAAAATTAAGCATATCGCCGGGAAAATAGTCATAGGTATGAGTGCTTTGTGCGTATCTAATATAAAGTGCGTACTTTGTGAAATGATAAAGTAAATATAATTAAGCAAACTGATAATCGTGAAAAACGGTTTCATAATGCCTTCCTTTCTCTTTATGGCTATTGATAATAGTTTTAACAAAAAAAGACGTTTCCCCATTAAATGAGGAAACGTCTCTTGATACCAGTGGCCGGGCTCGAACCGGCACTCTTATTCAGAACTAGATTTTGAGTCTAGCGTGTCTGCCAATTCCACCACACTGGCTAACCTTTAGAAGTTCAAAATATTAATCTTGTATCGATTAATATTTTATTGATTTAATATATTATACTATTAGTTAGACGTTTCGTCAATATGGTGCGATTGCTTAGTAATCAAACTACATGATAAAAAATCGAGCGAGTATATAGGCTAATACGATATTAACTATATTTAAGATCGCACTAATTTTCCATATCTTATGATGGCTTTTTAACGTCTTTGATAGACCCGATGAAACTAAGGCTAATGTGAAGGATGTTGCTACGAATAGCGGTACCCCAATCAAACGCCAAAACGCATCTTGAAAAATAACCATCGTAAACGAGAGTTGCGTATAATTCAAAATATTTAATATCCAGCATATATGACGATTCATAACATCACCTTCCTAAGCAATTGCTAAAGATATTCAATGTTTGCTCTTACATTGTTGAAAGTGACCACTTTAATCTATACATTTCTAACTTAGTATGAATGTATGAATTAACCTTTATAAAATTTAAAAGCCTACCCACATGAAATAAAAAATAATTGGGATAATAATAACTAAATTTAATACACAAAGTAGAATGTTTCTTACAAAGCTACTATCCGAGATTTTCTTAGCGCGTCTAAGTATAACATCTACAATTAAAATGATGATTGACGTACCGGCGAATAGAGCCACAAGGCTAAAGCCATCAACGACCTTGTTGTAACTTGCGACAATTAATAGTATAAGAAAGATGTAATTTAATATTTGCAGTAATCGCATTACGTTTTTCATCGTCGACACTCCTTTCTAATTTGATAAACTAAGTAAGTTTTTAAGTGTTTATTGAACTTTTTTTAAATGCCTTGCAATTAAGCATTAATCGAAATTCAACTCATTTCGTAAAACTTTTCTAAAGGGCTTTTCAAAGGTAAATAAAGGTCTTAACTGTGATGTCTTGATAATAATGTAAAAAAGCACTCAATTTGAATAGACGTTATTGTAAAGCAAACATGACGAACGTAGTTGTAAGCGTAACTAGGACATTTAAACCATTTAGGATCATGCTTACCAACCACAAGCGTTTGTGGTTCGTTGTATAGCTATGCATAAGTACTGAAACGAATAGTAAAACGACTGACGTTATCGCTAACACAAACATTCCAGCGAATAAGTTGCTTAAGCTATTAAATAAGATGATGAGTACGAATAAAGGTAAGTAGTTAAGTATATTGATACCAATTCCTACGATACGTTCCATATAATCATCTCTTGAGCGTTTCGTTTATAAACTATGATTAGAACGCCAAAAACGTTTCATTTAACATAACATAATGATATATTTTATATAAGTTTCTTTTAGTAAATAAGCATACTTAAATACGATAACATAATTTATGAAATAATTGCATATAAAAAAGAACTAGATCATATCTAGTTCTTGAATTTATTATCTAATTTTAGGTAAGCAAGTTGACGCGATAAAGCCTATGAATAGTAGTGCCCCTATCGACGTAAACATGATTGTATAATTGCCAATCGCTTGGATGTAACCAATGATAATTGGAGATACTGCTGTACCTAAGAATAATAAGAAGGTATTAACTGAAAGGAAGAATCCTTTGTTTTCTTTAGTTAATAAACCAATCTTAGAAATTAAGCTTGGAACAGCGAATGAAACACATGTAACGAATAAGACACTTAATGTCCCTATTATAAGAATGTTTTCAGAAAGTCCTAGTAGAATTAAGAAGACACTACCAAATAATAAGGCAAAGAATAAAACTGTTTTAACACTGTAACGGTCACTTAATCTACCTGAAGTTAATGATAGTATCATACCAATGACACCTAATAATTTAATGATATATGCGACTTCAGTACCTGCATTAATCTGAGGTGAGTTTAAGTAAAGATTTAAAACGGCATACATATTAACGAAACTCATCAATAATAGAAATGCTATAATATACGCTAAAATGATGCTTTTATTTTTACTAATTGATTTAAAATTACTAAAGAAGCTAATGATATCAATGTCAGCTTGTTTGTATGGACTTTTAGGTATAAAAAAGATTACTGCGATTAATGATACTAAGTAAATTACACTTAAAATAAGAAAGACATATTGCCAACCTAGTGAAGAAGCGATAAGCTCACTAAAAATTTGTCCGATGACACCTGCTAAAAGGAAACCAGTACTAATAAAACTAATTGCTGTAACACGTTTACGTGCAGGAAACATCTCTGTGACATATGTTAAAGCGACTGGTGAGAATGTCGCTGCAAATAGTCCTTGTAATGATCTTAAAATAATGAAGTATTGGAATGATTGCGCGAATGTAATCGCGAGCGTCATAATAGTTAAAATAAGTAAACCAGCTGAAATGACAACTTTTCGTCCGAATTTATCAGAAAGAATACCATAGAATAAACAACCTATCGCAAATGACAGTGAGAAACATACACTTGAAAGCGCGATACTACCCTTGTCTACGTGCAAACCTTCAGCAACTTGTTGCTCTATAGGAATCGCACAATAAAGACTAATCATCACGAAAAGCCCTATAAAGAAAAGGATAGTAGTTATCCTGTTATATCTTAATGACATGATTAACCTTCTTTCTTATAGAATTCAATATCCTCTATATTAGTTTTAAAGTTAATATTTGTAAATATATATTCTAAAATATGTAATATTAGTAATTTTCTTTTAATTAGGGGATAAACAAAAAGCACTGGACGCGATGTCCAGTGCTTTTAATCTATGTTAAATGATGATATTAATAGTAATAATTGTTATTCGTTACGTTAACAGATGTAACGGCAGTTTCGTTATCACCATAGTGGTTAACTGCTTGTTGTTGAGAAGGATTAGCTTGTCCAGTCTTGTTTAAATTAGTTGGATTGGCTTTGTTGTGTGTAGCTTGTTGACTGACTTGCCCTGAAGCGTTTTGCTGCTCTGAAATTTGAGTTTGAAAATTAGTAGACTGTTTAACACTGTAGTTGTCAGTAGGTTGACCTTGGTCTACTGAATTCGTTAAGCGTACAAGTTCAACGCGTTGTTGATTAGAATTCACTGCTGAATCGATGTGTTGAACAACTTGATGATCACTTACACTACTTTTCAACTCATTTATAGAATCGGCATAAGGAAGTTCAGCTGCTTGAGCAGATGAATTACTCATTAAGAAGAACATGCCGGCTATAATTACAGAAAAGATTAAAGAGCTCAGCGCTTTAAGTTTCATCTATAACCCTCCTATTCAATTATGTTGTCTTGCAAATTAATTATAGCATACTTAATTAGTAAAATTGAAGAAATTTAATACACTTAATCAAATATTCATATTAATTTAACTATGAGTTAATAAACATCTTGAATATAGAGTATTTATAGTTATAACTGATACATATAATTTTAACATTTAAAATAACTGGTTGAATTAAACTATTGAGATTTGAAAAAGAAGGTTTGTTAACTTGAATGGTAGATTTCTAAAAAAAGGCATAAAAAAAGCTTCCATTCTGGAAGTAATAATTGGAGCGGAAGATAGGACTTACACCTATATCTCATTCCGGGAAGGAATGTGTTCTAAGAGTTGAACTACTCCCGCATAAATATCAATGGAGGCGGCAACCGGATTTGAACCGGTGAATAGAGGTTTTGCAGACCTCGGCCTTACCACTTGGCTATGCCGCCAATAACTGGGCTAGCTGGATTCGAACCAGCGCGTGACGGAGTCAAAGTCCGTTGCCTTACCGCTTGGCTATAGCCCATTAATAATAAAGGGCGGTTGATGGGAATCGAACCCACGAATGCCGGAACCACAATCCGGTGCGTTAACCACTTCGCCACAACCGCCATGGCAGGGACAGTAGGAATCGAACCCACATCAAAGGTTTTGGAGACCTCTATTCTACCGTTGAACTATGCCCCTATTGATATGAGTGGAGGGGGGCAGATTCGAACTGCCGAACCCGAAGGAGCGGATTTACAGTCCGCCGCGTTTAGCCACTTCGCTACCCCTCCAAGATGGTGCCGGCCAGAGGACTTGAACCCCCAACCTACTGATTACAAGTCAGTTGCTCTACCAGTTGAGCTAGGCCGGCTAATATGGTTCAGGACAGAATCGAACTGCCGACACAAGGATTTTCAGTCCTTTGCTCTACCGACTGAGCTACTGAACCATAATAACAATGGCGGTCCCGACGGGAATCGAACCCGCGATCTCCTGCGTGACAGGCAGGCGTGTTAACCGCTACACTACGGGACCTAAATATAAAATTGCGGGAGGCGGATTCGAACCACCGACCTTCGGGTTATGAGCCCGACGAGCTACCGAACTGCTCCATCCCGCGATAATAGTATTTAAATAAAAATGGCGGAGGAAGAGGGATTCGAACCCCCGCGGGCCGTTAAGCCCCTGTCGGTTTTCAAGACCGATCCCTTCAGCCGGACTTGGGTATTCCTCCAAAAATTATATGGACCTTGCAGGATTCGAACCTGCGACCGAACGGTTATGAGCCGTTAGCTCTAACCAACTGAGCTAAAGGTCCTAAATATAATCCGTAATTAATATTAGTGGCGGCGGAGGGGATCGAACCCCCGACCTCACGGGTATGAACCGTACGCTCTAGCCAGCTGAGCTACGCCGCCCTATTATCTATTTCTCTTTATTTTCATTTAAATGGTGGAGAATAGCGGGTTCGAACCGCTGACCTCCTGCGTGCAAAGCAGGCGCTCTCCCAGCTGAGCTAATCCCCCATTACTAAAACTTAGTAGTCGGGAAGACAGGATTCGAACCTACGACCCCTTGGTCCCAAACCAAGTGCTCTACCAAGCTGAGCTACTTCCCGTATAAATGAACGCGCCCGATAGGAGTCGAACCCATAGCCTTTTGATCCGTAGTCAAACGCTCTATCCAGTTGAGCTACGGGCGCATATATTTTAATGAATAATGGTGCCGAGGACCGGAATCGAACCGGTACGGTAATCTCTTACCGCAGGATTTTAAGTCCTGTGCGTCTGCCAGTTCCGCCACCCCGGCAAAATAATGGAGCAGAAGACGGGATTCGAACCCGCGACCCCAACCTTGGCAAGGTTGTATTCTACCGCTGAACTACTTCTGCATATGCGGGTGAAGGGAGTCGAACCCCCACGCCGTGAGGCGCTAGATCCTAAGTCTAGTGCGTCTGCCAATTCCGCCACACCCGCTTAAATGGTGAGCCATAGAGGATTCGAACCTCTGACCCTCTGATTAAAAGTCAGATGCTCTACCAACTGAGCTAATGGCTCTTGAGATGGTGCCGGCCAGAGGACTTGAACCCCCAACCTACTGATTACAAGTCAGTTGCTCTACCAACTGAGCTAATGGCTCTTGAGATGGTGCCGGCCAGAGGACTTGAACCCCCAACCTACTGATTACAAGTCAGTTGCTCTACCAGTTGAGCTAGGCCGGCTAATATTTAAATGGTGGAGAATGACGGGTTCGAACCGCCGACCCTCTGCTTGTAAGGCAGATGCTCTCCCAGCTGAGCTAATTCTCCTATATGTAATAGC